>JAZKCH010000032.1:0-15535 GCA_040388215.1 Pseudomonadota bacterium | reverse complement strand
CGAAGGGGGCGCTCGGCACGCACCGCAACATGATGTCGAACATCCTGTCGGGCGGCTATTCGTCTGCGCGCTCGTTCCTGCGGCGTGGTGAGGCACCGCCGGAGCCGACGCCGCGTGTGACCTTGACCGTGATTCCGCTGTTCCACGTCACCGCCTGCTCGGCGGGGATGATGGGGGTGATCGCGACCGGCAGCACGATGATCTTCATGCGGAAATGGGACACCATCCGCGCGATGGAGATCATCGAGCGCGAGAAGGTCAACATCACCGGCGGCGTGCCGACGATCGCCTGGCAGCTGCTGGAGCATCCCGACCGCGAGAAATACGATCTCTCGTCGCTCGAATCGATCGCCTATGGTGGCGCGCCCGCGGCTCCCGAACTGGTGAAGCGCATCTATGCCGAGTTCGGCGCGATGCCGGGCAATGGCTGGGGCATGACCGAGACGATGGCTACCGTCACACATCACGGCGGTGAGGATTACCTCAACCGTCCGACCAGCGCGGGGCCTCCGGTCGCTGCCGCCGACCTGAAGATCGTCGCGGACGACGGCGTGACCGAGATGTCCGTGGGCGAGGTCGGGGAACTCTGGGCGCGCGGGCCGATGATCGTGAAGGGGTATTGGAACAAGCCCGACGCGACCGCCGCGACGTTCGTCGACGGCTGGGTGCGGACCGGCGACCTGGCGCGGCTCGACGAAGAGGGGTTCTGCTACATCGTCGACCGCGCCAAGGACATGATCATCCGCGGCGGCGAGAACATCTATTCGAGTGAGGTCGAGAACGTCCTGTATGCGCACCCCGCGGTGACCGACGCGGCGCTGATCGGAATTCCACACCGGATTCTGGGCGAGGAGCCAGCGGCGGTGGTGCATCTCGCACCGGGGGCGGTGACGACCGAGGCGGAGTTGCAGGGCTGGGTGCGGCAGCATCTGGCGGCGTTCAAGACGCCCGTTGCGGTGCGATTCGTGCACGAGACTTTGCCGCGGAATGCGAACGGGAAGATCTTGAAGAAGGATCTGCAGGTGCTGTTCGATGACCGGGTGGGGGTGTCCGCTTAGGAGACCGTACCTGATATTACTCCGTCATCCTGACGAACGTCAGGATCCAGGGTAACGGAGGGCCGCGCCTTTTGGCTCTGGGTCCTGACTTTCGTCAGGATGACGAAGAGCGGGGGGGCTCGGGATCAAGGCATGATCAGACATAACGCGGTCTTTTCGAGGAATTCCATCGCGCTGGCACCGCGCGCCGCTTGAATGCCGGCCGCGATTACGGGATGGGAGTGGCAAAGGAATTGCCATGACGGACGAGGGACTTCGCCAGGAACCGGACCAGCCTAAGGGCGAGGGCGGCGCCGTTGCAGAAGGCCCGCCGGCCGAAAGTGCGTTCGGGCTGCCGATCGCGGTCGGGGTCGAGGATGCGATGCGGATCGCGCAGCGTCGCGACCGGCTGCTGGCTGCTTTGACGCTGACCGCGGGGGTCGGCCTGATCCTCGCCACGCCGTTCGCGCTGAAATCGGGGGCTGAGTTCTTCCTTCCGCTCACGATCGCGTTGGTGATCTCGGTTGCGCTCGTCCCGGTGCTGGAATGGCTCGAACGGCGTCATGTACCGTCGCCGCTTGCCGCGATCCTGTGCATCCTCGTGTTCCTGATCGCTGCGAACATCGCGATCGCTGCGATTCTCGTGCCGGCGACCGATTTCTTCCGGTTGCTGCCGACGCGGTTGGACCGGATCCAGAGCAACCTCGCGCCGCTGCTCGACCTGTATTCGAGCCTTGAGAAATACGTGAACAAGACGCTGCGCCAGGTCGCGTCGACGCCGATCAAGCAGCCGGCGACCGCGGGCGTCGCCGCGCCGGGATCGATCCTCGAACTTGCCGCGACCTCGGCACCCGCCGTCATCGTCCAGTTCCTGTTCGGCGTGTTGATCGTGTTCTTCTTCCTGTCCGGCTGGACGCGGATGCGGCGGCAGACGATCACCGGGCGGACCAGCTTTGACGGCGCGATGGCGACGGCCCGCGTCATCCAGGATATCGTCGATGACGTGTCGGCGTATTTGGGGACAATCACGTTGATCAACATCGTGCTCGGGATCGTCACCGGGACCGCGCTGTGGTTCATCGGCATGCCGTATCCGGCAATGTGGGGCGGGATCGTCGCGCTGCTCAACTACATCCCGTATTTCGGTCCGGTGATCGGTGCGTTCCTGCTCGCGCTGGGCGGGCTGATGACGTTTTCGGACATCTGGATGGCGATGCTGCCGCCGGCGCTGATGTACGGGCTGCATCTGGTCGAGGCGAACGCGATCACGCCGTTCGTTGTCGGGCACCGTCTGACGATCAGTCCGTTGCTGATCCTGATCTCGCTGAGCTTCTGGGGATGGGTGTGGGGCACGTCGGGAGCGTTGCTGGCGGTGCCGCTGCTGATCATCATCCAGACGGTCGTGAAGGCCGCTGGCAAGCCCGATATCGCCGGGTTCCTGTTCGAGCACGGGACGCTGGTGCAGCCCAAGGCGGGGCGAAATCGTCGTCGCGGCGATCCGCCCGAGGCACAACGTGAAACTGGCGGATAATTTGGGTTGACGGTATCCGAACCCTCGCCTAGTTGCCGCCTCCACGCTGTTTCAGCGGGTGTAGCTCAGTTGGTTAGAGCGCCGGCCTGTCACGCCGGAGGTCGCGGGTTCGAGTCCCGTCACTCGCGCCATCGTTTGCCCTGACCGGGTAGATGGTTCGAGATAGTGTTGAGGTTTTGACGAGCCTTCCCGCGTGTCCCTTGGGGCGCTAGGGTTCGTCATTGGGAATGCGGGTGTAGCTCAGTTGGTTAGAGCGCCGGCCTGTCACGCCGGAGGTCGCGGGTTCGAGTCCCGTCACTCGCGCCACCCTTGTGGGGTGGCCGAGACCCTTTAAAAAATTTCCAGATACGAATACTCGCAGTTCTCTCGTGAACGCGGGGGTCCAGGAGTCAGGTACGCTGCCGGTATTTAGCTGGGCCCCCGCGTGCGCGGGGGAACAGCGATCATAGTGATAGCGCCTACCGCCCGAGCTCCATCCAGCGCAGGACCGGTTTCAGCGGCGCGATCCAGATCAGGCCGGTGAACAGGTAGAACACCAGCTGCGCCAGCCAGTGCCAGGTGCCGACGATGTTCGACAGGCTCACGATGGCCACGCACCACACCAAGATCAGTAGCAAGATGCCGAGCATGCCGACGGGTTTGCGCCAGGTTGGCGTCATGGCGTGATCCAGTCTGATTCGGTGGCGATGGCGTGGAGCGGGACGTCCCACGGGTCTGGGGTCAGGCTATCGACCTGCTGCACCGATAGCGCAATGCCGACGCGCCAGGCGTTGGGGTGCGCGAGGAAGGCGCGGTCGTAATAGCCGGCGCCTTGGCCGATCCGATTGCCGCTGCGGTCGAAGCCCACGAGCGGGGTCAGGATGATGTCGGGTTCGAGTTCGGCAGCGTCGGCGGCAGGCTGGTGCAGCCCGAACGGCCCGGCGACCAACGCCGCCTCGGTTGCCCAGGACAGGAAGCGCATCGGCAGCGACCGACGGACGACATGGGGCAGGGCGATCACGCATCCGGCATCGACGGCGGCGCGCGCGAAGGGCGAGGGATCGGCCTCGCCGCCGAACGGGACGTAGGAGGCGACCGTCAATCCGGGCTTCAGCCGCGCCAGAAACGCCGACGGCACAGGAAGCTCGACGGGCGGGCGCGCTTCCCGCGCGGCGCGGAGCGAGGCTCTCAGCGCACTCTTGTCGGTCATGCGCGTACGACCTCGAAATATGGTGGTGTGGCGGGCCCACCATGGCCGTGTGCCGGGTTATCCACTGACGCACGGTACGTCAGGTGGGGACCATATGCTTCGGACCAGGATCCTAACAGGGACAGCCCCCTATGGATGATGAATAGCCTCAGGGATAATAAAGGCTCGTACCGGGCAGAACCCGCCACCGCCAATCTAGGCGTTGGGCGGGCTAAGCTCAAGGGCTTGTGCGAGCCCTTCGAGACGATCTGCGATCCGCGTCAGTGCGATCTCGCTGACTGCCGAACCTTCGGGTGGCCGATGCGCGGCTTCGTCGAGGTCGTCGGCAAGCATCAGCGCGACGAACAGCATCGCGCGCTCGGCGCTGAGGCCACCCGCCGCCCGGTCCGCGGTCGCCCAGCGTTCGGCGACCATCGCGCCCAGCAGGCGGACGCGCGACTCTTCGCCGTCACGGCAGGCGACGGCGTGAGGACGACCGCCGATATCGAGCATGACCTGTGCCATCAGTTGGGGCTCCCGCGCGTAATGACGTCGTCGAGCGCCGCGACGGCTTCGGCCATGCGCGCTTTCAGTGCGGCGTGACGTTTGGCGAGCGCGTCGCCTGCTTCGGCGCGCGCGGCAATGGCGGATTCGATCCGGGCGATCGCGGCATCGATCCGTTCGACGGCCGTCGGCGCGTCGGGAGGTGTATCTGACATACCCTGCGAGATAGCATGGCCGGGGGGCGCGACAAGCGGGTTTTGGGCAAAGCCGACACCATCCACGGTGTTGACAGGGCGCCCCACCGCCCCGCAAAGGCTGCGCGCCCGGAACGGACTCGCGGGCGTTAGCGGAGATACGGCAATGACGGTCAAGGTTGCGATCAACGGTTTCGGGCGCATCGGCCGTCTCGTCGCCCGTGCGGTACTCGAACAGTCGAACGGCGCACTCGAGCTCGTCGCGATCAACGATCTCGGCGATGCCAAGTCGAACGCGTGGCTGTTCAAGCGCGACAGCGTCCACGGCAAGTATCCGGGTGACGTCTCGGCCGAGGGCAACGAGCTGGTCGTCGACGGCAAGCGCATCCGCGTCACCGCCGAGCGTGATCCTGCGAACCTGTCGCACAAGGAGCTGGGCGTCGACATCGTCCTCGAATGCACCGGCTTCTTCACCGACAAGGCGAGCTGCCAGAAGCATCTCGATGCCGGCGCCAAGAAGGTGCTGATCTCGGCACCCGGCAAGGGCGTCGACCTGACCGTCGTCTACGGCGTTAACCACGACAAGCTCACCGCCGAGCACACTATCGTCTCGAACGCCTCTTGCACCACCAACTGCTTGGCCCCCGTCGCCAAGGTGCTGAACGATGCGATCGGTATCGAGCGCGGGCTGATGACGACGATCCACGCTTACACCAACGACCAGAAGATCCTCGATCAGATCCACCCGGACCTGCGTCGCGCGCGTGCTGCGGCGATGTCGATGATCCCGACCACGACGGGGGCCGCGCGCGCCGTTGCGGAAGTGCTGCCCGAGCTTAAGGGCAAGCTCGACGGGTCGGCGATCCGCGTGCCGGTGCCGGACGTCTCGCTGATCGACCTGACCTTCACCCCGTCGCGCGACACGACGCGTGAAGAGGTGAATGCGGTGCTGAAGGCGGCCTCCGAGAGCGGCCCGCTGGTCGGCGTGCTCGACTGGTCGGACGAGCCGCTCGTCTCGATCGATCTCCAGCATACCCCGGCGTCGTCGACGATCGACAGCCTGGAGACTGCGGTGATCGACGGCAAGCTGGTCCGTGTCGTCAGCTGGTACGATAACGAGTGGGGCTTCTCGAACCGGATGGTCGATACGGCCACGGCTATGGCGAAGTTCATCTAAGCCTACGATCCATGTACCCCCTCTTCCGTTCGCTTCGAGCGCAGTCGAGAAGTCGTCTCCCGTGACAGATGGTGTCTCGACTGCGCTCGACACGAACGGGGAGGGGGCGGTGGCTCAGGCTTTGAAGAAAGCCGGCACCATCGCCGGGATCGCCCGACACCCCCGCGCGAAAGCCCCGATGGAGGTCATCGATCATGTCGAGATCACCATCGAGGCTGGCCTGCATGGCGACTTCCGCGGCTATGTGAAGCCCGGCGGCAAGGGCCGACGTCAGGTCACGTTGCTGGAACGCAGCGACTGGGCCACGGCGATGGCCGAGGTCGGCCGTGATATACCGTGGTACGAACGCCGCGCGAATCTGCTCGTCGACGGCTTCGACTTGCCCCAGATTCCCGGCACTCGGCTCCGCATTGGCGCGGACGTCGTGCTGGAGGTGACGCGCCACACCGATCCGTGCGAGCGCATGGAGGCCTTGGCGCCAGGATTGTTCGCCGCGCTGACGCCCGACTGGCGGGGCGGGGCATGTAGCCGAGTTTTGATGGGCGGCAAAATTGCCGTCGGTGATGAGATCAGGATCGAAGAACCATGACCAAGCCATTCAAGACGCTCGACGATATGGGCGATGTCCAGGGCAAGCGCGTCCTCGTCCGCGAAGACCTGAACGTGCCGATGGCCGAGGGTCGCGTCACTGACGACACCCGACTTCGCGCCACCGTCGCGACGGTTGGCGAGCTTGCCGACAAGGGTGCGATCGTCCTTGTCCTCGCACATTTCGGTCGTCCCAAAGGCGTGCCGAGCCCGGAGTTCTCGCTGTCGCAGGTCGTGAAGCCGTACAGCCAAGTGCTCGGTCGCGAAGTCCGCTATATCGATTGGGAAGGGGCGGATGACGCCGTCGCGACGCTCGAACCCGGTGACATCGCGGTGCTTGAGAACACGCGCTTCTTCGGTGGTGAAGAGACCAACGACGAAGCGGTGGTCAAGCGGCTCGCGAGCCTTGGCGACCTTTACGTCAACGATGCCTTCTCCGCTGCGCACCGCGCGCACGCCTCGACCGAGGGCCTAGCCCACGTGCTACCCGCGTTCGCCGGCCGCGCGATGGAAGCCGAACTCGACGCCCTCCAGAAGGCGCTCGGCGCGCCCGAGCATCCGGTCGCGGCGGTCGTCGGCGGCGCGAAGGTATCCTCAAAGCTCGACGTGCTGCGTCACCTCGTCACCAAGGTCGATCATCTGATCATCGGCGGTGGCATGGCCAACACCTTCCTCGCGGCGCGCGGCGTCGACGTCGGCAAAAGCCTGTGCGAGCATGAGCTTGCGAGCGTTTGCGAACAGATCATGGAAGCGGCGGACAAGGCGAACTGCACGGTCCACCTGCCGTACGATGTGGTGGTCGCGAAGGAGTTCAAGCCGAACCCCGCCACCCGCACCGTCAACGTCCACGAAGTCGCCGCCGACGAGATGATCCTCGACGTCGGTCCGGCCGCGGTGGAGTCGCTCGGCGACGTGCTCAAGAACTGCCGCACGCTGGTCTGGAACGGCCCGCTCGGCGCGTTCGAGACTGTGCCGTTCGACAAGGCCACCGTCGCGCTCGCTAAGACCGCGGCGGCCCTCACCGAAGGCGGCTCGCTCGTCTCGGTCGCAGGCGGTGGCGATACGGTTGCAGCGCTTAACCACGCGGGCGTCGCGGACGCCTTCACGTTCGTCTCGACCGCTGGCGGCGCGTTCCTGGAATGGATGGAAGGCAAGGACCTTCCCGGCGTTGCCGCGCTGACCCGCTAGGATGCGGGCTCCCGAAGCATCGGGACCAGCAGGCCGTTCAAGTCGTCCAGGTCGAACGCGCCGGTTTTCGCATAGCGAACGATACCGGCGCGATCGATGATGTAGTTGGTCGGCAGCGCGCCCAGAACCGTGAACGGGCCCTTGATCCGGCGTGCGGACGGGATCGTCATCGCGGCGAATAGCGGCTTGAGCTTGTACGCGGGCAGCGAATCTTCCGTCGCCACCGCAAATACCCGCAGGCCATTGTCCTTGCGAAGCCGGTAGTAGTTATCGAGCAGCGGCAGCTCAGCCTTGCACGGGCCGCACCACGTCGCCCAGAAATTCAGGATCACCACCTGCCCGCGAAGGTCGGCGCTGCGGACCTTGCTGCCGTCGATCAGCGTCAGTTCGAAGTCGGGCGCACGCTCGCCGATCTTTACCGCGGCGGCCGTTGCCGTTGCTGGTCCGGGTGCCGCGGATGCCGCCAGCAGCGCCGCGCACGTTATAATCCCGCGCAAAATCGTCATCGCCCTCGTCCCCCTATGAACATTCTCCGCGTCCGACGACCTTCCGTCAATCGCGCGGCCAACCGAGCGGGCAGGGGATTGATCCCGGCTCTCCGCGGGCCTATGTTTAACGTGTTAAACGGAGACTCGGATGCTCGGCGTCAGGCTCGATAGCGAACTCGAAGAACGACTCGCAGCGGTTGCGCGCACCCAAGGGCGCAGCAAGAGCGATATCGCACGCGAAGCCGTGCGGCGCTATGTCGAACGCCACGACGAGGCTTTTCTCGCCGAGGCACGGCGGCAGTCGCTCGCGGCTGCAGATCACGATAGGCGGGCAGGTGAAGAAGATTGGGATTCACTGATCGCGGCGCCTCCTGCATGAAATTCGTGCGCGGTATGATCGTCATCGGGGCGGGCAAGGGCGATTTTTCTGGCAAACCGCGCCCCTTTCTCGTCGTCCAGTCCGACCTCTTCGCGGATCATGCGACGATATCGCTTTGCCCGCTAACCAGTGTCATCAGCAGTACGAACCTGTTTCGTGTGTCGCTCGAGGCCTCTCCCGAGACCGGCCTCGTTCGAGATAGCGAGATCCAGGTCGACAAGGTCGACACTCTCCGTCGCGACGAGATCACCCAGATCATTGGCATGACACCCATCACCACCATGACCCGGGTCGACGACGCACTGCGCCGCTGGCTCGAACTCTAGACAGGAACGCAGCATGACCTCGACGATCACCCCGCAAATCAAAACCATTCTCGACAAATACGAAGCCACCAGCCCGGCGGTGAAGGCGAACCTCGCGCGCATCCTGATGCAGGGCAAGCTCGGCGGCACCGGCAAGCTGGTGATCCTGCCGGTCGACCAGGGGTTCGAGCATGGCCCGGCGCGCAGCTTCTCGGTCAATCCGCCGGCCTACGACCCGCATTACCATTACCAGCTCGCGATCGATGCGGGGCTCAGCGCTTATGCGGCACCGCTCGGGATGCTCGAAGCGGGCGCGGATACGTTCGCGGGGCAGATCCCGACGATCCTGAAGTGCAACAGCTCGAACAGCTGGGCGACGACGATCGACCAGGCGGTGACGGCGACGGTGTCGGACGCGGTACGGCTTGGGTCGGCGGCGATCGGCTTCACGATCTATCCGGGTGCGGACCAGTTCTTCGACCTCGTCGAGGAAATCCGCGAGCTGAGCGAAGAGGCAAAGTCGGTCGGCATCGCGACGGTGATCTGGTCGTACCCGCGCGGCGGCGAGCTGACCAAGGATGGGGAGCTCGCGCTCGACGTCGGTGCCTATGCCGCACACATGGCGGCGCTGCTCGGCGCGCACATCATCAAGACCAAGCTGCCAACCGCGCATATCGAGCAGAAGGAAGCCAAGCCGCTTTACGCGAACACCGACTGGTCGAAGCAGTCGGACCGCGTGAAGCATGTCGTCCAGTCGAGCTTTGCCGGACGTCGCATCAACGTCTTCTCGGGCGGCGCGTCGAAGGGTGAAGATGCGGTGTTCCAGGACGCGCGCGACATCCGCGATGGCGGCGGCAACGGCTCGATCATCGGCCGCAACACCTTCCAGCGCCCGCGCGACGAAGCGCTGGCGATGCTCGACCGGATCATCCGGATCTACAAGAACGAGGAATAAGCGCCGTTCTGCTCGCTCGTCACCCCGCCACGCGCCGGGGTGACGAGCGCGGCATGAGGGGCTAGGGGGCGGACATGACCGAATTCGAAGATCCGCTGGGCCCGCTCGATCCCAATTTCGCCGAGAATTTCCGCCGCGACATGCGCCGGCCGGCTTGCCAGCTTTACCTGGTGTCACCGTTGGATGTCGGCGGTGATTTCCCCGAGCGTCTGGCGCGGGCGCTCGACGCCGGGCCGGTGGCCGCGTTCCAGTTTCGTGTGAAGGATATCGACCAGCATGCTGCCGCCGCGCTGGGCGAGCCGTTGCGTGCGATCTGCGCCGAGCGCGATGTCGCGTTCATCGTCAACGACGACATCGGCCTGGCCAAGCGGCTCGACGCGGACGGCGTGCATCTCGGGCAGGACGATGGCGACCCCCGCGAGGCGCGGGCGCAGCTCGGGCCCAACGCACAGATCGGCGTGAGCTGTCACGGCAGCCGCCATCTGGCGATGGAAGCGGGCGAGGCCGGGGCCGACTATGTCGCGTTCGGTGCGTTCTATCCGACCACGACGAAGGTCGCGACGCATACCGCCGAGCCAGTGATCCTGTCCTGGTGGTCGACGCTGTTCGAGATGCCCTGCGTCGCGATCGGTGGCATCACGCCGGAAAACGCCGCGCCGCTCGTCGCTGCCGGCGCGGATTTCATCGCCGTGTCGGGCGCCGTCTGGGCTGGCGACGAGGTCGCGGCGATCAAGGCGTTCGGCGAGGTTCTTGCGAAGCGCTGAGCCGTTGGAAACAACCGTCGTCCCGACCGTTTGATGCAGAAGCGTAACGGTTTGGGATGAGCGGCATGACGGCATTTGTGACGAAAGCTTCGGTTCTTGCGGCGTGCCTGTTCGGCGTAGCGTCGCCTGTGTTGGCGCAACCTGCACCGACCACGCCGGTTCCGATCGACCGCAACGTCCTGCATGTGCAGGTGATTCTCGATCATCTCGGCTTCGGGCCCGGCGTGCTCGACGGGCGTGGCGGGCAGTCTCTGGTCGCGGCGCTGAAGGGATTCCAGGAGGCGAAGGGTCTGCCGATCACCGGCAAGCCCGATGCGCGGACCTTGCAGGCGCTGTATCCGTACCGCGCCGCGCGGCCGACCGTAATGGTCGCGCTGACCCCCGAGATGCTGGCGGGGCCGTTCGTCAATCCGTTCCCGACGGACCCGGCCAAGCAGGCCGAACTCCCATCGCTCGGCTACAAGAATGTCATGGAGAAGCTCGGCGAGATGTTCCACACGACGCCGGCGGTGATCGTTGCGCTGAATTCTCCGACCACGAAACTGTCGCCGGGCACTAAGGTCGTGTTTCCCAACGCGCTGCCCACGTCGCGAGCGTATGATCCGAAGCTCAAGCCGGACTGGATTGCGACGCTCACGATGCTGAACGTCGATGCCAACCAGCCCAAGGCGGATCATGTCGTCGTCGACAAGTCGGACGGCGTGCTGCGCGTGCTCGATGCGAACGACAAGCTGATCGCGCAATTCTCTGCGACGATGGGGTCGAGCCATGATCCGCTGCCGCTCGGCACGTGGACGATCAAGGGATCCGACTACAATCCGAAGTTCCACTTCAATCCGGCGCTGTTCTGGGATGCGAAGAAGGGGCAGCAGAAGGAGATGCTGCCGCCGGGGCCGAACGGTCCGGTCGGGGTCGTCTGGATGGACTTGTCGAAGGAGCATTACGGCATCCACGGCACGCCCAACCCCGAGACGATCGGGCGCGCGGAGAGCCATGGCTGTATCCGCCTGACCAACTGGGATGCGGCGCGACTGTCGATGATGATCAAGCCCGGGACCAAGGCCGTCTTCCAGGCATAAGGCGATGACGCGGACGTTCTGGATCATTCTTGGGCTGATCGTGGTCGTCGCTGGCGGGTTCGCGTCGATGGTGTCGTTCGGCAGCGGCGGTAGCGGCATTGAGCGGCGGATACCTTGGCGGAAGCCGGCGGCCGCCGCTGAGGGGCCCACCGTTTCCGTGACGCCGGGAGCTCTGGCCGTTCCGGTGGCGGGTGTTCCGCGGAAAGCTATCGCGGATAGCTGGAACGATGCGCGGGGCGGCGGTCTGCGCGGCCATCATGGCACAGATATCATGGCGCCGGGCGGCACGCCGGTTGTCGCGGCCGCGCCGGGACGGATCGAGAAGCTGTTCCAAAGCGGCCTCGGAGGCGTAACGCTTTACGTCCGCTCACCTGACCGGCGCTGGACCTATTATTACGCACACCTTGCCGGGTACGCCGCGGGCATACGCGAAGGCATGGCGGTCAAGGCTGGCGATACGCTCGGCTATGTCGGCGATACCGGCGATGCGGGGGCGGGCAATTACCACCTGCACTTCGGGCTGACGAAGATGCAGCCGGCCGAGCGCTGGTATCAGGGCGAGAACGTGAACCCGTACCCGCTGCTTGCCGGAACCCGGTCGTCCCGCTAAAGCCCGCCGCTTCGGGTTTCCGCAGAGCCACGCCTCAGGGCCATGCTTCGCGGACGGCCCCTAGCTCTTTCCAGCAGGAATCGGTCATGAAGATCAACGCGGTCGAGATTCGTCCCGGCAACATTCTTGAATATGAGGGCGGCATCTGGCGCGCCGTCAAGATTCAGCACACCCAGCCCGGCAAGGGCGGTGCCTATATGCAGGTCGAGATGAAGAACCTCATCGACGGCCGCAAGAACAACGTCCGTTTCCGCTCCGCCGAGAGCGTCGAGAAGGTGCGGCTCGAGACCGTCGACTTCCAGTTCCTGTTCCGCGAGGGCGACATGCTCACCTTCATGGACAAGATCAATTACGAGCAGATCTCGCTCGACGCCGACATCCTGGGCGACGCCGCGGCGTTCCTGCAGGACGGCATGGACGTGGTGATGGAGCTCTGGGAAGAGCGGCCGATCTCGGTCCAGCTGCCCGATACGATCGAGGCGCTGATCGTCGAGGCGGATGCCGTCGTGAAGGGGCAGACTGCGTCGTCTTCGTATAAGCCCGCCGTGCTTGAGAACGGCGTCCGCGTAATGGTGCCGCCGCATATCGGCGCGGGGACGCGGATCGTCGTCGATGTTTACGAGCAGACGTACGTGCGGCGCGCGGACTGACAGCTGCTCCCCCTCCCGCAAGCGGGAGGGGGTCGGGGGGTGGGCACCCGCCCTCCATGTTACGCGACGATATTGGCGCGAACAATTTCGATGCCGCGCGACGCTGATAGCGCGAGCCCACCCCCGGCCCCTCCCGCTTGCGGGAGGGGGGAGATAGAATACCATGCCTAGCCATTCCGGCATCATGACCGTCATCGAGCGCGCCGCCCGCAAGGCCGCACCGCGCCTGCGCCGCGACTTCAACGAGGTCCAGCAGCTCCAGGTGAGCCGCAAGGGTCCGGCCGACTTTGTCAGCCAGGCTGATCAGCGCGCCGAGCAGACGATCTTCGAAGAACTCAGCCACGCCCGTCCCGACTGGGGCATGCTCATGGAGGAGCGCGGCGAGGTCGCGGGCGATCCGAACAAGCCGCGCTTCATCGTCGATCCCTTGGATGGGACGTCGAACTTCCTCCACGGCATCCCGCATTTCTGCATCTCGATCGCGGTCGAGGAGCCGATGGCGAACGGCAAGCGCGAAGTTACGACTGCGCTGGTGTATCAGCCGCTGACCGACGAGAGCTTCTGGGCCGAGAAGGGCCGGGGGGCTTGGCTTACCGATCAGCGGCTGCGCGTGTCGTCGCGGCGTGATCTTTCCGAATCGCTGATCGCCACCGGAATCCCGTTCCTGGGGCATGGTGATTTCGCGCAGTGGAGCCGGATTTTTGGTGCGGTTGCGCCTGAGGTTGCGGGGATCCGTCGTCTTGGTGCTGCGGCGTTGGATCTGGCTTGGCTTGCGGCCGGTCGTTTCGACGGGTTCTGGGAATCGAACCTGAAGCCTTGGGACGTCGCGGCTGGCATGTTGCTGGTGAAGGAAGCCGGCGGTTTCGTCACCGACTTCCGTGGTGGCGACCGTGCGATGGAGCGTAACGAGTTCCTAGCCGCGAACGACGCGCTGCACTCCCGGCTGCACAAGCTGGTCGCCGGCGCACTGCGCTGAGGCGTGCTGTTGGGGCAGAAGGTTCCGGACGAATGCTGACCCATCGTCCGTCATCCTGACGAAAGTCAGGACCCAGGGTTCCAAACGACAACCCTGATGGCTCTGGATCCTGACGTTCGTCAGGATGACGGGGAATGGAAGGCCGTCCTCTACGATCCTCCCCCGCAAGGGGGAGGTGGCAGGCCTTAGCCTGACGGAGGGGGAGGCTGACGGAACGGCTGTTCCGTGTACTCCCCCTCCGTCACCTTCGGCGACACCTCCCCCTGGCGGGGGAGGATCGTTGGGTCCGGTGCCCGCCTGATCTACTTCGGTCATGCCCGGCTCGCGGCATTCACTCTTCCGCCGAACCGTGTTTCCCCGCGAAGGCGGGGACCCAGACTGGACTCCCGCCTTCGCGGGAGAACAAGTAAGGGAGGGCTGCCATTCGAACGCGCCTCGTCGTTCGTCCGGAGCACATGCACGGGGACGGACCAAATCTGCGACGTAGTCGCCATCGAGCGCCCGAGCCTCCCTAAGCCGCAAGTAACGCATGTTTCCCGCCACCCCCGCCCCTCCACTTGCGAGTGATTCTCACACCCTCCACGCCTTGCCCATCACCCCCCATCGGCCTAAAGCGGCCCCGTTCCGTTCGCACTTGCGAGAAGCAATTTGGTCGACCTGTCGCACTATCTTCCGATCCTCCTGTTCCTCGGGATCGCTATCGCATTGTCGAGCACGTTCGTGTTCCTGCCGATGGCCGTCTCGCGCCTCACCGGATCGCATAAGCCTACGCCGGAAAAGCTCAGCGAATACGAGTGCGGCTTTCCCGCATTCGAGGATCCGCGGAGCCAGTTCGACGTACGCTTCTACCTGATCGCCATCCTCTTCATCATCTTCGATCTCGAGGCCGCGTTCCTGTATCCCTGGGCCGTCTCGGTCTTCACGCTCGGCTGGACCGCGTGGATTTCGATGATGATCTTTATCGGCGAGTTGGCCCTTGGCCTCGTCTACGCATGGAAGAAGGGAGCACTCGATTGGGAGTAGAGCTTCAGCCCGCACCCGGTTCGCCCAGCTCGCTGGTGCCACCCGATCAGGGCTTTTTCGACGGATTGAACGGTGAGCTGACGGACAAGGGTTTCCTCGTCACGTCGACCGAGGAGCTGTTCCAGTGGGCCCGTACCGGCTCGCTTTGGTGGATGACGTTTGGGCTCGCCTGCTGCGCGGTCGAGATGATCCACGTCAACATGCCGCGCTACGATCTGGAGCGCTTCGGCGCCGCACCGCGCGCGTCGCCGCGCCAGTCGGACGTGATGATCGTGGCGGGGACGCTCTGCAACAAGATGGCCCCTGCACTGCGCAAGGTCTACGACCAGATGTCCGAGCCCAAGTACGTGATCTCGATGGGATCGTGCGCGAACGGCGGCGGCTATTATCATTATAGCTATAGCGTCGTGCGTGGCTGCGACCGGATCGTGCCTGTGGACATCTACGTCCCCGGGTGCCCGCCGACGGCTGAGGCGCTGCTGTACGGCATCATGCAGTTGCAGCGGAAGATCCGGCGGTCTGGGAGCATCGAGCGTTGAGGGCTCCCGCACCAGCCTACACGTCGAACGACGGCGTGATCGACAGCGCCCGTGCGGTGCTTGGTGGCATGCTGCTCGACGCGGTCGACCATGTCGGCGAGGTCGCGCTGCACGTTCGTCGCGAAGACCTGTATGGCGCGATGATCGCGCTGCGCGACACGCCGGGGCTCGCCTACCAGCAGCTCATGGAGATCGCCGGTGTCGACTATCCGGATCGCGCCGAGCGGTTCGAGGTCGTCTATTGCATGCTCTCGCTGACGCGGAACCACCGTCTGCGCGTGCATGTTGCGACCGACGAGGAAAAGCCGGTGCCGTCGGTGACGGACATCTGGCCGGTCGCCGGCTGGCTCGAGCGCGAAGTGTACGACATGTACGGCGTG
>JAZKCH010000031.1:0-4168 GCA_040388215.1 Pseudomonadota bacterium | reverse complement strand
CTCGAGGACATCCCGATCGTCCCGCTCTATTTCGCCGCGCCGCGCCCGACCGTCGAGCGCGACGGCATGCTGTTGATGGTCGACGACGATCGCTTTCGTCTTGAGCCCGGCGAGGTGCCGGTCGAACGCTCCATCCGCTTCCGCACGCTCGGCTGCTACCCGCTCACCGGTGCCGTCGAGAGCGAGGCCGGCAGCCTGTCCGCGGTGATCCAGGAGATGTTGCTGACCACCACCAGCGAACGCCAGGGCCGCGCGATCGACCGCGACGCGGGCTCGGCGAGCATGGAGAAGAAGAAGCAGGAGGGCTATTTCTGATGGCTACGCGCGCCCAAGAGTCCGCCTATCAGGTCCAGGACATCATCGCCGAGGATATCGACGCCTATCTGCTCCAGCACCAGCATAAGAGCCTGCTCCGGTTCATCACCTGCGGGTCGGTAGATGACGGAAAGTCCACGCTTATCGGGCGCTTGCTGTACGACTCCAAGATGATTTTCGAGGATCAGCTGGCCGCGTTGGAGAGCGATTCGAAGAAGGTCGGCACGCAAGGCCAGGAGATCGACTTCGCGCTGCTGGTTGACGGGCTCGCCGCCGAGCGCGAGCAGGGCATCACGATCGATGTCGCCTATCGCTATTTCTCGACCGAGAAGCGCAAGTTCATCGTCGCCGATACGCCGGGGCACGAGCAGTATACGCGCAACATGATCACCGGCGCGTCGACCGCGGATCTCGCGGTGATCCTGGTCGATGCGCGCAAGGGCATCCTCACCCAGACCAAGCGGCACAGTTATCTGGCGCATCTGATTGGCATCCGGCACCTCGTGCTGGCGGTCAACAAGATGGACCTCGTCGGGTACGACCAAGCGACGTACGACCGGATCGTCGAGGACTATGCGACGTTCGCGGAGTCGATCGGGATCGCCGGTTTCACGCCGATGCCGATCTCCGGCTTCAAGGGCGACAACATCACCGCCCCGAGCGTGAACACGCCCTGGTACGATGGGCCGACGCTGATCGATCACCTCGACACGGTGACGCTCGACGTCAGCGAGGATCAGGCGGGCGCGTTCCGGATGCCGGTGCAGTGGGTGAACCGTCCAAACCTCGATTTCCGTGGCTTCTCCGGGCTGGTCGCGAGCGGCTCGATCGCGCCGGGTGATCCGGTGCGCATCCTGCCGAGCGGACGCACCTCGACGATCGCGCGCGTGGTTACTTTTGGCGGCGACTTGGAGAAGGCCGTCGCCGGGCAATCGGTGACGTTGACCTTGGCGGACGAGATCGATTGCTCGCGCGGCGACGTGATCGTGGCTGCGGAGTCGCCGCCCGAGGCTGCCGATCAGTTCGAGGCGACCGTCGTTTGGATGGCGGACGAGGAGATGTTGCCGGGGCGGCCGTACTGGCTGAAGCTCGCGACGCAGACCGTAACGGCGACCGTCCAGCAGCCAAAATACCAGATCAATGTCAACACGATGGAGCGGCTTGCTGCCAAGACGCTCGAACTGAATGCGATCGGGATTGCGAACCTCTCGACCGACCGACCGCTGGTGTTCGAGCCCTATGCGGAGAATCGTCAGCTTGGCGGGTTCATCTTGGTCGACAAGATCACCAACGCGACGGTCGCGGCGGGGATGCTGCACTTTTCGCTTCGGCGCGCGCAGAACGTGCATTGGCAGGCGACCGATATCGGCCGCGAGGCGCACGCCGCGCTGAAGAACCAGAAGGCGGCGGTGCTGTGGTTCACCGGGCTGTCGGGCGCGGGCAAGTCGACGATCGCCAATCTGGTCGAGATGAAGTTGGCGCGAATGAACCGGCACACCTTCCTGCTCGACGGCGACAATGTCCGCCACGGGCTAAATCGCGATCTCGGCTTTACCGATGCGGACCGGGTGGAGAATATCCGCCGCGTCGGCGAGGTTGCCAAGCTGATGACCGATGCCGGACTGATCGTGATCACCGCGTTCATCTCGCCGTTCCGCGCCGAGCGTGAGATGGTGCGGCAGATGATGGCGCCGGGCGAATTCGTCGAGGTTCATATCGACACGCCGCTTGCGGAGGCCGAGCGGCGCGACGTGAAGGGGCTGTATGCTAAGGCGCGGGCGGGTAAGCTGGCGAACTTCACCGGGATCGACTCCCCCTATGAAGCGCCGGCCAACCCGGAGATTCGGATCGACACGACCGGCATGACTCCAGACGAGGCAGCCGATGCGATCGTCGCGATGCTGATCCCATGAGCGCGATGACCGACGGCGAACTCGCCGCGCATCTGGCCGAGACGGCGGGGCGGTTGCTGCTCGAAGTGCGACGCTCGGGCGTGTTCTCGCCGGGTGCACTCGGCAAGGCGGGCGACGAGACCGCGAACGCATTCCTCGTCCATGCTTTGCAGGATGCGCGGCCGGACGACGGTCTGTTGTCGGAGGAGCGGCGGTGCGACGGGACGCGGACGGCGATGTCGCGCGTGTGGATCGTTGATCCGGTCGACGGAACGCGCGAATATGGCGAAGCTCGCGACGATTGGGCGGTACACGTCGCGCTCGCGATTGACGGTGTCGCGACGATCGGCGCGGTCGCGCTACCTGGATTGGGCCTCGTCCTGCGCTCAGATCAACCCGTGCCCGTACCGCCACCGGCCGATCCGCTACGGATGGTCGTCAGCCGGACGCGGCCCGCGCCCGAGGCGGTGAAGGTTGCCGAAGTTCTTGGTGCTACGCTGATCCCGATGGGCTCGGCCGGCGCAAAGGCGATGGCGGTGGTCCGCGGCGAAGCGGATATCTACCTGCATTCAGGCGGGCAGTATGAGTGGGACTCGGCCGCGCCGGTGGCGGTAGCGGCAGCGTTCGGGCTGCATTGCAGCCGGATCGACGGGTCGCCGTTGGTGTATAATTGTCGGGATGTCTACATGCCCGACCTGCTGATCTGCCCCGTCGCGTTGCGCGATCGGGTCATGGCGGCGATGGCGGCGTAAACTGCCGTGCGATCCTCCCCCGCCAGGGGGAGGTGGCACCGAAGGTGACGGAAGGGGAGGACACGGAACAGATGTTTCCCTTGCCTCCCCCTCCGCCGCTCCGCGCCACCTCCCCCTTGCGGGGGAGGATCGTAAAGGGCGTCCGTTACTGCTGCGGCTCGGCGTCGTTCTCGACCGGCGCTTCATCCCGCGTCACACGGGCGGTCATCCCCGTGGCGTCCGCGTCGTCCTGCATCTGCTCGTCCGGCGCGACCGGTTTTTCGCGCGGCGGTTCGACTACGGCGGGTGCGGCCGGCGCGGCTTCGACAGGCGCGGCCTCGACCGGGGCAGGGGCCGCCTCGGTTTCGGTCACGCCGGTATCCTCGACCATGTTGGTATCCGTCGGCGGCTGCTCGGGCTCGGAGCGCGAGCAGCCAGCCAGCGCCATCGCGGCGAGCAGGCCGCCGGCAATGGCGGTACGGGTGCGGTTGGATATCGTCATGTCTGACCCTCTCAGCGAGCGGCGATCGTCTGGCGAGCGGTGCGCGCCTCGATCTTGGAAGCGAGGATGCCGTCCCAGTCATACGGATCGGCGCGGAAGTTCATCTGGCCGTTGCCGCTGGCGAATGCGGTCCAGTAGAGCAGATAGACCGACACAGGCTTGGTCAGGCGAGCACGGACCGTATCACCCTTCGCCACCGCGGCATCGACCATTTCGGGCGTCCACGCGGGATCGCCCTTCAGCAACAGGTCAGCAAGTTCGGCAGGCTTTTCAAGGCGTACGCAGCCATGGCTCGCAAGCCGGCTGAAGCTCGCAAACTTCGCCCGGCTCGGCGTGTCGTGGAGATACACCGAATAGGCATTGGCGAAATCGAACTTGAACCGGCCGAGCGCACTCTGGTCGCCGGCCTGCTGCTGCAGCCGCGTTCCGTCGATCACCTTGATCCCGTTGCGCCTGAAATAGCCGGGGTTGGCGCGCTCCTTGGGCCACAATTCCTTGGTCGCGATCGAGGTCGGCACGTTCCAGGGCGGGTTGATGACGATGCTGTGGATCGTCGACGAGAGCATCGGCGTCTCGTCGCCCGGCCGTCCGGTGACTGCGCGCATCGACTGCACGGGCGTATCGCCGTCGAACACCGTCAGCACCGCCGCGGCGATATTCACCTGGATCCGGTCGCGCGGCAGGTCCTGCGGCAGCCAGCGCCAGCGCTCCATGTTCGCCATGATCTG
>JAZKCH010000030.1:0-10219 GCA_040388215.1 Pseudomonadota bacterium | reverse complement strand
CAATGTCAAAGAGCCGACAAAAATACCGACACTCGCATAACCTCCCTTGCAGGAAACTTGGAGCATCTGGTTTTTTGCGACCGCAACAACCAGACCGTGTGGCCGTTCGCTGCGGTGACATCCCTCTAGGAGAGGTTCCGATTCGCGTCAAACACAATCTTTCACATTTGTGGCAATTTTCTCGCGTTGGCGCGTTTATGACGCCCCACGCCCCTAGGCCGGGTTATGACGAAGCGGTTGTAACTGCGGCTCATTCCGCCGTCGGGGGTCCTCGAAGGATGCCAGCGCGTCCCTCGCCACGTGCTATCCGTCTTTAGGGCCTCGCCTTAAGCGCTTGTGAAGGCCCATACCGCTACATGCCCGATACGATGGACACCGCGATCCCTGCCCCCCCGCCGGCAAACGTGCCTGAGACCCTGTCGGCGTCTGGGCCATTGGACGCTCTGGGCGGGTCCTCCGAACCAACCTCGCTCGCCGGACAGGTCCGCAGCGCGCTCATATGGCGATCGGGTAGCCAGATCGTCGCGCAGATGGTGCAATGGTGCGCGACCTTCCTGGTCATCCGCATCCTGGCGCCCGCCGATTACGGCCTGTTCGCGATGTGCCAGGTGGTCCTCACCTTCATGGCGATGCTCAACGGCTATGGGCTGGCGAGCGGGCTGATCCAGCAGAAAGAGATCAGCCAGCGCGAAGTGCGCCAGCTGTTCGGGATGCTGATCGTCCTGAACGTCGGGCTCGCTGTCGCCCAGCTCTCGCTCGCGCCGCTGGCGTCCGCCTATTACCGCCAGCCGATCGTCGGCGACATGCTCCGTGTCCAGGCGCTGCTCTATCTGACGACGCCGTTCATCGCGCTCCCGTATGCGCTGCTGTCACGGGCGATGGATTTCCGTCACCAGGCCAAGGCGAACATCACCGCGTCGATAGCCTCGGCCAGCGTGGCGCTCGGCGGTGCACTCTATGGTCTCGGCGTATGGACGTTGGTGCTGGCACCGATTGTGCTGTTTAGCGTGCGCGGCGCGATGATGACGTGGAGCGCGCGGTCGCTCGTTTGGCCGAGCTTCGACTTTCGCGGCGCGGGGACGATCGCGCGCTATGGCGGGGTGATGGCGGCGGGGCAGCTGTTCTGGTTCCTGCAAAGCCAGGCGGACGTGTTCATCGCCGGCCGCAGCTTTTCCCCGCACATGCTGGGCATCTATACGACCAGCCTGTTCCTCACCCAGATCTTCGTGTCGAAGTTCGTGCCGCCGCTGAACGAGGTCGCCTTCTCGGCCTATGCGCGGATGCAAGGCGATCCCGATGCGATCGGGCGCGCGTTCGTGAAGGGCGCGGCGATGGTGATGATCGTCGCGATGCCGTTCTACATGGGGCTCGCCGCGACCGCCGAGCCACTGGTGCTGACCGTACTCGGCGAGAAATGGCGCGAGACGGCCCCGGTGGTGCACCTGCTCGCGCTGGCGATGCCATTCATGACGTTGCAGGTGCTGTTCACGCCGGCGTCCGATGCGCGCGGTCGGCCGGGGATCGGCGTCAGGAACGGCGCGACGGGGGCGCTGATCCTGACGATCGCGTTCCTGGTCGGCGTGCAATGGGGCCCGACCGGGATGGGGATCGCCTGGATCGCGGCGTATCCGGTGTACCTGGCGATCAGCGCGTGGCGCACCTTGCCGGTGATCGGCGTGCGGGCGCGCGACGTGGTGCACGCGGTCGCAGCGCCGGCGATCGCGGCGATCGCGATGGCAGCAATCGTCACGCTGGTCGACCGCAGCTTGCCGCCTCTCGATGCGCATTGGCGGCTGGCCGTGCTCGTGCCGGTCGGCGCGGCGGTCTATGCGACCTGGATGCTGGTGTTTGCGCGATCGAGGATCCGGGATCTGGTTGCTCTCGTGCGGAGGCAGCCGGTTGCGGGTTGAGCGACTCCCTCACGCGTAGTTGAGGTTAAGATCAAACCGCGGTGCCGTATCCTCCCCCACCGTCCCGCTTCGCGGCCCCCCCCCTGGCGGGGGAGGATACTCGGAAGAGCCTTGGTCAGGCGGACTGGATGTATTCGCGCATCGCCGCGGCGTCGGCTTCGATCCGGTCGATGCGGTATTTGACGAGATCGCCGATCGAGACGAACCCGACGAGCGTGTCGTCCTCGATCACGGGCAGATGACGGATCCGGCGCTGGGTCATCAGCGAAAGCGCGCCGATGACCGACTCGCCCGGGCCGACCGACTTTACCGCGGTAGTCATCACGTCGCCGATCCGCTGTGCCAACGCCGTGGCGCCATCCGCCTGAAGGCAGTGGATGACGTCGCGTTCGGAGAAGATGCCGACCACCCGGTCGCCATCGAGCACCGGTGCCGCGCCGATCCGCTTCTCTGCGAGCAGTGCCACCGCCTCCGCCACAGTCGAGTCCGGGTGGAGCGACTCTATGCAGCCCTTTCGGTCCTTCAGGATCGCCGCGATCGTCATCTTCGCCTCTCCTCAACTGCGTCTGTTGCGCGTGGGTTGAGGAAACCATGTTTGCGCGGCAATGTGAAGCGATGACCGATCGCCTGCCCGACGCTCCGGCTAGCCTGCCGACCGGACTCCCGACCGGACTGGACGATCCGCATTATGCAGCATTCGCATGGGCGAGGTTTCGCGCGATCATGGCGTGGATGGTGCTGGCCGCGGCGATCTGCGTCGCGGCGGTGATCGCGACGATGGCGCATCTGCAGGGACCGCTGCATCTGGTGACGATGCTGGCGGTGATCGGCGGGGTCGGCGGGTCGGTGATGATGGCCGGCCTGCTAATGGGGCTCGCCTTCCTCAGTTCGGGCAGCGGGCATGACGAGGACGTGACGCGGATCGACTGAGTCGGCCCGTTACCGACAGATGGGGTTCCGGCGCACCGGAACCCCGCTGGATCATGGCTTGAACGGATCGATCAGCCGAATCGTGCCATCCGGATTGAAGGTCAGTTCGGTCATCTTCGCCGAGCGGAGATGGTTCTTATTCGACAATTGCGTGTCGTGATAAAACAGCCACCAGCGATCCTTGAACTGGACGATCGAATGGTGCGACGTCCACCCCTGGACCGGCGACAGGATATGCCCAGTATAGCGGAACGGCCCATAGGGATTGTCGCCGATCGCATAGGCCAGGAAGTGCGTGTCGCCGGTCGAATAGGTGAAGTAATATTTGCCCGCGCGCTTGAACATCCATGAGGCTTCGAAGAAGCGCCGGTCGTGATCGCCACCCAAGAGCGGCTTGCCTGCCTCATCGACGATCTGGACGTCGCGCGGAGACTCGGCGAACTGTTTCATGTCCGCCGACATCCGCGCGACCTTCGGGGATAGCGCCGGCCGGTCGTCCTGCTTCAGATCGGTATCGCCGGCATTCGGATCGAAACTGCCCTTGCTCCAGCGCTGCAACTGGCCACCCCAGATGCCGCCGAAATACATGTAGCTCTCGCCGGTCGTGTCGGTGAACACCGCGGGATCGATCGAATAACTGCCCCGGATCGGCTGCGCCTCGGCCTTGAACGGGCCGGTCGGGGACTTCGACGTGGCAACGCCGATGCGGAACACACCCTGTTTGTCGCGCGCAGGCATATAGAGATAATAGGTACCGTTCTTATAGGCCGCGTCCGGTGCCCAAGTCTGCTTGGATGCCCAAGGGATCTGTTTCACGTCGATCGCAACTGGATGGATGGTCACCGGACCACCGGGGCGATCCATGCTCAACACCCGGTAATCGTGCATCGCATATTGATTGCCCAGATCGTCGTCGGGAATGCCGGCGTCGACGTCGTGGCTCGGATACACGTAGATCTTGCCGTTGAAGACGTGCGCGGAGGGATCGGCGAGGTAGATCTTGGTGACGAGCGGCTGCGCCAGATAGCGTTTGCCGTCGGGGCTGCGGGGCTCGGCCTTGGTCGTACTCTGTGCGAGCGCGAGGCCGGCGACGAACAGAAGCGGCAACGTCGCGATGAAAGCAGGCGGGCGAAGGCGCATAGTCAGTATATCCTTCCTGTCGGGCGACCTTCTGCGAGGTCTGTCGAGCGATGAACTACGCTAGATAGCGCTACCATAAGAAGGTGCGTGCAACGGAGCAAGGGATTGCTCGAGTGCTGATCGTAATCCGTTGTCGATGCAGCGGATCGGTTGGAACTGTAGCGACGTAAAGCGGTATCCGCTTCATCTGGGCGATGAGTATGCGAGCCTCAGGCCGAATACGACAGTGATGGAAGGTTTGGCTCGCCGCGGGTCGTTCGAATCGAATCGACCGCTGGATGCCCCGTGAGGATTCGAACCTCAATAGGCGGTATCAGAAACCGCAGTCTTACCATTAGACGACGGGGCATCAGCGAGGGCGCGATCTAGGCGGGCGGTTTCGCGCTGTCAACGCCAAGATGATACCGATCCGCCACTTCGCTTGCGTAATCGCGCGGCTGCGCTACATTCGTCACCAAGCACCGGGCGGGTATTTTCCCGCGGCGGCAGACATAGATAGCGAGTTTTACGGCGATGGGGGATGTTTCCGCCCGAATGCCGTTCCGGCAGGGCAGTCCTGCCCGTCCGGCGGCGACCCGGCCCAGTCGAGGGCGGTGGGCCGATGCGCAGGCGTTTGCCGCGCTGGATCTCGGCACCAACAATTGCAGACTTTTGATCGCGCGGCCGCAGGCTGGCGGCTTCGCGGTGATCGATGCGTTCTCGCGAATCGTCCGGCTGGGCGAGGGTTTGGCCTCGACCGGCAAGCTGAGCGATGCGGCGATCGAGCGGACGATTGCTGCCCTACGTGTGTGCTCGGACAAGCTGCAGCGGCGCAACGTCACGCTGGCGCGGTCGGTTGCGACCGAGGCGTGTCGGCAGGCCTCGAATGGCCCTGCTTTCATCGCGCGCGCGCTCGCCGAGACGGGCATCCATCTCGACATCATTTCCGCCGAGGAGGAGGCGCGGTTGGCCGTGCTCGGCTGCCATGCGCTGATCGAGCCCGGCGAAGACCCCGCGCTCGTGTTCGATATCGGCGGCGGGTCGACCGAGCTGGTACTGGTCGATACCTCGACGCCGATCCCGACCGTGCTCGACTGGCACTCGGCGCCGTGGGGTGTGGTGTCGCTGACCGAGCATGCCGGCGGTGGCGAGGGTGAGGACGGCCGTCGCGCTGCCTATGCGCGGATGCGTCAGGTGGTCGCGGACAGCTTCGCGGGGTTTGCCAGCCGCCTTCCCCGGCACATCGAACGGCCGCGGCTGCTCGGCACCAGCGGCACGGTGACGACGCTTGGCAGCGTGCATCTCGGGCTTAGCCATTACGACCGCTCGGTGGTCGACGGGCTGATCGTGCCCGCCTCGGCGATGCGGCGGATCAGCGCCGACCTTTCCCATATGTCGATCACGGAGCGCGCCAAGCTGCCGTGCATCGGCAACGAGCGCGCCGACCTGGTGGTCGCGGGCTGTGCCATTCTGGAGACGATCATGGATTTGTGGCCCGCCGAAAGGCTCGGCATCGCCGACCGCGGCATTCGCGAAGGTATCTTACGCGGCCTGATGGGTTCGCCCAAGCCCGGCAAAGCCATGGGAGCGACGGCATGAGCCGGGGCGGTTCCGGCGGGCATGTCCGCGTGCTCACCGCGCGCAAGCGGACCGCGCAGTCGACGCGGTGGCTCGAGCGGCAGCTGAACGATCCGTATGTGAAGCGCGCCAAGGCCGACGGGTATCGCAGCCGGGCTGCGTACAAGCTGATCGAGCTGGACGAGCGGTTCGAACTGATTCGGGGCTCGAAGCGAGTCGTCGATCTCGGCCTTGCGCCGGGCGGCTGGGCGCAGGTGATCCGGCGGCGCATCCCCAAGGCGACGGTGGTCGGGATCGATCTGTTGCCGGTCGATCCGATCGAGGGCGTGACGATCTTCGAGATGGATTTCCTCGACGATGCCGCACCGGGCAAGCTGATCGACGCCTTGGGCGGCGCACCCGACCTGGTGCTGTCGGATATGGCGGCGAACACGGTCGGGCATCCGCAGACCGATGCGCTTCGGACGATGGCGCTGGTGGAAACGGCGCTGCACTTTGCGTGCGAGGTGCTGGAGCCAGGTGGCACGTTCGTGTCGAAGGTGTTCGCGGGCGGCGCCGATTCGGAGCTGGTCGCGGAGATGAAGCGGAACTTCAAGACGGTGAAGCATGCCAAGCCACCGGCGAGCCGCAAGGGGTCGGTCGAGTGGTTCGTGGTGGCGCAGGGGTTTAAGGGCAGAGACCCGAAATAGCGCAGCTATTTTCGGATAAGTCGAAAGCCCGGCCAGCGTTGCGCAGCAACGACTGACGACACGGCTTTGCCGTGGCGCTCTACCTCAGGGTAGTCGCAAGCGATGCGCCTGGGATGAAGCATAAGTATGTTTCCCCGCGAAGGCGGGGACCCAGACTGGGCTCCCGCCTTCGCGGGAGAACAAGCGAATGGGTCGGGCCAACTGCTTCGAAGCGCGGGCCCTCACCCTTCCCACGGCGAAGTCACCGCGGGCCCCTTCCCTCTCCCCTTCAGGGAGAGGGCAAAGAAAAAAGCCCGCGGACTTGGGTCCACGGGCTCTCTCAATTTCGGGCGCCGCGGCAAAGCCGCGTCGTCGGTCGGGCGATGCCCGCCGGCCGGGGATTCGGCCTAGACGGAGATTAGCGAGTGCTAATCCCCTGCCTCATCCCTCGTAATCGGCACCCAGATTCTGGTTCCGCGGCGGCGCAGCAGCGGTCAGCCGCAACGCCTCGGCCGACGCGGCCAGGCTGCCGACGGCATCGACCTCGTCGTCGTCGTCGACACGAACCTTCTGCAGGCCCTGGATGACCTGTTCCTTGAGATGCGCCGGCTTGACGTTCTCGTCGGCGATCTCGCGCAGCGCGACGACCGGGTTCTTGTCGCGGTCGCGCTCGAGCGTCAGTTCGGCGCCGCCCGAGATCTGGCGCGCACGCTGGGCCGCGAACAACACCAGGTCGAACCGGTTGGGGATCTTGTCGACACAATCCTCGACGGTAACGCGCGCCATGCGGCTTCCTTCGTAACAACGATAGAATGAGAATGCGTCGCCTACGGGCGATACCCTGCAAAGTCAAGAAATGCGCGGATCGGCGTGCCCGGGTTGCCACCCGGGCGCCCGGTGTCCATCACGCCCGCCATGGACGATCTTGCAGACCAGCCGACTTTCGCCGTTGACGGCAACCAGATGACGTTGCTCGATACCGGCCCGCGCCGCCTCGACGCGGTGCTCGCGCTGATCGACGGCGCCGAACGCACCTTGCGCGTGCTCTATTACATCTATGCTGACGACGAGTCCGGCAAACGCGTGAATGCCGCGCTGATCGCCGCCGCGAAGCGCGGGGTCGAGGTTGCGCTGATCGTCGACGGCTTCGGCAGCGACGACGCGCCGCACGCGTTCTTCGAGCCGCTCGAAACCGCCGGCATCTCGGTCTGCCGCTTCTCTGCCAGGTTCGGTCGCCGCTATCTGTTACGCAACCACCAGAAGCTCGCGCTCGCCGACGAGGCGCGGATCATCATCGGCGGCTTCAACATCGAGGACGATTATTTCGGCACCGCCGCCGAACAGGCCTGGCGCGATCTCGGCCTGCTGGTCGAGGGACCGGCGGCGGGCCGGCTCGCCGGCTATTTCGATGCGCTGAAGGAATGGATCCACGAGCCCAAGGGCAAGCTGCGCAAGTTGAATGCGGCGCTGTCGCGTTGGAGCGAGACCAAGGGCGCCACGCGGTGGCTGATCGGCGGACCGACGCGGAAGCTGTCGCCCTGGGCACGGGCGGTGCGCGACGACATGCGGGCGGGGCGGCGGATCGACGTGATCGCGGGCTATTTCACGCCGAGCCCGACGCTGTTGCGCCGGCTGGATCGGGCAGGTCGGCGCAAGGCCGATGTACGGATCGTCACCGCGAGCAAATCGGACAACAACGCGACGATCGCCGCGGCGCGGTTCACCTATGCGGGGCTGCTGCGCAAGGGCGTGCGGCTGTTCGAATACCAGCCGACCAAGCTGCATACAAAGCTCTACGTGATCGACGATGCGGTCCATATCGGCTCGGCCAATTTCGACATGCGCAGCCTGTTCATCAACATGGAGCTGATGCTGCGGATCGAGGATGCCGCGTTCGCCGCGCACGTCCGCCGCTATGTCGACGGCGAAGTGGCGAAGTCGACCGAAGTGACCAAGGCGCTGTACCAGGCGAACACCGGCTGGGTGCAGCGGCTGAAGCAGCTCGGCGCGTATTTCGTGGTGGCGGTGGTGGACCCGAGCCTGTCGCGCGGGCTGAACTTCGGGATCGACGAGTAAGGGCGTCTGGCGACCCGATCGCTAACGTCTCGTTAGCCATGGCATGCCAGAACGCCGCTCCCGCAGTCCCGGCATTTTCACTACGGAATGAGAGCCCATGTTTCAGGTCGAATATGACGCCCGCACCAATCTTCTGACCCTGACGGTCGCAGGCTTCTGGCAGCCGGACGACGTCGCGGCGTTCGCGGCGAGCGTGGGCGCCAAGGTGCAGGAAGTGATCGCGATCCGGACGGACTTCGACGTGATCGTCGAGTCGCTGGGCTTTCCCGTCCAGGCAATCGACGTCGCGGATCTGCTCATCAACATCATGCGCGGCGGGATGGCGCAGACCAGCGGCCATGCGGCCATCGTGGTCGGCAGCCACCTGAACAAGGCGCAGGCCGAGCGCACGCTCGTCCATCCTCGGGTTCGCGTATTCCTGGCGGTTGCCGACGCCAAGCGGTGGTTGGTCGAGGTCGCTCGGGTCTAGCTTCTGGTCACTGCACCGCGCCGACGGCAAAGCCGCCGTCGGACGGGTTCGGCTTAGCCGACCCGCCGGCCGGGCCTGACGCTGCGCTCCGCGCAACGGCGCGGGCGTTGCCGCGCCTGCGTCAGTCCTTCCATGCCCAGTACAACTGCGCCGGCGGCACGTTCCACCACTCCATGTCGTGGTCGATCGACTCGAAATGCGGCGTCAGGAAGTCCTTCACCTTGGGCGAGAACTGATAGACCAGGAATGCGCCGCCGGTGCGCAGAACCGAGTGAGTCGCGGTCGCGATCGCCGGGCCGACACCGGGGGGCAGCGTCGAGAACGGCAGCCCGGACAGCACGTAATCCGCCTTCTCGAAGCCATGATCCGCGACGATCGTCTCGACCTCGTCCGCCGAGCCCAGCACCGCGAAGAAGCGCGGGTCGGTGATCGTGTGGCGCAGATACTGGATGAACTCGGGGTTCGTATCGATCACCACCAGCTTGGCATCCGGCGCCATCCGGTCGAGGATCGGGCGGCAGAAGGTACCGACGCCGGGGCCGTATTCGACGAACAGCTTGCAGTTCGCCCAGTCGACCGGACCCAGCATTTTGCGGATCAGCTTGTCGGACGACGGCACGATCGAACCGACCATGACCGGATGTTTCAGGAACCCTGAAAAGAACATCTGCCACGGGGACGGCACGCCGGCGGGTCGGCTGCGTGCACGCCGGGTGGCGGTGGTCGAACTGGGCATCGTGTTCCTTACGATCAGGGGTCCCGCACGGTGGCGGAGCTTTGCCCCTCCCGTCGCACGAATTCCGAACGCGTTTCAAGGGCCGCGGGTTGCATGCGGCGACGAACCGAAGCGGAAGTCGTGCGGCGACAAGTGGTTCCGGCGATCGGCCAATGCCGTTGCTAAGCCTGCGGCATCGCTTAAGCACGGGCCATGCACGATGATCGAACAGGAGAGGTGGCGGTCATTTTCGTGTCGTTTCGTAACGGCGCGGACATGAACGGTTATGCCACGGCCGCGGCGGCGATGGATGCGCTTGCCGTCGCGCAACCCGGCTATCGCGGGGTCGACAGCGCGCGCGAGACGGACGGCATGGGAATCACCGTCAGCGACTGGGCGGACGACGCCGCCGCGATCGCGTGGCGCGACCACCCCGAACATGCGGCGATTCGCGATCGGGGCCGAGCGCTCTGGTACGACCGCTATTCGGTGACGGTGGCGCGGGTAGAGCGCGCGTATCAGTGGGCACGACCATGATCGGCTCGATAAGTGGCGGGTCGGCCGAAGGTCCGAAGATCGACCGCCGCTTCGCGCTGATGTTCCTCGTGATGCTGACGATCGCGGCGGGCAACACCGCGCTGCAATCGGTACTGCCCGCGCTAGGTCGCTCGCTTGGGGTCGCCGACAGCGCGGTGGCGGCGGCGTTCTCGGTGTCGGCGCTGCTGTGGGTGATCGCCGCGCCGTTCTGGGCGAA
>JAZKCH010000029.1:0-15122 GCA_040388215.1 Pseudomonadota bacterium | reverse complement strand
CCGATCGAGGCGTTGACCATCGTGTAGTCGTTGGTCTTCGTCTCGAACGCGGCGATGCGGTTCTGGTCGAACACGTGCTCGACCTCGACGCGGCCGTTGATCCGGTCGCCCTGCGCCTCGATTCCGCCGAGCACGCGCATTGGCGGGATGCGCGGGACGGGGCCCTGGTCGACGATGTTGGCATGGACGTAATCGCCCAGCGCATCGGCGTTGATCACATAGCCACCAATTCGCGCGAGCCGCACCGAGGCGTTGGCCTCGAACCCGTAATAGCGGGCGTCGGCCTGCTGGTACTGGAAGCAGGGCAGGTCGACCACGCGACCAGACGGATTGGCCGCCGCTTGGCACACCGTCGGGGCGATCTGGTTCTCCGAGATGTAGTTGGAGAACCAGTTGTAATAGGCCGACGCGTCGAAGCTGAAGCCGTCGCCATGCGCGTGCAGCGTGCTTTCGAGGCCCCAGGACTTCTCCAGCTTGAAGTCGGGGTTGCCGAGTTCGTACGCCTGCGTGCCGGCATGCGCGCCGTTCGCGAACAGCTCCTCGGCCGACGGCGCGCGCTCGGTCCGCGAACCGTTCAGGCCGACGCGGATGCTGTCGGTCAGTGCGTAGGACGCACCGAGCGAGCCTGACACCGAGTGATAGCTCTGGCTGCCGCGGAAGAAGCGCAGATCGTCCTCGGGAGTCCGCGCGGCAAGATCGGTGATCTCATACCGCACGCCGCCCTCGGCGTGGAACTTGCCGGATTCATACTGCTGGAGCGTGAAGAGCCCGGTCTGATTGGTCTCGTTCTTAGGCAGGAAGGCTTCGTCGCCGACCACGTTGAAGATCCGGTTGTAGAACTGCACGCCCGACGCACCCTGCCAGCCGCCGCGATTCGCCTGGACGACTTCGAGACGCCCTTCGAGGCCCTTGTTGTAGAAGGCGGTACCGACCGAATTGTCTGGCTCCAGCTCGAAATGGCGATAGCTCGCCTGCCCCACGCGGACGCGGATCTTGCTCAGCACGTCGCCGCCGGTATCGATCTCGCCGCGCAGGTCGACGCGGTTCTGGACGATGTCGAGCCGCGGCGCCTCCTGCTCCTGGCCGGGTTGCGTGGCGTAGCGGATCGGCACGCCATACAGGCTGTCGTAATGGCTGTACGACACGCCGAGGCTGCCATTATCGGTAATGATCGACGCGCCGGCGCCCGCCGTCCAGGTCTCCGACTGTGTGTTGGGAAGCTTGCCCTTCAACTGCGCCGATGCGGCATAGTCGATGGACTCTGCGTCGTTCGGATCGACGGGTGTGGTGGCGGCCGTGGCCAGCGCCTGCGCGCGCTGATCACGCGACAGGATATAGCCGCCGGTGCGCAGGTCGCCCGACTTCAGGTACGAGCCGTCCGCATGCAGCACGAGGTGCTGGCCGACCGCGACGTCGCCGGCCATGCCGCCCGACCGTTCGTTCGCCGCCGAGCCATAATTGGCGATGCCGTTCACGCGGTAGCCATTCTCGGGCACCGACCGCGGGATGCGCGTATCGATGACGTTGACGACCCCGCCGACCGCCGACGTGCCATAGAGCAGCGCGCTGGGTCCGCGGAGAATCTCGATGCGCTCGGCGAGCAGCGGATCGATGATGACGGCATGGTCGACCGAAGTGTTCGACACGTCGATCGAGCCGATCCCGTCGGTCAGCACGCGGATACGGTCGCCCTGAAAGCCGCGCAGGATCGGGCGCGAGGCGCTGGGGCCGAACGACGACGCGGACACGCCAGGCTGGCGCGCGAGCGTCTCGCCGAGCGACGGACGCAATTGGCGCGTGAGCTCCTGGCCGGTAAGGACCGTGGTGCCCTGCAAAACGTCGCGCTCGCTGGTCTGGAGCGGTGCAGTGACGATGATGTCGCGTTGGTTGGTCGATCCGACCGATGTCTGCGTCGGGGCAGGCGTGGCGGCATCCGTTGCCACGGTCTGCGCGTGTGCCTGAGAGGCGAGGAGCGCAGCCAGGGCGGTGGCGCCAAACAGCATCGTTTTCATCAAATTCCCTTTGGTCGTCCCTGTATGCCATCTCGGGTATGTTTGATGATACATCATATCAAGTGACAATGTTGCCATGTCGAACGATGAGCGTCGTGCTGTTGCCGCGATGCAACATAGGCAACGTCAGCGTTGGCCGACTTTGATCCTTCCTGCCTGGAAGTTGGCAGTCCGCAGGTCTCGCGGAGGGTGATCGCATTCCGAAAAGGTATGTCCCTACGCCTTGCAGGCGCCAGTCACCAAACAGAGGAGGAAAGGGCGTATCACCCCGCCGTGATCAGCGTCTTGATCCGGCCGGCGAGCGCCTCCATCGCGAACGGCTTGGTCATCACGTGCATGCCCGGATCGAGCAGGCCGTTGCCGATCACCGCGTTCTCGGCATAGCCGGTGATAAACAGGATCTTCAGCTCGGGCCGCCCGATGCGCGCCGCATCTGCCATCTGGCGCCCGTTCATCCCGCCGGGAAGTCCGACATCGGTAACCAGCAGGTCGATCTGCGCGTTCGACTGGAGGATCTTGAGCCCGGCCGCGCCATCGGCCGCCTCGACCGCCGCATAACCGAGTTCTTCCAGGACCTCCATCACGAGCATTCGTACGGTAGGCTCGTCATCGACTACCAGCACGGTCTCGCCGGCGCGTGCACGCGGTGCATCGGCCAGTTCGGCATCGACGTCGACCCTATCGGCTTCGCCGAAATGTCGTGGCAGATACAGGCAGACGTTGGTGCCTTCGCCGACTTCGGAATAGATTCGGATGTGGCCGCCGGACTGGCGCGCAAAGCCATAGATCATCGACAGGCCGAGCCCGGTGCCGAGCCCGAGCGGTTTGGTCGTGAAGAACGGATCGAACGCCTTGGCGATAACCTCGGGCGTCATCCCAGTGCCGGTATCGGATACGCACAGCGAGACATATTGCCCTGGTTCGAGATCGCGATACTGCGCGGCACGCTCGTCGATCCAACGGTTTGCGGTCTCGATCGTCAGTCGTCCGCCTTCAGGCATGGCATCGCGCGCGTTGATGCACAGGTTGAGCAGGGCATTCTCGAGCTGGTTGGCATCGACCAAGGTCGTCCAGAGACCGACCGATTCGACCACTTCGGTCTCGATTTCCGGTCCAACCGTGCGCCGCACCAGATCCTCCAGACCCGACACGAGCCGGTTGACGTCGGTCGGCCTGGGATCGAGCGTCTGTCGGCGAGAGAACGCCAGCAGCCGGTGGGTCAGCGCAGCGGCACGCTTGGCGGCGCCCTGCGCGGCGAGCGAATAGCGCTCGACGTCGCCTAGCCGCCCTTGCGCGATGCGGATTCCGAGCAGTTCCAAGCTGCCGGTAATACCGGTCAGCAAATTGTTGAAATCATGCGCGATCCCGCCGGTCAGCTGGCCGACGGCTTCCATTTTCTGGCTCTGACGCAGCGCTTCTTCCGTTACCATCAACTCGCGCGTACGGGCGGCAACCTGCTCTTCGAGCGTCTCATTCCAGCGCACCAGTTCGGCGGCCTGGCGGCGGCTGTTGTCGATGTCGGTGTTGGTCCCGACCCAGCGTAGGATCGTGCCGTCCGCGGCGCGCACCGCGTCCGCACGGACTAGGAACCAGCGATAGACGCCATCCTTGCCCCGGGCGCGGAACTCGACGCCATACCTTTCACCTGTTGCGAGAGAGTATCGCCAAGCCTCTGCTGCGGCTGGATAGTCTTCCGGATGTACTTGATCGGCCCAGGTTGTGATGCCGTCGAGCTCACCGGGTTCCAACCCGTTGAAGGCATAGACCTGCTGATTGAACCAATAGAGGTAGCCATCGGGTCGGGCTGCCCAGATCTGGTTCGGGACGGCTTCGGCGAACACCCGGAACTGCTCTTCGCTCGCCCGTCGAGCACCCTCTGCGCGCAACCGCTCGGTGGCGGTGCGAACGCGGTCGGCGACCTCGCGCATCAGCAGCAGGTCGTCGTCGTTCCACGCGCGCGGCACATTGTTGTTTGCATATAGCAACGCGACGAAATCATCCTGCTCTACGAGCGGCATATTGACGAATGAAGCGGCGCTGATCGCTCTCAGCACATCAGCGGTGTCGCAGGTGCGCGGGTCTAGGTCGACATCGGCGATCGCGACGGTGCGCCCGATCTTCAGATCCTCGATATACGATCCGTGTTCGCGAAACTGGAGTGTTCCGGCGATGGTCGTGATGCCTGGTGCGTTCCAGTCACGTTCGACGGTGATTGTCTCCAGCACCTTGTCGATCACGCCGTATCCGACCCGACTGACCTGCAACGCGGTGCCGAGAATCCGCGATGCGACATAGGCGATTTCGTCAGGGTCGGTCAGGTCGCGGATCGCATCGCCGAGTTCGAGCAATGCATTCTGGCGGAGGTCGGCCTGCTTGCGCGCGGTGATGTCGAAGCTGACGCCGGGGAAGCGCAGCGGCGTGCCGTCTAGGGCGAGCCGGCACCGCCCTTGGGCGGCGACCCAGCGAACTGCGCCATCGGGCTGGACGATGCGGTATTCCGCCGAAAAGTCGCCACCGGTCTCCATCGCATCCGCGATCCGTGCACGCGTCGCGGGCAGATCGTCGGGGTGGATCCGTCCGAAGAACCGTTCGAGCGGCGCGCCCCTGCGGCCCATTTCGGCAGGCACGCCATACAGGCGCGTGAACCGCTCGTCCGCCTTGATCTGGTCGTTGGGAATATCCCAGTCCCAGGTCCCGATTCCGTTGCCGGCGGTCAGCGCCTGGTTGAGCCGCTCCTCGCTTTCCTGCGTGATGACCGCGGCGCGGCGTCGGTCAGAAATGTCGTTGAACAGGATCGCGACCATCCGCGCGTCGGGGGTGCCGATCCGGAAGGCATGGACTTCGAACCAGCGTTCCATTTGGTCGGATCCGTGATCGAACCGCACTGAATCGCCGGTCAGCGCGACCCTGCCATAGGTTTCGAACCAGAATTGCTCGAGATCTGGGACGAGCTGTCGCGCGGTGCGACCGACCACGTCGATCAGTCCGGTCTGGGCCTCGAACTGCGGATTGACCTCGATGAAGCGGTAATCGGTCGCCGTGCCGTCGGCATCGAAAATCATCTCGATTATGCAGAACCCCGCGTCGATCGCCTCGAATAACGCCCGGTACCGCTCATGCGCGGGAATCAGGGTCTCGGCCGATGCCGTCGGAGAAAGAGGAGACTGCATCACGCTCGAATTTCGACAAGAGGGGTAGGATTATGCCGCGAGGCGAACGCACAGGACCGCCAAGACGATCCATCACCTCCTGCCACGACCCCCCTGCAGTGTTCGCCAGAGATCGTCGGCCACGGGTGTCAGTCAAACCTAACGAGCTCCGAGGCAGTTCCAACTTCTTCCATCCGACGCGAACGGATCGTAACCCTAGATCAAGCCCAGCGCCACCGGCAGCACCCGCGCCAGCCGCTCCGCCCACACCGCACACCCCTCGCTCGACCCCAGCAGATCCTGCCGAATCTCGATCTCGGCATACAGCCGCCGCTGCGGATACGCATGACGCGGGATGGTGTAGTCGATCAGATCCATCCGGTATGGTTCGTTGTCGCCCACCACCAGATCCGCCTCGTCGCGCAACACGTCGAGCAGCGCGTGCGCGAACGCGGTGTCGCCGCCGTCGTGCAGGATGCCGATATGCCAGGGCCGCGCCTGATCGCGCAACGCGCCCTGCATCGCCGGCGTGAAGCTGTGCAGCGCGACCAGCACCGTCGCCATCCCCGCCGCATCGCGTCGCGCGATCTCTGCCGCGATGGCCTCCTGATACGGCGTGTGGATCTCTTCGAACCGTGCCGCGCGATCGACCTCAGCAAGCGCGGCGTTCTCGGGAATCACTGTCCCGTCGCTGACCTCGGCGATCAGATCCGGCTGGCTCGGACTCCGGTTGCAGTCGATCACCAGCCGCGAATAGGTCTGGCGGACGAACACCGCGTCGAGCTTCTCCGCGAGCAGCGCCCCCAGTTCGCCGATGCCGATGTCCCAGCCGATATGCCGCGACAGCTCCGCATCGATCAGGCCCAGCGACCCCAGCGCCTTCGGTACGGCATTTCCCGCATGATCGCCGATCAACAGGAACGATGACGCACCTTTGGGGTTGATTACCCTGACCGGTGCGGCATCTTCGGTCCCAAGCAGCGTTTGGCTGGCAGTGCTGTTCATGCGACGTGGATCCTCGATGCCATCTCTAACGCTCTCTCATGTAACCAAATACTCGTATCGCCAACCGGTTGCGTTCGGCGAGCACCGGATCATGGTCCGGCCGCGCGAAAGCTACGACCAGCACCTGATCGACACGCAGCTAACCATCACGCCGGAGCCCTCCGACGTCCGCTGGCTGCACGACGTGTTTGGCAATGCGGTCGCGATCGCCACGTTCGACAAGCGCGCCAAGGACCTCGTGATCGACAGTCGCGTCCGGCTCGATCACACCCCCGCCGAACTCCAGAACGTCGATATCGAACGTTACGCGCGATTCTATCCGTTCACCTATTCGTCGGAGGAAATGCCCGACCTTCTCCGCTCGATCGAGCGTCAGCATCACGATCCGCTACGCGAGATCGACAGCTGGGCGCGGCGGTTCGTCGCACCGGGCGGGCAGACCGATACGCTCGCCATGCTCTCCGAGATGACCGCGGCGATCAAGCGCGAGTTCACCTATGTGCAGCGCCCCGAAAAGGGCACGCAATCGCCGATCGAGACGCTCGCCAAGCGCAAGGGCACCTGCCGCGACTATGCGATGCTGATGATCGAGGCGGTCCGCGCGCTGGGCTTCGCGGCACGGTTCGTATCGGGCTATGTCTACAATCCGACACGTCGAGAACATCGCACCGGCGGCGGCAACACGCATGCCTGGGTCCGCGTCTATATTCCCGGCTCGGGCTGGGTGGAATTCGACCCGACCAACGGCATCGTCGGCAATCGCGGCCTTGTCCGCGTCGCCGTAGCGCGCGACATCTACCAGGCGGTGCCCGTCTCCGGCACCTGGAGCGGCTTTCCGGGCAGCTTTCTCGACATGAGCGTGTCGGTCGACATCACCGTCGACGAAGACTCGGACGAGGCCTCCGACCACCACCAATCATCACACACTGCGTGACCAATGGCGCGACAAGGGGGACATCGATGCTGATCCGAGCTGGCTATGACATTCGTTTCGAAACCGACGTCGAAACCCCAATGCTGGCGATGCTCAGCGTGCATCCGTCGCGCAACAAGGATTTCGTGACCCCTCACCGGATCGCCGCCGATCCCGACGTGCCGACCTATGATTATCTCGACGCGTTCGGCAACGTCTGCACGCGGTTCACGGTGCCCAGCGGCGGCCTCACGCTGTCGTGCGATTTCACGATCGAGGACAGCGGCCTGCCGGATTCGGTCTCCCCCGACGCGGTCCAGCACGCGGTGCAGGATCTTCCCGACGACATCCTGATCTACCTGCTCGGCAGCCGCTATTGCGAGACCGACCGCCTGTCGGAGACCGCATGGTCGCTGTTCGGCCACGTTCCCGCCGGCTGGCAGCGCGTTCAGGCGATCGTCGACTTCACGCACAATCATGTCGAGTTCGGCTATCATTTCGCGCGCTCGACCAAGACCGCGTGGGACGTCTACCAGGAACGCCAGGGCGTCTGCCGCGACTTCGCGCATCTCGCCGTCACCTTGTGCCGCTGCATGAACATCCCCGCGCGCTATTGCACCGGCTATCTTGGCGACATCGGCATCCCGCCGGTCGATGCGCCGATGGACTTCTCCGCGTGGTTTGACGTGTATCTCGGCGGCACGTGGCACACGCTCGACGCGCGTCACAATCGCCCGCGGATCGGCCGTATCCTGATGGCACGCGGGCGCGACGCGACCGATACCGCGCTTACCACGAGCTTCGGACCCGCACGGCTAGTCGGCTTCGACGTCCACACCGACGAGGTCGAAGCGCCAGGTCAGGTCGAACAGGCGGGTTAAACCGGCTATGGCGTCAAGTTAGGCCTTGTCGCATGTAGCGCGTTCGGCCTAACGGCACCGATCCCCTAACTTATGCTGCGATGCACAACATGACCTCGACCCCAGACCAGTCCGCCCCGTCCAACGCAAACGCGCTGCTGTTGCAGGCGATTGCACTGCGCCAGTGCATTACCGCGACCTATAACCGGATGGTCTGCACGCTGGCTCCGCACATCCTCTACACCAAGCATGACGATGTGTTCGTCGACGCGATCACGCTCGAGCGCGACGGTCAGCCGCCGAAGGAGATCAAGCTCGGCACGTTCAAGCTCGCCGGTCTGAAGGATATCGAGGTGATCGATCGCCCGTTCGTCCCCGACGCGATCTTCAACCCCGGCGACATCAAATACGACCGCGTGACCCTGTTCGTAGTCGATCGCACCTGAACTTATCCTCCCCCGCCAGGGGGAGGTGTCTGGCTCTTGCCAGACGGAGGGGGCGGACACGGAGCAAGCGTTTCCCTTACCGCCCCCTCCGTCACTTCGGTGACACCTCCCTCTGGCGGGGGAGGATTTAGAACCGACTCAAGCCGCCGGCGGCAACCAGGCCGTCTCGATCTCGCCATAGCGATCGGTAAACCCGGTAGTCGCGACCAGTGCCGCCTCGTCCACGATCCGCACCCGACGCCCGTTCCGCTCGATCACGCCCGCTTTCTCCAGCGCCCGGATCGTCCGGTTGACGTGCACCTTGGTCAGCCCCAGCGCATCGCCGATATCGGTCTGCGTCAGCGGCAGGTCGAACGAGTCGACGATCCCCCCCGCCGTCACGCGCAGCCGGGCCATGATGTCGAGCAGCAACGTCGATAGCCGCTCGCTCGCGCCCATCCGCCCGATCGTCGTCAGCCGGTCGCTCATCGCGACGTTCTCAGCGGCGGCGATCGCATAGAGCAGCCCGGCGATCCGTGGTTGCGCGCGGAACAGTAGCCCGAGTTCGGTCTTCGGCAGTTCGATCACCCAGCAATCCGAGATCGCGGTCAGCGTCGCCGCCGCCTGCGACCAGGCCATGCTCGATGTCCCGATCAGGTCGCCCGCATAATGGAACCGCAGGATCTGCCGGCCGCCGGTGATCAGTTTGGTCGACGAGTGCAGCCACCCCTGGCGCACGACGTACAGCGCATGGCTCTCGCCACCTTCCGCCATCAGGATGTCGCCGGCCTTCAACCGCCGCTCGCCCCGCTCGGCCCGCGTGATCGCCTCGCGCTCCGCATCCGTCAGGTCGAGATGTCGACCAAGTCGCGCGATCAAACCGCTCAATTGCATTGCATCGCCCTGTGTGTCCTAGCCCTCTGTATCCCTCATGTCGGCGTTGCACCAACCGCGCCCCCTGTGAAAGGGGGAATGCAAGCCACCCGCTGTGACGAAACTGGACGATCTTGCGATGGTCCCGCCAGCTGTTTGCGACCCGAACTCAGAGCTGTCAGCCAAGTGTTTCCGATCATTCGGCCTTTTTTAGAGCATTCTCGACGATCGGTGCCACGCGGGCCGCGATCTTGTTCACGCCGGTTTGATTGGGATGGACGTGATCCGCCTGCATCAACTGCGCATTGCCGATTACGCCGTCCAGAATGAACGGATAGAGCGTTGCATTATAGCGTTTCGCAAGATCAGGCCATATCGCATTGAATTGCGATGAAAAGTCTGGTCCAAGGTTGGGCGGCGCCATCATTCCCGTCAGCATGACCGGGATCCCTCGCCGCTTAGCCTCGTCGAGCATCGCCGTCATGTTCGTGCGCGTCTCGGCAGGCGAAATCTGCCGCAACACGTCGTTGCCGCCGAGTCCGATCAATACCAGGTCCGGCTTGCGCGCCATGTTGTCGAGCGCGAACGCGAACCGCTGCCGCCCCGCTGCGCTCGTGTCGCCCGAGACGCCGGCGTTTACGATTTTCGCGTTGATGCCGTCTCGCCGCAGTCGCGCTTGCACCGCGTCCGGTAGGCTCTGGCCGCGGCCGAGCCCATAGCCCGCGTACAGACTGTCGCCGAAAGCCAGGATCAGCCGCTCGGGTCCGCTCGGGGCAGGCGCTTCCACCACCGGTGCGACCGCGTTCGTGGTGGGAGCCGGGGCAGGGGCCTCGGCCGCCCGATCGCACGCGCTTAACAGCGCGGCTTGGAGAAGCGCCAGTCCGCCCCCATAAAGAGGCCAGCGTCGCATCTGTTTCTCCAAAATATTGGTCTCCATGTCCAAACCTGCTTCCGCCGATATGGTGATCTCGGCGCGCGATGTCACGCTGACACTCGGCGGCGGCACCGCCGCGACGACGATCCTTAAGGGCATCGATCTCGACATCGCTCGCGGGACCAGCGTCGCGCTGCTCGGGCCGTCGGGTTCGGGCAAGTCGTCGCTGATGGCGATCCTGTCCGGGCTCGAACAGGCGAGCGGCGGGCGGGTGCAAGTCGCCGGGCTCGATTTCGGCACGCTCGACGAGGATGCGTTGTCGCGGGCGCGGCGCGGGCGGATCGGGATCGTCCTCCAGGCCTTCCACCTTTTGCCGACGATGACCGCGCTCGAGAATGTCGCGGTGCCGATGGAGCTGGCGGGCATGCCCGATGCGTTCGTGCGCGCCGAGGCCGAACTGGGCGCGGTTGGCCTCTCGCACCGTATCGCTCATTACCCGACGCAATTGTCGGGCGGCGAACAGCAGCGCGTGGCGATCGCCCGTGCGCTTGGGCCCAGGCCGGATATCGTCTTCGCCGACGAACCGACCGGCAACCTCGACGCAACGACCGGCGCCTCGATCATGGACCTGCTGTTCGACCGTCGCGCTGCCACCGGTGCGACGTTGATCGTCATAACGCATGATCCCGCCCTCGCTGCACGCTGCGACAGGATCGTCGAAATCGGTGATGGCCGGATCGTCTCGGACCGGTTGCGGTGAACGACTGGCGGCTGGCGTGGCGGCTTGCGCGGCGCGAACTCGACCTGCGTTTTCGCGGATTGCGCCTGTTGCTCGCATGCCTGTTCCTGGGCGTCGGCGCGCTGGCCGCGATCGGCAGTCTGACGCGCGCCATCGACACCGAACTGGCGTCTCGCGGTAGCACGATTCTCGGCGGCGACGTCGAGTTCGCCGCGTCTCAGCGCGCTGCGACTCCCGCTGAACGTGCTGCGATGGCGCGGCTGGGTACCGTCTCCGAAACCGTGCGGATGCAGGGGATGGCGGTGCGCGGCACCGACAGCGTGCCGATCGAACTCAAGGGCGTCGATCGTGCCTATCCGCTGTACGGTACGCTGGCCCTGCGCGGCAATACGGCAAAGGCGCTCGATGCGAACACCGTCCTGATCGTGCCGGCGCTCGCCGATCGCCTCAGGATCGCGCCCGGCGCGCAATTGAAGCTCGGCACCGCGCCCTTCACGGTCGGCGGTATCGTCACGAGCGAGCCGGACCGGCTGGGCGAAGGATTCACGCTCGGCCCGGTTGCGATCGTCTCGCTTGCCGGCATCGCGCGAACCGGGCTGGTCCAGCCGGGCAGCCTGTACGAAAGCAAATATCGCGTCCGCCTCCCCGAAGGCATCTCGCCGAAAACCGCCGTCGATCGCTTCAAGGCGGCGTTCGCGACCGCCGGATGGGCAACCAAGACGCGCGATCGTGCGGCACCAGGTGCCGAACGCTTCGTCGACCGGATGGGCCAGTTCCTCCTGCTTGTCGGCTTGTCCGCGCTGGTCATCGCCGGGATCGGCGTCGGCAACGGCGTGTCCTCCTATCTCGCCGCGCGCCGCGGGAGCATCGCCGCGTTGAAGGTGCTGGGCGCGACGTCGGGGATCATCGCGCGGATCTACGTGCTGCAGGTGGCGGTCGTCGCGGCGATCGGCATCGCCGCCGGGCTGATAGCGGGCGTCCTTACCGTGCCGTTGATCGTGTGGCTGGCGGGTGACGTGCTGCCCGTCGCGCCGCGTTTTACGCTCCAGGTCGCGCCGTTGGCGCTTGCCGCCGCGTACGGCATGCTGATCGCCTTGGCCTTTACCTCACCCCCGCTTATCGAGGCCGGCCGCATCCCCGCGGCCGGGCTGTTGCGCGGCGTGCCGGGTGAACGGCGCGTGCCGCTTCGCAAGACCCTGCCATGGGTGCTCGGCGCCGGCGTTGCGATCGTCGCGCTTGCGTTGGCCACCGCCGAACAACCCGCGCTGAGCGCCGGGTTCCTGGCGGCGGTGGCCGGCGTGCTGGCACTCCTGGCCGCGTTCGGGTGGGCCGTTCGACGGAGTGCGGCAATGTTGCCCCGATCGCGCCGCCCGCTGCTCCGACTGGCGATCGCTGGCCTCCACCGCCCCGGCGCTAGGACCGGCACGTTGGTCGTCGCGCTCGGCCTCGGGCTGACGCTTTTCGTCCTCCTGGCAGCGATCCGAACGAGCATCGATGCCAATATCGAGCGTACCGTGCCACAGCGCGCGCCGGCCTTGTTCGCGCTCGACGTCCCGCCCGATCGCGAGGCTGATTTTCGCCGGACCGTCGAAGGCATCGCGATCCACCCGGTGATCCGCACCGTGCCAGCGATGCGCGGCACGATCACCGGCTACGGGACGACCCGCGTCGCCGATCTGAAGGCTTTGCCAGAAGGTGCATGGGCACTTCGCGGCGAGCGTGGCCTGACCTATTCCGCAACCTTGCCCGAGGGAAGCGAACTCACCGCCGGCCGGTGGTGGCCGCGTAACTACCGCGGGCCACCGCTCGTCTCGATCGACGAGCGGCTGGCGAAGGCGCTCGACCTCAAGATCGGCGATCCGCTGAGCTATACCCTGCTCGGGGTCGAGCGGATCGCGCGGATCGCATCGTTCCGGCGGATCAGCTGGGATACGCTCGGCTTCAACTTCGTGATGGTGTTCTCGCCGAACGCGATCGAGGATGCGCCGCACAATCTCGCGGCGACGATCGATCTTGCGCCGGGCGAGGAGACGATGGTTATGCGCGCCTTGCTGCCCCGTTTCCCGTCGGTATCGGTTATCGAGGTGCGCGGCGTGCTGGGCCAGGTCCGCGCGATCGTCTCGCAGATGGCGACCGCGATCACGGCGGCGGCGTCGGTCGCGATCCTCGCCGGTATCGCCGTGCTGATCGGGGCGATTGCCGCCGCTCGCGAGGCGCGCACCTATGACGGCGTTATCCTGCGTACGCTCGGCGCGACGCGACGCCAGGTGCTCGCGGTCCAAGCGATCGAATACGCCTTCCTGAGCATCGTGCTGTCGCTCCTTGCGCTCGCGCTCGGGCTCGGCGGCGCGTGGTATGTCGTCACGCAGCTGTTCAGCTTCCAGTGGCTGCCTGATTATGCGGCGGTCGCGGCGACGCTGATCGGTGGGGCGGGGCTGACGATGGCAATCGGGTTGATCGGTGCGTGGCCTATCCTCGGCGCGCGTCCGGCTCAGGCGTTGCGGCAACTCTGACGGCACGTTTGCACGCGCACGGCGTTGGGTCGGCACATACCGGAACCAAGGGGCAAGACGCTGAACAAAGGTGAGTTACGAGCCGCGCATGACGCCACCAGCCCGTGGTCGATGTCGGCCCGCGAATGGTGGAAGGTCCTGAAGCGGACCTGGACCGAGGCGGGCGAGGACAATATCGGCCTCATCGCGGCCGGCACCGCGTTCTACGGGTTCGCCGCGATCGTGCCGCTGCTGGCGTCGATCGTCCTGATCTACGGCCTTGTCGCCGACACTGCGACCGTCGTCGCCAACATCCGCGCGCTGTTCCACGTCCTGCCCGATGATGCCGCACGCGTGATCGGCGATCAGCTCACCACCGTGGTCGGCACGTCCGAGGGCAAGAAGGGCTTCGGTCTCGTGATCGCGCTCGGCATCGCCCTGTATGGCGGCACGAAGGGCGCCTCGTCGATCGTCACCGCGCTCAACATCGCCTATGAACGACGCGAAACCCGCGGATTCATTACGCTGAACCTGCTCGCCTTCGCGATCACCGGCGGCGCGGTGGTGCTGGCCTTGGTCGCGGCGCTGTCGACTGCGGCGTTCGCGTTGCTCGACGGCTTGATCCCGAACGCGCCTGACCTGGTGCTCGTCGCGATCCGGCTCGTCAGCTATGCGGTGCTCGCAGCCCTGGGGGTGACCGCGGCGGCGTGCCTGTACCGGTTTGGCCCGAACCGTCGCAAGGCGAAATGGACGTGGCTCACCCCAGGCTCGCTCGCGGCGACGCTGATCTGGCTGGCGGCGACGATCGGCTTTGGCGTGTATGTGTCGCGCTTCGGCAATTACGGCGCGACCTACGGATCGCTCAGCGCGGTCATCGTGTTGCTGACCTGGCTCTGGTTGTCGGCCTATGTGTTTTTGTTCGGCGCCGAACTCAATTCCGAACTCGAACATCAGACCGAGTACGATACGACGACCGGCGCGGCGCAACCTTTGGGAGACCGCGGCGCCACCGTGGCAGATACCGTCGCCCTCGAAGTGGCACCGGTTGAACAGGCACGCTCGGTACCATCCGGCGGGGCAGGGCGATTTGCACTCGCGCACATAGTCGGCGCCGACGGCAGCCTTCCCGCGTCGCTATTGGCGTTAGGCGGGTTGAGTGCCGTACGTCGCGGAGCGACGGTAACAGGCATCGGTCTGCTCGTGACCAGTGTGGCGTTGGCATCGCGCAAGCGAACGTTGGCCAAGCCGTGATGGCGAATCGCCTGCGCACCAAGCTGTTCTTCGACGGTGGTTGTCGCCCGAACCCGGGTCCGATCGAGTGCGCCGTCGTCCTCAAGGGCGTGACATATTACCGCGACGACCATGGCCACGGCACGAACAGCGACGCGGAGTGGCTCGCAGCCATTCAAGCGCTGGAGGTTGCCTTGCAAAACGGCGAACGCGATATCGTCCTGCTGGGAGACTCGACCCTGGTTGTGACCCAGGCAAATGGTACGGCGCGCTGTCGCACAGCGGCGCTCGAAGCCCATCGCACGAGGTTTGCGGCGCTTGCGCGCAAGTTCGAGTCCGTTCGCATCCGTCATATGGGCCGGGCGCAAAACCTGGCCGGCATCGCGCTTGCTCGCCTCCACCCACGCTAGAAGGCTGTTTGGGAGGCCTCTGCACCGCAAATCCGAAAACTGACCTCAAACTGTAAAAAAGCGTTTGACGGTTCTGCTGGGTGGGCTTAGAGGGGTGTCACCGCAGCGGAGTGCCTTACGGGCTTCTGAAGCGGTCGCAA
>JAZKCH010000028.1:0-11961 GCA_040388215.1 Pseudomonadota bacterium | reverse complement strand
CGGCGTTCTCGGTGTCGGCGCTGCTGTGGGTGATCGCCGCGCCGTTCTGGGCGAATCGGTCAGACAAGCACGGCCGGCGCGCGATGATCCTGCTCGGCGTCGGCGGGTTCAGCGTCTCGCTGACAGTGTGTGGCGTGTTCCTGCTCGCCGGGATCAACGCCTGGATCGGCGGCACGACCGCGTTCCTGTGCTTCATCGGTGGCCGGCTGATCTACGGGACGTTCGGTGCGGCTGCCCCGCCCGCGGTACAGGCGCTGGTCGCGGGTGAGACGACGCGCGAGGAACGGACCAAGGCGCTCACGCTGCTCGCCTCCGCGTTCGGGCTCGGTACGATATTGGGGCCGGCGATCGCACCATATCTGATCCTCGGCTCGATCGGCGGAGTCGAGATCGGGCTGGCCGGCCCCGCGTTCCTGTTCGCGGTGTTCGGCGTCGCGGTGTGGATCACGGTGCGACGGATGCTGCCCGACGACAAGATCGTCGCCCCGCACGAGACGCACGGCGCGAGTTCGGCCTATCCCTCGATCGGCGGCGCCCCGACCGGCGCGTCGGTCGCCGCCGCCACCGGATCGCATGTCGAGCATGTCGGCTACACCGATCCCCGCATCCGCGCGTGGATGATCGCCGGACTGGTGATGGGCCACGCGCAGGCGATGACCGGGCAGGCGATCGGCTTCCTCGTGATCGACCGACTCCACCTCGCCCCTGCCCTTGCGCTGGAGCCGACCGGCATCGTCCTGATGATGGGCGCCGGCGCCGCACTGCTCGCGCAATGGGGCATCATCCCGCGTCTCAACATGACCCCGCGTCAACTCGTGCTGACCGGGCTGGTGCTGGCGGCAGTCGGCACCGCGCTGACCGGTATCGCGACATCGCTGTACACGATCGCCACCGCCTATGCGCTGGCGAGCCTCGGCTTTGGCTTCACACGACCGGGCTTCACCGCGGGCTCGTCGCTCGCCGTCGGCGCCAACGCGCAAGGCTCGGTCGCGGGCAAGGTGACCAGCATCAACGGCGCCAGCTTCGTGCTCGGCCCGTCGATCGGCGTCGGCCTGTACGAGGCGCAGCACTCGCTGCCGTATCTGGTGGCGGGCGCGGCGTGCGTGGCGATGATCGGGTATGCGTATGTCGCGCTGCGCGATGCGAAGGATGGGCAGGCCCGTTTAGACTAACGCCGCCTGCTCGACGTTCGGTTGTCCGATAACGCCCATGAGCGGTCGTTGACCACTTGCAGCACCGCAATGGGTCTGTATTAGAGCAGTAACACGGTAACGGGGCGAGCGTACATCCGAACGTCCACCGCCGAACTTCGTTGGATCACAGGGGCGATTTGAGATGCAACACGTAAACGTCTTTAGCGACGGCGAACTTCTGTTGGTCATAGGCCTTACGGGCTTGGTGGTCTGGTATATTACGAGGTACTGGACGATGCGCCAGATCGGCAAAGCGGCGCCGGGGAGCCAAAGCACTTCCGACAGTCTGGTGGAGCCGATGAAAGCCGAAAATGCGAAATTGCGTGCCCTTGTGGAAAGCCAGGAGGGCCGGATCCGCTCGCTCGAAACAATCGCGACCGACCCCGCTGAGCGCACCGCTCGTGAGATTGAGGCTTTACGGGACGCCTGACCTGAACCGTTACGCCAATGTCCGCTGTCCTCCCTATTCCGACTTTCCGCTCCGCTCGATAGGCTGAGGACGGTGCGTCTGCCGATAAACTGCGCCGTCCTTACCCCTCCCACCCGCCAGACACGGGCGGGCCCCTCCCTCTCCTATCGGGCAGAGGGATAGACGCCGGAGGTGGCGGCGGATGAGGACGGGGTCAGTCGTCGGTCCTCAACGGAAACGCAAAGCCGAGCGGCTGGATCGCAGTGGCGTCCTGCTTGAGACGCGCGGCCATCTGTTCGTATTCGCGTTCGGTCTCTGGCGTGACGCTAGCGCGGGACTCCTTCAGCGCACCTTCGAAGTCGGCCATCGTCACGTCGGTCGAGTCGATCGAACGCCGCAACGCCACCAGGCCGGCGCGTCGGACGACATCCTCCAGGTCCGCGCCCGAGAAACGATCAGTGCGGTCCGCCAGGCGATCGAGATCGACGTCGGACGCCAACGGCATCTTCTGCGTCTGGATGCCGAGGATGCGGCGGCGGCCTGCCTTGTCGGGAACGCCGACATAGACGAGTTCATCGAACCGGCCGGGGCGCAGCAACGCCGGGTCGATCAGGTTCGGGCGGTTGGTCGCGCCGATCACGACGACCGACTGCAACTCCTCCAACCCGTCCATCTCGGCGAGGATCGTATTAACGACGCGCTCGGTCACCTGCGGCTCGCCCGCACCTGAGCCACGCGCAGGCACCAGCGAATCGAGCTCGTCGATGAAGATCACGCACGGCGCGACCTGGCGTGCGCGCTGGAACAGGCGGGCAATCTGCTGTTCGCTCTCGCCATACCATTTGCTGAGCAGGTCGGATGATTTGGTGGCGATGAAGTTCGCCTCCGCCTCGCGTGCAACCGCCTTGGCGAGCAGCGTCTTGCCGGTGCCGGGCGGGCCGTAGAGCAGAAAACCCTTGGCCGGGCGGATGCCGAGGCGGCGGAACGCGTCGGGGTTCTTGAGCGGAAGCTCGACGCCCTCCTTCAGACGCATCTGCGCGTCGTCGAGAGCACCCACGTCTGCCCAGCGCACGGTCGGCGCCTGCACCATGACTTCGCGCATCGCCGACGGCTGAACGCGCTTGAGCGCCCCCAGGAAATCCTCGCGCGTGACCGACAATTCGTCGAGCACCTCGGGCGGGATCGTCCGCTCCTCGAGATTGAGCTTCGGCATGATCCGGCGCACAGCCTCGATCGCCGCCTCGCGAGTCAGTGCGGCGAGGTCGGCACCGACGAAGCCGTAGGTGGTGCGCGACAGCTCATCGAGATCGACGCGGTCGCCGAGCGGCATGCCGCGCGTGTGAATGCCGAGTATCTCGCGACGGCCGCGCTCGTCGGGCACGCCGACGACGATCTCACGGTCGAACCGGCCCGGACGACGGAGCGCTTCGTCGATCGCCTCGGGACGATTGGTGGCCGCGATCACGACGAGGTTTGCGCGCGACTCGATGCCGTCCATCAGCGTCAGCAACTGCGCGACAAGACGCTTTTCCGCCTCGCCAGACACCTGGCCACGCTTGGGCGCGATCGAGTCGATCTCGTCGATGAACACGATCGAGGGGGCTGCCTTCGCCGCTTCCTCGAACACCTCGCGCAGGCGTGATTCCGACTCGCCATAGGCCGAGCCCATGATCTCCGGACCATTGATCAGGAAGAACTGTGCATCGGATTCATTGGCGACGGCGCGCGCGAGACGCGTCTTGCCGGTGCCGGGAGGGCCATGCAGCAGCACGCCCTTGGGGGGATCGACGCCGAGCCGCTGGAACAGTTCGGGATAGCGCAGCGGCAGTTCGACCATCTCGCGCAGCTGGTCGATCGTCTGCGCCATGCCGCCGATGTCGTCGTATGTGACGTCGGCACGACGCGCGGCCTGCGGCTCCTCATATTCGGAGCGAAGTTCGATCTCGGTATTCTCGTCGATGTGCACCACGCCCTTGGGGCTGGCGGCGATCACTGCGAGGCGGATCTCCTGGAGCGCGTACGCGGGCGCGTTCATGAACTGCTGGACGTTGGGTGGCATGTTGCCGACCCGCTGATGCCCCGCGGTCGCGACGATATCGCCCTGGCAGATCGGCCGGCCGAGGAAGGTGCGCTTCAGCGCATTGGTCGAGCCCTGAAGGCGAAGGTTCTGTTGCGCCGGCGCGAACACCACACGCGTCGCCGGTTTCGACTCGGCCTTGCGCACCTCGACGAAATCGCCCGAGCCGACGCCGGCGTTCGCACGCTGGAGCCCGTCGATGCGGAGGATGTCGAGACCTTCGTCTTCGGGATACGGCCCAACGGCGCGCGCGGGCGTGTTCTGCTTGCCCAGAATCTCGATTACATCGCCTTCGCCGATGCCGAGCGTCGCCATCAGCGCGCGCGGCAGATGCGCGAGACCGCGGCCGCTATCCTCGGGACGCGCATTGGCGACCTGGATTTTCCGCGTTGGGATTTCGCTGTCGGGCATGTCGACTCCATTCGAACTCGTAGCGCCTGAGATAGGGCGCCGGTTCCGATGGTTCGAGGCCTTGAAATCGCCTTCCCGGATGGAAAACGCACAAAAAAAAGGGCCGGCCAATGAAGGCCAGCCCATGAAAGTTTTTAGGAGAGGATGCCTGAAAGGCGAGGTCTTTTTGCGTCGAGACGGTTCATGTTGCAAGTGCGAAGGGATCAGCTACGATTGCGCTAACTGCAATCGTATGGCTGAATGCGCCCTGCGGTCTTTGTCACACGCGTCGAGTCGAAAGAGGAATCATGCGCAGGCTGCCGCCATTGGGGGCTATCGAGGCGTTCGTGCAGGTCGCGCGGCTGGGGTCGATCAAGGCCGCCGCCGAAGATCTGGCGCTGTCGGCGCCCGCGCTCAGCCGGCGCGTGCAGAGCCTCGAACGCTTCATCGCCAAGCCTTTGTTCGCGCGCAGGCATCAGGCGATGGTGCTGAATGCGGATGGCGAGCGGCTGCTCGCACAGATCGCGCCGGTGCTCGATTCGCTGTCCGATGCGGTCGAATCGCTGACCAGCACGACCGAGGTGTTGCGGTTGCGGCTCGGGATCCTGCCGCTCTATGCGTCGCAGAAGCTGTTTCCGCGGCTGGGCGAGTTGCGCACGACGCATCCCGAACTGCATCTCGACATCGATACCGCGGCGCATCTGGTCTCGCGGCTCGGCGATGGGCTCGACGCGGTGATCGCCCTGTCGCGCGAGATCGACCCGGCGTTCTACGCGCGGCGGCTCGATCGCAATTCGGTGTATGTGATCGGCGCACGCAGCCTGCTGGAGCGTGCCGATCCGATCACACGCCCCGAACAGCTCGCGACACTGACCGCTCTGGTCCACCGCGACATGCCGGATACCTTCACCGCATGGCGGCAATCGGCGGGGCTCGACGATATCGAGCCGCTGGCGATCGATCATTTCGATTCGGGGGCGCTGATGCTGGAGGCGGCGGCGCAAGGCTTGGGCGTCGCGTTCATGCACGCGAGCCATTTCCAGGATGCGAACGATCCTCGACTGGTGCGACTGTTCGATATCGAGGTGGAGAGCCCGTACAGCTACTGGTTCGTCTGCCGCCCGCGGGCTTTGCAAAGCAAGCCGGTGAAGCTGTTCCACGACTGGCTGATCAGGACGGTAGCGGAAGTGTGACCGCTACTCCCCTCCCGCTTCCGGGAGGGATCGGGGGAGGGGCGTGCCTCACTGACCGGATGCCGGTAAGTACGTCACGCCCTCCCCTAGCCCCTCTCACAAGCGGAAGGGAATATGCTTGGACGACGCTTTCGTCTCCGGCCCCCAGCCCCCCGCCCGTCACCCCAGCGAACGCTGGGGTCTTCCTATTGGGAAGCGGCGAGGCTCGAACCGGGAGATCCCAGCTTTCGCTGGGATGACGGTATGGGGTTGGTGCGGGATTTCAGTAGCGTCCGCGACGCGCTTCTGTCTCAAAGCGCGTCGCGGCAAAGCCGCGTCGTCGGACGGAGTTGCACTCCGCCGGCCGGCTTCGGCTGTCTCCGGCGCAGCTCCGCTACGCCGGTGCAGCCTTCAGCTTACGCAGCCCGTGCCTTCACGATCTTGCCCGGCGTCTTCGGCGGCTCGCCCTTCGGCAGCGCGTCGATCAGGTCCATGCCGTCAGTGACTTCGCCCCAGACGGTGTACTGCTTGTCGAGGAAGCGTGCGTCGTCGAACACGATGAAGAACTGCGAGTTTGCCGTGTCGGGCTGGTTGGTGCGTGCCATCGAGCACACGCCGCGGACGTGCGGCTCGGCCGAGAATTCCGCTTTGAGGTTGGGCTTGCTCGACCCGCCGGTGCCGTCGCCGCGACCGCCGTCACCGCCCTGCGCCATGAAGCCCGGGATCACGCGGTGGAACGGCACGCCGTCGTAAAAGCCTTCGTTCGCCAGTTCGGCGATCCGCTCGACGTGCTTGGGCGCGAGATCGGGGCGGAACTTGATCGTGACGTCGCCGCCTTCGAGGGTCAGCGTCAGCGTTTCGGGGGTATCGGCCATTTGAGTCTTCTCCTGAATTGATGGGGCGCAGATAGGGATCCGCACTCCGACTGGCAAATGCACGTGCGGCGCGTTAGGGCCCAATCGACCATCTTTTAAGGGAGGCAGCCATGAGCGAACTCGAGCTTCCCGAGCCCGAAACCGACACCGCGCCCGAGACTCAGCTCGATCGCGACGACCATTTGCGCCCCGAATTCGTCCGGGCGGTGCTCGATGCGGTCGAGAACGGCGACGACGAGGCGGCGCGTGCGCTGGTCGAGCCGTTGCACCCGGCCGACATCGCCGATCTGTTCGAGCTGACCCCGCAGGAGGATCGCGCCGCGCTCGCCCGTGCGGTCACCGATCTGCTCGGCGGCGACGTGTTCGCCGAGATGAACGATTACGTCCGCGAGGACCTGATCGATGCGCTCGAGCCGCACCAGGTCGCCGATCTCGCGTCCGAACTCGATACCGACGATGCGGTCGCGATCATCGAGGACATGGACGAGGACGAGCAGCGCGCGGTACTGCGCGCGCTCGATCCGGACGATCGCGCCGCGATTGAGGAGGCGCTAAGCTACGCCGAGGAGTCCGCCGGGCGCCTGATGCAGCGCGAGCTGATCGCGGTGCCCGAGCATTGGACCGTCGGCGACGCGATCGATTATCTGCGCGGTCACGAGGAGCTGACGACCGATTTCTGGGAAATCTTCGTCGTCGATCCCGCGCACAAGCCGATCGGCACGTGCCAGCTCTCCTGGATGCTGCGCACCCCGCGCGGAATCGCGATCGCCGACGTGATGAAGCGCGAGCAGACGCTGATCCCGGTCGACATGGACCAGGAAGAGGTCGCGCTGCGCTTCCAGAAATACGCGCTGATCTCGGCGGCGGTCGTCGATCATGGCGGCCGGCTGGTCGGCATGATCACGGTCGACGACATCGTCCACATCATCTCCGAAGAGGCGGGCGAGGATACGCTGCGGCTCGCGGGTGCAGGCGACGGCGATATCAACGAGCCGATCCGACTGACCGTGCGGACCCGGTTCACGTGGCTAGTGGTCAATCTCGGCACCGCAATGGTCGCGTCGTCGGTCGTCGGACTGTTCCAGGGGACGATCGCGAGCTTTGCATTGCTTGCGGTGCTGATGCCGATCGTGTCGGGGATGGGCGGCAATGCCGGGACGCAGACGCTGGCCGTGGTGGTGCGCGCACTCGCGACCAACCAGCTGACGAGTTCGAATACCGCGCGGATGATCGGTCGCGAGTTCCGGATCGCGGCGGCGAACGGCGTCATGCTGGGCGCGCTGATCGGACTCGGGACGTATGTTATTTTCCGCAACACCGACCTGTCGCTGGTGATCGCCGCGGCGATGCTGGTGAATAATATCACGGCGGGGCTCGGCGGTGTGCTGGTACCGGTGACGCTCGACAAGTTCCGGATCGATCCGGCGGTGTCGTCGGCGGTGTTCGTGACGACGATGACCGACACGATGGGGTTCTTCTCGTTCCTCGGGCTGGCGAGTCTTTGGGGCCTGCACGGTTGATCGGCCGGTTTTAAGACCCATTTCCAACGCCATGCCGCTCCACCTCACCAAAGTCGCGTTCGGCGCGGAAAGCGTCGACCATCTCGCCGAGCGACTCCGCCTGCGCGGCGAGGAGGGGCCGGTGTTTTTGACCACGCGCTATCTGCCGAAACGCCACGAAGAGGTCGCCGGCCAGGGATCTATGTTCTGGATCCTCAAGCACCAGCTGATCGCCCGCTCGCCGATCCTAGGCTTTGGCGAAGCGGAGGGCGGCCGCGTCGCGATCCACATCGATCCGAAGCTGGTGCTGGTCCAGGCCCGCCCCAAGCGCGCGCACCAGGGGTGGCGATATCTGGAGGACGCGGACGCGCCGCTCGATCTTGGGGGCGATGCGACAGGGTTGGACGTGATGCCGCCGGCGTTGATGACGAAGCTGGCGGAGTTGGCGCTGATCTGAGAGTCAGCGGTCGGCTGCCACCCCCTTCATCCCAGCGACAGCTGGGATCTCCCCGTTCGGCGAGCGTCGCGTGCCCCGTGAAATACCCCAGCTTTTGCTAGGGTGACGGGGCCAATTGGGGAAAGGGACGCATCTGGCTTCGGGTATCCGCCGAGCGTCTTACGGAGCGCTCCCCACCCCCGCCTTCCCACATACTACCGGCCCGCCAGCCGCGGCATCCACCCGGCATTTCCCGTTCCCGGTGACCGTAACCGACCCTAGCCCGCTGTTCGTCACCTGCGCCGTATAGCGCGCCGCCGCCTTGGTCTCGCCGACGCCGTCGAGGTGGACGGTGAGGTCGTCGACCACCAGCGCCGACGCGTCGATCGCGCCCGGCCCACTCGTCACCAGCCGCGCCCGTGCCGCACGGCCGGCGAGGGTCATCTGACCGGTGCCGATCACCGTCGCGTTCAATTGATCGGTATCCGCCGCCGCCAGCGCCAAGCTCCCGTTCCCGCTGACCGTCACGTCGACGCGCATCCCGCGCATCTTCGCGATCGTCAGCCGCCCGCCGGCCTCGACGCTGGCCGAGGTCAGCCCGGGCGTCGAGAGCGTGATCACGATCGGACCCGAGCCCCCCTTGCGCGGCTGTTCGCCCCAGCCGCCGGTGCCTTTGCGTACCGACAGCGTGGTGCCATCGACGCGGACCGCCACGCTTTCGGTCGTGCGGGAATCGCCCGTGATCGTCGCGCGCGGCGAACCGATCGTGACCCGCACCTCGAACGGCCCCTCGACGCGGACCCGATCAAAGCTGCCGACCGAGACCGTCCTGCTCGCCGCAGACCCTTGCGCGAACGCCGGCGAGGACAGGAGCAGCAGCGGCGCGAGCAGGTATCTCATGGGCCTACCGTCGTCGCTTCACCGCCCCCGCGCAAGTCGGACGACGCGACTCAGCTCCCGCAGCGCACGCTCCCCGAACCCATCTTCGAAATCGTGCAGCGCGATTTCGGCCCGAGATCGACGTCGCCCGAGCCCATCATGTCGACCTTGGCCGGACCGTCGACGACCGCGCGGACGCTGCCCGATCCGGCGATCTCGACCTTGGCGGACTTCGCCTGGAGCCTCGACGCCTCGACGTTGCCAGAACCCGCGATCTCGACGCTCAGATCGCGTGCGGACCCGCTGGCGCGTGCGGTGCCCGAGCCCGCGATCGAGAATTTCGCCGATTCCACCTGCACCGCGGCGATCGTCAGATTGCCCGACCCTGCGATGCCGCCCTCGAAGCCGCTACCCTCGACGCGATCCACCGCCATGTTGCCGGAGCCCGAGACGTTCGCCTCGGTCAGCCGCGGCAGCGTGACGTACACCTTGACGGTCGCCCCCTTGCTCCAGCCGAAGCCCGTCCCGTTCTTGCGGCCGATGTCGAGCGTGTCGCCGTCGCGTTCGATCCGAAGCCGGTCGAGCTGCTCGCTCGGCCCCTCGGCGCGGACCGAGAAGCCGGTACCGACGCGGACGTCGACATCGTCCGAACCGCGCAGGTCGATCTGGTCGAAACCGGTGACTTGGAACGTGCGGGTCGTGCCCGCCCCCGACGCGGCGACCCCGGATCCCTCGCTGTCGCCGTTCCAGCTGAACGAGCAGGCGGCGAGAGGTATGATCAGCCCGAGCGCAAGAAAGTTCATCGCATCCTCCTGTGTATTGTTCAAGCAATACACCTGATCGCAGAGGCTGCAAAGCGAAATTACACGGGCGGCGGATGTGTAACTTGAGCGATCCTCCCCCGCCAGGGGGAGGTGTCGCCGAAGGTGACGGAGGGGGAGGACAAGGAACAGTCGTTTCGCTTGCCTCCCCCTCCGTCTGGCAAGTGCCAGCCACCTCCCCCTTGCGGGGAGAGGATTGCAGATCTCAGCGGCGCTTGCACGGATAGGCGTCGCGCAGCGCATCGCGGACGACGAAGGACGGCGCGCCGGTGCCCGTCTTCTTAGCTCGTGCGCGCAGATACTTCCGCACCGTCGCCGCGACCTCGATGTTCGAGGCGCGGGCCGGCAGCGGGCAGATGTCGCCCGACACCGACAGCGCGTCGAATTCGCCAAGGATATAGCCGGTACAGAAATTGGCGGTCGGATCGCCGTCCTTACCCTGGCAATATTCCAGCAGCTGCTGGGTCGTTAGCGAACTCACCACCACCGGCCGAGTGGCGGGGCGATCGACGGCGGCGAGTGCAAGCATCAGCAAAATCATGACGGTCCCTTCGCGCCGGGCATTCTAGCTGGCGGCGGCAGCGCCGACATAGGGCAGCAGGCGCACCCGGGGGAAGACGTCGTCGAGCGATTTGGTGTCGGGCAGGATATAGACGACCCCACCCTTCTTCTGGAACAGCGGCGTGAGCTTGCCGGTATAGAATTTGGTGCCGACGTTGATGCAGCCGAAGCTGATCCGGTTGTCGTCGGGGGTCGGTGATTGCAGTCGCTCGACGCGGTGCTCGCTCTTGTGCGTGGTGATCACCGCATGCAGCGCGACCGAATTGGCATAATCGACCCAGATCACGCGCTGATGACCGAAGGCACGCCCGAATTTGCTGACGAACCGTCCTGCCGGCGTGGTCCGCTCGGCAGGACCGATGTCGGCAAGGTTCTTCGCACCGACCCCGGGAGACGAATCGTCCCCGATCCCGACGCCGAGCAATACCGGCGTCTGGCCGAGAAACTCACCCTTCGCGCTGAACAGGAGCAGCGACGCGGCCGGCTTATCGATCACGACATAGGGCAGGCCCTTATTGTCGTGCTCGGCCGCGATCCACGCGAGCATGCGACTCGCCGGTTCGGACTGCGGGGGGAGCAGCAATGGCGGCGCCACCACCGCCACGGCCTTGGCCTTGCTCTTGGTTCGCGAACGCGCCGGAACCTTGGCCTTGCGTGCCTTGGTCGCACTTGGCGCAGCCTTCGTAGGCGCCGCCGACGCTGGTGCAACCAGCGCCAGCGACAACCCTGCGATCGCCGCCATATGGCGAACGCGACGAAACAGCCCCATGGACCTGAAGCCCGGGATCAAAATGGGCGTGTCCAACAGGGCCGTCCGTCGATGCAAGCGCGTGCGAAGATAGACTTAGCCGCGCGGCTTGCGCTGGCGCTGCTTGGCCTGCATCTGGACCTGCTGGTCGATGCCGTCGACACGACCGGTCAGCTGGTCGATGCGCTGGCCGTTCTGCTGCGACTGGCCGGCAGCCGCCTGAGCCTGGGCAAGTGCCTGGCCGGAGGTGCCCTCGACCGTGCGCAACTGCCCATCCAGGCCGTCGATGCGCGTGTTGACCACGGCGATCTGCTCGCGGACGAAGCCCTTCGTGGCGCAACCGCTAAGGCCGATACCGGCGATGAGGATCAGGGCGACCGTCGGGTATTTCGGGAGATTCGTACGCATAGACTTAACCTTTCCAAACATGGATGGCGTCAGTCAGCGGAGAGTCGATGGAATAACAATCGATATCCGGCGAGACGTTCGCTCCGTGCGGCGAGAGTTGTCCGGCGATGGAGCCTGCGACTGGATTTGAGGCGTAACGAGACTGCCGGTCGCTTTCTTGATCTGTAGCAAGGTTACGTTCAGATTAGCGGAACGAACGATCTATATAACAACGGATACTTGTAATACTTGCACACCCCCCACTTGCACCACCCGGCGAAGGCGGAGGCCCAATTGGAAAGGCTGGAGTAACGAAGCGCTGTTTTAAGTTAGCGACGCCTCCCAATTGGGCCCCGGCCTTCGCCGGGGTGGTGAGAGAGGCGTCGCGCAATCCTCCCCCGCCAGGGGGAGGTGGCTGGCTCTTGCCAGACGGAGGGGGAGGAAAGGGCAACCTAGGTTCCGTGTCCTCCCCCTCCGTCACCTTCGGTGCCACCTCCCCCTGGCGGGGGAGGAT
>JAZKCH010000027.1:0-26676 GCA_040388215.1 Pseudomonadota bacterium | reverse complement strand
CCTTGCCTTTGCCGGATAATCGGCTAAGGCCCATTGCAACCGGGGTGAGAGATTCGCGTCTCTCGCCCCTGTTTGCATTCTAGACGACAGCCGGAGGGGTGCACGCATGGGGCGTGTATCAGCGATCGGCCAAGACGAAGGACAAGACATGGCTCTTTACGAGCACGTGTTCCTTGCGCGCCAGGATCTGGCACAAGCGCAGGTGGACGCACTGGCGGAAATCGCCACCAAGATCGTGAACGACAACGAAGGTCGGGTCGTAAAGACCGAGAACTGGGGCCTGCGTTCGCTGGCGTACAAGATCGCCAAGAACCGCAAGGCGCACTATGTCATGCTCGAGATCGATGCCCCGGGCAGCGTGATCGCAGAGCTGGAGCGCCAGACCCAGATCAACGAAGACATCATCCGTTACATGACGGTCAAGGTCGACACCCTCGAAGAGGGCCCGACCGTGATGATGCGCAAGCAGGATCGTGACCGCGAGCGTCGTGGCGACCGTGAGGGTGGCCGTGGCGACCGTCCCGATCGTGGCGATCGTCCGGACCGTGGTCCCCGTCGTGACCGCGAAGAGGGAGCTGAATAATCATGGCACGTCCATTCTTCCGCCGCCGCAAGAGCTGCCCGTTCTCCGCCAAAGACGCTCCCCGGATCGACTATAAGGACGTCCGGTTGCTGCAGGGCTTCGTGTCCGAGCGTGGCAAGATCGTCCCGTCGCGTATCACTTCGGTGGCCGCAAAGAAGCAGCGCGAACTGGCCCAGGCCATCAAGCGTGCGCGTCATCTGGGCTTGCTGCCCTACATCGTTAAGTAAGGAGCGCCCACATGGACGTCATTCTGCTTGAGCGCGTCGAAAAGCTTGGTGCTATCGGCGACGTGGTGAAGGTCAAGGACGGTTACGCGCGTAACTTCCTGCTTCCCAACAAGAAGGCGCTTCGTTCGAACGAAGCCAACCGCAAGGTGTTCGAGTCGAACCGTGCGAAGATCGAATCGGACAACGCATCGCGTCGCAGCGATGCCGAAGCCGAAGCGAAGACCTTCAACGACGCGACCGTGACACTGATCCGTCAGGCGTCGAACACCGGCCAGCTGTACGGTTCGGTCGCGGTTCGCGATCTGGTCGATGCGCTGGTGGCCGACGGTCACAAGGTCGGCAAGTCGGCGATCGTGCTCGACAAGCCGATCAAGGCGATCGGTGTCTACACCGTCAAGGTCGCGTTGCATCCTGAAGTGTCGGTGGCCGTCAAGGTCAACGTCGCCCGCTCGCCTGAAGAGGCCGAGATGCAGGCTTCGGGCGTCGACGTGATGTCGTCGATGTTCGAGCGCGACGAGGCTGGCTTCGTCGAGGATTACGATCCGAACGCAGAGCCCGGCGCGACCGCCGAAGCTCCTCGCGACCAGGAGGAAGAAGCGCAGGGTTGATCCCTTCGCTTCCCTTCTAGGCTCGCATAGAAAGGCCCGCCCGGAGTGATCCGGGCGGGCCTTTTCTTTTGTGCCTGCGCGACGGCGGTTAGGGGCAGGTGACGCAAGCGCCGATCATGGCGGCGAAGGGGATTAGGGCGCAGAGGACGGGGACTAGGGTTTTCATGACCTGGCGACTCTTTGGGGGTGTTGCCGGGTTAATGCGCGGGGTCGGGAAAGGTTTCCGGGAGGTGAACGAATTTTGTACCGATCGGTTTTCGATGCGGAAGAACGCTACTTCCCTACCACCCCGGCGGAGGCCGGGGCCCAGTTGGGAAAGCTAGAGTAACGGATCGCAGCGTCCATCATTCGCGTCCCCCAACTGGACCCCGGCCTTCGCCGGGGTGGTGATTCTGGGAGGTCAGCTTTCGACGTTTTCCGGCTTCTCGATCAGCGCGGGCCCCTCGCCTAGCGCTAGCGCGTCTACCGATGACACATCTTCCAGATCACGCGCACCGGTCTCGATGTTCAGATCCCGGAACTTGCGCCCCGTCACCATCAAGCGGCCGTTGAAGGAGTTGGTGAAGCCGTTGAAGTTCTTCACCGCGCTGTTCAGCCCGACCCCGACCTTCCGCAGATCGTCCGCGACCTTGGCGAGGCGATCGTGCATTTCCTTGCCGAGTTCGCCGATCTTCCGCGCTTCGTTGGCGAGCTTTTCCTGACGCCAGACTGCCGCGACCGTGCGGGCGATTGCGATCAGGTTCGTCGGAGTCGCCAGCAGCACGCGCTTTTCGAACGCGAAATCCCAAAGCGTCGGGTCGTGTTCGAGCGCCGCGGACAGGAAGTGCTCGCCGGGGACGAACATGATGACGTAGTCGGGCGTGTCGGCGAACTGGCTCCAATACGCCTTGTTGCCGAGGCCGTTGACGTGCGCGCGCATCGACGCCGCGTGGGCGGCTAGGCCGATCAGGCGTTCGGCGTCATCGACCGCGCCGAATGCATCCTGATAGGCGTTGAGCGACACCTTGGCGTCGATGACCAGCGCGCGGCCGCCGGGAACGCGGATGATTGCGTCGGGGCGGAGGCGGGCGCCGTCATCGCCTACCGCGACCGAGACCTCCGTCTGGAAATCGGTGTGCTCGCTGAGGCCGCAGGTTTCGAGCACGTTCTTCAGCTGCTGCTCGCCCCAGCGGCCGCGCGACTTGGGGGCGTTGCGCAAGGAATTGACGAGCTTGGCGGCCTCGGTCGAGACCTTTTCCTGGCCGAGGCGCATCTGTTCGATCTGGCCCTTGAGGTCGCCGAACGCGTCGCGGCGCTCGGCCTCGACCTTGGCGACGCCTTCCTCGTAGCGTTGCAGGCGGTCGCTTACCGGCTGGAGCATCGACTTGAGGTTCAGGCCGGCGGATTCCTCCGACTGGCGGAAACGCGCGTCGGCGCGTTCGAGGAAGGTCTTCTGCGCGTCGCTGAGCAGCTTGTTGGCGACGTCGCCGAACTGCGCGGCCATGACGTCCTTCGCCTCGCGGAGTTCGAGCAGGCGGGCTTCGAATGCCTCGCCTTGCGCCTTGAGCGTGGCGATTTCGGTGCGGGCGGCGTCTCGGTCGGCGCGGATCGTTGCGAGGTCGAGGCGCAGGCGATCGGTGTCGGTGGCGCGTTCGGCGTTCTGCGCGCGGAGCGTGGCGAGGTCCTGCATTGCGGCGTTTCGTTCGCGTTCGACTGCGTCGCGGGCGGTGCGGATGAGGTCGGCGTCGGCGACCTTGGTTTGTGCGACGGCGAGTTCGCTGGCTAGGGCGGCGGCTCGGCGCGAGGCTAGGAGCCAGCCCAGGAGGATGCCGGCGGCTAGCGCGAGGACCGCGATGATGGCGAACTCAGCCATTTTGCGCGGCCGGAATTGGAGTGAAGTGCAGGAAGTGCAGGCGCTGGCGCAGCATTTTCGAGGGTGAGGCTGCGCGCGCGGGCGCTTGGGTTCGGGAGAAGATTAGGGGCGTCATGGGTGGAACATACGTCGAACGATTGATGTAGGACAATCGGAATATTCTGTCCCGCGGCGGCGGGAGTCCAGGGTTACTGACGGTGGCGTTCGTGGTCCTGGGCCCCCGCCTTCGCGGGGGAACTAGAGGGGGATGCTAAACACCAAAAGATCGAGCCTAGCAAATAGCACCACCCCGGCGGAGGCCGGGGTCCAATTGGAAAGGTCGCGGTAACGGAGGACTGCGGGCTATCACCACTGTCCCCCAATTGGGCCCCGGCCTTCGCCGGGGTGGTTGCGTGTTGGGTGAGTAAGCCGCGCTCTCAGGGACGCACTCTCAGCACAGAGAGCACGGACACCCCCCGCCCCTCACCCCAGCTTGCGCTGCTTCGCCAGCTTCTTCATGACCATGTCGCGCTTCAGGCGGCTGATATGGTCGATGAACAACACCCCGTCGAGATGGTCGATCTCATGCTGCATGCAGGTCGATAGCAACCCGTCGAAATCCTCCTCATGCGCCGCACCGGTCTCGTCGAGCCACTTCACGCGGCACCGCGCCGGGCGCGCCACCTCGGCATACTGCTCTGGGATCGAGAGGCACCCCTCGTTATAGGTGGAGACTTCGTCGCTGACCGACAGGATCTCGGCGTTGATGTACGCCTTGGGATTCTTGATCGGCTTGTCTTCCTCGTCCTTCTCCTCCTGGAGATCGATAACGAGGACACGCTTCTGCACGCCGACCTGGGTCGCGGCGAGGCCGATGCCGTTGAAGTCGTACATCGTCTCGATCATGTCGGCGACGAGCGTGCGGATGGAGTCGTCGACCGTCTCCACCGGCTCGGCGACGAGGCGCAGGCGGGGATCGGGGACTTCGAGAACGGTCATGACGGTCATCCTGCGCAGCTAGGTTCCGCGCGGGGGTGCGTCAAGCCATTGGGGTCGCTGGCGCTCAGGCCATTGGCCGCCTTGCCCTTAACGCCTGTGCCAGCGTGCCCTCGTCGAGATAGTCGAGTTCGCCCCCTACTGGGAGGCCGTGCGCGAGTTGCGTGACGCGGACGGGGAAGCGTTCGATGCGCTCGGCGATGTAGTGCGCGGTGGTCTGGCCTTCGAGCGTGGCGTTCATCGCGAGGACGACTTCGTCGATGCCGCCGGCTTCGATGCGGCGGACGAGGCTGTCGATGCTGAGGTCCTCGGGGCGGATACCCTCGAGCGCGGAAAGGCGCCCGCCTAGGACGTGGAAGCGGCCGGGGAACAGGCGTGAGCGATCGAGTGCCCAGAGATCGGCGACCTCTTCGACGACGCAGAGCGAGCGCTGGTCGCGGCGGGGGTCGGCGCAGATCGCGCAGGGGTTGGTGGTGTCGACGTTGCCGCAGGTCGAGCAGTTCTCCAGCCGCTCGTCGACCGCGGTCAGCGCTTCGCGCAACGGCCCCAGCGCCGCATCGCGCTTTTTAAGCAGATGCAGCACGGCGCGACGTGCGGACCGGGGGCCGAGGCCGGGGAGCCGGGCCAGCGCCTGCGTCAGCGCCTCGATCTCGGGGGATGCCATGGGGGAACAGATAGGGGGTTGCGTCGCTCCCCGCCAGCGTGTTCGAGAGGGCCATGCGGATCATCTTCATGGGAACGCCGGACTTCGCGGTGCCGGTGCTGGAGGCCCTCGTCGCGGCGGGGCATGACGTCGTTGCGGCGTATTGTCAGCCGGCAAGGCCGGGCGGGCGGCGTGGGCGCGAACTGGTGCCGTCGCCGGTGCAGGTTCGGGCGGAGGCGCTCGGGATCGAGGTGCGGACGCCGGTGTCTTTCAAGGCGTCCTTGCCGGAGGGGCTGGAGGCTCGCGAGGCGTTTGCGGCGCTTGGCGCGGATGTGGCGGTTGTCGCGGCCTATGGTCTTATTCTGCCGCGCGCGGTGCTGGAGGCGCCGCGATTCGGGTGCCTCAACGTACATGGGTCGCTGTTGCCGCGGTGGCGCGGCGCGGCGCCGGTGCAGCGGGCGATCCTGGCGGGCGATGCCGAGACGGGCGTCGGGATCATGCAGATGGAGGCGGGCCTGGATACCGGGCCGGTTCGGCTCGAGGGACGCACGCCGGTCGTCGGCAAGACCGCGGGGGATCTGACGTCCGAACTGTCCGCGATGGGGGCTCGGTTGATGGTCGAGGTGCTGGGTGACCTCGACGCCTACCCTGCCCGGCCGCAGCCCGAGGAGGGCGTCACCTATGCCGCCAAGATCGATAAGGCCGAGGCGCGGATCGATTTCGAGCGGTCGGCGGTCGAGGTCGAGCGGCTGGTGCGGGCGATGAACCCGGCGCCGGGGGCTTGGTTCGAGCATGCCGGCGAGCGCGTGAAGGTGCTGGCGGCGGACGTGCTGCCGTTCACGTTTCTCGGCTGCGAGGGGCTGACGGTCAATGCCGAGCTGACAATCGGGTGCGGTGACGGGGCGATCCGGCCGACGCTGGTGCAGCGCGCGGGGCGCGGCGTGACCTCGGCGACGGAATTGCTGCGCGGGTTTACGATCCCGTCGGGGACTCAGCTTTGACGCGGTTCGCGTTGACGGTGGAGTTCGACGGGCGGCCGTTCATGGGTTGGCAGCGGCAGAAGCACGGGCCGAGCGTTCAGGCGGCGCTGGAAGCGGCGGTGCTGAAGATGACGGGCGAGACGGCGTCGGTGCAGGCGGCGGGGCGGACCGATGCAGGCGTGCACGGGATGGCGATGCGCGCGCATGTCGATATCGCGAAGCCGCTCGCGGCGTTTCGGTTGATGGAGGGGCTGAACGCGCTGGTGAAGCCGGCGCCGGTTTCGGTGCTGGCGTGCGAGGTGGTCGACGACGATTGGCATGCGCGGTTTTCGTGTGTCGGGCGGTCGTACGAGTACCGGATCGTCAACCGGCGGGCGCCTCTGACGTTCGAGGCGGGGCTGGCTTGGCAGGTGCCTCAGCCGCTCGATGCCGGGGCGATGGCGGAGGCTGCGGGGGCGCTGGTCGGGCGGCATGACTTCACGACGTTCCGGTCGGCGCATTGCCAGGCGGATAGTCCGGTGCGGACTCTCGATCGGCTCGAGGTCGTGCGGGAGGGCGAGCGTCTGTTTGTTTACGCAGCGGCGCGGTCTTTCCTGCATCATCAGGTGCGGTCGATGGTCGGGTGCCTGGCGCTGGTCGGTATGGGGCGTTGGGCGGTTGGCGATGTCGCGAAGGCGCTGGCGGCGAAAGACCGGGCGATGCTCGGGCTGAATGCGCCGCCCGATGGGTTGTTCTTCGTGAGTGCTGTTTACCCTTAAGCGTGTTCCCCCGCGAAGGCGGGGGTCCAGTCTGGGCCCCCGCCTTCGCGGGGGAACAAGGATTTAGCGGACGAACTTCGCGGCCAGCTCGACGTGCGTCGACCAGCGGAACTGGCCGACTGGCTGGACCCAGTCGATCCGCCAGCCGGCGTCGCAGAGCTCCTTCGCATCGCGCGCGAAGCTCGCCGGATTGCACGAGACATAAGCGATCACCGGCGTCTTGCACTCCGCCAGTGCGGTCGCCTGTTCGCGCGCGCCGGAGCGGGGAGGATCGATCACAACCGCGTCGAAGCGGTCGAGTTCGGCCACAGTCAGCGGGCGGCGGTAGAGATCACGGTGCTCGGGGTAGACCGGCCGCTGGGTGCGGTGTGCGGCGGCCTTCAGCGAGCCGAGCGCGTCACGCGCGCCCTCTGCGGCATAGACCTTGGCGGGGATCGCGAGCGTGAAAGTGCCTAGCCCGGCGAACAGGTCGGCGACCGTCGCGGGCTTGCCGATCGCTTCGAGGACGGCGGCGGTGAGCGCGGCTTCACCATCCGGAGTCGCTTGCAGGAACGACGCGGGCGGGAGCGGCACGGGGACGCCGCCCAGGGTGATCGTGACCGAATCGGGTTCCCAGCGCGTCTCGGGTCCGAGACCGTCGTCGAACGCTACGCGGGCGATCTTGTGGTCTTCGCAGAATTTGGTGAGCGCTTCGGCGGCAGGGAGGCCTTCAGGCGCGAAGCCGGTGATCAGGATGTCGGCCCCTTGGTCGGCGAGCGTCAGGTGGATGTCCGCGCGGCGGCGGAAATTGAGGCGCTTGAGCAGCTGGCGCAAGGGCTGGACGAGCGCGAACAGGCGCGGATCGAGGATCCAGCATTCCTTGATGTCGACGATCGTGTGCGCCTTCTCGGCGGTGAAGCCGAGCGTGATCTTGCCGCCCTTGCCCTCGGCATGAAGCGTCGCACGACGGCGGCTGCGCTCGGGCGAGATGTGCGGCGTGCGGATCGGGGCGGACAGGTCCTGTCCGTCGAGCGCGGAGGCGATGCGGTCGGTGACGAACTCGGCATAGGCCTGGTCGTCGAGATGCTGGAGCTGGCAGCCGCCGCAGGTCGGGAAATGCACGCAGGGGGGAGTCTGGTGGTGCGGGCCGGGAATCACGGTACCGTCGGCAGTGAGCGTGTCGCCAGGGGCCGAGAAGGCGGCGTGGCGTCCGTCGGCGGTCATCCCATCGCCGCGGGCCGCGACGCGGATGATGGTGTCGATATTCGTTTCAGAGGTCATAGCGCCGCTCTGGCCGACCTTAGCGCTTCCGCCAAGTCGTCGGCGATGAACGCGGGCCCCAATCGGCGGGCAGCGTCACCGTGGAGCCACACTCCGGCGCAGGCTGCGTCGAGTGGTTCGAGCCCGGCGGCCAACATCGCGCCGATCGCGCCGGCGAGGACGTCGCCGGTGCCGGCGGTGGAGAGCCAGTCGCTGGCGCCCTTTCCGATGCGGACGCGGCCGTCGGGTGCGGCGATGACGGTGTCCGCGCCTTTGAAGACGACGATGGCGTTGGCGCGGGTGGCGGCATCGCGGGCTCGCGTGATCTTGTCGTCATGGGATTTGCCGAAGAGCGCGTCGAACTCGCCCGCGTGCGGTGTGAGGATGACGGGGACCTGCAGCGCCTTGATCTGCTCGGGGTCGATCAGGCGGAGCGCGTCGCCGTCAATGATCAGCGGGTGGTCCGAGGTCAGTGCCGCTTCGAGGCGGGTCTTGGCGATGTCGTCGCGACCAAGGCCTGGTCCGATCACAATTGCGCCGATCCGATCGTTGGCGAGCGCGTGATCCGAGAACGCCGCGCGGACGAGTGCGTACGGCGGACCTTCGTTGTCGCCGAGCAGCGTTACGTAGCCCGCCCCGGCGCGCATCGCCGCGAGCGCCGCGAGATCGGCGGCGCCCGACATGGTACCCGCGATGATCGCGACCATGCCTCGCGTGTATTTGTGCGAGTCCGGGCCGGGGGTCGGGAGGATCGGGGGTTTGAGAACTTCGACTTGGCTGGTGGCGGGGACGCCGATGTCGAGGAGGCGAATCCGGCCGCAATAGCGCGCGGCAGGCTGAAGGAGGTGCGCGGGTTTTACTGCGCCGAGGGCGAGGGTGAGGTTGAAGACCGGGGGCGTGCTGAGGGCTTGGCCGGAGTCGGTGGCAAAGCCGCTGGGGAGGTCTACTGCGATGCTGAGTTGGGCAGCGCTGGCGAGTGCATGAAGGCACTCGACCACAGACCGTTCCCCTGCGGACGCCGGGGCCCAGAATAGGCCGTTGGGTGAGCGCTCGGAACTCAGCTGGGCCCCCGCGTCCGCGGGGGAACGGTCGAGACCGGGTGTCGTATCGGAATCGAGCGGCCGGGTGAGGCCGGTGCCGAACAGCGCGTCGACCAGGATCGGGGCGGGTTTTGCCGCCGCCAGTGTCTCGACCGGCCCGGACCACCCTGCCCTTGCCGACTTTGCCACATCCGTCTTTGGCGCCGACAGCGCCGCGACGCGGACCGCTACGCCCATCTCCGCCAGCGCCCGCGCCGCGACATAGCCGTCGCCGCCGTTGTTGCCGGGACCGCACAGGATCAGGACGTCGTTCGCCCCTGCCAACCGGCGAACCGCGCCTGCGATCGCAGTACCCGCACGCTCCATCAGCGTTTCGACCGAGACGCCGCTCGCGATAACCGCATCTTCCGCCGCGCGCATTTCGGCGGTGGTCAGGACGGGCTGGCCTTCGATCGCTATCATGACGGCTTGGTCGCGCCCTTGACGGTAGCCGGCAGGCGGTACCGATCGCCACCCAATGCGACCTCGATGCCGTCCGCGCCGGTGATCGTGACCTTCGCCACTTCGGCACCATCCGCCGCGATTACGCCGCGGCCGTCCTGCGTAACGAGCAACCGGCGGAAGGCGCCGTCGGGGTGACGGATGGTCAGGACCAGCCCTTCCTTGCCTTGCGTCTGCTCGACCGTACACGTCGACGCGAACGCAGCCGCACCACGCGCACACGCGATCCGCGGATCCCCGGCGGTTTTTGCCTGCTGCTTCGCTTCGACCTGGGCACTTGACGGCTGCCCTCGCCCGCACGCTGCGAGCGCGAGCGAGAGAAGCGCGACAAGCCACTGGGTTCGCTTAGATATCCGCGTAGACATGGGTTTCGGCTGCCGCTCCAGGATGCGTGACGGCACCCTTGTAGGCGGGGCCGACGGTCTTCGCATAGCGCCAGAGTGCGCCCGAGCCGTAATCGTTGGTACGCGGCACCCACGCGGCACGCCTTGCCGCCATCACATCCTCGGGGACGTCGAGGTCGATCGTGCCGGCTTCGGCGTCGATGTGGATGATGTCGCCATTCTCGACCAGCGCGATCGGGCCGCCGTCCGCCGCTTCGGGACCGACATGGCCGATGCAGAAGCCGCGCGTGCCGCCCGAGAAACGCCCATCGGTGATCAGCGCGACGCTCTCGCCCATGCCGAGGCCGTAGAGCGCGGCAGTGGTCGACAGCATCTCGCGCATGCCGGGGCCGCCCTTTGGCCCTTCGTAGCGGATAACGATGACTTCGCCTTCGTTGATCGCGCGGTTCTCGACCGCGGCGAAGGTGTCTTCCTCGCAATCGAACACGCGCGCGGGGCCGCTGAACTGGAGGCGGTGCAAGCCGGCGACCTTCACGATCGCGCCGTCGGGGGCGAGACTGCCGCGCAGACCGACGACGCCGCCGGTCGGGGTGATCGGCGTGGTGATGTCGTAGATGACCTTCTGGTCGGGATTCCACGTCACCTGGTCGATATTCTCGCCGAGCGTCTTGCCCGACACGGTCATGCAATTGCCGTCGAGGAACCCGCCGGCGAGCATGGTCTTCATCAGCATGTAGACGCCGCCGGCTTCGTACATGTCCTTCGCGACATATTTCCCGCCGGGCTTGAGGTCGGCGATGTACGGCGTCGTCTTGAAGGCCTCGGCGACGTCGAACAGGTCGAACTCGATGCCGACCTCATGCGCCATCGCAGGCAGATGCAGCGCGGCGTTGGTCGAGCCCCCGGTCGCGGCGACGACGCGCGCGGCGTTGATGAACGCCTCGCGCGTGCAGATGTCGCGCGGGCGGATGTTGCGCTCGATCAACTCCATGATCTGGACGCCGGCGGCATGCGCGATCTGTTCGCGGCTGCTATACGGTGCGGGCGTCATGTTGCTGTTCGGCATCGACAATCCGATCGCCTCGGCGACGCAGGCCATCGTGTTCGCGGTGAACTGGCCACCGCACGCGCCGGCGCTGGGACAGGCGACCTTTTCTAGCGCGTGGACTTCGGACAGCGGGCAAGCCCCGGCCGCGTATTTGCCGACGATCTCGAACACGTCGACGACCGTCACGTCCTTGTCGTGGAAACGGCCGGGCAGGATCGAGCCGCCATAGACGAAGATCGACGGCACGTTGAGCCGCAGCATCGCCATCATCATGCCGGGCAGCGACTTGTCGCAGCCGGCAAAGCCGATCAGCGCGTCGTAGCAATGGCCGCGGACGCTGAGCTCGACCGAGTCGGCGATGACCTCGCGGCTGACCAGGCTGGTCTTCATGCCCTGATGGCCCATCGCGATGCCGTCGGTGACGGTGATCGTGTTGAACCGGCGCGGCATGCCGCCGCCCTGGATCACGCCGAGCCGCGCGACATCGGCCTGCGCGTCGAGCGTGATGTTGCAGGGCGCGCTGTCGTTACCGGCGCTGGCGACGGCGACGAACGGCTTGGCGATATCCTCTTCGGGAATCCCCATCGCGTAATAATAGCTGCGGTGCGGGGCGCGCTCGGGGCCGACCGAGACGTGACGGCTCGGCAGGCGTGATTTGTCGAAACGATTGCTCATGGCGACCGCCTATGTCGCGGGAGGGGGCATTTGCGCAAGAGAGTTGCGTTGATTTTTAAGTGGAAGGCTTGATCCCCGCTTCGTCATCCTCGCGAAGGCGGGGATCCAGATCCTCAAGGGTTCGCGATCCCGTCGCTGAGGCCAGCAAGTATGGGTTCCCGCCTTCGCGGGAATGACGGAAGAGATAGCCGGCAGGCCCAGCCATCATCCCGAGGAAATTAAAGGCCCTCGAGCGCCTTAGCTACGCCGTCCATCGTGAAGGGCTTCTGCAACCGCGGACGATCGCGAAATTCAGGCGCCACGCCGTCATCGCCGCCGCCGGTGGCGAAGACAAAGGGGACGCCTTTTGCCGCCAACGCCTCGGCAACCGCGGTGCTCTTCTCGCCGCCGCGCAAGTTCACGTCGAGGATCGCGCCGTCGACGCCGCCCTCTTCGATCCGCTTGAGCGCGTCGGCAACGGTGTCGACGGAGCCCGCCACACCCTTGTCCAACACCTCGAGGAAATCCTCGAGCATCATGGCGATCAACGGTTCATCCTCGACGATGAGGATCTGCTGGGGAGCGGTCATGATAGGCGCATAGTCGGGATTGTTACGACTTGCCAACATCTTGTTCAAACCATCTTGGTTTAGCCTCGGGGCGTCGCAAGCACGTCTCGCGCCGCTTCGGCGAGTTCCTGCACCGAGAAGGGTTTCGGCAGGAACGCAACGTTATCGAGGTCGATCGACTTGCGCAGTTGCTCCTCGGCATAGCCCGACATGAACAGGATCGGCAGGTCGGGGAATTTCTCGCGCGCGTGCCGCACCATCGTCGGGCCATCCATCTGCGGCATCACGACGTCACTGATCAGCAGATCGGGGCGGCCGTGTTTGGCGAGCACTTCGAGCGCGACTTCGCCGTTCTCTGCGGTGAGCACCGTGTAACCCTGCCGCGCGAGCGCCCGTTCGGCGACGGCGCGGACCATGTCCTCGTCCTCGACCAGCAGAATCGTTCCGGTGCCCCAGAGGTCGACCGGTTTCGGCGTCGGCTTGACGATCGGCGCGCGCGTCGCGGCGGGGGCCGAATGGACCGGCAGGTACATCGAGAAGGTGGCGCCCTGCCCCGGCTTGCTGTCGGCGAAGATGTACCCGCCGGACTGCTTGACGATGCCGTAGACGGTGGACAGGCCAAGCCCGGTCCCCTTGCCGAATTCCTTGGTAGTGAAGAACGGCTCGAAGATTTTCGGCAGCACGTCGGGCGGGATGCCGGTGCCGGTGTCCTGGACGATCAGCGCGGTGTAGTCGGCGACGGGCAGGATGTCGGACGCCATCTCGCGTACTTCGGACGCCGGCACCGCGCGGGTAGTGATCGTCAGCACGCCGCCGCCGCGCGCATTGGCGGAAACGATCGCGTCGCGCGCGTTGACCGCGAGATTGACGACCACTTGCTCCAACTGGCCTGGATCGGCGCGGACCGGGCCGAGATTGCGGCCGTGCGTCATGTCGAGACGGACGTTCTCGCCCATCAGTCGCTTGAGCAGGTTGGAGACTTCGGAGACGACGTCGGGGAGCTGGAGGATTTGTGGACGTAAGGTCTGCTGGCGCGAAAAGGCGAGCAGCTGGCGAGTCAGGCTGGCGGCGCGGTTCGAGTTGGTGCGGACCTGCTGGATGTCGTCGTAATCGCTGTCGCCGGGCGAATGGCGCATCAGCATCAGGTCGCAATGGCCGATGATCGCGGTCAGGATGTTGTTGAAATCATGCGCGACGCCGCCGGCGAGTTGGCCGACGGCCTGCATCTTGGTGGCCTGGGCGACCTCGCGCTTGAGGCGGGATTCCTCGCTGTTATCCTTGAGACTCAGCAGGACGGCGGCGTCGCCGAGCCCGCGCGCGCCGGCGATGGTGAGCGCGACCGGCTCGTCGGGGTGATCCTTGAGGCGGACCGCCATGTCGGCGGAGTGCGTCGCGCCATTCGCGAACTTGCGGATCGCGTCGGCGACCGCCGCCTTGTCCTCGCGGACGACCAGATCGCCGGGATAGAGCGGCGGGGCGACCGCATTGACGCCGGCGGCGCGCAGGAACGAGTCGTTCATCTGCAGGAAGCGGCCGTCGCGATCGACCAGCGCCATCCCGAACGGCATCATGCTGACGAGGCTGCGGACGTGCGCGGAGGCGCTGGCGCCGAGTGCGGGCGCGTCCTCCTCGTCGTCGAGCAGGGCCACCAGTACGGGTGCGTCGTCGCCTTCGAGGAACGGGATCTGGAGGACGCGGAGCGGTGTGCCTTCGAGGCCTTCGCGCTCGAAGCGGACGAGGCCGCGGCTGTCGGTGATGAGGAAGCGGGCGAAATCGCGGCCTTCGATCGCCTCGTAGTCGTTGCCGCAGGCGCGTTTGCGCAGCACCCGGTTGGCGGTGCGAACGCGACCGTCGGGCGAGAGCAATGCGGCCATGATGCCGCTGCTACCGAGCCGGTCCCCGGTCGGGCCGCCGAGCAGCACGGCGAGGGTCTCGGCGAGGTCGTGATCCTGCGCAGTAACGAAACGCCAGACGAGCATGTCGGCGTCGTCGCCGGCGCGGGTGATCTGCGACGACAGGCAGATGCCGCGGGCGTTGAGGCGCTCGATTAGCGCGGTACCGTCGCGCCAAGCCGAGCGTCCGGCGTCGGCGAGCGCGGCGATGCCGGTTTCGTCGAGCGGCAGACCCGGAGGTGTGGGAAAGCCCCCGAACAGCGCTTCATACGCGTCGTTGGCGCAGACGAGGCGCCCGGCGCGGTCGGTGATCGCGACCGCGTCGGTGGCGGCTTCGGCGACGGCGCGCGTCAAGTCCCAGTCGATCGACCGTGGCGCATCCCTCACCACCGGATTGAGCAGCCGCCATGCGATGACTGCACCGATGAGGATGACGGCAGCGGCAAAGAATCCGGCGGCGGCGATCCAGCTGCCGACGAGCAGCAGGACGATCCCGGCGGCGGCAATGCCAGCGAGCGCGGCGACGAGCGCGGCGTTGCGAGCGGGGGTGGGTTTAGCGAACGATGCCATCGGCGGAGTCATCCGCTCAAGCGGGGTGAGGCGTCAAGCGCGATGCGGTGTTGCGGAGGGCGATGGCTCTGATCCCTACGCAGCTCGCAAAAGGAAACACCACCCCGGCGGAGGCCGGGGGCCAGTTGGAAAGGTGGTCGTAACGAAGCGCCGCCCGTCCTTAGCACCGTCCCCCAACTGGGCCCCGGCCTTCGCCGGGGTGGCGGCTATGATAGGTCGGTCACAATCACATCACCGACGCTGTTCCCCCGCGAAGGCGGGGGTCCAGGGTTACGGAAGACAGCGCTTGTGGCTCCTGGGCCCCCGCCTTCGCGGGGGAACCAGAGGTAGCCGGTGCGCCCGTTACCAGATCCGGACGCGCTGTTCCGGTGTCAGGTACAGCTTCTGCCCCGGCGTCGGCTTGTACGCCGCGTACCAGGGGTCGAGGTTCCGTACGACCCAGGCGCGCTGCTGCGACGGCGAGTGAGGATCGGTCAGCAAGCGGTTGCGAAGGTTGGCTTCGCGGTAGTTGCGGCGCCAGACCTGCGCCCAGCCCAGATAGAAGCGCTGGTCGCCGGTGAACCCGTCGAGCACCGGCGCAGTCTTGCCGCCGAGTGCGGTATGGTAGGCATCGTAAGCGACCGTCAGGCCGGCAAGATCGGCGATGTTCTCGCCCATCGTCAGCTGACCCTTCACGTGCATGCCGGGCAGCGGCTCGTACGCGTCGTACTGCGCGCCGAGCTTGCCGGTCAGCGCGTTGAAGCCGGCGATGTCCTTGGCCGTCCACCAATCGGTGAGCTGGCCCTTGGCGTCATACTTCGAACCCTGGTCGTCGAAATGATGGCTCAGTTCGTGGCCGATCACCGCGCCGATGCCGCCGTAATTGACCGCATCGTCGGCCTTCGGATCGAAGAACGGCGGCTGCAGGATCGCGGCGGGGAAGACGATCTCGACCATGCCGAAATTGGCATAGGCGTTCACCGTCATCGGCGTCATACCCCACTCCCAGCGCTGCAAGGGCTTGCCGAGCTTGGCGATATTGTCCTGATGCTGCCACTCGTTCGCGCGCCATTCGTTGCCGAACGCATCGCCCGACGTGATCGTCAGGCCGGAGAAATCCTTCCACTGGCTGGGATAGCCGATCTTGGGCGTGAACGCGGCGAGCTTGGCGTGCGCCTTCACCTTGGTTTCAGGCGCCATCCATTCGAGCTTGTCGATCCGGCGACCCATCGCGGCGAGGACGTTCTTGACGAGCTTGTCGGCTGCGGCCTTGGTCTCGGGCGGGAAATACTGCGCGACGTAGAGCTTGCTGACCTCGTCATCGAGCGCGCCGGAGGTGAACTGCACGCCGCGCTTCCAGCGGGCCTCCTGCTCGGGCGTGCCGCCGAGGACGGTGCCGTAGAACGCGAACTGCTCGGCATCGAACGCCTTGGGAAGGACGTCGGCATAGCCATCGAGCGAGCGCAGGATTAGCTGGTCCTTGAGTACGCCGATCGACGCGGTCGAGACCAGCTTGGCAATGCCGGTGATCGCCGAGGGCTGTGCGACGATGACGGTCGGGACGGGCGTGCCGATGCCCTTGAAATACGCCGCGAAATCGAAGCCAGGCGCGCGCTTGGCGAGGTCGGCGACGGTCATCTTGTTGTAGGTCTTGGTGGCGTCGCGGCTGTCGACGCGGGTCCAGCTGACCTTGGCGATCTCGGTCTCGAACGCGAGCAGCGCGGTGGCGCGGGCCTCGGCATTGGGTTCGCCAGCGAGGGTGAGCATCTTGACGATGTGCGCGCGGTAGGCGTTCCGGGCCTCGACCAGTTTCGCGTCGGCACTGAGATAATAATCGCGGTCGGGGAGGCCCAAGCCGGACTGGCCGAGCGAGAGCGCGTATTGCTCAGGCTGCTTGTCGTCCTGGCCGACGCCGCCGCCGAACGGGCCGCTGATCCCGGCGCGGTCGGCTTCGGCGAGCAGCGCGGGATAGCCCGCGCGGTCCTTCAACGCGGCGATCTTCTTCAGCCACGGACGGATCGGCGCGAGACCCTTTGCCTCGATCGTGCCGGTGTCGAGATAGGTCGCGTAGGCGCGGCCGATCTTCGAGTTCGGGTCCTTCGCGGCAGTGTCGAGAATGCCGCGGGTCCGTGTTTCGGACAGGTCGGAGAGGAAGTTGAACGCGCCGTACGCCGCCTTGTCGGCGGGGATCGGGGTGTTCTTCGCCCATGCGCCGTTGGCGTAGCTGTAGAAGTCGTCACCGGGCTGGACAGTCTTGTCCATGCCCTTCTCATCGAAGCCGAACGTTCCGTATTGGGCGCCGGTCGACGCGGCTGCTTGCGGGGTCGGCTCAGCCGTTTGCGAGATGGCGGCGGTGACGCCGGTGATGGCGGTGGCGGCGAGCAGGCCGGCGACGATGAACGACTTCATGTTTCTCTCCAAACTTCGTCATCCTGACGAAAGTCAGGATCCAGAGCCGACAGCGGCGCGTGCGTGACTCTGGATCCTGGGTCGAGCCCAGGATGACGGGGCTCTATGGGACGGCGTCAGTTACCAGATACGGACCCGGTTGGCGGGGGCGAGGTAGCTCTTTTCGCCCGGCTTGACGCCGAACGCGCCGTACCACGGGTCGAGGTTGCGGACGGTCAACACACGCTGGTGGCCTGGCGAATGCGGGTCCGACAACAATGTCTGCTGGAGCGCGGCGTCGCGGAACTTGGTGCGCCAGACGCCCGCCCAGCCATAGTAGAAGCGCTGGTCGCCGGTGGTGCCGTCGATGATCGGCGCCTGCTTGCCGCCGAGCGACTTGTGATACGCGTCGTAGGCGACCGTCAGGCCCGCCAAGTCAGCGATGTTCTCGCCGAGCGTCAGGCCGCCCTGGATGTGCTGGCCGGGGAGCGGTTCGTACGCGTCGTACTGCTTCACGAGCGCGTCGGTGAACACCTTGAAGCGCGCGACGTCCTGCGGCGTCCACCAGTCGGTAAGCTTCCCGTTGAGGTCGTATTTGCGGCCCTGGTCGTCGAAGTGATGGCTGATCTCGTGACCGATCACCGCGCCGATGCCGCCGTAATTGACCGCCGGATCCGCCTTCGGATCGAAGAACGGCGGCTGGAGGATCGCGGCCGGGAAGACGACCTCGTTCATCGTCGGGTTGGCATAGGCGTTGATCGTCATCGGCGTCATGAACCATTCGCCGCGATCGATCGGCTGGCCAAGCTTCCTGAGGTCGCGATCATATTCGAACGCGTTGGCGCGCGACACGTTACCGACGAGATCGCCACGCTGGATCTGGAGCGCGGAGTAATCGCGCCACTTGTCCGGATAACCGATCTTAGGGGTGAACGCGGCGAGCTTGGCTAGCGCCTTGGTCTTGGTCTCGGGCGCCATCCATTCGAGGTTTTTGAGGCGCTCGCCCATCGCCGCGATGACGTTCTTGACGAGATCGTCGGCCGCCGCCTTCGATGCGGGCGGGAAATACTTGGCAACGTATTGCTGGCCGATCGCCTCGCCCATCGCTTCCGACACGGTCGAGACGCCGCGCTTCCAGCGGACCTGCTGCTCGGGCGTGCCCGACAGCGTGGTGCCGTAGAACGCGAAGTTGGTCTTGTCGAAATCGCTCGACAGGTACGGCGCGTAGGCACGCAGCACCTTGAGCATCGCATAGTCCTGGAGGACGTTGACCGGCGTGTCGGCGAACACCTTCGCTTCGCCGGTCACCGCGCTCGGCTGCGCGACGAGGTAGAACGGACGGCCGGTGACGCCCATCGCGGTCATATATTGCGCCCACGGGAAACCCGGTGCCTTCGCGGCGAAATCGGCGGCGGTCCATTTGTTGTAGGTCTTGTCGGCGTCGCGGCTCTCGATCCGGGTCCAGTGCGCGGTGGCGAGGCCCTTCTCCATGTTGAACACGGCGGCGGCGCGGGTGGCGGCGTTGGACTCGCCGGCAAGCGTCAGCATCCGCGTGAGGTACGCCTGATAGGCGGTGCGGATCGTCGCCAGCTTCGCGTCGTCCTTGAGGTAGTAATCGCGATCGGGGAGGCCGATGCCACTCTGCCCGAGGCTGACGACGTAGGTGGTCGGATCCTTGTCGTCCTGCTGCACGCCGACGCCGACGAGGCCGCCGACGCCTTGGCGCTGGAGCTTGGCGATCTCGGTGACGAGCGCGGTCTTGTCCTTGGTCGCCTTCAATGCGGCGAGCATCGGCTTGACGGGGGTAGCGCCCTTCGCGTTAACCGCAGCCTCGTCCATGAAGCTGGAATAGAAATCGCCGACCTTGTCGCCGGGCGTCTTGGCGGAGACGTCGAGGATCGTGCGGGTGCGTTCGAGCGAGAGGTCCTGGAGGACGTGGAACATGCCGTAGGACGAGCGATCCGCGGGGATCGGCGTGGTCTTCACCCAGCCGCCGTTCGCGTAATCGAAGAAGTCGGTGCCCGGCGTCACGCTGGTATCGCGGCCCGCCATGTCGAAGCCGAAATCGCCGATCTGCGGCTTGTTGGCATCCTTGGCCGCGACGGGGCCGGTAGCGGCCTTGGCCAGCGTCGGCGACGGGGCAGCCTGGTTCGTCTGCGCGAAAGCTGAAGCGGCGGACGCGAGCAGGATCACGGTAACAATCGACTTACGCATCAAGGGACCTCGGGAGAGACTTCAGGATGCGGTGTGTTCTACGCCGATAGGACGGTCCGTCAATTCCAAGCGGTGTCAAATGTTACGAAATACTACGCCGCACGATTATCGTGCCGGTGCCGCCACTTGCGCGCGATCCACAGCCGCCAGCCGAGCGCGCTGAGCGCATAGCCGCCGACCGAGCAGACCACCGTGATGACCAGCAGGCCGAGCGCGGTGGCGGGCCCCGCCTGCATCAGCCACGGGATCCATTCGGTGCGCGCCGCGGCGTCCGCGACGGGCTGGCCGGGGACGTGCGCGTCGAGCCGCAACAACGATGAGCCGATCCAATAGGCCGCGATCCAGAGCGGTGGCGTCGTCAGCGGGTTGGTGATGAAGGTGGTCAGCGCGGCCGTCGGCACGTTGGCACGGAACGGCAGCGCGAAGATCGCCGCAACGGGCGTCTGCGCGACCGGGATCAGGATGCCCGCGACCATGCCCAGCGCGACGCCACGCGGTACCGAGCGGCGGGTGAAGCGCCAAAGCTCGGGCGCGAGGACGCGGTGCGCCACCGGCCGCAGCAGCCGGTTCCGCTCCATCGATTCACGGGTTGGCAGATTGCGATGCGACCACGCCGCGAGGCGCCCGAAGATACTGCCCGGCGCCTTCGACACAGGCTATCCGCGATCCCGCATGATCCGGCCCTGCTCGCGCTTCCAGTCCTGTTCCTTCACCGAATCGCGCTTGTCGTGGTTCTGCTTGCCCTTGGCGAGCGCCAGTTCGATCTTCGCGCGGCCCTTCGAATTGAAGTAGATCATCAGCGGGACGAGCGTCATGCCCTGGCGCGCGACCGCACCGAACATCTTGTTGATCTCGCGCTCGTGCAGCAGCAGCTTGCGGGGCCGCTTGGGCTCGTGGTTGAAGCGGTTGCCGTGGCTGAATTCGGGGATGTTCGAATTGACCAGGACGACGTTCTTGCCCTTCACTTCGGCATAGGCCTCGGCGATCGAGCCTTCGCCGCCGCGCAACGCCTTCACCTCGGTACCGGTGAGCGCGATGCCTGCCTCGAACACCTGCTCGATGTAATAGTCGTACCGCGCGCGCCGGTTCTCGGCGACGATCTTGGTCTTCTCGAAGGTCGGGGGTTTGGGACGTGCCATGGGACGCGCGATGTAGGAGGTCGGAGGGCTTAGGGGAAGCGGGGGCGGTTGTTTCTTATGGCCGCCTTCTCGATCCTCCCCCTTGCGGGGGAGGATCGTGATCCCGGCTCAGACTAGGCGCGCGTGCGCCAACGTTGCGTCGACTGCGGCGCGCGAAGCCTCCCCGGCGGGGGTCATCGGCAGGCGCAGCGTCTCCGGGAAGCCCGCCCGTACCTTGGTCATCGCGTATTTTACCGGGCCGGGCGAAGCGTCGGTGAACAGCGCCTCGTGCAGCGGATAGAGTTGGTCCTGATACGCCAACGCCTTGACGAAATCGCCCGACTGGCACGCCGCCTGGAACTCGGCGCAAAGCTTCGGCGCGACGTTCGCCGTCACCGAGATACAGCCGGTGCCGCCCATGACGTTGAACGCCAGCGCCATGTCGTCGTTACCCGACAACTGGCAGAAGTCCGGCCCGCACGCTGCGCGGTGCTGCGAGACGCGGGCGAGGACGCCGCTGGCATCCTTCACCCCGACGAACACGTCCGGGAACGCCGCGACGATCCGCGCCAGGGTCGCGGGCTGGATGTCCGTTACCGTGCGCGCGGGGACGTTGTAGAGAATAATGGGCAGCGGGGTCGTCTCGGCGAGCGCTTCGAAATGGCGGAAGATGCCCTCCTGTCCGGGCCGGTTGTAATAGGGCGGGACCATCAGCGCGGCATCGGCGCCAGCCTCTTTGGCCGCGCGCAGGTTCGCGGAAGCTACCCGCGTATCGTTCGAGCCAGCGCCGGCGATGACGGGCACGCGGCCCTTGGCCTGGTCGACACAGACGCGGACGACGTGGAAATGCTCGTCGTACGACAAGGTCGCCGCCTCGCCGGTCGTGCCGCACGCGACGAGGCCCGACGAGCCCTCGGCGATCTGCCATTCGATGAAGTCGCGGTAAGCCGGTTCGTCGAAGCTGCCATCGGCGGCGAACGGCGTGACGAGCGCGGGAATTGATCCTGAAACCATGCGGTAGCCTGCGTCCATACTAGAAGAGAAGTCTGGCCTGTTGCGCCAAATACCGGGTGAAATCCGGATTTCGTTCAGGACAGATACGGGTTCGAAGCGTATGCTGTCCACATGGTAGCATCGATGTTGAAAACGAGCCTTCTTCTTGCAGTCGTCGCACAGACCGCTGTTTCCTCAGGCGCGGGTCAACAGACGCTAGATCGATACAGTACGCAATTAGCCAATATGGGGCCGAACGCGCAGCCGATGGCGCCCCCCATGGCAACCGACGGCGCGATCGCCTCGACCATCGCACAATGGCGCGCGTTGCAGCAGACCGACGCGCTGCCGTTCGACAGCTATGCTGGCTTCCTGATGGCGCATCCGGGCTGGCCGAACGAGACGGCGAACCGGCGTGCAGCCGAGCGCAAGGCGGCGACCGGTTCGCCCAATAGCGTGATCGCGTTCTTCCGCCGGTATCCCGCGCAGTCCGCATCCGGCGGGGTCGCCTATGCGCGGGCGCTGCAAGCGACGGGCGCCCGGGATCAGGCGTATGCGGCAGTGCGGACGGCGTGGCGCAGCGCCGGGCTGACGCCGACCGACGAGGCCATGGTGGTATCGGGCTTCCCCGGCGCATTGACGCCGGACGACCAGGACGCGCGGATGGACGCACTGTTGTGGGCCGGCCAGACCGGCGCGGCACAGCGGCAGTTAGTGTGGACGAGTGCGGCACGACGGCCGATCTTCGAGGCACGGCTAGCGTTCCGGACGAATGCGCCGAACGCGTCGGATATCTCGGCTTCGACGCAGACCCTGTATGCGAACGACGCGGGCTATGTCGCGGACCGCGCGCAGTGGTTGCGCAATTCTGGCGCCAGTCCTTCGGCGCGTGCTTGGTTGGCGCGACCGCGGTCACTGGTGACTCGACCCGGCAATGCGGCGGAATGGTACGAGGTGCTCGTCACCAATGCGAACGGCGCGGCGAACGACGGGCAGTATCAAGTCGCCTACGATATCGCGCGGCAGATCGACGATGCGTATCCGTTCGGCACCGACGTCTCGACGAAATCCTATGCCGAGCGCGACGAATACACCAATCTCGCTTGGCTCGGTGGACGCGTCGCGATGAAGCAGCTCGGACGACCAGCGGATGCGATGACGCTGTTCGACCGGTACGCGCGCGGCTCGCGCTCGCCGCAAGTGCGGTCGAAGGGCTATTACTGGGCGGGCCGCGCGGCGGAAGCGGCCGGGTTGGCCCCTCAGGCGGCGGCGTTCTACGGCCAGGCGGCGGGCTACCGCGATCAATATTACGGGCAGCTGGCGAACGAGCGGACCGGCCGCGCGCTGGTCGCGCCGCCGTCGGTGGCGTCTGTGGCGGTCGATCCGGCAGCGCGGGCCGCGTTCGACCGGCGCGAAACGGTGCGCGCGGTGAAGTTCCTGGGGCAGATCAACGACTGGCAGGACCAGACGGCGTTCGTCCGCCAGATCGCGGCAGACGCGACGACCGATACCGATCACCTGCTCGCCGCCGAACTGTCCAAGAGCATCAACCGCCCCGATCTCGGCGTGATGGTCGGGCGGAGTGCGCTCGCGAACGGCCTCAGCGACTATTCGGCGGTCGGCTTCCCGATGGTGTCGGTGCCGGCGGGCTATGAGGACAACTGGACGATCATCCACGCGATCTCGCGGCAGGAGAGCCAGTTCGATCGCGCTGCCGTATCGCATGCAGGGGCTCGTGGGTTGATGCAGCTGATGCCGGCGACTGCGCGCGAGCAGTCGGGGAAGATTGGCCTCGCCTACAACCAGGCGGCGCTGACGACCGATCCGAACATGTCGATCATGCTCGGCTCGAGCTATTTCCAGCGGGTGTATGCCAATTATGGCAGTTATCCGTTAGCGGTCGCAGCGTATAACGCGGGCGGCGGCAACGTGAACAAATGGCTCCGCGCGAACGGCGACCCGCGAACGGGTGGCGTCGACATGGTCGATTGGGTCGAGGCGATCCCGTACCAGGAGACTCGCAACTACGTACAGCGCGTGCTGGAGAATGCGGTGGTGTACGATCTGATGAACCCTGCGCGGGCGAAGAGCCGGGGGGCGGCACGGTTGTCGTGGTATCTGGGGAAGAACCGACCGGGCTGAGGCCTGACTACTTGAGAAGAGTGCTCTCCCGCGAAGGCGGGAGTCCAAACTGGGCTCCCGCCTTCGCGGGAGAACAAGAGCGCGGTACCGGTCATCGTCATCGTCATCGTCATCGTCTCCCTCTTGAAGTCCGTCACGCCAGCGAAAGCTGGGGTATCCCACCTGTCAGTCGGGCAGGAGCCGCGGGAGACCCCAGCTTTCGCTGGCGTGACGGGCGTTACTACCGGGATGACGGGGGTTGCGGCCGAGACGACGGGTGTTGCGGTCGAGGCGACGTTGTTCCGGCTAGGGTGACAGATCTCGAGGCGGTATAGCATCCCGCATGGACCGCCCGAACTACATCACCCCCACCGGCTACGCCGTACTCCGCACCGAATACGAACACCTCCTGTCGACCGAGCGCCCCGCCTTGGTCGAAGTCATCTCCTGGGCGGCCGGCAACGGCGATCGCTCCGAGAACGGCGACTATATCTACGGCCGCAAACGCTTGCGCGAGATCGACCGCCGGCTTGGCTGGCTGTCGAAGCGGATGAAGGCGGCCAAGGTAGTCGACCCCGCGGCCCAAGAAGACCGCTCGCGCGTCTGGTTCGGCGCCTGCGTGACGGTCGCGGACGAGGATGATGTCGAGCGCGTGCTGACGCTGGTCGGTGACGACGAGACGGATGCGAGCAATGGGCGGATCGGCTGGAACTCGCCGTTCGCACGCGCCCTGCGCGGCGCAGCGATCGGCGATGTGCGCCGGGTGGACCTGCCCGCCGGCGAGCGGGAATACGAGGTGATCGCGATCGAATATCCCTGACTTCACGATCCTCCCCCGCCAGGGGGAGGTGGCTGGCTCTTGCCAGACGGAGGGGGAGGAAAGGGAAACGGTCGTTGCGCGTTCCTCCCCCTCCGTCACCTGCGGTGCCACCTCCCCCTTGCGGGGGAGGATCGTTAAGTCCCCCTTCAAACGATCCGTTTCGATTTACGCGAATTGACCCAGCCCCGCGCCCGTGTGACGTTTCGCCATCGCAACGACACCCGAGGACTTCTCCATGCCGATACCCGCCACCTGGTCCGCCCGCCTGCTGAGCGTCATGCGCATCGTCGTCGCGCTCGTGTTCTTCAGCCACGGCATCTCGAAATTCTTCGGCCTGCCGCCGTTCCCAATGCCGATGAACCCGCTGCTCTACGTCGCAGGGATCCTCGAAGTCGTCGGCGGCGGCATGCTGATCATCGGCCTGTTCACGCGGCCGGTCGCGTTCGTGCTCTCAGGCATGTCCGCAGTCGCGTATTTCCTCGCACATTTCCCGCAGGGGCCTTTCCCGATCGCCAATGGCGGCGAGCCGGCGGTGCTGTACTGCTTCGTCTTCCTGTACCTCGCCGCGGCGGGCGGCGGCGCGTGGAGCGTGGACGCGGCGCGCGCGCGCGGCTAATCCTGCGATCATGATCGATACCACAACGCGCAACGTCGCCCTCCTGATCGACGCGGACAATGCGTCCGCGGCGACCCTCGACCCGGTGCTTACCGTCCTTGCCGAGCTCGGCACGGTCAACGTCCGGCGGGTCTATGGCAACTGGTCGAAGCCTGCGCTGAAGGCGTGGAGCGACATGTCGATCAAGCACGGCATCGAGCCGCAGCAGCAATTCGACCTAACCAAGGGCAAGAACGCGACCGACATGAAAATGACGATCGACGCGATGGACCTGCTGTTCCGCGGGCGCATCGACGGCTTCGGCATCATGTCGTCGGACAGCGATTTCATGCCGCTCGCGACCCGCATCCGGCAGGACGGGATCCCGGTATATGGTTTCGGCACCAGCCGCACGCCCGAAGGATTTCGCCAGGCGTGCACGCGATTCATCGACGTGGGTGCGCTGAACGAGACCTCGCAGCCGATGCAGGTGCCGGCGCCTGCTCCGGTGGCTGGCGAGAAGGCGGCGACACCCGCGCCGGTCGCTCGCCCCAAGACGGCGCAACCGATCGACGAGCAGGTCATCAAGCTGCTGATCGACGCGTACAACGCGGTGAAGCGTGACGAAAAGGGCTATGCCAGCGTCGCCGAACTAGGCCAGCTTGCCGGCAACCGGTCGAGCTTCGATGCGCGCAACTACGGGTTCAACCGGTTGTCGGACCTGATCGAGACGATCCCGAACTTCCAGCATGAGCGCCGCGAAGGTGGCCGGTCGTTCGTGAAGCGGCTGCGGTAGACCCTTCGACAACTATTATTAACTGCACCACCCCGGCGAAGGCCGGGGCCCAATTGGAAAGGTCGCAGTAACGAAGCGCTGGCCCCTACCACGATCGTTCCCCAATTGGGCCCCGGCCTTCGCCGGGGTGGTAGTTCAGGTCGTGCACCTCACCCCGTAGGCTGCAACCGCCCGCCCGGCTCGCCCAACCCGTGCGCCTGTTCTTCGCTGTCATCCGGCACCACCAGCGCGCCCTTCCGCCAATTGCCGTAGCGATAATACCACGCCGCGATCGCCAGCGTCGTCAGCGATCCGAGCGGGAAGCTCCACCATAGCGAATCTGCGCCGAGCCACGGTTTCGCCAGCAGCGCGAAGCCGATCCGCACCGGATACAGCGCGACGATCAGCGCGATCAGCGGCGCGATCACCGCGCCGTTCGCGCGCACCGTCGAGAACAGCACCATCGTCGCGCCGAACAGGATGAAGTTCCAGCTCGCGATCAGCTGGATATGCCGCGCGATCGGCAGCGCGGGGCTGTCGCTGCCGATGAACAACGTCATCACAGGGCGGTCGAACAGCAGCACCACGGCGACCATCGCGCCGGTCAGCGCGACGTTGAAGAACAGGCCGTATTTGGTGATGTCGCCGACCCGGTCCCAGCGCCCTGCGCCGATATTCTGCGCCGCCATCGAACTGACCGCCGCGCCGATCGCCAGCGCGGGCATCTGGATATAGGTCCAGAGCTGTTGCGACACGGCATAGGCCGCCGCGGTATCGACGCCGAGCCGGTTGACCAGCCCGACCATCGCGAGCCCCGCAGTCGACATGACCAGCATCTGCGCGCCCATCGGCAGGCCCTTCCGCACGATCGTGCCGGTCAGCGCGCGCTCGGGGATGAGGTAGCGGAGTTCGTTGCCGCGCAGCCGCAGCGGCAGGTCGCGCTTGTAGATGTAGACGATCAATCCGAGCAGCGAGACGTGGCTGGCGACCAGCGTCGCCATCGCCGAGCCGGCAATGCCCATCTGCGGGAACGGGCCGATGCCGGCGATCAGCAACGGGTTGAGCCCACTGTCGAGCAGCGCGCTGAGCAGCATGAACCAGAGCGGCGTCATCGAATCACCGGTGCCGCGCAGGCCCATCATCAGCAGCACCATCATCATCGACGCGGGCAGCCCGAGGAAGATCACGCG
>JAZKCH010000026.1:0-12546 GCA_040388215.1 Pseudomonadota bacterium | reverse complement strand
GCGGTGGGGAAGCTGTCGTTGGACGACTGGCTCATGTTGACGTGGTCGTTGGGGTGGACCGGGGACTTGCCGCCGCGGGTTCCGGTGAGGACTTCGTTGGCGCGGCCGGCGATGACCTCGTTCGCGTTCATGTTCGACTGCGTGCCGCTGCCGGTCTGCCAGATGACGAGGGGGAACTGGTCGTCGAGCTTGCCGTCGATGACTTCCTGCGCGGCGGAGTCGATCGCGGTCGCGATGGTTTCGTCGAGGCCGTGCGAGCGGTTTACGCGGGCGGCGGCTTGTTTGACGAGCGCAAGCGCGTGGACGATCTCGATCGGCATGCGTTCGCGGCTGCCGAACGGGAAGTTCTCGATCGAGCGTTCGGTCTGCGCGCCCCAATAGGCGTCGGCGGGGACTTCGATCGGGCCGATCGTGTCGGTTTCTGTGCGGGTTTGGGTCATATGGGAAGAACCTTCCGGGGCGCGTGCGGGATCCCTCGCCCCTTCGGGGAGAGGGAGGGAGGAGCCGCAGGCGACGGAAGGGTGAGGGGCTTTGGGGCTCAGGACGCGCGTCCCAACGCCCCTCTCCCTTCCCACGGCAAGTGCCGCGGGCCCCTTCCCTCTCCCCGGTGGGGAGAGGGAGTTTAGAGGGTCACTTCTTCCGTTTGAAATCCACGGCTACGACGTTCGAGCCATCTTCGATCGGCACCGCGGTCGGGCCGTCGTTCTCCGCTTCGTCATGTTCGCCGAGTGCGTCGTCGGCACCCTCCTGCGCCTGAAAGCGGAGTTCGAAACTTACGGCCGGATCCTGGAACGCGGTGATCGCCGAGTATGGGATCACCAGCTTCGAGGGCACCTGATTGAAGCTCAGCCCGATCGAGAAGCGCTCGTCATCGACGACGAGGTCCCAGTAGCGGTTCTGCATGACGATCGTCATCTCGTCCGGGAACCGCTCGATCAGCCGCTTGGGGATGTCGACTCCCGGGGCCTGCGTCTTGAAGGTGATGTAGAAATGATGCTCGCCGGGAAGCCCGCCGGCCTCCGCGACGGAGCCAAGCACGCGGCCGACCACGGCACGCAGGGCTTCTTGTACGATCTCGTCGTACGGAATCAGGCTATCAGGCAGTCCATCGGTCATATCCCTTGGGTAGCGTCATTCGGATGCCGGTCAAGATTGCATGCGTCGTGGCGCACGTTATGGGAGGTGGCATGCGCACCGCCACGATCACCCGCTCCACCGCCGAGACGGCGATCGACGTCACCGTGAACCTCGATGGGACCGGCGTGTACGACGTCGAGACCGGGGTCGGTTTCTTCGATCACATGCTCGAACAATTGTCGCGTCACTCGCTGATCGATCTCCGCGTGCGGACCAAGGGCGATCTGCACATCGACGAGCATCACACCGTCGAGGACACCGGCATCGCGATCGGGCAGGCGTTCGCGCAGGCGCTCGGGGATAAACGCGGGATCGCGCGGTACGGGGATGCGCTGTCGCCGATGGACGAAACCTTGACCCGCGTTGCGCTGGATATTTCCGGGCGGCCCTGGCTGGTGTGGAAGGACCTGTTCTCGCAGAAGCGCCTCGGCGGGATGGATACGGAAATGTTCGAGCATTTCTTCCACAGCTTCGCGCAGGCGGCCGGGATCACGCTGCACGTCGAAGCGCTGTACGGGTCGAACAACCACCACATCGCCGAGGCTGCGTTCAAGGGTGTCGCGCGCGCGCTGCGCACGGCGATCGAGATCGATCCGCGAAAGGCAGACGCGATCCCGTCGACCAAGGGGATACTCTGATGCTCCCCTCCCGCTTGCGGGAGGGGTCGGGGGAGGGCTTGGCCTCGATCGTCGGAATCGCGGCTATGTCACCCCCTCCCCTGACCCCTCCCGCAAGCGGGAGGGGGATTTGACGCTGGCGCTGATCGATTACGGCGCGGGAAACCTGCATTCGGTCGAGAACGCGCTGCGGACGGCGGGATGTGTCGACCTGGTAGTGACGTCGGACGCCGACGTCGTTGCGAAGGCCGAGCGGATCGTGCTGCCGGGAGTCGGCGCGTACGGCGCTTGCGCGGCGGCGTTGCGTGCAGTGCCGGGAATGGTCGAGGCGTTGAACCGACGTGTTCGCGACGAGGGTACGCCGTTTCTCGGCATCTGCGTCGGCATGCAGCTGATGGCCGACGCGGGCGAAGAAATGGGAACGCATGCCGGGCTCGGCTGGGTCTCCGGACGCGTGCGGCGCTTGGACCCGGGTACTATGGACGCGAAGGTCCCGCACATGGGGTGGAACGACGTCGTTCCCTCCGTCGCGCATCCGCTGATCGAGCCGGGCGAGGCGTATTTCCTGCATAGCTTCGCCTTTGAAGGCGCCGATGTGCTTGCGACCACCGACCATGCTGGCGCGGTCACCGCGGCGATCGGTCGCGACACGATGATCGGCGTGCAGTTTCATCCTGAGAAGAGCCAGCGCTACGGCCTGGCCTTGCTCGAACGTTTCCTGGAGTGGCGGCCGTGAGCCTGATTATCTTTCCCGCAATCGACCTCAAGGCGGGTCAGGTGGTGCGTCTCGCCGAGGGCGATATGGACCGGGCGACCGTCTATGGCGACGATCCCGCGGCGCAGGCGATGCTGTTCGCCGACGCTGGCGCGGAGCATCTCCACGTGGTCGATCTCGACGGTGCGTTCGCGGGGGCTTCGGTCAATGGCGATGCGGTGCGCTCGATCGTCGCGCAGTTTCCGGGGCATGTGCAGCTTGGCGGCGGGATCCGGACGCGGGCCAGCGTCGAGGGCTGGTTCGATCTGGGCGTCTCCCGCGTCGTAATTGGGACGGCGGCACTGGAGGATCCCGAGTTCGTGCGCGGCGTGGCGAAGGATTTCCCCGGCGGGATCGTCGTCGCGGTCGATGCGAAGGACGGCATGGTCGCGACCAAGGGTTGGGCGGACGTGTCGACCACCAGCGCGACCGACCTCGCGCGGCGTTTCGAGGACGCGGGCGTGGCGGCGTTGCTGTTCACCGATGTCGGCCGGGACGGGATGCTGAAGGGGTGCAATGTCGACGCTACCGTCGACCTGGCGCGGTCGGTGGACATTCCGGTAATCGCCAGCGGCGGGGTCAAGGGCATTGCCGAGATCCACGTTCTCGCGCTTCATGTGCGGGATGGGGTTGAGGGCGTCATCACTGGGCGGGCTTTGTACGATGGCCGGCTCGATCTTGCTGCTGCGTTGAGTGTGGCGAAGGCAGCAGGATGATTCACGCGGAGACGCGGAGACGCGGAGAGAAGTTGAGCGCCGCAGGCAGAAGTTTGTTCGCGCAAAGGCGCAGAGGCCCTGAGAGTAAGAAGGTACACTCACCCTCCTCTCGCTTTCTCGGCGCCTTTGCGCCTCTGCGCGAAATATTCCTCTTAGCGGCTTTACCGCGTCTCCGCGTCTCCGCGTCTCCGCGTGAACCAATTCTGCGGCACAGCGCATGACGGTTCGTGCGCGCGTGATCCCGTGTCTCGATGTCGCCGATGGCCGCGTCGTCAAGGGCGTGAACTTCGTCGAACTACGCGACGCGGGCGATCCGGTCGAACAGGCGCGGGCGTATGACGCGGCCGGGGCGGACGAAATATGCTTCCTCGACATCGGCGCCTCCCATGAAGGTCGGGGTACGATCCTCGACGTCGTGAGACGGACTGCGGCGGTGTGCTTCATGCCGTTGACGGTCGGCGGCGGTGTCAGGACGGCAGACGATGCGCGCGCGCTGTTGCTCGCCGGGGCGGACAAGGTGGCGGTCAATTCCGCGGCGGTCGAGCGGCCCGAACTGGTCGCCGATATCGCCGAGCGGTTCGGCAGCCAGTGCTGCGTCGCAAGCGTCGATGCGCGCCGTTCCGGTGAAGGTTGGGAGGTCTTCACGCATGGCGGCCGGCGCGCGACCGGGATCGATGCGATCGCGCATGCCTTGAAGCTCGCCGAACTGGGCGCTGGTGAACTGCTGGTCACCTCGATGGACCGCGACGGGACACGCAGCGGCTACGACCTCGACCTGATCCGCGCTATTTCCGACCGGGTGGGCGTGCCGGTGGTCGCCAGCGGCGGGGTCGGCGGTCTCGACGATCTGGTGGCCGGAATCCGCGACGGGCATGCGAGCGCGGTGCTGGCGGCGTCGATCTTCCATTTCGGTCAGGCGTCGATCGGGGACGCGCACGCGGCGCTGGCAGCAGCGGGGATTCCGGTGCGGACGCCGGTTCGGTCCCCGCTCCCTAAGGCGGGCTGACGAAGATGCCGGTCCTCGCTTTTCTCACGGTGGAGTCCGGGCATAGCGGTGTAGCACATCCGACGACCGGGTATGCAACGTCGGACGCCGCTTTGTTCGCGTTCGCGGTGGTCGGCGTGTGGCTGGTGCGGCGTGCGTTGCGGAAACGGTTTGCGAAGAAGGCACCGCCCAAGGATTGACCCGCCTGCCCACCTGCGCCAGCACGCAGCTTATGGCAGACCCCGTATTCGACCGCCTCGAAGCGACCATCCGCGCACGCCGCGATGCGCCCGCCGATACCTCGTACACCGCGAGCTTGTTCGCGAAAGGCCGCCCCAAGATCGCGCAGAAGCTCGGCGAGGAAGCCGTGGAGACGGTGATCGCGGCGTGTTCCGGGGATGAGGCTAGCATCGTGCCGGAAGCAGCAGATTTGATGTTTCACCTCACCGTCTTGTTGGCGGATGCGGGGCTGAGCCTCGACGACGTGCGCGCGGAACTGGAACGGCGCGAAGGTATCGGCGGGTTGGTCGAGAAAGCCGGGCGGACGAACTGATCTATTCCCCTTCCGCTTGCGGGAGGGGTCGGGGGAGGGCATGACGCACCCGCTCCGCCGGGATCGGGAAGGCAAGCCCCTCCCCTAACCCCTCCCGCAGGCGGGAGGGGAATACATATGCCGATCGACGCCACCCAGCCTTACGACGACCAGAACATCTTCGCAAAGATCCTGCGCGGCGAGATCCCGTCGAAGCGCGTCTACGAAGACGAGTTCGCAATCGCGTTCCACGATATCAACCCGCAGGCACCGACGCATCTGCTCGTGATTCCCAAGGGCGCGTATGTCTCGTGGGACGATTTTTCCGCGCGCGCACCTGACGCCGAGATCGCCGGGTTCATCCGCGCCGTCGGCGCCGTCGCTCGCGCGGCGGGGCTGGTCGAACCCGGCTATCGCTTGCTCGCCAATATCGGCCAGCACGGAAACCAGGAGGTGCCGCATCTGCACGTTCATGTCTTCGGCGGCCGTCCCTTCGGGCCGATGCTGACGCGATAGGCCAGCTTTGCCGCACTAAAGGATTGCGCGTAATAAAATTGCCATTAGGCTCGCCGGCTTGAGCAAGGGGGCCATGTTGACCCGGCCCTCGCAATCCCCGGGGGTACCGAATTGATTTTTGGTCGCGTAAAATCGCTGGATGCCATTCTGGCGACGGCAGAGAAAAAGGGGCTGTCGCGAACGCTGAGTGCGTTCCAGCTGACGCTGCTGGGCGTCGGCGCGGTCATCGGCACGGGTATCTTCGTGCTGACGTCCGAGGCCGCGCAGAAGGCCGGGCCGGGCATGTTGCTCAGCTTCGTCGTCGCGGGCTTCGTCTGCGCGGTCGCCGCGCTCTGTTATTCCGAACTCGCGTCGATGGTGCCGGTGTCGGGCTCGGCCTATACCTACACCTACGCCGTCACGGGTGAGCTGCTCGCGTGGATGGTCGGCTGGGCACTGATCCTCGAATATGCGGTCGGCGCGAGCGCGGTCGCGGTCGGCTGGTCGAACCATCTCGCGGGCCTGCTCGACGGGATCGGCTTCCACATCCCCAACGGGCTGCGCAACGCCGACGCGCTGATGGCGCACGTCCAGGTCGCGTTCGGCGCCACGCCGAATGCCGATCTGCAGACCGCGATGACGGTCGGCGGCTTCATGAACCTGCCCGCGGTGATCATCATCGGCCTCGTCACGTGGCTGCTGGTGGTCGGCACGACCGAGAGCGCGCGCGTCAATGCGGTGCTGGTGCTGATCAAGATCGCCGCGCTGACCGCGTTCATCGCGCTGACGATCCCTGTGCTCAAGGCCGACAATTTCCACCCCTTCCTGCCCTACGGCGTCGGCAACCCGCTGAGCTCGTCGGGCGTCGGCGTGCTGGGTGCCGCCGCGTCGATCTTCTTTGCCTATGTCGGCTTCGACGCGGTCTCGACCGCGGCGGAAGAGACCAAGAACCCGCAGCGCAACGTGCCGATCGGGCTGATCGCCAGCCTCGGCATCTGTACGCTGTTCTACCTGCTGGTCGCGTCGGGTGCGATCGGTGCGATCGGTGCGAACCCGGTGACCAGCGCCGATGGCGGCGTGCTCGCGCCGGGCTCGGCCGAGATGGCCGGGCGTTGCGCGGCGATCGTCGCAGGCGGCGCGATGGAGCCTTTGGTGTGCTCGAAGGAAGCGCTCGTCCACGTGCTGCAGGTCATCAACTGGCCGATCATGGGCCGGCTGGTCGGGCTTGCCGCCGTGCTCGCGCTGCCGTCGGTCGTGCTGATGATGATGTTCGGCCAGACCCGCGTGTTCTTCACGATGGCACGTGACGGGCTGCTGCCGGCGCGGCTCGCGTCGATCCACCCGAAGTTCCGCACGCCGCATGTCGTCACGATCGTGACGGGCATCGCTGCGGCGATCGCGGCGGCGATCCTGCCGGTCGGCAAGCTCGCGGATTACTCGAACGCGGGCACGCTATTCGCCTTCATGATGGTGGCGATCTCGGTGATGGTGCTGCGCAAGACCGATCCCGGCCGCAAGCGTCCGTTCCGCACGCCCGCGGTGTACATCGTCGCGCCGCTCGCGATCATCGGCTGCATCGGGCTGTATCTGTCGCTGCCGCTGACCGCCAAGCTGGTGCTGCCGGGCTGGGGCGCGATCGGGTTGGCGATTTACTTCCTGTACAGCCGCTCGCGCAGCCATGTCGGGCTCGGGCTCGACGATGGGACCGACATCGATATGGCGCCTCCGGGCAGTCACTGATCGAGCGCAAAAAAGGGCCGCGGGAGGAAACTCCCGCGGCCCTTTTTTTGTGCTCGTACCCAGGCGTGTTCTTCCGCGAAGGCGGGAGCCCAGTCTAGGGCCCCGCCTGCGCGGGGACACATGCCTCAGCCGATATGCTTGGCGGCGAGCGCCTTCATGTCGACCATCGGGCGGGCGCCGACATGGCTGATGATCTCGGCCGCGCAGACCGCACCGAGCTTCAGCGAGGCGTGCAGGTCGTAGCCCTGCGCCTGGCCATGGAGGAAGCCCGCCGCGAACAGGTCGCCCGCGCCGGTCGTGTCGACGACCTTGGCGATCGGCTCGGCCGTCACTTCGGCGCGATTGCCGTCCTGAAGTGCGCAGGCGCCGTGCTCGCCGCGGGTGACGACCAAGGTCGGGACCTGCGCCGAGATCTTGGCGACCGCTGCGTCGAAGTCGTCGGTCTCGGCGAGCGCGGCGAGTTCGCTCTCGTTGGCGAACAGGATGTCGATCAGGCCGTCCGACAGCAGCTGGCGGAAATCGCCGCCGTGGCGCGAGATGCAGAACACGTCGCTGAGCGTGAAGGCGACTTTCCGCCCTGCGTCGCGTGCGCAGTCGATCGCGGCGCGCATCGCGGCGCGCGGCTCTTCGGGATCCCAGAGATAGCCTTCGAGATACAGGATCGCGCTGTCGGCGATCATCGCGGTGTCGATGGCCGTCGCGGGGAGGAACTGGCCTGCGCCGAGAAAGGTGTTCATCGTGCGCTGGCCGTCGGGCGTCACGAAGATCAGGCAGCGGCCGGTGGTCGGGTCGCCGGCGCGGACGGGCGTGGCGAACTCGATGCCGATGCTGCGGACGTCATGCGCGAAGACCTGGCCGAGCTGATCGTCGGCGACCTGGCCGATGAATCCGCATTTACCGCCGAGCGCGGCGACGCCGGCGACCGTATTGGCAGCGGAACCTCCCGAGATTTCCATGCCCGGGCCCATCTTGGCGTAGAGCGCGTCGGCTTCTTCCGACGAGAACATCAGCTGCATCGAGCCCTTGGCCACGCCAATCTCGTCAATGAAGGCGTCGGTGGCGGTGGCGAGGATGTCGACGATGGCGTTGCCGATCGCGACGACGTCGTAGGTTGGTTTGGGCAAGGCGGGACTCCGGGAGGGGCAGGAAAACGCTTGCCGTAAATGCCGGGGGAGATTGGTGCAACTGGTGTGGGATCCGCGAGCGGTGTGCGGAGAGCGCCTGGGTAGCGGGCAGAGGTGCACCACCCCGGCGAAGGCCGGGGCCCAATTGGAAAGGTCGTCGTAACGGCGCGCCGGTCTACATCATGATCGTTCCCCAATTGGGCCCCGGCCTCCGCCGGGGTGGTGGTCGGGTATCGGATTAGCCCATCTGTTCCCTTGCGAACGCGGGGGAACGTCATGCTGCAGAGCAAACGTCGTAGGCACCATCGGCGCCGAACGCGCGTTGACCTTGCACCGCCCCCGCGCCATCCCGACCCAATGCTCCGCGCCCTCCTCCTCTCGCTCGGCCAACTCACCGATCCGCCGGTCCTGCGCGTGTTCGTGAAGTCGATGGTCGTCACGATCCTCGCGCTGTGGCTCCTGTTCCGCGCGGTCGCGATCGCGGTCGTCGGGATCTTTGCGGACGAGGTCGTCGAAGCGGTCGAGGCACGGCATTATCCCGAAGCGCTGCGCACTGCCCGCCCCGTCCCCTTCGCCCGCAGCCTCGCGATGGGGCTCCGCTCCGCCGCCCGTGTCGTGCTGATCAACCTGATGATGCTACCGATCTACATCGCGCTGCTCGTCACCGGGGTCGGCACGGCGGCGGCGTTCTTCATCGTCAATGGCTGGCTGCTCGGGCGCGATCTCGGCGACATGGTCGCAGCACGGCATATGGACGCCACGGCGATGCGGGGCTGGCGTGCGACGACCAGGCCGGGGCGGTTCGTGCTGGGGCTTGCGAACACCGGGCTGTTCGTGGTTCCGATCGTCAACATCGCCGCCCCCGTTCTGGGCGCGGCGATGGCGACGCATTATTTCCACACCCAATATTCCCGCAAAGGCCGATCATGACGCGATTGACGACTATCAGCATCGCGCTGGCGCTCGGCGGCGGCCTTGCCGGTTGCGCCGCCCCGGTCGCCAAGCCCGCGGTCGGCCGCCCCGCCATCCCCTATACAAGCGTCGGACTCGAGCGCGTCCTCGGTCAGGACGCCGCCGGCCTGACCAAGCTGTTCGGCCAGCCCGACGCCGACGTCCGCGAAGGCAGCGCGCGAAAACTCCAGTTCCAGAGCGGAATCTGCGTGCTCGACGCGTACCTCTACCCCAAGGGATCCGACGCCCCCCGCGTCACCTATCTCGATGCGCGCGAACCCGACGGCAGCACGATCGACCGCGCCAGTTGCGTGGCGGCGCTGACCAGGCGCGAGGGCGGACGGTAGGTCTTAGCCGACGCTGCCGGCTCGCCGATCTTCCGCGCAATCGAAATCCCGATCGCCGCGACCACGCAGCCGGCGACGATATCGATCAGATAATGCCCGCCGATCGGGACTGCCGAGACCAGCATCGCGCCATTGAGCAGGATCGCCGGCCAGCGGATCGCACGCATCGGCCACGCCGCCCAGGCGAGGATGACCGCGGCCGCGGCATGAAAGCTGGGAAACGTGATGATGCCGTCGAGATCGACGAAGCCAATATGATGCAGCGTCCCGGCGCGCAATTCGGCGAGCAACGCCGCCTGATGCCAAGGCGTCGGGTCGCGCATCGCGGGCACATCCGCGGCCGCCAGACCGAAATACGCATAGGCACCGACCCCGGGAAACAGCGTGAACAGCGCGCAGGTGACGAACAACGTCACCAGCCATGCCGCCAGGAACGTCCATACCCGGTCATGCCGACCAGCCAGGCCGAGCATCGCGATCAACGCCATGGGTTGCCAGCCGATGCTTTCATATACCCAGTTCGCGGCAGCCATCAGCGCGTCTCGATGCGACAGCCACAGCATTGCCGCCCGCCAATCGAGCGGCGGGATCACCGCACGATCGATCGCCGCGAGGGCCGGGTCGACCAGCGGCCGACCGCTCGTGCCCAGGACGAACGTCAACAGGGTGATGCCGACACACCCGGCCATGAACAGTCCACACCCCTGCGCGATCGTCGCGCATCGGTCGAACCCGCGGCCACGCAGGCATAGGCCTGCACCGATCGGCATACCGACGATCACGGCGGCCATGACGAATTCGTCCACCGCGATCGTCAGATGACGGGCGGCGACGCCGAGCAGCGCGATGATCCATGCGACCGCGATCATCGCATAGACCGGGCCCGCCCCTGCCGCCACGATCGGTCGCGACGATGGCTCGAATCGGGCGATCGATACGATAGTCGCGCGCATGCATCCTCCCTTTGTCGCTACCCGGTAGCAATGGAGAGGTTACGAAGCCGGTAAGAGCGCGATCAGGTGCCTGGCGTGGCGAGGCGGTCCAGCGCCCAATCGGCAGCGTCGCGCACCACGGCGTTTTCGTCGGAGCGCAGGAGTTCCACGAGAGGCGCCAGGCGTGCGTCATCGCTGTTCCCCGCTGCGATCAGCGCGTTGCGGATCATCCGGTCGCGGCCGATGCGCTTGATCGGCGATCCGGCGAACACGGTTCGGAAGCTGGCATCGTCGAGCGCGAGAATGTCCGCGAGTTCGGGCGCGACCAGTTCCGCCCGCGGATGGAAGGCAAGGTTCGCATTGGCGGCGGCGGCGAACTTGTTCCACGGGCAGACGGCGAGGCAGTCGTCGCAGCCGTAGATGCGGTTGCCGATAGCAACGCGGAACTCGTGCGGGATCGGGCCGGCATGCTCGATCGTGAGGTACGAGATGCAGCGGCGCGCATCGAGCTGGAACGGTTTTGGAAAGGCATCGGTCGGGCATGCGGTCTGGCACGCGTCGCAACTGCCGCAGGTGTCGACGCCGCCGCGGTCCGGTTCCAGGTCCAGCGTCGTGTAGATCGCGCCGAGGAATAGCCAGCTGCCATGCTCGCGGCTGACGAGGTTGGTGTGCTTGCCCTGCCAGCCGAGCCCGGCGGCTTCGGCGAGTGGCTTTTCCATCACCGGCGCCGTGTCGACGAACACCTTCAGGTCGAACGGGGGCAGGTCGCGCCCCGCCTCCGCCGCCAGCCATCGCCCGAGCGCCTTCAACTGCCGCTTCACGACATCGTGATAATCCGGCCCCTGCGCATAGACCGAGATGCGCCCTACCCCGCCCTCGTCCGCCAGCCGCAGCGGATCATTCTTCGGCGCATAGCTCATCCCGAGCGCAATGACGCTGCGCACTTCGGGCCAGAGGCCGGCGGGGCTTTCGCGGTGATGCTTGCGCTCCTCCATCCAGATCATGTCGCCGTGCCGCCCGTCCGCGAGCCATTCATGCAGCCGTTCGCCCGCGCGCGGCGCGGCGTCGGCGTGCGCGATTCCGCAGGCGGCAAAACCCAATTCGGCCGCTTTGGCCTTAAGTCGGTGTTCCAGCTTGTCTTGCGCCACGTACGCCCGCTACCACGACGTCACCCTCGGGAGGAAGATTGCGCGTGAACGATGAATGGGCGGTCACCGCGAGCGGGATCGTGAAGCGGTTCGGCGACCGGCGCGTGGTCGACGGGGTGGACATCATGGTGCCGCGCGGCTCGGTGTACGGCGTGCTCGGGCCGAACGGCGCGGGCAAGACGACGACGCTGCGCATGCTACTCGGGATCATCGAGCCCGACGAGGGATCGCGCACATTGCTCGGTTACGACAATCCACGCGATGCGAGCGACCGGGTGGGCTATCTGCCCGAGGAGCGCGGACTGTATCCGGCGATGAAGGCGCGCGAGGCGATCGCGTTCCTGGGGGCGTTGCGCGGGCTCGACTGGAAGACCGGGCGCGAGCGTGCGGTGGTGTTGATGGAAGCCGCCGGGCTGGGCCATGCGGTCGACGAGAAGATCCGGAAACTGTCGAAGGGCATGGCGCAATTGGTGCAGCTGCTCGGCTCGGTGGTGCACCAGCCCGATCTGCTGGTGCTCGACGAGCCGTTTTCGGGGCTCGATCCGGTCAACCAGGAGCGGCTGGAGAAGCTGATCCTCAACGAGCGCGACCGCGGTGCGACGATCCTGTTCTCGACGCATATCATGAGCCACGCCGAGCGACTGTGCGACCGGCTGGCGATTATCGCGGGGGGTAAGCGACGGTTCGAAGGCACCGTCGCGGACGCTCGTGGGATATTGCCGCAGCGCGTCCACTACACGCCGCATCGGCCTGATCCTGCGATCCGCGGCGTACTCCCATCGGATGCAGTGGCGGACGGGGATAGCTGGCGGTTCGAGCTGCCGAACGAGGGGATAGAGAGTTTGCTCGTGAGGCTGATCGACGCGGGATACGGGATTTCGGGGCTGTCGATCGAGCGGCCGGGGCTGCACGAGGCGTTCGTCCGGATCGTCGGCCAGCATGGCGACGTTGCGAAGGAGGATGCGGCATGAGCCGTTTCCGCCGAACCATTCGCCAGACCTTCACGATCGCGCGGCGCGACTTCATCGCTACCGTCTTCACGCCGATCTTCCTGCTGTTCCTGTTCGC
>JAZKCH010000025.1:0-7809 GCA_040388215.1 Pseudomonadota bacterium | reverse complement strand
ATGGCGATCGAGAGCGCGTGCATCCCGCTGCCGTCCGAGATCATCATGCCGTTCGCCGGCTACCTCGTCTCGACCGGGCGGTTCGACCTGTATCTCGCCGCTACCGCGGGTGCGATCGGGTGCAATCTCGGCTCGATCGTCGCGTACGAGATCGGCAAGCGCGGCGGCCGGCCGATGGCCGAGCGCTGGGGCAAATACCTGCTGATCGGACCGGGCGAACTCGATGCCGCCGACCGGTTCTTCGCACGCTGGGGCAGCATGGCGGTGCTGATCGGGCGCCTGCTGCCGGTGATCCGGTCGTTCATCGCCTTCCCCGCCGGCGTCGCGCGGATGAAGCTGGTGCCGTTCCACGTCTACACCTTCGTCGGATCGTGGCCGTGGTGCTTCGGGCTGGCCTGGGTCGGCATGAAGCTCGGCGACAAATGGGACACCGATCCGCGCGTGAAGGCCGCGTTCCATAGCGCCGACCTGTTGATTGGCGTGGTCCTGATCGCGCTGGTCGGCTTCTACATCTGGCACCGGGTGCGCGGGCTGAAGCGTCACCCTTAAGTCTATCGAGGGTAACCGCGGCGTTTCGCCAGCGCGCGCAGATCGTCGTCGCGGGTCGGAGCGAGGGCTTGAACGCGACGCTGATAGCCCGCGACGATCTCGGCGTCGGCCTTCTCAGGCGAGCCGCTGTCGAACGGCGGCGCGGGATCATATTCGAGACTTAGCTGGACAGCCTTGGCATGCGCCTCGCCGCGGATGATCGCGGTCAGCGTAAGCGCGAAATCGATCCCCGCGGTGACGCCGCCGCCGGTCACGCGGTTGCGATCGACCACGACCCGTGCGTCGACCGGGATCGCACCAAACAGCGGCAACATCTCGCGCTGCGCCCAGTGGCACCCGGCGCGGTAGCCGTCGAGCAGCCCCGCCGCGCCGAGGATCAGCGAGCCGGTGCACACGCTCGTCACCCAGGTCGCGTCGGCGCCGATCGCCTTGACCCACGCCATCGCGTCGTCGTCGGCGATCACGGCGTTGATCCCGAAACCGCCTGGGACGCACAGGATGTCGGCGCGCGGGACATCGGCAAAGGTTGCGGTCGGCAGGATCGAGAAGCCGGCATCGGTCGGGACCGGGTCGAGCGTCTTCCACACCAGATCGAGCCGCGCATTGCCGAGCCGCGACAGGACTTGTGCGGGGCCGGTCAGGTCGAGCTGGGTCACGTTCGGAAACAGCAGGAAGGCGATGGTCAGCGGTTCGGTCATGCCGTTGCTCCTTGCGATAGGCTCTCACGATCGAGAATCGCGACAGCGCTCCGGATTGGCATAACTCGCTGAATACCAAGGCGAGTCCAACGACGTCCGAGGCGCGCGCGCGAGTGAAGTGCAGAAAGTGCAGACGCTGGTGCAGCGTTTTCCCCTGCGCTCGACGCCCTGTAGGGGACGGTTCTGGCGAAAGCCCTGCGGTTGTCTGCTGACGTCATCTGCGCATCATGCCATCCCCTCTGCCTGTAGGACAGTTAGGTCTGGAACAGCGCGCGCGAGTGTCAGGAGAACAGCCACGTGCCGAGCATTCGCCCGAACGGGAAGGTGAAGACGCCCGCGATCAGCAATGCGCCGGTGACCATGCCGCGCACGCTGGTACGGTGCCGTGCGAGGTCGTGGGTACGGGCCGACCACCAGATGATCGGGACCTGGACCAGCGTGAAGATCGACAGGAGGTGGATGATGCCGAAGCCGCCGGTGCTGGTCCGGATGCCGAACGAGGCGAGCGCGGTGGCGAGCATCGCAACGACCCAGATCGTGCCGAGCGCGCGGTGCGGGCGGTCGCCGCGTTTACGCAGCAGCATGATCGGGGTGAGCGCCAGCGCGACGATGATCGTGGCGAGGTGGAACCAGACGATCGTCGGGACCTCGGGCCAGTGCGGGCGGCCGCGGACCAGCGCGGTCATGACCGCGGCGAGAAGGAGGATCGCGGCGTAGGCGAGAAGTTTCTCGTAGCCGTCGGCTGCGATCGGTCGCAGACGGGTTTTTCGTTTTCCGAGTGTCAGCGCCATACGTTTGCCCCCTTGTATGTCCCAGGGGGACGGTACGGGGTACGCAGAGCGGACGCCAAGGGGGATTTGTGCCGGCGACCTCGCCAAGTTGAAACCGTGCTCCCCTCCCTGGAAGCGAGCGGTTGGGGATGGGTGGCTTGCTCGTGCCACTGACTTTGCCGCTTGCGGAAGCCAACCCACCCCCTGCCCCTCGCTTCCAGGGAGCGGTGAGTAGAAGAACCGTCTCTCAAATTTCTTACGGGAGGACCGGTACTTCCGCCGCGCGCGTCTTGTTCTCCAGCCTCGACTCCCGGACTCGCTGGCCGAAGCAGCCGGTCGCACCGCCGGCGCCGACGGCGGAGCAGCTGCCGATCGTGTTGACGCCCGAGCCCGCATCCATCGTGCCCTGTGCCTTGGTTGCCCAACTGGCATTCTCGGGCGTCACGACGAACTCGCGGAGTTCCTTGGGGACGCGATATTGCTCCTGCGCGCTGCGGCGGACGCAGACGACGATTTCGTCGCCGTTAGCGTTGGTCGGGCAGCGTTCGTTGCCGAACAGCGTGAGGACGCCGTTGATCGGCGCATTGCGCGACACCTGTGGTGGCGCCTCGACCGGTTTCGGCTTGGCGATCACGCCTGGAAGCGCCGGCGCTTGAGCAGGCGCCTTGGCGGGCAGCTGTGCGAGCGTTGGACCGGCGTTCGGCGGCGACATCGGCTTGGCCGTCTGAGCGACCGCGGGTCCGGCGACGAGCAACGCCGCCGCAAAAAGCATCTTCATACGCATCACTCCCACGCGCCTGGTACGCTTGTTATATTCGTTTGGCTGTCGCGATAGCGACCTTGCAGCCGAGCCGGATCACTGCGCTGAGCACCGGATAGCCCGGTGTTTCCTCAGCCCCCGCAGCAATCGCAGTGGCCTTGTGTTCGAGTTCCTCGGCCTGGAAATCCAGGATCGCTGCCGATAACTCGGGGTCGCTGGCGCCAAGCTGAACGAGTTGTTCCTCGTAATGCTTGTCGATCTCCGTCTCGACCGCAGCAGTGCATGCCATCGCCGCACGCGGGCTGATTGCCGCGGTCACCGCGCCGAGCGCGAAGCCGGCGACTTTCCAGATCGGCTGCAACACGGTCGGACGTACGCGGCGCTCGACGATCATCTTGTCGAAGAACGCGCGATGCCGCTCTTCCTGTTGCGCCATGTGATGGATCGAGCGCGATGCCGGGTGGCGATCGCCGAGCACCGCCAACTGCCCCGCATAAATACGGATCGCGCCGTATTCGCCGGCCTGGTCGACGCGGATCATCGAATCGGTGGCCCGCTTGGCGTCTCCTGGCTTCCAGCCGCTCATCTCGTCTTCCTCATGAGTGCGAATATGGTGAACGCACCGGCGAGGGAAAAGATGGCGTTGAAGCCGGCGAGCGAGATTCCGAGCAGTTTCCACTGTGGCGAATCGCAGCGCACCATCGGCGCGTTCATGATCGCGGCGAGGCGCTCGGCCGCGGTAGTGCCAGCCATCGAGACGGTCGTGGTGCAGGCGGTGAAACCGTTCCACCAGTGATATTCGACGCCAGCATGCGCGACGCCGATCAGGCCGCTGAGCCCGATCAACAGCCCGGCGATGATGACGAGCGTGGCGCGCAGCGAGCGGCCAGGAACCAGGAACGTCGCGCCGGCGACGAGCACCGCGGCATAATGCGGCCAGCGCTGCCAGTGGCACATCTCGCACGGGTACAGCCCGCCCAGATATTGCGAGCCGAGCGCGCCGAGCAGGAGGAATGCCGGCAGCAGCAGCGCGATGGCGCGCGCGATCTCTTCGTTCTTGGTCATGCCCAACCCGCGACGCACGCTCACTTGTTGGGCACCTTGGCTGCATCGGCGGCGGCGGTCGGATCAGGCTTGATCGGGCGCGGCTTGGTCGCGGCAGCAACCTGCACCGGGCCGCCCAGGCGCGCGACGGTCTTCAGCGCGTAATAAAGCTGGAAGTCGTCGATACCCTGCTTCTTCAACTGATCGGGCGTCTGCGAGAAGCGGGGATCGGTCTTGGTATCCTCCTCGAGCACCGCGTTGTCGGCCTTCACCTCGTTGATCAAATGCTTACGCAGATCGGCCTCGCGGAACACCGGGCGCGACTTGTAGTCGGGATCGGTGAGCTGCGGCACCTTGATGTCGGGCTCGATCCCGCCCTCCTGCACCGAGCGGCCGGACGGCGTGAAGTAGCGCGCGGTGGTCAGGCGAAGTGCGGTCTCGGGGCCGAGCTGCAACACCGTCTGGACCGAGCCCTTGCCGAAGCTGCGCTCGCCCATGATCAGCGCGCGGTGATGATCCTGGAGCGCGCCGGCGACGATCTCGGAGGCGGACGCGGTGCCGGGATCGGTGAGGACGACGACCGGCAGGCCGTGCGCGTCGTCGCCGGGCTTGGCGTAATAGCGCTCGATATCGGTCTTCTCACGGCCGCGCTGCGAGACGATCTCGCCGTGATCGAGGAAGGCGTCGCTGACTTCGATCGCCTGCGTCAGGAGACCGCCGCCGTTTTCGCGGAGGTCGACCACGTATCCGAGCGGGCGGTGGCCGAGCGACTTGTCGATCGCCATGATCGCCGCGCGGGTGTCGGCGCCGGTGTTCTCGCTGAAGGTGTTGATGTTGATATAGCCGACGTCGCCGCGGACTTCCCATTTCACCGGCTTCTGGACGATGATCTCGCGCATCATCGTCACGTCGAGCGGCTTGTCGCGGCCGGGGCGGACGAGGCCCAATGTGATTTTGCTGCCGGGCTTGCCGCGCATCTTGCCGACCGCTTCGTCGAGCGAATCGCCGTAGATCAGCTTGCCGTCGATATGCGTGATATAGTCGCCGGATTTGACGCCGGCGCGGGCGGCTGGCGAGTCTTCCTGCGGGGCGACGACCTTGATCGCGCCGTCTTCCATCTGCACCGTCAGGCCGAGACCGCCGTAATTGCCCTCGGTCATGATCCGGAGGTTCTCGTAGTCGAGCGCGTCGACATAGCTGGAGTGCGGATCGAGGCTGGCGAGCATGCCCTGGATGGCGCCCTTGATCAGCGTCTTGTCATCGACCTTGTCGACATATTCCGCCTTCACGCGGTTGAAGACGTCGAGGAACTGGTCGAACTCGCGATAGGTGTCGGTGTCGACCGCCGCCATCGCCGAGGTGGCGAGCGGGATCAGCGTGAGCGCGCCGACGATCGCCGTCGCGGTAAGGATCGGGGTACGCAGTATAGGACGAGGCATCGATGGTCCTGCAACCTGAGAAAAGACGTGTCGTACGGTCGTGACGGCGTAGCGTAGCGGAACGCTGGCGGCAACGCGCGCGCGGAGTGAAGGCGGGTTGGGGTTAATGGGGGCTGACTGGGGGCTTGGTCGTTAACGATCGCGTATTGGATCGATCCTCCCCCGCAAGGGGGAGGTGGCGCCGAAGGTGACGGAGGGGGGGGACACGGAGCGGACGTTGCTCCTTCCTCCCCCTCCGACTGGCAAGTGCCAGCCACCTCCCCCTGGCGGGGGCGGATTGAAAAGCAGACGCCCATTGGGTTCGTCGATCAGCGCGATCCTATCAACGCGGCGACATCAACCGGGCGGCCCCGGCGGCGGAGTTCGACGGTAATTCGCGGGTCTTCGCGGGGGGCGGTGCCGAGTGGGGCGCCCATCGTCACGCGGTCGCCGGGCTTTGCGGAGGTTGCAGCGAGCCCGGTGACGAGGCTGGTCCAGCCATCGGCGTGGTCGATGATGACGATGACACCGTAGTCGCGGAAGCGGCGGGCGTAGCGGATCGTCCCTGCGGCGGGGGCGACGACGCGTGCACTGGAAGCGGTGGCGAACGTCGGCCCGCGCGACCGTACGCCCGAGTCCGAGATTTCATCGAAGCCGGTGACGAGCCGGCCCGCTACCGGGGTGCGGTACACACCGATCGGGGGGCCAGGTGGCTTCGCGCCGGGCGCGATCGGGCGGGGGATCGGGCCGGCGAGCGCGATCAGGCTGGCCGCGGTCGCCTTGGCGTTGGTCGTGGCCGCCATGCCGTCGACGAGATCGCGTGCGCGTTCGCCGAGCGCCAGCGCGCGGTCGGACTCACTGAGCGCTCCGCGGCCGAGCGACTGGCTGCGCTGGCGATGTCGGGCTTCGAGATTGGCGAGTGCTTGGCGGTCGTTCTCGAGGCGCGCGCGGCCGTCTGCCAAGGCCTTGGCGGCGAGCGTGGCGCTGGCCTGCAAACGGCGCGTTTCGACGAGTTCGGTGCGGACGGCTTCGGTGCGCTGGCGGACGACGGGTAACGCGCTGCCCAGCACCGCGCGGACATGGACGAGGTCGTCGACCGATCCCGGCTGCGCAACCGCGACGATCGTCGGGCGGCGGGCGAGCGACTCCAGCGCGGCGAGCAATCGCGCGACGGGAGCTTGCGCGCGGCCGAGCTTGGCGCGCTGATTGGTTAGCAGGCGTTCGACCAGTGTGACGCGCGCGCTGGCAGTAGCGAGGTTCGCCTCGGCGGCCGTCACGCGAGCGGCTAGCGCCTGCTCCTCGCGCCGCGCCTTGTCGGCTGCGTTGCGTTCTTCCGTCGCAGCAGCGGCGAGCTTGGCGGCGCGGGCGGTGGCAATTACGGCATCGCGTTTTGCCGCGACCAGGCGCTGCTGCTCGGTCGCCAACTCGGGCGTTTTAGTCTGTGCGACTACGCTCGCCGCCGCGAACAGCGCCGCGATCGCCAAGACGCCCCCTGCCCTCATGCATCACCCTTCGCGGTGATACGGGTGATTGGCAAGGATGCTGGTCGCGCGAAAGAGCTGCTCGGCGAGCATCGCGCGCGCGAGCAGATGCGGCCACGTCGCGCGGCCGAACGAGAACAACAGATCCGCCTCGTCGCGCGCGGCATCGTCGAAGCCGTCGGCGGCCCCGATCATGAACCGCGCCTCACGCACGCCGTCGTCGCGCCACCGTTCGAGCTTTTGCGCGAACTGCGTCGACGACAGCGTCTCGCCCTTCTCGTCGAGCAGAATGCGCTTGGTCTGCTCGCCGACCAGCGGGATCTTGCCGCCGGTGTCGGGGAGCTCACTGACTTTGGTCGGCCAGACGATCCGCTTCAGATAGCGATCGACGAGGTCGGCCTCGGGCGAGCGCCCGATCCGACCGCGGGCGACGATGTGGAGCAGCACCGCCGCCTCGGGATCTAGTCTTCGTCGGTGAAGGTCGGCACGGGCGGCGGCGTCGGTGCGTCGCCGAACGCCCACATCCGCTCCAGATTGTAGAAGCTGCGGACTTCGGGGCGGAACAGGTGGACGATGACGTCGGTCGCGTCGATCAGCACCCAGTCCGCCGTGGGGAGCCCTTCGATCTTCACCGGACGCTTGAACTCGGCCTTGATCCGCTCGGCCAGCTTCTGCGCCATCGAGGCGACCTGGCGGGTCGAACGACCGCTGGCGATCACCATGTAATCGGCGATGCTGGTCTTGCCCGCGAGCGGGATCGAGATGGTCTCGACCGCCTGGTCGTCGTCGAGCGACGCGAGGATCAGGCGATGCAGCGCCTCAACCTCTTCGGGGTCGGTCGCGCGAGGGGCAGTAGGGGAAGTGGCCAAGTCAGCTCCTGGGTAAGACTACTGGGCCAGCAAAATGCTGAACCCAGTCGGGATTTTTGGCACGCAGGCCGGTTGCGGAGGTCGGGTCGGGTCGGAAGCGCAACAGCACGAGGGCCGGCAATCTCCACGTCGTCCAGCTCTTCGCATGGTCTGTGCGCCGTTGGAAGCGCCGCAGCCAACCCATCGCGGGGGCCGCGAGGGCGCGCCCGTCATATCCCGG
>JAZKCH010000024.1:0-16634 GCA_040388215.1 Pseudomonadota bacterium | reverse complement strand
AGCGCCTTGCCGGTGACGAACTTGGTCTGCGGCATCGCGCCTTCCGACGAATCGACCAGCAGGACGACGCCGTCGACCATCGAGAGGATGCGCTCGACTTCGCCGCCGAAATCGGCGTGGCCGGGCGTGTCGACGATGTTGATGCGGATGCTCTCGGACTCGCCGGGAGGAGTCCAGTCAACCGAGGTCGGCTTGGCGAGAATGGTGATGCCACGCTCTTTTTCGAGGTCGTTCGAATCCATTGCGCGCTCTTCGACGCGCTGGTTGTCGCGGAAGGTGCCGGACTGGCGGAAGAGCTGGTCGACCAGCGTCGTCTTGCCGTGATCGACGTGCGCAATGATCGCCACGTTGCGGAGGCTCATGAATGTATTCTCTTGAAACGAGGAACGGGGTTGGCGCGCGCCATAGCGTAATTGTTGCGCCGCGGGAAGACCGGGCGGTGTTTGCGTCCTCCGCACCCCTCCCGTCATCCTGACGAAAGTCAGGACCCAGGGTACCAAAAGCTGCCTTCGTGGCTCTGGATCCTGACTTTCGTCAGGATGACGGGGCTCGCCGCTTGTATGTTCCGGCGGCGAGAATAGCACGAGGATCGCGGACCGCCAGCATCGCCCTGAGCGCAGCGTGCTTGTCGGGGGCGGCGGCGTAGTAACGCTGCCAGATCCTCAGCCCCATCCAATAGCCGAGCTCTGGCGGCCAGCCGGCCGGTGGGGTGGAGTAGTTGCCGATCCAGCGGGCGTAGGCCTTGGCTTCGGGCGAGCCTTGCTCGGGGTCGTCCTTGTCGGTGAGCTTGCGGGTCAGGGCGATGTCGGCCTGCATCTGGCGCCAGAGTTCGCCCTCACGCGGGGAGGCCCAGGCGGCGCGCGCGGCGTCGGGTTCCTCGCCGGAGACGAGCTGAGCGATGAAGTCCGCGGCGCCCTCGACGAGGATCGCGGTGAGCAGCGGATCGCGGGCGAGCGTCATCCCCGCGTCCTGCTGGAAGGAATGCACCGTCTCGTGCGCGAAGAAATGGCGGAGCGTCTGGCGAAGTTTCTCGGGTGTCGGCGACATGTGGCAGAGCACTTCGAGCCCCAGCACCTGTGCGCCGGGTTTGGCGGTGCCACCCGAGGTGTTCGCACCGAAGACTATATAGACCTGTGGGAGCTTCACGTCGGGGAGCGCGCCGTGGAGGCCGAGATAGATCGAGCGGAGATCGGCGGTCGCGGTCTTGGCGGCGGGGAGACAGGTCTTGATCGCCTGCGCGTAGCGGGTGGGGTTGGCGGCGATGGCGCGCGCGAGCGTGTCGGCGTCGACGATCCGGCCGGGGGTGAAGACGCCGATGCCGTAACTGCCCTTGTCGAGATACTCGCGTTTGAGTTGCGCGGCGGTGGGTTTGCCTTTGGTCTTGGCGAAGAGCGCGGCGAAGCGGTCGGCGTCTTCGGTGTGGATCGTGGCCGTGAGCGGGTCGGCTGGCGGGGGGCGATTCGTAGCGGCCGCGGGGAGGAGGGCGAGCGCGAGGATCAGCTGGCGGAGCATGGTGTAGAGTATCGCGTGTTTGCCGGGGCGCCAGCCTCATTCGGCGGTGAGACACGCCTCCGCTGAACCAATGCCGTTCCCCCGCGAAGGCGGGGGTCCAGGGTCACGAGCGGTGCCGTCCCTGGCTCCTTGGCCCCCGTGTTCGCGAGGGAACGAGAAGAAGCGCTCCGCCCTCCATTCTATCCACCCCGGCGAAGGCCGGGGCCCAATTGGGAAGGTGGTAATAACGACGTGCCGCTATCCGTTAGCAACGTTCCCCAATTGGGCCCCGGCCTTCGCCGGGGTGGTGGCCAAAGTCATGAATCGCTGTTTACAAAATCGGAAGGCTCAGAACCCCTCGAGCACGATCTTCCCCTTCGCCGTATGGCTCTCGATCCGCTCATGCGCCCGCCGCAGATTCGCCGCATCGATCGTCCCGAAATTCTCCGCCAGCGTCGTCCGGATCGTCCCCGCATCGACCAACGCCGCGACCTCGTCGAGCAACCGCCCCTGCTCGCCCATATCCGGCGTCTGGAACAGCGAGCGCGTATACATCAGCTCCCAGTGGACCGAGATCGACTTCTGCTTCAGCGGCGCGATGTCGAGCGTCTTGGGGTCGTCGATCAGCGCGAGGCGGCCCTGCGGCGCGAGCAGCGTGGCGATCTCGGCGATGTGCTCGTCGGTATGCGTCGTCGAGAACACCAACCCCGGCGCGCCGAGCCCCAGCGCCTCGACCTGCTCGGCGAGCGGCTTGCGGTGGTCGATCACGTGATGCGCGCCGAGATCCTCGACCCAGCCCCGCGTCTCGTCGCGCGAGGCGGTGGCGATGATCGTCAGGTCGGTGAGCTTGCGGGCGAGCTGGATCGTGATCGACCCTACCCCGCCGGCACCGCCGATGATCAGGATCGCGTTCGCCGCGCCGGGGACGGGTTTGCGCACGTCGAGGCGGTCGAACAGCGTCTCCCACGCGGTGACCGAGGTCAGCGGCAGCGCGGCCGCCTGCGCCCAGTCGAGCGACGTCGGCTTGTGCCCGACGATGCGTTCGTCGACGAGGTGATACTCCGAATTGGTACCTGGCCGGTCGATCGCGCCGGCGTAGAACACTTCGTCGCCAACCTTGAACCTAGTCACGTCCGGACCGATCGCGACGACGACGCCCGATGCGTCCCAGCCCAGCACCTGTGGCTTGCCGTCCGGATCCGCGCGGTTCTGGCGAATCTTGGTGTCGACCGGGTTGACCGAAACCGCCTTCACCTCGACCAGCAGTTCGCGGCCGGATGCCTCGGGCTTGGGGAGATCGAGATCGACGAGCGACTGCGGATCGTCGATCGGGAGCGACTTGGTATAGCCGATGGCGCGCATGCTGAAACTCCTGTGATGTCGCTGCCAAGCTGTCGACGCGACCCTTTGGTTTCAAGGCGAGCTTGGCAAGTCCGGTGTGTTATCTATATACGCCACTTGAACGCGGGGCGGGTTGCAGCCACGATGCCCCACCGAACGGAGACACTTGTATGGCGACGACCCCGAACACGCTGACGGAAGAGCCGGACCTGGTGCTGACCCCGCCCGATCCGGTGCCGACGGTCGCGGCCGCGAAGGCGTCCGGGCTGGTACCCGTCGATGCCGGCGTGAAATCGCAGCTCGAGGAGCGCGTGTCCGGCTTCGTCACCGATCTCGTCGCGCAGGACGTCAATTCGCCCGAGTTCGGCAAGCGCGTCGACGCGATCACCGCGATGGGCGCGAAGGAAATTCGCGAGGCGGCCGGCCAGTCGAACCGCTTCCTCGACCGCCCGGTCAAGGCGATGGATCAGGAGACCGGGGTCGGCAAGGACTTGGCCGAACTGCGCCGCGTCGTCGAGGATCTCGATCCGGGCAAGAAGGGTAACCTCACCGCGCCGCAGAAGCTGTTCGGGATCATCCCGTTCGGTGGCAAGATGCGCAATTATTTCGATGGCTATAAGTCCTCGCAAACGCACATCGCGCAGATCCTGAAGAGCCTCGGTTCGGGCAAAGACGAGTTGCTGATGGACAATGCCGCGATCGATACCGAGCGCGCCAATTTGTGGGCGGCGATGGGTCGGCTCGAGCAGATGATCCATCTGTCGAAGACGATGGACGCCAAGCTGGAGGACGTCGCCAACGAGCTCGACCACAGCGATCCCGCCAAGGCGAAGGCGATCCGCGAGACCGCGCTGTTCTACACGCGCCAGCGGACGCAGGACCTCCTCACGCAGATGGCGGTCACCGTGCAGGGTTATCTTGCGCTCGACCTGGTCAAGAAGAACAATGTCGAGCTGGTGAAGGGCGTCGATCGCGCCTCGACCACCACCGTCTCGGCGCTGCGCACCGCGGTGACGGTGGCGCAGGCGCTGACCAACCAGAAGCTGGTGCTGGAGCAGATCACCGCGCTCAACACGACGACCGCGAACATCATCGATTCGACCGGCAAGCTGCTCAAATCGCAGACCGCGCAGATCCACGAACAAGCGGCGTCGGCGACGATCCCGCTGGAGACGCTGCAACGCGCGTTCCAGAATATCTACGACACGATGGACGCGATCGACGTGTTCAAGCTGAAGGCGCTCGATTCGATGAAGGTCACGGTCGGCGCGCTGTCGAACGAGGTCGACAAGTCCCGTGGGTATATCGCGCGGGCTGAAGGCGCGACTCAAGGCCAGCTCGGCGGACCTTCCGCCAGCCCGTTCAAGCTGGAGGCGATGTAACCCTCGTGAGCGAAGTCGACGACGCCATCGCCAGCGCCCGCGCCTCCTGGTCGCGCATTTCCGACGACCGCACCGGCACGGTGATCGGGCGCGTACCGTCGCGGGGACGGGCACGGCAGACGCAGGCGATCGGCAAGCGGCTGACCCGGATCGCGGTCGCCGACGTGTCGATCCTGATCGCGGCGATGGTGATCGGCTGGATCGTGCCGCTCGGGCTCGGCGGCGCGATGCTGGTGATGGCGTTGCTGGTCGCCGCGACGGTGTTGTTCGCGGTGTGGCCTGCAGAACGCGCACCGACCTCCGAACGCCTCGCCGCGGTCGACATCCGCGCGCTGCCTGCGCAGACCGAACGCTGGCTGGAGGCGCAACGCCCCGCCCTCCCCGCGCCGGCGATGACTTTGGTCGACCGCATCGGCCTGCGCCTCGAAACGCTGACCCCGCAGCTCGCAACGCTCGACGCGAATACCCAGGAAGCGGTCGACGTGCGCAAACTGATCGGCGAACAGCTCCCCGCCTTCGTCAAGGATTACGAGAAGGTCCCTGCGTCGCTGCGCACTACGCCCCGTAACGGCCGCACGCCCGACGCCGAACTGGTCGACGGCCTGAAGCTGATCGAGCAGGAGATCGGCGAGATGACCGCGCGCCTTGCGCAAAGCGATCTGGACAACCTGTCGACCCGCGGCCGCTTCCTGGAGATGAAGTACAAGGATTAGCCGTGAAGGGCACCCGCCTCAGCGTCTGCCGCCGAAAGGCGCGCTTCGTCTCCGATGCCGACGCGCTGGTGGTGGCGCAGACCGGACGCGTCCCGCTCAGGGCCTATCGGTGCGACCGGTGCCTGCACTTCCACCTGACCAGCCGAACGAAGGGCAAGCGCGTGTCCATGATGCCCGGGGGTCGTTGATCGACGGGAGTGCGGGCGCAAAGCATGACAGGCGCGATCGGTTCAAAATCGATCATACCTCGACTTTGCAACTTGGACGACCCGCATAGACTAAGCGCACGTGTCCGGAGACTAGACCATGATCGCGCTGTTGCTGTTGCTGACCCTACAGATCACCCCGGAAATCGTCGTGTCCGGGAAGCGGCTGGACGATGCCTATAGGGAATGCGTCGACCAGGCCTGTCCGCCGCTACGCGACGCGCAGGTTTCGATAGCATATGCCGAACGACAGTTTCGCGAAGGCGCGTACGTCAAGGCACGCAAGACCTTGGCCGCGGCAGTGGCGCGCAACAAGCGCTACGCCGCTACCGACCCCAAACCGGTCGCAGCGATCTACGAAGCCTATGCGACCGCAGCGCTGCACGATGGCGAGATGGATGTGTACCGGAAGGCCGTCGCCGGACAGGTTGGCACGTTGCGCCGAAATCTGCCGCCGACCGATCCCGCAGTCATCGCTGTCGCGTTCACGACCGGCGACATGTGGGTCGCGCTGAACAAGGGAGAGGCAGCGGACAGTTCATACCGTGCCGTCGAACAGCGCGCTTTGGCACAGGGAAATGCGACGCTGGCGATGGTCGCGGCGTTACGCCGCGTGGGCTTGGCCAGCGCGCAGGGCTATCCGGACAAGGCCGCGCGACTGATGGCCGAAGCCGAAGCACGGCCCGCGGCGGCCGACCCTGCCCTTCGTACCGTCCTTCGTGTGGTACGGTTGCGGCTTGCCGCGCGTAGGACGGACAACAGGCAGGTCGATCAACTGGTTGAAGAGATCGGTCATGACGTCTCGACGCAGCCTGTTCTCATCTGGGCGCCCCCCTATGAACCCACTGCGCAGGCCGCAGCGAGAGACGCAGCACACAAATTCGACCTCGTCGATCCGGTGGCACCGACTTCCGGAGAGTTCGACCCCGTGAAATGGGTCGATATCGGCTTCTGGATCCGTCCAGACGGCAGGACCGAGCAATCCGAGATACTGCGGGGATCGCAGTCGACGGGTTGGGCATCCTATCTGCTCAAGCAGGTTTCGGCGAGGCGCTATACGGGTATTCCCACTGCAAACGGCAACACCGGCGCCTATCGGATCGAACGGTTCACGCTGCGGGGCACCTATGTCGTCCCCAAGGGTAGCCTGATTCGACGGCGCGCAGGCCCTGCCGAACTCGAAGTGATCGACCTCACAGAGCCGGACACGCCACCAACCCCGAGCCGGTAACCGGTTGGCGTCAACCGCCGATCGCGTTTGCGCGATCCGCGAGCCGCTCGACCGCCGCTGCGTGGATGCCCGACGTCGAGACCAGTACGCCGAACGCCTGCGGGTGCGGCTTGTTGAACACCAATGGCGCGCCGAGCGCGTCGCTCACCACCGCACCCGCCTCGCTCGCGACGAGGATCGCGGCGGCGATGTCCCATTCGTTGCCCCAGCGGAGCGTGGCGACGAGGTCGGCTTCGTCGGCGGCGACCATGGCTATGCGAAGCGCGATCGAGTTGGGTTTGTGGACCATGACGAGGTCGCGGTCGGCTTTGGGAAGGGCGTCTACGGGCGTGCGGCTGCCGGCGAACTCCGTGCGGGTGCCGGTCTGGAGCGTCATGCCGTTGCGGGTGGCGCCCTGCCCGACCACCGCGCGCCAGTGCTCGTCGCGGGTGGGGGCGTCGAGGATGCCGATCACCGGGCGGCCGCGGTCGACCAGCGCGATCGAGACGCACCAGCCGGGCCTAGCGCGGATATAGTCTCGCGTGCCGTCGATCGGGTCGACCACCCAGAGGAGGTCGTGGGCTAGGCGGTCGGCGTTGTCAGCGGTTTCCTCGGAGAGCCAGCCCGCCTCGGGGAGAAGCGTCGACAGTCGCGCCTTGAGCATCCGGTCGATCGCGATGTCGAGTTCGCAGACCGGGCTACCGGGGGTCTTTTCCCAGCGCTGGAAATCGGTGTCGAAGCGGTCGTGCGCCATCGCGCCGGCCTCCGACGCGATTCCGGCGACGGCGTCGCCCATCGCGCGCAGCCATGCCGGCGACCGTTCCGGCCCGCGGAACCGGTCAGCCACTCGCCACCGTCATGCCCTCCACGCGGAGAGTCGGCACGTTCACGCCGTAGCGGAATTCCAGGTCGTTGGCGGGCGTCATCGCGAGGAACATGTCCTTCACGTTGCCCGCGATCGTGAACTCCGCGACGGGCGTGGTGATCTGTCCGTTCTCGATTCTGAAGCCCGCCGCGCCACGGCTGTAATCGCCGGTCACACCGTTCGCGCCGCCGCCCATGAGTTCAGTGACGTAGACGCCCGATTCAATGTCGGCGATCAGCGTTTCGAGCGGAACGTGGCCCGGCTCCATGAACACGTTGCTGGTCGACACGCCGGGGCCACCGCCGACTCCGCGCGCGGCGTGGCCGGTCGGTTCGAGGCCGAGTTGGCGCGCCGAAGCGGAGTCGAGCAGCCAGCGTTCCAGCATGCCGTCCTCGATAATGTCGCTCGGCGAGACGGGCAGCCCCTCGCCATCGAACGGGCGCGAGCGCAGGCCGTGCGGGCGATGTGGGTCGTCGCGGATGGTGATGCCGTGCGCGAACACCTGGCTGCCGAGCGAGTCGAGCAGGAAGCTCGTCTTCCGCGTGATCGCTTGGCCGGAGATCGCGCCGAGCATGTGGCCGACCAGCGACCCACCGACGCGGCGGTCGTAGACGATCGTGGTGGGGCCGCTAACGAGGCGGCCAGGGTTGAGGCGTGCGACCGCTTGTTCGCCGGCGCGGCGACCGATCGCTTCGGGCGCTTCGAGGTGCGCGCGGAGACGGGCGCTGCTGTGGGCGTAGTCGCGCTGCATGTTGCCGCCTTCCCCGGCGAGCACGCTGGCCGAGACGCCGTAGCCGGTCGCGGCATAGGCGCCGGCGAAACCGTGGCTGGTGGCGAGTGCCCAGACGCTGCGCGAGGCGCTGGCGCCACCGCCTTCGCTGTTCGAGACGCCGGGGACGGCGCGGGCGGCGTCTTCGGCTTCGAGTGCGGCGTCGCGGAGTTGCTCGGGGCTGGCTTCGCCGCCGTCGTCGAGGCCGAGCATCGGGATGATGCCGTGGAGCAGGCGATCGGCGGGGGCGAGACCGGCCCAGGGATCTTCCGGTGCCTCGCGCGCCATCGCGACCGCGCGTTCGACGAGCGCATCCATCGCGGCGGTCGACAGGTCGGAGGTGGAAACGCTGGCCGAGCGCTGACCGACGAATACGCGCAAGCCGAGATCCTCGCTTTCGGAGCGGCCGATATCCTCCAGCTTGCCGAGGCGGATCGACACGTCGAGCGCGGCGTCGGCGGCGAAGACCGCGTCGGCGGCGTCGGCGCCCGCCGCCCTCGCGCGCTGGACGATGTCGTGGGCGCGGTCGCGGGCTTGGTCTGGGGTCAGCATATCAGCGACTTAAGGATGCAGGCTCGTGCCGACAACCACGCAGGCGAGGAACATGAGCAGTCCGGCAAAACGGTTCGCGCGGAAGCGGGCGAGCGCGGCGGTGCCGGCGCCTTCGTGCGTGTCGGGTTTGAGCGTGACGACCTGCCACGCGAGGTGGAGCGCGACGGGGACGAGTGCGGCGATCGCGAGCGGGTCTGGGCGGATTTGCCAGAAGGCTGCGGCCCAGAGTGCGATCGCGGCAACGTAGAAGGTGCCGACGCCGGCCTTTACATGAGCGCCCATGCGGAGTGCGGACGAGCGGATGCCGATCATCGCATCGTCCTCGCGGTCCTGCAGCGCGTAGATCGTGTCGTAGCCGATCACCCACGCGATCGATCCGGCGTAGAGCAGCCACATCGGCGTATCGAGCGCACCAGCGATGTCGCTCCAGCCGACCAGCAGCGCCCAGGAGAATACGATGCCGAGCCACGCCTGCGGCCACCAGGTGATGCGCTTCATGAAGGGGTAGGCGGCGACGGGCGCGAGGCTGGCGAGTGCGACGGTCGCGGCGAAGAAGGTGAGCTGCAGCAGGACGGCGAACCCTATCAGGCAGAGCGCGACCAGCCAGACCCAAGCGAGCTTGATCGAGACGAGCCCGCTGGGGATCGGGCGGGCTCGGGTGCGGGCGACCTGCGCGTCGAGATCGCAGTCGACGATGTCGTTGAACACGCACCCTGCACCACGCATCGCGATGCTGCCGAGGAGGAGCCACAGGATCAGGTCCCACCTCTCGACCGCGCCACCGGCAAGCGCGACGCCCCAGGCACCGGGCCAGAACAGCAGCCACCAGCCGATCGGGCGATCGAAGCGGGCGAGCAGTGCGAGGCCGCGGAGGGTTGGCGGGAGGCGGCCGACCAGTCCTCGGTGTTCGCTGTCGGGGACGATTTCCGCGTGGCTCGGCTTGGTCTGCATGGCGCAGGCGTAGGAAGACGGGGTTTGGCGCGCAAGCCTTTGCCGGCTAGGGTCTAGGGAGTGGCGCGTTCGGACCCTCTCGCATGATCGGCCTTTCGGTGGCGGTCGGCCGCTTCGTCGAGGCGTTGTTCTGGGGTATTTTCCGCGTCGCCGGCGCGGTTGCGGGCGTGTTGATCCTTGGCGTCGTGGTTTTGGTTGTTGCGTGGGTGGTTGCGCGGAAGATGTGGGCGCGGCGGAAACGCTGAACGTCCCTTCCCGGAGAGGCCGCTCCTAAAATCCTCCCCGGCACGGGGAGGGGGACCGTTCGCCTCGGCGAAGGGTGGAGGGGGATCACCGCGAGCGTTCCGCTGGTAGCGGAGAGCCTCGCAAGTGCCGCTTCTGTTAACGCCCCGGACGCCGCCGTTACTTTCACCGAAGCCCCCCTCCACCAGCTGCGCTGGTCCCCCTCCCCGTGCCGGGGAGGATTTGCTAGAGGCGAATTATGCCCGCAACCCCCGCCTGGCCGCCGCAATCCACGCCGCGCCTTTTCGTCGATCGCCTCCTCGCGCCCGGCCCGCTCCACATCGACGGCCCCGCCGCGCATTATCTCGCCGGCGTGATGCGGATGAAGATCGGCGATCCGGTGAAGCTGTTCGACGATCGCACCGGCGAATGGCTCGGCGTCGCGTCGAGCGTCGGCAAGCGCGACCTCGTGCTCGACGTCACCGAGATGCTGCGGCAACGCGAGGACGTGCCCGACCTTTGGCTCTGTGCCGCGCCGCTCAAGAAGGGCCGGGTCGACTGGATGGCGGAGAAGGCGTGCGAGCTTGGCGTCGCGCGGTTGCAGCCCGTCGTCACACGGCGGACGATCGTCGACAAGCCCAACACCGAGCGGCTGCGGACGCAGATGATCGAGGCGGCCGAGCAATGCGGGCGCACCGCGCTGCCCGAGGTGACCGAGCCGGTGAAGCTTGCCGCACTGCTCCGCGACTGGCCCGAGAACCGCGCGCTGTTCTTCGCAGACGAGACCGGCGGCGTGGCCCCTCTGGAGGCGATGCGCGCGCGGCCCGGCCCGGCGGCGATCCTGATCGGGCCTGAGGGCGGCTTCGATGCCGACGAGCGCGAGGCGATCCGCGCGCATCCGCAAGCGGTTGGAATCGGGCTGGGGCCGCGCATCCTGCGAGCGGAAACCGCGGCGGGCGCTGCCGTCGCGTTGTGGATGGCGGCGGCGGGCGACTGGCGCGGCAACTAGGTCGGCAACGAGACCAGCGAAGGGACCGGAGCGCAATACCTACCGATTGGTCCGAATCCCCTCTAGCGGGCACGTTCATCGCCGCGTAAGGCGCGGCGATGACGACGATTCCAGCGCCTAAAAAGACCAGCCCGACGATCGAGTCGCGCGACCAGTTGATCGCCAGCTTCGCGGGCGGTGAAAAGCCGAAGGACGCCTGGCGGATCGGCACCGAGCACGAGAAGTTCGTCTATGCGAACGGCGATCATCACGCGCCGTCGTACGACGAGCCCAGCGGGATCCGCGCGCTGCTCGGCGAGCTGGAGCAATATGGCTGGAAGCCGGTCATGGAAGGCGGCAACGCAATCGCCATGTCGGGTCCCGACGGCAGCATCAGCCTGGAACCCGCGGGCCAGTTCGAACTGTCCGGCGCGCCGCTCGACAGCCTGCACGAGACCTGTGCCGAGACCGGCCGCCACCTGGAGCAGGTGAAGGCCGCAGGCGACAAGCTCGGCATCGGCTTCCTCGGGCTCGGCATGTGGCCGGACAAGACCCGCGCGGAGCTGCCGACGATGCCCAAGGGGCGCTATGCGATCATGCTGCGGCACATGCCGCGCGTCGGCAGCATGGGGCTCGACATGATGCTGCGGACGTGCACGATCCAGGTGAACCTGGATTACGCGTCCGAGGCCGACATGGTGAAGAAGTTCCGCGTCGGGCTCGCGCTCCAACCGCTCGCGACCGCGCTGTTCGCGAACTCGCCGTTCACGGAAGGGCGGCCCAACGGCATGCTGTCCTATCGCAGCCATATCTGGTCGGACACCGATCCGCACCGCACCGGCATGCTGCCGTTCGTGTTCGAGGACGGCTTCGGGTACGAGCGCTATGCCGAATACGCGCTCGATGTGCCGATGTACTTCGTCTACCGCGAGGGCAAGTATATCGACGCCGCTGGCCTCTCGTTCCGTGACTTCCTGAAGGGCGAATTGTCGGTGCTGCCGGGCGAGAAGCCGACGCTCGACGACTGGACCGATCATCTGTCGACCGCGTTCCCCGAGGTGCGGTTGAAGACCTTCCTCGAGATGCGCGGCGCCGATGGCGGCCCGTGGAACCGGATTTGCGCGCTGCCGGCGCTGTGGGTCGGTCTGCTGTACGATCAGGGCGCGCTCGATGCGGCGTGGGATCTGGTCAAGGACTGGACGATCGACGAGCGCCAGGCGTTGCGCGACAGCGTGCCGAAACTGGGGCTGAACGCGCCGATCGCGGGCGGCGGCAAGCTGCACGACATCGCGGGGCAAGTGCTCGACATCGCTGGCGCCGGTCTGTCGGCACGCGCGCGGTTCAATCGCGCGGGTGACAACGAGACAGGCTTCCTCGACCCGCTGCGCGAGATCGTCCGCAGCGGCAAGGTGCCTGCCGAAGTGCTGCTGGAAAAGTATCACGGCGTCTGGGGCGGCGACGTCTCCAAGGTGTACGACGAAGCCAGTTTCTAACTCCTCCCCTCCTGCTTGCGGGAGGAGTCGGGGGAAGGCTTGTCCGCTGGCGTTGCACTTAGAGGTATAGGTCGGCCCCTCCCTTAACCCCTCCCGCAAGCGGGAGGGGAATCAGTCGCGCAGTTTTGCGAACAACCGCGGCACCAGCCCATGCCGCGTCATCCAGTCGAAATACGCGCGATAATCCGGGTCGAGCTTGAGATGCCGCTCCTCGGTCTTCGCGCGCCAGTAATACACCCCGCTCACCGCCGCCATCAGCAGCGTCGCACGCGCCGCATCAACGACGCTACCGAGCGTCAGCACCGGGATCGTCGAGATCCACCAGAAGACGTTCTTCGACAGATACGCAGGATGCCGCGACACTGCGTAGGGCCCATGCGTCAGGATCCCGCGGTTGGTCAGGTTGGAGAAGCGAAAGCCGAACGCCATCGTCGCCCAGGCGTAGATCGCGGTCAGCCCGACCAGCACCGCACCGAGCAGCGCCAACAGGATCGGATGCCCCTGGAACCAATACGCCCAGTCCGACGTGCCCGGATGATAATCGAGCGGTCCGCCGGGGGTCATCAGGATGAATGGCGGGTAGCACATCAGTGCGGGCATCCATGCTGCTGCGAACGGATTGGCGCTGCGGATGTGCGAATCGAGCGGGCGGAAAGTCAGCAGATAGCCGACCGTCGCGAATGCTACGTCGATCAGGAACATCAGCGTCACCAGCCAACTCGACAGCGCGACCGGATCGCGGAGAACCGATGCAACGTCACCGCGGACGAAATCGCCGAACCCCGGCGGCACGATGGCCAGCATGAAGGCGAGGAAGAACGTCTTCACACCCCAAGCTCGCGCATGGCTATAGATCGCCTCGCGGTCGACACCCGCCTGCCCCGTCAGCCATGCGCCAAGATGCCAGGCGCCATCGCGCGGCTCGACCAGATAGCGGTCGATCCACAGCATATAAGGGATCGAGACGACGAACAGGATCGGCGCGGCATTGGTGAAGCACCACATCGCAAACGCGAAATTGCCCTGCCAATAGAAGCGCCCGGCGCCATAGATCACCGCGATCGCGGCCCAGGTCGCCCATAGCCCGGCCAGCTTGGTGAGACTCGTGTCGAGCATCTCGCGCCACGACTTTCCAGCCGTCCAGTCGACTCCCGTGCTCGGGCTCAAATGCACCTTGTCGACCAGTAGCGACCAGGCGATCATCGGCAGGCCGCAGGCCGCGACGTTGATCAGCGCCGAATACGGCCCATCCATGCCGTAATGGCGGGCGACGGCGATCCACACGAGTACGCCCACCAGTCCCGACAGCCCAGCGCCGTGGCTGACCGCCGATTTCGGCCGGGGATCGATGGTGGCGGGAACGGTAATCGCTGGGTCGTGATCCATCCCGTCGGCCTAGCGCAATATGGTAATCAAGGCATGAAGCATATAAAGCTGCGCCGATACGGACGCTTGCGCCGAGCGCATCGCCACGCTAGTTCCACTGCTCGCTCAGGCGTCGGGCGGGTATAGTACAATGGTAGTACAGCAGCCTTCCAAGCTGAATACACGGGTTCGATTCCCGTTACCCGCTCCAAAAATGGCGCGCCCGTCGTCCCGCGACCATTGCCACGACGTGTCAGCCACCGCCCTGGTCGAGCCTCCAGTCGTTATTTTGCGACCAGCTGCCCCAATAGGTTCGCCATCCGTCGCCGTCCAAGCACGGTCAGTTGGACGTGCGATCGGCGCCCATCGCGCTCGTCGCGCGTCCGTTCGACCAGATTGGCGTCCTGCAACATCGCCAAGTAGCGCAGCGCGGTGGCCGAAGGCGCACGCGCACCGATACAGACGGCCGAGACGCTGAGTTGGCGACGCTCGTGATCCGAAATGAACAGATCCAGCAGGATGTCCCATGCGGGTTCCGAAAACAGCGTTTCGCCGAGCAGGTCGTCGCGAACCTTTCTCATGGTATACAGGCGCTTGGCCACCTCCACCAACGCCGGCGAAGAGACCCCACCGGGCGCCGGATCGGCAATGGATACGCCGACCGGTAGAAAGGCCACGCGCTTGGCGGCAGTGACGGGCACCACGGCAATTGCGTAAGTCATAAACGTCTTTCGAATATGCTTCAGCGGAGGGTCGGGTCTTGGCGACTCCAGTCGAGATCCCAGCCACGTGCCCGGATCCTGCGCGAGTGCCTGACTGTCCCGATTACGAGAAGCAGGACGATGGGATAGCTCCAGGCGGCGGAGAGGACGGCATAGACGAGCCGGATCACGTCAGGGCTGATCGCCCGAGCCAGATGAGCCCCCGTCCCCAACGCATGGAGCGCGGTAGCCCAAGCTGGCCAGAACCGATCGGCCTTGAGCGTGATCGCGATCATCACCGCCAGCAGGATGAGGTCGACGATCATCACGCCGCCCTCCAGCCCCGCGAACAAGATCGGGGTATTCCGCTGAACGAACCCGGTCGACACCGCCGCGAGCAGCAGCGCCAATCCCGTCAATCGCTCCGGTGCGCCGCCCCGTAGGAGAGCATAGCCGGACGCGGCCACCTGTATCGCGTAGAACAGCCAGACCCGATCCAACTCTTACCTCCAAAGCAGGACCGAAACCGGCCGTTCAGGCCACCGCCGCCAAGCGAACCGGGCCGTCGGCACGCAGCGCGCCTTCGTTGGGCGGACATTCCGCGGTATCGCCATAGCCATAGAATTGGCCGAGCCCGATTTCGGCACGGACATCGACCAGCGCGCGATGCGCTTCGACGAAGCGCTGCCGCGCGTTGATGATGTCGAGCGATGCCTGCGATAGCATCTGCAACGCCATCACGCCGGTACCGACCGGCAAGTTGGCGGCAACCCGCTGCTGCAACAGCGTCGACACGCACGATGCGGCGAGCATCGCTGCGTGATCGACCGCAGCCTCGGCCTTCAGAAAATCGACCGTAACCTTGTCGGTCGCGTCGCGTCGCTGTTTCAACATCGTCGTTCTCCCCGATGGCGCCGTCGTTGCGGCGCCGTGTACGGGAGCGCTGCGGTCTCGGTTCGATCGCAACAGGCTGGTCAACGTCATCGCCATGTTCACGAGCGCCATCGAGGTGACGGCGATCAGCACCATAAGTACGATCAGTCGGACTATCCTGTCGCCAACCGAAAACCGATTGCGCGCCACTCCCGTCGATCCGCCAGCCCCGGAGATTCCGAAGAAGCGGCGAACAAGCCCCCACGGCTCGATCTGAGCGCTGCTTGGGGTGTCGGAGGGGGGGATGGGAACGTCGATTGGTTCGGATGGTAGCCGTTCGTATGCGAACGCCGGCGCGTCGGGCCGGGCTTCTTCGCGAACCGGCACGGTCTCGCCAAACGCGCCGCGCTCATGCTCCTCGAGACGTCGTGCCGCCTCGAACCGCGTGCCCACGCCGAGGACCTGGATGGCACGCTCGATCCGCTTGTCGATCGCCGACGGCGATACGCCGAAGATCGCGGCGATCTCCTTCGAATTATGATGGGTCAGCACCAATCGCAGGCAGGCGCGCTGGGCCTCGGTCAACTGATCGATACGTCCTGCGGTCATGGCGGGATGGTAGCGTGAACGCGCGCCGGTTGCACCTGTCACTTACATCAGGAAGGCGTTCCGGTTGCACGACGGCGCAACGCGTTGTAACTGGCAGGAACTCCCGGTGCTGGATGGGCCAGTCTTCGCCAATCCCTTGCCTGCATTAGGCAATCGGCGGACGTCGAGCACATCAATCGCGGGTGAAGATCTCGTCGTGCGGAATGGTGAGGTCGAGCGATGGAATGTGGAGATCGGTACGATCGGGCAGCCAATCGTCGGTCCATCCGCCGCTCGGCGTGCGCTGGACCAGGCGGATGCGTTCGTCGGTCGGGTCGACCAGGATGATCTCCCGGGTGCCTTCCAGCTCGCGATACTCCTCGAGCTTGACCTTCTGGTCGTAGGAGGAAGTCGACGGCGAGAGCACCTCGAACACGACCTGTGGGTCGCCGAGAAGCTTCTTGCGGTCGTTGCCGGGGGCCGACGGGTTGTTGCAGTAGATGCTCAGGTCGGGGAATCGTACCGACCGCTCGCCGGTGCGAGTGGCGAAATCGGAGCCGTAGGGGCGGCAGCCGGTGCCGCGGAGTTTGGGGCCGATGTAATTTGCAAGGTTCATGGCGATGCGGGCGTGCACTTCGTTGCCGCCGGCCATCATGTAGATCAGACCGTCTTCGAGCTCAGCCTTCGCGCCGCCGAAATCCATGTCGAGGAATTCATCGACTTCGACTCGGCGATAGGCGGGATCGAGACGGACTGCGGCCATAGGCGATAGGTATACCTTTCGCGCGGACAAACAAAGGGCCGGGGATTGCTCCCCGGCCCTTTGCTTGGTCGGTATGTTCGGAACGGAGGACCGGCAAAGCCGGCCCTTTTCGTCGGACGGGACTGGGGGCTTCGCCGCCCAGCCCGCCGGCCGTTCTGATT
>JAZKCH010000023.1:0-14795 GCA_040388215.1 Pseudomonadota bacterium | reverse complement strand
CGGTGCGGATACACCAGCGGATCAGGAACTGGATCAGCGTCTTGGGCACGCCGCTATTGACCGCGTAATGGCTCATCTGGTCGCCGACGCCATAGGTGCACCAGCCGAGCGCAATCTCGCTGAGATCCCCGGTGCCGAGCACGATCCCGCGCCGCTGGTTGGCGAGACGGAACAGGTAATCGGTGCGGAGGCCCGCCTGCACATTCTCGAAGGTGATGTCGTAGACGGGTTCGCCTTCGCTGAAGGGGTGGCCGATATCCTCCAGCATGCGGCGGGCGGCGGGCTTGATGTCGATCTCTTCGGCGGTGATGCCGAGCGCGCGCATGAGCGCCCAGGCGTTCGCCTTGGTGCCGTCGCCGGTCGCGAAGCCGGGCATGGTGAAGCCGAGGATGTTGGTCCGCGGGCGGCCGAGCCGGTCCATCGCCTTGGCGGCCACGATCAGCGCGTGGGTCGAGTCGAGGCCGCCTGAGACGCCGATGACGATCGTCTCGGCGTTTGCGGACACTAGCCGCTTCGACAGCGCCTCCACCTGGATGTTGAATGCCTCGTAGCAGTCGTCGTCACGCCGTGCGGGGTCGTTCGGGACGAACGGGAAACGGCGGATGGCACGTTGCAGACTGTCCGATCCTCCCCCGCCAGGGGGAGGATCGTTTGCTTCGAGGTTGATCTCAGCTTCAAGCACCAGCGCATGATCGAACGCTATCCGTCGGAAGTGCGACTCAGGATTGCCCGCGAATACCACCGCGTCATTGAACGTGCCGTTACGCAGGCGTTCCTGGGTGATCCGTTCGCAATCGATGTCGGCGATCACCAGTTCCGGTTCAGTCGAGAACCGCTCCGACTCCGCAATCTGCTCGCCGAGTTCGTGGATCAGGCCCTGGCCATCCCATGCGACCTCGGTCGTGCTTTCGCCCGGTCCCGCGGCGGAATAGACATAGGCACAAGCCGCCCGCGCGGACTGCGACGCGGCCAGCATCGCCCGCTCGCGTGCCTTGCCGATGACGATGTTCGACGCGGACAAATTACAGCAGATCAGCGCGCCCGCGAGCGCCCCCGCGGTCGAGGGCGGGGTAGGGGCCCAGTAATCCTCGCAGATCTCGGCATGGACCACGAAGCCGGGCAGATCGCGCGCGGCGAAGATCAGGTCGGTGCCGAACGGTACCTCGGCACCGTCGAGGTCGATCGTCAGCCCGGTCAGGCCGGCGCCGCTCGCGAACCAGCGCTTCTCATAGAACTCGCGATAGTTGGGCAGGAACGTCTTGGGCACCACGCCCAGCACGCGCCCGCGCGCGATCGCCAGCGCGCAGTTATGCAGCCGCCCGTTGCGCACCAACGCCGCGCCGACCAGCAACACCGGCCGCAAGGTCGCGCTCGCCTCGACCACGGTGGCGATCGCCGCCAGCGTCGCGCGCTGCTGCGCGGTCTGGAGATGCAGGTCGTCGATCGCATAGGAGGTGAGGTTCAGCTCGGGGAACACGACGAGGTCGACCCCCTTCGCATCCGCCTCACGCGCGAGAGCGATCGTCGCCTTGGCATTCGCGCAGGTATCCCCCACCGACGCGCGCGGCGTGGCAGCGGCAACCCGGATCAGCCCGTGAGTATGGATCGCGTAGAATGGATGCGTCATGATGCACAGATAAGCGGCCCCGCCTCCTGACGCCACCGGCTTGATCCAGGTGGGCATTGGCGCGGCGCGGTATCCTGTGTGAGGATCGACGTATGACCACCCGATCGATCCGGCTTCTCGCACTTCTGCTCGTCAGCCTGCTGTATTGGCAGCTCGTCAGCAAATTTTCGGGCGCACGGGAGCCCTGGGATGCGGACGCCTATTGGCGGATCTGGTATCCCGCGTCGCTGGTGGTATCGGCGCTGTCGGGATTCGTGCTCGGACGGCGGGGCTGGCTGGCCGGCACGATTGTGACGTTTGCGCAGCTGCCCGTGATGTGGGTCAATACGGGCATCGGCGGGCTGTGGGTGGTCGCCATGATGATCCTGTGCATCCTGGCCGTGCCCGCCGTCGCCGTCTCTATGATCGGTGGTCGACTCGCACGGTATCGCGCTGGTGGTGGGGAGACGGACGGCGCGGTATGACGCCGGCCGTTCGGACCCGTGGCAAGCGTGCGCCATGCGGCGACAGGGAGGCGATTTTGACGATCACGATGTTCGGTATCAAGAACTGCGACACGATGAAGAAGGCGCGCGCGTGGCTGGACGAGCATGGCGTGGCGTATGCGTTTCATGACTACAAGTCGGCAGGGATCGACGCGGCGCATCTGGACGACTGGATCGGCCGGGTTGGTTGGGAGGTATTGCTCAATCGCGCGGGGACGACCTTCCGCAAGCTTCCCGAGGCGGATCGGGCGGATCTCGATGCGGAGAAAGCCACCGCGCTGATGCTGGCGCAGCCTTCGATGATCAAACGCCCGGTCCTCGATACCGGCGAGACGCTGCTGGTCGGGTTCAAGCCCGAGGCGTATGAAGCGGCGGGTCTGGGGCGCGCTTGAAGGAGAACGATATGCCTGTCGCTACATGGAATGGCCACGAGATCGCACGATCGGACGATACCGTCGTCGTCGAGGGCAATCACTATTTTCCCGCGGACAGCGTCGATCCGGCGTTGCTGGAGGATAGCGCGACCCACTCGAACTGCCCGTGGAAGGGTGTGGCGAGTTACAAGACGCTCGTGGTCGATGGGAAGCGCAACGTCGATGCGGTCTGGTATTATCCGAACCCGAAGTCGGCCGCGGCCGAGATCAAGGACCGGTATGCGTTCTGGAAGGGCGTCACCGTCGGCTGAGCTCGCGCGACACGTGCTACGTGCCCTCACATCCCAACGCTGCGGGCGCAGTGGGCCGTGATCTTCGCCTTCCAGATAACCTGCCGTCAGCCCCGGCATCGGGGGCGTAATATGCCGACATCACCAAGCCTCGCCGTCACCCCAGCGAAAGCTGGGATACGCCGGTTAGGCGCACGTCGCGAACCACGAGAAATACACCAGTTTTCGCTGGGGTGACGGCCCCAGCGGACACGCGCCGCCCGCAATCCTCCTCCGCCAGGGGGAGGTGCCGCCGAAGGTGACGGAGGGGGAGGACAGAGAACAGCGGTTATCTCTTTCCTCCCCCTCCGTCTGGCACGAGCCAGTCACCTCCCCCTTGCGGGGGAGGATCAAGCGGTTCAGTTCAGATCGCGCCCGAGAACGTGTCGCACTGCGCGGGATCGCCACTGTCCAGCCCGCGCTTCAGCCATGACTGGCGTTGTGCCGACGTGCCGTGCGTGAAGCTGTCCGGTACGACGCGACCCTGCGACTGCTTCTGCAACGTATCGTCGCCGATCGCCTGCGCAGCGGTCATGCCTTCCTGGATATCGCCTGCCTCTAGACGCGACCGGTTCGCTGCTGCCCACACGCCCGCATAGCAGTCCGCCTGCAGTTCAAGCCGCACCGACAGCGCATTGCCTTCGGTCTCGCTTGCCTGACGCTGCGCCTGCTGGACCTGCGCGTTGGTACCGAGCAGCTTCTGGATGTGATGGCCGAACTCGTGCGCGATCACGTAATCCTGCGCGAAATCACCGTCCGCCTTGAACCGGGTCGAAAGCTCGTTGAAAAAGCTCGTGTCGAGATAGATGCCCTGATCGGTCGGGCAGTAGAACGGCCCCATCGCTGACTGTGCCGCGCCGCAGCCGGAGCGACCATTGCCGTCGAAAAACACCAGCTTTGGCGCCTCGAAGCGCTGGCCGTTCTTTTGGAAGATCGCTTCCCAAGTATTGTCGGCCGAGCTGAACGCGTTGCACGCGGCCTTGCTCTCCGGGGTCAGGTTGCAGCTCGACGTCGTGTCCGTGCCGGCACGCGGCGATTCGCTTTGCGTCGTCGGCGCGGACGACTGGCCGCCACCCAGCAGGCCGCCAAGGCCGCCCATGCCGCCGAACACCGCCATCAGGATCAGCACGACGACGATCCCGCCGCACCCGAAGCGGCTGCCGATCATCGGCAACAACCCCATCAGCAAGCCGCCGCCACCACCAAAGCCGCCCCCGCCACCGCCCGAGCCGCGCTGGTCCTCGACATTGATGTTCGGATCGTAATCGTCGAGCCGCATGAATATGCCCCTTTTCGTTTCTTCTCGGGAACGAAATGCGCAAGGTGGCGCTAGAGTTGCACGGCGGTCGAATCCGCTGCGTGAAGGGATTGGGGAGTGCGTATGTTCCTGCAGGGCAAGACCGTGGTCATCACCGGATCCACCTCGGGGATCGGCCTAGCATACGCCAAGGCGTTCGCGGCGGAGGGCGCCGCGGTGGTGCTCAACGGCTTCGGCGACGCGGACGCGATCGAGCGGGAGCGGGCGGCGTTGGCGCAAACGAGCGGAGCGGCCGCGCTCTACGATCCCGCGGACATGACGAAGCCCGACGAGATCGCCGCGATGGTCGCGCGGGCCGCCGCAGAGACCGGCAGCGTCGACATCGTCGTCAACAACGCGGGTATCCAGCATGTCGCGGGAATCGCCGATTTCCCGATCGACAAGTTCGACGCGATCATCGCGATCAACCTGTCCTCGGCCTGGCACATGATGCGCGCCGCGGTGCCGCACATGCGCGCGAAGGGCTGGGGCCGGATCATCTCGACCGCGTCGGCGCACTCGCTCGTCGCGAGCCCCAACAAGTCCGCCTACGTCATGGCCAAGCACGCGATCGCCGGGCTCACCAAGACGATCGCGTTGGAGACCGCGACCGATGGCATCACCGTCAACTGCATCTCGCCCGGCTATGTCTGGACTCCGTTGGTCGAGAACCAGATCCCCGACACGATGGCCGCCCGCGGGCTGACGCGCGACCAGGTCATGAACGACGTGCTGCTGGCCGCGCAGCCGACCAAGGAATTCGTCTCGCCCGAACAGGTGGCGGCGTTCGCGCTGTTCTTGTGTCGCGACGAGGCCAAGGCGATCACCGGCGCCAACCTGTCGATGGATGGTGGCTGGACCGCGGCTTGAACGATACGATCTCCAACGCCGTGAAATGCATTGCAGTTCATGATGATACGGACTTAGCCTCGGGCAAGCTAAAGGGACATGAGACAATGCGGACGTGGTTTGGAACTGCCGCGTGCATGATGATCATTGCCTGTGGATCGATCATGGTCGGCGCCCGACACGCGGGCGCGAGTCCCGCTAGTTCCAGTCTGGACTGGCGCCGGGTCGCCACCACCGCGGATCGCGCACGGCTGCGGGGCTGGCGCGGCGCGTGGATAGACGCCTTGGCGCAGGTCGATCAGCACGAGGTAGCGGCCGATCACGTGCTTTTCGATCCCGATCATTCGCTAGTCGATCCACTGCCCCCGGCCGGAGCATACCGGTGCCGAACCTACAAGCTCGGCGCGCGCGCGGGGATCGGCCCGACCTTCACGAGATCGGGCTGGTTCGCCTGTCGGTTCGGCGCAAGTGAAGAAGACGGCGAAAGCGTAGTCAGCCTCGTCAAGCTCGATGGATCGCAGCGGCCCGTGGGCACCGTCTTCGCCGACTCGGAATTCCGGGCCGTCTTTCTCGGGACGATGGAGCTTGGCGATGAAAAGCGGCCGATGCGCTACGGTCGCGATGCGAGTCGCGACATGGCCGGGCTGATCGAGCGGATCGGCACGCAGCGGTGGCGGGTCGTGCTCCCGTATCCCCGGTTCGAATCGGTGCTGGACGTCGTCGAACTGGTGCCCGCAGCCTAGTGGGTCGGCGCTGCAGCGATCCCGGAAGCGGTTTCGGCGCCTGCCGCGGTCGTCGGCCGGATCTGGTCAAGGCTCGCGCGGTATTCGTCGCCGTGCATCTCGATCGCCGTGACGCGCGCGGCGTTCTCCGCCAGCACTGCCTTCAAATATGAGCGTGGCTTCTTCATCAGCGTGGGCTGATCGAGCGCCGACAATCCGACGAGGCGCGCGGCTTCTTTGACGAAATGCACGCAATTGTGATCGCCGAGTCGGTACACGCTGTCGGGCTTGCCTTCGCTCCAGGCTTCGACCAGCCGCAACACTGCGACATATTGTGCATCGGTCATCACGACCGAGAATTGCGCGTCGCTGCTGGCGACATAGGTCGGCCTGGCAATGTCGAGCCTGCCCGCGACCGGTCCCATCAGCAACGCGGGCGACACCGATTTCGCGGTGAAGCCGACATTCGTGTCGACCGGCGCGCCGCCCGCATCGGGCACTCCTCGCAGGGTAATGAACGCGTGCGGAAAGCTGTTGCCGAGCTCATGGCTCCAGAAGGTGATGGTGACGGCGGCCTGTGCGGGAAGCGCGTATCCGAGGCACAGACAGAGCAGGGCGATCAGCCGAAATAGCGGTCTCATGACCGGCTATTATTTAGGAATATCCAGCCTTACTACAGGGATAAGGCTTATTTTTAGTCAGCTCGAGATGATCTTTGCATCACCGTCGTTGGGCGTCGCTGAAGCATGGGCGAGGGTCGCGTTCTCGCGCTTCTCCGGCCGTATATAGATCGAGGAGAGCGTCGGGACGGCGGCGCGCAATTCGGTTTCCATTGCCTCGATCATTGTCTCGCCATCGCCCATCGTCACCGCATCGTCGAAGTCCGCGCTAATCGCCGCGAAAATGCTCTCGGGCGCAGTGTGGATCGTGCGGACATGGTTGACCGAGATGATCGCGGGATGCGCGGCGACGATTCGGCGGATCGTCGCGATCACGGCCGGGTCGGCGCGCTCGCCGATCAGCAGGCCCTTCGATTCGCGTGCGAGCAGCACCGCGACCAGCGCAAGGATCACGCCGATCGCGATCGAGGCGGCGCCGTCGATCCAGGGCTGGTTAAACGCGTGGCTGGCCCAGATGCCGGCCCCGGCGATCACGAGCCCAGCGAGCGCGGCCGAATCCTCGAACAGCACGATGAAGCCGGCTGGGTCCTTCGATCGGTGGATCGCCGCCCACCAGCCGAGATCACCCTTCGACTTGGCGAATTCACGCATCGCGATCGTCCAGCTGCTGCCCTCGAGCGCGAACGAGATCGCCAGCACGACATAGGCAACCGTCGGGCTGGTCAGCGGCTCGGGCTCGCGGATATGACGCCAGCCCTCGAAGATCGACACGCCTGCGCCGATCGCGAAAATCAGGATCGCGACGACGAACGCCCAGAAATACAGTTCGCGGCCATAGCCGAACGGATGTGCGTCGTCGGCCGGGCGCTTGGCCTTGCGCTGGCCGTAGAGCAGCAGCACCTGGTTGCCGCTGTCGACCACCGAATGGACGCCTTCGGTAAGCATCGACGACGATCCGGTCATGCCAGCCGCGACGAATTTCGCCACGCCGATCCCTAGATTGGCGGCGAGGGCGCCATAGAGGACGATGTCGTCCTTAATGCGAGCGGTCAGTGTCTTGGCCATGCCACCGGTCCTACACGAGGGGGCGGCATTGGAAAGAGGCGGGTTCGCAACGGGTTGGCCGACACCTTGCGATCCTCCCCCGCAAGGGGGAGGTGGCTGGCTCTTGCCAGACGGAGGGGGAGGACACGCGACGTAGATGACCTCCGTCACCTTCGGCGTCACCTCCCCCCGGCGGGGAGGATCAGGCACAGGAATGCCCGCCGATGGACGAACCATCGGCGGGCACCTTTCCTCCCCAGGAAACTGCGTGAAGCTGTCAGCCGAGCCGGCCGAGGCGGTGGTACAGCGCGCTCATCCGCGTCAGGCGTTCGTCGTCGATCGAAGTCTTGCTGATCATCTCGCCGAGCACTTCCTTCATCAGCGCGAAATCGTTGGTCGAGAAGACGGCGCGGGCACGGGGTTGTTCGGTAGTCGTCTGCATGGCTTGCCTCCTTCGATGGATCGTTTTGTCTCTCTCTTTACAGGCTGTCCGTTCGGAGAGAGGCGGTGCACATGCGATACCGCGTAACGCCTGTCGGTTGGAACGCAGCAACGGGTTGTCTCAGCGTCGTGGTGTCCGCCACACTTGTGTTGCCTGTGTCGATCTGTAAACATCGTGACAGGAGGGTTTGCGGTGGCGGAACGGAAATTGCTGGCGGGGCATGCGATCCGTCGTTTGCGGCGCGGCGCGGGGCTGACGCAGGCGGCGATGGCCGACATGCTCGCGATCAGCCCGAGCTATCTCAACCTCGTCGAGCGCAACCAGCGGCCGATCTCGGCGACGCTGCTGATCAAGCTCGCCGAAAGCTTCGATTTCGACCCACGTTCGCTCACCGCCGCCGAGCCGGGTGGCGGTGCGGATGCGATCCGCCGACGGCTGGCCGACCCGATGTTCGCCGACCTCGAAATCGACCGCAACGAAGTCGAGGAATGGCTCGCCAGCGCGCCCGGCGGCGCGGCGGCATTCGCGCGCGTGTTCGACCGGATCGGCGGCGGCGCGGTCGCTGAGGCGGGCGACGACCCGGTGACGCTGGTCCGTCGCGAGATCGAGCGCTGGCGCAACCACTTCGCCGATCTCGACGCGGCGGCCGAGGCGCTGGCGGACGAACTGCGACTCGGAGCAGGCGATCTGTATGGCGCGATCGCCGAGCGGTTGCGGGCAAAGCACGGCCTGACGATCCGAGTCCTGCCCGCCGATGTGCTGCCCGATACGCTGCGCCGTCTCGACCTACACGCACGTCAGTTGCAGCTGAGCGAGATGCTCGATCCGGCCTCGCGCACCTTTGCCGTGGCGTTCCAGCTCGGCCAGATCGAGGCAAAGGCGGAGATCGATGCTTTGGCAAAGGGAGCAGCCTTCACCGATCGCGCAGCCGAGCGACTCTATCGTCGTCATCTCCTCGGGTATTTCGCTGCAGCGCTAATGATGCCCTATGCCCGCTTCCTGCGTGGCTGCGAGACGACGGGTTACGATATCGAACTGCTTCAACGCCGGTTCGGCGCGGGCTTCGAACAGGTCGCGCACCGCCTTACCACGTTGCAACGCGTCGGCGCGCGCGGGCTACCCTTCTTCATGATCCGGATCGATCGGGCGGGACAGGCGTCGAAGCGCTATCCCGGCGCCAGCGGTGCCGCATTGGTCGAGGCTGACGGGCGGTGTCCGTTGTGGCGCCTCCATCACGCGTTCGACCGGCCGGGCAGCCTGATGGTCCAGCTTGTCGAGCTCGAGGATGGCGCACGCTGGCTGACGATGGCGCGCACGGTGACGCCGCAGGGGAGCCGCTTCGGTGCGGTCCATGCCGAGTTCGCGATCGGGCTTGGGGTGGCGGCGGCTCAGGCGAGTGTGCTGGCGGCGGCGAGCGGCTTCGATCTGGCGGGCAGGGCGGTGCCGATCGGCCTGGGCTGCCGAGCCTGCTTCCGCAACGACTGCCCCCAACGCTCTATCGCACCGGCGGGCCGGGCGTTGCTGATCAACGAACGCGAACGGCGAACATCGGCGCTGACGTTCGCGGGAGACTAGGGACAGGACGCCCTTGAACCGATCCTCCCCCGCAAGGGGGAGGTGTCGCCGAAGGTGACGGGGGGGGGAGGATACGGGCCAGACGTTTCGCTGCCTCCTCCTCCGTCTGGCGAGCGCCAGCCATCTCCCTCTGGCGGGGGAGGATCGTTGGGTCAAGCGCCGGCTTCGGTGAGGGAGTCCAACTGATCCTTCGACAATTCCAGCGTCATCGCGGGCAACAGGTCCTCGATCTGCTTCACGCTCGTGGCGCTGGCGATCGGTGCAGTCACACCGGGCTGCGCGATAAGCCACGCCAGTGCGACCTGCGCGTGGGTCGCACCGGTTGCTTCGACGACCGAGTCCATCGCGTCGAGAACGGCCTTGCCCTTGCCTTCGAGCAGTTCGCCCATGCGGCTGCCGCGGACGCTCTGGCCGAGATCGTCCTTGGTGCGGTATTTGCCCGTGAGGAAGCCGGAGGCGAGACCGTAATAGGGCAGCACGCCGATATTCTCGGTGACGCAGTAATCCTGCAGTTCGCCTTCGAACTTGGTCCGGCTGACGAGGTTATATTCGGGCTGGAGCACATGATAGCGCGGCAGGTCAGACGTTTTCGCGGCCTCGACAGCGGACTTGAGGCGGGCGGCGTGGAAATTCGACGCGCCTATCACGCGGACTTTCCCCGCATCGACCAGCTTACCGAACGCTTCGAGGACGGCTTCCTGCGTTTGCGAGTCGTCGTCCTGGTGTGCGTAATACAGATCGATGCGATCGGTGCCGAGGCGCTTGAGCGAGGCTTCGGCGGCCGCCGCGATACGCGCCGGGGCAAGCTTCTCGCCGCCCTCGCCGGGGAGCATGCCGACCTTGGTCGCGATCAGCACGTCGTCGCGCTTGCCGCTGGCCTTCAGCCATTCGCCGATCATGCTCTCGGACTCACCGCCCTTGTGACCATCGACCCAAGCCGAATAGACGTCGGCGGTATCGATCATCGTGCCGCCGCCGGCGACGAACGCGTCGAGCACGGCAAAGCTCGCGGCGCGGTCGGCGGTCCAACCGAACACGTTGCCGCCGAGGACTAGGGGGGCGATCTTCAGATCGGTCGAGCCGAGGCGGCGAAGGGTCATCGGGTCTGATCGCTTTGGTTGGAGAGGAGATTGGGGGGCGTTTCGGTGTCGGACGCGGTATCGTCAGGAGCGGCGGCGACCGCGTTCAGATCGACGCTGTTGGCATCGAGCATCGCGGCGGCTTCGTTCAACTGATGCGCTTCGTCGGCGGTGACGGCGCCGGGTTGGCTGGCGGGTGAGCAGGCGACCAACGTAGAAATAGCGAACAGCGCCCCCACCACGACACCGTCATGCCAGCGAAAGCTGGTATCTCTCCGTGTGGGTCGTCGTGACCCGAAGCGGGAGATCCCAGCGTTCGCTGGGATGACGGGGAGGTGGGGGCGCCTTGGCAAGGCTTAGTCCTTGATCGCGTTGCCGGCGCGGGTCAGCGCGTTGCCAGTGGCGTCGGCGGCGCGGTCGGCACCGTTGCTGATCGAGGCGCCTGTGCGGTCTGCACCGGCTTCGATGCGGTCACCGGCGCGATCGGCCTTCACATCGAGATTGTCGGTGGCGTTGTCGAGCTTTGCACCGGCATTGTCGAGCGAGCGCTCTGCCGAACCCAGCGCGCGATCGCTGGCTGCGCTGACGTCGTCGACCGCGTTGGCGGTGGTGGCGCTGGCGTCTGCGGCGATCGCGTTGGCGGCCTGTGCGGTCTGGTCCTGCGCGTTGTTGCTGCAAGCGGCGAGACCGGCGGTGAGCGCCAGGGCGGGGATCAGGAACTTCTTCATAGGTATCTACTCCCGTGGATGTCGTCTTGTGGACCGGGGAATCCCCAGCCCATAGCGCAATCGAACGCGGAGGAAGCGTTTCCGATCCGTCACGATCGTGCGCGATGCGATAAGTCGCAGAGACCTATAGCGGAAATGGAAGATGCGCACGCCTGCGTTGACCTCATATAAAGAAATCTTTATATGAACTTTCATGACGATGGCGCTCGAAATCTTCCGTGCATTGGCGGACGCGACCCGGTTGCGGATCCTTGCGCTGCTGCGGCGCATGGAGCTGTCGGTCGGCGAACTCGCGCAGGTGCTCGGGCAGAGCCAGCCGCGTGTCTCGCGGCATGTGAAAATCCTGTGCGATGCCGGGCTGGCCGAACGGCGCAAGGAGGGCAGTTGGGTGTTCGTCGCGCTCGGCGCGCCGGATGTGGTCGAGCCGGTTGCTGGCGCGCTCGATACCTGGGCGAAGACCGAGCCGGATCATTGGGCAGTGGCGGACGCGGCGCGGCTCGCGGCGGTGCGCGCGGATCGGGCGGCGTCGGCGGCGGCGTGGTTCGAGGGGCATGCCGACGAATGGGACGCGATCCGGTCGCTGCACGTCGCCGACAGCGAGGTCGAGACCGCGATGGCCGCGGTACTGGGGGACGCGCCGATCGGTACGCTGATCGATATCGGAACGGGCACCGGGCGGATGCTCGAACTGTTCGGCGCGCGGGCTTCGGTCGCGCTGGGGATCGATCGCAGTTCGGAGATGCTCAGGCTCGCGCGGGCCAAGCTGCACGACATGACGCACGCGGAGCTGCGTCAGGCGGACCTCTATGCGCTGCCGATGGCGGACGCCGCGGCCGATGTCGCGATTCTCCATCATGTCCTGCATTTCGCGCAGCAGCCTGGCGCCGCGGTGAGCGAGGCCGCACGCGTGCTCGCACCGGGCGGTCGGTTGCTGATCGCCGATTTCGCTAGCCACGACCGCGAGGAGCTGCGGGTGCGTGATGCGCATACGCGGCTCGGGTTCGCGGACGAGCAGATGGCGGCGTGGTTCGACGCGGCGGGCTTGCAGACGGCGCGCGTCGAGACGCTCGAGGGCGGTGAGTTGACGGTGAAATTATGGCTCGGTCGGAAGATCGGCGCGAGCTTGCGTGAGGTGAAGGCGGCATGACGAACATTTCGATCCCCCAACTGGCAGAAGCGCGCCGCGCGCTCGAAGAACCGCTGTTCGCCGATCTTGCGGGTGATGTCGGTATCAGCTTCGAATTCTTCCCACCGAAAAGCGAGAAGATGGAGACGCAGCTGTGGGAGGCGATCCGCACGCTGGAGCCGCTCGGCCCGGATTTCGTGTCGGTGACCTATGGCGCGGGCGGTTCCACGCGCGAGCGGACGCATGCGACGGTGGCGCGGATCCAGCGCGAGACGTCGATGAACGCGGCGGCGCATCTGACCTGTGTTGAGGCGACGAAGGCCGAGATCGACCAGGTTGCGGAAGAATATTGGGCAGCGGGCGTGCGGCATATCGTTGCGTTGCGCGGCGACATGCCAACGCTCGGCCAGCCGTATCAAGCGCATCCGGGCGGGTATGAGAATGCGGCGGCTCTGGTCGCGGGTCTGCGGAAGCTGCATCCGTTCGAGATTTCGGTCGCGGCGTATCCGGAATGCCATCCGGAATCGGGCGGGCATGATGCGGATATCGACAATCTGAAGCGCAAGATCGATGCCGGCGCGACCCGCGCGATCACGCAGTTCTTCTTCTCGCCCGAAGCGTATTTCCGGTTTCGCGACCGGGTCGCGGCGGCGGGGATCACTGCGCAGATCCTGCCGGGTATCCTGCCGGTGTCGAACGTCGCGCAGACGCGGAAGTTCGCAGGACTGTGCGGGGCGGAGATCCCGGCGTGGATGGACCGGTTGTTCGAGGGGCTCGACGATCATCCCGCCGCGCGGCAGCTCGTGGCGGCGACGATCGCGGCGGAGATGTGCCGGCGGCTCTACGCGGGCGGGGTGAAGGATTTCCACTTCTACACGCTCAACCGCGCCGAACTGGCCTATGCGATCTGCCACATGCTGGGTGTTCGCGCGAAGCCGACCGAAAAGGTCGCCGCGGCGTAACTTCTGCCCCCCTCCCGCAAGCGGGAGGGGAGGAGTCCAGTCGATGACACCACGTGAACGTTTCAACGCGGAAGCCGCCAAGCGCATCCTGATCACCGACGGCGCGTTCGGCACCGAGATCCAGAACTGGAAGCTCGACGAGGCGGCCTATGCGGGGTCGCTCGGCCTGAGCCACGACCAGAAGGGCAACAACGACATCCTGGCGATCACCAAGCCGGAAGTCCCCGAGACGATCACGCGCGAATATCTCGAAGCGGGATCGGACATCGTCTCGACCAACACGTTCAGCGCCAACGTGATCTCTCAGGCGGACTACGGCGCCGAGCATCTGGTGCGCGAGATCAACGTCGAGTCCGCCCGGATCGCCCGCGCGCTCGCGACCGAATACGAGGCCAAGGACGGCCGTCCACGGTTCGTCGCCGGCGCGATCGGGCCGACCAACAAGACGCTGTCGCTGTCGCCCGACGTCAACGATCCTGGCTATCGCGAGATCGACTTCGATTATTTGAAGGGCGTGTACCGTGAGCAGATCGATGCGCTGCTCGAAGGCGGCGAGGGGGTCGGCGTCGATTTCATCCTGATCGAGACGGTGTTCGACACGCTCAACGCCAAGGCCGGCATCATGGCGGCGATCGAGGCGGGCGAGGACCTTGGCCGCGACGTGCCGATCATGATGTCGATGACGTTGACCGATCTCAGCGGGCGCAACCTGTCGGGGCATACGGTCGAGGCGTTCTGGCACGCGGTCCGGCATGCCAAGCCGATCACGATCGGGCTCAACTGCTCGTTCGGCGCGGAGCAGCTTCGGCCGCATGTGAAGACGCTGAGCGCGATCGCGGACACGCTGATCATGGTGTATCCGAATGCGGGCCTGCCCAACGAACTCGGCGAGTATGACGAGCAGCCCGAGACGACGGCTGGGCTGGTCGGCGAGTGGGCGGTGGCGAAACAGGTCAACGTCCTCGGCGGGTGCTGCGGGTCGACCCCGGCGCATATCAAGGCGATGGCGGACGGCGTGCGCGGGCTCGAACCGCGTATCGTGGCGCGACCGGAAGTGCGGACCAAGCTCGCAGGCCTCGAACCGTTCACGATGGCGGCGTAACGTCTTTCCCCTCCCGCATGCGGGAGGGGGCAGGGGGTGGGCTCGCGCTCTCCTCCAACGATTAGGCCCGCGGATGGCGGGCGCCCACCCCCCGACCCCCTCCCGCTTGCGGGAGGGGGGGAAGAACCAGACAGATGACCACTTCCTCCTCCTCCTTCGTCAACATCGGCGAGCGTACCAACGTCACCGGCTCGGCGCGCTTCAAGAAGCTGATCATGGCGGGCGATTATCCCGCCGCGGTCGAGGTCGCGCGCCAGCAGGTCGAGAGCGGCGCGCAGGTGCTCGACGTCAACATGGACGAGGGGCTGCTCGACGCGCACCACGCGATGACGACGTTCCTGAAGCTGATCGCCGCCGAACCCGACATCGCGCGCATTCCGTTCATGGTCGACAGCTCGAAATGGAGCGTGATCGAGGCCGGGCTGAAGTGCGTC
>JAZKCH010000022.1:0-42100 GCA_040388215.1 Pseudomonadota bacterium | reverse complement strand
CACGCGGCGATGACTTCGCCGAGATTGTGCGGCGGGATGTTGGTCGCCATGCCGACGGCGATGCCGCCCGCGCCGTTGACCAGCAGGTTCGGGAAGCGCGCCGGCAGCACCGAAGGCTCGCGCTCCGAGCCGTCATAGTTTGGCGTGAAGTCGACCGTATCCTTGTCGAGATCGCCGAGCAGCGCGTTCGCGACCTTGCCGAGACGCGCCTCGGTGTAGCGCATCGCCGCGGGTGGATCGGGATCCATCGAGCCGAAGTTGCCCTGGCCGTCGATCAGCGGCACGCGCATCGACCAGTCCTGGGTCATGCGGGCCAACGCGTCGTAGATCGAGCTGTCGCCGTGCGGATGGTATTTACCCATCACGTCACCGACGATGCGCGCGGACTTACGGTAGGGCTTGCCGGCGACGAAGCCGCTCTCGTGCGCGCCGTACAGGATGCGCCGGTGGACGGGCTTCAGGCCGTCGCGGACGTCGGGCAGGGCGCGCGCGACGATGACGCTCATCGCATAGTCAAGATAGCTCGACTTCATCTCGTCGACGATCGAGATCGTGGCGATGCCGGCGGGCTCGCCGCCCTGGGGTTCGGCGAGTGTGGTCTCGTCGGTCAAATCTGAACGCTTTCGGCTTGTTGCGGTATGATGACATACCTTAGCCGAGGGGGTGGCACCTTACTACCCCCGCGCACGCGTACGCACGCGAGGGAAGGAGGTTTCATCGTTAATTTGAGGCTTATTTGCAGGCGGTCTTGGTCTTGTTGCCGGCGAGCGAGCAATCATAGGTGACGGTCTTGCCGTTCGCGAGCTTGGCGGTGACCATGCGGCCTTTCTTGACCGTGGTGGTGCGCTTGGCGACCTTGGTGTTGCCCATCGGCGTGGTCGTCTTGGTTGTGGTCGTGTGCGTCGCGACGGTCTTCGGCTGGACGGTCTTGGCCTGCGTCGCGGCGATCGCGGCGCCGCCGGAGAGCAGCGCGCTACCGGCGAGGATCGCGAGGGGGAGGGACTTGATCATGCGGGTATCCTCTCGTTTCGGCCTTTGTGGACGATGCGGTGGAGACTGCGCCGGGGGACCTGAACGGACTGTGGCAGCAAGGTGAAATCCGCGTCATGCGCGGGGAGGGGCGGGGCAGAGCGGGAGGTGATGCCACGTCGGTTCTCCTGCGCACGCAGGAGCCCAGGGTTACGGGCGATACTGTTTGGTATCCTGGGCTCCTGCGTGCACAGGAGAACAGCGACTAAGGCGTGACCTCGACGCCATCCCATGCGAACAGCTTGCCGCTGTCGGGCGCGCGCAGGCCGTCGATGACGTCGAGCAACTGCACTGCGGCGCGGTCCGGCTTGAACAGGTTGCCGGGGGTGACGTTGCCCTGGAATGGCTTCGACAGACCGGTGTCGACAGTGCCGGGATGCAGGCCGACGACGATCCCGCTGGAGTTGCGGCGCTTGTCCTCGATCGAGATCGTCTTCACCAACTGGTTGAGCGCCGCCTTCGACGCACGATATCCGTACCAGCCACCCAGCTTGTTATCGCCGATACTCCCAACGCGCGCCGACAGCACCGCAAACACGATCCGTCCTGCCTTGGGCATCATCGGCAGGAAGTGCTTCGCCACCAACGCGGGGCCGATCGCGTTGATCGCGAAGTTGCGCGCCATCCATACCGGATCGAGCTCGCGCATCGCCTTCTCCGGGCCCTTGTCGCCGTCGTGCAGCAGGCCGGTCGCGACGATCACCAACGTTGGCGATCCGACGCGCGCAGCCGCCGCGGCAATGCTCGCCTCGTCCTCCAGATCGAGATGCCGATCGCCGCTCTCCGACCGCGCGAACCCGTAGACCTTGTCGAACGCCCCTTCCTCGATCAGCGCCTCTTCCAGCGCCTTGCCGATCCCGCCCGACACACCGATGACGACCGCGCTGCTCACTTGCGCACGAACCGGAACTGCGCGTCGCTGCTGCCCGCCGCGTCATAGGCATAGCCGTCGCTGTCGAAACCCTTGATCCCCTCGATATCGTCAACGCGGTGCTCGACCAGCCATCGCGCGACCATGCCTCGGGCTTTCTTCGCGTGAAAGCTGACGAACTTCTGCGCCTCGCCCTCGCGGAAATCGATCGCGACGACGCGTATCGAAGCCGGCAGTTTACCCTGCGCCGCCGCCCAATATTCCTGGCTCGCGAGGTTCAGGATCGTCCCCGATCCCTCCGCCTCGACGTCGTCCGCGAGCATCTTGGCGATCCGATCGCCCCACCAGTCGGTCAGCTTCGTCTTCCGCGGTGCCCAGCGCGTGCCCATCTCCAGCCGATAGGGCCGCATCTTGTCGAGCGGCCGGAGCAGCCCGTACAGCCCCGACAGCATCCGCACATGATCCTGCGCGTAGTCGACCGCCGCCTCGTCGAGCGTCTTCGCCTCCAGCCCGGTATAGACGTCGCCGGCGAACGCGAACATCGCCGGTCGCTCGGGTAGCGTGTCGAAGTCGCGGAACCGGTCCGCGTTCAGCTTCGCCAGCGCGGGCGAGATGTGCATCAGTTCCGACAGCTTCTTCTGTGTCAGGTGCGCGGCGGCATGCGCCAGCGTCTTCGCCTCGTCGGCAAACCGCGGCGTGGTGGGCTCGAGCTTGGGCAGTGCGCTCTCGTAATCGAGCGTCTTGGCGGGCGATAGGACAGCGATCATGCTCGCGATCTAGCTACGGCGTGGGGCGCGTTCAATCGCCGTTCACGCGCAATCGCACATCCGCGGGATCCAAGCCGCTCGCTTGAACGTATGCATGGCGGACCATATAGCGTCGTCGCGCGCCGCCAACCTGAGGGGGGCCGACGCAAGGGAGAATTTCCGCATGAAGACCATTTCGAAGCTTGCACTGATTGCGGCGTTCGCCACTGGCACGAGCGGCCTCGCGCTGTCGGCGCCGGCGTTCGCCAAGGACAAGAAGACCGATGCCGCGCCGGCGATGAAGCTGAGCCCGGAAGTGCAGAAGCCCGGCGTCGCCGCGCAGACTGCGCTCGCTGCCAAGGATTACGCCGGTGCGCAGACCGCGATCGACCAGATCGATGCTGCTGCCAAGACCGATTACGAGAAGTATATCGGCGCAGCTCTGCGCTATCAGCTCGAGAACGAGAAGCTGGTCGCGGCACAGACCGCCAACCCCAACGCGCCGATCAACGAGACGACGCTTGCCGGTCCGCTCGATGCGCTGATCGCCAATGCGGCGACCCCGGCCGCCGATCGTGGCCGCTACGCCTATCGCCGCGGTGCGCTCGCGTTCAACGGCAAGCAGTATCCGATCGCGCTCCAGTATTTCGCGAAGGCCAAGGAGCTCGGCTACACCGATCCAAACTTGTCGTTGCAGATCATCAAGGCGAAGATGGACAGCGGCGACGTCGCCGGTGCGACCGCCGATCTCGATGCCAGCATCGCGCAGATGACCGCGGCGGGCCAGAAGGCTCCCGAGGAATATTACCGCTACGCGATCGCCAAGTCGTACGCCGCCAAGCGCAACGCCGATACGATGGCGTGGCTAAAGAAGTGGATCACCGCCTATCCGTCCGCGAAGAACTGGCGCGACGTGCTGATCCTGTCGGGCATTCAGCAGAACGCGCTGATCCCGCTCGACGAAGCGCAGAAGGTCGACATCTTCCGCCTGATGCGTGCCACCAACTCGCTCGCCGACCAGACCGACTATCTGCAATATGCCGATAGCGTGAACCGTCGCGGCCTGCCGAGCGAGGCGCAGGCCGTGCTCAAGGAAGGCATGGCGCAGGGCAAGATCCCGGCGTCGAACACGATGGCCAAGGGCTTGCTCGCCGACGCGACCAAGAACATCGCCGCCGATGGTCCGCTCGCGGGTCTCGAAAAGCGCGCGACGACCGCCGCCAACGGCAAGCTCGCCGCCGGTACCGCCGACGCGTATCTCGGTCAGAACAACTACGCCAAGGCGGTCGAACTGTACCGCGTGGCGTTGCAGAAGGGCGGCGTCGATGCCGACGACGTCAACCTGCACATGGGCATCGCGCTCGCTCGTTCGGGCGACAAGGCCGGGGCAGCAACCGCGTTCGCCGCGGTCAAGGGTTCGCCCAAGGCCGACGTCGCCGGCCTGTGGAACACCTGGCTCGGTGCACCGGCCGCGTAAGCGGTCTGGTCTGTGTCGAGAGGGAACGGGGCGGCAGCAATGCCGCCCCGTTTTCGTTTGGGGTGTCGCCAGCTAGGCATGCCGTCTCGGGCTACCTCGTGAGAGGGAGAGCTGTCAGACTCCCCTCCCTGAAAGGGAGGGGCAGGGGGTGAGTAAGCTGGCCCGTGTCCATGAGGTCTGAACCCCGCGGAAACCGACCCACCCCCAACCCCTCCCTTCCAGGGAGGGGCAAAAAGTATGTCCGCCGCCTCGATCCTCCCCGCCCGGGGGGGGGCGAAGGCGAAGGCGACGGCCACGGAGGGGGAGGACGCGCAACAGCGGTTTCCCTTTCCTTCCCCTCCGTCTGGCGAGCGCCAGCCACCTCCCCCTTGCGGGGAAGGGGCGAGCGCCAAGCCTAGTCCACCACTACCGGTATCCCCGACAGCGCCTTCGCCGTCCGGATCGTCAGCGACGTCTTCACGCTCGCCACGTTCGGTGCAGGCGTCAGGTGCGTCGTCAGGATCTCCTGGAAACTCTTCAGATCCGCCGCGACGATCTTCAGGATGAAATCGATCTCGCCGTTGAGCATGTGACATTCCCGGATTTCCGGAATATCGGCGATATGATGCTCGAACGCGGCGAGGTCGTGCTCCGCCTGGCTGCGCAGCGACACCATCGCGAACACCGTGATCGGGAAGCCCAGGCGACCCGCATCGAGGTCCGCGTGATAACCGCGGATTGCGCCTGCCTCCTCGAGCGCGCGGACGCGGCGCAGGCAGGGCGGTGCGGTAAGGCCCACCTGGTCGGCCAGGTCGACATTGGTCATCCGACCGTCGGCCTGCAACAGCGACAGGATCTGGCGATCGATCCGGTCAAAACTCATTTCACGCAACTCCCGATAGGCATCGCAAACCAAGCGATTCATTCCTCATAGCGATAAGATTGTTGCGGTGAAACGCAATTGTCCCACTATGCGACGAACCTTCCTTCTCACCGAAATGGGCTGTTCCGTCGCTGGACCGGCAGCGTTAAGGAATCGGTACGGAGAGCATGGTAGGCCCATGGCAACCGGGGAGCGATGTGCGGTTCGACGATAGCCTGAAGACGATCCTCGCTGCCGATATGGCCACCGGTTTCGGCGCGCAATCCGCGTGGCGGCAACTGGTTGACCTGATGGGGCGCGGTCGGACGGCAGTCGACGAGCCGGCGATCGCGCGGTTGCGGCTGTTGCGCCAAGCGGTGCCGGTCGAGGTCCGCGCCGCCAGCGCCCGTGCGCTCGCCTTCGCACGGCCCGATGCGAACCTGGTCGGGTTCTTTGCCGAGGATGCGCTGGCGATCGCCGCGCCGGTGCTGCGGACCGCGACGCTCGAGCCCGACGAATGGCTGGCGATCCTGCCGCGCCTGACGCCCGCCAGCCGTTCGGTGCTGCGTCATCGCCGCGACCTGCCGGCGGAGGTCGAGCGTGGCTTGCAGAGCTTCGGTCCGGTCGACTTCGTGCTGCCGCAACCCGCTGCGCCGGTCGAGCAGGAGCCGGTCGCCGCCGAGCTGGTCATTGCAAAGCCGATCATTATCGAGCCGGTGCCGATCGAAGAGCTGTCTGTAACCGAAGAGCCGGTTGCCGACGCGTCCGACCCGCCTCCGGTCCATCCGGTCCATACGCCTCCGCGCCAAACCCCCGAGCCGTCGCTCTATTCTGCACCCCTCAGCGAAACCCCGTTCATGGCGCTCGGCGCGGTCGCCCGCGGCCTGCCGTTCGTCGCCGAGGCGTTTCGCCATGCCAAGCTCGCCGAGACCGGGCCGCCCGTCACCGAACCGGTCGGACCCCCGCCGGCAGACCGCTTCGAAATATCGGACCTCGTCGCGCGGATCGAGGCATTCAATCGCGACCGCACCGTCGACGCCGCCACGCCGACACCCGCGGCTGCCAAAATCGAGGGCTTCCGCTTCGAAACCGACGCGCAAGGGATTATCCGCATGGTCGACGGCGTGTCGCGGTCGGCGCTGGTCGGGGTGTCGGTCGCCTACGCCGCGCAACAGGGTGAGGCGCATCTCGACGGCGTCGCGGCGGGCGCATTCCGTCGTCGTTCGCAGTTCAGCGACGCGCGGCTCGAAGTTGGCGGGCTGTCGGACGCGTTCGGATCGTGGCGGTTGTCGGGCGTGCCCGCGTTCGAACATGCGTCCGGCCGCTTCATCGGTTTCCGCGGCACCGCGCGCCGCCCACGTCGCGACGAGACCGCGGCGCCGGCAAAGCCCGCATCGTCGCCGGTCGCCGATTCGCTCCGCCAGCTCGTCCACGAACTGCGCACGCCGACCAATGCGATCGCCGGGTTTGCCGAGTTGATCGAGACGCAGTTGCTCGGTCCCGTCTCGCCGACCTATCGCGACCGCGCGACCGCGATCCGTACGCAGGCGGGCGATCTGCTCGCTGCGATCGACGATCTCGACACCGCGGCGCGGATCGAAGGCCACGCGCTCGACCTGCGACCGACGACCGTGCCTGTCCGTGCGTTGCTCGACCGCGTCACCATGGATCTCCGGCCGCTCGCCGAATTACGCGGGGCGAGCCTGTCGGTGGCGATGCCCGGCGGCGACTGCGACATCCGCGGCGACGATCGCGCGGTCGAGCGGCTGGTGGGTCGCCTGCTCGCCGCGCTGGTCTCGGCCGGGCGTCAGGGCGAACAGCTCGGGATCGTCGTGCGACCGGTGGCCGACACGATCACGATCGAGTTCGATCGCCCCGCCGCGCTCGCCGCGCATGCGACCGACGTGCTGCTCAGCATCGACGCCGAACAGGAGAACGACGGTGCGCCACTGCTCGGCACCGGTTTCGCGTTGCGACTCGCGCAGAATCTAGCGGTCGAACTGGGCGGGGTCCTCGCGATCGGCGCGGAACGCCTTACGCTGCAACTCCCCGCTGCCGATGTGGTGGAAGCGGAGCGCGCCGCCGACGATCAGCGGTGACCTACCGCCCGCCGCGGCCAACCGACGCGCAGCGGGTGATCTGGCCTGAGGGTTTCGGCACCCGCTTCACCGTCTTCGTGGACGTCGAGGAAGAGTTCGACTGGCGCGCGCCGCTCGATCGCCGCAACCGCGCGACGACCGCGATGGCGGCGTTTCCCGACGCGCACCGCCGGTTCGCCGAGCGCGGTGTCGCGCTCAACTGCATGGTCGACCACCCGATCGCCACCGATCCGGCTTCGGTCGCGGTCCTGTCGCGCGTCGTCGAAGACGGACGGTCGGAGATCGGCACGCAGTTGCACGCCTGGGTCAACCCGCCGTTCGACGACATGCATGTGACGACCTACGCCGGCAATCTTCCACGTGCGCTGGAGGCGGCCAAGCTTGAGACGCTCACGATGGCGATCGCGACGGCATTCGGATCGTCGCCCCGCGTCTATCGCGCCGGCCGCTACGGGATCGGTCCGCACAGTTTCGATCTGCTGGCAGCGCTAGGCTACCGGATCGATAGTTCGGTTCGCCCCGGCTACGACTATCGCGCCGATAGTGGTCCCGATTTCTCAATGCACGACGCGCGAGCCTATCGCGAAGGGGATATCATCGAGCTGCCGCTGACAACCGTCTTTACCGGGTTAGCGCGACGTGGCGGCGGTCGGCTGTACCGGGCGCTCGGGCATGTGCCCAAGGGCAGGGGGCTGTTCGCCCGCACCGGCCTGCTGTCGCGGATCGCCCTGACGCCGGAGGACATGCCGATCGCCGCTGCCCTTGAAGCCGTCGCGGTTGCGGCAGGCGAAGGGTTGCCGCTGCTCAACCTCTCGTTCCATTCGCCGTCGCTGGCGCCCGGCCACACGCCTTATGTCCGCGACGCCGCCGACCTCAAACGCTTTCATGCTTGGTGGGCGACGATGCTCGACGAGTTCGACCGTCGTGAGATCCGCAATGCTTCGCTCGACGAGATCATCGGGGCGATCGGCTAACGCTGCTTCTCCGTCATGCCGGGCTCGTTCCGGCATCCACGTTCCGCGAATCGATAGAGTTCATAGCGCGGAACGGTGGACCCCGGAACACGTCCGGGGTGACGGACGGAGAGTGCGGTCCGGATCACGCCCGTTCTCATTCATTGCCGCCTTAGGCCTCTCTTCCTTCCCGATGGGAGAGGAGGCGCCCTAGCCGGCGCTTTCCGGGTGGCAAGGGTACGGGCGAGATGCCGTCCAACCCCCAAACGAAAAAGGGCGGCCCGTTGCCGGACCGCCCTTCTGATACGCAGATACTGAAAGCGAGATTAGCGCTTCGAGAACTGGAAGCTACGACGGGCCTTCGCCTTGCCGTACTTCTTGCGCTCGACGACGCGGCTGTCGCGGGTCAGGAAGCCTGCTGCCTTCACCGAGGCGCGCAGCACCGGCTCGAAGCGGGTCAGGGCCTGGCTGATGCCGTGCTTGACCGCGCCGGCCTGGCCCGAAAGGCCACCGCCCTTGACGGTGCAGACGACGTCGTACTGACCTTCGCGCTCGGTGATTCCGAACACCTGGTTGATGACGAGGCGCAGCGTAGGCCGTGCGAAATACACTTCCTGGTCACGACCGTTGATCGTGATCTTGCCGGTGCCGGGCTTGACCCAGACGCGGGCGACGGCGTCCTTACGACGACCGGTCGCGTAAGCGCGGCCCTGCTTGTCGAGGATCTGCTCGCGCAGCGGCATCGGCTCGCGGACGGGCTCGTTCGAGACCGGTGCTGCGAGATCGCCTTCACTGGTCGGCAGAGCCTGCTCGGCGGGGGCAGCCGGCGCGGGCTGGTTGGTCAGGCTCGCGAGATCGGCGAGCGACTGGCGGTTGTCGGACATTATGCGCCCACCTTGTTCTTGCGGTTCATGCTGCCGATGTCGAGCACGGCAGGGTTCTGTGCCTCGTGCGGATGCTCGGTGCCCTTGAAGATACGCAGGTTGCGCATCTGCTCACGACCCAGGGGCCCACGCGGAATCATGCGCTCGACAGCCTTTTCGAGAACGCGCTCCGGGAAGCGGCCGTCGAGGACCTTGGCGGCAGTGATGCCCTTGATGCCGCCGGCATAACCGGTGTGCTTGTAATAGATCTTCTTCGCGGCCTTGTTGCCGGTGAAGCGAATCTTGTCGGCGTTGATCACGACGACGTTGTCACCGCAATCGACGTGCGGGGTGAACGACACCTTGTGCTTGCCGCGCAGGACGTTGGCGATGATCGATGCGGCACGACCGACGACGAGACCTTCCGCGTCGACGATATGCCACTGCTTCTCCACCTCAGCCGGCTTCGCCGACTTGGTGGTCTTCATGAGCGCCTTCATGGGCGTTAGACCTTCCAGATTGAATGCAAGCGCACCAAGGGGAGGCCCCGCAGCGCGAATGCCGGCCTAATGCTGAAAGGGGGGCTTCAAGTCAAGCTTTCCGCCGGTTTCCTGACGGGTATTATTATACCCGTTGTTTCATGCGGGGTGTTGTGCCGACAGCGTGGGCGGCGAACATCGCCGCGATCAGCAGCAGCGCGGCATTGCCCTGGTGCGCGACTGCGACGTCGATCTGCACGCCGGTCATCAGCGTCGCAATGCCCAGCATGATCTGAAGCGTGACGAGCCCGACGACGAAGAACCCTGCGCTGCTGCCGGTCTTGGTCGCCTTGATGGCCAGCCAGATCAGTCCGGCGGCGGCGGCGAACGCGAACCAGCGGTGGATGAACTGCACGACGATCGGGTTGTCGACCGCATTGCTCCAGGCGGGGCTCACCATCGGCACGTCGGCCGGGAACAGCCCGTCGCCCATCAGCGGCCAGCTTGCGAACGCGTATCCCGCGTCGAGCCCGGCGGTGAACGCGCCATAGACGAGTTGGACGAACAGCAACGCCAGCGCGAGGATCGCAACGGGCGCGAGGCGGGCAGGGGCGGCGAGCGGATTGCGGTGCAATGCCATCAGGTCGAGCGCGGTCCACACGATCCCCGCGAGGATCGTCAACGCGGTCAGCAGGTGGACGGCGAGTCGGATATGGCTGACATCGGTGCGGACGGACAAGCCAGAGGCAACCATCCACCAGCCGATCGCGCCCTGAAACGCGCCAAGCGCGAGCAAAGCCGACAGCCGCCAGCCATAGCCGACCGGGATCCGCTTGCGCACCGCGAACCAGATCAGCGGCACCGCGAAGACCAGCCCGATCACGCGGCCCCACAACCGGTGGAGATATTCCCAGAAGAAGATCGCCTTGAACCCGGACACGGTCATGTCGGCGTTGAAGGCGGCGTATTCGGGGATGCGCTTGTAGGCGGCGAATTCCGCTTGCCACTGCGCGTCGTTGAGCGGCGGGATGATCCCGCTGATCGGCTTCCACTGCGTGATCGACAGCCCCGACTCGGTCAATCGCGTGATCCCGCCGATGACCACCATCGCGACGATCAGGCCCGCGACCGTATACAGCCACAGGGCGACCGCACGAGGACGGGCTTTGGTGAGAAAGGCGGCGCTGGGCTGAAGCATGGCGGTGAGATAGTCCTTTGCGCAGCCCGGCGCCATTCCTTCATGGTGAGGCATTGCTTCATGTTGCTGGACCACCGCAGCACTCACTCCTCCTTGTTCTCCCGCGAAGGCGGGAGCCCAGACTGGACTCCCGCCTTCGCGGGAGAACAAGGAGGAGGGGGTGAACCTCAAAAACCTTCCAACTCACACCCCAAAATCTGCAATGTAATGTTGTATCCTTTCAATCTTCCCGCTATATCCGCTGAACGATGACGCCCTCGGCCACCCATACCCACCGCTTCGCCGGTCTCGATCGCTATGCGATCGGGCTGTCGGGTCTGTGCATGGTGCATTGCCTGGCCACCTCGGTACTCGTCGCGCTGATGTCGACCGCAGGCGGGTTCCTGCTCGATCCGATCTTCCACGAGGTCGGCCTGACGATCGCGATCGGTCTCGGCGCATTGGCGCTCGGCCGCGGCGTGCTCCACCACGGCTATATGATGCCCGCCGCGATGGGCGCGCTCGGGCTCGGCATCATGGCGGGCGCGATGACGCTGCCGCACGATAGCGGCGGCGGCGAGACGTTGTGGACGATCGTCGGCGTCGGCCTGCTCGCATTCGGCCACGATCTCAACCGCCGCGCCGAAAGCTGACCGGGTTGCTGGAACCCTTCCGGCATCCTACTTCCTCCAGCATGGCGCACGCTCACACCCACACCGAACCGCAAGGCGCCGAGCTCACCGTCGCAGCACAATCGACGCTCGAAAAGGCCGGCGAGCAATGGACGACGATGCGCGCCAGCGTGTTCGCGGCGCTGGCCAGCTTCGAGAAGCCGGCGTCGGCCTACGACATCGCCGAAGCCGTCTCGAAATCCGAAGGCCGCCGGGTTGCCGCGAATAGCGTGTACCGCATCCTCGACTTGTTCGTCGGCGCGAACCTCGCGCGGCGAGTCGAAAGCGCTAACGCGTACGTCGCCAACGCGCACCCCGATTGCCTGCACGACTGCATCTTCCTGGTCTGCGACTCGTGCGGCCAGACCACGCATCTCGATAACGACACAATCACCAAGGGTGTCCGCAACGCGGCGGAGGCGGCTGGCTTCTCCCCGGTCCGCCCGGTCATCGAAGTCCGCGGTCGTTGCGCGGAGTGCGAGGCGAAGTAGCCCGCCCGACTAGGCCAAACCCATCGATCCTCCCCGCCAGGGGGAGGTGGCTGGCGCTAGCCAGACGGAGGGGAGAGGGGCAACCTCTGTTCCGTGTCCTCCCCCTCCGTCGCCTTCGGCGCCACCTCCCCCTGGCGGGGGAGGATCAGCGTTACTCCAAACTCTTCCCCATCCGGATCATCGGCACCGGCACGTCCCCCGGCGTCTCGATCCGCTCGATCGGCAGATACCCGCAAGCCCGGTACAGCGGCTCCCCTGCCAGCGTCGCCATCATCTCCGCTCGCACAAACCCCGCCTTTCGCGCGGCGGCCTCGCAAACCGACAGCACCAACCGCCCGACACCCCGCCGCGTAAAATCCGGGTCGGTATACATCGCTCGGATCCGCGCCGCGTCGCGCGCCGGGTCGAGCAACGCCGCATCCCGCAACGCCGTACTGTGATCGCCACCATAGAGCGTCGCCCGCCTGCTCCACCCGCCACACCCGGCCAGCCGCCCGTCCGCCGCCTCGACCAGCAGATACGTCCCGTCCGCGATCAGTTGCGTATCGAGCCCCATCACCGCGCGGCTCGCCTCGACCTGTGCCGACGTGAGGAAGTCACCCTGCAACGCGCCGATCGCGCGTGCCATCAGCGCGGCGATCGCCGGGATGTCCGCCTCACCGGCAACACGGTGCGTAAAGTTCATATTTGTGCACTTCCCGAGCGATTCCAGTGCGAATGCTAGCGTAGGACACGGTAACAATCGACACGATACGCGCGCTGCATTAAGCCCGTCCGATGGCCGACCTTCCCTCGACACCGCTGCTCGACACCGTTTCGACGCCCGACGACCTCCGCAAGTTGCGCCCGGACCAGCTCCGCCAACTTGCCGACGAACTGCGTACCGAGACGATTTCCGCGGTCGGCACCACCGGCGGGCATCTCGGCTCGGGCCTCGGCGTGGTCGAGCTGACCACCGCGATCCACTATGTCTTCGACACCCCCCGCGATCGGCTTGTGTGGGACGTCGGTCACCAGTGTTATCCCCACAAGATCCTCACCGGACGCCGCGATCGGATCCGCACGCTCCGCCAGGGCGGGGGGCTCAGTGGCTTCACCAAGCGTAGCGAGAGCGAATACGATCCGTTCGGCGCGGCGCATTCCTCGACCTCGATCTCGGCGGCGCTGGGCTTTGCGATCGCCAACAAGATTGCGGGCACCCCCGGCAAGGGCATCGCGGTGATCGGTGACGGCGCGATGTCGGCGGGCATGGCGTACGAGGCGATGAACAACGCCGCGCAGGCGGGCAATCGGCTGGTCGTGATCCTCAACGACAATGACATGTCGATCGCGCCTCCCGTTGGAGGACTGTCGGCGTATCTCAGCCGAATCGTGTCGAGTCGCGAGTTCCTTGGGTTCCGCGATCTCGCTCGGAAACTCGCCAAGCGGCTGCCACGACCGATCGCCAGCGGCATGCGCAAGACCGATGAGTTCGCGCGCGGCATGACGATGGGCGGCACGTTGTTCGAGGAACTCGGCTTCTATTATGTCGGCCCGATCGATGGGCATAACCTCGAACACCTGATCCCGGTGCTTGAGAATGTCCGCGATGCGGAGGAGGGCCCGATCCTCGTCCACGTCGTCACGAAGAAGGGCAAGGGCTACGGCCCCGCCGAGGCCGCCGCGGACAAGTATCACGGCGTCCAGAAGTTCGACGTGATCTCCGGCGTGCAGACCAAGGCGCCGCCGGGGCCGCCGCAATACCAGAACGTGTTCGGCGCGCAGCTCGTCGCCGAGGCCGCGAAGGACCCGCGGATCTGCGCGATCACCGCGGCGATGCCGTCGGGCACCGGGCTCGACGCGTTCGCCAAGGCGTATCCCGACCGGTTCTTCGACGTCGGTATCGCCGAGCAGCACGGCGTCACCTTCGCGGCCGGGCTTGCCGCGCAGGGGATGCGCCCGTTCTGCGCGATCTATTCGACGTTCCTCCAGCGCGCCTACGACCAAGTCGTCCACGACGTCGCGATCCAGAACCTGCCGGTCCGTTTCGCGATCGACCGCGCGGGGCTGGTCGGTGCGGACGGTGCGACGCATGCGGGATCGTTCGACGTCACGTACCTCGCGACGCTGCCCAACTTCGTCGTGATGGCGGCGGCGGATGAGGCCGAACTCGTCCACATGACGCACACCGCGGCGCAGTACGACTCCGGCCCGATCGCGCTGCGCTATCCGCGCGGCAACGGCACTGGCGTCGCGCTGCCCGAGACCCCGGAGTTGCTGGAAATCGGCAAGGGTCGCGTCGTGCGGGAGGGCAAGACCGTCGCGATTCTGTCGCTCGGCACGCGTCTCGAGGAAGCTCTCAAGGCCGCCGAGATTCTCGAGGCCAAGGGTCTGTCGACCACGGTCGCCGATCTCCGCTTTGCCAAGCCGCTCGATGTCGACCTGATCCGCAAGCTGCTGACCACGCACGAGGTCGCTGTGACGATCGAGGAGAATTCGGTCGGCGGCTTCGGCGCGCATGTCCTGACGATGGCCTCGGACGAGGGGCTGATAGACGGCGGCCTCAAGCTCCGCACGCTGCGCCTGCCTGATGTCTACCAGGATCAGGACAAGCCCGAAGTCCAATATGCCGAAGCTGGTCTCGATGCGACTGCGCTGGTCGACACCGTCCTCAAGGCGCTCCGCCACAATTCGCGCGGGGTTGCCGAAGCGCGCGCATGACCGGGCCGACCAAGGGTCTCGTGATCATCGCGTTGGCGGTGATCGTGATGGCGTCGTTGAATATTGCGATGTGGCGGCGGATGCGGGGTGGTCTGGCAGCCGCGAAGGCTGAGCAGGCGGCGAATCCCGAACTGTTCGATCAGGACGGTACGCGGATTCCTTAAGCTGGCTTTGTGGGCAGGCACCACCCCGGCGGAGGCCGGGGCCCAATTGGCAAGCGTTGATAACGAAGCGCGGTCCCCCGTTACTACGACCTCACCAATTGGGCCCCGGCCTTCGCCGGGGTGGTGTATCGTTTGGCGGGTGCCTTCACCCACCCAGATAATGCGTCTGCGCGGCGTCCGTGGCACTCACCGCAAGGATCGAGCGCGCTTTGCTGGGCGGCAGAGCCTGCCCCCGGCCATCGCCACTCGCCGCGATCACCCGCTCCAGCAGATCCTGCCCCTCGCGCCACCAGTCAATCCCGCTCGCCGCATTGAGATGCCCCTGCGGCCCCGCGTCGACGAAGTGGCTGCCCCAGTCCGCCGCCATGCTGTGCGCGCGCTGCGGCGTGACCCAAGGGTCGTCGCTGCTCGCCACCACGATCGACGGGAACGGCAGCGGCGTGCGCGGCGTCGGCGAAAAGCCCTTCAACTCCGCCTGCGCACCGCCACGATCGACATCCGCCGGCGCCACCAGCAACGCGCCCGCTACCGGCCATCCATAAGGCTGCGGGCTGAGTTCGGCCCACCATGCCACCGCGAGGCAGCCGAGGCTGTGCGCGGCGAGGATCACCGGGGCATCCGCGCGGCGGATCGCCTCGTCGAGTCGGGTCACCCAGGCGTTGCGGTGCGGCGTGTTCCACATCCCGAGCTCGACGCGCACCGTGTCGGGCCGCGCGTCCTCCCATAGTGTCTGCCAATGCGAGGGGCCGGAACCGCCGAGACCCGGCACGGTCAGGATGGTCGGCTGGACGGAATCATACGGTGCGAAACTACCCACAGCGCTTCTCCTTCTCCAAGGCCCCGTTTCGGGGTGGCCCGTTCGGGGTGGAAAGCGTGACCGGATGGACGCTCTAGGGGACGCCGGCTGATCACGCTTCCCAAGCCTCAACGTAATCCTACTTGATCGGTAGGCAATAGCATTGCGGCGAAAGGAAGGCAGCTTGCGGCGATCGGATCGGGGGGCGATAGGCAGGACATGGGAAAGTTGCGCGCATGGTAAAGATACGGGCAGACCAGATGCTGGTCGACAGAGGCCTCGTCGAGTCGCGGACGCGCGCGCAGGCGCTGATCATGGCGGGCCTCGTGTTCGCGGGGACCAAGAAGGTCGACAAGCCCGGTCAGACGCTCCCCGACGACGTGCTGCTGGACGTTCGCGGCCGCGATCACCCCTGGGTCTCGCGCGGCGGGATCAAGCTCGCACACGGCCTCGCACATTTCGGCTGGGACGTGACCGACGCGGTCGCGATCGACGTAGGCTCCTCTACCGGCGGTTTTACCGACGTCATGCTCAAGAATGGCGCAACGAAGGTATACGCAGTCGACAGCGGCACCAACCAGCTCGCTTGGTCGCTACGCCAGGACGACCGCGTCATCGTCCACGAACAGACCAGCGCCCGCATTCTCACCCCCGCGCATATTCCCGAACCGATCGACCTGATCGTATGCGACGCAAGCTTCATTGGGCTCGCCAAGGTACTCGAACGACCGATGTCCTTCGCCAAGTCCGATGCAAGGCTGATGGCGCTGGTGAAACCGCAGTTCGAGGCGGGGCGCGAGGAAGTGGGGAAGGGTGGTGTCGTTCGCGACTCCGCGATCCACCAGCGCGTCTGCGACGAGGTCGCGGCATGGCTGACCGGGCAGGGCTGGCATGTCGAGGGCGTCGTCGAGAGCCCGATCACCGGCCCCGAGGGTAACGTTGAATTCCTGATTGCCGCGATGCACGACGTTGGATCTCCAGAGCAGACCCAAAATCTCCCGTCATCCTGACGAAAGTCAGGATGACGGAGGAAGGTGTTGATCCCCGCCTGACCGCTACCCGCCGTACCGGAATGAACCACTAGCGGAACGATTCCTGCCGGAGCACGGTTTACCGATCGCAAAATGCGCGCCAGGACGAGCGCGCGTAGAGGCGGAAGGATTTGTGTGGGCGGTATCGCTTCGAAGGGTCAGTTGAGGATGTCGTTCCTCCGCTGGGCGGTCGTGACCGTGCCCCTGATCCTGATGCTCGGTTTTGCCTCCGGCCAATCGGTCAGCGTCGGCAGCGACAACGCCTGGTACATGGCGCTCGCCAAGCCCGCGCTGAACCCGCCGGGCTGGGTCTTCCCCGTCGTCTGGACGACGCTCTATATCCTGATCGGGATCGCGCTCGCGATGATCCTCAACGCACGTGGTGCACGGTTGCGGGGGCTAGCCGTCGCACTGTTCGTCAGCCAGTTCGCGCTCAACCTCGCCTGGACGCCGATCTTCTTCGGCGCGCACAGGATCAGCCTGTCGGTCTTCGTGATCATCGCGATGCTGGCGTTGTCGATTGCAGCCACGTTCGTGTTCGCGCGCATTCGCCCTGCCGCGGCATGGCTGATGCTGCCCTATATGGTGTGGATCAGTTTTGCTGGCGTGCTCGCGTTCAGCATCGGGCAGATGAACCCCGGCGCCGAGACACTTGCACCCGCAAGCCATACGTCCCAAATGCTGTGACGAACTGATCTTACGGGAATTTGAAGCAATGCAGTCCGAAAACCGCGTGTTCGACGATATCGTCAAGGTCTTGAACGGTGCGGCCGGTACGCTTGCGGGCGTCGGTCGCGAAGCCGGGTCTGGCGCGCGGGAACGGGCCCGCGAATGGCTTGGCGGGCTCGATTTCGTCAGCCGCGAAGAGTTCGATGCGGTCAAGGCAATGGCCGCCGCAGCCCGCGACGAAAACGACGTGCTCAAGGCACGGCTCGACGCGCTCGAGGCCAAGTTCGCGACGCAATCCACAGTAAATGCGCCGTCCGGGGCGTCGGTCGACTGACTTTTCCACAGTTTTCCGCAGAAACGGGTTCGATGGGGTTGCCGTGGCGTTTTTGCCTCGGCACCCTTTGTCGTGCGATAAGGACCGCCAGGACCCTATGATGCTCGACCAAGTAGACCACGACCACGAAGACGCCGCCCCGATCGACATGCTCGAGAGCTACTATGCCGCGCATGGCTGGGAGCACGAGCGTCACGAGGATGAGATCGTTGCGACCGTAAAGGGTAGCTGGACGACGTACGAACTTCGCGCGCTGTGGCGTGAGGACGATAGCGTCCTGCAATTCCTCGCTTTTCCCGACATCAAGGTACCCGACGAGCGGCGCCAGGCGGTGTACGAGACGATCGGGCTGGTCAACGAGCAGCTCTGGATCGGCCATTTCGAGCTATGGTCGTCGAGCGGCATATTGTTGTTCCGGCACGCGGCAATGGTCGACGGCGGCGATGACGGGACGATGTCGCTGGAGGCGGCCGAACTGCTGGTCGAATCGGCGATCGAGGAATGCGAGCGCTTTTACCCCGTGTTTCAGTTCGTGTTGTGGGGCGGCAAGAGCCCCAAGGATGCGCTGGCGGCCGCATTGATCGAAACGCACGGCGAGGCGTGAGTTTTCCCGCAGGCCCGCTATGGCTCATCGGCTGCGGCAACATGGGCGGCGCGATGCTGCGCCGCTGGATCGCCGCAGGGCTCGATCCGGCGATGGTGACGGTGATCACGCGGAGCAGGAAGGGCGCCCCCGAGGGTGTCCGCTCGCTGTCCGCACTGCCCGACGAGGAGGCTCCCGCAACCTTGATGCTGGCGCTCAAGCCGCAGCAGATCGATGCAGCACAGGCGTTGCTGACGCCGATGAAGGGTGCACCGAAGCTGATGCTGTCGATCCTCGCAGGTGTCGACCACTCTTCGCTTACCAAGCGGTTCGCGGCTGACACAATCGTCCGCGCGATGCCCAACCTCCCGGTCGCGATCGGCAAGGGTGTGACCTCGCTCTACACGCTCGGCGCGCCCGCGGCGGCGATCGCAATGGCAGAAGCGTTCGCGGCCCCCCTCGGGCACTATGAGTGGATCGCCGACGAAGCGCATTTCGACGCGGTTACGGCGCTCGCCGGATGTGGTCCGGGCTTCGTGTTCCGCTTCGCCGATGCACTCGCCAAGGCGGGCGCCGCTCTGGGATTGCCCGCGGATCAGGCCGCGCGTCTCGCCATCGCCACGCTGGAGGGCTCCGCGATCATGGCGGCCGACGCGGACGTATCACCCGCCGTGCTCGCAGACCGCGTGGCCAGCCCAGGCGGGTCGACCCGCGAAGGTATGAACGTCCTCGACCGCGACGACGCGCTGGTCACGCTGCTCACCGCGACGCTGGCCGCGTCCAAACGCCGCAACGCCGAGATGGCTGCCGCAGCGCGCTGAATCGATTTTAGGAAGTTTGGCTGGGGCGGCAGGGTTCGAACCTGCGCATGGCGGCATCAAAAGCCGCTGCCTTACCACTTGGCGACGCCCCAACAGAGGCGGCCTTATAGCGGGGCAGCGGCGTGTGAAAAGCCCTTCCGAACGTCAATCGGCGAGATGGTGCAACCAGTTGTTCTCGTCGGGCGCAGTGCCGCGCTGGATAGACACGAGCGCATCGCGCATCCGCATCGTCAGCGCACCCGGAGCGCCGTCACCGATCGTGAAGCGGCCCTCGGGGCTCGCCACCGTACCGATCGGCGTCACCACCGCGGCGGTGCCGCAGGCGAACGCCTCGACCAGCCGGCCACTGGCGGCGTCGGCACGCCACTGGTCGATCGTGTACCCCTCTTCACGAACCTCAATGCCCTGAGCGCGGGCGAGCGTCAGGATCGAGTCTCTCGTGATGCCGGGCAGGATCGTACCGGTGAGCGCGGGGGTCGCCATGCTGCCGTCGTCGAATACGAAGAAGATGTTCATGCCGCCGAGTTCCTCGACCCAGCGACGCTCGGCCGCATCGAGGAAGACGACCTGGTCGCAGCCGTTGCGGATCGCTTCGGACTGCGCAAGCAGGCTGGCTGCGTAGTTGCCGCCGCACTTCGCTGCTCCGGTGCCGCCCTGCGCGGCGCGCGTATATTGCTGGCTCACCCAGATCGACACGGTCGGGGCGCCGCCCTTGAAATACGCGCCAACCGATGAGGCGAGCACCATGTAGAGATATTCGGCGGATGGCTTCACACCGAGGAACACTTCGCTCGCGAACATGAACGGGCGCAGGTACAGCGCGCCGCCATCGCTCTCCGGAATCCAGTTCGCATCGGTCTTGACGAGACGTTCGACCGATTCAAGAAATAGCTCTTCGGGCAGTTCGGGCATCGCCAGGCGCCGCGCCGAATCCTGAAAGCGGCGCGCGTTCGCCTCGGGACGGAACAGCGCGGTGCCGCCATCGGCGAGTCGATACGCCTTCATCCCCTCGAAGATCTCCTGCGCGTAATGCAGCACGGACGACGCCGGATCGATCGTCAGCGGCGCGCGCGCGGTGATCCGTGCGTCGTGCCAACCTTCGGTCTCGCTGTAGCGGATCATCGCCATGTGATCGGTGAAGACTCGTCCAAAACCAGGATCGATCAGGCGTTTCGCGCGCTCGTTCGCCTCGACCGGCGTCGCGTTCGGTTCATGCCGAAAGGCGGAAGGCGAGGTAAAAGCTGGAGCGGACATCGAAAATCTCTCTCGTGGCGGGTTGCCGACGACTACGGGCGATGTCTAAACCGGTCAACATGTCTGCCACAGCGTCGCCTGCCTCACCCCTGTTCCTCCGCGAACCCGAGCTTCGCCGCGGCATGGAGCTCCTGTACTTCGGCTATAGCCACCTGACCCGATCGATCGACCAGGGGCTTGCCGAGGAAGGGCTGGGGCGCGCCCACCACCGTGCGCTGTATTTCATCGCGCGAAAGCCCGACATGACGGTCAGCGAACTTCTGTCGCTGTTGGCGATCACCAAGCAGTCGCTCGGCCGCGTGCTGAACGAACTGGCGGATCGCAAGCTGGTCGAGACGCGGCCTGGCGAACGCGATCGCCGGCAACGATTGCTGCGGTTGACCGCGGAGGGTTCGACGATGGAGCGCGAACTGTTCGAGGCGGCGCGAATCCAGATGGCGGCGGCCTATGCGAGCGCGGGGCAGAACGCAGTATCGGGGTTCTGGGCGGTGCTGGAGGGACTCGTGCCCGAGAGCGAGCGGTCGCAGGTGATCGGGTTGCGCGGCTAGTCGGTCTGACAAGCGAGATTGGCGACGATTTTGCGTTGACGTCGCCGCAAGGACTGTGGCACTCGGCCGACCATCGAGAGCCGGGATACGACCCGGACCGGCAGGCGGAGATCGCCGTTCGCGGGTGTAGCTCAATGGTAGAGCTTTTGCTTCCCAAGCAAGTGACGAGGGTTCGATTCCCTTCACCCGCTCCATAATTCAAACCGACGTTCGACGCCACATGGAAGCCACGGCGCAACGTGGTGCGGCAATGTTGGTCATCTACCACGTCAAACCTCCGAGCTAGCGTTCGGTTGGCAGTGAGACCGTTCGTTTGCGTCTGCCGGGAGCGGCGACCGACAGGCTGGGGGTGATCGGCGCCATCTGCGGATCGGACCAGCCTAACGCTTGCGAGATTGCGGTGGCGGTCCGTTTCAACGCGATCAACGCGTCGTCGGCCGATATGTGCGGGGTTTCGTCGATCACTTCAAGGAACGGGATCGTCAGGGCCGCGACCACGTGCCCGTCATAGCCGAAGATCGGGCAGCTCATGTCGGAGACGCCCGCCATGCGATTGCTCGTGCTCCATTCATGGCCGCGGTCGCGGATCGCGGCGAGATGCGGGTCGAGGCTCGCTCGGGTCGCGGCGTCCGTCGTCTCGTCGAGGATCGCGGTTCGTGCGTCGTCGCCCATGAACGCGAGCAGGACGTGGCCCGAGCAGTTCGTCGCGAGCGCGATGCTGGTGCCCAGCCGGACGGCGAACCCGGTCGGGCCGGGGCTTTCCTGCCGCAGCACGATCAGGCCGCTCGTGCCGTTGCGCACGACGAGATGGCAGGACTGCATCGCGGTCGCCGCCAGAGCGTGCATCAGCGGCGCTGCGACATGCGTCAGTTCCTGCGCCGGGGTCGCGCGGTGGGCGGTTTCGAGCAGCTTGTAGGTCACGCGGTAGCGGTCGCTCGCGGGATCCTTGTGCAGCCACCCGCGCCGATCGAGCACGACGATCACGCGGAACAGCTCGCTGATCGACCGCGACAGGCGGGTCGCGATGTCGCTGACCGTGAGCCCGCTCGGCTCGCGCGCGAGCAGTTCGATGATGTCGATCGCCTTCTCCAGCGCCGGTGCGGAATAGACGCGCGGGGCTGCGCTATCGGTGTCCGGGACGGTATTCGGGTTGGGCGACTGCGGGGTAGGGGGCATGGCGGGGCGATCGTGGTTGCGGACGCGAACCTTATGCCGCAAGCGCGGCGCGTCGATACAGCTATCTTTCATATCTGAAAGTTGCTCGCCGTGGTGGTGGCTTGCTAGGGCACGCTCGTACGCCGCGGTTCGGGATCGATGCGGATATATGGGAGACGCCGCATGACGATCGCCTCGACGCTCGACTTCCGCGAGGCTGCGCGCAAACGCTTGCCGCGGTTCCTGTTCGACTATGCCGATGGCGGTTCCTATGCGGAGGCGACGCTGGCGCGCAACGTGAGCGACTTGGCCGGGATCGCGCTGCGCCAGCGGGTGTTGCGCGACGTGTCCGACCTCGATCTGTCGACGACGTTGTTCGGCCAGCATCAGGCGTTGCCGGTCGGGCTCGGGCCGGTCGGGATCGCGGGCATGTACCACCGCCGCGGCGAGACTCAGGCGGCGCGCGCTGCGCATGCTGCGGGCGTGCCGTTCTGCCTGTCGACGGTGTCGCTGTGCTCGCTCGGCGAGGTGGTGAAAGCGGCGCCGACCGGGCCGACCTGGTTCCAGCTCTATGTCATTCGCGACCGGGCGTTCATGCGCGACCTGCTGGCGACCGCGAAGGCGGAAGGCGCGAAGGCGCTGGTATTCACGGTCGACATGCCGGTGCCCGGCGCGCGCTACCGCGACCAGCATTCGGGAATGTCGGGGCCGCGCGCGCCGCTGCGGCGGATGTTGCAGGCGATGGGGCGGCCCGGCTGGGCGTGGGACGTGGGCTTGCACGGCCGGCCGCACCAGCTCGGCAATCTGGAGCCGGTGCTGGGCAAGGCGAGCGGGCTGAACGATTACATGGGCTGGCTCGGCAGCAATTTCGATCCGTCGATCGCGTGGAAGGACCTGGAGTGGATCCGCGAAGGCTGGGACGGTTCGCTGATCATCAAGGGTATCCTCGATCCCGACGATGCGCGCGAGGCGGCGGCGATCGGTGCGGACGGGATCGTCGTCTCGAACCATGGTGGAAGACAACTCGACGGCGTGTTGTCGAGCGCGGCGGCGCTGCCGGCGATCGCGGAGGCGGTGAAGGGGCAGCTGACGGTGCTGGCCGACTCTGGGGTGCGCTCGGGTCTCGACGTGGTGCGGATGCTGGCGCTGGGGGCGGATGGCGTTTTGTTGGGTCGCGCCTGGCTTTATGCGCTGGCGGCGCGTGGCGAAGCGGGGGTTGCGCAATTGCTGACGCTGATCGAGCGCGAGATGCGCGTGGCGATGGCGCTAACGGGGGTGCGGTCGATTGCGGAGATCGACCGGGGTATTCTGGTCTAAGAGGAGGCCTTCTAAGGCTCGCTTCGCGCTGACGCACGCCAAACAAGGCAACCACCCCGGCGGAGGCCGGGGCCCAATTGGGGGACGGGGGTAACGGGGGACCGCGCTACGTTACGACGACCTCTCCAATTGGGCCCCGGCCTCCGCCGGGGTGGTGGTTAATGGCGAGGTCCTGCCAACTGTCTTCGCCCTGTGATGCTCCCGTGCTCAGTGGATCGTCGGCTGCACGACATCCCCCGACACCGTCCGCCCGGCCTTCACCGCAAACGCCAGCACCACCAAGAAACACGCCGCCGGGACCAGCATCGCGGTATCGATCCCGGCGAGATCGGAGATATGCCCCATCAGCCCGGTCAGCACCGCGCCACCGATGATCGCCATGATGATCAGCGAGGCTCCCGCGCGACGGAGCGGCCCCAGTCCGTCCATGCCGAGCGCGAAGATCGTGGGGAACTGGATCGACATGAACAGGCTGGCCAGCACCAGCGCGTACAGCCCGACCTGCCCGCCGACGATCCCCGCGACGCCCGCCAGCACGGCACTCACCACCGCGCAGATCGCGAGCAGGCGAGGGGGCGCGATCCGGCCCATCAGCGCGGTCCCGGCGAACCGGCCGATCCCGAACAGCACGAGGCTGGCGAACAGATAATCCGCCGCGTCGTGCTCGGCCATGCCGGGGACATTCGCCTGTGCATAACGGATGGTGTAGCTCCACATCCCCACCTGCGCGCCGACGTAGAAGAACTGCGTCACCGTCGCGAAGATCAGGCGCGGGTGACGGAACACGTCGACGAACCGCGACGGCGCGCCGACGGTCTCTTCCGCGCGGTGTTCGGGAAAGCGGATCACCGCGGCGGCGACCGCGAACAGCAGCACGACCAGCCCGATCACCAGATACGGCGTCTGCACCGCGACGACTTCGCTGCGATAGAACGCCTCGCGCGCCGCCGGGCTCATCGCCGCCACCGTCGCCTCGTCATGGACGATCGCCGACAGGATGAAATACTTGCCGATCAGCACGCCCGCGACCGTCCCGACCGGGTTCGCCGCCTGCGCCCAGTTCAACCGCTTGGCTGCGGTCTTCGGGTCGCCGAGCTCGGTCATCAGCGGGTTCGCCGACGTCTCGAGGAACGCCAGCCCGCACGCGATCACGAACAGCGCGGCGAGGAAATACAGATACTCGCCGTAATGCGCGGCTGGATAGAAGAGCAGCGCACCCGCGGCATACAGGACGAGACCGGTGACGATCGCGGTCTTGTAGCCCTTCGCCCGCGTCACCAGCGCGGCCGGCACCGCGAGCAGAAAATAGCCCATGTAGAAGGCCTGCTGGACGAAGCTCGTCTGGAAATCGGAGAGCGTGAACGCCTTCTTGAACTGCGCGATCAGGATGTCGTTGAGGTTGTTCGCCATCCCCCAGAGGAAGAACAGCGCGACGGTCAGCACGATCGCCGGCACATATTTCCTGTCGGCGGTCGTTCCGCTCATGATCCACTCCTGATTATGTTTTTGTTCGTCAGTCTATCGCGCGGTCGAGATGGGTGTAGCCGCCATCGACATAGAGCCATTGCCCAGTCGTGTGGCTTGCCCGGTCGGAGAGCAGGAAGACCACCGTGTCGGCGATCTCGCGATCCTCGGTCATCCGGTGGCCGAGCGGGATGCGCGCGACGATGCCGGCGAGCTTTTCCGCCGGATTGTCGAAGCTGTCGATCCAGTGCTGGTACAGCGGCGTCATCACCTCGGCGGGGATCACCGCGTTGACGCGGATCCCGTCGCCGCGCAGCGCGACCGCCCATTCGCGGGTCAGCGCGAGTTGCGCACCCTTGGCGGCGGCATAGGCGCTGGTGTCGCCTTGGCCAGTCACCGCGGTCTTCGACGAGATGTTAACGATCGCGCCGCGGCTTTTGCGCAGATGCGGCACCGCGTGATGCACCATCGCGAAATAATGGACGAGGTTCTGGTCGAGCGAGGCGCGGAACTGCGCGGGCGTCTTGTCGAGGCCGATGTTGTCGTTGGCGCCGGCGTTGTTCACCAGTCCGTCGATCCGGCCATAGCGCGCGACCGCCGCCTCGACCGCCGCCGCGCACGCATCGTCGTCGGACAATTCGGTCGCGACGAACAGGTGCTCGGCCGCGAAATCCTCGGGTGCGCTCCGGGATACGATCACCGGAATCGCGCCTTCCTCGGCCAACCCCCGCGCGATGGCGAGGCCGATACCGGCCCCACCACCCGTGACGATCACGACCTTGCCGTCGAGCCCGAGCTTCATCCGGCGAACCGATAGTCGATCAGCGACTGCGGCTTCATCTGAATCGAATACCCCGGCAGCGTCGGCGGCATGTACGCCGCATCCCGGATCACGCAGGGGTCGACGAAATGCTCGTGCAGATGGTCGACATATTCGATCACGCGCCCCTCCTTGGTCCCGGAGAAGCAGAGATAGTCGATCATCGACAGATGCTGGACATATTCGCACAGCCCGACGCCGCCGGCATGCGGGCACACCGGCAGGTCGTACCGGGCCGCGAGCAACAGCACCGCGAGCACCTCGTTGACGCCGCCGAGACGGCAGCTGTCGATCTGCACGACGTCGATCGCACCCGCCGCCATGAACTGTTTGAACATGATGCGGTTCTGGCACATCTCGCCGGTCGCGACCTTCACCTCGCCGATCGCCTCGCGGATCGCCTGGTGGCCGAGGATATCGTCGGGACTGGTCGGCTCCTCGATGAACCACGGCTTCGCAAACGCCAGCGCGTTGACCCACTCGATCGCCTGCGGCACGTCCCACACCTGGTTTGCGTCGATCATCAGCTTCCGGTCGGGCCCGAGCACCTCGCGCGCAATCGTCAGGCGACGGATATCGTCCTCCAGATCGCGACCGACCTTGAGCTTGATATAGTCGAAGCCGGCATCGACCGCCTCCTGCGCGAGCCGCCGCAGCTTGTCGTCGGGGTAGCCGAGCCAGCCCGCCGACGTGGTGTAGCAGGGGAAGCCCGTCGCCTCGAGATCGGCGATCCGTTCGGCCTTGCCCGCCGCGCGGTTCGTGAGCAACGTCAGTGCTTGGTCAGGCGTAATCGCGTCGGTCAGATACCGGAAGTCGATCGTGCGGACCAACTCCTCCGGGCTCATGTCCGCGACGAGACGCCAGACGGGCTTGCCGACCGCCTTCGCCCAAAGATCCCAGATCGCGTTGACCACCGCGCCGGTCGCGAGATGGATCGCGCCCTTGTCGGGGCCGATCCAGCGCAACTGGCTGTCCCCAGTCAGATGCCGCCACATCCGCCCCGGATTCTCGATGATCCAGTCCAGGTCGAGCCCAATGACGAGATGCCGCATCGCCTCGATCGCGGCGACGCAGATGTCGTTACCGCGGCCGATCGTGAAGGTCAGCCCGTGACCTTCGAGACCGTCCGTATCCGTGTCCAGCACGACATAGGCAGCCGAGTAATCCGGATCGGGGTTCATCGCGTCGGACCCGTCGAGCCCCGCGCTGGTCGGGAAACGAAGGTCGATCGTCCTGAGGCCGGTGATTTGCGTCATGCGGCGGCGATCATCGTCTGAATCTGCTCGCCAAGCCCCTCGATGCCGAGCCGTACGGTCTGGCCTGCGCGCAGATATACCGGCGGCTTCTGGCCGAGACCGACGCCGGCGGGCGTGCCGGTCGAGATGATGTCGCCTGCCTCCAGCGTGCAGAAATAGCTGAGGTAGGAGACGATCGTCGCGACGTCGAAGATCATGTTGGCGGTGGTGCCGTCCTGATAGCGATGGCCGTCGACTTCGAGCCACAGGTTCAGGTTCTGCGGATCGACCTCGTTGGCGGTGACGAGCCAGGGACCGATCGGGCCGAACGTGTCACAGCCCTTGCCCTTGTCCCACGTGCCGCCACGCTCGAGCTGGAACGCGCGCTCGGACACGTCGTGGACGACGCAATAGCCGGCGACATGCGACAGCGCGTCTGCCTTGGCGATGTGGCGGCCGGGCGTGCCGATGACGACGCCCAACTCGACCTCCCAGTCGGTCTTTTCCGAGCCGCGCGGGATCTCGACATCGTCGTTCGGCCCCTGGATCGCGCTGGTCCATTTGCCGAACACGACGGGTTCGGCGGGGAGGGCCATGTTACTCTCGGCGGCGTGATCCGAATAGTTCAGGCCGATGCAGATGAACTTGCCGGTGCGCGTGACGCACGGCCCGATCCGCGGCGCACCGTCGACCTTGGGCAGGGTCGCCACGTCGAGCGCGGCGATCTTCGCGAGCCCTTCGGGGGACAGCAGCTCGCCGGCGATATCGCCGAGGTCCGCGGGCAGCGCGCGGATCGCGCCGTCCTGATCGAGGATGCCGGGCTTTTCCTGGCCGCGCGGACCGTAACGCAATAACTTCATGCGGAATTCCTTTAGTTGACCCAGCCGCCGTCGATCACGTGGACCGCGCCGGTGGTGAAGCTCGATTCGTCGCTGGCAAGATACAGGAACAGCGCGGCGATCTCTTCGGCGCGACCGAGCCGCCCCATCGGCTGGCGCGCGACGAACGCGGCGTCGGCCTCGCTGACCGATATACCCTGCGACCCTGCCTGCAAGACGATGCGTTCGCGCAGCGACGGCGTCTCGATCGTGCCGGGGCATACGCAGTTGCAGCGGATGCCGCGACCGACGAAATCGGCGGCAATCGCCTTGGTCAGCCCGACCACCGCCGCCTTCGACGCGCCGTAAGCATAGCGATTGGGGATGCCCTTCACGCTCGACGCGATGCTGCTCATGTTGACGATCGCGCCGGCGCCCTTGTCGAGCATGCCGGGCAGGAACGCACGCGTCATGCGGTGCATCGCGTGGACGTTCAGGTTGAACGACAGGTCCCAGTCCGCGTCGCTGCCCTGCAGGATGTCGCCCGCCGCGACGAAGCCGGCGATGTTGGTGAGGATGTCGATCGGGCCGGTCGTCGCGGGCAGCACGGCGATGGCGGCGGAATCGAGCAGATCGACGACGATATGCTCGACGCCTTCGACCGCCTTCAGCGCGGCGCCGTCGCGGTCGAGTGCGAACACCCGGGCGCCCTCGTCGCGGAAGCGTTCGGCGGTGGCGCGGCCGATGCCCTGCGCCGCAGCGGTCACCACCGCGGTCTTGCCCGACAGTCTCATTCCATCTCCTGCGCGTCGTTGTGCGTTGGATCGGTTTTATTAGTCAAAGTAGCTTTTGTGAAGAGCCGCGATATGGTGAGGCGGTAGCCGGGGCCCGCGACGCGGCCAGATGAGGCTGCAGATGAGGTTAGGGAAAAGCGGACATGGCATATCGGATCGTAAGCGCACTCGACCTCGTCGACGACGCGGCCCTGATCGCCGCCTATCGTGAGCGGCACGCCGCCGGCGCGGTCTGGCCCGAGATCGTTCGCGACATACGCGACCGGGGCTATCGCGACATGGAGATCTGGCAGGTCGCCGATCGGCTCGTGATGATCGCGGAGGTCGAGGACGATTTTCCGCGCGCTGCCGACCCTGCCGTCCAGCTTCGGGTCGCAGAGTGGGAATCGGAAATGGACCGCTACCAGCGCCCCTTCGATCCAGCAGGGCCGAAATGGACGATCATGGAACGCATCTTCTCGCTTCAGGACCAGCCGAGCGACTAAACTCGACCGGTCCTGTTACGGTTGGATTGGTATTGTCCGATCAGCGGCGTCGCTACGATCGGGTCACGCCTTGAATAGAGATGCCGCTTTCAGCACCGTCGTCCGGCCCGCCGCATCGGTCACGGCATAGGTAAAGCCGGGCAGCAGGCAGAACGCGCCGACATTGCCCTTGGGGTCGAGCGCGAGGAAGCCGACCTGGACGCCGCGGATCGCGTCGCCGCGTAGCTTGGCGATGTGGCGGACCACCTCTTCGCACGCCTGCTGCGCCGTGGCGCCGCCGCGCATCGAGGCGACCACGCGCGCCGAGCCTGCGACCCGCGTGACCTCCTCGCCGACCCCGGTCGATGTCGCGCCGCCGACGCCGGCCTCGACGTATAATCCCGAGCCGACCTGTGGTGAATCGCCGACCCGCCCGCGCATCTTGAACGCCATGCCCGAGGTCGTGCAGGCGCCCGCCATCCGCCCGTCTGCCGTCCGCGCGAGCAGCCCGATCGTGTCATGATCCAGCGCGCCGCCTGGCGTTCGGGCCGGCGTTCGGGCGGGCGTGAGTCCGCGCACTTCGCTGTTGGCCTCAGGCTGATATTTGGCGGTTTTAAGCCATTCCCGCCATGCCTTCTCGGATTCCGGCGTCAGCAGAGACTGTTGCGGAAAGCCCTGATCGCGCGCGAAAAGCGTTGCGCCTTCGCCGACCAGGAAAGTGTGCGGCGTTCGCTCCATCACTCGCCGCGCGACAGAGATCGCGTGTACCGTATCCTCCAGCGCCGCGACCGCGCCGACGCCGCCGGCATCGTCCATGATCACCGCATCGAGCGTCACATGCCCGTCGCGATCGGGATAGCCCGAATAGCCGACGCTGTGATTGGTCGGGTCGGCTTCCGGTACCATCGCGCCGGCTTCGACCGCGTCGATCAACGATCCACCCGCGGCGAGTCGCGCGAACGCCGCGGCATTGGCGGCGGCGCCAAAATCCCAGGTCGACACGATGACCGCCCCCGATCGGCCACCGGTGGCCGCGGTGGCAGCCCTCGAAAACGGTGCGGCCAGCGAGAAAGTCCCAATCGTTCCGAGGCTTGCGAGCAGTGAACGGCGTGAAGTCATCGGTATTGGCCCCCATTTCACGTGATATCCCGACGGTATCGCGATGTGGCGTGGTCCGCCAGAGGCGTCACGCATTTGCAACATCTCGTCGTAAATGTTCCATAAAGGTATGGTATAGGTATTGACGGCATAAATTATATGATCAAGCCTTCAGTCCACACGCCGGGCAAGCGACGTCGCGCAATCCGGGACAAGGGGTAGGGTATGAACTTCAGTCATTCGGTATCGAAGATAGCGCTAACCGGTTCGCTGATGCTGTGGGCATTGCCCGGCGCGGCGCAGGAGATGACTCCCGATCCCGCCACGCCGGCGCAGGTTCCGGCCCCCGCTCAGGCCGGCGCGACCACCCCCGCCGACGCCAAGGTCCAGGCCGATGCGACCACCGCGGTAGGACCGACCGACAGCGGCGCGAACGACTCGATCGTTGTTACCGGATCGCGCATCCAGCGCCCCAACTCGACCTCGGCCGCGCCGATCACCTCGGTCACCGCACAGGACATTCGCGCGCAGGCCGCAGTCAATGTAGAGGACGTGCTCAACCGCCTTCCCCAGGTCGCACCCGACAGCCAGCAGACGTATAACGATTCCGACGGTCGCCAGCGGATCAAGCTGCGCAGCCTCGGGTTCGAGCGCACCTTGGTGCTGATCGACGGCAAGCGCATCGGTACCCAGAACGGCCAGGACGTCGGCATCATTCCGCCGTCGCTGCTCGAGCGGGTCGACGTGCTGACCGGCGGTGCGTCGTCGGTCTATGGATCGGACGCGGTTGCGGGCGTCGTCAACTTCGTCCTGAAGAAGGATTTCGAAGGCCTTCAGATCGACGGCAACTATAATTTCTACAACCACAACAACAAGGACACGGTCGTCTCGCCGCTGGCGCGCGCGGCGGGCTTCAGCAGCCCGCGTGGTCTGACCAACGACGGCGGCCGGGCGGACATCACGGTGACCGCGGGCAAGAAGCTGTTCGATGGCGCGCTGCGCATCAACGGCTTCGTCAACTACAAGCACACCGATCCGGTCTTGCTGTCGGATCGTTCGAACGCCGGTTGCTATCTCACCCAGACGAGCCTCAACGCGCCGCTCTCTTGTGGTCTTACGCCGAGCAGTTCGACCAGCGGCCTGATTTCGCCACTGGACAGCAAGGGCGTCGCGACCGGACAGTTCGTCAACAATCCCAATGGCACGCGGACGTTCGTGCCGTTCGGTCCGGGCGCTGGCAACGCGTCGAACTATTTCAGCAACTATGCGTATCAGCGCCCGTCCGAGCGGGTAAATGCTGGCGGCTTCGTCAGCCTGGATATCGCACCCGACGCCGAACTCTACGCCTCGGGTATCTGGTTCCGCGACAAGTCCTACAACAATTATCCGGCGATCGCGGGCGGCAACGTCCAGGTCAACTGCAACAATCCCTTCTTGTCTGCGTCGCAGGCCGCCACGATCTGCGGTACCGCTGCCGGCACCGCCGCGACGGCACCGATCGACCTTCGCTATCGTCTTGGTGATAACAACGATCAGCCCGACCGCTATCTGAATACCGGTGTGCGCTTGACCGGCGGCGTTCGCGGCAAGGTCGGCGACGCGTGGACCTACGACCTCGGTGGCGTCTATGCGCGCAACCATCAGGACTACACGCCGAGCTTCGTCAACGCGACCAACCTCCAGAACTCGATCAACGTCGGCGGCACGCGCGCCGCACCGACCTGCGCCACCACGACGGACGCCGCCTGCGTTCCGTTCGACGCGTTCAGCGCGGGCAACACCAACCCAGCACTGATCGACTATCTTTACGACCAGGGCACTGCGGTAACGACGGGCACATTGTACGACGTGCAAGCCAACGTCACCGGCGATCTCGGCAAATATGGGATCAAGTCGCCGTTCGCCGAGCAGGGCGTCGCCATCGCGCTGGGGACGGAATATCGCAAGGACACCCTGAAATCGACCGCCGACGCGGCGTATCGCGCAGGCCTGGGGGGTACCGACAGCTATCTCAAGCAGGATGTCTGGGAAGCCAATATCGAGGTGCAGGCGCCGCTCGTCGAGCATAAGCGCTTCGTCGACCTGCTGCAGGCAAACGGCGGCTACCGCGTGTCGAAGTACAGCAGCAACCCGAGCACGTTCAACACCTGGAAGATCGAGGGCATCTACGCGCCCGTCAGCGACCTGACGTTCCGCGCATCGTTCAACAAGGCCCAGCGCGCGCCGACGGTGACCGAAATCCGTCAGGCAACCAACGTCGAATTTGCACGCGGCGGTTCGGGTACGATCAACGATTTCTGCGCACCGACCGTCACCACCAACGCGAGCGGCGGTGTGACCTACGGTACGCCGATCGCCTCACGCGACGTCTGCCGCGCGACGGGCCTGTCCGACGCGCTATATGGCAGCCCGACGCTGATCTGCCCGGGTGACGCATCGACTGGCGCGACTGGGTGTACGGTGCGCTCGGGTGGCTTCACCGCCGATCCGGAAACCGCCTACACGCAGACCTACGGCCTGATCGTGAAGCCGCGGTTCGTACGCGGGCTGGTCTTCTCGGTCGATCGCTACAAGATCAAGATCGACGACTCGCTCGGCTATAACGACTACAGCTATTACACCGATGGCTGTCAGCGTTCGAACGGCGACGCGTTCTTCTGTCAGGGCATCGTCCGCAACCCGGGCACCGGCACGCTGTATTCGCCCGCATCCAGCAACCCGACCACTGGGTTCATCCGCCAGGGCACGACCAACTTCTACAAGTCGATTGCGCGCGGTTATGATTTCCAGGCGCAGTACACGATGGATCTGGCAACGATCGGCAAGATCGACTGGAGCTTCAACGGATCGCTGACGACGTTCGCGGGCGGTCAGGACTCCCCGGTCCAGCCATCGCGTAACTGTGCGGGCTATTATGGCAATGGCTGCGGTCAGCTGATTCCGAAATGGTCGCATGGCTTGCGCGCGACCTACACGACGGTCGACCGGGGCTTCAGCGCATCGTTCAACTGGCGTTATGTCAGCTCGCTGACCAACGCGGACAATTCGGGTGATCCGGCGATTGGGGGGACGCCCGAGCGAGAGCGGACGAGCTATTATCACGTCTCGCCGCAGAGCTATTTCGATCTCGCACTCAACTTCGCGATCGCCAAGCAATTCTCGCTGCGCCTGATTGCGAACAATCTGTTCGACAAGAACCCGCCGATCGTTCCGGATTCGTACAACGTCGCGCTCGCACGCAGCAATACGATCCCGCAGCGCTACGACTCGCTCGGCCGGAACCTTGCGATCGGGACCACGATCAAGTTCTAAGCGTCTCTCGTTCCCCCCGACTGGGCCCGTCAGTGATGGCGGGCCTTTTTTTGGAAATCAGGGGGAATTATGGGTTGATCGTGACGAAGCTGTCCATGACCCGTTTGCGGCCGGACGTTTCGAAGTCGATCTCCAGCTTGTTGCCTTCGATCTCGGCGATCGCGCCGTAGCCGAACTTCTGGTGGAACACGCGCATGCCGAGCGACAGGTCGTCGCGACCCTTGTTGCCGAGGCTGATCGCGCTGGACCGGCTCTCGACGACGCGGGCGGGTTTGGTGGAGAAGGTACTACTGGTGCCTGACGCGCGTTGCCAACCGGGGCCTCGCCCGGTGCCGCGGGCGACGTCGGCGAACGGGTCGGCGCGATCGGACCAGTTCGCTTGCCAGAGGCTCGCGCCGCCGGACATCGTGGTTTCCGTGTCGATATGTTCGGCGGGGAGTTCGGCGACGAAGCGTGACGGGATCGACGAGTTCCACTGGCCATAGATGCGGCGGTTGGCGGCGTGGATAATCACGGCCAGGCGCCGGGCGCGCGTGATCGCGACATACGCTAGACGACGTTCCTCCTCGAGGCTCTTTACGCCACCTTCGTCGAGCGAGCGTTGCGACGGGAACAAGCCCTCTTCCCAGCCGACCAGGAACACCGTGTCGTATTCGAGGCCCTTGGCGGCGTGGATGGTCATGATCGTGACCTGCGGATCCTGCGCGCCGCCCTCGTTGTCCATCACCAGCGACACGTGTTCGAGGAACGCACCGAGCGAGTCGTATTCCTCCATCGCGCGGACGAGCTCGCTGAGGTTCTCCAGGCGGCCGGTCGCCTCGACCGACTTCTCGGCCTGGTACATCGCGGTGTAGCCGCTCTCGTCGAGCAATTGCCGCGCGAGTTCGGCGTGCGGCAGGCTGGTCGCCATGTCGCGCCAGCGGGCGATGTCGCCGACCAGCCGGCCGAGCGACTTCTTCGCAGCCCCGGTCAGTTCGTCGGTATCGAGGATGCGCGCGGCGGCCGTCGTCAGCGGGGTGCCGGTGGCGCGCGCGAGCTGGTGGATGCGCGCGACCGCCTTGTCGCCGAGGCCACGTTTTGGGACGTTGACGATGCGTTCGAAGGCGAGGTCGTCCGCCGGCTGGTTGACCACGCGGAGATACGCCAGCGCATCGCGGATTTCGGCGCGTTCGTAGAAGCGGAAGCCGCCGACGATCTTGTACGGCATGCCGATCGCGATGAAGCGGTCCTCGAACTCGCGCGTCTGGTGCTGCGCGCGGACCAGGATCGCGACCTCGTCGAGCGACTTGCCGGAGCGGCGGACGATGTCGATCTCCTCCCCGACACGGCGCGCCTCCTCGGGGCCATCCCAGACGCCGATGACCTTGACCTTCTCGCCGACGTCGCGCTCGGTCCACAGCTGCTTGCCGAGACGCCCGCCATTGTTGGCGATCACCCCCGACGCAGCGCCGAGGATGTGCGGCGTGCTACGGTAATTCTGCTCCAGCCGGATGACCTTAGCCCCCGGAAAGTCGCGCTCGAACTTCAGGATGTTCTCGACCTGCGCACCGCGCCACGAATAGATCGACTGGTCGTCGTCACCGACGCAGGCGATGTTCTTGCGCTCCTGCGCGAGCAGCCGCAGCCAGAGATATTGCGACGAATTGGTGTCCTGATACTCGTCGACCATGATGTATTTGAAGCGCTGCTGATACTGCGCGAGCACGTCGCGGTGCGTCTTCAGGATCACGAGCATGTGCAGCAGCAGGTCGCCGAAATCGCACGCGTTGAGCGCGATCAGCCGGGTCTGGTATTGCTGGTACAGCTCACCGCCGCGGCCATTGGCGTAGCGTTCAGATTCGCCCGCATCGATGTCGGCGGGGACGAGGCCCTTGTTCTTCCACTGGTCGATCAGCCCGGCAAGGCTGCGCGTCGGGAAACGCTTCTCGTCGATGTCCGCCGCAAGGATCAGCTGCTTCAGCAGCCGCAACTGGTCGTCGGTGTCGAGGATGGTAAAATTCGATTGCAGCCCGACCAGTTCGGCGTGGCGACGCAGCATCTTCGCGGCGATCGCGTGGAAGGTGCCGAGCCACGGCATCCCCTCGACCGCATCGCCGACCAGCCGACCGACGCGTTCGCGCATCTCGCGCGCGGCCTTGTTGGTGAAGGTGACGCTGAGGATTTCCGACGGCCACGCCTTCTTCGTGAAGATCAGGTGCGCGAGCCGTGCGGTCAGCGCCGCGGTCTTGCCGGTGCCGGCGCCGGCGATGATCAGGACGGGGCCGTCGGTGGTCAGCACCGCCTCGCGCTGCGGCGGATTGAGGCCGCGGAGATAGGGGGGCTCGGCTTGCGGCGCGGACGTTTGGGCGATCTGGTTCACCGGTGAACAGGTAGGGAACGCGGCGCGATCGGGCAACCTTTGAAACGTCGCCGAACCGTCGCGTGGACGTCACGAAGCGGGCCTAGAAGATGCACAGCGACGTGGCTCGTCGTTGGAGCAGCCGCACCCAGAAAGGCTTCCCGACGCACTGGAACCGTCGCCCGCAGGCAGAGCCTTGCGGACCGCAGGACCATTTGAGGACCATCATCATGAAGCTTTTCAACAGCGTCGCTTCGGCGGCGATCCTTGGCGCGTGCCTGTTTTCGGCGAGCGTATCGGCCAGTCCCGTCCGCGAGCCGGTGTCGGTGCGCGTGTCGCATGCCGGGCTCGATCTGACCAGCGAGGCCGGGCGTACCGCGTTCCAGCGTCGGCTGCGATCGGCGATCACCAGCGCGTGCCAGCCGCACACCGGTGGCCTCGATGCGCTCGCCGATGCGAACCAGTGCCGTCAGGAAATGGCGACGGATGCGGGTGTGAAGATGGCCGCGCTACTTGGGCGTAGCGGTACGCAGCTTGCCAGCATTGGTGCTGCGCGCTGAACTGACGCAATAGTTAAGGGGGGCGGCGCCGAACGATCCTCCCCCGCAAGGGGGAGGTGGCTGGCGCTTGCCAGACGGAGGGGGGCGGCCACCACACCTGTTTCGTGTCCTCCCCCTCCGTCGCCTCCGGCGCCACCTCCCCCTGGCGGGGGAGGATCGTTATGAGCGTCCCAAATCAGGCCCGACCATCGCTTGATCTGCATCTGTCATAAGATTGTCATCGTAAGGGCCGACTGCACCTCCATGGCTACCTCCACATTCGCACCCGACGCGCTGACGGCTGATTCGAGCACTAAGGCGTCAGCGCCGCGCACTGGTCCCAAGCTCGATCATGCGCTGCATCCGGCGGGGCGGTGGATCTTCCTGGCCGTCTTGATCGGCGGGCTCGCCTATGCCGGGTTCAGCATCGCGTTCGACACCGCGCAGGTCGGCGAGAGCCTGGCGGGCGGGGCGTTCGCGTTCCTCGCGCTCGCGCTGTTGATCGCGCTCGGGTTCGAGTTCGTGAACGGGTTCCACGATACCGCCAACGCGGTCGCCACCGTCATCTACACGCATTCGATGCCCGCACCGCTTGCGGTCGTGTGGTCGGGGTTCTTCAATTTCCTCGGCGTTATGCTGTCGTCGGGCGCGGTGGCGTATTCGATCGTCACGCTGTTGCCGGTCGACCTGATCCTCAACGTCGGCAGCGTCGGCGGGTTCGCGATGATCTTCGCGCTGCTGCTCGCAGCGATCGTGTGGAACCTCGCGACCTGGGCGGTCGGGCTGCCCAATTCGTCGAGCCACGCGCTGATCGGCTCGATCCTCGGCGTCGGCCTCGCCAACCAGCTCATGAACGGCGGTGCGGACGGCACGTCGGGCGTCGACATGGCGCAGGTCTGGAAAGTGCTGTCGGCGCTCGCGTTCAGCCCGATCGTCGGGTTCGTCGGCGCGTTGTTGCTGCTGCTGGTGATGAAGCGCTTCCTCCGCGACAAGGCGCTGTACGAGGCGCCCGAGGGCCAGACGCCGCCGCCACGCGGCATCCGGGCGCTGCTGATCGGCACGTGCACCGCGGTCAGCTTCGCGCATGGCAGCAACGACGGGCAGAAGGGGATGGGGCTGATCATGCTCATCCTGATCGGTTGTGCGCCGACCGCCTACGCGCTCAACCGGACGATGCCCGAGAGCGCAACGCCGGCGTTCGTTCAGACCGCGCAGGCGGCATCTGCGGCCTACCGCGCGCATGCCGATGGCGCGCCGGCCGACGTCGGCGCGGCGCGCGCGCAGGTCACGCAGGCGCTGAAGAGCAAGCATGTCGCCGACCCGGTGGTCTATGGCGCGCTGGCGACGTTGTCGGACGACGTGTCGAGCCGGATCGCGGGCTATGGCTCGCTCGGCAAAGTACCCGCCGCGGCGACGCCGAACCTGCGCAACGACATGTATCTCGTGCTCGACACCACCAAGCTGATCGCCGCCGACAAGGCAGCGCAGGGTCGCTTCACCGCGCAGGAGATCACGACGCTCAAAAGCTATGACAGCGGGCTCGAGCAGGGCACGCGGTATATCCCGACCTGGGTGAAGGTGACCGTCGCGCTGGCGCTGGGGCTGGGGACGATGGTCGGGTGGAAGCGGATCGTGGTCACGGTGGGCGAGCGGATCGGCAAGACGCATCTGACCTATGGGATGGGCGCATCGGCCGAGCTGGTCGCGGCGTCGACCATCCTGCTGGCGGTGAACTTCGGCATGCCGGTGTCGACCACGCATATCCTGTCGTCGGGCGTTGCGGGTGCGAGCGTTGCCAATGGTGCCGGGCTGCAGCGGCGCACGGTGATGAATATGGCGCTGGCGTGGGTGATGACGCTGCCGGTGGCGATGCTGTTGTCGGGCGGGCTGTACTGGCTGCTGCTGACGCTGGCGCATACGCTCGGGTATTGAAACTACTCCCGTCATCCTGACGAAAGTCAGGATCCAGAGCCAAGCAAGGCAGCGCCCGTTACCCTGGATCCTGACTTTCGTCAGGATGACGGCGGTAAGTTGGGACGGACGGGGTGCCCGGTGCCGGCGAGCGGCACGGGAACCGCTTGCCCGCCCTACGGGTTGCCGGACCCATGCGATTGCGATGCTCGATCTGTAGAAACTGGGACTGGCTCCCGCGTGAGGACTGGTCCGAGTGTAGCCACTGCCGCCTGATGGTGCGCGACGTGAGCGAGGTCGGCGAAGTGGCCCGCGACATCGTCGCACGGCTCGAAAGCGGTGTCGTCGATCTGGAACGCGAGCCCGCCGAGCGCTGGACGCTCGACCCGGCAGGATTGCGCAACGCGGCGTGGCGGTTCCGGTTCGAGGTCGAACCGACCGCCGCCGCTCGAAACGCGATCCGCTTCCCGCACGACTACCGACCTGCCCAAGCAGAGGCGGTCCCTGCGCAGACCGTGCCGCACGCCGTTGGCCTCGGCATCATTGCGCGTGCCGCCGACACTGCCGATCTCGTCGACATCGCAACACACTATCGCAGCGCGTTTGCCCGGATCGTCGTCCTCCTCGACGCCACAGCAGACGTCGCGCGCGAGCTTGCCGCACGGCTTCCGTGGATCGAGGTCGCCCACCACCCGCTCGACGGCGATTTTGCCGCACAGCGCAATCGGCTCCACGACATGATGCAGACCCGCTGGGTGTTGCAGATCGACACCGACGAACGCCCCGACGCCGCCTTGCTCGATGCGCTTGGCTGGCTGGTCGCGGCGGCGGATCGCGATGGGCTGCGTTCGCTGGGACTACCACGCCGCAACCTTGTCGACGGTGTGCAGTCTGCATCCTATCCGGACATCCAGTACCGCCTCAATCGCAGCGACATCCGTTTTGCCGGACGCGTCCATGAGCGCCCGGTCGTACCGTTCGTCGAAAGTTCGCTGGCGTTGGCCGGTGCGCTCGAACACCGGCTCGATGGCGAGCGGGTACGCGAGCGGACGCGGATCTACGAAGCGATGTCGACCGGCGCGGGCAGGCCCGAGGACGAGGCGTTGCTGCTCGCCCCCTTCGATCCCGTGGCAGTGCGGTAGACCGCGGCCGTCTGCGCGGCGAGCGTGTCGCGCGTGAACATCCCTGCGGCCCTGCGGCTCGCAGCGGCATAATGCGCGCGCAACACCGGGTCTTCGACCAGCCGCTGGATCTGCGTCGCGAGATCGTCCCCGGTACAGGTCTTCGCGAGCAGTCCTGCACCGCTTTCGCCGATAAACAGTCGCGCGCTTGGGTCTTCCGCACAGGCGACGACCGGGCGGCCGAACATCATCGCCTCCTGATATACCAGCCCGAAACTCTCGTACCGCGATGGCGCGACGATCACGTGCGCCGCCTCCATCAGGTTGTGCAGCATGGCCTCGTCGACGCGGTGGTGGCAGGTCAGGCGCGCGCGGGCCGATGCCGGGATCGCCCCGACGTCTTCCGCGCGTACGCCGACGATCGTCAGCCGGAAATCGCGCATCCCGGCATCCGCGCGGCGCGACAGGATACGCAGCGCCATGATCAGCGCGTCGAACCCCTTGCGATGCTCGTCGCGGCCGACGAACAGCAGGTCGATCGGTTCGCCGAGCGGGTAGGTCGCCGCAGAGCCGCGCGCGACGATCTCGGGCGGCAGGCTGAGGCCGATCACCGCGTGCCGCGCGCCTTCGCCGGGGGCCGCGACGCCGTACAGCGCCGCGATCTTGTCGCCGTGAAGCTGCGTGTTCGAGATCAGCGCCTTGCTGAAGCGCGCGGCGATGCGTTCCGCCAGCATCGCGGCGCGGCGATCGAACCGGTCGCGCAGGCTCGTCACGGTCTCCGCCGAGGTTGCCGCCGGGGTCGAGTTGCGCGTTACCAGAGGCGCGGGGCCGGTAAGCGCGATCGCCAGACCGGGCGCGTACCAGTTGGTCGCCTCGACGATGTCGAACGGTGCGCGACGGTGCTCGCGCGCAACCGCTCGGCGGAACGCGAGCGGCGCCACGAGATGTCCGATCCCGGCGATCTTGCGCAGGCGCGCGGGCAAGGCCCCTTCGCGCAAACCGCAGCCGAACACCGAAACCCTGCCGTCGCGGCTGTCTTCGCGCCGATCCATCGTGAATACGCTGACGTCATGGCCTGCGCCCGCCAGCGACTGCGCGATCTCCCGCGCGGCGCGCGTAAGTCCGCTCTTTTCAGGGGGATACGCCCAAGTGAGTAGAGCGATCCTCACGATGCACCGTCGCGCGGCAGATGGCAGGCAGAATAGAACGTACTAATCTGCGTCAATACAAGGGTTTCGAGGGTCATCTGCCCGGAACTCGGCAACCCCGCGAGGGGTTCCTTGGGTGAGTCGCAGATGAACGGGGGAAGGGTGTTCGTACTACATATCGCGTTACAGGGGTGTTTACGCGCAACCGACGTCGAATACGGACTCACCGCGGATACCGGCGGGCATATCCGCTATCTGCTTGATCTCGTCTCTGCCAGCAGTCGCAATCCGGCGATCGACCGGATGGAAATCGTCACCCGTGCCTTTCGTCACATGGCCTATGCCGAATGCTATGCCGAGCCGATCGAGACGATCGACGGCACCACGCGGATCGTCCGCCTGCCGACCGCATCGGATGCGTATCTGGTCAAGGAAGATCTGTGGACCGAGCATGACAGCCTGGTCGAGGCCCTGGTCGCGCATATCGCCACGCTCGACCGCACACCCGACGTCATGCACGCACACTACGCCGATGCGGGGCTGATCGCCGCGCGTGTCTCGGCGCGTACCGGCATTCCTTACGTCTTCACCGCGCACTCGCTGGGCCGCGTGAAGTTGGCCGCGTTCGACCGCGACTGTGCGGAGACCGCCGGGCTGGATCGGCGCATTGCGATCGAGGAAGAGGCGATCGCCGGCGCCGCCGCGATCATCGCCTCTTCGCGGGACGAGGCCGAGGTCCAGTACGCCGATTATGCGAACTATGATCCCGGTCGGATCCGCGTGTTCGCGCCCGGCAGCGACCTGAAGCAGTTCGCGAAGTGCCGCATCGACGCGCGCGTCGATGCGTTGATCGACCGGTTCCTCGACGACCCTTCAAAGCCGGTGATCCTCGCCATCGCGCGGCCGGTGACCAAGAAGAACCTCGCGGCGCTCGTTCACGCCTATGGCCGGTCGCCTGCCTTGCAGGCCGCGGCGAACCTCGTGATCCTGGCCGGCACGCGCGACGACAGCGCGACGCTCGAGCCCGAAATCCGCGATAACATCGCCGAGCTGCTCCAGCTGATCGACCGCTACGATCTGTACGGCAAGGTGGCCTACCCTAAGCACCACCGCCCCGACGATATCGCTGCAGTGTATGCGCATGCGCGGACCAGACGGGGCATCTTCGTCAATCCGGCGCTCAACGAACCGTTCGGGCTCACCTTGCTCGAAGCGGCGGCCAGCGGGCTGCCGGTGGTTGCGACCGATAGCGGTGGTCCCAACGACATCGTTGAGACCTGCGGCAACGGTATCCTCGTCGATCCGCGCTCATCGACCGCGATCACCGAGGCGATCTTAAAGATCCTCGACGAGCCGGCGCTCTGGTCGCGCTATTCGGCGGCGGGATCGGTCGCGATCCGGGCGTATGATTGGGACCGTCACGTACAGCTTTACGTGGGCCTGCTCGAGGAGGTCGTCGGCACCGCCGCGCTACCGGTCGCCGAGCGCGAACCGGCATTGCTGCTCGTGTCGGACATCGACGGAACGCTGATCGGCTGCGCGCAAGGTGTCGGCGATTTCGCGGCATGGCACGCGGCGCAGACCGACGTCGCGTTCGCGATCGCTACCGGGCGCAGCTTCCATAGCGCGATGGCGGTGCTCGGCCAGCATGACGCGCCACGGCCGGCAATCCTGATCACGTCGGTCGGCTCGGAGATCTATTACCGGACGGTGCGCGGCGCGGTGTACGACCGCGATACCGAATGGGACGGGATCATCGCCGCGGGCTGGGACCGCGAGGCGGTCGCCGCGCTGATCGGGCAACATGCCGGGCTGACCCCACAGAGCCCGCTCGAGCAACGCCGGTTCAAGCTCAGCTATTTCGCCGATGGTGACATGGCGGCGGCCGAACGCGTGCGCGCGCTACTGGCGGAACACGGCCATAGCTGTTCGATCATCCAGAGCCATGGCCGCTATCTCGACGTCCTGC
>JAZKCH010000021.1:0-95013 GCA_040388215.1 Pseudomonadota bacterium | reverse complement strand
GGCATGTCCGCGCCGATCGCCGCCGCCATCGGCTCCTCGATCAGCCAGACCTGCGACGCACCCGCGTTCGACGCCGCATCGCGGATCGCGCGGCGCTCGACCTTGGTGGAGCCCGACGGCACGCAGATTACGATCTCGGGCCAGCGCGCGAACTTGCGCGGGCCGTGGACCTTCTGGATGAAATACTTGATCATCTGCTCGGCGACGTCGATGTCCGCGATCACGCCGTCGCGCAAAGGCCGGATCGCCTCGATGTTGCCCGGCGTCTTGCCCATCATCATCTTGGCGTCGTCACCGACCGCCTTGACGCGCTTGATCCCGTTGATCGTCTCGACCGCGACCACCGACGGCTCGTTCAGGACGATGCCGCGGCCACGGACGTAGACGACGGTGTTCGCGGTGCCGAGGTCGATCGCCATGTCGTGCGACATGAACTTGAAGAAACGCGAGTAGAAGGCCATTCAATCAGGGTCCCGTAATCCTGTCCGCCGGACGGGCGAACCATCGCACACATCATCTCGCGGAGCCCGCCGGTGTTTTCGAGCACCGGGTGCCTGTTTAAATGGCGTTTGCGGGTCGCGGGATGCCGTCGCTTGGTCTAGACGCAAACCCATGTCAATACGGCGTCTCCCCGAGCATCTGGTCAATCGCATCGCCGCCGGTGAAGTGGTGGAAAGACCCGCCAGCGCGTTGAAGGAGTTAGTCGAAAACGCGATCGACGCAGGGGCAGGGCGTATCGCGATTCTCCTTGTCGAAGGCGGGACTTCGCGGATCGAAGTGGCCGATGACGGCTGCGGCATGACCCCCGCCGACATGGCGCTGGCGCTCGAACGCCACGCGACTTCCAAGCTGCCCGACGAGTTTATCGAATCGGTCGTGACGTTGGGCTTTCGCGGCGAGGCGTTGCCCTCGATCGCCAGCGTCGCAAGGCTGACGATCGAAAGCCGGATTCGCGGCGCGGAAGGCTGGGCGCGGACCGTCGACAATGGCCGCGTCGACCGCGAAGGTCCGGCCGCACTCCCGCCCGGTACGCGCGTCGTGGTTGAGGACCTTTTCGCCCGCGTCCCCGCCCGCCGCAAGTTCCTCCGCAGCCCCCGCGCCGAATACGCTGCATGCCTCGACGTCGTCCGCCGCCTCGCAATGGCTAGGCCCGATATCGGCTTCACGCTGGAGCATGACGGCCGCCGCGCGCTGTCGGCGATGCAGGTCGAGGACCGACCGGGCAGGGTGGCGACGCTCACCGACCGCGCGCTCGCGGACAATTCGGTCGCGATCGACCTCGAACGCGAAGGGCTCGTGCTGGGCGGCGTCGCCAGCCTGCCGACCTACAATCGCGGTATCGCCGACCACCAGTATCTCTTCGTCAACGGCCGGCCCGTGAAGGACCGCCTGCTGATGGGCGCGATCCGTGGCGCCTATGCCGAGATGCTCCCGCGCGACCGCCACGCGGTGGTCGCGCTCTTCCTCGACATCCCCACCGACCAGGTCGACGTCAACGTCCACCCCGCCAAAACCGAAGTCCGCTTCCGCGACCCAGCGATGGTGAGAGGCCTCATAGTCTCCGGCCTCCGCCGAGCCCTAGACGCCGCCGGCCACCGCAGCCAACGCGCCAGCGAGTCCGCCCTCTCGATGTGGCAACCGGAAAACATCTCCTCTCCCCTCGGGGGAGAGGAAGGGGCCCGTCCGCAAAGCGGATGGGAAGGTGAGGGCACGCCCCAAAGGCTACCGCTAGAAAACCGAAGCTACGGCGCGGTCAACGACTCCCGCCCAACCTTCTTCGCGTCACCCCCACAGGCAAGAGCAGAACCCGCCTGGGCACCCCCGCCCCAAACCACGGCCTTCCCCATGGGCGTAGCTCGAGGCCAAGTCGCAAAAACCTACATAGTCGCCGAAGCCGAAGACGGCCTCGTCCTCGTCGACCAGCACGCCGCGCACGAACGCCTCGTCCTCGAACGCATGCGCGCAGCCCTGATCGGCGGCACTATCGCGTCCCAGGCCCTCCTGATTCCCGAAGTCGTTGAACTCGACGAATCCGCCTGCGACCGCCTCGAATCCCGCGCCGAGGAACTCTCCGAATTCGGCCTCGACCTCGAACGCTTCGGCCCCCACGCCATGCTGGTCCGCGCCACGCCTGCGCTCCTCGGCCAAAGCGATCCCAAAGGCCTCGTCACCGACCTGGCCGACGAACTCGCCGCCTTCGACGAAGCGCTCTCCCTGAAAGAGCGTCTAGACGCAGTAGCCGGCACGATGGCCTGCCACGGCTCCGTCCGCGCCGGCCGCATCCTGTCGGTCACCGAAATGAACGCGCTGCTCCGAGAAATGGAAGTCACGCCGCACTCCGGCCAATGCAACCACGGCCGCCCCACCTGGGTGAAGCTCGCACACGGCGACATCGAGAAGCTGTTCGGGCGGAAGTAGCCGGGCTTTACGCGGCTTTGCGGGGGCGTCCACCCTTCGCGCCATTCGCCCGCGCCGCCGCAGCCTTGGCTGGCGACGTCGCCTGACCCGCATGCCGCGCCAACTCGCGCGTCATCCAGTCACGCGTACCGAACATGCCCGACACCAGTGTGGGCACGTAAAGGTCGGCATCGAGAGCCGGCCAATGGAGATTGAACCCAAGCCCATCGACTTCGACGTCGGCAAGCTGATCGTCGGTCGCACCGCTGAGATCCTCGACGAGCTGTGCCGGGAAGGCATAGGCGCAGCCGTTGGTCAGTTCGAGCGTCACGCGCCCGGTTGCGTGATCGTACCGCGCTTCTGCCGCCCGCACCGCGGTCGTCATCAAGTCCTGCCCGCGCGCTTCCGCCGCGTCGAACTGGGCTTCAAGCTGGGGGTCAGTCTTTTCAACCATGTATCTTCTCCCATTCCGCGAGAAAGTGCGCCTGATGCTCCATCGCCTCCGCCATCAGGCGGCGCATGTCGGTGCGCTTGATGCCGATGCTCTGGACCATCTCCGGCCTGCCATCGGCACCGAGCAGATTGATCTTCGCCTGTCCTGCGCCAGTGATGTGAACGTGCGCGGGCTCGTGATCCAGGGTGTAGATCACGAACCGAAAGCCAAGGGCGCGGTGGACGACAACCATCGCTTCAAATAACCCATCGGATGGGTTTCCGCAATGGAGCGGGGTCAGGAGCGCTTTTGCAGACATTCGCAGTCGAGAGGGGAGGGTTGTTCGAGAGGAGCGTCGAAGGGCGTTGGCATTATCTGGCCAATCGAGGCATGGGCTCCCAAATGGACTCCCTATCCCTATTCGGCCTAGCCGCGGTCTCCTTCACCCTGCTATGCTACGCCAAGGAAGCCGGCTCGCACTGGTGGACGCTCGGTTTCGCGTTCGGCTGCGTGCTCGGCTCGATCTATGGTTTCCTGCAGGGCGCGTGGCCGTTCGGGGTGGTCGAGCTGATCTGGACGGTCGTCTCGTTCCGCCGCTGGCTCAAGATGCGCCAAGCCGTGCCGCCCCACGCGGAACCGCTCGCTTGACAGCGCGTTTGCGCGCCCCTAGTTGAATTCTCCCCGACACGACGGTTCCGGCGGCGCTTGTTTGCGTTCGTCGCTATCGTGCGTTTCGGTTCATCGCTAAGAGATGGGGTCTGTGCAGCCATGCCGGACCTCGTGGAGCAGGAGAACCAAGTTCATGGCACGTATCGCGGGTGTTAATATCCCGACCAACAAGCGCGTGGTGATCGCGCTGACCTATATTCACGGCATCGGTTCGACCAAGGCCAAGGAAATCGTCGCGAAGCTCGGCATTGCCGACACCGCCCGCGTCCAGGACCTGACCGACCAGGAAGTCCTGCACATCCGCGAGACGATCGACGCCGATCACACCGTCGAGGGCGATCTGCGCCGCCAGACCTCGATGAACATCAAGCGCCTGATGGATCTCGCCTGCTATCGCGGCCTGCGTCATCGCAAGGGCCTCCCGGTCCGCGGCCAGCGCACGCATACCAATGCGCGCACCCGCAAGGGCAAGGCCAAGCCGATCGCCGGCAAGAAGAAGTAATCCACTTTTTCAATGGATTACTCCGCCGGCGCTGGTCCCAACGGGCCGCCCGGCGTCACGCAGATACAGGTCAGGAAATACACCATGGCACGCGAACCTCAGCGCATTAAGCGGCGCGAGCGCAAGAACATCACCTCTGGCGTCGCTCACGTGAATGCCAGCTTCAACAACACCATGATCACGATCACCGATGCCCAGGGCAACGCGATCTCGTGGTCGTCGGCCGGCGCAATGGGCTTCAAGGGCTCGCGCAAGTCGACTCCGTACGCGGCCCAGGTCGCAGCGGAAGACGCCGGCAAGAAGGCCGCCGAGCACGGCGTCCGCACGATCGAAGTCGAGGTCAAGGGCCCCGGCTCGGGTCGCGAATCGGCCCTGCGCGCGCTTCAGGCAGTCGGTTTCCAGATCACGTCGATCCGCGACGTGACCTCGATCCCGCACAACGGCGTGCGCCCTTCGAAGCGTCGTCGCGTCTGATTCTCCGCCTCCCGTGCGCGGTTGATCGCGCCGCACGGGTGTATTTTATTGGTCGGCGGACACACCCGTTCGCCGGCCCCCAAATTAGGGGAAGCATGTGTCTGTCAACGCAAAGAACTGGCAGGAACTCAAGAAGCCCAGCGGCCTGGAGAAAAAGGCCGGTGGCGACACCAAGCGCAAGGCGACCTTCATCGCCGAGCCGCTCGAGCGTGGCTTCGGCCTGACGCTCGGCAACGCGCTGCGTCGCGTGTTGCTCTCGTCGCTGCAGGGCGCGGCCGTCACCTCGATCAAGATCGAGAACGTGCTGCATGAGTTCTCGTCTCTGGCCGGCGTCCGCGAGGACGTGACCGACATCGTCCTCAACGTGAAGCAGATCGCGATCCGCATGCAGGGCGAGGGGCCGAAGCGCCTCCAGCTCTCGGCAACGGGTCCGGGTGAAGTCAAGGCCGGCGACATCGCCGTCTCGGGCGACATCGAGATCATGAACAAGGATCTCGTGATCTGCCACCTCGATGAGGGTGCGACGCTCAACATGGAGCTGACCGCCGACATCGGTAAGGGTTACGTGCCCGCGACCGCAAACCGTCCGGCCGATGCGCCGATCGGTCTGATCCCGGTCGATGCGCTGTATTCGCCGGTACGTCAGGTTTCGTACAAGGTCGACCCGACTCGCGTCGGTCAGGACCTGGATTACGACAAGCTGACGCTGACGATCGAAACCGACGGCACGATCACTCCGGAAGACGCAGTCGGCTATGCCGGTCGCATCCTCCAGGACCAGCTCGCGCTGTTCGTCCACTTCGACGACTCGTCGGTCACGCGTTCGTCGGCCCCGATCGGCCAGGCAGCACCCGCTGCCGGTGGTGCGGAGCCCGCAGGCGACACCCAGCAGATCAACCGTTACCTTCTCAAGAAGGTCGACGAGTTGGAACTGTCGGTCCGTTCGGCGAACTGCCTCAAGAACGACAACATCATCTATATCGGCGATCTGGTCGGCAAGACCGAAGCCGAGATGCTGCGTACGCCTAACTTCGGCCGCAAGTCGTTGAACGAGATCAAGGAAGTGCTGTCGTCGATGGGTCTTCGCTTGGGCATGGAAATCCCCGGCTGGCCACCTGAGAACATCGAAGAGATGGCCAAGAAGCTCGAGCAGGAAATCATGGGCTGATTTGGCACCGGTGCAGCGCTGCTGCACCGGAGACCAAACAGCCCGGCCGGCGGGTCGGTTTCGACCGACCCGTTCGACGACACGGCTTTGCCGGGTCGCCACGCGGTTGGAGATGAAGGGAAGGGCTAAGGAAACGTCCCAGGCGTAACCTTGTCCTAACCTTTGAACGAAAGGCGATCGGTCGCGGCCTAAACGGCGACCAGCTCCCGGGTACCTCACACGGCCCCTGAACGAACGAAAAGGTATTAAACATGCGCCATCGCGTAGGCGGCCGTAAGCTTCAGCGGACCTCGGCCCACCGTCTTGCTCTGTTCCGCAACATGAGCGCCGCGCTCATCAAGCACGAGCAGATCACAACCACCGTCGCCAAGGCGAAGGAACTGCGTCCTTACGTCGAGAAGCTGATCACGCTCGCGAAGAAGGGTGGCCTGTCCAACCGTCGTCTCGCGCACGGCAAGCTGCTCGACGACGCGCAGCTGATCAAGCTGTTCGACACGCTCGCGACCCGTTATGCGGATCGAAACGGCGGCTACACCCGCGTCATCAAGGCCGGTATCCGCATGTCGGACGCCTCGCCGATGGCCGTCATCGAGTTCGTCGACCGCGACGTCTCGGCGAAGGGCCAGGATTCGGGTCCGGTGATGTCGGACGCAGAGTACGACGACGCCGCCTGATCCGTTCTCCTGCGCACGCAGGAGTCCAGGATCACAAGCGTAATCGTCCGTTACCCTGGGCTCCTGCGTTCGCAGGAGAACATGGAAACCGTAGAGGTCGCGTCCAGCAATGGGCGCGGCCTCTTTCGTTACGGGCGCCATACGGCTATGCGCCCGACATGGAGCACCCAGACAGCATTCTCATCGTCGATTTCGGCAGCCAGGTAACCCAGCTGATCGCCCGCCGCGTCCGCGAGGCTGGCGTCTATAGCGAGATCGCCCCCTTCCAGTCCGCCGAGGCCGCGTTCGACCGGATGCAGCCCAAGGGCATCATCCTCTCCGGCGGCCCCGCCTCGGTCACCACCGAGAACTCCCCACGCGTCCCGCAGCGCTTCTTCGAGGCGGGCATCCCGATCCTCGGCATCTGCTACGGCCAGCAGGTCATGTCCGCGCAGCTCGGTGGCAACGTGATCGTCTCGGGCGACGGCGGCGAGTTCGGCAGCGCCTTCATCGAGGTCAAGTCCGCCTGCGCGCTGTTCGACGGCCTGTGGGCGGAGGGCGAGCGCCATCAGGTCTGGATGAGCCACGGCGACAAGGTCGACGCGATCCCGCCCGGCTTCACCCCCGTCGCCACCTCGACCGGCGCGCCCTATGCGATCGTCGCCGACGAGGCGCGGCGCTTCTACGGCGTGCAGTTCCACCCCGAGGTCGTCCATACCCCCGATGGCGGCAAGCTGATCGCGAACTTCGCACGCCACGTCTGCGGGCTCAGCGGCGACTGGACGATGGCCGAGTTCCGCGAGACCAAGATCGCCGAGATCCGCGCGCAGGTCGGCAAGGGCCGCGTCATCTGCGGCCTGTCCGGCGGCGTCGACTCGGCGGTCGCCGCGGTACTGATCCACGAAGCGATCGGCGAGCAGCTCACCTGCGTCTATGTCGACCACGGCCTGATGCGCGCGGGCGAGAGCGAGCAGGTCGTCAGCCTCTTCCGCGGCGCCTACAACATCCCGCTGATCCACGTGAACGTCGAGGAGCTGTTCCTCAGCGGCCTCGCCGGGATCACCGACCCCGAACTGAAGCGCAAGTTCATCGGCAAGACGTTCATCGACGTGTTCGATACCGAGGCGAAGAAGCTCGGCGGCGCGGAGTTCCTCGCCCAGGGCACGCTGTACCCGGACGTGATCGAGAGCGTCAGCTTCACCGGCGGCCCGTCGGTGACGATCAAGAGCCACCACAATGTCGGCGGTCTCCCCGAGCGCATGAACATGAAGCTCGTCGAGCCCTTGCGCGAGCTGTTCAAGGACGAGGTCCGCGTGCTCGGCCGCGAGTTGGGCCTGCCCGAGATCTTCGTCGGCCGTCACCCGTTCCCCGGACCCGGCCTCGCGATCCGCATCCCCGGTGAAGTCACCAAGGAGCGCTGCGACATCCTGCGGAAAGCGGATGCGATCTACCTCGAGGAGATCCGCGCGGCGGGTCTCTACGACACGATCTGGCAGGCGTTCGCGGTGCTGTTGCCCGTCCGCAGCGTCGGCGTGATGGGCGACGGCCGCACCTACGACAACGTGCTGGCGTTGCGCGCGGTCACCTCGACCGACGGTATGACCGCACAGGCGTTCCAGTTCCCCGGCGACTTCCTGCCGCGCGTCGCGACCCGGATCATCAACGAGGTCAAGGGGATCAACCGGGTGACGTACGACTATACCTCGAAGCCCCCCGGCACGATCGAGTGGGAATAAGCTAGACGCACGGCGCAATCCTCCCCCGCCAGGGGGAGGTGGCTGGCTCTTGCCAGACGGAGGGGGAGGACATGATGCAGACGTTAGCGCCTACCGCCCCCTCCGTCAGGCTACGCCTGCCACCTCCCCCTGGCGGGGGAGGATCGTTACGTCGGACTAAATCACTGGTCGGCGCACTGGCGGTCGCTGCCAGCGCACCCCTCCTCCTCGGCGCGGCGGACCCGCCCGCTTGGACGCGTACGCAGGCGCCGTTCCCGATCGCTGGCCCGATCATCTATGTCGGCAGCGAAGGCATCGCCGCCTACCTCATCAAGACCAGCGCAGGCGCGATCCTCATCGACGGCACGCTCGCCGAGAATGCGGGGATGATCGCGCGTAACATCGCCGCCACCGGCGTCCGTCTCCGCGACGTAAAGCTGATCCTCGTCACGCATGCCCATTTCGATCACGCCGCCGGAGTCGCCGGTCTCAAGCGCGAGACCGGCGCCCGCGTTGTCGCCGGCATCCGCGACGTCCGCGCGCTCGAAACCGGCGTTCCACCGGGCGAGACCAATTACGGCGTCATCCGCTTCCCGCCCGTCCACGTCGACCGCGGCGTCCGAGACGGCGAGACAGTTACGCTCGGCACCACCACGCTTACCTCGCGCGCGACACCCGGTCACACGCCCGGCTGCACGACCTGGACGATGCGGATCGCCGCCAAGCCGCGCCCGCTCGACGTCGTCTTCCCGTGCAGCGTCAGCGTCGCGGGCAATCGCCTGATCGGCAACCGTGCCTATCCCGGCATCGTGGCCGACTACCGCCGCAGTATCGCCATGCTTGGCACGGTGCACGCCGATATCGTCCTCCCGTCGCATCCCGAACTCGCCGACGTGATCGCCCGCGGTAAGCGTGGCAAGGCCGGCGACACCAACGCGTTCATCGACCCGACGCTGCTCCCGAAGATCGTCGCGAAAGCCAAGATCGCGTTCGACGCCGATCTCGCTAAGCAGGCGCGCTAGACAGCATGCTGGTCCTGTGCGGCATCGCGGTGATCGTCGCCGGCTTCCTGCTTCGGTTCAACCCGCTGCTCGTCGTCGTCGTCTCCGCGCTCGTCACAGGCCTCGCTGCCGGTATCGCCCCGCTCGCGATCCTCGCGGCATTCGGCAAGGCGTTCAACGAGAACCGCTACGTCACCGTGATCTATCTCGTCCTGCCAGTGATCGGCATGCTCGAACGCCACGGACTGCAGGAGCGTGCCCGGCTCGCCATCGCCAAGCTCAGGGGTGCGACAGCCGGGCGGCTGCTGATCGGCTACCTTCTGTTCCGACAGCTCACCGCAGCCCTCGGCCTGACCTCGATCGCCGGCCCGGCACAGAGCGTCCGGCCGCTCGTTGCGCCGATGGCCGAAGCTGCCGCCGAAGCGCAGGGAGTCGCACCCGGCGGCGACCGCATCCCGGCGATGGCTGCGGCAACCGACAATATCGGACTGTTCTTCGGCGAAGACATCTTCATCGCGATCGGTTCGATCCTGCTGATGAAGGGTGTCCTCGAAGGCTATGGCATCGTCATCCAGCCGCTCCACCTCTCGATGTGGGCGATCCCGACCGCGATCGCGGCGTTCCTGATCCACGGCTTCCGCCTCTGGCTGCTCGATCGCCGGCTGGCGCGCGCCCAGAGATCCGCCAAGTGATCGGCACCGGCTTCATCTACGGCGTCGCCGGCCTGATGTTCGCGGCGTTCGCGATCCTGAGCGCAACCGACCGCACCAATCCGAAACGCTTCGGCAATGCCGCGTTCTACGCGGTGCTGGCAATCAGCTTCCTGCTCGGCGGAAAGCTCGGTGATGTCGGCAACGGCGTTCTCGTCCTGACGCTCGTCGCGATCGCCGGATCGGGCGCGATGGGACGGGGTGGGCGTGCCACCACCACACTCGATGAGCGGCGCGCCGAAGCCGCGCGGCTCGGCAACCGAATCTTCCTGCCCGCACTGATCATCCCTGCCGCGGCACTCGGCGGAACCGTACTGTTCCGCGCAGTCCCGAGCCTCGTCGACCCCAAACAGGCCACGCTCGTCGCGCTGACCTGCGGCGTCCTGATCGCGCTGATCGCCATGCAACTCTGGTTCCGCCCGCGCGTCGCGACACCGCTCGCGGAAGGCGTCAGGCTGATGGACGCGATCGGCTGGGCCGCCGTCTTGCCCCAGATGCTGGCCAGCCTCGGCGCGGTCTTCGCACTCGCGGGCGTAGGCGACGTCGTCGGCAAACTAGCCGGCCACGCGATCCCCGAGGGCAGCCTGATCGGCGCAGTCCTCGCCTATACGCTCGGCATGGCGCTGTTCACGATGATCATGGGCAACGCGTTCGCCGCGTTCCCGGTGATGGCCGCGGCGATCGGCATCCCGCTGCTCGTCCGCCACTATAGCGGCGACCCCGCGGTGGTTGCGGCGATCGGCATGCTCAGCGGGTTCTGCGGCACGCTGATGACGCCGATGGCGGCGAACTTCAATCTCGTCCCCGCCGCGTTGCTCGAGCTGAAGGACAAGAACGCGGTCATCCGCGCGCAGGTGCCGACCGCGCTGCCCCTGCTCGCAGTCAATATCGGACTTCTCTACTGGCTGGGTTTCCGCTGACCCGACGTCCTGATCTTCGTCCCGAGCATCACCAGCTTGCCATCGATGCCGAACCAGTGCGGCACCCCCGCCGGGATCAGGAAGACGTCGCCGACCGCTAGCGTCCGCGTCGTGCCGCCCTCGATCCGATCGCCTTCGACCAACCCCGGAAAGCGCAGCTTCGGCGCAACCAGCGTACCGCCCGAGACGAGCGTCCCCGATCCCGCCATCACGATCGCATATTCGGCTTCATCGGGATGCACCGCCGGCTTGCCCGGCGCCTTCCAATATTCGAGCGCGGCGTTCGTCCCGTCCGCCTGCACCAGCGTCGCCATGGCAAAACCCTGGCCCGGCTTCATCGTCTTCTCCAACGCAACGATCCGCGCGCGAACATCCGCCGATGCGGCAAAGCTCGTCGGATCGCTCGCAGTCTGCGCGGGCAGGGCGGAGGCTGCAACGAGCGCCACGGCGGCGGCGAGCAGGGGCCGCATCATAGCTTCACCGTCCGGCCTTCGCGCACGGACCGGTAGATCGCCTCGACGATCCGCAGATCGCGCAGACCCTCTTCGCCCGAGACGATAGGCTCGCGCCCGTCGAGAATGCATTCCGCCAGATGATCCAGCTGCCCCGCGAACTGCGTCTTGCCAGGCCCGGGCGGGGGGCTGGTGATCACAGTCTCGCGCCCGTCGCGCCCGGTCCACATCTTGTTGCCGTCGTAGCGCGTTGCCGGTTCCAGCTCGATGCGGCCCTTGTCGCCCATCAGCAGGACATGGTTCTGGTTGGCGCTGTACATCGACTGGCAGCCGGCGATCGCGCCCGACGGGAATTCGAGCGTCCATTCGATCATGTCCTCGACCTCGCGAAAACGCGGATCGCTACGGTCGGTGGATTCGCGTGCGGTAACCGCGATCGGCTCCTCGCCGGTCATGTAGCGCGCGGCCTGCAGGCTGTAGATGCCCATGTCCATCAGTGAGCCACCACCCGCCATCGCGCGCTTCAGCCGCCACTTGTTCGGATCGCCCTGGACGAAACCATGCTCCGAACGGACATAGCGGATCTTGCCCGCCGCACCGGACTTCGCCAGCCGCATCGCCTCCAGGTTGAACGGCTCGAAATGACAACGATAGCCGATCATCAGCTTCTTGCCGGCGGTCTTGCACGCGCGGATCATCGCCTCGCATTCGGCCGCCGAGATCGCCATCGGTTTCTCGCACATCACGTGCTTGCCGGCCTTCGCCGCGCGGATGGTGTATTCGGCGTGCATGGAATTGGGCAGGCAGACATAGACGATGTCGACGTCAGGATTGTCGCGGATGCGGTCGAAGTCGGCATAGGTATAGATCGACCGCTCGGGCACGCTGTATTTGGTCGCGGTCGCCAGCGCCTTGGCCCGGTCGCCACTGACCAGCGCGGTCACGCGCGAATGCTTGCAATTGACGAACTGCGGCAGAATTGTCTCGAGCCCATAATAGCCGAGCCCGACGATCGCATAGCCGAGCTTGCGCGACGGTGCTGCGCAGGCTGCGTTCGACGTCGCCGCCAGCGTGGCCGCTGCGACGAGCAGATCACGTCTTCCGAGTTCCATCACACAGTCCTTCCCAGGCGTTCTTCGTCGTGGACAGGTTTCTCGCGCAGAACCCAGTCGAGCGCGACGTCGCAGGCCCGATCCGGCGACAGGCCGGCGGAGAGGGTGAACGCGCGCTCGTCAGGCTGGGGTTTTTCCAGTGTATCGAGTTGGCTCTCGATGAGGCTGGTCGGCATGTAGTGTCCCGAACGATGCGCCAGTCGCCGCGACAGTTCGTCCTGGTCGGTCGTATCGAGGAACACGAACAATAGCGGGATAGCTGCCATCCGGGACAGCCGATCGCGATAGATACGTTTCAACGCCGAGCAGGCGGCCACCGCGACCCCCTCGCTCTCCGCCGCATCGCGCAGGCTGTCGGCGACGCGATCGAGCCAAGGCCAGCGGTCCTGATCGTCGAGCGGCTGCCCCGCCCGCATCTTCGCGACGCTGTGCGGGGTATGGAAGGCGTCTCCTTCGAGAAACTGGCATCCGAGACGCGCGGCAAGTGCGGCTCCGATCGTCGATTTGCCACTGCCGCTCACGCCCATGACGACGACGGCATAGCGGGCGGCAGCGGATGGAGTTCGTACTGGTTCGTCGAGGGAAGACACGGGCTCTCCATGGCAGGGCGGGGTCGGTCGGTATCATCAGGTGCAAGCCGCGGGTCCCTCTATCCGGGAAACGCGGTGCGCCGCCTATTACGACCTTGGTCGTGATCGTCCGCGGTGGACGGATGTCCTATTCGAAACGACCGATGCAGGAGTCCGTTTCATGATCCACGCCCAGCTAGCGAATACGCGCGGTATCGCGGTCCTTGCCGCCGCCCTAGCGATCGCGTGGGCACCGGCATCGGCATCTGCCGCGTCGCACTCGGCGTTCCTAACAGCACCCGCCGATCCCCGCGCAGTGACGGTGCGTGGGCAAGGCAACGGCGTTACCGACGATACCGCGGCGCTCCAGCGGGCGATCGATACCGCGGCGAGCGCGAAGGGCGGCGAGGGAATCGTCTTCCTGCCCGCCGGCCGCTACCGGATATCGAAGACCGTCTTCATCTGGCCGGGCGTCCGCCTGTTCGGGGTCGGCAAGACCCGGCCGGTGATCACGCTCGGGGCTGCGACCCCCGGCTTCCAGACCGGCGTGGCGACCATGCTGTTCTTCACCGGCTCGCGTGCCGATAGTCGCGCGGCCCCGCCCAAGGTACCGGTGCCGCCGCCGACCAGCGTGCCGTTCGATGCGACGATCGGCGATGCGAACTCCGGGACCTTCTATTCGGCAATGAGCAACGTCGATTTCGAGATCGGCGACGGCAACCCGGCAGCGACCGCGGTGCGCTTCCATTTGGCGCAGCACGCGTATCTGAGCCATATCGACTTCCATATCGGATCGGGGCTCGCCGGCATCTATCAGGTCGGCAATGTCGGGCAGGACCTGCGGTTCTTCGGGGGGCGCTACGGGATACTCACCGAGAAGACGTCGCCTGCGTGGCAATACACGCTGCTCGATTCGACGTTCGAGGGACAGCGCGACGCGGCCATCCGTGAGCACGAGGCCGGGCTGACGCTGGTCAACGCCAGCATCCGCAACGTGCCCGTGGGGATCGAGATCGACCGCGGCTATGGCGACTGGCTGTGGGGCAGGGACGTCCGGTTCGAGAACGTCTCGAACGCCGCGATCGTCATCAGCAACGAAGACAATGTCTACACGCAGGTCGGCTTCGAAAACGCGACCGCCAGCGGCGTGCCGGTGTTCGCCCGGTTCCGCGACAGCGGCAAGACGGTGGCGGGGCAGGGCGCGCGATACCGGGTCAAGGCGTTCTCCTACGGCCTGACGCTGCCCGGACTGGGCGCGTCGGGTGTTTACGAAACACGCGTCGATGCCGCACCGATCGCGGCGATGCCCAAGCGCGTGGAGCCGGCGATCCGGTCGCTGCCGCCGGTCGCGCAGTGGTTCGACGTACGCAGCGCAGGCGCGAAGGGCGACAATTCCACCGACGACACGACGGCGATCCAGATCGCGATCGATACGCACCGCGTCGTGTATTTCCCGAGCGGCTTCTACCGCGTCTCGAACACGCTGAGATTGCGGCCGGACAGCGTGCTGATCGGCCTCCACCCGGACCTGACGCAGATCGTGCTCGCCGACGATACGCCCGCCTTCCGCGGCATCGGTCCAGCCAAAGGGCTGGTCGAGAGCGCGAAGGGCGGCGATGCGATCGTGTCGGGGATCGGCCTGTTCACCGGCGGCGTGAACCCGCGCGCAACCGCGCTGCTGTGGAAGGCGGGCGCGGAGTCGCTGGTCGACGACGTGCGGTTCCACGGCGGGCACGGCTCCAATGGCCCCGACGGCGTGCGCATCGATCCATACAACGCCAACCACACCGCCGATGCCGATCCGCGCAAACGCTGGGGCGGGCAATATGCCAGCCTGTCGGTCACCGATGGCGGCGGCGGCACGTTCAGCAATCTCTGGACGCCCAACACCTTCGCCGCAGCAGGGCTCCACGTCTCGAATACGAGCACGCCGGGCCATGTGTACGAGATGTCCGCCGAGCATCACGCGCGCGCCGAGATCATACTGGACGGCGTGAAGAACTGGGAGTTCCTCGCGCCACAGACCGAGGAGGAAGCGGGCGAGAGCCGGAATGCCGTGTCGATCGAGGTCCGCAATTCGAGCAACATCCTGTTCGCCAACTACCACGCCTACCGCGTCACTCGGTCGCTCCAGCCTGCACCGACCGCGGTCAGGCTCTACAATTCCGACGATATCCGCTTTCGCAACGTCCATGTGAACGCGGAGAGCGGACTGCCGTTCTGCGATGCGGAGGGCTGCAGCACGGATCTCCGCGCGAGCAAATTCCCATACGAGAACGCGGTCCAGGACATGACCACGGGCCTGGCGGTGCGCGAGCGCGAGTTCGCCGTGCTCGACGTGAAGCGCGGTGCCGAACCGGTCGCGGCCGTGGGCGGCCCCGTCGTGCGGAAGCTGCAGGACGGCTTCCACTCGATCGCCGGCGCGGCAGTGGATGGCAAGGGCAAGCTCTACTTCGTCGAGCACGATACGCATCGCATCTATGGCTGGTCGGCCGGCGAGGGGCTGTCGGTCGCCGGCGACGCACCGCTCGATCCGGTCAATCTCGCAGTCGATCGTTCGGGCAACCTAATGGTGCTGTCGTCGGATGGCGCCGCGGGCAAGGTCTACAGCCTCAAGCCCGGCGATCCGGACAGTCTCGGCGTGATCGCACCGACCCCGGTCGCGACCCACCGCGATGCGAGCGTAGCGCTGCCCGGCAATTACTGGGTCAACGGCGAGTTCAAGGACCAGATCGATCCGGCGACCTACGAGTTCACCACGCTCGGGGAGATGTTCGCGCGTGACATGGCCGTACCCAAGGTGCGCGAATATGTTTCGCCTGACGGATCGCTCGTGCTGCCGGCCTATCGCACGGTCCAGCAGGGCCCGCCGAACCATCTCGGCTGGCGCTTCTCCGACGCGCTCGACACGTACGGCTTCGTCAAGGCCAAGCCCGGCGAGCGCGTGTTCGTCAGCAACGGCTCCGAGGCAAAGACTTATAGCGGGCTGCTCGGCGCGGGCGGCAGCGTCACCGACCTGAAGCCGTTCGCCGATCGCGGTGGCGAGAGCGTCGCGGTCGGACCCGACGGCCGTGTCTATCTCGCCAACGGGCAGGTGTTCGTCCACGCCGCCGACGGCCGCCGGACCGGACGGATCGACGTCCCCGAACGCCCGCTGCAACTGATCTTCGGCGGCGCCGACGGACGGACGCTGTTCATCCTCACGCACCACGCGCTCTACGCCGTCGAGCCCTGAGCGTTGCCTCCGCGTCGGGCATGACGCATGAACCCCCACCGATGCCGCTGCTAGCCGAGGACCGACGATGACCGACTGGACGACGACACGACGGTCTGCCCTCGCCGGGATGGCGGCAACGATCGCCTTCCCCGCGGTCGCCAAGCGCTCCGGATCGGGCGCGATCACGCTGATTGCGGGGACTTACGCGCGCGAGGGCGGCAAGGGCCTGCACAGATCACCAGTCTGCTTGCCGGCTCAGGGGCGACCGCCGCGCGCTTCTTCATCAACGGGCTTGCGTCGACCACCAAGGGTATCGACGCGGTCGCGCATTACCGCCTGCCGACCGACGCGGCGGGCACGTTCGACTTCACGATCGCAGGCAACATCAACGACGGCGACGTGACGCGCGTGCCGACCTCGACGTCGACGCTCAACCCCGCGCCGGTGCTGTTCGCGCGCAGCCGCATCCTGACGCTCGAAGACGGTACCCCGGGCGAGAAGGTGACGGGATCGATCGACTGGTCGCTCGACCGTCTCGGCGCACTTGCCCGCGTCACCTATTACGGCGACGTCAACCAGCCGGGGACCACCGAAGCCGCCGACGTGCACAGCGGCAAGCACCTCATCACCGACGTCGAGCTGCGCTATCAGGCGACCAAGGGCGCGCAGCTCGGGTTGGGCGTCAGCAACCTGTTCGACGTGTATCCCGATGCGACGGTCGTCGCCAACAACGTGACCGGTGTGATCGGCTTCCCCTATTACTCGCCCTTCGGGTTCAACGGCCGCTATCTCTACGCGCGGGCGGGGTTGAGCTGGTAGGTCATCCCCGGCCTTTCGCGCTTCAGCGAGCGTCCTGGCGTTCGTTGACGGCGTGGCACGGCTTGAAACCGTCCGAGGAAATCGGCATCGCACGCTGATGGCCTCCCCCGTGAACATCCTGCACCTCCATTCCACGTTCGACCTTGGTGGCAAGGAGGCGCGGGCAGTCCGGTTGATGAATGCGTTCGGGGATCGCGCGAAACACACGATCGTGTCGGGATTGCCGGATGCCCTCAGCGCGCGCGATTCGATCGCGAAGGGTGTCCGCTACGAGATCGCGCAGAACCCGCCGCCGTTGACGGGTAAGCCTTCGGTCAAGCGCTACGAGGCGATCGCGCAGTATATGCGGCGTTTCGACCTGGTTCTCACCTATAACTGGGGCGCGATCGATGGGGCGATGGCACGGCGAGCGTTCGGGAAAGGCGCGCCGCCTCTCGTCCATCACGAGGACGGGTTCAACGCCGACGAGGCGGGCGGACTTAAGATCGAGCGCAACATATACCGGCGGCTCGCGCTGGGGGCGGCGCATGCGTTGGCTGTGCCCTCCGAGGTGCTCGAGGATATCGCGCTGCGAACGTGGAAGCAGCCGCGCGAGCGGGTGCACCGGATCGTCAACGGGATCGGCACCGCCTATTACGCGCAGAAGCCCGAGCCGAAGGCGATCCCAGGCTTCACGCGCAACGCCAAGGAAGTCGTGATCGGCGCGCTGGCGGGCCTGCGCGAGGTGAAGGACCTCACCGCGCTGGTCCGTGCGGTCGGCGGCGTCTCGGGCCGGGTGCGCCTCGTGATCGTCGGCGAGGGCCCGGAGCGCGCGAACATCCTGCAAGCGGCGGCCGCGATGGGGATGGCGGACAAGCTCGTACTGCCCGGATTTCTCGATCGGCCGTATCGGTATATCGGCCATTTCGACATGCTCGCGGTGTCGTCGCGCAGCGAGCAGTTTCCGATCTCGGTGGTCGAGGCGATGGCGGCAGGCCTGCCGATCGCGAGCTATCCGGTCGGCGATTTGAAGCGGATGGTGGCGCCCGAGAACCTGCCGTTCGTGACCGACATCGCCAACGAGGTTCGGTTGCGCGACGCGTTACAAGCGCTGGTGTCCGATCCTGCGCTGCGGGCCTCGGTCGGTGCCGCGAACCAGGCCAAGGCACGGGCGGAGTACGACGAGGCGGTTATGATCGCTCGCTATCGCGCGCTGTACGAAGACGCCCTTGGGCGGCAGGGCATACTAGGCGATATACTAACCTAGGTCTTAATATTGCTCGCGCGCTGCGTCCTTGCGATATAGGGGGGCCGTATTTTCCGGGAGAGGTGACGTCGTGTTCAAGGGCCTGAAGCCTATCGTCTATAACGGTCGGGAAGTCTGGCCTCTGGTGGAGGGCGGCAAGGGCGTCGCCGCGACCAACCACGCGTCGGCCGGCGCCTGGGCTGCGGCCGGGGGCATCGGCACGGTCTCTGCCGTGAATGCCGACAGCTACGATCCCGACGGCAAGATCATCCCGCAGGTCTATGAAGCCCTAACGCGACGTGCGCGCCACGAAGAACTCGTCGAATACGCGATCGAAGGCGCGGTCCAGCAGGTCGAGCGCGCGTACGAGATCGCCGACGGCAAGGGCGCGATCAACATCAACGTGCTGTGGGAAATGGGCGGCGCGCAGCGGATCCTCCACGGCGTCCTGGAGCGCACGCGTGGCAAGGTCGCCGGCGTCACCTGCGGTGCGGGCATGCCGTACAAGCTGTCCGAGATCACCGCGTCCTACGGCGTCAGCTATCTGCCGATCGTCAGCTCCGGCCGCGCCTTCCGCGCGCTGTGGAAGCGCGCCTATTCGAAGGCGGCCGAGTGGCTCGCGGCGGTAGTATACGAGGATCCCTGGCTCGCAGGCGGGCATAACGGCCTGTCGAACGCCGAGGATCCGTTGAAGCCGCAGGATCCGTATCCGCGCGTGAAGGAACTTCGCGACGTGATGCGCGAAGGCGGCATCTCGGACGACGTGCCGATCGTGATGGCGGGTGGCGTCTGGTATCTGCGCGACTGGAACGACTGGATCGACAATCCCGAGCTCGGCACGATCGCCTTCCAGTTCGGCACGCGGCCGTTGCTGACGCGCGAAAGCCCGATCCCGCAGGGGTGGAAGGACGCGCTGACACAGATTGAGGAAGGCGACGTGCTGCTGCACAAATTCTCGCCGACGGGCTTCTATTCGTCGGCGGTGCGCAATCCGTTCCTGCGCTCGCTCGAAGCGCGGTCGGAGCGCCAGATCGCGTTCTCGACGCAGGAAGCGGGCGACCACGTCTTCCAGCTCGACGTCGGCGTGAAGGGCAAGAACTTCTGGGTCACGCGCAACGACCTGCTGCGCGCGCGGCAGTGGTTCGGCGAGGGCTATACCGACGCGCTCAAGACGCCGGACAACACGCTGGTGTTCGTCAGCCCGACCGAGAAGGGCATGATCCGCAAGGACCAGGCCGACTGCATGGGCTGCCTGTCGCAATGCTCGTTCTCGAGCTGGGCGGATACCGAAACGAACTCGACCGGGCGGCTGGCCGATCCGCGCAGCTTCTGCATCCAGAAGACGCTGCAGGACATCGCGCATGGCGGCGACATCGACCAGAACCTGATGTTCGCAGGCCATGCCGCCTATAACTTCAAGAAGGACCCGTTCTATTCGAACGGCTTCGTGCCGAGCGTCGGGCAGCTGGTCGATCGGATTTTGACGGGGGATTGAGGCGAGGGGCTTCCTGCAAGACCAAGGTAGCGTGTTTCCCCGCGAAGGCGGGGACCCAGCCTGGGCTCCCGCCTTCGCGGGAGAGCAAGGGGGAGCGAGCTGTCGTTCGAATGCGGTCGCGTCCTTGCCTCGACAATAAAAGCACTGAACAGGTCGGGCGTTACGCTAGTCGTTCTCTGACGGTCTATCGAAGGGCAGGATGCACCTATGACGCTACACGCCTGGTGGCTGTTCGTGGTCGCGATATTCCTCCTGTGCGGGACGCCGGGACCCAACATGCTGCACGTCATGACGCGCAGCATCGCGTTCGGCGCGCGGCGCAGTGTCGCGGCGATGGCGGGCTGCCTGACCGCGCTGGTACTCGTGTTGGCGGCGTCGGCAGCGGGCGTGTCGGCGCTGCTTGCGGCATGGCCTCGCGTATTCGACGCGTTGCGCTATGCCGGAGTCGCGTACCTGATTTTTCTCGGGATCAAGGCATGGCGCGGGGCGGGGTCGCCGATCGACGTCGGCGACGATACGACGCCGGTGGCACTCGCCCCGATCCTGTCGGCGCGGCGCCTGTTTCGCGGCGGGTTCGTGATCGGGATCAGCAATCCGAAACTGCTGCTGTTCGCCGCCGCGTTCCTGCCACAGTTCGTTGATCGCGCCTCGCCGCAGGGACCGCAATTCGCGATCCTGGTAGTGACCTTCGCGGTGGTCGAGAGCTTTTGGTACGGCGTGTACGCAGCCGGTGGGCGGACGCTCGCGCGGTATCTGACGCGCCCAGCCTTGCGGCGCACGTTCGACCGCGTCACGGGGGCGATCTTCGTTGGGTTCGGTCTCGCTTTGCTGCGGGTGCGAGCATAGCGACACACGCTGCGCCATTGCCGTTTCGGGCGATAGCGCGCATAGCTGAGCCATCGCGGCGCTTCGTACGGGCAGGCTGCGACTGAGAGATGCTTTGCGCTCCCGCTCCGAGCCGGGAATGCCGCATGACGATCTTTTCTGCCTTCGTGACCTCAGGGGCCGCATCGTGACGGCGGGTGCGGACACGGTCGTGCCGATCTCGCGCGCGGTGAACGTCAGCGTCGAACAGCCTCAGGTCGTGGCGATGTGCAAGAAACATGGCGCGATCATCAGTGCGATCGAGACGCTGCCATCGGGCGGCACGCGCGTCGTCCTGATGAACAGCGCGGATGCGGCCAAGATCATCAAGGCGTTCGGGTCGAAGGTCCTGACCGGAACGGTAGCGCGGACCCACTGGATGCGCGCGGTTTAAGAGCATTGCGATGCTCCCCCGCCAGGGGAGGTGGCTGGCACTTGCCAGCCTGACGGGGAGGAAAGCGAAACGTCGGTTCCGTGTCCTCCCCCGCGGTCACCTTCGGTGCCACCTCCACCAAGCGGGGGAGGATCGTCCATGTTGCGGGGTAACCGATCAGTCGGCAACCGTACCGACGACGGCGCCACCGGCGCCACCAACGGCTGCACCCTTCTCGACGCTACCACCGGTCGCGGCGGCAACGCCTGCGCCACCGGCAGCACCGATACCTGCGCCCTTGAGCGTCGAGCACGCGCTCATCGACACGGCGGACGCTACCAGCAGGGCGGAAACGGCGAACTTCTTCATCTCGGATACTCCTGTTTTCCCGGGGTATCCAACAAATGCTGCATCGCGGCAGCGGTTCCGAACTATTGATCCAAATTGTACCGGCGGCTCAGATCCAGCCGTCGAGCACCTGATCCGGCGGGCGATGGCCATCCGCCCACATCCGGATATTCTGGATGACGCGCTCGCCCGATGCCACGCGGCCTTCAAGCGTTGCGGAACCCATGTGCGGGAGCATCACGACGTTGGGCAACGCGAGCAGGCGGGGATCGATCATCGGCTCGTGCGCCCAGACGTCCAGGCCGGCGCCCGCCAACCGTCCGGTTTCAAGCGCCTCGACCAGCGCGACCTCGTCGACGATCCCGCCGCGCGCCGCGTTGATCAGGTACACATGCGGTCGCATCAGCGCGATCCGGCGGGCGTCGATCAGGCCACGGCTGTCTGCGTTCAGCGGCGTGTGGATCGTGACGATATCGACGCTGCTGAGCATATCGTCGAGCGACGCATGGAAGGTGGCGGCAAGCTGCGCCTCGCGGACCGCGGGCAGGCGGGTGCGGTTATGATAATGGATGGTCAGCCCGAACGCGCGCGCCCTTAGCGCGACCGCCTGGCCGATCCGCCCCATCCCGACGATCCCGAGCGCCTTGCCGCCGATCCGGTGGCCGAGCATCCCGCCGGGGCTCCAGCCGTTCCACTGGCCAGAGCGCACCAGCTTCTCACCCTCCGCTAGCCGCCGCGGCACCGACAGGATCAGCGCCATCGTCATGTCGGCGGTATCCTCGGTGAGAACGCCCGGCGTGTTGGTGACGATGATCCCCCGCGCGCGCGCCGCCTTGAGGTCGATGTGGTTCACGCCTGCGCCATAGTTCGCGATCAGCTTGAGCCGGTCGCCTGCGCCCGCGATCAAAACGGCGTCGATGTCGTCGGTCACGGTCGGCACCAGTACGTCGCAGTCGGCCATTGCCGCGGCGAGCTGATCGCGCGTCAGCTTCACGTCGGCACGATTGTTCTGCGTATCGAACAACGCCTCCATCCGATCCATCAGCGTATCGGCCAGCTCGCGTGTGACGACGACCTTGGGGTTCGGACAGCGGCGTGTGTCGATCATGCGGATGGCTTGGCGAAGCCGCTCGTGCCCGTCAACGTCCCGTCGACGTCGGGGCCGCAACTTCGGTTGAGGAAAGCGGTTCGTCGCGATAGGACGGCAGCCCGCCAGTTAGGACATGACCATGCGCATTCTCGCCGTCGCGCTTTCCGCTCTTGTTGCCGCCGCGCTGGTGCCCGACCCGGCGACCGCGGCTGACGCGACGAAGAAGCGCGTGCCCTATTACGCCTCGATCTCGGCGTCGCGCGCGCGGATGCGGACCGGGCCGGCGCGGACGTATCCGGCGAGCTGGCTGTATCAGCGCCAGGATCTGCCGATCAAGGTCGTCGCGATCTTCAAGGAATGGCGGAAGGTCGCGGACCCCGACGGGACCGAAGGCTGGATGCAGGCCAATTTGCTGAGCGGCACGCGGACCGCGATCGTGCAGGGGGCGGGGCCGGTCGAGTTGCGGGAAAAACCCAGTGCGGGGAGTCGGGTGCTGTGGCGCGCTGCGCCGGGCGTGGTCGGGCGGCTGAGCCAGTGCGGCAATGGCTGGTGCAGAATGGACGTGAAGGGGCAGGCGGGATTCGTGCAGATCGCCGGACTCTGGGGTGTCGAGGCGGGTGAGACTTTGCCTTGACGTCCGATTCGTGGCGGATCGTTCGTGATGATCTGACGAGCCCAGAGGTCGTCGCCCTGGTCGAACTGCACCTCCGCGCCGCTCACGCAAATTCGCCGCCGGGCAGCGTATTCGCGCTGGACCTGACCGGGTTGCGTGATCCGGCAGTGACGGTCTGGTCGGCATGGGACGGCGATCAAGTGGTCGGGCTGGCGGCGTTGAAGCGTCTCGACGATACCCACGGCGAACTGAAATCGATGCGCACTGCGCCAAGCCATCTGCGACGTGGTGTAGGGCGGATGTTGCTCGATCATGTCATCGCCGAAGCCCGGACCCGAGGCTATCGGCGCATCAGTCTCGAGACCGGAACGTCAACGTCCTTTACCGCGGCGCATGCGCTGTACGAAAACGCCGGGTTTACCATCTGCGATCCGTTCGGACCGTACACGGACAGAGTGTTCGCGGCCTATTATACGTTGGAGATGTAGTCCCGGCAGCAGTCGAGGGGGCACTGCCCCCTCAATACCGTCGAGGGGGCAGTGCCCCCTCGATACCGTCAGTTCATCAGCTCCACCGCCATCGCGGTCGCCTCGCCGCCACCGATGCAAAGCGACGCAAGCCCGCGCTTCTGGCCGGTAGTGTCCAGCGCCGACAGCAGCGTCGCCAGGATGCGCGCACCGCTAGCCCCGATCGGATGACCGAGCGCGCACGCGCCGCCGTGGATGTTCACCTTGTCATGCGGCAGGCCAAGGTCGCGCATCGCGATCATCGCGACGACGGCGAAGGCTTCGTTGACCTCGAACAAGTCGATATCCGACGCCGACCACCCGGCCTTCTCCATCGCCTTCCGCATCGCGAACACCGGCGCGGTCGTGAACAACGCCGGCGCGTGCGCATGCGCGGCGTGCGCCACGACCCGCGCGATCGGCGTGATGCCGAGCCGTTCCGCGACGCTCGCACGCGTCATCACCAAGGCTGCAGCACCGTCGGAGATCGACGAGGCGTTGGCGGCGGTGATCGTGCCGTCCTTCGAGAAGGCAGGCTTCAGCGTCGGGATCTTGGCGACGTCGCCCTTGGCCGGCTGCTCGTCGAGCGAAACCGTCGTGGTGCCCTTGCGGCCGGCGATATCCACGGAGACGATCTCGCGGTCGAAGGCGCCCGACTTCTGCGCGGCCTGCGCGCGGTGCAGCGACTCGATCGCGTAATCGTCCATCTGCTTGCGCGTGAACTGATATTCGTGCGCGGTATCCTCGGCGAAATTGCCCATCAGCTTGCCGGGTTCGTACGCATCCTCGAGCCCGTCGAGATACATGTGATCGTACATCCGGTCATGACCGATCCGCGCGCCGCCGCGGTGGCTCTTCGACAGATACGGCGCGTTGGTCATGCTCTCCATGCCGCCCGCGACGAGCAGGTCGACCGAGCCGGCCGCCAGCGCATCCGCGGCAAGGATCGCCGCCTGCATCCCCGATCCGCACATCTTGTTGACGGTCGTCGCCTCGACATGATCGCCGAGCCCGGCGTTGATCGCAGCCTGTCGCGCCGGCGCCTGGCCGAGCCCGGCAGGGAGCACGCAGCCCATGTAGATCCGCTCGATCTCTGCCGCTGATACGCCGGAGCGCGCGACTGCACCGCGCACCGCGTCGGCGCCGAGCTGCGTCGCGGTCGCGCCGGCGAGTGCGCCCTGGAACGATCCCATCGGCGTGCGCGCGTAGGACAGGATGACGATGGGATCTCGATCGGCGGCCACTTCAGCTCTCCATGTAGTATTATGCCCCGTATCTGGGGTTGATGTGCGGCAATACAAAGCAGCGCGAGACGCGCCTAGACCCGTCGGCATGGAAACACTCATCACGACGCTAAAATGGTGTGCCGCGGGATCCGGCGTGATCGCCGCGTTCATGGTCTCGCTGGATTTCGGACGGCGCGTGACGGGGTGGGGGTTCGTGCTCTTCGTCGGCTCGTCGATCGCCTGGCTGAGCGGTGCGGCCTTGACCGGGGACTGGGCGCTGGGCACGCAGAACATCGTGTTGTTCGGGATCAACCTCCTCGGCGTGTATCGCTATCTGGTGCGGAAAACGGGTGTCTGAGGCGGCATTCTGGGCGGTGCTGCTGGGCGTGCTTGGCGCGATCACCGGCAGCTTCGTCGCGGCGCTGGTGACGCGCTGGCCCGACGGGCGATCGGTGATGCAGGGGCGCTCCGCCTGCGATGATTGCGGAAGGACACTTCGCGCGACCGATCTTGTCCCATTGCTCAGCGCACTCGTTCTGCGGGGACGCTGTCGTTCGTGCCGCGCACCGATCAGCCCCGTCCATTGGCGGATCGAGTTGGCTGGCCTCGCGATCGGCGTCGCGGCGGGGCTCGTCGTGCCGGGGCCCGTCGGGATCGCGGGTGCGGTGTTCGGCTGGTTGCTGCTCGCGCTCGCCAGCCTCGATCTCGTCGCGTTCTGGCTGCCTGATCGACTGACCTTGCTGCTTGCCGCCACCGGATTGGCGAGCGCGGCGCTAGGCATCGATCCGCCGCTTTTGGAGCGCCTGATCGGCGGTCTCGCCGGGTTCGGTACGTTGTGGCTGGTTGCGTTCGGCTATCGACGCATCCGCGGCCGCGACGGAATGGGTGGCGGCGACCCGAAGCTGTTCGGCGCGATCGGACTGTGGCTCGGGTGGCAGATGCTGCCTGCCGTTCTGCTCATCGCGAGCATGATCGGCCTCGGCGTCGTCCTCGCTGCACACCTCAAGGGACGCAGCATGGCGGCGGACACCGCGCTTCCGTTCGGCGCGTTGCTGGCGATCGCGGGTTATCCGGCGTGGCTGTTCATGATAGGCCTGACGCCATGATATCGCTCGCTCTTATGCTCGCGCTGCAAGCCGCGGCCCCGTCGGTAGCGGCAAATCCGGGTCCGGGACCGCTCGGCGCGATCGGCAAGCAGAAGCTCCCCGCCAAGGGATGCGCCGCGTATCTGTGGAGCATGGACGCCGGCCGGCAGCTCGTCGCGATGGCCACCGCCGACCCCGCGCAGATCCGCCTGGCGATAGACGGCAAGACGACCGACTATGCGATGGCGACCCAGTCGCCCGCGATCGGCTTCGGCTTTGGCGGCGTCACGCAGTATCGCGGCGACGACGTTACTGCGACGCTCGACATGGCGGTCGCCGTCCGCGCCGACATCTCGGCAGGCGCGACCGTGACGTCCGCGACGCTACGGATCGACCGCCCCGGGCGCGATACCGTCGTCATGCCGGTCGGTGGCCTTATCGGCTGTGTCTGATCTGAATTCTGGTGAAACCAAGCCGTCCTCCGTGCGTTACGTGGACGAAGATGGGGGTGAATCGTACACGATTGCCGTCCGTAAAGGGGATCGTGTGACAGCTTCGAACAGCCAGCATCATTGGCTCGCTCTCGCGTTGGTAGCGTCGACAACGGGGTTTGCGGGCATCGGTTCCGCGCAATTGGTGAAGCCGGGCACCGCCCCGGCCAAGGGTCCCGATGCGCCCAAACCCAGCGACCAGCCGCAGTCGAACGATCCACGCTCGGACGCGCCGATCGTCCCCGACGCCGAATTCGACAGCGCCTTGCCGCCGTTGAGCGGCGACCTCAACGCGCCATTGGAAGCCATGACGCCGCTGCCCGCTCCGTCGACCCAGGCACCCGCGACGCCCGCCACGGCCACGACACCTGCGGCCACGCTGGCGGGCGACGTGCTCCCGCCGACCGGCCCAACCGATCCACAGTTGGCTCAACCGCTGACGCCGCTGTCGAGCTTCGACACGACCCCGCTACAGACCGCGGCGGATATCAAGGACAAGGACGCGCCCGAAATCCGCTACGAGACCGCCACCAAGGGCCTCGACAAGGCGGGCGACGGTCTCGAAGGCGAATACAAGGCGCTGTCCGCGCTCGCCGAAGGCAAGGGCAAGGCGGCGAACGCCACGCAGGTCGCAGCGCGCGCCCGCGAGGACGAGGCACTCGCGGTCCGGCTGCTCAAGTCGCTCGGCTATTACGACGCCACCGCGATCTCGACGATCGAGACGATCCCCGATGCCGACACGACCAAGCCCGCGCGGCTGAAGGCGACCGTCAGCGCGCAACCCGGCCGGCTCTATTCGCTGTCGTCGATCACCGTGAAGGCGGACGCAACGACGCCGCCCGATCTCGTCCGCACGCAATTGCCGCTCAAGGTCGGCGACCCGATCGAGGCCGCACGGATCCAGGGCGCGGAGGCGAACGTCAGCCTGACGCTGCCCCAGCAGGGCTATCCGTTCGTCAAGGTCGGCGAGCGTGACATCCTGCTCGACGACCAGACCCCGACCGGCGCGTACACGCTGCCGGTCGATACCGGCCCGCGCTCGTCGTTCGGACAGCTTCGCACCGAAGGCGATCCGGTGTTCGATCTCGAGCATCTGAGCCTCTTCCCGCGGTTCAAGGTGGGCGAGCTCTACGACAATCGGATGACCGACGACCTCCGCGACGCGCTGGTCGCGACGTCGCTGTTCTCAACGGTGTCGGTGGAGCCTGTCCGCACCGGTACGATCAACCCCGACGGCACCGAGCAGGTCGACCTGCTGGTCCGCCAGAGCGAAGGCAAACCGCGCTCGCTCGGCGGCAATGTCGGCTACTCGACAGGCCAGGGCTTCCGCGCCGAAGGTACGTGGCAGCACCGCAACCTGTTCCCGTACGAAGGCGCGCTGATCGCCTCGGTGATCGCCGGTACGCAGGAGCAGGGCGTGTCAGGCACGTTCCGCCGCGCGAACGCGGGCAAGCGCGACAAGACGTTCAGCCTGACCGCCGGCGCCAACCATTCGAACTACGACGCCTATGACGCGTTCACGACCAGCGTCGGCGTCCGCTGGAGCTACGATTCCACGCCGATCTGGCAGAAGCCGCTGACCTATTATTACGGCGGCGAACTCGTCGGCACGAACGAGAGCGTCTACGACTTCGCGCAAGGCAAGGACGTCCGCCGCACCTACGGCATCGTCGCGCTGCCGGGCCAGGTGCGGTTCGATCGCTCGGACAGCCTGCTCAATCCGACCAAGGGCTATCGCCTGACGCTCAACCTCAGCCCCGAAACCTCGGTGCAGGGCTCCGTCAAGCCATACATCCGGACGATGATCGAGGGGACGTTCTACTACCCCGTCTCCAGCAGCATCGTCATCGCCGGACGCGCCAAGGCCGGCTCGATCCAGGGCGTCGACCGCGACGACCTCGCCCCCTCGCGGCGTTATTACGGCGGCGGCGGCGGCTCGGTGCGCGGCTATGGCTATCAGCGGCTCGGGCCGTTCGATCCCAACGGCAACCCGGTCGGCGGCCGCTCACTCAACGAATTCGCCCTCGAAGCGCGCTACCGGTTCGGCGATTTCGGCATCGTGCCGTTCATCGACGCCGGCAACAGCTATGACAGCAGCACGCCGAACCTCTCGTCCCTGCGCTACGGCGCTGGCATCGGCGGGCGCTTCTACACCAGCTTCGGCCCGATGCGGTTCGACGTCGCGACTCCGCTGAACCCCCGCAAGGGCGACGGCAAGATCGCTCTCTACATCTCGATCGGGCAGGCATTCTGATGGCCGAAAACGGCATTCCGCACGTCGAGACGACGCCCGAAACGATCGTCGTCGAGCGGCGCCCACTGTGGCAGCGCATCCTGAAATGGCTCGCGGTCCTGGTCGTGAGCCTGATCGCGCTCGTCCTGATCGTGCTGTTCGGGATCAACACCGATCCGGGCCGCCGCCTCGTCGCGGACCAGATCGGCGGCTACACCACGGCGTCCGGCCTGAACATCAAGGTCGGCCGGATCGATGGCTCGATCTACGGCGCGATGACGCTCAGCGACGTGCGCGTGTCCGATCCCAAGGGCGTTTTCCTGACCAGCCCGAAGCTCGCCGTCGACTGGCGCCCGTTCGCGTACACCAAGAATCACATCGACGTGCGCTCGCTGACCACGCCGCTGGTCACACTGCAGCGCCGCCCGGTACTCAACGCGACGCCAACCGATCCGAACGCACCGCTGCTCCCCGATCTCGATATCGACGTGAACCGCTTGGTGATCGATCGTTTCCTGATCGCCAAGCCGGTCACCGGCCAGACGCATATCGTCAAGATCGACGGCGCGGTGCACATCGCCGACAAGCGCGCGCAGCTGACCACCAACGCGACCGCGCTGACTGGCCCGGGCATCGCCGGCGGCGACCGTCTCGTGCTGAAGCTCGACGCGGTGCCTGAGCAGAACAAGCTCGACGTGAACGTAAAGCTGACCGCGCCGGTCGGTGGCGTCGTCTCGACGATGGGGTCGTTCAAAGCGCCGTTGACCGCGACCGTCGATGGTCGTGGTAGTTGGGCCGCATGGCAGGGTCGCGCCGTCGCGACACTCGGTGGCGGGCAGCTGGCGAACCTCGGCCTGACCGCGAAGAACGGCCATATCGAAGTCCGCGGCTCGACGCGTCCCGGCCTGTATCTCGAAGGCCCGGTCGAGCGCCTGACGTCGCCGCAGCTCGATGTCGCGATCGACACGACGCTGAACGACCGCAAGGCCGACACGCGGATGACGCTGAAGTCGGACGCGCTTGCGGTCGATGCCGGCGGCCTGATCGATCTCGCCAACAGCCGCTTCGGCAATTTCGCGGTCAACGCGAAGCTGCTGACGCCCGGCGCGATCCTGCCGAACCTGCGCGGTCGTGATGTCACGGCACGCGTCGTTCTCGACGGCGCGTTCGCGACGCCGACGGTGGACTACAAGGTCCGCGCGGCAACGATCGCGTTCGGCGACATGGGCGTCGAGAACCTCTACGCCGAGGGTCTCGCGCGCGTGAACTCCGACCGCATCCTGGTGCCGGTGAAGGCACGCGCACGTCGCGTGACCGGCCTGAATGCGGCCGTCGGCGGTCTCGCGACCAACGTCGCGATCGACGGCGACTTCGCGATCTCCGGCGTCAACGTCCTGTCCGACAACCTCAAGATCCGCTCGGACAAGATCGACGCGACCGCCGTGGTCGTCGCGAACATGTCGACCGGCCGCTACACCGGCGCGCTGAAGGGGCGGGTCAACAATTACCGCGTCGACGGCATCGGCATCGTCAACCTGACGACCGACGCCAAGCTTGTGCCGGGGCCGAACGGCGGTTTCGGGATCACCGGCCGCGTCGTCGCGCAGACGTCGCAGATCTTCAACGAAGGCGCGCGCAGCTTCCTCGGCGGCAACGCGATCGTCCGCTCGGACATCGGCTACAGCCCCGAAGGCATCGTCACGTTCCGCAATCTCCGGATGAACGCGCCACAGTTCCGCGTGACCAGCGGCGAGGGCCGGTTCGATCCGGCCACCGGCGCGGTGCTGGTCAACGCCGATGCGTATTCCACCGTCTACGGCCCCTTGTCCGCGCGCGTCACGGGAAGCGCGACCGCGCCGGTCGTCGTGCTCCGCGCACCACGTCCCGGCGTCGGCGTAGGGCTGGTGAACCTCAACGCCCGGATCGTCGGTCGCGGCGGCGCCTATGCCGTCACCGCGAGCGGTGGCACCAACTACGGGCCGTTCACCGCCGACGTGCTCGTCACGCCGGGCACGCAGCTCGCGGTCGACGTACGCCGCGTGGTGTTCGCCGGGATCGTCGGTAGCGGCCGCATCGTCCAGACTGCGGCCGGCCCATTCGCAGGCGCGCTCCAGTTCGCCGGCCAAGGCCTGTCGGGCAACGTCCGCCTCGCCAACCAGGGCGGCTATCAGCGCGCCGACGTCGCGGCTCGCGCAAACGGCGCCAAGATCCCCGGCATGGTCGACTTCACCATCGGCCGCGCGATCGTCAGCGCGACCGCGGTCCTGACCCCGACCCCGCAGATCGTCGCCGATGCGCAGATCGCCGACATGCGCTACGGTGCGATCGTCCTCTCGGCAGCGCGTGCGAAGGTCAATTACGTCGGCGGCAACGGCACCGCACAGGCGCTGCTGACCGGCTCGAACGGCGTACCGTTCCGCCTTGCGGTCAACGCCAAGCTCAGCCCGAACAACTACCTCGTCGCGGCGCAAGGCCAAGCCAACGGTATCGACTTCCGCACCGTCAATCCGGCGCGCATCCAGGCGGTGAAGGGCGAATATCGCCTGTCGCCGACCCGGATCGACTTCGGTGGCGCAGGCGGCGGCTCGGCGCGCTTGGCCGGCAGCTACGGCCGCGGCACGAACGCTCAGGTCCGGCTCGATCGCCTCGACCTGTCGACGTTGTCCGCATTGGTCCCGAACCTCGGCATCGGCGGCAAGGCAACTGGCAGCCTCGACTTCTCGCAGGCGAACTCGGCCGCATTGCCGACCGCGGACGCTCGCGTGACGGTCACCAACTTCACCCGCTCGGGCCTTGCCGCCGTCTCCGACCCCGTCGACATCGTGTTCGCCGGGACGCTCGGCGGCGACGGCGCGACCGGTCGTGCGCTGGTCCGTCGCGGTACGTCGGTCATCGGCCGCATGGTCGCGAACCTGAGGCCTCTGCCGGCCGGTAGCGGTTCGTGGAGCACGCGCCTGATGGCCGCGCCATTGTCGGGCGGGATCCGCTATAATGGCCCATCCGCGGTGCTGTTCAGCTTCGCCGCGATCCCCAACCAGCAATTGTCGGGACCGATCGCGGTCGCCGCCGACTTCTCGGGGCGTCCGCAGGCACCGCAGCTCAACGGCGTCGTCCGTGCCGACAACCTAACCTACGACAACGAGACCTACGGCACGCGCCTTTCGCAGATGCGGATCGCAGGCCGCTTCTCGAACACCGACCTGCAACTGACGCAGCTCAACGCGAAGGCCGGCGACGGTACCGTGCAGGCGCAGGGCACGATCGGCTTCGCGGCGGACAGCGGCTTCCCGATCGACATCCGCGCGACGCTGAACAATGCGCAGCTTGCCAAGAGCGACGCGATCAGCGCCACCACCACGGGGACGGTACGCCTCACCAACGGGCGCGACGGCGGCCTCATCCAGGGCGATCTCCAGATCCCCGAGGCCCGCTATCAGATTATCCGCCAGGGTCAGGCCGAGGTCCCCGAACTAACTGGTGTCCGCCGCAAGAGCGACATCCGCACGCTGGCGTCGACCGACCGGTCGCAGGTCCCCGCAGTCGGCAAGTTCAAGCTCGACCTCCGAGTACGTGCGCCGAACCAGCTGTTCGTCTCGGGCATGGGCCTCGAATCCGAATGGGAGATGGACATGCGGATCGGCGGCACGTCCGCCGCGCCGATCGTCACCGGCGGGATGGACATCGTCCGCGGCACCTATTCGTTCTCGGGCAAGCGGTTCGAGGTCACCAAGGGCCAGATCCGCTTCCGTGGCGGTGCGCTGACCGATCCGGACATCAATATCCAGGCGTCCACCACGACCAGCGACATCACCGTCATCATCAACGTGACGGGTACCGGCCAGCGTCCGCAGATCGCGTTCACTTCGACGCCGACGCTGCCGCAGGACGAAGTGCTCAGCCGCCTGCTGTTCGGGTCGAGCCCAGCCAACCTCTCGGCGACCGAGGCGATCCAGCTCGCGTCGGCACTGAACTCGCTGCGTGGGTCGGGTGGCGGCGGCCTGAATCCGCTCGGCAAGCTGCGCTCGGCGACCGGGTTCGACCGGTTGCGCGTGCTCGGCGCCGACGAGGCGACCGGTCGCGGCACCAGCCTGGCTGCCGGCAAGTACATCACGAAGAACATTTATGTTGAGATCGTGACCGACGCGAAGGGCTTCACCTCGACGCAGCTCGAGATCGCGCTGACCAAGGCCTTGAGCCTGTTGTCGGCCGCAGGATCGAGCGGCGGGCAGAGCGCGAGCGTCAAATATACGAAGGACTATTGAGTAAAGATCACAACAGGATAGGTTCGGTTATGAAACCTACGGCGTAACGCCGGGGGCATGAGGATGCAGCATGACCGAACATGTCGACGTGATCGTGGTGGGCGCCGGCATTTCCGGGATCGGCACCGGCTACCACCTGCAGACGCGCTGCCCCGACCGGACCTACATGATCCTCGAAGGGCGGCAGTCGATGGGCGGGACGTGGGACCTGTTCCGCTATCCCGGCATCCGCTCCGACTCCGACATGCACACGCTCGGGTTCGTCTTCCACCCCTGGACGGCGGCCAAGTCGATCGCCGACGGCCCCTCGATCCGCGCCTATGTCGAGGAAACGGCGCACGCGTACGGCATCGACCGGAAGATCCGCTACGGCCACCACGTCAAGTCCGCCGCATGGTCGACCGAGGATGCGCGCTGGACGGTCGAGGCTACGGGACCCGACGGGCCGGTCACGCTGACCTGCAACTTCCTCTCGATGTGCGCGGGCTATTACAATTACGCCAAGGCCTATTCGCCCGAGTTCGAGGGCGCGGAGAGCTTTGCAGGGCAGATCGTCCACCCGCAGTTCTGGCCCGAGGACCTCGACTATAGCGGCAAGCGAGTCGTCGTGATCGGCAGCGGCGCGACCGCCGTGACGCTCGTGCCGACGATGGCGAAGACCGCCGAGCATGTGACGATGCTCCAGCGCTCGCCGACCTACATCGTCGCGCGCCCCGGCGAGGACGGCGTGGCGAACTGGCTGCGCGGCAAACTGCCGGCAAAGGCTGCGTACGGCATCACGCGGTGGAAGAACGTGCTGATGGGGATGTTCTTCTACCGGATGGCACGGAAGAAGCCAGCGGTCGTCAAGGAGCGGATGATCGGCATGATCCGCGATCAGCTCGGCCCCGACTACGACGTCGCGACGCATTTCACGCCGCGCTACAATCCGTGGGATCAGCGCGTCTGCCTGGTCCCCGACGGCGACCTGTTCACCGCGATCAATGCCGGCACCGCCTCGATCGTCACCGACACGATCGCGCGAATCACGCCCGACGGCATCCACCTCGATTCGGGGAAGGACCTGCCCGCCGACGTGATCGTCACCGCCACCGGGCTCGAACTGCAATTGATGAGCGGAGTCGCGTTCAGCCTCGACGGCAAGCCGATCGAGCTTGCCGGGCGGCTCCAGTACAAGGGCATGATGTTCGACGGCGTGCCGAACCTGTCCTCGACCTTCGGCTATACCAACGCGTCGTGGACGCTGAAGGCGGACCTGACCGCGGTCTACGTCTGTCGCCTGCTCAACACGATGACCAAGCGCGGCCTGCGCCAGGCGACCCCGCACAACGACGATCCGACGATGAAGAACGAAGCGTTCCTCGACTTCACCTCAGGCTATGTCCAGCGCGCCGCCGCGGCGCTGCCGACGCAGGGTGAACGCAAGCCGTGGAAGCTCAACCAGAATTACGCGCTGGATCTGATGGCGTTGAAGTTCGGCTCGGTCGATGACGCGATGGTCTTCTCGAACCCGGCGCGTGTCAGGTCTAAGCTGAGTGTCTGAGCGACCTCCGCTCGACAGAAAGGTAGATTTTTGACGTAGTCGGTCGGATTAAGACGACCGCCGGCGCTGAGGCCAAGGGGATTTCTGACCTCAATCTCGCGCGATCCTGGCCACCCGAGTCGAGCGGACGTTGAAGCAGGGGCGCGCTGGCAGACTACCAAGAAAGGCCTGCCTGCCGGCCTACCTTCTTCAGCAGGTACTATTAGAATCGAGCTGCCTCAAGATATCGCGACCCGCATAGGGACTAGCGCGGTTGGCCAGTCCGAATCACAGGCTATTCCAGAGCTTTAAGTGTCGGCTCGACTATCGAAACGCGTCTAGTTTGACCACGTTATCTACATTCGAGCCGACCAAGTCATTCACCAGGGGCGAATGCTCTCGCCGTAGATGAGTGCGATGATGAACTTCAGCATTTTTATGCTCCCTTGTTGACACCTTCAAGGTGCACGGTCTGCATAGTCGTTAACGAGGCGTTAAACAATAACATTTGCGAATCGTTAACCATCTTAGCAAGGCGGCCTATGCTGCGTGCTTAACGGTATGTTTAGGCGGATCCGGTATCCCATGTGAAATGAGGGATACTCAGCATGGGCAGTTCGAGAACAGCACGCCGCTCATCGCTGCGCCGTTAATCGATTGCGACTCGCCGGGCAGTCGGGCGCATGATGCCTTTTCCCAGGCTTCTCAATCGGGTTGGCAGTTTCTCATCCTGACGGAAATTGCCAACTTCGGCATACTCCGTCGGCATCTCGGCCGGCTGAGGGCCGACACGCTGATCGTCGACGTGACCGCTCGGATCGGCAATGCTCTTCCGGACGCGCGGATAAAGATAGCCGGTCGAGACATTGCCGAGGTGGCGTTCGAAAGTACGGCCAGGTTGGCGCTGGACGTCGCCATCGCGGCTTTGGAGGTGGCATTCGAGCAGCCGTTCGACATCGACGGCGAATCTTATGTGATCCATATCCAGCTGGGCGCTGCCGCGGCAGCCGTCGCAGGGCACCGGGACGACATTCACCTGATCGAAGAAGCGGAGCGGGCCTTGATCGAGGCGCGGGCGGAGCGCGTTGCGATCGCGCGGGACGTGACCGGCGATTCTGCCGCCGTCGACCGCAGCGAACTGGCGCGCGATCTCGCCGTGGGCATTGAGCGCGAAGAGCTGTTTCTTCAATATCAGCCAAAGGTTCACTTGCGCCGACAGGAAGTCACGAGCGTCGAAGCACTGGTTCGCTGGAACCACCCAACGCGCGGGCTGGTATTGCCGAACGACTTCATCCCGCTCGCTGAGGAGTCGCGAGATATCGTGGCGCTCACCTTGTGGACGATCCGTCGATCAATCGCCGATCAGAAGACGTTGGCTGCCAACGGTCACGACCTGCGAATATTCATCAACATTGCCGGTGCCCTGCTGGCGGACGCGCGTTTCGTCCGGCAGGCGTGCGCACTGGTCCAGGCATCCGGGGCACAGCTTGGGTTCGAGATCACCGAGACGTCGGTCATTCGCGACCCGGAAAGCGCGATTGCCAACCTCAAGGTGTTCGCTGAGATCGGCATCGTCATCGCGATCGACGATTACGGCGCCGGTTTGTCCTCGCTGGCGTATTTGAAACAGCTGCCCGCGCGCGAGTTGAAGATCGACAAGCTCTTCGTCACGCAACTTACGAGTTCCAATCGCGATCCGCTGATCGTCCGGTCGACGATCGACCTCGCGCACGCGCTGGAGATGGAGGTCGTTGCGGAGGGTGTCGAGACGCAGGCCGCGATGGCACTGTTGTCGGTGATGGGCTGCGACATGATCCAAGGCTTCCTCATCAGCCGACCGATCAATCTCGAGGCGCTGATGCATTTTCTCGAGGATGGTAAATACCAGGCGATGGCGGCCGAGTTGCGGGCACCCTTCAACCGGCTGGCGACCGTCTGGAAGCGCGGCTGACACCATGATCCGAGTCCTGATCGGAGCGACGGCCGCACTCCTGACGCTGGCTGCCGCGCAGCCTCAATCTAACGGTGAACAGTCCTCGAAACTCGCGGCCAGCCTCTATGAGACTTCGGCTGCCGATGCCAAGGCGACCATGTTGATCGATCCGGCAAAGGCACTGCCTAAAGCGATCGCAGCCGAACGAATCGGGACGCAGATATCTGACGAACGCGCACGTGCGATAGCGGTGGCGACAGCGCAATGGCTTCAGGGTGAGGCGTATCTGCGGATCAACGAGCCGACCAAGGCCGAGGCGCCTGTCAGGCAGGCGATCGTTTCGGTCAGCCGCTTCCAGCCTCGATCGAAGCTTCACGCCGATCTTCTGATATCGCTCGGATGGTTGGACAGCTATCAAGGACAGGTTGCAAACGCCTTGGCTGATTACCAGCAAGCGTTCCGAATCTATCGAACGTTACGCGATCCGCGTGGCCAGTCCCGGACGCTCGTATTTATCGCCGTTCTGTATGTTCAGGCGAAGGATAACGAAACGGCCGAGAAATATTACAAGCAGGCGCTCGATGTCTACCATTCGGATATCAATATATCCGTCTCTATTTATAACAACAGGGCGTTGGCGTTTGGCGAGAGTCATCAATATGCAGAAGCGCAGAAACAGTTCGACAACGCGCTCGTATTAGCCAAGCAGCTTGGAAGCAGGAATCTTCTCGAGCAGATCTATATGAATATCGCGCGGGTGAGCCTCGACATGGGCAACCTGGCACGTGCAGATCGAGCGATCGCGGACGGAAGAGCGGTCGCCGATCCTTCGGACGCCAGCCTTCTTGGGCGCTTGATGGCGACCGCCGCACAATCGGCGCTCCAGCATGGTGATCTGCCGCGTGCCAACCAGCTGATCGCCAAGGCACTGGTCGGCGTCGATCCGAAAACGACGGGCACATCCTACCGCGATTTTCACCAGACGGCATACGACGTGTTCATTGCGACACACGATGCGAAATCGGCGCTAGTCCACCTCCAAGCTCTCAAACGGCTCGACGACGATGCGACCCAACTCGCGACGAGCACCAAGACCGCACTGATGGCGGCGCGGTTCGATTTCGCGAACCAGGAGTTGAAGATCAGCCAACTCAAGGCTGGCGAACTGCAACGCAGTATCGCGTTCGAGCGCGCGCGGGCGCAGACGCAGCGCTATATGTTCCTGGGCGCCGCGGCCGCGGTGGCGGTCGTCATCGCGCTGCTCGCGTTCGGCGTCATCACACTGCGCCGCAGCCGTAACCAAGTGCGGGCCGCCAATGACGACCTTGCCGTGACCAATAGCGCGCTCGGCAAGGCGCTGGCAGCCAAGACCGAGTTCCTCGCCACGACCAGCCACGAGATCCGGACGCCGTTGAACGGCATCTTGGGTATGAGCGAGGTCATGCTCGCCGACGATACGATCGAGCCCGCGTTACGCGAGCGGATCGGTGTGGTGCATGACGCCGGGGTTCGAATGCGTTCGCTGGTCGACGATATCCTCGACGTCGCCAAGATGGAGACGGGCAATCTTGCGATCGAATCCGTGCCGTTCGATGTGTGCGCGACGATCACCGATGCCGCCCGCATGTGGGAGGAGCAGGCGCGCGCGAAGGGGCTGTCGTTCGCGATCGAGCTGGGGGGATGTCCAGCGATGATCATGGGGGATGCCACGCGCGTTCGCCAGATCGTGTTCAACCTTCTGTCGAACGCGCTGAAGTTCACGAAGGCCGGACGTGTGAGATTGCGTATCGAGGTGGACAAGGATGATCACCTGCATGTCGCGGTGACCGATTCCGGCATCGGCATTCCCGCTGACCAGTTGGAAGCTATCTTCGAATCGTTTCGTCAGGCCGATGCCGGAACGGCACGGCAGTTTGGCGGGACTGGGCTTGGACTAACGATCTGCCGCAACCTGGCGCGGGCGATGGGTGGGGACGTTTTGGTCGATAGTGTCGTAGGGCAGGGGGCAACGTTCACTCTCGTCATACCGGTCTTGCGCGCGCCGGAGTTCGCAAGCGATACGGTAGCGACAACATCCGACCCGGTAACTCTGGTCGTCGATCGCAATCCGATTACGCGCAGCATGTTCAAGACGCTGCTTGCGCCCAGCTGTGGACCGATCGCGTTTGCGGCGTCAGTGAACGAGGCCGTCGAGCGATTGGCAGTCGGGGACGTGGCCCGCGTGCTGATCGATGACTTGACCATTCGAGCGAGCGCAAATCTACATGCGGCGCTGACACAGATCGCTGTGGCCGCGCTGTCATCTAAGGCGGAAACATCGCTCTTGTGGCCGGTTTCGGCGGATGCGGAACGGCAGGAGCTTCTTGCCACAGGCATCACCCAAGTAATCGGCAAGCCGATCAGCGGCGCCGAACTTATTTCGTGTTTATTACATAAATCAGTTTCAATTAAAAACTCAAATCCGAACCTTGTATCGCATGCAGCTTGACGCGTAGATGCTGCCTTATGACGCCGATTTTGCCTCCGTTTAGTGATCCTCCGAGGAGGCGGATGTGAACGTTCTTTTCATCGAAGACGACCGAATGAACCGCCGCGTTGTCAAGGACATGCTCGACGTCGCGGGCGCGACGATGGTCGAGGCGGAGAGCGCTGAACGGGGACTTGAAATCATTGATGAGCAGGATTTCGCAATCATCTTGGTGGACCTGCGAATGCCCGGTATGGATGGCATCACCGCAATCCAACATATCCGCGCCCGAACCGATGCGAAGGCGAAGGTTCCGATCATCGTCGTGACCGCGGACATCGCCCCCGACCTCCGCGAACGGTGTTTGATCGCGGGTGCCGACGACGTGATATTCAAACCCGTCGCGATGGACGCGTTGTTCGACGCTATGGGTACCATCCTTGCCCGCGATGCCGCAGGCGACGGGATGATCGACTAACCTCTCAGGTACGAGGCTTGAGCGCCTCGCCCAGCGATGCGGTTGCGCTACCGCGGCGGGCTGGCTTGGGTTGCGAGGGATCGGGCGACCAGCCGGTCAGGAAGACGATCCGGAAAGTCTCGTGGGTGCGCCCGCCTGCGTCGGCTGCCTCTGCAAAGGCGGCGATCGTGCGTCCGACGACCGCCGAGGTCAGCGGCTGGCGCTGCGCCAGGATATTACTGGCCGCCATGCCGCGAAGGTCGCCAAACAGCCGACCGAGATCGCGGTAGCCGACATCGAGCGTCTCTACGTCGGCGACCGGCAACGCGAACCCCGCCCGCATAAGCAGGTCACCGGCGGATCGCACGTCGATCTGCGGATGAAGCCGTGCGGCCGGGCGATCCTCCTCGGCGGTGCGAAGCGCAGTGCGCAACGCTGGCAGGCTTCCCGCGCCGACGAACGCGCCTAGGAACAGGCCATCGGGCCGCAACACCCGGCGGATCAGTGCCAGCGCACCCGGCAAGTCGGCCACCTGATCGAGGACGCCCGCGCTCACCACGAGATCGAACGAGCGGTCGGCGAAGGGGAGGCGGTCCTCGTCTGCCTGCACACCGCCCAACCGGGCGGCAAAGGCATGTCCCGCATCGCAGCGCACGACGCGGGCACCGGGCGGGGCGACGAAGCTTCCGTCGAAACAGCCGAGATCGAGAACGTCGGTAAAATCCCGCGTTACCGCATCGAGGCGTTCGGCGATGCCGTCGAGCATCGTCGCGCGTAGGAAGTCGTGCTCGGCATAGCCGGACGCGGCCCTGTCGCGGCGGAGGCGGCGGGCGGCACGGTCGAAGATTTCGGGTGCGGCATTTTCTGAAACGATATCGGACACGTCTGTGCTTGTGCCGTGGTCGCGCCTCGCCGACAAGCTTTGTGGTCGTCCGCGGGGTCCGCAGTCGCGTGGCGGGAGGTGTGCATGAGGATACGCGACCCGTTCCGCCACATCGTCGGGTTCGCCCTGCCACCGCGCTGCCCGGGGTGCGGTTTGCCCGTCGCGGAGGACCACCGGTTCTGTGCGATCTGCTGGACCGCACTGCGGTTTCTCGGTCCGCCCTGGTGCGCCGGCTGCAACCGACCCTTCGCGTTCGACCGGGGCGAGGGCGCCTGCTGCGCCGCCTGCCTCGGCACGCCGCCGCGTCATGCCGGCGTCCGCGCCGCCGTCGCCTACGGACCGATCGCGCGCACGCTGGCGCTGCGGCTCAAATATGGCGGTCGGATCGCCTTCGCCGAAACGATGGCGCGGCAGATGCGGCGATTGCTGCCTGCCGATACAGACCTGCTTGTCCCCGTGCCGCTGCATCGCTGGCGCATTTGGTCGCGTGGCTTCAACCAGGCCGCGTTGATCGCCGACGCCGTCGCGCTGCTTTCGGGCGTGTGCCACGACCGCACCGTCTTGATCCGTACGCGCCGGACCATCCTGTTGCGCGGCCTGGGCGGTCGGCAGCGCGCCAAGGCCGTGGCCGGCGCGTTCTGCGTGGTCGCGCCCGATCGCGTGCGAGGCAGCGCGATCACACTGGTCGACGACGTCTACACCAGCGGCGCGACCGCCGACGCGTGCACCCGCGCGCTGTTGAAAGCGGGCGCACGGTCGGTGACGATTCTATGCTGGGCACGCGTCCTCTCGTCGCCGGACGATTGACAAGCGCGGGGCGAAACCACACCTCCGCCTGCATGGCTAAAGTCGAAATCTACACCAAAGCGTTCTGCCCGTACTGCACGCGCGCGTTGAAACTCCTCGCATCGAAGGGTGTCGAGCCCGAGCAGTTCGACGTCACCATGGGTGGGCCCAAAAAGGCCGAGATGGTCGAGCGGTCGGGCGGTCGCAACACGATGCCGCAGGTCTTCATCGACGGTAAGCATATCGGTGGATCCGATGATCTCGCCGCGCTCGACGCCAAGGGTGGTCTCGACCCCCTCCTCGCCTGATGACCAAGATCGGCGTTCTCCAGATGACGAGCGGGATAGATCCCGCCGTCAACGCCGCAACATTGGTCGACGCGATCGGTGAGGCTGGAGCGACCGGTGGAGCGATGCTGTTCACCCCGGAGATGTCGGGGCTGATCGACCGCGATCGCACGCGGGGCGCGGCGTCGATCGTCGTCGAAGATGCCGACCCGGTGCTGGCTGCGGTGCGCGCCGCCGCCGCGAACGCCGGTATCTGGGTACATCTCGGCTCGCTCGCGGTCCGCCGCCCGGATGGCAAGTTCGCCAATCGCGGGTTCGTCATCGATCCAACCGGCACCATTCGTGCCCGCTACGACAAGCTGCACCTGTTCGACGTCGACCTTCCGACCGGCGAAAGCTGGCGGGAATCCGCGGCCTATGTCGGCGGCGAGACGGCGATCGTCGTCGATACGCCGGTCGGCCGGTTGGGTGCGTCGATCTGCTACGACCTTCGTTTTGCCGATCTCTATCGGGCACTGAGCAATGCCGGCGCGACTATGTTCTCCGTTCCGGCCGCCTTCACGCGCCCGACCGGCGCCGCGCACTGGCACGTCCTGCTACGCGCGCGGGCGATCGAGGCTGGCGCATTCGTCGTCGCCGCGGCTCAGACCGGCGTGCACGAGGACGGACGCGCAACATACGGGCATTCGCTCGTCGTCGATCCCTGGGGCGAGGTGATCCTCGACATGGGCGAGGCAGCCGGATTGGGGTTCGCGGACATCGACTTGACGCGGGTCGAGCAGGTCCGCGCACGCATCCCTGCGATCGCGCATCGTCGCGCGATTCCCCTCGTTACGACCGTGGCATGATCGTCTTCGATCTCAAATGCGGTGGCCAGCACGTGTTCGAGGCATGGTTCGCCTCGAGCGACGCGTATGAGATGCAGCGCGCCGCCGGCCAGGTCCGCTGCCCCCTCTGCGACGACGGCGACATCGTCAAGGCACCGATGGCGCCCTCGATCCCGTCCAAGGGCAACACCAAATCGTCGCCACCCAGCCCGGACGCAGTGAAGGCGGCGATGACGCTGATCGCCAAGCAACAGGCAAAGGCGCTGGAATCCTCGGAATGGGTCGGCACTGCTTTTGCCGATCGCGCCCGAGCCATGCATCTCGGCGAGGAAAAACATGTCACGATACACGGTCAGGCGAGCCTTGCCGAGGCCAAGGCCCTCGTGGACGAAGGCGTACCCGTCGCCCCGCTACCGATGCCGGTGATCCCGCCGAACAAGGCGAACTGACTCGCCATCGACGGGTGCTGGCGGAAGAGGTGACTGCTGCGTAAACCATCGTAAATCCCTGAAACTGCTTTGAATTTTTTGGCTTGTAATTGCTCGGTGCCCCCTTTGGTGACCCCGGCCGAAGGATTATTGCGTACGGGATGCCCCTGAGCGCCGGGCGTTTACCCAGCCGCAGACTTCTTCCTCCCACCAGCCGACGCACCGCTTCGTCAGCGCCGTGCTGGTTGGGAATTCACCTGCATCGATCAGCCGATAGATCGTTGCACGGCTAAGGCCGACGGTCGCGACGACGTCGTTTATGCGAAGGAAGCGGCCGCTGTCGCTTGGCCGGCCGTCAAGCTTGTCGGCCGCTAGGCTGCGGCGCGACAAATCGGTGGCGATCATGTTCATGCCCGCGTTCCGCACTTCGTGCTTTCGGGTATGATTGCTGTCGCGAGCTTCCTTGCCGCTGCGGCGAGCATATGGGGGGACGCATCCAACCCAGCACCCTGACGCTCATAGGCGAAACGTTCGACGTGATCGCAGTGGGCGAGGACGATGCGCGCCTGTCCCAAGGGAGCGGCGGTCACAGCATCGGATACGGCAGGTGACACGACCGCCCGCAGCTTCTGAGCGTGCGCGAGGATCCGCTCGGCCTCCTGCTCCAGCCCGTGAGCTGCTGCGATGAGATCGGCATCTGATATGCCGCGTGCTGCGTCCAACTTGTGATGCAGGGAGCGCGGCGTTATGCAGAGTTCGTCAGCGAGCCGGCCTTTACCGATGAACTTCGCGGCAGTTTCGAGCCCCATTATTCGCAACATTCCGACCGGCAGACCCCGCTGTTCCGGTTTTCCGGAACAGTTGCTTGGCTGCGTCGATGGCTGAGTCTGGCGGGCTTCGGTGGGAGCGGCGCTGATCATCATGGAGATCCTGTTCGTGCGAGGGGATCGAGCGCTCGCGCCAGCGGCCTTCCTTGTAGAAAGGGGCTGACCAAGGGCCAGGTGTTCAAAACATGGGCGGCGGGCGGCGCTGGATCGGGTGCAAATCCTTGGCGAGACAGAGGACCGATTGTCCGTCTTCGAAACGAACCGAGGCGAACGTCTTGCGGACGGCGAGGACGTCGCATTGCTTGCCGGTGCGGCCGAGCCCTTCGAAGAGGGCGCGATCACCACCACAGACGGCGACGTCCCCCACGTCACAGGCGGATCGCTTTGGCGAACGGGCGCGCGCGCAGCGGCTCGAACGCAGGCTCGACGTTGCCGAGCGCAAGGCGGCAGATCCGGCTCCACTGCGGCGCGATCGTCGCGGCGATCACGCCGATCGCCGTTGCGCCCGCGCTGCCGAATACGGTGAGCGCCGCGCCTAAGAGGATGTCGTGCATCACTTGCGGCGCTCCGTCGAGTTGGCCGCGACCAGGACGGCGATGGTGATCGGCCAGAGGACGACCGCCAGGACGATGACGGCAACGACCTTCGCGCGGGCGAAGCGGGCAGCGGGGCGCGGGGCCGACGCGGCGAGTGCGGGCGCGTTCAACGTGCACGGCCCGCTAGGAGGGCCTTGGCATCGGCGCAGAAGGTGCAAAGACCGGAAGCGGCCCACTCAAGCTTCTCGCACCCGTCCGCGCCGACGTGTGGATCCCAGGCACTGCAACCGCAGCCCTGGCAGATTTGAGGGTGCGGACCTTCGGGATCGCGCGCGAGCTGGCGATAGACGTCAGCATCGAAGCGGAACGCGCCGCGAAGCGCCTCCAATGTCTCTTCCCGCTTGGCGACCACACCCGGCGTCTCCAACAGCGCGACCAAGGCGATCGCACTTGGCAAGTCGTCATTGTTGGCGGCGATGCGTGCGCCGACATCGCGGGGCGTCATTCCCGAGGCTACCCGGCGCAGCCGCAGGTATGCCGACGGCTTCAGAGCGGACGCCGCGTGATGGGGCACCTGATCGGCGGCGCGACGCGGAGGAGCAAAATGGATCATTGGGCTGTCCTTTCAGACAAGAGGGTGACGTTGCCGAAAGCGGGGGCTTTCGGTTGGGGGTGTTCAGCGGGGGATGGTGCGGCGCGGAGCCGCAGCCGGGTTAGGTGGTCACGGCACTGGCAATCGCGTCGGCGACCAGGGCGGCACGTTCGCGCACCTTGTCGTCGTTCGCCGGTTCGCGGTGGTTTTCATTCGCCGGCTTCGGCGACCACGCCCCAAAAGGGAGGCAAACCTCCGGGTTGGGCGTAGCGCTCGGCCGGATCTGGCGGACCAAGGAGAGCTGGGCCACGCAGCTGAAGCCGCAATCATCGTCCGTGCACACCATGCGCAGCTCGCGCACAGACGGCGTGATTTCTTGGCTGTCGCGAACGATGGCCTTGTTTTGGCAGTGGGGGCATTTGATGCCCGGCAAACGGCTACGGTCGATCGGCTTAGTCATGGGAACCCCCGGCAATCCCTGCGACTGACCCCGCGCCAGCCGGAAAGAAGGGCACCAGCAGACGGGCCAGCCTGTTGCAGGCGGCGCGGAGCTGACCGACCTCGGCGGACGCGCGAAGCGTCAACAGCGGCGAGGCGTTGGATTGGGTGAGCGCGATCGAGGCGGCGATGGCCTCCCCACTTTCGCGGGCGACTTCTGCAATTGCGTCAGCCAGCTCGCGCTGACAGGCCGCACGTCGCGTCGTGATCTCTTTGAACTGGAAGGCGTAGGCGTCTCGGAACGGCGCCCCTTCGCCGCCTGCTGCCTGGTAGGCAGCGTCATAGGCAAGAGCGAGCGCTACCGGCGGTGACGACAGCGTGCCCGCCTCAGACCAGTAGCGGACGTTCCGCGGCGTTTTGCCCGCCATCTGTCCACAGACCTTCCACGTGAGAAGATCGCCGACGCGCTTCATGGCGTGTGCGAACGTGTCAGGGGCGCGGAGCGACGTCATGCCTGGCCACCGCGCTTCATTTTGGCATCGCGATCGAAATCGCCGGATCGCGCGTCAGTGCCTAACATTGCCGCACCAGACGAAAGAGGCCCCGAAGTCACGACAGGTGGATAGATGACAGGATCAAGAAGATGGCGCGAAACGCCGGTAGCTCGCTCGACTGTCAGGATATGCTCGGGTGGTAGAGACTTCTCGAAGCGCAGCCAGTCGAACACGGTCGATTGGCTACGCCCGATAAGACGTGCGAACGCGGATTGCCCACCTGCACGGCGAACCGCGTCAGCTAAAGGCGAATCTTGATCTGTCTCGATACCCATGCCGGTATGTCTACCGGTAGACCGGTACATTGGCAATAGGCAAAACTGTGTATCGGACTACCGGCGAACCGGTAAATAGAGGTGCTATGACGGTAGGAGCACGCATCGCTGAACGGCTTGTTGCTGCCGGTATGTCGCAGTCCGAGCTAGCTCGGCGAGTAGGATTGGCGCAAACTACCATCAACAGTTTGGTGAAGGGTGACTCACGTTCGTCGGCCTACCTGCATAAAATTGCAGCCGTCTTAGGAACAAGCACTGCTTATCTGGCAGGCGACACCTCCGATCCGTCGTCGGATGCACCTCCGGCCCCTAGCCGGGAGGACATGGCGGAGCTGCTGGACCTCGTACCGATCGCGTCCGTCGACATGGCGTATGGCATGGGGCTCGGATATGCAGGCGACCATATTGACGTTGAGGTGATGCTTTTCCCTCGGGCTTGGCTTGAGGCGATGACTAGTACCGCGCCGCAAGAGCTTGCGTGGGCTCGCGGCCGAGGCAACTCGATGTCTCCAACGATTGAGGACAACGACTTAGTCCTTATCGATCGGTCGGACCGGTCCGTGCGTAATCAGGACGCGATATGGGCTTTCACGATTGGCGATATCGCGATGATGAAGCGCCTTCGTGTGCGTGGCGAGGACGTGACAATACTCTCTGATAATGATCGCGTGCCGCCCGATCATGCCCATCCGGATGAAATGAATATCGTTGGTCGAGTCTCACACATCGTTCGGCGAGTTTAATTAGATAATCTGGGGGCAGATATGAATTATTCGGCACAGCAAGTTAGCACCCTTACGCAACGCGATGCGGTATTGCCGTCGATCGTCCTTCAAGACTCTTGCGACGATATCGAAACAGCCGAATTACCAGATAACGATGAGCCTCAAGCCATCGCCGGTTTCATCTGCGTCATCGAATATGCGGACGTCCACGGCGAGGTCTCGGAGCGCTTCATATCCTGCCGGCGCTATGAAGTTCATGATGGAAACCCGATAATCGGAGCAATCTGTGGGCGGTCCAACCGCTACAAGCTGTTCAGGTGCGATCGTATCCTCGAAGTTACAGACGCGGTCACAGGAGAGTCACTGGGCACCGGTGCCTTCTTCGATCAATTCACGATCGGGCGGATCAGGGAAAAGGCTCACGACTGGAACACGACATCGCAACGCAAATCGTTGATCGTAGCCGGTCTGAACGTGCTGTGTTTCATGGCTAGATGCGATGGCAAATGGCATCCTCTAGAAGAGGAGGTCATTGAAGATTTCGTCTGTACGCTCTGGATGAGAAAGGAATGGGACGGCGAACCACCGCTCGACCTTATAAGATCCCATGCCCGACGCCTCGCCCCTGACGGCGAAGTTTTTGCCAAGGCGATCCGTCAATACGGGCATAGTAGCACGTCGGCGACAGTCCTCCGTCGCTTTGTTCAGCGTGTTGTTGCCGCAGATGGCGTAGTTTGCGACCGGGAACACCACTGGTCGACGGAGTTCTCTGAATTATTGGATAGTGCTTGCCAGGCGGAAGCAGAAGCGCGCCGACGTTAACCCGCGCTCTCCAGCGTGACCGACGATGTGAAACCACGATCAGGTAGGAGTTCATGCGTCACGTCAGCCACTAGCCATCGGACGGCGTCGATCTCGGCTTTAAAGCCTGATGCTGTTACTGGCCGGTCCGGGTAAATCTCAAGCCGACCAAGCGCCAGACCAAGGTCCAGTTTGCGCGGCGTTCGACCAGCACGGCTGCTCTCGGCCGCTGCTGCTTTCCGCGCGGCATCTTCAGACGCATATGTTCTGGTCAAGCGCCGGGTAGGGCCGGGGCCGGATCCTGCCTTAACACTTTTCTTCTTCGCGCCCTTCTGATCGTGCCAGTGCGCCTCGACCTCGCCGACCTCTTCGCGCTTCTCGATGCGGAAGGTATGCCGATCCCCGTCCGCGCGTTTGATCGTCAGACCCGGTACCTTAGCGCCGGATGTGGTCGTGGCCGCGCCGATCGGCGCAAAGATGAGCGTTCCTGCCTTGATGGTCGCCGTCGCGTCATGCTCGCGCCCGAGGCGGCGCAGCAGCGCCATATCGCTCTCTCGACCCTGCGTGAGCGCCGCTACCTGGTGCGACGCCAGCGAGGGTGCGCAGCGGACGGAAAGCTTATTCCGTGCTGCGACCTGGTTGAGTATCGTACCTAGCGTGGTCTTGTGCCAGCTCTGTTCCCGTCTGGTCCGGATCGCGCTGGTCATGTCGGCCGAGCGCGCTCGAATCACGATGACGTCGGGTGGTCCGCTATGCTCGATCGCGTCGACCACGAACCGCCCTTTGTCGACCAAGCCGACCGCCACGTCACTGCCGGCTTTCCAGCCGAGCTGCACCGTCAGGGTTGCACCTGCCGAAGGAAGCGCCATTCGGCCGTCGTGATCGGTGATCGCTATCTCCAGCTCGTCGGCATCGCCGCCACGCTTTTCCGACAGACGCAAGGAGATCAACCGCGGTCGTAGTCGATCGCTCAGATCCTTGCCGTCGAGCATCACGCGAAAGTCCGCGATGTTGTTGATCGACGTCATACCGCCTCGGCCGCCTGCGGGCTTTCCACCTCGAGCAAATCGATGCCGAACTGAATCAGGCGCGGCGTGCCGTCAGGAAAGAAGAAACGCTGCCCCTCGCGGATCCGCGTGATGACGAACGCGCCATATACACGGCCATTGCCGTCCATCAGGTTCCAGCATTCACCGTCCTTCGCCATCTGACGCAAGCTATCCAACGAGGCGGCGCCGTCCATCAGCTCGGCCGGCGCATCGCCGCTCAATGCGATGATATCGTTCTCGCGGCCGGTGAACTGCACGGCATCGATCGCGCCCACCCGGCCGCTCCGCGCATGGCGCCAGGCGCTGTCGCGTTGCAGCTCGTTATAGGCGAGTGTCGGTAGCGAGAACACGAACATGCCGAGGCTCATCATCGTACTCATTGATCCGCTCCATCGGCATCATCGCGGTAGGTAGAACGGCGTCGCGCCTGGACGTCGCGTTCTCGCCGATCGAGTTCTCGCACGACAGCGCGGGCAACGGACTGCTCGTCCATGCCAGGGGCGGCGTGGACCGTGATCTGGTAGACCGGTGGCGAATAGCCGTTCGCCGCGCCTTCTCGGTCTGTCGCGCGAGTGTTGGGGCCAGCCGCGGCGATCGGAGACCGCGTGCGGGTGTCGATCACCTTGACGTTGCGCCCGCGCGCGGCGACCGTTTCAGCGGTCGCCACAGTTGGACCGACTAGCGCGCCGGCCGCGATGGCGGGCAGCGCCGCTGCGGCAGCCATGTTCCGGGTTAGTCTTCTGATCCGGCCCACTGCACTGTCGTGACCGTCGTCGAGCCCGACGTTAAGGCCACCGATGATATGGCCCCCAAGCGCCATGAAGACGCGGCTTGGCGATCGTATCTTGGCCCCCGCCTGGAAGCCGCCAGCCAGCGACTTCGCCAGCGCGATGCCGCGGTTCCATAGGCGACCAGGCGCGCTCTTGATGCCGTTCCATAGCCCGGTGATGATCATCGATCCGAAATCATAGAACATGGCGGGCAGCGTAACGAACGCTGCACGGAGAGCTGCCTTAAATGCGTTCCAGGCCGCGTTCCAACCGCCACGGAGCATGGCCGGAAGCCGCGTGGTCAGCCACGCCCACGATGCGGATAGCGCGCCCGTCAACGCACTCCAGGCCGTGTTCCACCCGGTTGCGAAGATGCCGGGGAGCGTACCGGTCAACCATGCAAGCGCGGCAGATCCGAAACGGACCAGCGAACCCAGGGCATAGCCGACGAAATACGCAATGCTCTGATAGACTTCGAAGAGGCTCATCGAGAACACGGACTTCACCCCGCTCCACATACCTCGGAAGATGCCGTTCACGGCGTCGCTGGCGGCTGATAAGCGCGTCTGAATACCCGTCCACAGGTCGGTAAAGAAACCGCCTATTGCGCCCCAATTCTTGTAGATGAGATAGGCACCGGCCGCCAGAAGGGCGACGACCGCGACCACGGCGAGCACCGTTCCAATGATCGGAAGTAACCCGATCGACGCAATGCCCCCGGAGACGCCCATGGCGATCAGGCCTGCGTTGACGATCGCGATCGGCCCCATGAACGCCGCGAGCGCAATCGCACCTGCGCCCAGCACCAGAAACAGCCCGGTCAGCGCCGCTGCGCCGATCAGAACCACCTTGGTAAGCATCGGGTGCCGTTGTGAAAGATTAGCCAAGCGGTCGGCGAAAATGCCGGCTTTCTCCACGATCGCGTTCACCGTCGGCAGCAACACGGTGCCCATGTTGATGGCAAGCGCCGTGCCCTGGATCTTCAGCCGCTTGGCCTGCTCGGCCGAGTCCTTCATGCGCTCGGCAAAATCGGTGTCCGTCGTACCGCTCGCGGCTCCTGCCTCGGCGCGGATCTTCCGATATTCCTCCATGTTCTGGATCAGCGGACGCAAGCCCTGCTGCACCTGGGAGTCTTCGAACAGGAACCCGATCTTGCCGAGATCGCCGCCAGTGGCCTTGCGGGTCAGTTCGGCGATTGCCTCTAGCGGCGTCTTGCCCTCCGCGTAGGCCTTCTTCAGCGCGTTGGGCAGGTTGATACCCATCTTGTCGAACGCCTTGATCGTCGACGGCGAGGTGATCTTCTGAATGATATTGGCGACGTTGTTTGCGGCCGTCGCGCTATCGCCCGCACCTTTGCGTGCGATCTGAAGCGCCGCGGATAGATCCGCGACGGCGCCGACGCCCGTTTGCCCGAGTGCCTGATAGCCGGCGGTGAGCGCGGGGAACGCCCCCGCCATGTCCTTGACTTCGAACGCCCCGGCCTTGCCGGCCGCAGCCATGATATCGATGACACGCGCGGTCTGTTGGACCGGTACCTTCAGGTTGTCGTTTGCCGCGAATGCAGCAGCGGCCAGATCGCCGATCTCCGCCTTGTACGCGGTGGCAGCGCGGCCGATGGGCTTCATCATCGCCGCCGCATCCTTTGCACCTTTGCCGAAGCCCATCAGGGTGTCGACACCAGTCTGCATATCGGTCGGCATCTGATTGGCTGCACGAGCGGCTACCAGCAGTTCCTTGCCCATCGCCGCGGCCTGGACGCGCGACAAGCCAGCCTTCTGTGCGATATCAGTCATCACCGACTGATATTCCTGAGCCTCCTTTACCGCCCCGGTGAGCGGCCGGGCGATCGTCATGCCGGTGGCGATCCCGGCGGCACCGCCCGCAGCAAGGCCTGTAGCCATGCCCTGGACACGGCCGAAGCTGCGGCGTGCGGCACCGAACCGTTGCGCTCGCGCATCGGCGGTCAGAAGGCGCTGGTTCTGTTCAGCCAGTTCGCTGTTCGTGCGCTCGATACTGGTGCGCAGCTCCGATTCATGGCTAGCCAGGTCGCGGACCGAAATGCCGGTCTGCCGGAACCCTTCGCGGCTCGATCGCAGGGCGGCGGCCTGCTCACGTTGTTTGGTGGCGAGCTTTCCTGCCGCAGTTTCGGCGCGCGCCAGCTCAGCCGTCATTTTCTTGGTGGGGTTATCGACCGACCCGATCGCGGCGCGCATTTCCGCGATCCGCGTTTTTACCGCAGCCAACTCGCCAGTCGTTTCCTTTAGCCCGACCCGCATCTTGCGGAAGCCGTCGATCTTCGACTGCTGCTGATCGAGCTGTTTCAGGCGGTCGCTGATTTCCTTGACCGCGTGGGTAGCAGCGCGGCTGCCGCCCGCGATATCGCGGAGCGGCTTCGTAACCTGGTCGCTAGCTTTCAGGAACATGCGGATGCGCAGTTCGCGGTCCATCAGGTCAACCTTCTCGGTTTTGCCGCTCTGCGGCCTTCGCATGCCAGCCCATCAATTCGGCCAGCGCCATCGTCGCCATTGCTTGGGGCTGCCAATGAAACACGATGGCCAGGTCGGCCATCGCGTCGTCTACGCTGCGGGGGAGTCCGACCCCTTCGTTGCCTTCGGCAGCAAAAAATCCATCACCTCCATACCGAACTGCGTGAAGTCGGCGGGATCCAGGTCGGCTGCTTCCTGGAGAGTCAGCGATGGGGCAGTGATCCGCGGCAGCAGCGTGGTCGTCGCATTGACGTTCATCTGCACCAGGTCCGCGATGTTGAGGCCGCGCAGTTCACCCGACTTGGGACGCCGGACCTGGACGGTCTCGATGGTCTTGTCGCCCCGCTTGAACGGGAAATCGAGCGTCACGGTGACGAAGGTGGGCTTGTTGATGTCGGTGTCGTTCATGGCAAATTACTCGAATAAAGGCGGGAGGATGTGTCGGCGGTTAAGCTGACGGACGGTCGACGCCCCTCGCGGGGGCGTTCATCACATGATTGCGGCGCGCTGCTCGGCGAGGATGTCGATGCCGTCGACGATGTAGATCATGTTCAAGACGTCGATCTCGATCTCGACGCGCCCGTTCCATTCCAGGCGATAGTAGACGCACTGCGTCTTGACCTTCGTCTCGCCGCCTTCGCCGACCTTGGCTTCGCCCATGTCGACTTCCTCGTGACGGCCGCGCACGGTGATCTCGATCACGTCGTACCCGCCGGTCGCGTCGTTCTGGTAAGAGCCGGCGAAGCGCAGGAACGTGCCAGCGACACCCGGCCGGGCGAACTGGCGGATCACAGTGCGGTCGGGACCGCCCAGCGTCCATTCCATCTCCATGGCCTCGGCGCCCATGTCGATCTTGACGGTGCCGTCCATGCCCCCGCCGCGGTAATCTTCGAGCTTGCGGGTCAACTTCGGCATCGTCACCGACTGCACCTCGGCGAGATAGCTCTCGCCGTCGTTGAAAAGGTTCATGTTCTTGAGTTTACGGGGGAGAGCCATCGCAGCGGTCCTTCAGTTGAGTTGAGATCAGTGGCTGCCGGAGACGATCCAGAGCCCGTAGAGCGTCCCCACGATCGCGAGGAAGACAGCGGCGGGGGCGAGGACAGCGACCAGCGGGATTGCCCACCACGCCACGACGCCAAGCCACCAGAGCAGCAGCGCGATGGCCAGGCCGACGACAGCGCAGCCGACCAGCAGAGACGTAGGAATCATCATGACGGGTTTCCCTCGTGGCGACGATCAAGCGACGGTGAAGTCAGCGAGGTACGTGTCGGTGATGCGCTGGGTCAGCATCAGGTTCTCCAGCGGCGGTACCGGCGTGAAGTTGTAATCGATCGCCAGTTTGCCCTGGGCGAGACTGGTCGACGGGTTCTTGCCCGCGTCGAACCACGCCTTGCCGCCGATCAGCTGGCCGGCGGTCACCATGCCGGCGATCGAGCCGTTGATCGTTTCGACGATGTCCTTTGCCAGGCTCGGGCGCAGCGGCTTGTCGATCGCCCACATCATGCCCGCGCCGATCGTCTCGAGCAGGACTTGCGCAGTGCGCGTGGCGGTCTCGAAGCTGAAGGGGGACGTCGCCTCGACGCAGCTCCGGTTGCCCCAGAAACGGAAGCCACCGCCAGCACGGATGAGCGCGGTGACCTGCTTGTCGTTGAGGCGCGCGGCGTCGCTGTTCGGATCCTGGACATCAAACTGGATATCCTTGGTGAGGCCGACGACGCCTTCCACCGTGACGTTGGACAGCGATTTGTGGAAACCCTGTTCCTGGTCGATGCGCGCACGCAGTCCGAGGGCGCGTGCGACCGCGTAGCTGGTCGCGTTCGCGGCGAGCGTGGTGTCGAAGGCAATAAAGTCGGGATGGATAAGCATCAGCTCGCGCGCGCTGAAGTTCACCCGGTATGCCAAAGCAGCGGTAATGTCGGCGCCCACCGCCGACGCATATGCGAAACCCCGCAGCTTCTGCGCGATCATGACCAGGGCGGTCGTGACGGCCTGGGTATCGAGGCCCGGAGTACCGAGGATCCGCGGCTTGACCCCAAGCTGCGCTTCGGCCGCCAGAAGCGCCTGCATGCCCGTCTTGAGACCGTTCACCGTGGTGCCGATTACGTTCGCGCTTGTTGCGGCGACATCCGCGCCGGCCGTCACGCGCACGACGACCACCGGGGCTTTCGCCTGGTCGGCGATTGCCCGAAGTGCAGATGCCAGCGTACCGGCGGTCCCGGCGATGCCGATTGCCGCGTCCAGGTCGGTCACGAGAACCGGGCGGTTGAGCGGGAAGGCCGCGTCCAGGGCTGCCGTCGCAGCGCCGGCCGGCGCGGTAGCGGTCGCGACCAGGCCGATTACCGCGGTTGCGGCGAGTACGAGCGAACGTGCGCCCTCGGTCATTTCGGTGATGGTGATGCCGTGCATGATGGCTCCTTCAGGCGTAAACGGTGAGACTGCCGCTGCGGGGCAGCGGGACGATGAGGCGGGTGCGAGCGTTCGGGCCGGCAACGTCGGTGCGCTGGCCGTCCAGGACGACGGAGAAAGAGGCGGGGCCGGTCTGCTGAATCGCGACCGCCGACAGCTTGATGCGCGGTTCCCAGCGCTGAATTGCCAACGCGGTTGCGGCCATCAGTCGCATGCGGCCGAGGGCGTTCATGGGCTGGTCGACCAACTCGGGGAGCAGCGACCCATAATCACGACGGGCGATGCGCGTGCCGATCGGTGTCGACAGGATGTCGCCGATCGACTGACGAATATGCGCGACGCCGTCGAGCAGCTTGCCGGTGACCGCGCTCATTCCGGTCATTGCGGCGTACCGGACACACCGCCGCCCGCCTGGACGCCGATATGCTTGTGCCCCTTGAGGCTCTTGCCACCGCCGACCACGTCATCGCTGGCGGTAGCCTTGCCGTCGATGTCGACGTTGCCGCTGATCGTGACCTGCCCGGTGATCTTGACCGGACCTGTGATCGTCACCCCACCAGGTGCATCGATCTGGACTTTCCCGCCGGCTGGCAGTTGGGCGACCAGGAGATGAGCCGCGGCGTCATAGGAAACGATCGCACCGTCATCGAACCGGATCAGATCGATGTCTTCGGTCGATGGTGCCGGGTTGGCATCGGAGAACAGCCCAAGGACGGCGAGCCCGTTATCGGTGTCGCCCTCTGGGCAAAGCAGGATGCATTGTTCGCCGATCGTGGGCGGCGACCAGGTGCGTGTCTTGCCGGCACGCTGGACGACCCAGCAGATGTCGCCGGTGACGGTTTCGCCCACGCGGACGCGGCACGTCGCGTCGGCACGATCGACTGACTCGATCGTGCCGATCTGGATGATGTTGCCGATGACACGGCGAGGATCTGGCAATTCGTTCATGAGCAGCGACATTGCCGCCACGTGGCGCGGATAGCGCGAGGCTCGCCTTGTAGAACGGGTTTCTACAAGGCGAGCCGGTATCTCTGGCTGTGCGCAGTAGAGCGATCAGCTCACGTTTTCGGTAACCTCCTCGGTCGGATTGGCGATTACCCCTAGACCGATCTTGACCGCGACGCCGCGTGCTACCTCGTCCACGCGCTCGGCCGTCAGATCCGCGTCATACTCGCCGTTCTCGTCATAGCACGCGTTGACGCTGCGCTCGTGTACGACGTCGCCGCTGGTGAAGGTGGCGGCGACAGTGCGCGTTGCGGGATCGTGGTCGCCTATGGTGATCTTCATTGCTCGTAATCCTTCCGATGGGTGGTTGTGAACGCGGGAGCGTCAGCCGTGCTGGACGTCGATCCATGCGCGACCGTCGCGCACGGACCAGACTTTGCCGATGCGGGCGCGGTACTGTTCGAAGCCGATCGTCGCGGCATCGATAGCGACCGCCTTGATCGCGTCACCGTCCGGAGCGGCGACGATGTAGTCGCCGACGGCGAACGCGCCTGTGACCGCGACCGGCACCTGGCCGCAAAAGGCGATCCGGTCGACGTTCGCGCGTGCCGCCTCGAGCGCGTCTTCGAATGTCGCGAGATCCGAGAGGTACGCGGCGTGCGCGGTGTCCCAATAGTCGGCGGTTTCGTCGGTTGGGGCGATCGGCCGTTCGCCGAGGTGAGCCCCGTAGGTGTCGTTGCCGACGAACCCCGGCTGGTCCGACTTGACGACGAAGCTTCGGGCATCCGCCCAGCGCGTCACCAGCTCGCCGTTGATATCGACGCCGCACACCTCGCCGGCCGCAATCGGGCCGCAGCCGTCCGCCTTCTGCATATACTCGGCATAGTCGGCGCCGCTGGCATTGATCGTACCGGCCGCGTTCATCGATCGTCCGGTGCCGCTGTTCTTCGTCAAATAGAAAGCGGCCGCTGCGGGGCTGAAGTCTGAGCCATTCGCAATATTGAAGGTCGCGACGTACCCATTCGGCCCACGAAAGCCGGTATGCAGGGCGTTCTCCGCGCCGCCCTTGGCGAGGATATGCGCGTTGCCACTGGCTATGCCGACGAGCAGGTTCCCGTTTGCGTCGCCAGCCACGCTGCCGATCGACCCCGTAGGTGCCGAGACCGCCCCGGTGAATGCCGCCCCCGCGAGCAGCGCGAACTCCGCGCCCTGGCGACCATCGAGCAGATCCGCGTCGAGCCCCGACCCGGCGCCATCGTTCGCGGTCGTCCACATCAGCGAACCGTTGAACGCGACCGTCGTTGGCGTGACACGCAACCGCAGCTGACCGAACCCGAACTGCCCCTGGTAAAGGCTGAAGGCGTTGTCGGCGGACGACCCCGCGTACCAATTGAGGGATACGTTGACGTCGGAGGCCTCGCCGAACTGAATATAGCCGTAACCGTTGGAGCCGTCCGAGACGCGCAGGCCTGCCGCCAGTCCGGAGTGGCGGATGCCAACCGGCCCGGTGAAGTTGCCGCCGGCCCACAGCGCGAACTCTGCGCCCTGGCGACCGTCGAGCAGATCCGCATCGAGCCCCGATCCCGCGCCGTCGTTCGCAGCGGTCCACATCAGCGAACCGTTGAACGCGACCGTCGTCTGCGTGACGCGCAGCCGCGGCGTGCCCGATCCGAACGCCCCCTGGTAGAGGCTGAAGGCGCTGTCGGCGGACGACCCCGCGTACCAATTGAGCGAGGCGTTTACATCGGACGCATTGCCGAACTGGACATAGCCATAGCCGGTGGTGCCGTCCGAGATTCGCAGGCCCGCAGCCGGCCCCGAGTGACTGATCCCGACCGGTGCCGTGAAATTACCGCCGGTCCATAGGGCGAACTCCGCGCCTTGCCGGCCGTCGAGCAGATCCGCGTCGAGCCCCGAACCCGCGCCATCGACCGCCAGCACGCGCGACAGGACGTTCGCCGCGGTGAAGATCGCCGCCATGTTCTTCGGCGTCAGCGCGCGGACCGCGTCGGTCAGTGCGGTGGCTTCTGCATCCGTCGCCAGCTCGACCACGCCTTGCGTGACGGTCGTGGCAGGCGGGTTGAGGAAGTTGGTCGACCCGAAGGTGATCTGACTGGCGGCAATGTCGGCGAAGGTGATGTCGACCGCGAGCAACATGACCGAGCTAGCCGCCTTTTCCAGTACCGGCGCAGCCTGTCCGTAGATGGCGAATAGCGTCCCGTCGCCGAGGTAGAGCGCGAGTGAGCGGACGGTGAAGACGTCTGACGTTTCGTCGCGGACGACCAGGTGAATGACGTCGGCCGCGACCGCCTGGCCGGAGATGGTGGCGATCCGCTTCGTCTCGCCGGGCAGCGCGGTCATGGAGCGTTTCGGATCGACCGCGGTAGCCGAGACGCCACAGGCGGCGATCTGCACCGCATTGGTGCCGCCCTGCGCAACGATCGCGGCGCGACCGGCGTCGGTGATAATGAGGGTCAGCATGGAAGCTCCGTGAAGTGGGGAAAGGTCACAGGATCACCGCCCGCTTGATCCAAGCACGCCTGAGATTTGTCGGCACGGTCACGACGCCGCTGCTTGCTACAAGCGCCACGTCCTGTGTCGTGCCGTCGTCGAAGCTGAAGCGGTAGGTGCCGGTCGGGCCGAATAGGGTTAGAACGTCAGCGGCGCGGGTCGCGGTTGCGGTTGTGGTGGGGATGTAGGACGACGCTCCGGTGCGTTCGCCCGCGCCGGCTAACTCGACCTGTGCGCCCCACGCGAAATACGATGAAGCCGGTGTCTGGGTCGTTCCTGGGCGACTAAAGTGTGTACCAAACCCAAAGTACTGACCCTGAGAAAGCGTAGTCTCAAACCTTTTGTATGCACTAGAAAGCTGCAATCTAGGGCCGTTAGGCAGTGAGCCCTGAATAATGAGGTATAGTTCCTCTCCGCCAACAGCACCTTGCAAGAAGGTAGAGAATACGGGATTATTAATTACCGCAGAATTCTGGTAGTAGACTATTGCGTAGCCCTCTGTGACGGTCAGGGACGTAAACTTATCCGCCGACAGGGTTCCGTCAGGCGCCGTGCCGAGATTGGATTTTGAGGCCAGCGTGCCGCTCGTTGAGTTATACAACGCCCACGGCAGCGTCGTCATTTCCGATGACCTGGTCGCTAGGTTCGTCCGCTGCGGCTCGATCAGTATTCCGCGCGGCGCCAGCGTCCCCGGATCATAGTCGAACCGCGGCACGTGCGCGCCTTCGACCACCAGCAACCCAGCCGCATTGAAGCGCGTGGCTGCGGATGCGCGCGCCAGTGCCGCCCCCGGCGGGAGGGTTCCGCCCGTAAAATCGAAGGATAAAAGCACTTCCGCTGCCGCAGCGGCGGTCTGCAACCGCGTGAAAGCGATCGGACGGAGCACGGCGATAGGGCGGAGCGCGGACGTTGCGGCAAGCGCTTGGGTAAACGTGAAATGTGAGCGGACCGGTTTGGTGCGCGTCACTTCGGCAACGACCTGTTCGACATAGGCCGCGGAAGTAAGCGCACCGCTGCGGCCGTCCAGATCGAGCACCAGCGAGAAGGTATGCGGAGGCCCAAGCGGCTGCATTTCCCACCATTCGCGGATCGCAACCTCGCCGCCGAACGACTGAACGACGTCCCGTACTGACCGCGCGGTGCCCTTGCGCCGCTGAATCGCGATAGCGCTCCGCACGCGCGCGCGCTTCACTTCATCCGTCCAGTCTGTCGACCACGTGTCGATCGACAAAGCCCAGGCGAGATAGGGAAGCAAGTCCGGAGGGCAGGTATCCGGATCGTAGAGCGCACGAAGGGGGACGGGAATATCGGCGAGCCGTGCCATCGTGCTTTCGAGCGCGCGCTCGATCGGTGTGACGTTGGGCGGGAGCAGCGTCATTCGCCGACGCCGGCCTGACGGATCGTCACGCCCGAACACCAGCTCGCCTGCGTCCGGTCGAGCACGATGTCCGCTGCGGGCTGGATGAGCTTGACGTTCTGGACGCCCTCGGGACTGGCAAGAGCAGCGAAGATCCGCGCGCGCGTGATGTCTAGGCCCAGCCGGTGCGTGCGTTCCAGCAGCCCTTCCAGATTGGCACGCGCGGTCGCAACCACGATCGCAGCATCCGGGCCGGCGAAGGTGGTGATGTCGGCTTCGACCGCAAAGGGTACGATCGTCGCCGACTGGACCGTGACATTGTCCGTCATGGGGCGCCGGGTGTCCGCGGACAGATAGGCGGCGACGGAAGATACCAAACCGGCCCCGGCCGCGCCGTTGGCACCGCGAGCTAGCACCGTCACGAGCACGTTACCTGGCGTGGTACTGGTCGCGCTGGCGTCAAGCACGTCGGGCGAGGATGAAAGGGCGTGGAAAATATACGCGCCCTCCGGTCCAGCGACCGAATAACCCTCAGGCGCGAGCGTCATGCGTCGTCGAAGATCCGCGTCGGTTTCGTAGACCGCAGCGACACCCTCCAATTCATCGGCCGGCGTGATCAGCAGTCGCGCGACACCGAATAGAGCCGCCAGGTGATCAAGGTCCGATCCCATTGCGAACGCCGGCATGACAGCGCGTGCGGCATCGTTGACGCGCTGGCGCAGCAGCATCTCACGGTACGCCGCAACCTGCAGCAGCTTCACGGCCGGATCCGACTCAACCATAGCGTCGAACGTCGGGATCAACGCACGGAGCTGCGCCAACATCGATCCATAGATCGTGTCGTAATCTAGCTCCTCGATCACGGAAGGCGCCGGCAGGCGGGACAGATCGACAGCGGTGAAGGTGGACGGCTCGGCCATTGAGCCATGTCGTGGCGACCTAAGCGGTGCAAGCTAGCGCGCCGCCTTGTAGAAAGGGTTTCTACAAGGCGGCAGCTACTGTTTCGAGGAGAAGGTCGAGAGCGCGAGAGCGCTCCGCGTCTGTGAGGCCGAGCAACTTACGCTGCGCATATCGTACCGGCTTGGACTTCAACGACGGTCGGTCCGTGCCACCATCCTGATGAACGGCCGCGATCTCTGCCGCTCTTCCGGTGAAGCCGATCCACGCCTCGCTATCACTCGCACCGGCACGCAGGTTCCGCCCGTTGCGCAGCTTCCGGAACATTGCACGTTGCTTGATGGAGCCCTGCCGTCGGTATTTGCCCCCGCTCGCGTTTTGCTGTGCCTTTTCGACGGGGAGCCACCGCTCGACCTTATCCCAAAAGAAGCTACGGATCCCGCCAGCCTGTACGTCGAAGCCGGTGACCAACGGCCCCTGGCGCACCCAGCTCTTCATCAGGACGGCGCGCGGCTCGCTAGAACCCTTGGGGTAGAGGAAGTGAACGGCAAAGTTGCCGGGCTTGGCTTCCTTCTTCGGACGCCGGGTTTCATACCGTTGCCCATCGGGCGACTGCTGGCGGCCGATGCGTGCGGACTGGGCCTTTTGCACGTCGCGCGCCATCCGACGCAAAAGCGAGCGGCGCGCTGGTGGTGCCAGCTGACGCAGAAGCGCGCCCGCCATCGCCTCGATCTCGGCGAAGTCGCCGCTCACTGGCCAGTCACAAAGCGAGGATCGGTAGTTTGCGCGACAACGTCGCCGCTCATAATCAGCTGCCACAACGGCACGCAGCCTATGTCGAAGGTATCCGGATCACCCGCTGCCCCGATGCGCTCTGCCGTGAATCCGCCGCCATCCTTTGCCGTCACACGCACGGCTTCGTCCAGGTCGATGTAAATCGATACGTCGGCCGTATCCGCGTCGAGGAGTTCGGACTCGAAGCGGAACGGCTCCTGGTCGACGCGGTGCAACAGGTCCGGCTGGTGTTGTCCGATCCAGGCAAGGACCGGAACCATCAGGTCGTCGGGATCCCCGGCGTAATCCTGCACGACAACATTGACCGTGTAGCGATATTCGAGACTCAACGATCCTGCCCGTGCCGAAATCCGCCCCTTGTCGACGAACAGCGACAGTTTCGACGGATCCGCCGCGAGGGCCGGTACAAACGACTGCAGCATCTGCCGCAAGCTTTCTGGTTTCTTCACCGAACGTCCTTCGTGAAATGGCGAACCGATGGCTGCGAACACTTCGCGGCTACCGGTTCGCCAGGGAATTAGCCGTTCGGGGCAGACAGGCGACGCTTGATCGCGACCTGTTTGATGACGGTGTTGACGGTACCGGCGCACGCCCCCTCAAGGTAGATGTACGCAGCCATGTAGCCCTTGGTGTCGAACGCCGGGACTTTGTACGGCCGGGTCATCAGCGTCACGGTGTACGACTGGTCGGGCCCAACGCTGCCGGCGACCGTCGCGTGATAGCCGTCCTGCGATTCAGAGCTGCCGTTCGTGCCGGCCGTCGTGCCGTTCGTCAGCAGATTAAGACGGGCGGCGGCAAGGCAGGTCGAAGGGCCGGTGATCTGCACTTGCGCAACCGCCTGGACGATATCGCCCAACGCCCAATAGGCGGTCTGAACGGTCTGGAACATCCGGCATCCGTCGCCGGCATTCACCCATGTGCACGACAGCGTGACGTTGTTGCCGACCCCATCCGCGTCCGGCTGCGTGCCGATCGTGCCGGTCGCCTGCCCGCGGATGTTGCTGATCGTGTTGTACGCGCCGACGCCCCATCCGGACGGCGCGGTGCCCTGCACGGCGGTCACCGCGAGGGAGACGGCGCTGGCGGTCGCGGTCGCCGCCTGGCTCATGGTGTAGTTGCCCGCGCCGCCCCCGCTCGGCTGCGCGACGATCGTCGTGCCGGCGGGGATGCCCGCGCCGGCCACGCCCGCGCCGATCGGGAGCGTCGTGGTGGTGGTGAGGGCGAGGATCGTGGTGCCGTTCGTGTTGCCGGTAGCCGCGGTCGTTTCCGTCGTGCCCCCGGTCGCGGTGGCGAAGATGGGATTGAGCAATAGCTGCCAGCGCCCATTGGTCGGCAGCTCGGCCGCGCTCCGTACCAGCACGTTGCGGGGCGGCAGGATCGTATTGAAGATCGGCACCAGCGTGGCGAGCGCATGATAATACGAGGCGCGGCTGACTTCATGCGTCCCGTCGAGCGAATAGAGAGGCTTGAACGCGAGCGTCGTCGTGCTGGCGGTCGGGTTCATGACGATCGCGCGTGCGTCGCTCAGGTAAACTCCGGTTGCCGACTCCTGATAGTCCGCCAGGCGCTGGTTGGCCTCGTGGACCTGTTGCACCTGCGCGGCCGAAAGGTTGGTCGCACCAACCTCCAGTTCGATGATGACCTTCATGCCGGCAAGGCGGAAGGTCTCGGACATGGAGATGATGTTGGCCGCGCACGTTGCGCCACTGGTCGATGCGGTCGGGTAGTTCTGCGCGATATCGTTGACGCAGCCGATGATGTGAACGCCGCCCGCCTGCGTTGCGAGGACGAGCGGCACACGCGCGAAGAATTGGTCGGTCCGGTCGCCCGACTTTCCGAACGTCGGACCGACGACGAAACGCTGTCCCGTCAGGGCACGCGCCCAGATGAAGGCCGAACGCGCGTTGAAGGCGGTCTGGGCGGGGTTGATAAAGTCGGCGTCAGCCCGGCTATCGCCGATATCGGTCCACAGCAGCGGATCCCGGCCGAGCGCCAGGGTCTGCGCCTGTGCGGCTTGCGATTGGGCCTGTACCGCCAGACCGCGTGCCGACGGATCGATCTGCGCCGCGATCGGCGAGACCGCGAACGTCAGCAGAATGAACGCCGTGACGATGCGAGCCATCATCGCGCGGATCACTGGGACACCCGGTAGCCGATGCCGGCGTTCGGAAGGGACAGGTAAAAGGTCGCGCCGGCTTCGGTTTCAAGCCACGGCTGATCGACGCCCTGCCGGGTGTAGGTGCCGAGCACGACGCCGGCCGGCGTCAGCGGCAGCCTGGTCGTGCCGCCATCGGTTGAGCGCAGCAGCTGCGCGGTGCCACCCGGCCATGACGCAGCGGACAGCGCGACGGTAATCGCGCGGCCGAGCTGGGGAACGAACGGTCCGACGACCTGCGCGGCCGAGGACGTGCCGGCGATGGCCGTCGACGTTGCCGCCAGTGTGACCGCGTTGACCGCGCCGCCCGCCTGCAATGGAGTGCCGAGTGCGGTCAGCAGCGCGTCCTGCCGTGCTGCAGTCGCCGCGCCCGAGGGTAGCGGCAGGGATCCTGCGCTGATCGGCTGCGTGGTGGGCCAGAACGTGCCAGCGACGGGAATGGCCGTCGCGCCCGTGATACCCTGAATCGTCACGACCTTGGCGTTTGGCGTGCCGGCCGCGCCGGTCGGCATGCCATCGCCACCACTGCCGCTACAGCCCGACATGCAGCGGACGGGCAAACCGTGCGCGTCGTCGACCGGAATCGCCTCGCTACGCAGGGGGCCAAAGGCGAGGCCCTGCAGCACGGTGATGCTCTGGTCGTTGTAGATCGGCTTGGCCTGGCCGTGCGCGCTGGCGGACGCCAGCAGCGCAGGCCCCGCCAGCAGGGCGAGTAGACGGAGTTTCACCGCGGCTCCTTTCACTTTGCGTTGGCAACCGGGCACGAGCCCGGCGCATTCCAGTTGACGAGACGGTCGCCGCGATCGGCGTTGCCGGCGAAGGCGCGCGCGAGGCGAATGATGCCGGCGCGAATGGCGGTCGGGATCTGCGCGATCAGCGCGGGATCCTCAGGGAGCCCCGCGGGGCGATCTGCGCAGTGCAACAGCTCGGCGGGGGGCGTGGCCTTCACCTTCACGACGATCGGCGCCGAGATAGCCGCAGGCGGCGCGTCAGCGTGCAGGGCGCAGGCCGGCAACGCCATTAACAGCGCGAAACCAATCGCTATCGACAAGGTTCGTCCGTTCAGCTTTCGCATCTGCCATCTCCATTCGTTGAGCAGCCGAGCTTGCTGCCTCGGCAGCAGCACGCGCGGCGCGGGTGTCTTCATTCTGTCGGGCGTCATGGTCGGCCATCGCCTGCGCGAGCGTCGCCGCGGCGAGCTGATCGCTGCTGGCCTTGAACCGGACGAGGCCGGCGACCGTGGCGGCGCAGGCTTCCCCGCGTGGCGTCTTGCCGGCTGCGGCAAAGCCGGTGCCGGATCCGGCGCAGATGACCTGTGCGGCGTGCTGGAGATCGTCGCGGTCGGCGCGCGCCTGGCGTGCCTCGACATATTGCCAGGCGCCGACCGCGGCGACGATCACGAGGACGACGAACGCGAAGTCGCCGCGCAGCTTGGTGAACAGGGTGCGGATCATCGCGGAAGCTCCTTCAGGCAGATGGCGCGCTCGCGCGCACGGCGGGCGACCAGGCCGGGCAGGACGCGTCCGCCAGCAAACTTGTAGCGCGGGAAGAAATCGCAGCCGGCGCGCCACTGGCCGGCGTTCCAGAACCGGGCGATGCTCGACTTGCAGACCATCGAGACGCCGACATTGTAGGCGAGCGACACGATCGCGATGGCCTGATTGGTGCGCCCGTAGATGCCGGGGATGCACTTGATCACGCCCTCGGCGTGCACGATCAGCTCGCGCTCGAGCATCGTCGCGCACTGCGCCTCGGTGTAGGTCTGGCCGAGCCGGATATCCTTCGTCGCGATGCCGTCGCAGGCGGTCGCCACGCCGACCGCGTCGAGATACGCCTTCAGATATTGCTTGCCCGAGACGTGCTTGATGGTGATCGCGCCGCTCGGCGCGACGGTCGCGGTGACCTTGCGGCCGCTCTCTTCGGCCGGGGTCATCACGAACAGCGCGAGCGCTGCACCGACGCTGCCGAGAACACCGGCGAGGGTCTTCGCCGGAACCTTCGGCTTCGGCGTTGGGGCGGGCGTTGCGGCGGTCACAGGCGGTCCTTTCTGGGGAAGAAGCGGTCGAAAAAGGCCGCGGGGATATCGGTGACGCGCTCGCTGAGGCCGGCGATGAACTTGGGCGTCGCCTTGAATGCGATCATGCCGACGACGAACCCGACCGCCTGGATGACGAACGGGTCGGGCTGGCCCCACGGCCACAGCACGCGGATGACGCCCGTCGCGAAATAGCTGACGACGATGCCGACCGACATTTGCAGGAAGCGGCGCGACCAGGTCAGGCCGGTTTCGTAGGCGAGGCTGACCGCGGCGCCGAGCGCGGCCGGCGTCAGTCCGAACGCGAACGCCAGCAGCGACACGCCGAATTCGTGGAGTAGATCCTTCATACGGTCAGTCCCAAAGCTGGATGAGGGGAAGCACCGTCGCGGCCGGCGTCGAGTTGGCAGGCACGATCACGACGGTACCGACCGGCAGCACCGGTCCGAGATCGGCTATGCCGGGATTGAGATCGAGGACCCGGCTGATGTCGGCCGCGCCGAGCGAACGTTCGCGCCAGATCAACTCGTCCAGCGTGTCGCCCTGCAGCGCAGCGAGCGTGTCGGCCATCAAATCAGCTCGATGTCGGTGCGCGTGGTCTTGAGAATATCGCGGATCGCGTGGATGGCATCGCGGCGCAGCTCACCGATCGACGGCTCGGCATCTTCCACCTTGCGCTGACCCGCGCCGGTCAGGTCGACGTCGCGGTACCCCTCGACCAGTTCGGCCTTGGCGTAGCTGCCGATCGCGCGCTCATAGAGCAGGACCAGGCGGCGCTTGCCGTCTATGACGGTCGTCGGGACCGCACCAAAGGTTGCATATCCTGCGGCGAGTTGGGTTGCCTGCCAATCGACCAGCTGGTTGCCGGTAGTGATGATCGCACCGATGAGCGCACGGCGCAGGCGCTCGGCCGTCACGCTTTCCTTTACGCGCAGGCCGAGGCGTGCAGCAGCCGGATCGATGTCGGGGAACCAGCCGTCATTCGTGATGATGGCCTCGGCCGGTGCGGCCGGCGGGGGTGCCAGGACCGGCGGGCAGCTGAAACCGTTCACGCGAGAAGCTTTGCGACGCCGGTCGAGCCAGCGCTGAAAAGCGCCAGGCCGATCCAGACAGCGAAGATGACGTGTCGCATGGAAACCACTGCGCCAGCGACGTTCGCGATCGACAGGTCGACCGTGACGTCGATCAGGAGGATGATCGCGTACAAGGTCAGCCACGCCCCGGCCGCCAGGGCGATGACGGTCAACAGGATGGAGGCGATGGCGAACACGGTGTGGTCCTTCAGAACAGGCACGAAAGTTTACGGGGGTGGGGATCGGGTCGATCGACGGCCCTTCGGCCCTGAGGCCTCCCGTCTCGCGCGATCCGCCCCCGAGCGCCGGGGAGCGAGTTATGCGACCGGCGGTTGGCCGGTCTGTTCGGTGTCAGCTGCGATGGCAGCGGGATCTGTCTCGGGCTTATCGCCAGCATCCGGGGCGGGAACCGGGGCGGCCAGCTTGTCGGCATCGGTCTTCGCGGCATCGGTTGCAGCCTTTGCTGCCTCCTCGGCTGCTGCCTTGGCGACGCCGTCGAGTGCCTTCTGCAACCGGCCGATCGTCATCTTGGCGCCGACGCGGTCGTGCAGATCCTGCGCGCGGCGCAGTGGTTCAAGCGCTCGCGCAGCAGCCGCAGTGAATTCGGGAGTACCGGCAACGCTGTCGGCCTCGCGGGCGAGTTCGGTGCCGAGCGCCTTCATGAGCTTGGCGCGGATCTCGTCGTGCATGTCGACGTCACCGGTCAGGAAATCGACCTCGTGCAGGACGTCCAGGGGGAAGGACTGACCCTTTGCCTGTGCCTTCAGCGCGACCGTCGCGACCTCCTCGGCAATCAATGGGGCTGCCCCACGCTGGTAGCGTGCCGGCAGCGGCACGTCGAAGCGCAGCACATGTTCGGCGAGTTCGATTGCGCGCGGCCAATCGCCGACGTCGATCGACCAGATCATCATCGTTGGCAGCACGTCGTCGGCGCCCGACGTCGGTAGTTCGCGGCCTTCGGCCGACGCGCCTAGCTCCAGGCGGAAATCGCACCAGGGGCGATAGTCGGGCAGCATCGCGCGCTTGGCGTCGATCTTGCGCTCGATCGACTGGATGTCCTTCAGGCGGCGCAGATCGTGGGTCAGGCGCAGCATGATCTGCGCGACGTCTGGATCCACGCCGGTCGCGAGCTGCACTGCGGCATGACCGCCCACGGCAATCGCGCTGGTGAGGCGATGCTCCAGCGCAGGCGACATAACGGGCATAGATACGGCAGCGGTAGGTTGCCCGCCCCCTTCGCCGGAGACGATCTGTTTCGGGCCAGGCATAGCTGCAGCAGCGGCGATGCGTTCCCGGTGGAGTCGAGCTGGGCTCATGATCATTTCCGAAGCGAGGGGGGCGTGCAGGTCGTAGGATCCGAAAGACGGTTAAGCCTTCGGTCCAAGCTGGATGTTCTCGATGAGGCAGGCCTTCGCGTATTCCTCGACCATGAACGCGTCGTTGATCGACTCGTAGTTGGCGACGCGATCGTACTCGGGCTCGTCCTTCACCGCGCGACGCGCGGAGCCGATCTGCCAGTAGTAGGAAAGGTTCTTCAGGCTCGTGATCATGATCGCGTTTGCCGGGAAGAACGGCACCTGCATCGTCGGCTTACCGCCCAACTGGCGGCTCGACATGATGATGTCGCGCGCGACCTGTTCGGTTGCCTTGTCGCCGGCCGCGCTGACGATCTTGAAATACTTCTCCTGGACCAGGTCCGAGCCGACGATCACGACCAGGTCGGTCGCGGTGCGGTAGCGTTCGTGGATCAGGTTGCCGATCGCATCGAACACCAGGGCGTCGAGGTTGACGTAGTCGGCCGTGCCGGTGTCCGACACGTAGACCTTCAGATTGTCCTTGGTGCCGTGGCTCATGACACGCGACGGCGCGTAGGTGCGCATCTTGTAGAGCCAGCCGTAGTTGACATCCTGGAGCAGCGGGAACGTGTTGCGGTTCGTCTCGACCGCAGCATCGACGCCGTTGAAACCGATCGTGATGACGTCCTCGGCCTTCTGGACCAGCACGGAATCGCGGACGAGCTGCTGGAACTCGGGGCGATGCGACCAGGCGTCGAGGAGGGTGTAGCCCCACGAATAATCGTAATCGGTCTTCTTGCAGAAATACTGGTCGATCGTGTCGCTCGACGTCGGATCGGCAGGGTTGCGGCGATGGCCTGCGGCGGTGTCGGTGCGACCGGCTAGCGAGCGGCCGACGCCGACGCCGACGCGTGCGCCCTGCTGCGCGGCAACGGGCACGACGTTGATGCGGCTCAGGAAGTCACTGCCCAGCTGGAGCTTGGCCTGCAACCGCTGCTCGATCACCGGCGCGACGGCGAACTGCTTCAGCTCACCGGGGATGACGGTGAGGCTGGGATCGAGACCGTTCAGCTTTGCGAGCTGACCGACGAAGGCATGGAACAGGAGGCGAGTGGGGGTCTGCATGAAGAAGCTCCGGGGGAATGAACGGGGGGCGGCGGGCTGCGATCAGCAGTCGGTGGCGTACTGAGCGTCGACCGCCCCGCCGGCATGCGGCGTGCGCGAGAAGCCGTTCGGCACCTCGGTCGTTTCGAGCTTGCCCTTGAGCGTCGCGAATTCGGACTGGAACGCGATCTGCGCGTCCGTGACCGGCTTCAGCGCCGCGGCGATCGAGCCGCTGACGGCAGCCTGCAGCTCGGTCGTGAACGCGGCGACGTCGAAGCCGTTATCGTTCGCCGGTTTCGGCTTAGGCTCTTCCTTGGGCTTTTCCGGCTCACCCGCCTTGAATTTTGCGGTGAGGGCCGAGAAAAAACCGGCGATGGCGTTCTCGACCTTTGCGGGATCCGCAGATGCCGCCTCGAATTCGATCGTCACGGCGTCGGCCGCATAGGCGAAGACGCTGCCGGGCGAGCGGTTCGAGAACTTCAGGCGCTGGGTGGCAATGCTGGCGGGCGTGTCGGTGAAGGCGAGGCCGATCACTCCGAACTTACCGCAGCCGGCATAGTTGGGGGTCAACTCGACCGATGGGAACGGCTTCTGGTCCTTCTTCGCCAGCTCGACCAATTGGTCGTTGGCATCCACGACGGCGTAGAGGGCGCGGCGCTTTTCGGTCTTGCCGGCGATCACGATATCGTCGGTCGACGCGCTCAGCAGAATGACGTCGCCATAACCGTTGAAGGGCGGCTCCGGGCTATAGCCGGAGATATGTTCGATATTGATCCGCGGCGTGTAGGTCTCGCCGTTGAAGGTCTCGACGCACTGGTCGACGATTTCGGCCGTGATCTTGCGACCGTCGCTGACCGTCTCGCCCTCGACGAAAACCCTGAAAAGCTTGCTCTTGGTGCCCATGGCGCTGCGGTCCTCGGTTCGAAATCTGGCTCGCGGCATCCACCGCGTTGACCAGGAGAACAGGGACCGAATACGGGTCTCACCTCAAGCGAGCCGCCTTGTAGAAACCCTTTCTACAAGCACAGGCGCTCCGGTTGGCGCGCTCGCCGTGGCTAGGCTCCGCGGCGATGAGCAAGCTTCTGCGCCCCGATATCGACATGCCGCTGCCGGCCGCGACGTTCCCGATCCCGGTGACGGCGCAACGCATGGCGCGCAGCCTATATTGGCGCGGCTGGGGCGTGAGCCAGATCACCGAGGAGCTGGGCCAGCTTGGCTATGCCAACGACGAGACCGGCAAGGGCTATGCGCGCGCGACGGTCGAAAGCTGGAAGCAGCGCGGGGGCTGGGACGATGCCACCTGCGTCGAGAAGATCCAGGACTCGCTGGAGGGTCGCCTCAACACGCTGATCTGGAAAGACAACAAGACCGGCGGGGACTTCAAGGAGATCGACCTGCTGATGCGGCAGGTCGCGATGACCGCGAAGATCGAGCGGTACAAAGCGCCTGGCGGCCATGAGGGGCATCTCAACGATAACGTCGCCAACCGAAATTCCGGTCCGAAGAAGGACAAGGCACCCCCGAACCATTTCACTGCCGAGCAGATCGACCAGCTCAAGGAAATCTTCCACCGGGAGAATTTCGAATATAACGAGCTATGGTACGCCAACCGGCATCAGCGCACGCGCATGCTGCTCAAGTCCCGCCAGATCGGCGCGACGTATTACTTCGCGCGCGAGGCATTGCTTGACGCGCTCGAAGGTGGCGGCAACCAGATATTCCTATCGGCGTCGAAAAATCAGGCGCACGTCTTTAAGAAATACATCGTAGCATTTGCGGCACGGGTTGGCGTCAAGCTCAAGGGCGACCCGATCATCGTCTCGTCGGAGTTGCTGCCCGAAGACAAGCCGACCGCCGAGTTGATTTTTCTCGGCACCAATGCGCGAACTGCGCAGGGCTATACCGGCAATTTCTATTTCGACGAGTTCTTCTGGACGTTCGGCTTCGACGAGCTGAACAAGGTCGCGAAAGCGATGGCCAGTCATAAGCACTGGCGCAAGACGTACCTCTCCACGCCGTCGACCGTCGCGCACCAGGCGTACGGGCTCTGGACCGGATCGTCCTACAATCGCCGGCGCAAGAAAGCCGACCAGGTCACGATCGACGTCAGCTACGACGCGCTGAAGGCCGGCGCGCTGGGCGACGACCGGATCTGGCGGCATATGCTGACGCTGGAGGATGCGGCCGAGCAAGGCTGCGACCTGTTCAACCTGGAAGAGGTCCGCGACGAAAACGCACCCGACGAATATGCCAATTTGTACGGGTGCCAATTCGTCGACGACAGCCTGTCGGCGTTCAAGTTCAACGATATCCTCGCCTGCACCGTCGACACGCAGATCGAGTGGAAGTGGTTCAACGTCCTCGCCGCGCGACCAGTCGGCGACCAGGCGGTGTGGGCGGGGTATGATCCGCAAGGCAGCGTGGACGGCGACAATGCCGCGCTGGTGATCGCACTCCCACCGAGCGGGCCGGGCGGCAAGTTCCGGTTTCTGGAGCGGCATCAGCTGCGCGGCGATTATCAGGAGCAGGCCGAGTTCATCATTGCCCGGCTGTCACGGTACAACTGCACCTATTTCGGGATCGACGCGAACGGCATCGGTGATGCCGTCTGTCAGCTGCTGGTCGGCAAGGTCCGCGGGCTCACCAAGATCGATTATTCGCTCGAGGCGAAAACCGCGATGGTGATGAAGGCGCAGCATAGTTTCCAGCGCGGCCGGATCGAGTTCGACGGCGGGTGGATGGATCTCGCCTCGGCGTTCCTGTCCATCAAGAAGGCGCTCACTACTTCGGGCCGCGCCGTAACCTTCAAGGCCAGCCGCACCGAAGAGACGGGGCACGCCGATCTCGCGTGGGCGGCCATGCACATCATGATCAACGAGCCGCTCGACGGCCAGGAAAAGCCCAAGGGCTCAATGGAGATGTTCTGACATGAGCAAGACTAGCCAGGCCCGGAAAGCGCGAGCGATGTCGCGCACCGAAGCGCGGGACGCGTCGGCCGGCGCGATCGTCGCCGCCAGCGACAGCCGCGGCTCGGTTGAATCGTTCGCGTTCGGCGATCCGGAGCCCGTCCTAGAAGGGCGGCAGATGATCGATATGTTCGAATGCTGGCACAACGGTCGCTGGTATGAACCGCCACTGCCACTCGACGGCCTGGCGCGTGCGTTCCGCGTGTCGCCGCATCACAGCTCGGCCATCATGCTGAAGCGCAACCTCCTGGTCGCGTCGCTCGATCCCACGTCGCTCCTGACCCGTGCCGAGTTCGGCAAGGTAGTGCAGGATTACCTGGTGTTCGGCACCGGCTACGTCGAGGTAAAGCGCAACACGTTCCGCGACCCGCTGCGCCTGGTCCACTCGATGGCGCGCTATACCAGGCGCGGTGTCGTGCCGGGGCAGTTCTGGTGGGTGCCGGGCGCGAACGATCCCGTCGAGTTCCCGACCGGCAGCGTGGTTCAAATCATGCAGCCGGACGTAAATCAGGAAATCTACGGGGTGCCTGAGTATATCAGCGCGCTTCAGGCGGCGCTGCTCAATGAAGCGGCGACGTTGTTTCGTCGTCGCTATTATCTGAACGGCAGCCACGCGGGGTATATCCTTTACGCGACCGGCGACATCGACGTCGGAGATACCGAGAAGCTGAAAAAGGCGATGCGGGAGTCGAAGGGGCCGGGCAATTTCCGCAACCTGTTCGTCCATGCGCCAAACGGCAAAGAGAACAGCATCAAGATTCTGCCCGTCACTGAAGCAGGGGCGAAGGATGAGTTTCTCGGGATCAAGACGGCAACGCGCGATGACGTGCTGGCCGCCCACCGAGTGCCGCCTTCGTTGCTCGGCATCGTACCCGCGCAGGGCTCACAACTCGGCAAGGTCAGCGAGTCCGTCGATATGTTCTTCGAACTCGAAATCGCGCCCATCCAGGCGGCGTGTCTGGAGATCAACGATCAGCTCGGCATGGAAGCCGTCAAGTTTCTGCCGCGATCCGTCGCGGCCAAATAAGCTCTACCTCGGCGCAAGCCGAGCGGGGGATGCCGGGGTCCAGCCCGGCAAACCGACGAGGGGAAGCTCGCCACGACCATCGGCCACCGGCCGTCCCGCACCCTGCCGATTCGCAGGGTGCGGGCCTTATGAGGCGAGAACGTAAAGTGAACACCCTGAATCTTGTTCGGCCCGTCGCACTCGCGGCTGGCTATATTGGCGGCAAGCGCAATCTGGCCTCGCGCCTGGTCGCGATGATCGAGCGCGTCGATCACGACGGCTATGCCGAACCGTTCGTTGGCATGGGCGGCATCTTCCTCCGGCGCCGATCGCGACCGAAGGTCGAGGTCATCAACGACGTGTCGGGCGACGTAGTGACATTCTTCCGCGTTCTTCAGCGCCACTATCCGTACATGATCGACATGCTGCGCTTTCGCGTTGCCGCCCGCGCCGAGTTCGAGCGGCTGAAGGCGTCGCCGCCCGAGACGTTGACCGACCTCGAACGCGCGTGCCGGTTTCTCTACCTTCAGCGCCTGGCGTTCGGCGGCAAGGTCAGCGGCCGGAACTTTGGCGTCGACAAGACCCAGGGCGCGCGTTTCAACGTCACCAAACTGGAACCGCTGCTGGCCGATATCCATGAGCGCCTGGCCGGCGTCGTGATCGAGCAGCTCGGCTATGCCGATTTCATCCGGCGCTACGATCGCGCCGGCATGCTGTTTTATCTCGATCCGCCCTATTGGGGTTGCGAGACGGACTACGGCCAGGACGTGTTCGGCCGCGCCGACTTCGACCAGCTCGCGGACCAGCTGGCGGGAATCAAGGGCCGGTTCATCCTGTCGATCAACGATACGCCAGGCGCGCGGGCGACGTTCGCGCGCTTCCATGTCGGCACGGCCGAGACGACGTACACCGTCGGGGCCGGCGCGGCGCAGAAAGCCGGCGAGCTGATCGTGTCGAACTTCGCGATCTAGGTTGTCCATTCCTCGGGCGGTAATTGGCAATATTCGTCCCACACCACCGGCTGCCGACGCGCGGTCGGTAGTGTGGGGCTGTCGCCACCGAACCGGATCCGGATCGTCGCGGTGTAAGTATCCAGCGCCTGGAATATTGCGTGACAGATCTCGCCGGCCGCCATCCGCCCGCCGATCCAGCCGCAGCGCTCGGCTGACAGATACCCGATCTGCGTGCCGCGATCCGTCATGACGGCCACGGCACGCGCGTCATATTTGTTTTTGGGTTCGGGGACCAAGTGCACCTCGTCACCAGGTACGCAGAGCATGGCCTCGTACCGGCGATTGCTCTTGTCCGCGTTGGGGTACTGGATGCCGACAACGACCAAACTGAACTCCTGCATGCGCCTCTAATAATTGAGAACATATTGGGAACATGATAACGACGGCGACATCGAGTCGGCAAGAGGATTGAATATGTTGGACGACGAAAACACGGTCGCGGCGAAGGCGGAGCCGTTCGGCCGTTGGCTGCTGAAGCAGCGCGATCGGGGTGACTGGATCGACGGCGTCGCCGACGCGGCGCGTGCCGATCGCCAGTTTCCGAAGGACGGTGACCCGGAAGCGGTGCGCAAGCGCCTGCGCGAAATGTCGGCCGATGGCGATGCGTTCGCGGCGATCGACGACGCGGAGATCGACTGGATGAGCTACTGATGGGCGCTCGGTTACGATGGGCGCTCGCGCCGGCCGATCCGCGCGAGGCGCTTCGTGTTGCGGTTGCCGAGCGCGGCGACAGCCTGGCCGCGCTGTCGCGTATGATCAACCGATCGCCGGGGTATCTCGGCCGGTTCATCAAGGCCGGCCGACCGGTAGCCCTGAGCGAGGGCGATCACAGCATTCTTTGCGAGTACCTTGGCGCCGGGAAGATGGGGCTCGGGATCCGTGATCTATGGTTACCGCGAGACTGAACGTCGGCAATGGACAGGAAATCAGAAGGGCTGCGTACGGTCGACGTCCGGCGTATAAGGTCGCCAGACTGCGGACAGCCTACCCTTCTTCGCATAGCTCCTCAGCCACCCGCGCCTGCCGTTCGCTGAATTGAGCTAAGTCTAAGTGCATTCCGGCGACTTCATCAGCCTGTGCCAATAGCGCTAACTCGACTTGAGTACGTGCTTCGGAATGGAGTAATTCAATTAGCTCGTCACAGTCGATATTTGCCATCTGAACGGCTATCGGATTTGACGGTTAACGTATCGCATCCGTTTCAATCGTCATAGCCGTGTTTCGAACCACGGCCAGCGTGAGCGCGCCTAGCGCACATCGCCTTTTTTGCTTGAGTACCCGTACACGGGCGCACCGGTGACAACGGGCGACTGTGGTTCCTACTCGAAAGGTCGCGAGTTTGAGGTCCGCGCTGTCAATGCTACACCGGCAGAGAAACGGTGCCATGAGTGTCTCTCTAGGATCCGATTTATCGCGCCGCAAATGAGATGCCCTGAACTAGCTGCTTAACTAAGGTTCATATTTCGTTGCCGCACTGGTATCTTGCCCGAAAAAGTGCGCGAGCGGAATGGCTGGATGGAAAAAGCGGAAGGTCTACTTTTGGTAGTCAGATTGGCGAGCTCAGACCAAATATCATCGTGCTGCGACTTATTTTGGCAGACCCGTTTGGTTTGAGTAAAGATATCGGCTGCTGAATCCTGCTTCGTTAACTATACGCTCCCAATTTGGAATGCTTACACCGCGCTTACTTCTTTTAATTAGGCCATCTTTAACAAGGTTGTTGAACATCCTATTGATGTGTACAGCCGTCAGTCCAAGCGCGTCACCCAATTGTTCTTGGGTCATAGGTAGTTCGTAATCTTGACCGGGCGCCAACCCGCGCTTGTCGAGCCGGAATGCAAACTCACACAGAAAATGCGCCATCCGTGTACGTGCATCACGACGTCCAATATTTAGCATCCATTCGCGGGATATTGACAAATCAACCATCATGAGAACAATAAAAGCTCGTTCAATAGATGGGCATTCGACGGTAAGTCGACGTAGTGCCGCGTGGGGTATCCTTATTATTTCGCAACGCCTAAGCGCCTGTACATTGCTGTCGGCAATGTCGACGTAAATACGCTGTAGATCAAATATCTCGCCAGGCATAATAATGCCGACAATTTGTCTAGATCCGTCTGAACTAACCTTATGTCGGCAGGCGAAGCCTGATGTTATAATTCCGCATTGATCTGAAAGGTCGCCCTCGCGCAGTAAATAGCTGCCGGCTTCTAATACGCGCGTAGAATATGGCAAATTTAACAAGCTAACGCGATCTTCAGATGACAATTCAATATGCAAAGATATTTTGTCAATCAGATGCACAAGTGGGCTGGCGCTAGCTGTAATCATTATGGCCTGCGGAAATATGGATAAAAATATCTCTTGCTTTACTTGTATCATGAAAAGAATTTAAATTAAAAATTAACATAATGCTGGCGAGCTAACTGATTCTAATTCCGGCCGTCCAGTTGCCGTGCACTTACCACCTTTCCCGCGGGCAGAACAGGCAACCCTCACCCCACTCAGATAAACCACTTTGATTAGGTACGTGTCTGTGGAGGCTTTGGCCTCAAAACTAACGAACGGCTGAAGATAGAACGCTGCCACGCAGGTAAAAATTTCGTAATTTTGAGGGTAGGCGACCATAAGACGATATGGTTCAATTCTGATCTAGTAGACCGGCTCGTTTCAACCGTCCGGGGTGTCGGTGGGCTAGATCGTGACATACGAAGTCCAGAAACCACGCGTCTCTGCCGCGCAGAGTTGGTTGCGGCGGATAGCGTATTCGGCGCAGGAGGGGAGGGGCTGGTGATGGTGAAGATCGCATATCCACGAAGCGGATTGCCCTGGACGGAGATCGAAGAGCGGAAAATTCGCCTCTGGTTCGAAAGCAAGGGCACGGGGGAGATCGCGGCCCTGCTCGGGCGCACTACCAACTCGGTGTACGCGCGAGCAAAAGCGTTGGGACTAGGGAGTGACCGTTGATGCCGCAGCGAGGGTTTATCCGCCGAGTTCGTTGATCGATATTGAACCAAAACCCGATTGACCCAAGGCTCTTTGGAGATAGCTTCGGTTTGGCCTTGGTGCCTCGGGAGTAACTCAATATGAAGCTACATGAGTCGCGGCGGTTTTTGCCGCTTTTAGCTTTGACGCTGCTAGGGAGCACGATCGCTCCATTAAGTCTTGCTCAAGCGCAGGACGATAACCCGTACCTGCCCTGTCTGAGAAACTGCGACGACCTGAGCGGTAGTGCTCGACAGTTGTGCAGGGCTGAGTGTTTCGGCGATCCAGATGGGAGTGGGGCAGGGGGCGATGGGACACCTCATGAAGGTCCACCAATCAACCCGTACCCACCTTCGCCTCCGCAGCCATGGGGACCAGGCGGCGGTGACAATAAGCCGTATTGAACTGATGGGCGCGGTGGAGAGCTTCTCCACCGCGCTATAAGTGGCAATGCGCCGGTCCACTAAAACTTGAGCAGGGGTTCAAGACGCTCCTGTTTCTCCGCAGCTTCAGCGGAGGGTAAGTCCGCCGCAACGGTAAAGTTTCAGGTCTTCTCCTCGAAATTTGATTGCCCTCGGTATAAATCCGGGTTGAGATAATACGAGATCTGCATTCAGACCCTGGTATGCATGAGCAGCTTGCGGCAACCGGCATTGCTCCAATGTGCGAAAGCGCAATGGCGAGTTCGGCGCCGCGGTCCCGCATGAGTCCCGTACAGAGGCGGCCTAACGATCAGGTCAACGTTTGAGACAAGGTCGCCTGATCGCCCCTGATGCCCCCTAGATCCCGACCGGGGTGGGCCGCCGTTGCCGACCTTGCTACCCCAAATCACGCGCTATTCCCCCCGCCTCGCCCGCGTGCTTTCTGGGTCGCTTTTGATGCACTCCTCCAATGTGATGCTTGCCACAGGAATCCCGCGGCTTCAGCGGCCGAATTGAGCCGGTCGCAGGATGCGGATTGATGCAGCTGCGGGCCAGTTTGACATGCTATGCGCCTGGTCGGCTTTTGGGCTTTTCGGACCGTGAATGGCTTTGATCTACAGCCAATTGAAACCGTCCTGATTTTCAAGCCTCGATGCGCGCTTTGAGATTTACAGGCCGCCGCGCCATGGTGGACACGCCCGCATATAGGATATTTTGTCTGGATGACGGTTTGTGCTCTGATCTGCATGTCGCCTTACTGTCCGTAGTTGGGGAGCAAGACATCCAACCCGGACTTGCGCACAGAACCTGTTAAATGCGAGCTCAAACCGCGGGGGACATCCATGACTAATTTGCTGCTAAATTTCGCTGAAGCGGTGCCACTAAAAATAGAGGTAAGTGCGGAATCTAAGCCGGTTGGAGCCGCGTCAACGTCGAGGCGCTCGGTTTAATGCTTAAACCCGGTGTAAGTAAACGATCGCACGCTGCAACTTGGTTCTTTCCAACGTTAGGGATAGCCGGTTCCATTGCACTGGCTTGGAGTATCGGAGCGCTACAAGGTGGCGAAACTGAAAGGCGTAAAAGTGTCGCCTATACTTACCATGAAAGTGCTAAGGATACCGCGCGCCGCGTTTGCAGTGGAAGCGTAACACAACGTGTCTATGAATGCGTTGCCGCACAGTATGATGCGGCTGACGAGAGACAGCGCGCAGAGCAGGATCTGACGGCTCAGCAGGAAGCTGCATGGGCCTCTATCTTCTCAGCTGTATTTGCGGCCCTGACATTGCTTGCGACCGGTATCGGTTTGTTTTGGGTTAAGGGGACTCTTGACGCTACCCGTATCGGAGCGGAGGCGGCTCAAGGATCGGTCGACGAGACCCGTCGGATCGGTGAGGCGCAGATTCGTGCATACATTAATATTGATCGCTTGATCGTGAAATATGAACGCCAAATGGCCGATGTTACTATCAGCGTCACAAATTCTGGAGCATCCCCCGCCCGCAACGTGCAAATGGACTTCAATCACGTGTTTGAGACTGGCGATTTTGAAGGCAATCCGGTCATCGTTGGAGATAAAGCATGCCCGGTCATAGATTCGGCAAGCTACAAAGATACAATTTCAAGCGGCGCAAATAGAGATATTCAATCTGCAAAACCAATATACCCGTACCCTGACATTTCACAACCTCCTTGGAATGCAAGGTGGGGCGTAGTGATTAGGGTTTTTGTGACCTTAAGGTGGGTCGATGTATTTGGGAAAAGCTATTCCTTACACCAGCAGTGGCTAGCGTTATCAAATTTTGCCAACCACCATACCCCGATACAGCTAGGTCTAATTGCCGAAGTGTTACAGGACCCAACTTGACGAATGAGGTCTGCACACACGGAGACTTATTGGGAAACAACGTCGGATCCGCGCATCCTCCCTAGGATGCACGGGACGGCGCAAGCCGGCACGCTCACCCGCGGTCGCTGGATGTTGCACCCGTTGGGTTCGGGGCCTCGGGGCTTGGTGGAGCATCAAATCTGCGCACGCCAACGGCGTTCCTTTCATATTTAACCTTGTAGGGTCGGGTTCTGACCACCCGGTGAATTCGCGTTACAGAGATCTACGCGACGCCCTAGCGAAGCGAGAGCTTTCGCGAGCGGAGACTCGTCGCCGGCACGGAACGCCGCCAGGTCCTCGGCCGAGATCGTCGCAAGCATGGCCGCGGTTTCCTCTTCATCGGCCTTCCTGCGGGTCACCTCGTCGTCTGGCATTGGCCCTTTGCCCATCATGCGGCGGACCATGTCGGCCGCTTCCTTCGGTAGGCCGAACCAATACGCGTTCGTCACCTGTTTGACCTGGGGCCCGAAGGCGTCGGGATCCTCGATCGGTTCGAACCGTCGGATCCAGTTAATGAAGCCGTGATCCTTCAGACGCGCGAGCGCGCTGACGATCGCGCCGCGCGAACGGCTTAGCCGCGTCGCCAACGTCGCGATGGCGGGTTCGAGCCTGCCCGTCTTGAAGTCGATCATGCGCATCAACTCGCGCAGCACGTCGACGCCGATCGCGCCCAGCGGCCCGTTACGCTTGCCAGCGATCTTGTGCTTCCGGTCGTAGATTTCCGCAGCACGCATGCGCGCGTTGCGTTCAGCCTTGTTGAACGGCCGCCAATATCGCTGCTCGCGCTCACCGGCGCGATAGCTGCTGCGCCGTACGGGTTGCCCGGTGCGATGCCCTTTGGTGGCCTTACCGCCGATGATCTTGAAAAGGGAGCGCGCGGTCATGCCACTGCTCCCGCGCCGACTAGCGTCGAGGGATGGCCAACAAGGCTTCCGGCGGAACAAGATCCTGAACCAGCATGTCCGCCCATTCCTGCGCGAGTTCGCGCCGGCGTGGCATGTATGCGGCCCGGTTGTACGCGCCCTCGTTGCTGGAAACACCACTCGGTATGTGTGCCAGCATCAAGTCGATTATCGCCCGGTCCCCGACCCGGTTCTGCTCGCCAGCCAGCTCGTTCATCACGGTGGAGAACGTAGAGCGCCAACCGTGCGGCACGTGAATGCCCGCGAAACCGGCGTCCCGATAAGCCTTGCTCACGGTGCTGTCGCTGATCGGCTTGCGCGGATGTCGGATGCTCCGAAAGATCAATGGCGCACTGCCGGAGAAAGCCATTGCTACCTTCACCGTTGCCACCGCCTGGGAGGACAACGGTACGAGGAATTCGTACGCAACGTCCTCCTTGCGCTCCAAGACCAACTTCATCTTCGCCGCGGGAATACGCCACAGCGGGGAGGGGCCGTCCAAATTCTCGAACTCGCTGGCCTCTGCCAGGCGCAGCACGCCAGATCGGACAGCCGTCAACGCCAGTAGTCGTGAGGCAAGCTTGGTGAGCGGATGTCCGGGCGTGCTTTCGACCGATCTCAATACGTCCGTCGCCGCTTCGGCCGTCCGCACTGCCGGATACTTGCCTTTCGGCACACGAGCCAGCGCCTTCGCAGCGACCGCCGCAGGGTCGGCGGTCGCTATCCCGGCACCGATCGCGCGCGCAAAGATTTCCGATATGCGCTGTCGGACCCGATGCGCAGTCTCGATCGCCCCCCGCTGCTCGATCGGGCGAAGCACTTCGATCACCAGCGGTGTCGTGATCGCGTCGATCGGCAGTTTGCCGATCTTCGGAAACACGTCCTTCTGCAGTGTGCTGAGGACTAGGGCTGAATGCCGTGTCGACCAAGTTGGCGTCTGGCTGGCATGCCATTCCAGCGCGATAAGCTCGAACGAGTTGCCCGCTCGGGCGATCTGCGCTGCTGCCTTCTGTCGCTTGTCCACTGCCGGGTCCGTGCCGCGACGAAGTTCCCGCGAAGCTGCCTCGCGTAGGTCCCTGGCCTCTTGCAACGAAACGTCCGGGTAGGCACCGAACACGATGCGCTTTTCCTTCCCGCCGATTCGATACTTCCAGCGCCAGCTCTTGTAGCCGCTCGGCATCACGAAGAGGTAGAGCCCGTGTGCATCGCCCAGCTTGTAAGGCTTCTCCATAGCCTTCGCCTGACGGCACGCCCGATCGGTCAGCATTCGGTGCCCCCATCTGGCCGAACCGGTGCCCCGAAAGTGCCCCCTGATTGGTTACGCTGCATTGATGTTCAATGATGCCGCGTGAGACAAACCGCAACCCAAAACGCAAGGCAATCCGCGGGGTTACGAGACCCTGTGAGACAACCTGAAAACATGGGATGGCGGAAGAGGTGGGATTCGAACCCACGGAGGGCTTGCACCCTCGCTGGTTTTCAAGACCAGTTCCTTAAACCACTCGGACACTCTTCCGTACCGGCGCTTGGGAAGGCCGGACGACGGCGTCTAAGCGGAGAGCGACAGGATCGCAACCGTTGCGATACGCCGTCGCGTGGTTGCACCGGATTGCGCGAGGGGCGGGCGGTCCGCTAGGTTGCCCGCATGGACCTAGACGCGATTTCGCACCATTTCTTCGGCACGACCGACATCGATACGCTCAGCCCCGAGGCGCTGGAAGCGGGACGCGACCGCGTGTCGCTCGCGTTTGGCACCGAGCGGGAGCCCGGCCGCCGGTTCGCGTTATGGGCGGTGTTGAGCGCGACCGGCGATGCGCCCGATCCGACGCGTGCGTTCAAGGACCCGCGGGAGCAACGCGCGGCGCAGATGTACGCGTCCGCGATCGGCATGGCAGGCGCGGACCACTAAACGCTCAGGCGGCGCGGCGTTCCAGCAGCGCATGGTCGATCCGCCGGATCAGGTCGGCGATCGGCGGCACGTCATAGTCGGCGGCCAGATCGCCATGCTGTGGTGACGCGCACATCCGCTTGCGTACCAACGCGAAAATATCCTGTTTGCGTGCCATCGATCCAATCCTTCCGATCGCGCCACTATGCCGGCCAGGCGTTAACCAAAGGTTCGGGACGAATTTGGATCTGGTTAACCGTTGCCGGTGCCAAGACACGCAACGCTCGCGCTGGTCCGGCGTTCTAGTTGCACAGCGGCCGTATCGCATGGTTCGCAGCGCGGGGATTGATCCACTGGCCATGACTTCACCGGCACGAGCGCCCACTCATCCAACGGGCTGGACGACCTTGGAAGCCGTTCGCGCACTGGCCGCGGAGTGGGACCGTTCCAACGGCGCCGAGGTGTTTCCCACCGAGCGCGTGGCTGCACTGCACGACGCAGGGGCGTTTGCCGCGTTCGTCGATGTCTCGACCCCCGAACGGACCGATGCGCTGGTCGACGTGTTGCGCGCGATCGGGGGTGCCGATCTCAGCCTCGGTCGCGTGTTCGAAGGCCATGTGAACGCGGCGCAGCTGGTGTCTGCCTATGGCGACGATGTCCAGCGGCGGACGCTGGCTAGCGATCTGGAAATCGGTCGTGTCTACGGCGTCTGGAATACCGAGCCGCAGCCGGGCGTGTCGATCCGGCAGCATGGCGACGGTCGCTGGCTGCTCCACGGGAGCAAGAGTTTCGCGACCGGCGCAGGGCATCTCGATCGCATCCTCGTGACCGCACGTGATGCGACCGGCGGCAAACAGCTCGTCCTCGTCCCGATCGCAGGCGAATCCGCACGCGCGGACAATAGCGGATGGCAGGTTCGCGGCATGCGCGGCACGTGCAGCGGCCTGTTCGATTTCTCCGACATGCCGATCGGTCCTGAGGGCATGATCGGTGCCCCCGACGTGTACGAGACCGAACCGCGGTTCAGCGCCGGGGCATGGCGATTCACTGCGGTTCAGCTCGGCGCGGTCGAGGCGCTGGTCCGGCATCTGCGCGATCATCTCGTCGCGACCGGCAAGGGCGATGACGCGATCCAGCGCGCACGGTTCGCCGCCTGCCTGACGGAGACGCGCAGCGCGGGACTCTGGGTAAGCCGCGCCGCGCATCTGGCGGAGGCGCAGGCGACCGAGGCGATCCCGTTCGTACTGATGACCCGCGGCATCGTCGAGGAGGCGGGGCTGAAGACGATGGAGGCGGCGGCGCGCTCGGTCGGTACCGCGTCCTTCTTCGCCGGCAGCCGAATCGACCGGATCACCCGCGATCTCGGTCTGTACCTGCGCCAGCCGGTGCCCGATCAGGCACGCGACCGAGCGGCGGCGGCATGGCTGGAGGAGGATTGCTGGGGCGACGATCGGTGGTGGTAGCGCCGGGCCAGCGCGCCTGGAGCACGCTCTTCCGTCGAGCCCGGCCGATCTCAGCCAAGGCCGCCGCCGCGCAAGGTCCGTGGCTGATCCTCGCGCCGCATCCCGATGACGAGACGCTCGGCTGTGGCGCGCTGATCGCCACGATCTCCGCCAGCGGGGGACGCGTCTATACCGCGTTCGTGACCGATGGCGCGGGCTCCCATCCCAAGGCACCGGGCTGGAGCCGCAAGCGTATCGCAGGATTGCGCCGCACCGAAGCTGCCGCGGCGTTGCGCATATTGGGCGGGGAGGCGGCGTTGCATCTCGACTGGCCCGATGCAGCCCCCCCGACACCGGGTGACCGGGCCTTCGAACGCACCGCGGACCGCTTGGCGGCTTGGTGTCGCGCGCGCGCGATCCGTCGGATCGCAGTGACGTGGGACGGCGAACCGCACTGCGACCACGAGGCCGCCGCAGCGCTGGCCGATGCGGTCGCCGCTCGGATTGCCGTTCGCCTGTATCACTATCTCGTCTGGGGCTGGACCATCGCGGACCTCGCCAAGCGTGTCCGTAGCCACCGAATCGTGTCGATCGACACGGCGGCGGGCAAGCCGCGACAACGCCGAGCGATGGCATGCCACCGCAGCCAGCGCGGGGGGCGGATCGTCGGTGCCGTCGAAAACTTCCGCTTGCCCGGCATGATGCTCCGGCTGCTCGACCGACCGACCACCCTGTTGCTGGAGATCCCCCGTGCGTCGTGAACACTCTATCGACCCGGCCTATTTCGAGGCGCTGTACAAGGACAAGGGCGACCCTTGGAACTTCGAGACCAGCGCGTACGAAGCCGCCAAATACGCCGAGACGCTGGCCGCCTTGCCCCAGCCGCGCTTCGGCAATGCGTTGGAAGTCGGATGCGCGAACGGCGTTCTGACAGCGCAACTGGGGCCGCGCTGCGACGCGTTGCTGTCGGTCGATGTGTCGCCGACGGCGCTGGCTTCGGCGCGTGCTCGGTGCGCGGATCAGACGAACGTGACGATCGAGCAGCGTCGCCTGCCCGACGAAGCGCCCGATGGGCCGTTCGATCTCGTGATGCTGTCGGAGGTGGTCTATTACTGGGACAGCAAGGACATCGTCCGGCTTGCGGCGTATCTGCGCGAAGCGGTGGCGTCAGGCGGGTATGTGATGCTGGTCCACTGGATCGGCGAGACCGATTATCCCAAAAGCGGGGATGACGCCGTTACCAAACTGCATGCTGCGCTTGGCGAAATCACGGTCGTTCGCAGCGACCGGCACGACGCGTATCGGCTCGACCTCTGGCGGCTGAAAGACGCGGGTTAAGCGGATCAGCGCCTGAGCCTCGCGGATCGCGGCGGGCAACGTCGCAAAGCTGAGCTGATCGTCCGGCCTCGCCGCGGCGGGGTTAAGCGCCGCCGTCACCGCATAGGTCTCGTGGAGCGGCGCATCGACCGGCTGGTCGATCCACCGCGCGACCGCGTCCGCCATACCGCCCGGCGCACGGCCCGAGATACGGCACGACGTGAAAACGCGGACGTCCAAGGGGTGTCGCACCTGTCCGCCATGCGCGCAGATTCGATCGAACAGCGCGCGGTCCTCGGCAACGGGCGGGGTAGGGGCTCCACCGATCCGACGGTACATCGCGTGCGTGACCGCGATGCTCGCACCACCCTCGTAGAAATGGCGTGGCCATGGATCATGTGGTTCGGTGTCAGCATGCGCGCGGAGATAATCCAGCGCGGTATAGTAGCGACCGAGTTGATCGAGCCGGCGTCGTGCCGCTACGCCAAGGCTCGCCCGGTCAGCGCGGAGCGTCAAAGCGCGACCTGCGACTGCGTCATGGCCAGCGTCGATGTGCGCGACGATCCTCATGATCCAGTCGGCAGAGACCTTCGTGTCCGCATCGGTCGAGAGCAGGAGGTCGGTATCATTCGTCAGCAGCGCGGCACCAGCGTCGAAGGCAAGACGCCGCGCCCAACCTGCATGCCGCGCTCCCGGTAAAAGCGAAACGGCCGACCATGCGAGTGTTGCATGAGTCGGCCGCCAGTTATTCAAAATCTCGACCGTGCCATCGGTACAGTCGTTCGCCATCGCGACGATGACGACCTTGCCACCGAAGCGCCCTGCCGCACGATCCAGTGCATCGAGACATCCGCCCAGATACTGGTCTTCGTTCTTGACGGGAATGGCGATCGCCACCGCACGCTGAGCGTACGGTGGCGATGCCTTGGGCTTTATCGAAGCGATCAAGCCGCCTCGGGGTCTTCGAACGCGGGTGCGTCGAGGTCGACGTTCAGTTCGCGATCCCAGATGCGGAGCTTGCCGAGCGTCTTGAGGAACGCATCGACGTCGCCCTTGCCGCCCAGCGCGATCACGCCGTCGTCCATGTCCTCGTCCTCGATACCGGCCTTCTCCAGGAACGGCTTCGCGTCGGCGTTGAAGCCGATGAACTTGGCATGCCCGAACGCATCGCTGACGAAGTCCTTGGCGGTCTTGTCCTTGCCAAGCTTCTTCGCACCGTCCGCCGACACGACAATCGCGACGGCATCGTAAAGCACCGACGGCGCGCCATCGATCTTCTGCTTGCCCTCCGCAAGTGTCCCGTCGTCGAGCGTCGCGCCCGCAACCTTCGGCGCGATGATCTCGTACGTAGCCTTCGCCGCGACGATCCCATCGACCAGGGCCTGCACGATCGCAGCCGGTGCACCGTCAGTGACGAGGATACCGAGCTTGCGCCCCTCGAAGCTGCCGCTGGTGTTCTTCAGGATGCTGAGCGCGTCCGAAGCCGGCAGATCGGTACGAGGTTCGACCGCAGCTTTTGCCTTTGGCGGCATCTTTTTGAGGCCGAGACCGGTCGCGACCGTCTTCGCCAGCTTCTCGTCGATGTTGAGCAGATGCCCGACCATCAGTTCGCGGATATCGACGCGCTCGACCTTCGACAGCTCGAACGTCAGCGCATCGCCGATGTGCTTCTGCTCGATCTCGGTCTGGCTGATGAAAAACTGGCGCGCCTGGCTGTAATGATCGGCGAACGTCGCCGAGCGCACCTGAGCCTTGCGTCCCGTCTCCTGCGACGGGAAGTGCTTGTAGCCCTTCGATGGGCTCTCGCGGGGCGTGCCGGCCCAGCTGTTCGGCTCATAGTTCGCACGACCCTTGCGGGCATGCATCGCCATGTGGCCGTCCTGCTGGTAATTGTTCACCGGGATTTTCGGCGCATTGATCGGGATATGCGTGAAGTTGGGGCTGCCGAGGCGCTTCAACTGCGTATCGAGATATGAGAAGTTGCGGCCCTGCAGCAGCGGATCGTTGGTAAAGCCGATCCCCGGCACGATGTTCTGCGTGCAGAACGCGACCTGCTCGGTCTCGGCGAAGAAATTGTCGACCAAACGATCGAGCTTGAAGCTGCCGATGATGCGGACCGGGATCTGCTCCTCGGGAATGACCTTGGTCGCATCGAGCACGTCGAACTCGAAATTGTCGGCGAACTCGTCGTCGAACAGCTGGACGCCCATGTCCCACTCGGGGAAGTTGCCCTGGTCGATCGAGTCCCAAAGATCGCGACGATGGAAGTCGGGATCGGCACCGTTAATCTTGACCGCTTCGTTCCAAGCGACCGACTGCAGACCCAGCTTCGGCTTGAAGTGGAACTTGACGTAGGTGCCCTTGCCTTCGGCGTTGACGAGGCGGAACGTGTGCACCCCGAAGCCCTCGACGAAGCGGAAGCCGCGTGGGATGGTGCGGTCGGACATGATCCACATGACCATGTGCATCGATTCCGGGGTCAGGCTGATGAAGTCCCAGAAATTGTCATGCGCGGTCTGCGCCTGCGGGAAGCCGCGGTCGGGCTCCTGCTTGGCGGCGTGGATCAGGTCGGGGAACTTGATCGCGTCCTGGATGAAGAACACCGGGATGTTGTTCCCGACGACGTCCCAATTGCCCTCCTTGGTGTAGAACTTCACCGCGAAGCCGCGCACGTCACGCGCCAGATCAGCCGAGCCCTTGTTGCCCGCGACCGTCGAGAAGCGGAGGAACATCGGCGTCTGCTCGCCGACTTCGGTCAAGATACCCGCGCTGGTAAATTCTTCGAGGCTCTCGGTCAGCGTGAACGTGCCATGCGCGCCATAGCCGCGCGCGTGGACGACGCGCTCTGGGATACGCTCGTGATCGAAGTGGAAGATCTTCTCGCGAAAATGGAAATCCTCGAGCAGCGTCGGCCCGCGATCGCCGACCTTCAGCGAATTCTGGTCGTCGAACACCGGGATGCCCTGCTGCGTCGTCAGCACGGCGCCGTCGCCACTGGCGATCTGGTGGAGCTCGCCGCCTTCGCCGATCTGCGTTTCGAACTTGGCGCCCTGTGGTGGCGTACCGGTATCCTTGGCGATGGTCTTGGTCATATGCCGTCCTCGTAACTACTCAGGACCCACAGCGCGTGGCGAGCCGTAAGAGTTGCACCGAATTCGGACGCTTGATGCAGATCAGCGCGATTGCCGAACGGTTCGCAGAAGCGGGAGAAACTTCGGGCGAGGCGCGTTGAGCCGGCGATATTCCCCAGCGAAAGACCAGCCATGCACATCGACCTGACAGGCCAGGCCGCGATCGTTACCGGCGCGAGTTCCGGGCTCGGCCGCGCCTCCGCCATCGCCTTTGCCAAGGCCGGCGCGAAGGTCGCGGTCAACTACAACAGCAGCGCGGACAAGGCGCGCGAGGTGGTCGAGGCGATCGAGCAAGCGGGTGGCGAAGCATTCGCTTGCGAGGCGGATACGTCGGACGAGGCAGCCGTCCTCAAGCTGTTCGACGAGACGGTGGAACGCTTCGGCGGCGTCGACATCGTCTTCGCCAATGCCGGCATGCAGAAGGACGCGGCCTATGCCGACCTGACGCTGGAGGACTGGAAGCGCGTCATCGACGTCAACCTGACCGGGCAGTTCCTCGTCTCGCGCGAGGCCGTCCGCCGGTTCCGCAAGCAGGGCGACCGCGGCTTCAGCCGGTCGATCGGGAAGATCCTGTTCATGAGTTCGGTGCACGAAGTCATCCCCTGGGCGGGTCACGCCAACTACGCCGCGTCGAAGGGCGGCAGCGGGATGCTGATGCGGACGCTTGCGCAGGAAATCGCCGGCGACCGCATCCGGGTGAACGGCATCGCCCCCGGCGCGATCGCGACCGAGATCAACGAGGACGCGACCGCCGACCAGGACAAGCTGCTCGAACTCATCCCCTACGGCCGCATTGGCGACCCGGAAGACGTCGCCCGCGCCGCACTGTTCCTGGTATCGGATGCGGCGGACTATATCGTCGGATCGACGCTGACGATCGACGGCGGCATGAGCCTGTATCCCGGCTTCCGCGATAATGGATAAGCACGCCATATCGATCGCGGACCACGGTGCGATCGGTAATTTGGAGACGATCGCGCTGGTCGATACTGCGGGCACGATCGATTACCTTTGCTGGCCGTGCCTCGACAGCGCCTCGGTCTTCGCGCGGCTGCTCGATGGCGACAAGGGCGGGCATTTCTCGGTCGAGCCCGACCTGCCCGACGCGAACATCGTCCAGATGTATCTGCCCGAGACCAACATCCTGCTGACCCGCTGGATGGCGAATGCCGCGAGCGTTGATCTGGTCGACCTGATGCCCGTTGGCAACGACAAGGATAACGCGCCGTCGCGGCTGGTCCGTCGGCTGACCTGCACGCGCGGGTCGGCGACGGTCCGCGTCCGCTGTGCGCCGCGGTTCGACTATGGCGTGATGGGACGTACGGCCTCCGTCACGACCACCGGGGCGGACGTATCGCGAGGGCGGTTCGATCACGAAAGCGGCCTCGCGCTCGCGGTTCACGGCCCAGGGACGCTCGTCGCGGACGGCTGCGACCTGACCGCCGAGATCCACCTGAACGAAGGTGACACCGTCTCGCTGATCCTCAGCAACCCCGACGACGTCTCGCTCGACACCGACGCGCTCGATGCGATCGTCGAGAAAGACCTGAACTATTGGCGGACCTGGAGCCGCAAGTCGCGCTACCGCGGCCGCTGGCGCGAGACCGTCGAGCGCTCGGCGATGGTGCTCAAACTGCTGACCTCGCGCCGGCATGGCTCGATCGCGGCGGCCGCCACCTTCGGCCTGCCCGAAGCACCCGGCGGCGTCCGCAACTGGGATTACCGCGCGACCTGGATCCGCGATTCCTCGTTCACCGTCTACGCGCTGCTGCGGCTCGGCTTCCAGAGCGAGGCGGTCGACTTCCTCCACTGGACGATGGACCGCGCACAGGCGTGTTCGAAGGGCCATCTCGGCGTGATGTACGCACTCGACGGCGGCCCGATCGCCGACGAACGCGACCTCGACCTCGCCGGGTTCGAAGGTGCCACGCCGATCGTCGTCGGCAACGAGGCGAAGGACCAGACCCAGCACGACATCTACGGCGCGCTGCTCGACGCAACCTATCTCGGCACCCAATACGGCGAGCCGATCGCGCATGATTCCTGGATGGCGATCTGCCGTATCGTCGACCAGGTCTGCGAGACGTGGGCGACACCGGACTCCGGCATATGGGAGGTCCGCGGGCCGAAGAAGCATTACCTCCACTCCCGGCTGATGAGCTGGGTCGCGGTCGATCGTGCGGTGCGGCTGGCGCAGAAGCGCTCGCTGCCCGCGCCACTCGTGCGCTGGTCCGAGGTCCGGACCGCGATCAACGAGGATATCTGGGCGAATTTCTGGAACGACGATCTCGGCCGCTTCGTCCGCGCGATCGGCGATGCGCCCGAGGACAAGGCGGTCGACGGCGCGTTGCTGATGATGCCATTGGTGCGCTTCATCGGCCCGACCGATCCCAAATGGCTGGCTACGCTGGAGGCGATCGGCGAGCACCTGTCCGACGACGGGCAGGTGTATCGCTACAAGATCGACGACGGCCTGCCGGGCACCGAGGGCACGTTCGTCGCCTGCTCGTTCTGGTACGTCGAATGCCTCGCGCGGGCAGGGCGGTTGAACGAGGCGCGCTGGAATTTCGAGAAGCTGCTCGCGCACGGCAACCATCTGGGCCTGTTCGCCGAGGAAATCGCGCAGGACGGCAGCTTCCTCGGCAATTTCCCCCAAGGTTTCAGTCACCTCGCGCTGATCAGCGCCGCCTTCTACCTCGACCGCGCACTCGACGATGGCGGGCCCAAGGCCTGGGCATGACCTTCACTCCGACAAGGATACGACCATGAACCTCGATATCGCAGGCAAGATCGCGCTCGTCACCGGCGCGGACAGCGGCATGGGCAAGGAAACCGCCCGGATGCGGCTCCAGGAAGGCGTCCGCGTCGCGATCACCGACCAGCCCGGCGGCGACCTCAACGCGAGCGTCACCGAGTTGAAGGCACACGGCGAAGTGATCGCGGTGGAAGCGGATCTGACCAAGCTCGACGACGTGAAGGCGCTGTTCGCCAAGGTCCGCGAACAGCTCGGCGAGCCGGCCATCCTCGTCAACTGCGCAGGCGTGACCGGCGCGACCGGCGATTTTCTCGACGTCGACGACGCCGGCTGGCAGTCGACGCTCGACATCAACCTGATGGGCGCCGTCCGTGTCTGTCGCGAGGCGATCCCGGCGATGCGCGCCGCCAAATGGGGCCGGATCGTTCTGATGAGCTCGGAAGACGCAGTGCAGCCCTATGTCGACGAGCTCGCCTATTGCGCGTCGAAGGCAGGCATTTCCAGTCTCTCGAAGGGGCTCTCGAAAGCCTATGGCTGCGACAACGTCCTGGTGAACACCGTCTCGCCCGCCTTCATCGCCACGCCGATGACCGACAAGATGATGCAGAAGCGCGCCGACGAGAAGGGCACCAGCTTCGACGAGGCAATCGAGACGTTCCTCGAGGAAGAGCGCCCCGGCATGACGCTAAAGCGCCGCGGCACCGCAGAAGAGGTCGCCTCGGCGATCGTGTTCCTGTGCTCGGAGCGGGCGAGCTTCATCAACGGCGCGGACATCAGGGTAGACTCGGGCTCGGTAATGACCGTGGCGGGCTAAACGCTCGGACGAACTGTTCCCCCGCGGAGGCGGGGGCCCAGGATCTCAAACGATATCGCCCCTAACCCTGGCCCCCCGCCTCCGCGGGGGAACGGGAAAGCCGCGGGGTAAGCCGTTCGCCGACTACCCCTCGAACAGATCCTTATACTGCCGCGGCTGCGACCGAAGATACTGGTTAGGCGCCCTAACCTTCCCCCCAAGATGCGCCGCCGCATGCCAAGGCCAACGCGGATCGTAGAGGATCGTCCGAGCCAGCGCGATCATGTCCGCATCGCCCGTGCCCACAATTGCCTCGGCCTGCTCGAAATCGGTGATCAGCCCAACCGCGACGACCGGGATCGACACCGCCTGCTTGACCGCCCGCGCGAGCGGCACCTGATAGCTCGGCCCAACCGGGATCTGCTGCGCCGGCGTATTGCCGCCACTCGACACGTGGATCGCGCTGCACCCCCGCGCTTCGAGAGCCTTGGCGAACGCCACCGTCTGCTCCGAATCCCAGCCACCCTCGGCCCAGTCGGTCCCCGACACACGCATCGTCACCGCCCGCTCGGCCGGAAATGCAGCCCGAACCGCATCGAACACCTCAAGCGGGAACCGCATCCGGTTTTCGAGGCTGCCGCCATACTCGTCCTCGCGTCGGTTCGACAGCGGCGACAGGAATTCGTGCAACAGATAGCCATGCGCCGCGTGCAGCTGCACCGCATCGATCCCGAGCCGCGCCGCGCGCACCGTCGCCGCCACGAACGCATCGCGCACCCGCGCCAGCCCCTCGGCGTCGAGCGCGACCGGCGCGTTATCCTCCGGCAGGAACGGCACCGTCGAGGGCCCCTCGGTCTGCCACCCATTGGCCTCGCCCGGTGCGATCTGGAGCCCGCCCTTCCACGGCACGGCGCACGACGCCTTGCGCCCCGCATGCGACAACTGGATCGCGATCGGCATGTCGGACCAGCGCCGCACGCTCTCGATCACCCCCGCCATCGCCGCCTCGGTCGCGTCGTCGTACAGCCCGACATCGCCATGCGTGATCCGTCCCTCGGGCAGCACCGCGCTCGCCTCGATCGTCAGCAGCGCCGCGCCGGATAGCGCGAGCTGCCCGAGATGAATCTGGTGCCAGTCGTTCATGCAGCCGTTTTCCGCGGAATACTGGCACATCGGCGCGATCACGATCCGGTTCGCGAGCGTGAGGTTGCCGACCGTGAGCGGCTCGAACAGTTTCGGCCCGCTCATGCGAAGATCGATCGGATGGAATAAGGCATGGGCGTGTCCCTTGATACTTGAGAAGCTGCGGCGAAAACTCGCTGCTCAATGCGGAACATAGGAACCGGCGGGCGGGTTTCACGCCAAGGAATGCTGCACCGCGATAAAGCCGCGGCAGCGACGACAGATGGGGGTCTTCACGTTGCATCTACTGCCCGACACGCTCGACGCCGGCTCGGCCTATCCGCTCGGCGCGACCTTCGACGGTCTCGGCGTCAATTTCGCGGTCTATTCCGCCAACGCCGAAAAGATCGAACTCTGCGTCTATGACGAGACCGGTCGCCGCGAGCTGAAACGCTATGCGCTTCCAGAGTGGACCGACGAAGTCTGGCACGGCTACCTCCCCGACGCGCAGCCGGGCCTCGTCTACGGCTACCGCGCGCATGGCCGTTATGCGCCGGAGGAGGGCCACCGCTTCAACCCGAACAAGCTGCTGCTTGATCCGTACGCCAAGCAGATGATCGGCGAACTCCGCTGGACCGATGCGATGTACGGATACCAGGTGAAGTCGCCGCGCGCGGACCTGAGCTTCGACAAGCGCGACAGCGCGCTGACGATGCCCAAGGGCGTCGTGACCGACAGCCATTTCGACTGGTCGCGCGACGTGCGGCCGAACACGCCCTGGTCCGAGACGGTGATCTACGAGGCGCATACCAAGGGCCTCACCAAGCTGTTCGAGGAGGTCCAGCCCTCCGAACGCGGCACCTTCGCGGCGCTCGGCAACCCCAAGGTCATCGATCACCTCAAGCGCCTCGGCGTCACTGCGATCGAGCTGTTGCCGATCCACACCTATATCCAGGACCGCTTTCTTCAGGAGAAGGGCCTGCGCAATTACTGGGGCTACAACACCCTCAACTTCTTCACCCCCGAGCGCTCGTTCTTCGCAACCGACAGCCACGACGAACTCCGCCGCTCGATCCGCCGCCTCCACGCGGCCGGGATCGAGGTGATCCTCGACGTCGTCTACAACCATACGTGCGAGGGCTCGGAACAAGGCCCGACGCTCTCCTGGCGTGGCTTGGACAACGCTAGCTACTACCGCCTGGTCAAGGACGACCCCCGCTACTCGATCAACGACACCGGAACCGGCAACACGCTGAACCTCACCAAGGCCCGCGTAATCCAGATGGTCGCGGACTCGCTCCGATATTGGGCGACCAGCTTCGGCATCGACGGCTTCCGCTTCGATCTCGGGCTGACGCTGGGCCGGACGGACACCGGCTTCGATCCCGGCGCAGGCTTCTTCGACGTGCTCCGTCAGGATCCCGTGCTCGGCAAGCTGAAGCTTATCACCGAGCCTTGGGACATCGGTCCCGGCGGCTATCAGCTCGGCAACTTCCCCCCCGGTTTCGCCGAGTGGAACGACAAATACCGCGACACCGTGCGCAAATTCTGGCGCGGCGACCACGCGCAGCGCGCCGACCTCGCCGCCCGCCTGACTGGCTCGGCCGACCTGTTCGACCGCCGCGCCCGCCGCCCTTGGGCGAGCGTCAACCTGCTCGGCGCGCATGACGGCTACACGCTCGCCGACACGGTCGCCTACGAGGAGCGCCACAACGAAGCGAACGGTGAAGACAACAACGACGGCCACTCGAACAACTGCTCCCGCAACTGGGGCGTAGAGGGACCGACGGATGACCCCGCGATCCTCGAGACCCGGTCGCGCGTGATGCGCTCGATGCTGACCACGCTGTTCTCCTCGCTGGGCACGCCGATGCTGGTCGCCGGCGACGAGTTCGGCCGCACGCAGAACGGCAACAACAACGCGTACTGCCAGGACAACGAGATCAGCTGGCTCGACTGGAACAAGGCGAAGTCCCCCGAAGGCGATGCGTTGATAGACTTCACCGCGCGCCTTATCGCATTGCGCCGAGAATACGGCATGCTTCGCGCCGGCAACTTTCTCTACGGCGACGACACGCCCGCCGAGGGTCTGAAGGACATCGAATGGTGGGACGAGCGAGGCCAGCAACTTACGGCAGAGGACTGGGATAACACCAATGGCCGTGCGCTGGTGATGCGCCGCGCCTGCGAGATGGAGTCGGGTGAGATCCAGGTGATCTCACTTTTCCTCAATGCCTCGGAGGGCCCGCTGACCTTCCACATGCCGCCGCCCGAAGAGGTCGAGCGCACCGTGCTGATCGACAGCAGCAAGCCCGACCAGCCGGCGACGCCGATCAAGGACAGCTACGAGCTTCCCCCCCAGGGTGCGGCGTTGCTCGCGTGGACGATCGCAGCGGCATGAATTGGGGACCAACGCTCGCCGAAGACGGAACGAAGTTCCGGCTCTGGGCACCCGATCGCGATGCGGTGACGCTGGAGATCGCGGATGGCGATGCGGTCCCTATGACGCGCAGTGCCGACGGCTGGTTCAGCACCTCCGCGTCCGTAGGACCAAATACGCGGTACCGGTTCCGTCTGAGCGACGACCTCGCGGTCCCCGATCCGGCCTCGCGAGCACAATCGGGCGGCGTCCATGGGTGGAGCGTCGTCGTCGATCACGCCGGCTATGACTGGCGCACGACCGACTGGATCGTGCGTCCGTGGGAAGAGATGGTCATCCAGGAGGTCCATGTCGGCACGCTCGGCGGTTTCGCAGGCGTCGCGGATCACCTCTCGGAGATCGCCGCGCTAGGCATAACCGCGATCGAACTCATGCCCGTCAACGCATTCGGCGGCACCCGCAACTGGGGCTATGACGGTGTGCTCCCCTACGCCCCCGCCGAAAGCTACGGCACCCCCGACGACTTGAAAGCGCTGATCGATCGCGCCCACGAACTCGGCTTGGCCGTGTTCCTCGACGTGGTCTACAATCACTTCGGCCCCGACGGAAACTACCTCGGCGCCTATGCGAAGGGCTTCTTCCACCCCGAAGTCGACACCCCCTGGGGCGGCGCAGTCGCGGTCGACCAGGCGCCCGTCCACCGCTATTTCGTCGACAACGCGCTGATGTGGTTGAACGACTACCGCTTCGACGGCCTCCGCTTTGACGCAGTCCACGCGATCGAGAACGACGCCTTCCTCGACGCGATGGCCGCCGAACTCCGCGAGAAGACCGCAGCCCGCCACGTCCATCTCGTTCTCGAGAACGAAGGCAACGACGCGGAGCGCCTCCATCCCGCCGCGTTCGACGCGCAGTGGAACGACGATTTCCACAACGTCCTCCACGTCCTCCTCACCGGCGAGACAAGCGCCTATTACGCCGACTTCGCCGACCGCCCCGCCGAACGCCTCGCGCGCTGCCTCGGCGAAGGCTTCATCTACCAGGGGGAGGGCTCCCCCAACCACGATGGCAAGCCGCGCGGCAAGCCCAGCGCGCACCTCTCGCCGACCGCGTTCGTCGCGTTCCTCCAGAACCACGACCAGATCGGCAACCGCGCGATGGGCGA
>JAZKCH010000020.1:0-60876 GCA_040388215.1 Pseudomonadota bacterium | reverse complement strand
GGTCACGCGCGGGCTTTGGCGGATGGGGGTGCGGGAGGCAAGTGGTGCGTTGCGGCCGGGCGTCCTACATGGGCTGCATCAACGATAAGGATGCCCCTCCCCTTGAAGCTGTTCTCGAAGATCGTCCCATTCCGATCCGCGCTCTCTGCCATCGCGATGGCGTTCGCCCTGCCCGCCTGTGCGCAGGTCGCGCCGAAGCCTGTACAAGCCGCTAACGATGCCGATCCGGCGCTGTGGGTGGTGAAGGACAAGGACACGACGATCTACCTGTTCGGGACGATCCATGTGTTGAAGCCCGGCATGACGTGGTTCGACGAGGCGGTGAAGACGGCGTTCGATCGGTCGCAGCAGGTGGTGCTGGAGCTGGTGATGCCCGATCCCGCCAAGATGCAGTCGCTGGTGATGGCGACCGGCGTGGCGAAGGACGGGCCGACGCTGACCGAGCAGCTGCCCGCGGACAAGCGTGCGGCGTATGCCAAGGCGGTGACCGATCTGGGCTTGCCGGCGAATGCGTTCGATCGGTTCAAGCCTTGGCTGGCGGCGACCAACCTGTCGATCGCGCCGCTGTCGAAGCTTGGCTATGATGCGGCGAACGGGCCTGAGCAGATTATTACGGCGGCGGCTAAGGCGGCGGGGAAGCCGGTTACGGGTCTGGAGACCGCGGAGCAGCAGCTGGGATATTTCGGCGGATTGTCGCAGAAGGCGCAGATCCAGTTTCTGGGGAGCACGATCGACGAGCTGCCCAAGCTCGAGAGCACGATGGCGACGATGGTCGACGAGTGGGCGAAGGGGGATCCCGAGGCTTTGGCGCGCGAGATGAACGACAGCTTGAAAGACTCGCCCGAGGTGGCGAAGGTGTTGCTGGTGGATCGCAACGCGCGCTGGGCGGAGTGGGTCGCGAACCGGATGAAGTCGCCGGGGACTGTGTTTATCGCGGTCGGCGCTGGGCATCTTGCGGGCAAGGACAGCGTTCAGGCGCAGTTGGCGAAGCTTGGGGTTAAGGCGGAACGGGTTCGGTATTGAGCTGCCGAGTTCCTCTCCCCTTGGGGAGAGGGAGGGAGGAGCACTCGCGACGGAAGGGTGAGGGGGAGTGGGATAAACGCCCCGAGCCTCACTCCCCTCCCCCTCCCACACGCAAGCGCGTGCGGGCCCCTCCCTCTCCCCGGAGGGGCGAGGGTTCAGGTTTAGTTGATTCAAACCTCGCTTTCCGCTATGCGCCCGCGCTTCCGGTCCATGGTCATCCCTGGAGGCGTGGGCGGGAAGGACAACAAACGAGTTTCGGAGAATACAGATGAGCGACCAGTTGACGCTCGCAGCCGAGACGCGTGACCGGGTTGGCAAGGGAGCCTCCCGGGCGCTGCGTCGTGATGGCCGCGTGCCTGCCGTGATCTACGGCCTGAACCAGGAACCAACCTCGGTTCACCTCGAGGAAAAGGCGCTGATGAAGGCGCTGATGACCGGCCACTTCATGAATTCCGTGGTGATGGTCAACGGCGTGCGCACGCTGCCGAAGGACGTCTCGTTCCACCCGGTTTCGGATCGTCCGATCCATGTCGACTTCCTGCGCATCGGTGCGCACTCGACGGTGACCGTTGCCGTGCCGGTCGTGTTCACCGACGAGGACGACGCGCCGGGCATCAAGAAGGGCAAGGGTGTCCTGAACATCACGCGCCACGAGATCGAGCTGGTCGTCGACGCGTCGGACATCCCGAGCGAGATCACGATTTCGCTCGCGGGCAAGGAAATCGGCGATTCGATCCACATCAGCGACGTGAAGCTGCCCAAGGGCGCGACGCCCGCGATCGACGACCGCGACTTCGCGATCGCCACGATCGTGCCGCCGACCGTGCCGACCGTCGAGGACGAGATCCTCGAGGCAGAGGTTGCCGAAGCCCAGGCTGCCGAGGCTGCTGCCGAGGAAGAGACCCCGGTCGAGCCGAACGACGACGACAACCACGACGACAAGATCACGCCGCAGAAGAAGGACTGAGGGTTCAGCCCTTCGTCTTAGGATGATCTGGCGGGCGGGAAAGCTAGGGCTTTCCCGCCCGTTTCGTTTTATCTGCTGTTCACTCGCGAATGCGGGGGTCCAGGATCAAGCAGCGGTGTCGCCCGTTACCCTGGGCTCCTGCGTTCGCAGGAGAACATGGTTGAGTGGCCGACGCGGTCTTTTGGAGAATACCACGTGCAGATCTGGGCGGGACTCGGCAATCCGGGGGCGCAGTATGCGATGCACCGGCATAATGTCGGGTTCATGGTCGCCGACGCGATCGCCGAGGTGCACGGCTTCGGCGCAGTCAAGAAGCAGTTCCAGGGCTGGACGCAGGAGGGGCGGATCGGGTCGATCAGGATCCTTTTGCTGAAACCCGCGACCTTCATGAACGAGAGCGGGCGCGCGATCGGCGAAGCGCTGCGGTTCTACAAGCTTGGCGTCGAGGCGCTGACGGTGTTCCACGACGAGCTCGACATCGCGCCGTTTCGGGTGAAGGTGAAGACCGGCGGCGGGACCGCGGGGCATAATGGCTTGCGCTCGACCGACCAGCATCTTGGGCCGGAGTTTCGGCGGGTGCGGCTGGGGATCGGGCATCCGGGGCACAAGGATCGTGTGACCGGGTATGTGCTAGGCAATTACGCGAAGGCCGAGATCGAGCCGTTGTCCGACATGCTCGGTGCGGTCGCGGCGGAGGCCAAGTGGCTGGCGGAGGGCGACGACGTCCGCTTCATGAACGATGTCGCGTTGAGGATGCAGCCATGACCACCCGTTCCTTGTTTGCCACGCGGTTCTATGAAGCGGATCTCGGTGACGACGATCTGGTCGAGGAACTCGAGGATGCCGCGCTCGAACTGGCGAAGGCCGATCGCGCGGGTGTCGCCTGGTCGAAGGCGCATGGGTATCGCGGGTATACGTCGTATGCGTCGTTGAACGACCTGCCGTTGCGCGATCCGCGGTTCGGGGATCTGGTGCGGCTGCTGAACAAGCATGTCGCGCAGTTCGCGAAGGATTGCGCGTTCGATCTGGGCGGGCGGAAGTTGAAACTCGACAGTCTCTGGGTGAATGTCCTGAGGCCGGGCGGCGCGCATTCGGGGCATATCCATCCGCATAGCGTCGTTTCCGGGACGATGTATGTGGCGATTCCCGAGGGGGCTGGGGCGTTGAAGCTGGAGGACCCGCGGCTGCCGATGATGATGGCGGCGCCGACGCGGCTGGAGGATGCGGCGGAGGATCTGCGGACGTTCGTCTATGCGGAGCCTAAGCCTGGGAGTGTGTTTCTGTGGGAGAGCTGGCTCAGGCATGAGGTCGTGCCGAATGCCGCCAAGGGCGAGCGGATCAGTATTAGTTTCAATTATCGGTGGTGAGGTGGGACTTAAGACACGCCTAACGGTCCCAACACCTCCCCGGCGAAGGCCGGGGCCCAGTTGGGGAACGTGGGTAACGACAGGCCGCGTGTGACCACGTGAGCCTTCCCACCTGGGCCCCGGCCTCCGCCGGGGTGGTGGTCTTCTCCGGAAGCTTTTTCCTAACCGACTTCTTCCCCCTCCCCTTCAGGGGAGGGTTGGGGTGGGGCTTGGCCGCATAAGTCAGCCTTCGTGGCACTGCCCCACCCCGACCCTCCCCTGAAGGGGAGGGAGCAGTGGGGGCAGCACTCCGTGCGCACCGCCCCCCTGCCCGATCAGGCCGTCTTCATCGTCGCCATGTCGATGACGAAGCGGTATTTCACGTCGCTCTTCACCATGCGCTGATAGGACGGTTCGATCTCGTCCATGCGGATCATCTCGATGTCCGACACGAGCCCGTGCTCGTTACAGAAGTCGAGCATCTCCTGCGTCTCGGCGATGCCGCCGATCAGCGAGCCGGCGATCGCGCGGCGCTTGAAGATGAGGTTGCCGACCGAGGGCGACGGATGAGCATGCTCGGGCACGCCGACCAAAGTCATCGTGCCGTCGCGCTTCAGCAGCGCGGTGAACGTGTCGAGGTTGTGGCTCGCCGCGACGGTGTTCAGGATGAAGTCGAAGCTGTTGGCGTGCTCGGCCATCGCAGCCTCGTCCTTCGACACGATCAGGTCCTTGGCGCCGAGACGCTTGGCATCGTCGCGCTTGTTGGGCGAGGTCGAGAAGACGTAGACCTCGGCGCCCATCGCGTTGGCGATCTTGACGCCCATGTGGCCGAGACCGCCGAGGCCGACGATACCAACCTTCTGGCCGGGGCCGACCTTCCAGTGCTTCAGCGGCGAATAGGTGGTGATGCCGGCGCAGAGCAGCGGCGCGACCGCGGCGAGGTCGGCTTCGGGATGCGAGACCTTCAGCACGAAGCCCTCGTCGACGACGATCTTGTCCGAATAGCCACCGAACGTGTGGCCACCGAGCACGGGATCGGGGCCGTTATACGTGCCGACGAAGCCGGTGGTCTCGCAATATTGCTCCTCGCCGTCCTTGCACGACGGGCACTCACCGCAGCTGTCGACCATGCAGCCGACGCCGACGACGTCGCCGACCTTGAACTTGGTGACGTCGCTGCCGACGGCGGTGACGTGGCCGACGATCTCGTGGCCGGGGACGCAGGGGTAGAGCGTGCCTTCCCACTCGCCCTTGGCGGTGTGGAGGTCGGAATGGCAGACGCCGCAGAACGCGATGTCGATCGCGACGTCGGTCTTGCCGGGTTCGCGGCGCTCGAAGCTGAACGGGGCGAGCGGGGTTTCGGGGGATTGCGCGGCGTAGCCGTGGGCGGTCGTGGTCATGGAATTCCTGGGGATTTTTGGGATGGATGCTCCTGATAACCAGCGAGCGGCGATATCTCTACCGAGCGGTATGATAATTTTGCTGCATTGCGGCAATCGAGTGGTTCGATCACGCTCGTCATCCTGGCAACCTTCCCGTCATCCTGACGAAAGTCAGGATCCAGAGTAATGGAAGGCGCCCTTTGTGAGCCTGGATCCTGACTTTCGTCAGGATGACGGGGTATTGGGGCCGGAGCAGAAGGGCGAATGCTGGCCTTCCGCCCCGCCCTGCCCTAAAGCGCCCGCACATTCTTATACCAAGGGCATATCATGGGTTTTCGCTGCGGCATCGTGGGGCTGCCGAACGTCGGCAAGTCCACTCTCTTCAACGCGCTGACCGAGACGGCCGCGGCGCAGGCGGCGAACTATCCGTTCTGCACGATCGAGCCGAACGTCGGTAACGTCGGCGTGCCCGACAAGCGGCTCGACGCGCTGGCCAAGATCGCCGGATCGCAGAAGATCATCGAGACGCAGCTCGGCTTCGTCGACATCGCCGGCCTCGTGCGCGGCGCGTCGAAGGGCGAAGGGCTCGGCAACCAGTTCCTCGGCAACATCCGCGAGGTCGACGCGATCGTCCACGTGCTGCGCTGCTTCGAGAATGGCGACGTGACGCATGTCGACAACAAGGTCGATCCGATCGCCGACGCCGAGACGGTCGACACCGAGCTGATGCTGAGCGATCTCGAAAGCCTCGAAAAGCGCGTCCCCAACCTCGCCAAGAAGGGCATGCAGGGCGACAAGGAAGCCAAGATCGGCGCCGCCGTGCTCGGCCAGGCGCTCGAGCTGCTCCGCGAAGGCAAGCCCGCGCGGCTGACCGTGCCGAAGGACGAGGACGAGGCGCGCGTGTTCGCGCAGGCGCAGTTGCTGACCGCGAAACCCGTCCTGTACGTGTGCAACGTCGACGAGGGCGATGCGGCGAACGGCAATGCGCTGTCGGCGCGGGTGTTCGAGAAGGCGAAGGCCGAGGGCGCCGAGGCGGTCGTCGTGTCGGCGGCGATCGAGGCGGAAATCGCGACGATGCCGGCGGAGGATCGCGGCGAGTTTCTCGGTGAGCTGGGTCTGGAAGAGACCGGCCTCGCGCGCGTGATCACCGCTGGGTACAAGCTGCTGCATTTGCTGACGTTCTTCACGGTCGGCCCGAAGGAAGCCCGCGCCTGGACCGTCCACGAAGGCGCGACCGCACCGCAGGCGGCGGGCGAAATCCACGGCGATTTCGAAAAGGGCTTCATCCGCGCCGAGACGATCGCGTTCGACGACTTCATCGCGCTCGGTGGCGAATCGAAGGCACGCGAGGCGGGCAAGCTGCGCGCGGAAGGCAAGGCGTACGTCGTCCAGGACGGCGACGTGATGCACTTCCTGCATAGCTGAGGGTTTGGCGGTGGCGGCGGGTCAGCGATAGTTCTCGCAGGCTATCCCTTCGTCACCGTCACAACCGCTGTTGAAGACAGAGCTTTCCGGCCGGGGCCGTCGAAGGGCGGACCGTTGTAGGGATCGCTACTGATGCTCAGTTCTCTTGCGAGTTGTAACGGCGATAGAAATCGCAACGCGCAATGATCACGAAAGAGCTAGCAAGTATAGAACCGATCTCATGATCGGAGTCTTTCGAAACTCGGATGGGTCGACACGGATCGGCTGAATGGGGCTCCGGGCTAACGGACGATGCCGCGATTTTTCGTTTCTTCAGAATAGCCAGCAACGAGCTGAATAGGTCCCGCCAAATTCGATCGATATTCGTTAGCTGAAGCGTCGCGTTTGAGCGTAGTATCGCAATTCGATACCGTACGTACCAATTCACTGTTGATCATAGTGGTAGGGCAAGGGGAAGCACCGTGCGCATGCTTGTAGTGGCGGCCGGGGTATGGGGCGCCGTGTTCGTTGACGCGGCACAGGCGCAAACCGCTGGTTCGTCAGCTTCGGCAGCCCAACCGGCAATGAGCGCGACCCCAAATGATTTTGCCGAGATGACGCTCGACCGGCAAACCAACTATCGCCGGCTGGATGGCGATGTCGCGGGATCCACCCGAGCCCTTCAGCAATTTCCGGCAAGGCCGAAAGATATCAGACAGGGCCTGGAGGTCCATGACGCAGATGGGTTTGTCATCGGCACGGTTGCAAAGGTCGAGAACGGCTTTGCCGTGGTGGCGAGTTCGATCGGCAGCGTAGAAGTAGACATTGGATCATTCGCGCGAAACAAGAACGGCTTGCTGATCAACCTGCCGAAAGCCAAGATCGATGCAATGATGACCCATGGAACCCCAGCGGGATAAGGCGGCTCGCCGGGGAGTATGACCGGTCGTCGTGACGGTCGGATTTCAGGACGTCCGTAATAGGGCAAGGAACCGGCCAGGACTTGATCGGCCGCAGAATGGATACTCGTAGCCCCCCGTCGGGCCGCCAGCATGGTTCAAGCGTCAGCCGTCGGTCCTGGTATGGTCAGGCAACGCCAGCGGTCGTCTTGCGTCCTTCCGGCCTGCTGCGACGACGATGACGGCGCTGGACAGGAGAATGCTGGACACGAGCGCGCCGACCGACAGCAGACCGGCGGTCGTTACCGAGGCATCGAAGGCGGTACGCTTGCCAATCCTGATCGAGACTTTTGCGGCGGGGACCTGGCGGGTTTCGTTTCGGTCGGGATGCGCTGGGGTCTTCATGCGCCAACGCTGAACCTTTCACGGCATTCGGGCAAGTCGGCAATCTCGCGCTGCTCTGGCTGTGCTCTGGATGTGGCGGGCGCAAGGAAAGACTGCACGGTTGTCGCGGGTCGGGCGAGAGCCTAGACCGCCGGCATGCTCGCGCGCCTGATCCTGGCTTTGCTCCTTGCTGCGTTTGCGTTTCCTGCGGTGGCGCCGGCGGCGTGTCATGACGCGTCTGCTTCGCGCGGACATGGCGTCGTGATGGACATGCCGGCGATGAGTGGGACGCAGGAGGCCATGCCAGACCATGAAGCGCCCGATCGGAAGGCTACGCCGCTGCATGGATGCATCGGATGCGTGCCGCCTTCGAACTGGAACGCCGCCCGGGTGCTCGGCGTGGCGTTGCGAGAGCCGGCTATGGTGACCGAGCGGGTGGCGGTGCTGGATCTTGGAGCTGGCGTCGCGCCGGCTTTGCGGCCGCCGCAAAAGGCTTGATCGTCGGGTGCTGATGCGCCCCGATTTTCAGGCTTTTCCAAGGATATACTTATGACTCGATCGAGGTTGCTCGCGGCTGGTGCCGTGAGGGCGATGGCGCTTGCTGGCGGCGGCGCGGCGGCGGTGCTGCCGGTTGCTGCGGTGGCGCAACATTCCATGGCCATGCCGGGCATGGCGATGTCGGATGCGGCTCCCATGAAGACGGTGAAGAAGGCGAAGTCGCGGCCGGCGGCTAAGCGTTCGGGTGCGCGCTCGGCTGCTCCGGCGGCTCAACCATCGCAGTCTGGCGGTATTGTCGATCATTCGACGATGGACCATTCGGCGATGGGGCACCCTGCTCCGGTCACGCCGCCGGCTCCGGCCGCACCGGCTGCGATGCCGGACGCCATGCCGGGGATGGATCATGCGCAGATGGATCACTCTGCGATGCCCGGGATGGCGATGGACCATAGCGCGATGGGGCACGCGATGATTGCGGACCCCACCTATCGCGGGGCTTCCGATGCGGCGGTGGCGAAGATGCCGGCGGGTTCGGCGATGGCCGGGATGGCGATGGGGACGTCGGCGGGGTTCTATAGCCAGGGTAGCGGGACGTCGCGGCTGCCGGCGGCGGAGGGGCCGATGCGCGGCTACATGACGCAGGCGGGCGAGTGGATGCTGATGGCGCATGGCTATGCGTGGGGCGTCGCGACCGACCAGGGGGGACCGCGGGGGAAGAGCGAGGCGTTCGTGGAGTCGATGGCGATGCTGATGGCGGACCGCGATCTGGGCGACCGGTTTCATATCCAGTTGCGGACGATGAACAGCCTCGAGCCGTTGATGGGTGCGCGCGGCTATACCAATTTGTTCGCGACCGGCGAGCTGGCGAACGACCGGCCGCTGGTCGATCGGCAGCATCCGCACGACCTGTTCATGGAGCTGGCCGCGAAGCTCGATTACCGGCTGGGGAACGGGGCGACGCTGTTCCTGTATGGCGGGCCAGTCGGCGAGCCGGCGCTGGGGCCTAGCGCGTTCATGCACCGCGGATCGGCCCGGTATCAGCCGATGTCGCCGATCACGCATCACTGGTTCGATTCGACGCATATCACGTACGGCGTGGTGACGGCGGGGTATGCGACGCCGGCGTTCCAGCTCGAGGCTTCGGCGTTCAAGGGGCGCGAGCCCGACGAGCACCGCTGGAACATCGAGACGCCACGACTCGACTCGTGGAGCGTGCGCGGGACATGGACGCCGTCTCCGTTCTGGGCGGTGCAGGTGAGTCATGGGCGACTGAAGGAACCCGAGGCACAGCACCCGGGCGAGGACGAGAACCGCTCGACCGCGAGCGTCCAATATGCGCGGGACGGGCTGGCGACGACGTTCGCGTACAGCCTCAAGGACCGGGTGCCAGGGGAGAAGCTTAGCGCGTTCCTGGCGGAGGCTACGTACGAGCTTTCGGCTCGACATGCGGTGTTCGGCAGGCTTGAGAACGTGGCGAACGACGAGCTTTTTCCGGACGAAGGCGATCCGCTGCATGATCGAAAGTTCCGGGTGACGAAGGCTGAGGTCGGGTATGCGTACCGGGTGCCGATCGTGGGGCCGCTTGGGTTGGCGCTCGGGGGGACGGTGGCGGCGTATGCCAAGCCGGCGGCGCTGGAGGCGGCTTATGGGAAAACGCCGGTGAGTTGGACCTTGTTCAGCAAGCTGGCAGTGGGGTTGTAGGCTGCATAACAGCGCACAGCGCTCCTTGTTCTCCCGCGAAGGCGGAAGCCCAGTCTGGGTCCCCGCCTTCGCGGGGAAACAAGCAAGGGTAAGCTCGCCGCCGCACGGATCGCTTTCGCTCGCGGATCGTGCCGGGTAGGGATCGCGCGAAGTCGCCACCTGCTTGGAACGAACGGTTATGATGAAGACCACTGCGCTGGCTCTTTTCGGCTTGGCACTGACCGGGTGTGCCTATCCGTTTACGCCCCCTGCCCTTGCGCCGATCACGGCGCCTGCCCCTGCATCGACCGCGGCAGCAACGATGCCGAACGAAATGCGGGCGCCGGTGACGATCCTCGTGTCGATCGATGGGTTTCGCCCCGATTATCTCGACCGCGGGGTGACGCCGAACCTCAACCGGCTGCGCACCGGCGGGGTGTTCGCGAGCATGCGGCCGTCGTTTCCGAGCATCACCTTCCCCAATCACTGGACGCTGGTGACCGGCCTGCGGCCCGATCGCAGCGGGATCGTCGGGAACAGGATGGAGGATCCGGCGCGGCCGGGGGAGAGCTTCACGATGGCGACGGACGATCCGTTCTGGTGGAGCGAGAGTTCGCCGATCTGGGTCGATGCGGAGAAGGCGGGGATCCGGACGGCGACGATGTTCTGGCCGGGCGCAAACGTCGCGGTCGGGGGCAAGGTAAAGCCCGACAGCCATGGTGCGATCGATGGCGGGACGCGGCCGGAGGACTGGCAGCAGTTCAACCAGCAGGTGTCGGGTACGCAGCGCGTCAATGCGGTGCTCGACTGGATGCGGCGGCCTGCCGCGATCCGGCCTAAGCTGGTGACGCTGTATTTCGATACGGTCGACAGCGCGGGTCATGCGGGTGGGCCGGACAGCGCGGGCGTGACGCAGGCGGTAGCGGATGTCGACGCGAGCATCGGCGCGCTCGTCGAGGGGCTTGCCGCGCTGGGGCAGCGGGCGAACCTGGTGATCGTCGCGGACCACGGTATGGCCGCGACGAGCAGCACGCGGGTGGTGGCGCTGGATGCGATTGCGGACAAGGCGGACTATCGCACGGTCGAGACGGGGCCGTACGCGACTTTGTTCGCGGTGCCGGGGCATGAGACGGCGCTGGAAGCGCGGTTGCTGACCAAGCACGATCATCTGCAATGCTGGCGGAAGGGCGAAATCCCGGCGCGGTTCCAGTACGGGCGCAATCCGCGCGTACCGAGCTATCTGTGCCTGGCCGACGTCGGCTGGCGGGTCGATCCGAGCGCGCCGACCAAGGCGTTCGTCGGCGGTATGCACGGATACGACAACATGGCGCCAGAGATGCGCGCGCTGTTCATCGCCAACGGGCCGGCGTTCATGGCGGGCAAGACGATTGCGAGCTTCGACAACGTGGCGATCGAGCCCCTGCTGCGCGACCTGATCGGGCTGCCGGCCGAGGCGGGACTGGACGGCACCGACGCACCCTTCCAGAAGGTGCTGCAACGATAAGAGGAGAGGCTATGCAGTATTTCGAGGATATCGAGGTCGGTCGGACTGCGTCGTTCGGCTCCTATGCCGTCACCCGCGAGGAGGTGATGGACTTCGCTGCGAAATACGATCCGCAGCCGTTTCATCTGTCCGACAAGGCGGCGGCACAGACGCATTTCGGGCGGCTGTCGGCGAGCGGCTGGCATACGTGTGCGATGGTGATGTCGATGGTGGTCGCGAATTTGAAAGAGAACCGACAGGCTGGGCTTGGGTCGCCGGGGATCGACGAACTGAAATGGGTGAAGCCGGTGTATCCGGGGGACACTTTGCGGTGCGAGACAGAAGTTCTGGAGAAGCGGGTGTCGGCTAGCCGGCCCGAGATGGGCATCTTCAAGAGCCGGATGCGCGTGTTCAATCAGGACGACGTGATGGTTATGACGTTCGTGTCTAACGGCCTCGTCGCGACGCGCCCAACGGAAGCGCCGGCCGGTTAATTGTCGGGCTTTTGCCCATCACGACATCTGGCCTTGGTTGAGGCCTTTATGTTCACGCGAAGGCGCGAAGGCGCTAAGAGAAGATTTGTTCACGCGGAGACGCGGAGGCGCGGAGAGATTTAGTATGGCAGAGCTTCGTCGAGGGCGTCGCTGTAGCGGTGAGTAGACCGCGCCGTTCTATAAATGCTCTCCGCGTCTCCGCGTGAAAAACTAATCCTTCTCTTCGCGGCTTTGCGCCTTCGCGTGAACCAGACCTGCTCTACTTACTGTGCCGGACGACCACCGCCGCGGTTGCCTCCGCCCTGACGGCCACCACCTTGCCGTCCGCCGCCGAAACGCTGGCCGCCGCCGCCGCGATTGCCTCGGAATGCTCCGTCGCCGCGATTGCCGCGGAAGCCTTGCGCTTGTGGCTGCTGCGGGTTGGCGACCTGGCCGGGCTGCGCTGGCTGGCCGGGTTGACCGAACTGGCCGCGACCGGGACCACGGCCGCGATCGTCGCCGCGACCGGGACGGCCGTTGCCGAACTGGCCTTGGCCGGGCGTGCCGGGGTTGCCCTGATAGCCCGGACGGTTACCGCGCCAGCCGCCGTCTCGGCCGCCATTGCCGCGGTTGGCGAAGCCACCCCAATTGCCGCGGCCACCATCGTTGCGGTTGCCGCGATATTGCTGGCGGCCCTGCCAGTAGCGCTGCTGGTTGCCGTTCCAGCGGTGCGGGCGGCGGTAGCGATCGTAGACGTAGACGCCCGAGCCGGGATAATAATAATCGCCGCTCCAGCCATAGTAGGAGTTCAGGCCACCATAGCCGGCGAACCCGTCATAGCCGCCGCCATAACCGCCATAGCCTGCGCCATAATAACCATCGCCGTAGCCACCGCCGTAATAGGGATCGCTGGCATAGCCGACGCCGGCGCCGCCGTAGCCGTAACCGTCGGTACAGCCTGCGACGCCTAGTCCAAGGCCCAAGGCTAGGCCGATAATGCCGAAGCGCTTCATAAACATGGGGAGTCTCCCGTACGTGGAGAGCGGACACAACGCGCCGCTATTCGTCGTACAACGGAGTCGTTATGTCGCAAGTTCCATGAATGGGGTCTGACGGGATTTGGGGTCGGCGCAGGGGCGACCTGCTGACACGACTGGGCGCCGCAGTCGGCGGCGATACTCCGTGAAGCAACCCGCCACTATACCCCCCCGGCGAAGGCCGGGGTCCAATAGCGAAGAAGGCGATAACGGCGCACAGTCATCCGTTAGCAACGTTCCCCAATTGGGCCCCGGCCTCCGCCGGGGAGGTGCTATATATGGTGACGTGCAGTGGGCGCGCGATCAGTGGCCGGGGAAGTGGATCAGGGCCGTCGCTTCGATGCCTTCGGTACGGAGCGCGTCTGCGCCGCCGAGGTCGGGAAGATCGACCAGGAACTGCGCTTGCGTGACCACCGCGCCGGCCTTGTTGAGCAGGCGGACGGCTGCGCGCGCAGTGCCGCCGGTGGCGATCAGGTCGTCGACCAGCAGGACGCGCGCGCCGGGGGCAAGCGCATCGGCGTGGATCGCGATGCGGTCGGTGCCGTATTCCAGCGCATAGTCTTCGGCGATGGTCGCGCCGGGGAGCTTGCCGTCCTTGCGGATCAGCAGGACGCCGGCCCTGAGCGGTGCGGCGAGTGCGGCGGCGAAGAGGAAACCGCGGGCTTCGATGCCGGCGACGAGATCGACCGGGCCGGAGACTGCCGCGACCATCCGCTCGATCGCGGTCGCCCAGCCTTGCGGGTCGAGCAGCAGCGTGGTGATGTCGCGGAACTGGATGCCGGGCTTGGGGAAGTCGGGGATGGTGCGGATCAGCGCCTTTAGGTCGGCATTGCGCTCGTTGGTATCGGACATCGGCGTTTCCTTCTTCGCGCAGAGCGGCGGCTGTATCGCGACGCTGCGCTTCCGCCGAAACGAAAGCGGCGGACAAGGCACCCTGCCCGTCCGCCGCTCCCTCTATCCGTGCGCCCTTACCGCGGGAGCCCGGCCGCCATCAATGCTTAACGTCGCGCCAGACGTTCTGGTACGCGCCCCAGGCAAGGCCGCAGAAGATCAGGATGAAGATGATCGACGCGAACCCGGCGGCATGGCGTGCCTCAAGGTTGGGCTCGGCGGTCCAGGTCAGGAACGCGGAGACGTCGGTCGACATCTGCTCCATCGTCGGCTTGGTCCCGTCCGCATACGTCACTTGGCCATCCGCCGTGATCGGCGGCGGCATCGCGATGTTGAGGTTCGCGAAATACGGATTGTAGTGGAGACCCGCCGGCGTCTTGATGTCCGGGAATTCCTTCAGCAGCGCGGCCGGCTGCGTCGTGTAGCCGGTCAGCAGCGAATGGACGTACGCGGTGCCGTCCTCACGAGCCTTGGTGATCAGCGAGAGATCGGGCGGCAGCGCGTTGTTGTTCGCGGCGCGCGCGGCGATCTCGTTAGCGAACGGCGACGGGAAGCGATCCGACGGAATGTTCTTGCGCGTTGCGGGCTCGCCCGTTTCCGGGTTGATCGATGGCTGCTCGATCACCCACTGGTTGGCGATCGCCTTAACCTCGGGGTCGGTATAGCCGATCTTGGTCAGGTCGCGGAACGATACGAGCCGCAGCGAGTGGCAGGCCGAGCAGACCTCCTTGTAGACCTGGAACCCGCGCTGGAGCTGGCGACGGTCGAACTTGCCGAACACGCCGTTGGAGGCGAGCTCGAGCTCCTTCGGATGCTTGTGCGCGACGCTCTCGGCGGTCGGCGCGACGGGATCGTTGATGACCCCCATGACGCTGCCGAAGAGCGCGATGCCGAGCACCAGCACGAAGGCCGCGCCGACCAGGGATGCGATGAGACGAACCATGTGTGTGTCCTCTAGTTCGTATCAGTGCGCGAGCGCGGTTTTGGCCGGGCTGGTGCCGCCGTGCTTTGAAAGCACCGCCTCGGTGATCGAGTTGGGCAGCGGCCGCGGACGCTCGGAGCGCGAGATGATCGGCAGGATGATCAGGAAATGCGCGAAATAATACGCCGCGCAGATCTGGCTGAGGATCACGTAGAACGCGTTTGCCGGCGCGCCACCGCAATAGCCGAGCACGAAGATGTCCGCGACCAGAACCCAGAACGCGATCCGCGCCTTGGGACGGTAGTTCATCGAGCGGACCGGCGAGCTGTCCAGCCAGGGCAGGAAGAACAGCAGCAGGATCGAGCCGAACATCGCCAGCACGCCCCAGAGCTTCGCCGGCAGGATGAAGTCCGCGGTGAAGGCGCGCAGGATCGCGTAGAACGGCCAGAAATACCATTCGGGGACGATGTGCGCGGGCGTCGAGAGCGGGTTCGCCGGGATGTAATTGTCCGGATGGCCGAGATAATTCGGGAAGAAGAACAACAGGCTGGCGAAGATCAGCAGGAAGATGCCGAGCCCGAAGCCGTCCTTGGCGGTGTAATAGGGGTGGAACGGGACGGTGTCCTGCTCGCCCTTCACGTCGACGCCGGTCGGGTTGTTCGAGCCGGGGATGTGCAGCGCCCAGATGTGCAGGATGATGACGCCTGCGATCACGAACGGCAGCAGGTAATGCAGCGAGAAGAAGCGGTTGAGCGCGGCGTTGTCCGGCGCGAATCCGCCGAGCAGCCAGATGCGGATGGTGTCGCCGACCAGCGGGATCGCCGAGAAGAACCCGGTGATGACCTGCGCGCCCCAGAAGCTCATCTGGCCCCAGGGAAGGACGTAGCCCATGAACGCGGTCGCCATCATCAGCAGGAAGATGACCACGCCGAGCAGCCACACCATCTCGCGCGGCGCCTTGTACGAGCCATAATAGAGCCCGCGGAAGATGTGCGTATAGACGACGATGAAGAACATCGACGCGCCGTTTGCGTGGGCGTAGCGCAGGAACCAGCCCGCGTTGACGTCGCGCATGATGCTCTCGACCGAGTCGAACGCGACCGCGCCGTTGGCGGCATAGTGCATCGCCAGCACGATGCCGGTGATGATCTGGATCGCCAGCGCGGCGCCGGCGAGGACGCCGAAGTTCCAGAAATAATTGAGGTTGCGCGGGACGGGATAACCGCCGCCGAGGGAGTTATAGACGAGCCGGGGAACGGGAAGCCGCTCATCCAGCCACCGCGTCAGCGGCAGCTTCGGTTCGTATTGCTTGGCCCAGGGAAAGCTCATGGTGTTTTCCTCAGCCTACCGTGACGACGGTGTCGGAGTTGAAGGCATAGTCCGGAACGTGGAGGTTCGACGGAGCGGGGCCTTTGCGGATGCGCGCGGCGGTGTCGTAGGCCGAGCCGTGGCACGGGCAGAAATAGCCGCCGAACGGGCCCTTGTTCTCGCCCTCGCCTGCGCCGAGCGGGACGCAGCCGAGATGCGTGCAGACGCCCAGCGTGATCAGCCAGTTCTTCTTGCCCGCCTTGGTCCGCTGTTCGAGCGTCTGCGGATCGCGCAGCGTCGAGATGTCGACCGCGTCAGCTTCCGAGATTTCCTTGGGCGTCAGGTTGCGCACGAACAAAGGCTGCTTGCGGAACGACGTCTTGATCGCCTGGCCGGGGAGGATCTTCGACAGGTCGATCTCGGTAGTCGACTGCGCGAGCACGTCGGCGCTCGGGTTCATCTGGTTGATCAGCGGCAGGACGATCGCGACTGCGCCGACACCGGCGAAGGAAACGGCTGCGATATTGATGAAATCACGGCGGCGAGGGTCATGGGCCTCTTCGTGAAACGGCTCTGGCGATTCGCCGGGAGGAACCATGTCGTCGACTGTCGCCATTCATCTCGCCCTTGCACGTTATTTTTTTCGTGACGGACTAGGCTTTCGGTTTCGCGAAACCATATCCCCAATCCATCCGACCGTCCCCACGGAGGCTGCGCTTTGATAGACGGCGGGGCGACGGTTTGCCAACTGCATTTTGCTTTGGGTTACCGTGCAGCGTCTGGCGCGCTAAGGGATCGGGCATGAGAATTGCCCTCTATCAGCCCGATATCGCCGGAAATGTCGGCGCCATTCTCCGCACCGCCGCGTGCATGGGGATCGGCGTCGACCTGATCGAACCGATGGGATTCACTTGGAGCGACAAGGCCGTCGCGCGCTCGGGGATGGACTATGTCGGCGCGGTCGACGTGGTGCGGCATGTCGATTGGGACACGTTCCTTGCGCAGGTACGCGGGCGGATCGTGTTGCTGACGACGAAGGGCGCGGTGCGGCTGGATGTCGCGGAGTTTCGCGAGGACGACGTGTTGCTGATGGGCAGCGAGGGGGCCGGCGTGCCAGACGAGGTCCACGCGCGGGCCGATGTGCGGGTGTTGATCCCGATGCGGCCGGGGTTGCGGTCGATGAACATCTCCGTGGCGACCGGGATCGTGGCGGCGGAGGCCCTGCGGCAGACCGGCGGCTGGCCAAGCTAATCCTCCCCGGCACGGGGAGGGGGACCGTGCGAAGCATGGTGGAGGGGGCTCACCGCAAACGCCCCGCTTCCGTACGACAACCGTTACGCTCGTGGAAATCCCCCTCCACCTTTCGGCCAAGTAGCCGAACGGTCCCCCTCCCCGTTCCGGGGAGGATTTGGTAGAGCCATCCCCATGATCGAACTCGACCCCCAGCAAGCCGCCGCCCGCCACTGGTTCGAATCCCTGCGCGACCGCATCTGTGCGGAGTTCGAGGCGATCGAGGGGGAGGCGGGCTCCGACGCGTCGTTCGAATACACCCCCTGGGACCGGATCGATCCGTCAGGTGAGCCCGGTGGCGGCGGCGTCCGCGGGGTGATGAAGGGCAAGGTCTTCGAGAAGATCGGCGTCAACGTTTCCACCGTCGGCGGGACGTTCGAGGGCGACTTCGCCAAGTCTATCCACGGGGCCGGCGATGACCCGCGGTTCTTCGCGACCGGGATCAGCCTGGTCGCGCACATGGCCAACCCGCACGTGCCGGCGGTGCACATGAACTGCCGCTTCCTCAACACGACCAAGCGCTGGTTCGGCGGCGGCGGCGATCTCAACCCGCCGCTGCCGATTGAGGAAGATACCGCCGACTTCCACGCGACGATGAAGGCGGCGTGCGACGCGCATGACCCGGCGCACTATCCCCGGTTCAAGGAATGGGCGGAGACCTATTTCTACATCCCGCACCGGAAGGTCGGCCGCGGCGTCGGCGGGATTTTCTTCGATCATCTCGACGGCGATTTCGAGACCAACTTCGCCTTCACGCGCGATGTCGGCGAGGCGTTTCTGGAGGCCTATCCACGGATCGTGCGGCGGCGGATGGGTACGCCGTTCACTGCGGCCGACGAGACGCGGATGCTCGAATGGCGCGGGCGCTATGCCGAGTTCAACCTCGTCTATGATCGAGGGACTTTGTTCGGGCTGAAGACCGGCGGCAACATCGACGCGATCCTGATGAGCCTGCCGCCCCGCGCGGTGTGGTCGTAAGCCGGTGGCGCTGATCCCGGTTGCCGACGACGTCCTTGCGACGATCGTCACGACTCTGGAGATGCGCAAGCGGCCGCCGCTTAGGCCGAGTCCGGGGTCGCGGTTGCGGCTGGTGCGGTGGGAGAAGCCGGCGCTGGAGAAATACCGCGCGCTGTTCCGACGCGTGGGGAGCCCGTGGCTGTGGTTCTCGCGGTTGGTAATGGCGGACGAGGTGCTCGCAGCGATCGTCAATGATCCTGGGATCGCTGTGTATGCGGTGATCGATCCGGCGGGGATCGAGGTAGGGATGCTCGAACTCGATTTTCGCGCGGCGGGTGCGTGCGAGATTTCGTATTTCGGGCTGATCCCGGAACTGGCGGGGCAAGGCCATGGGCGGTGGCTGATGGCCGAGGCGTGCGCTCGGGCCTGGGCGAAGGGGGTGGAACGGGTGTGGCTGCATACCTGCACGCTCGATCATCCGAGCGCGCTCGGGTTTTATCGCGCGCAGGGGTTCGTGGCGGTGAAGCGGACGATCGAGACGTTTCCCGATCCTCGGGCTTCGGGATTGTTGCCGCCGGAGACGGCGCCGCAGATCCCGTATCTGGCGAAGCGAGGGTAGACCTCAGCCACCTCCCCGGCGGAGGCCGGGGTCCAGTTGGGGGACGTTGCTAACTGAGCGGTGCGCCCGATCACTCCGACCTTTCCAACTGGGCCCCGGCCTCCGCCGGGGTGGTGCTTTTCCTCCGTTGGTGCAGCCTACCGCGCCAGGCGCCGATAGGCGGAGATTGCGATCAGGGCCATCGCAATGCCGGCCGCCATCGCCGCCACCGCGGCGCCGGCATCGACGATCGCAAGCGCGACCGGGTTGGGTTCGCCGCCGTCGCGCAACGCCTTGTCGAGCATCATGAACGGCGCGCCGGCGAGCCAGCCGCTGATATAACTGAACGCCGCCAACCCCATCAGCGGCAGCCCCGAACCACGGCTTAGCGAGAAGCTGCGGCGGATCGCGCCTAGCGCACCAAGCGGGGCTTCGGCGAACAGCGCCGGGCCGGTCAGCATCGTCCGGCCGAGAATGTAGAGGCCGGGGATCGCATACAGCAACAGCCCCGCCCCCGCCGGCAGCGACACGATCACCATCGCCAGCAGGAAGCGCGGGAAAATGCCCAGGCAGCGGGTCAACGCCTGCCGCAGGTCGAGCTGATCGCGATCGAGGTACAGCGCGTAGAACAGCGACGTCCCGAAGAAGCTCATCACATAGGCGAGCAGGTACCAGCCGCCATGCGCCGCCGCCCAGGTCTGCACCGCGTCGGCCCAGACCATCGCCTGCGCCTCGTTGTTGCCCGCCGCAGCGTCGGGCATCGGCGGATCGGGGACGACCAGCGCGAGCGCGAACGCGGGGAGGAACAGAAACGGTGCGGCAATCCGCAGCAACAGGTCGCGGTCGCGCTTGAACAGCGTCCAGGCATCAATGAGGACGGTCGCGAAATCGAGCTTCATGGGGTGACGGATTTCTCTCTGACGGCGACATAGAGCTGCGCGGTGAAGACGGCGGCGAGCGCGGTGAGGGCGGTGGTGACGATCGAGCCTGCCACCCCGGCGAGGAAGGCCGCGACGGCAATGGACTCCGCACCCAACGCGAGACGGAAGACGATTCCCGTCACCGACTGTGCGGCACCCGTAGCGACCAGCAGTACGATCACGAACAGGACCATGATGCCGATGATCCGCCACGTCATGCCCTTGGTGAGTTGAATCGACCGACGGATCGCGCCAACGCCGAGGCGTTCGTTGAGGATGACCGGATTGAGCAGCACCAGCCGCGCGCCGATCCCGAGCAGCACGAGCAGATAAGCCAGCCCGTAGAGCGCCGTGAAGCTGGCGGCACCGACGCTTGGCGGGGTCATCTGTACGCTCGATCCATTAGCCGCGGCGACGAAGTCGAAACCGGACCGGATGAGCACCACGACCGGCGGCATCGCCAGCAGCACCGCGATGATCGTCAGCAGAACCATGATGCCGAACGCCGGCAGCACCCGCGCGCTCGCCTGGTGACGCGCGGAGGCGGCATCGACTGCAGGATCGGTCGCGATCGCGACGATCGCGAGTTGCGCCCAGATCATGGCGACGAGCGCGCCGATCGTCAGGACTGCCCCGACCAGCATCGCAACCGGATTTGCACGCGACGAGAACGTGACGAATCCGTCCCGCACGACCGTCGGTAGCAAAATCCCGAGCACCGCGATCCGCGCGATCATGCCGGTGCGTCCGTTAAGCACCTCGATCGTGCGATCCCAGACCGTTCCCATCTTCACGCGTGCGTTGACTACCCCCGCCGTCGCCATGCCATGCTCCCGCCATTCCCGTTCCTGCGCGGACTAGCCCAAGGCCCCGCGCTTGACCACATGGTTGAAACGCTCGTCGCAGTTGCAAGTCGAGGCGCGGGTGCGCAATTGGGATCGGTGAACACCCCTCTCCCCTCCGATATCGAATGGCGGACCAGCGCCGGCCTTACCCCCTATGCGGACGCGCTGGCCGAGATGGAGGCGCGAGCGGTCGCGGTAGGCGCTGGCGAGGCACGCGAACTGCTGTGGATGCTCGAACATCCGCCGGTCTACACCGCGGGCACCAGCGCCGAGCCGGACGACCTGATCGATGCGCGCTTTCCGGTGATCTCGACCGGGCGCGGCGGCAAATACACCTATCACGGGCCAGGGCAGCGGATCGGCTATGTCGTGCTCGACCTGACCAAGCGCGGGCGCGACGTGCGATGCTATGTCCACGCGCTCGAATCCTGGGTGATCGCGGCGCTCGGCGAACTTGGCGTCGAGGCGTTCGCGGTCGACGGCCGGGTCGGCATCTGGACGCTCGATCAGGGGCGAGAGGCCAAGATCGGAGCGATCGGCGTGCGGGTGAAACGCTGGGTGACGCTCCACGGCTTCTCGGTGAACGTCGCCCCGGATTTGTCGCACTTCGGAGGTATCGTACCCTGTGGCCTGCCCGAATACGGCGTTACGAGCCTGCAATCGCTTGGTATTTCGGCCGACCTTGCAACTTTAGACGCTGCCCTGGCGTTGACCGCCGATGCTTTCCTTGAAACAGTTTCTTGTCCTTGAGAAAACGAGGCTTGAGGGCAAAGCGTTATCGGATTAATGTCCACTACGATTTGGGTATTAAGGGCGAGCAGCCAGCCAAATCCTCTATCTAGGGAGCTTCCACATGCGTGCACTCATTTCCAAGGTCCTGACCGGTTCGCTGATCGCCAGCGCAGCACTCGCCGTTTCGGCTTGCGGTCCGAAGACCGAGACGACCACCGACAACACGATGGTCACCGACATGAACGCCACTGAAGGCATGGACACCATGACCGACAACATGACCGCAGTCGACGGCGCGTCGAACGGTGGCATGATGGCCAACGACACCATGATGGCGAACGACACGATGATGTCGAACGACACTATGATGACCAACAACGCCATGTAATCCCCATGGAGACCGTCCGCTTCGGCGGGTAGTCTCCGCAGGGCTTATGTATCGTGAAGGGCCGCCCGGGCAACCGGGCGGCCTTTTTCGTTGTCCGCCGACTGACGTTCGGAGGCGATCGGGGGCGCATGGTCGGATCGTTTCGGAGGCGACGAAACGCCTCGCGCCGCCTTCCATGAACGATGCACGTCCGCACATCGGAAAAGGTTAAAATCGCTTGGGAGTTTGGTGGAAACGCTTTAGATTCGCCGACTTGAAGTGTGCCCCTGGGGAGGTTGGAATGAAGGTGTTGCGTATCGCGCTCGCGCTCTGCGTGGCGTCGAGCGGGCTCGCTGTGGCGCAGTCGGCCTCGGCGCAGTTCTTTTTGCAGTCGCGCGATTTTTCGGGCGCAGCGGTGACCGGCGACGAATCCGATCTTGGCCAAGTGTTACCGGGCGCGACATCCGCGGAAACGCGGGCCGCCCTCGTCTGGCACATGCGCGCGGCGCTCAACGTCGCTGCGCTGCAATGCCAGTTCGAACCGACGTTGTTGACCGTGCCGAACTATAATTCGATCCTCGCCGATCATGGCGACGAGTTGAAGGGCGCATTCGATACACTGACCAAATACTTTATTCGGGTCAACAAAGCGTCGGGTCTCAAAGCTGGACAGGCAGCCCTCGACCAGTTCGGCACACGAACCTATTCGAGCTTCGCCACGGTGGCCGCGCAATATGGTTTCTGCCAGACTGCTGCCTCGATCGGTCGCGACGCGGTATTCGCACCCCGCGGGCATTTCGCCGAGGTCGCGCTGGCCCGTTCGCGCGAGCTGCGCAACAGCCTGATCCCATGGGGCGAACAGCGCTTCCCGCGCTATATCGGCAGCGAGCGGTCGGCGCCCATGATGGTCCGCCTCGACCCGATCTGCTGGAACAAGAAGGGCGAATGGGTCGCGAAGAAATGCGGCGTCCAGAACTGGCCACCGGTCGGTGTCGGGATTGCCGGGCGGTAAGAGGGTGTCCGTCACCCCAGCGAAAGCTGGGGTATCTCACGGGTCAGGTGACGGGGGCCACAGGGGGAAATCCCAGCGCTCGCCGGGATGACAAATCGGGGATCGGGCGTCCAAAGCGGGACGCTCGCCCCGACCGATCAGCGCAGACCCAGCAGCTTGTGCGTCTGAAGCGACAGCCGCCACTGCGGACGCTGCATCACCATCTCCACGCACGCCTCGCGGTTGGCGTCCGCCCGAGGATCGTCGAGCGGCTGGAGCAGCAGGTTCGCGAAATCCCAGGTCTCGACATCGTCGATATCTGTACCCAGCTGCGGCCAGACCAGTTTCAGTTCGTCGCCGGTGCGCTGGACGACGATGCTGCCCGCCTTGGGGCTGATGCAGACCCAGTCGATGCCCGGATGCGCGGCGATCGTGCCGTTGCTCTCCATCGCGATCCGAAAACCCTCGGCATGCAGCGCATCGACGATCGCGTCGTCGATCTGGAGCATCGGCTCGCCACCGGTCAGGACGACGAACCGGTCGCGCGCCCCCTCACCCCAGAACCCCGCAACCGCCGCCGCCAATCCTTGCGCATCCGCGAACTTGCCGCCGCCGAGGCCGTCGGTACCGACGAACTCGGTATCGCAGAACTTGCAGACCGCGGTGGAGCGGTCCTGTTCGCGGCCCGACCAGAGGTTGCACCCGGCGAACCGCACGAACACCGCACGGCGGCCGGCGTTCACGCCCTCGCCCTGCAGCGTCAGGAACATCTCCTTGACCGCGTAGCTCATGGCGTCAGGCCGGCCCAGATGCCGGGGGCACGGCATAGCGCGTCGGGTCGGCGATCCCCGCCTCGTCGAAGCCCTTCGCGCGCAGGCGGCAGCTGTCGCACTCGCCGCAATGCAGCGAGCCCGGCGCCGGATCGTAGCACGACCAGCTCAAACCGAGGTCGAGCCCAAGACGCGTGCCTTCGCGGACGATATCCGCCTTGGTCATATGCTGGAGCGGCGCCTGGATGCGGAACGGATCGCCCTCGACGCCGGCCTTGGTGGCGAGTTCGGCGAGGCCCTCGAAGGCGGCAATGAACTCGGGGCGGCAATCGGGATAGCCCGAATAATCGAGCGCGTTGACGCCGATATAAATGTCGCGCGCGCCGGCCGCTTCGGCCCAGCCGAGCGCGAGGCTGAGGAAGATGGTGTTGCGCGCGGGGACGTAGGTGACCGGAATCCCGCCGCCGTCCTCGGTCCCCACGCCGTCCTTCGGCACGGCGATATCGGCGGTCAGTGCGGAGCCGCCGAACGCGGAGAGGTCCATCGGCAGGACGATGTGGCGTTCGGCACCGAGCGCGTCGGCGATCCGCCGCGCGGCGGCGAGTTCGACGCGGTGGCGCTGGTTATAGTCGAACGACAGCGCGAGCACGCGCTGGCCGGCGTCTCGCGCCATCGCGGCGGATACCATCGAGTCGAGCCCGCCCGACAAAAGGGCGACCGCATAGGGAGCAGGAGATGTCATGATGCAAAGTTCGCTAGGCCAGCAGCGCGCAAAAAGAAAGGGCCGCCCGGTGGAGCGGCCCTGAGGTTGGCGCACGAAGCGCCACAAGGGAGAAAAAACGTGCCGAATAAAAGCACGTCGCCAGTGATAGTGGAGAGGCGTAAAAAGCCCGTTAACGCCTGCCCCCTCCCCTCCAGGCGGAGCGTCAGTCCTCCACCGGCACCGGGAATTTGGTCGCGCAGAACGCGCAGTCGACAATAATGAAGCCGGTTTCGTCGGCCATCGAGCGGCGTTCCTCGATCGGGAATTTCGAGATCACACCCTTGATGTACTCGGGATCGCAGCGACAGCCGCGCGTGATCGGAATATCCGCGAGGATGCGGACATCCTCTTCCTCGTTGAACAGCCGCCACACCAAAGTCTCCAGCGGCAGGGTCGCGTCGGTCAGTTCCTCTACGCTCATCGTCGAGCCGAGCGTCGCGACATGCTCCCATTCGGGATGGTCGAGCTTGGTATGTAGCCGCTCGCGCCCATCCTCGCCCTCGGGGAGATGCTGGAGGAACAGCCCGCCGGCGACGCACCGCCCGTCCGGGCCCTTCGCCATGCCCGTGCGCACCATCGTCGGGATCTGCTCGGACTGCGTGAAATAGCTCTGCGCGGCCTGCGACAACGTGTCGCCATCGAGCGGGACGATCCCCTGATAGCGCTCGTTGCTGCTCGCCATGTCGAACGTAATCGCGAGATAGCCGGCGCCGAACAATGCGAACAACGATGGCTCCGCGGGCGCTTCGGCGAGCTTGTCCGCGTCGTATTCGATATAGCCGCGGACTTCGCCGCCACGATAGTCGCAGACGAGCAACTGGACGACACCGTTGTCGGTGCGCGTCTGCATCGTCAACTGGCCGCTGGCGTCCTTCAACGTCGAGCCGATCAGCGCGGCGAGCGTCAGCGCCTCGGCGAGCAGTTTCTCGATCGCGGGCGGATAGGCGTGGGCGGCGAGCACTTCGTCGAGCGCGGTGCCGAGCCGGACGATCCGGCCGCGAGCGCTCCGAGCGGGGATTGCGAAGGCCAGCGCGCGGTCGAGATCGGTCATGTTGGGGTCGTTCACCATCGTTCCTTCGTCATCCTCGCGCAGGCGGGGATCCATCATGGCAAACGACCGTGAAAGCCGAGCCGGTAGCGGTTATGGGTTCCCGTCTCCGCGGGAATGACGAAAATGGGGTGCTAGTCCCGTGGCTTCAACCAACCCGGCGCTTCAACCGATCTGACCGAAGCACCAGCGCAGGACCGACTTCTGCGCATGAAGACGGTTCTCGGCCTCCTGCCAGATCAGCGACTGCGGCCCGTCGATCACGTCGGGCGTGACTTCTTCGCCGCGATGCGCGGGCAGGCAGTGGAGGAACTTCGCGTCGGGCTTGGCCAGCGCCATCAGCGTGGCGTCGACCTGATACGGCGTCAGCGCCGCCAGCTTGGTCTCGGCATGTGCCTGCCCCATCGAGATCCAGGTGTCGGTGACGACGATATCCGCTCCCTCGACCGCCTCGCGCGGCGTCGACACGATGCGCGCCCGGCCCTTGCCCAAAGCAACGTCGGCCTCGGTCGGCATATACCCCTGCGGGCACGCCGCGACGACGTCGAACTGCATCAGCCCGGCCGCCTCGACGATCGAGGCGAGCACGTTGTTGCCATCGCCCAGCCACGCGACCTTGAGGCCAGGCAACGCCTTGCCGCTCTCGATGATCGTCAGCAGGTCGGCCATGATCTGGCACGGGTGCGACGCGTCGGTCAGGCCGTTAATGACCGGGACCGAAGCATAATGCGCCATCTCCTCGATCTTGGCGTGATCGTCGGTGCGGATCATGATCGCGTCGACATAGCCCGACAGGATGCGCGCGGTGTCGGCGACCGACTCGCCGCGGCCGAGCTGCATCGAACCTGCGTCGGACACGATCGAGGTACCGCCGAGCTGCCGGATCGCCATGTCGAACGAGAAGCGCGTACGGGTCGAGTTCTTCTCGAACACCATCGCCAGCGTGTGGCCGGCGAGCGGCGCATCCGAGTCCGCGCGGCCCTTGGGGAAACCGGCGCGCGCGCCCTTGCGGTCGAGCGCGTCGGCCAGCATCGCGGCGATGCCGTCGGCGCCCGCGTCGGTGAGATTCAGGAAATGGCGAATGGTCAAGATATCGGCTCCAGTCATGCAAGGCCGTTAGTCGATAAACCGTTCGTCCTGAGTAGGGGCTGAGCGAAGCCGAAGACCCGTATCGAAGGACCTCGTACCGAAGGTCGCGCCCGGAACAGGCGGGCCCTTCGATACGCCATTTCGACTTCGCTCAATGGCTACTCAGGACGAGCGGCAGATTTCAATCGTCGGCAGCGGGCACGTACACGCGCGCGGCAGTCGACAGCTTGTCGATGCATTCGGCGATATGGCTCTCGTCGATCACCAGCGGCGGCAGGATCCGGATGACGTTCTCGCCCGCCGATACCAGCAGCAGATTGTGGTGATCGCGCGCGAACGCGACGAACGCGCGGCTGTCGCTCTTCAGCTTCAATCCGAGCATCAGACCGGTGCCGCGAACGCTGTCGAACAGGTGATCGTGGTTGGGGATCATCTGTTCGAGCCCCTGCCGCAACCGGTCGCCCATCGCGGTGACGTTGTCGAGGAACCCCTCGTCGAGGATCACGTCGAGCACTGCCTCGCCCGCCGCCATGGCCAGCGGGTTGCCGCCATAGGTCGAGCCATGCGTCCCCGCGACCATGCCCTTGGCCGCCTCCTCGGTCGCGAGGCATGCGCCAAGCGGGAAGCCGCCGCCGATACCCTTGGCGACCGACATGATGTCGGGCGTGATCCCATACAGCTCGTGCGCGAAGAACTTGCCGGTCCGCCCATAGCCGCACTGGACCTCGTCGAGCACCAGCAGCAGGCCGTGTTCGTCGCAGGCTTTGCGCAGACCGGTCAGGAACTCAGGCGTTGCTTGGCGGATGCCGCCCTCGCCCTGGATCGGCTCGACCAGGAAGCCCGCGGTGTTGTCGTCGATCAGCGCCAACGCGCCTTCGAGATCGTTGAACTTCGCATAGGCAAATCCCGGCAGCAGCGGCTCGAACCCGTCGCGCATCTTCGCCTGGTTGGTCGCCGAAATCGTCCCGAGCGTACGCCCGTGGAACGCGGTGTCGAAGGTGATCAACGTGTGCCGCTGCGGGTTGCCGTTGGCGAAATGATAGCGCCGCGCGGTCTTGATCGCGCATTCAACCGCTTCCGCACCCGAATTGGTGAAGAACACGGTGTCGGCGAACGTGTTGTCGACCAAGCGCTGCGCGAGGTGCTCGCCCTGCGGCGAACCGTACAGGTTCGACACGTGCATCAGCGTGGCCGCCTGATCGGCGATCGCCTTGGTCAGATGCGGATGCGCGTGGCCGAGCGCGTTGACCGCGATGCCGCTGGCGAAATCGAGATATTGCTGGCCGTCCTCGCCGAAGAGGTACGCGCCCTCGCCTCGGACCGGACGCACGCCACACCGCGGGTAGACGGGCATGAGCGGGGTGATGGTCACGACGGCAGCTCCTTCAAACAGCGAGGGCGACCCTCAACGGCCGCCCGAACCGCCTGATACGAGCGCGCGAGGCTGGGGGCAACACCGCTTGAATACCGAATACCCGACGGCGCCCCTCAGGACTTGGGCTGGGCTAATGTGGTCGGCTTGGCATCGGGTTCGGTCAGATCGAGCGACTCGAGCCTCGACTGCGCGGCGCGAACGGGCATCCGGCTGTCCGACCCGGTGATCCAGAACGCCGTGCGTGAAAACCGCTCGACCCGGAGCAAGCCCGGATCGGTCGCCGGCAAGGCCAGCGCGGCATAGCGGCGCCCGCCCAACATCTTCTGCACCGGGCCAACCCACCAACGCTGCAGCTTCGGGCTCTCCCGGACGATATCGATATCGCCGACAGTACCATCGGGTTTGATCCAGTAGCTGAAATCGACCCATTGGGAATCGACGTCGCGCGCGCTGCTGCGAAGATTGGCGGACGTGCTCGCCGGCGCGTCGATCATGTCGAGCGTCGGCGCGTACACCAGCAGCGGCGTCTTCAACCCGAGCAACCTGTATTTGGCGACAACCCCGTCGACGCCCGACATGTCGCCCTTGCGCGCCGCCCGCAGTGCGGTGACCGACTGCAGGGCATCGCGAAACGGCTGCAACGCCGGCTCCGTGGTGGTCGCCAGATCGCTGATCGCGGTCTTGAGCGCCGTGCCGTACATCCCGGTCTCGCGATCCTGCGCGTCGAGCAGAAGCACGATCCGGAACCGTGCAAATCCCTCGACGACGGTGTTGCCACTTTGATGCGCGGTCTTCACCACCGACCGATAGCGATTGAGCGCAGTGTCGGTCTGCCCCAGACGCGCGAACATGTCGGCGAGTTCGAGGCTGCCCGACAGCACGTGCGGATCGCTATCCGGCAGTCCCGCCTTCAACGCGCCGTAACCGTCGAGCGTCGACATCCGATAGCTCTCGCCCTCGCCCAGATGCGCGGCAATACGACCGTTCGCGCGAAACAGTCCGGCGACGGCGATCGGATAGGTCTTGGCGAAGCGCCGGTTGCGACCGATCGATTTCATCAGCGTCTCGCGCGACCCCGCGATGTCGCCCTTGACGAACTGGTTGTCGGCATGCGCGAGTGTAGCCCGCATATCGTCCATCGGCGGACATTTCCGCGCGAGACACGCGTCGAGCGCGGATCGCGTCTCCCCCAGAGGGCGCCCGACCACGACGATCTCGCGATCCGCGCCCTTTTCCGCAGTCGGCGCTGCGGATGCGACTTGCGGCTTTGCCAACGGTACGGCTTGCGCCTGCACGGTGAGCGATGCGACCTGCGCCAACACCATCAGCCAACTCATCATGCGTCGATCGCTTCCTCGTCCATGCGGCCCGCGTTTTCCTGGATGAAGGCAAAGCGGTGCGCCGGGTTGTTACCCATCAGGCGGTCGACCAAGTCCTTCACCTGCGCGCGTTCCTCATATTCCTGCGGCAGCGTGATGCGGAGCATGCCGCGGGTGGCGGGGTCCATCGTGGTTTCGCGGAGCTGGCTCGGGTTCATCTCGCCGAGGCCCTTGAAGCGGCCGACATCGACCTTCTTGCCCTTGAACACCGTGCGTTCGAGTTCGGCGCGGTGTGCGTCGTCCCTCGCGTAGATGCTCTTGGTGCCGACGGTGAGGCGGTAGAGTGGCGGTTGCGCGAGGTAGAGGTGCCCGCGACGGACGAGTTCGGGCATCTCCTGGAAGAAGAACGTCATCAGCAGCGTGGCGATGTGCGCGCCGTCGACGTCAGCGTCGGTCATGATGACGATCCGTTCGTAGCGCAGCGTGTCGGGCGTACAGTCCTTCCGCGTGCCGCAGCCCAGCGCCAGCGTCAGGTCGGCGATTTCCTGGTTGGCGAAGATCTTCGCGCTGGTGGCGGACGCGACGTTGAGAATCTTGCCGCGGATCGGGAGGATCGCCTGTGTCTTCCGGTCGCGCGCCTGCTTGGCCGAGCCGCCGGCCGAATCGCCTTCGACGATGAACAGCTCGGTCCCCTCGGGCGAGTTGGCGGAGCAGTCGGTGAGCTTGCCCGGCAGCCGCAATTTGCGTGCGGAGGTCGCGGTCTTGCGCTTGACGTCGCGTTCCTGCTTGCGGCGCAGGCGTTCGTCCATCCGCTCCAGCACATAGTTCAGCAGCGCCTTGCCGCGCTCCATGTTGTGGCTGAGGAAATGGTCGAAATGATCGCGAATAGCCTTCTCGACGAGGCCGGCGGCTTCGGGGCTGGTCAGGCGATCCTTGGTCTGGCTCTGGAATTGCGGTTCGCGGATGAAGACCGACAGCATCAGCTCGCTGCCGACCATGACGTCGTCCGCGCTGATATCCTTGGTCTTCTTGTTGCCGACGAGATCGCCGAACGCGCGAAGTCCACGGACCAGCGCCTGGCGAAGGCCTTGCTCATGCGTGCCGCCGTCGGGGGTCGGGATGGTGTTGCAATACCAGCTGTACGAGCCGTCGCTCCACAGCGGCCACGCGACCGCCCATTCGACGCGGCCCTGCGTTTCGCCGTTCGCGCTCGGAAAATCCTGCGAGCCCGAGAAGAAGTCGGAGGTCGCGCATTCGCGGCCGGCGATCTGGTCGCGGAGGTGATCGGCGAGGCCGCCGGGGAACTGGAACACCGCCTGTGCGGGCGTGTCGTCACCAATCAGGTCGGGTGCGCAGTGCCAGCGGATTTCGACGCCGGCGAACAGATAAGCCTTCGAGCGGACGAGCTTGTAGAGACGCTGCGGCTTGAAGTTGAGTTCGGTGCCGAAGATCTCGGTGTCCGGGGTGAATGCGACGCTGGTGCCGCGGCGGTTGGGCGTGGGCCCCAGATGCTCGATCGGACCAAGCGTCAGGCCCTTGGCGAAGCGCTGGCGGTACAGCTGCCGATCGCGCGCAACCTCGACGACGGTGTCGGACGAGAGCGCGTTGACGACGCTGATCCCGACCCCATGCAGGCCGCCCGAGGTCGCATAGGCCTTGCCCGCGAACTTGCCGCCCGAGTGAAGCGTCGAGAGGATCACCTCCAGCGCGGATTTGTCAGGGAACTTCGGGTGAGGATCCACCGGAATCCCACGCCCATTGTCGACGATCGTCAGGCGGTTGTTCGCCTCCAGCGTGACTTCGATGCGCGTGGCGTGGCCGGCTACCGCCTCGTCCATCGCGTTGTCGAGGACCTCGGCGGCGAGGTGGTGCAGCGCACGTTCGTCGGTGCCGCCGACGTACATGCCGGGGCGGCGGCGGACGGGTTCGAGGCCTTCGAGCACCTCGATCGACGACGCGTCATAGGTGTTGGCGGCGGTTTTGCCGGCGCCGGGAGTCGAGGGGGACGCGAACAGATCTTCAGCCATGTCGCGAGCGTAGCCGCACGCGTTGGACAAAGCCACAGGCTCTGTTTGTTCTCTCTGTTGCCGGAAAACCACATCGGCGCAGATTGTTACGCCTGCTGCATAATTTTCCGCGATCGGCCGTTTATGAAAAACCTGTCATGAAGTTTCCGGGAGTGATTATGACTAAGACGATGATGGTGGCGCTCGCTGGCGCCGCGTCGCTGGGGTTGGCAGCACCAGCCGCCGCGCAGGAAATTACCGCCGACGCGCCGTTCAGCGGCATCTATTTCGGTGCGGCCGGTGGCTATGACGTGCAGCCGAACGCCGATGGTTCGTCGATCCTGTTCGACCGCAACCTCGATGGCCGCTTCGGCGATGCCGTCACGACCGCGGCGGGCGCCAACGCATTCTCGCCCGGCTTCTGCAACGGCGCCGCGCGGAGCAGCACCGCCCCTGCCGTCGGTGGCCGCGGCTGCCGCAACGACAAGGACAACACCGCCTATTACGCGCGTGTCGGCATCGACCAGCAGCGCGGCAACATCGTCGTCGGCGTCGTCGGCGAGTTCGGCAAGTCGAACATCCGCGACAGCGTCACCGCCTTCTCGACCACGCCCGCCTTCTACACGATGACGCGCGATCTCGCCTGGGAAGCCTCGATCCGCGGCCGTGTGGGCTATGCGGTCAACACGACGCTGTTCTACGGCACGTTCGGTCCGGGCTATGCGCGCATCGATCGTGATTTCTATTCGAGCAACACCGCCAATGCCTATGCGCAGAGTGGCAAAAAGAACCAGTTCGGTATCACCGGCGGCGGTGGCATCGAGCAAAAGCTCGGCAAGAACATCTCGGTCGGCATGGAATACATGTTCCACCAGTATCAGGACGACGACGCCCGCGTTCTCGTAACGCGCGGCACGCAGCCGGCGACCAACCCGTTCGTGCTGGCACCGAATACAGCGGGGACGGCGTTCAAGCGCTCGGACGACAATTTTCGCTGGCACAGCCTGCGCGGCACGGTGGCGTTTCGGTTCTGAGGCGCAGGGCGAGTCCTGCGCCAAGCTGGCGCAGGACTCGCCCAAGCCCGGCCGGCGCGGCTCGCCGCGACCGACGACATGGGCTTCGCCCATGGCTAGCGTGATGTAGAAAAGGCCGCTTCCTCCTATGGGGAAGCGGCCTTTTTTGTTTCCCCGCGAAAGCGGGGACCCAGACTGGGCTCCCGCCTTCGCGGGAGAACAGGGAAGTGTAGCCGATTGGTCGTTGGACAATGCACCACCCCGGCGGAGGCCGGGGCCCAGTTGGAGAGGTAGACGTAACTATGGCTGCGCTTCGTTAGCAACGTTCCCCAACTGGGCCCCGGCCTTCGCCGGGGTGGTAGTAGTTTGAAAAAAAGGCCGCCTCCTCACTGAGGAAGCGGCCTTTCTACATCACGCTAGCCATGGGCAAAGCCCATGTCGTCGGACGCGGCTAGCCGCGCCGGCCGGGCTTGGGCGAGTCCTGCGCCAGGTTGGCGCAGGCCGCATGGCGCCTCACCTAGGCCGCGGGCCACCGAACGGGAGCGGCGGGGTCGGACGACGATCGCGGCGGGGCAGCTGCGCCTGGTACGCGTGGCCGCAGTGATCGACGCAATACGGGAAGCCGGGGTTCACCGCCTTGCCGCAGAAGTGGAAGTCGGGCTCACCAGGATGGCCCAGCGGCCATTTGCAGATGCGGTCGTTCAGTTCGAGCAGGCTCGTCTTGTTCGCCATCTCAGCCGACGGCTTGGCAGGGACGAGACGACGCGGCGGTGCCGGCGTGCTGGGCGGCTGCTGCTCGCCGGGTGCTTGGCGGAGGAAGCCGCCCGGGCCGACCGAACGCAGGATCGGCTGCGGCGCACGAACGGGCGCAGCGACTGCGGGAGCAGCCTCGTCCTCATCCTCGTCCTCGTCGTCTTCAGGCTCTTCGGCGACCGGCTCCGGCTCGACAGGTGCCGCGGGCTTGGCCGCTGCAACGGCGGGTGCGGGCTTGGGGGCCTCGACCTCGACCGGCTCCGGCTCCGCGACCGGCTCGGGGGCCGCCACTGCAGCCGACGCCGATGCCTCGGCCGCAGCAGCCTTCGCCTCGGGATCGTTCGGCTTCACCGGCGACGGGCGCGCCTGCAGTTCGAGGCGGTGCGCCTTGCCGATCACGGCGTTGCGGCTGACGCCACCCAGGGCTTCGGCGATCTGGCTGGCGGTCTGGCCGGCCTCCCACATCGTCTTGAGCGTCTGGATGCGCTCGTCGGTCCAGGACATGTTCGTTCCTTAGTCTTCGTCAGCCGGGTTGCGGGCGGCAGCGGCAGCGATTACCCGCAACCCGTATGAGCAGCCAGCCCCCAATCGGTGAAATCCATTCGGCGGTACACTCCGCCCCCGGCGTTCCCGTCATAAAGAGCGTGAACTGGGAGGGATTGCGAACCCTCTATATCAAGGAGGTGCGCCGGTTCTTCAAGGTGCAGCTTCAGACGGTGTGGGCGCCGGCGATCACGACGCTCCTGTTTCTGATCGTGTTCACGATCGCCACGGGTGCAAAAAGCCCGGTTCCGGTCGACGGCCAGATCGTCGCGTTCGCCGATTTCATCGCCCCCGGCCTGATCATCGCGCAGGGGATGATGGGGCCGGCGTTCGCCAATGCGAGCTTCTCGCTGCTGGTCGGCAAGATGCAGGGGACGATCGTCGACTATCTCCAGCCGCCGCTCTCGACGGGTGAGCTGCTGGCGGCGCTGGTCGGTGGCGCGGTGACCCGCGCGGTCATCGTCGGGATCGTCGTCTGGGCGGCGATGGCGCTGTATCCGGGCGTGCATGTGACACCGCATGCGCCGCTGGCGATCGTCTGGTTCGGGTTGCTCGGCGCGGTGTTCCTCGCGCTGCTCGGCGTGCTGACGTCGATCTGGGCGGACAAGTTCGATCATGCCGCCGCGGTCACCAACTTCGTGATCGCGCCGCTGTCGCTGTTGTCCGGCACCTTCTATTCGGTCGACAAGCTAGCGCCGGCGTTCCGCGCATTCAGCCACGCGAACCCGTTCTTCTACATCATCTCGGGCTTTCGTTACGGGTTCCTCGGGATTGCCGACTCGCCGGTGGTGATTGGCGGGATCGTGATCCTAGTAATCGACGTGGTGCTCGCGACACTCTGCTACCGCTTGCTGAAGAGCGGTTGGAAGCTGAAGAACTGATGCGCGCGCTGGCACTCTGGCTGATGGCGTTGGCGGTGACGTTGCTGCCGGTTGGTGCGGTGGCGCAGGGCGTGGTGGCGGATTCGGCGCTGCGGGCGAAGGCGGATGCGCTGGTTGCGATCCTCGACGGGCGCGGCGCGTATGACGCGTATTTTGCGGCGAGCTTTCGCGACAAGGTGCCGAAGGCGCAGTTCGCGACGATCGTCGAGAAGCTGAAGGCGACACTCGGCGCGCCGCAGAAGATCGAATCGCTGACGGCGACGTCCGCGTGGTCGGCGGACCTAGTCGTCGGTTATGAACGAGGAACGGCGAGCGTCCGCCTAGCGCTCGATCCGGCAGCGCCGCATGCGGCTACCGGGTTGCTGATTACCGGTACGGGCGCGCGCGACGACAGCCTTGCGAAGGTCGAAGCGGAGTTTCGTGCACTGCCTGGGGCCAGCGGGTTCGGGCTGTATGCGCTTGGCGAGGGCAAGCCTGCGCCGATCCTCGAATACCGTGCCGATGTCGCCGCACCGCTCGGGTCTGCGTTCAAGCTTTGGGTACTAGCGGAATTGGCGCGGCAGGTTGCTGCGGAAGAGCGGCAGTGGACGGATGTCGTCAAAGTTGGGGCGCCGTCCCTCCCCTCCGGCGTCTTGCAAACCTGGCCGGCAGAGTCGCCAGTGACGGTGCAGACGCTAGCGACGCTGATGATCTCGATCAGCGACAACACCGCGACGGATACGCTGCTGACGACGCTCGGGCGCGCGAAGATCGATGCGATGGCCGCGTCGGCTGGCGGCAGCGTGCCGGTGATGACGACGCGCGAGATGTTTGCGTTGAAGGGTGATGTGGCGCTAACGAAGGCGTGGGCGACGGGGTCGGTGGACGAGCGCCGCGCGCTGCTGGTCGACAATGCGGTGAAGATCGCCACCGCCAAGCTTGATCCGACCGTGTTCGCGGGGAAGCCGGTGGCAATCGACAGCGTCGAATGGTTTGCGAGCCCGGCGGCGATGGCGGGTCTGATGGATCGGTTGCGCGGGGCGGATGCTACGACCCGGGCGGTGCTGGCGGTGAATGCGGGGGTCGATCCGGCGATTGCCAAGCGGTTTGGATATGTCGGGTTCAAGGGCGGCGGCGAGCCTGGGGTCCTGACGCTGAACTATCTGGTGCAGGCGAAGGACGGGCGTTGGTACGCCGCGACCGGGAACTGGCATCGGGCTGACGATGCGGTGAACGAGGTGCGGTTCGCGGGGCTGATGGGGCGGGCGCTGGCGCTGCTGGCGGCGCGATAGGGCTAGCTGCCGATTCACAGAGAGGGACTAACTTTTTTGTCACCACCGCGGCGGAGGCCGGGGCCCAGTTGGTGAACGTTGCTAATTGAGGGCAGCGCGCCGTTACGACCACCTTTCCAACTGGGCCCCGGCCTCCGCCGCGGTGGAGTGATCTGTGGGAATGGCGGCGATGCTCAGGCCCGCCCAGCCGCCTGCCAGCTATCCGCGCAGAGCCCGTAGATCAGGCTGTCGCGCAACCCCAGATGTGTCTCCCACTCATCTCGCAACAACCGTTCACGCCGAAAGCCCAACCGCTCCAACAACAGGATCGATGCAGTATTCTCGGTATCCGCGTCCGCGAACACGCGACTCCGCCCCTCCGCGAACAACCGATCGATCACCGCCGACACCGCCTCGCGCGCAATCCCACGCCCCCAAGCCTCTCGCGCCAGGATGAAACCGATCTCCGTCACCCCTGCCCCATCGGCCTCGCTCCCCGAGACCCAGCCGATCGCGCGGTCGTCGCCGGTGCGCGTGATCGCCCAGGTCCGCTGGTTGCCGGGCGCGGCCTCCTCGGCGAGGTAAATGCGAACGTCGTCGACGCTGCCGAGCGGGCCGTCAGCGGAATAGGCCATCAGCTCCGCATCGGCGAGCATCGGGTGCAACGCGGTCGCGTCGCCCTCGACGAGCGGCCGCAACCGCAGCCGCCGCGTCTTCAGGACCGGCGACACCCCGGCGCGGCGCGGTCTGCGTCCGGGCTGCCTCACGCGGTCAGGGCATCCACAAGCGCGCGGACTTTCTTCTGGCGCCACTGCGGGAGCGGGGCGACCAGCCAGTATCCCCCCTTTGACGGCTGCGACTCGCCGATGATTCGCACGCGAGCCTGCGCCAGGTCGCGGCGGGCAAGGAGTTCGGGAACGGTCGCGCGGCCGAGGCCCGCCGCTGCTGCGTCGATCGCGAGTCCGGCATCGGTGACACGGACCAGCGCAACGCCGTCTTCCCCCGACCACGCGATCACCGACTCGCTATCCGTGCCGGGCTTGGCGATCGTCACCATGCCTTCGGACTCGAGCGCTTCGCCCTCATGCTCGCCCGGGCCATCGCCCCAACGGATCGCCAGATCGAGATTGGCTTCGGTGAAGTCGACATTCTCGTCGGCGGTGATCAGCACGAAGCGCAGTTCGGGATCGGCCTCGGCGATCTGTGCGAGCCGCGGCATCAGCCACTTCTCGGTCAGGTCGCGCGGCGCGGCGATCGTCAGCGATTTCGAGGACTGCCCGGCCTGCATCGCGCGCACGGCTTCCTCAAACTGCAGGAACCCGCCGCGGAGCGCGCCGAGACCGGCCTCAGCCTCCGGCGTCAGTTCGAGCCCGCGCGTGGTGCGCCGGAACAGGACGACGCCGAGCGTATCCTCCAGCGCCCGAATCTGCTGCCCGACCGCCGCCGGCGTCACCGCCAGCTCGTCCGCCGCCCGCGTGAACGACAGATGCCGCGCCGCCGCGTCGAGCACGCGCAAACCGTTGAGCGGGAGATGCGTGCGCTTCAATTGAGCACCGCGGGGGCGAACAGCGAGAAGCGGGGAATCTCGACCGCGAACACGGCGCCGTCTTCACGGACCATCTGGTAGCTCCCCTGCATCGCACCCGATGGGGTCGCGAGCGGGCAACCCGAGACGTAGTCGAAGCTCGCACCCGGTTCGATCACCGGCTGTTCGCCGACCACGCCTTCGCCCTCGACCGAATGGCGCGCGCCGCGGCCGTCGGTGATGACCCAGTGGCGGGTGAGCAGCTGGACGCTCTCCTCGCCCTCGTTCTCGAGGCGGATGTGATACGCCCAGAACCAACGGCCGCGCTCGGGCTCGGACTGTTCGGGCAAATAGCTGACCGACACGCGCACCGTCACCCCATCGGTCGTCGCCGCGTTGGGGAACAGCGCCTTCACAATCCGGCCTGCCTCAGGGCCTGGTCGAGGTCGTCGATCACGTCCTGCGCGTCCTCGAGTCCGACGTTGATCCGCAACAAGCCCTCGGTCACGCCCATCTCGATCTGCTTGTCGGGCGAGACGCTGGCGTGCGTGGTCGAGGCCGGGTGCGTCATCAGCGAGCGCGAGTCGCCGATGTTGTTCGAGATGTCGACCAACTCCAGCGCGTCGAGCAACGCATGCGCCTGCTCGCGTCCCTCGACCTCGAACGCAAAGATCGGTCCGCACGCGTCCATCTGGCGCTTGGCCAGTTCGTGCTGTGGATGGCTCGGCAGGAAGGGATGCAGCACGCGGGGCACGCGGCCTTCGAGGAATTGCCCGACCTTCATCGCGTTCTCCGACTGGCGGTGGATCCGCAGGTCGAGCGTTTCGAGCCCCTTGAGCACTATCCAGGCATTGAACGGCGACAGCGTCGGGCCGGTGTTGCGCGTGAACGGCAAAAGTGTGTTGGTGATGAAATCCTCGGTGCCGCAGACCGCTCCGGCGAGCACGCGGCCCTGCCCGTCCATCATCTTGGTCGCGCTGTAGGCGGTGACGTCGGCGCCAAACTCCATCGGCCGCTGCAAGGCGGGCGTGGCGAAGGCGTTGTCGACCACCGTCGTGATGCCGCGCTCGCGCGCGATGTCGCAGATCGCCTTCAGGTCGGCGATGTCCATCGTCGGGTTGGCGGGCGTTTCGAAAAAGAACACCTTCGTTTCAGGGCGGACCGCGTCGAGGAACGCCTGCGGATCGCGGGCGTCGACGATCGTCGTGGCGATGCCGAATTTCGGGAGCAGCGTGTCGGTCAACCAGCGGCACGAGCCGAACGCCGCACGGCCGCCGACGAGGTGATCGCCGGTCTGGAGCTGGCAGAGCAGCGCGGCGGTCATCGCCGCCATGCCAGTCGCCATCGTCCGGCACGCCTCGGCGCCTTCTAATAGCGCGATCCGCTCTTCGAGCATCTGCACGGTCGGATTCTGCAGGCGGGAATAGGTCATCCCCTCCTGCTCGCCGGCAAAGCGCGCCGCGGCGTCGCCCGCCTTGTCGTAGCAATAGCCCGAGGTGAGGAACAACGCCTCCGACGTCTCGCCATATTCGCTGCGGGCGGTGCCGCCGCGGATGGCGCGCGTCGCGGGACGCCAATGCTGAGTGATCGAACGATCCTGGCCGGTCTTGCGCTTCATGCGCGCCGCTTTGCCGGTGGGGAGCCGGGATGACAAGCCTTGCGGGTGCGAAGAGAGGGGGCCGAGTGCCTCGCTCAGTATCGCCCCCAGGTGAATTTCGAGGACAGCGCGTAGTTCCACACCGCGCCGACGAGCACGCCGATCAGCGCCGACGCCGCCCACGCCCCGTCGCGCATCTCGTACAGGAACGCGGCGATGCCGACGTTGGCGACCGCCCCGACGGAGCAGATCACCGCGAACGACACCCAGCCGTCGACCAGTTGCCGCCACCCCTTCAAGCGCCGATCACGATAGGTCAGCGCGTTGTTGAGGAAGAAGTTGAAGGTCAGCGCGGCGAGCGTCGCGACGATCTCGCCGACCAGGAAGTGCGTGCCGAACCCCACGAACAGCGCGGTCAGCACCGCCATGTGGATACCGACGCCGAGCACGCCGATCGCCGAGAACATCGCAAACCGCACCGGCACGACGCGCCCGAACATCCGGTCGTAGATCGCGATCAGATATTCCATCGCGACGACGTGATCGAGTTTGCTCTCGCCTTCGGTGCGACAGCGGAAGGTGTAGGGGACCTCGACGAAGCGGAGCGGCGTCGGCGACGCGGTGAGCAGGTCGAGCAGGATCTTGAAGCCGATCGCCGACAACGATGGCGCGAGGCGGCGGACGATGTCGGTGCGGATCATGAAGAAGCCGCTCATCGGATCGTTGAGATCGCATTTCAGCACGCGGCGCGACATCCGGGTGGCGAGCGCCGACTTGGCGACGCGGTCGCTGTCCCACTCGCCGGTGCAGCCGCCGGTGACGAAACGCGAGCCGATCACCACGTCGGTCTCTTCATTCTTGAGCATATCGAGCATCGCCGGCAGCAGCGTCTCGTCATGCTGTAGATCGCCATCGATGACTGCGACGACCGGCGCCGCGGTCGCGCACATCCCCTCGATGCACGCCGACGACAGGCCGCGCCGACCGATCCGCTGAATCACCCGCACCCGCTTGTCGAGCCGGGCGATCTCGCGCGCGGCGTCGGCGGTGCCGTCGGGACTGTCATCGTCGACGAAGATCGCCTCCCAGTTGCGCCCGACCAGCGCCTGGTCGAGCTTGGCGATCAACGTCGCGACATTGGCCTTCTCGTTGAACGTCGGAATTACGACCGCGAGTTGCAGCAGGTCACCCGTCAAACGAGGTTGGCCAGCACCGCATCGCCCATGTCGCGGGTCGACAGCGTGCCGCCGAGATCGGGCGTACGCGCACCGCCGAGGATCGCGGCTGCGACCGCTGCCTCGATCCGGTCGGCGGCTTCGGGCAACCCAAGCGAATGCCGCAGCATCATCGCCGCGGACAGGATCGCCGCGCACGGGTTGGCCTTGCCCTGCCCGGCGATGTCGGGCGCGCTGCCGTGGATCGGCTCGTACATGCCCTTGTTCGAGCCGTTGAGCGCGGCGGACGGCAGCATGCCGATCGAGCCGGCGCACATCGACGCCTCGTCGGAGAGGATGTCGCCGAACAAATTGCCGGTGACGATCACGTCGAACTGGCCGGGATTGCGGACCATCTGCATCGCCGCGTTGTCGACGTACATGTGGCTCAGCGCGACGTCGGGATACTCGGCCGAGACCTCGATCACCACGTCGCGCCACAGCTGCGAGGTTTCGAGCACGTTGGCCTTGTCGACCGACAGCAGCTTGCCCTCGCGGGTGCGTGCGGTCTCGAAGCCGACGCGGGCGATGCGCGCGATCTCGGTCTCGTCGTAGCGCATTTCGTCATGGCCTTCGCGCAGGCCGTCGGCGGTGGTGCGGATGCCCTTGGCACCAAAATACACGTCGCCGGTGAGTTCGCGGACGATGACCATGTCGATCGACCGGGCGATCTCGGGACGGAGCGCGGACGCGTCCTCCAGGCCCGCGAACAGTTTCGCAGGACGCAGGTTCGCGAACAGGCCGAGATCCTTGCGGAGGCCGAGAATCGCCTGCTCGGGGCGGAACTGGCGTTCGAGCGCATCGCAGTCCGGATCGCCGACCGCCCCGAACAGGATCGCATCGGCACGGCGGGCGAGGTCGAGCGTCTCGGGCGGCAGCGGATGACCGGCGGCCTTGTACGCGGCACCACCGACGAGGCCCTCTTCATAGCTGAGGTCGAGGCCGAGCGTATCGAGCACCCGCCGCGCTTCCGCGGTGACTTCGGGTCCGATGCCGTCGCCGGCCAGTATCGCGATCAAGGGCATGTACGTTCCTCCTGCGCGGCCCTTGCCGGGCGGTGCACGCTCACGCAACCGCCCTTTTCAATCGATCGACCAGCCGATCGCGCGCCGCCAACGGATCGGCGCGACGGTCGACGAGGATATCGCGCGCGAGAAAATGTCCGGTCAGGCGCAGGCCGTCGAAGATATCGGACCACGCAGCCTCGCCACCGGTGAGAAGGAAGGGCGGCAATCTGAGCAGCTTGGCCTCATAGCCGAACGCCGCCCCGCGCGAGACCGCCGCGCCGCTCTTCGGGCTGACGAAACCGAGATCGTCCTCGCCACCGCTCGCCACACAACGGTCGAGGTCGAGCCCGAAGCCGAGTTCGGCGAGCACCAATAATTCGTACCGGACCAGCGCCGCCGCCCAGCCGCGGGCCGATGGCGCCGCCTCGATCGCGCCGAGCACCCCTGCCAGCGCATCGTGGATCTGCGGATAAGGCTGCGCTTCGGGCAGCGCGGCGGCGGTCAGCGCGGTGGCCCATTCGAGTGCGCCCGCCGCCAGCGGCTCACCGTGCATCTGCGCGCGGCTATGGATCAGCTCGGCGGTCAGCGAGGCGAGTTGCTCGCCGGTCCGCGCCCGCCATTCGCCCTGGATGACGTTCGCCTGGAGCAGCACCGGCCGCATCGCGCGCGACCGTCCGCCGCGGACATAACCGGGCTGGACACCGTCGTTGCGGGTCAGCGCACGCACGATCGCGCCGTGCTCGCCATGCTGGCGGACGGCGATGACGATGGCGGCTGCGCGGAGGTGCATGGGGTGTTCTTAGCCTCTGATGCCGTCCGTGGGAGGCCTCTTGTTCCGCCTGCCCCGTCGTCCTGACGAAAGTCAGGACCCAGAGCCACGCAGAGTGGCAATGGTTACTCTGGATCCTGACTTTCGTCAGGATGACGGTGGTGGGGTCTGTAGAAGCCCGCGATCCAAGGCGTAGAGAGGAGAAACTCGTCCAATCCTAGCGTCGGATGTTCCGCGCAAGCTTGGCTAGGGCGGGATGGGTCGCCCCGCGCTTTGCCAAGGCTATCGCACTATCGAACCCGTGCAACGCCATCACCGTCACGCGGTTCGCCAGCGTTGGCCGCAACAGCAGCACATCGACGCACGCCGTCCCCCCGGTCGAGAATTGCCGCTTGTGCTGCCCTTCCCCTTCCGTGAAGTCGAACCGCGCAAACCGCTTCTCCGTAAACAGGTCGCGCATCGCCTCGACCTGCAGAACCGCCCCCGGCGACAGGTCGTTGTGCGCCGGATCATGCCCGACATAGGTGTAACACAGCGAGTCGCCGTCGGCGGTGCAGCACAGATACGCGACCGGAATTCCCGCGATAAACAAAAGCCAGGCGCGCAACATGTCCTGCGCCGCGAGCGCTTCGAGATGATGCACCGAAGCCGGATCGTCGGGCAATCCCGATCCGAGCAGTTTCTCCTGATAGGTCGTTGCCGACACCGCGCGGGCGAGCGGGTGGAAGTCGGCGAACGCCGCTGCATCGTGATAGCGCCGGATATCGAGCACGCCGCCATTCGCTGCGGCGAGCTTCTTTGCCTTGCGCTTGATCCCCGACCTTGCGCTGCCGGACAATCCCGCGAGCCACGCCGCCTCCCCCGCCGCAAGATCGATATGATACCGCACATAGCGCTGCCGAACGAACGCGAGCAGACCGTGGCGATCGAGACCGGCGAGCATTGGTTCGGGCATCGGTTCGGGCAACGACGTCACCAGATAGCCATCGGCATCGTCGGGCAGCGGCGGCAGGGTCGGTGATGTCAGCGCGAGCACGGCGTCGAGCGAAAACGACACGCGCACAAGGCGCCGGGGAATGGTCGCGAGGGTCCGGGCGCCGATCTGGAACTTCAGCGGCAGGCGGCGAACCGCACCATCTGCCACTACAGCCCGCGCGATCGCGGCCGTTCCTCGACCCAGTTCGACCAGAGCTGTTCGGCCTGGCGCCAGCGGGTCCGCAACTGATCGGGCGCGAGCGGCGTATCCGCGCGGTCGAGCGCGAGCGGCGGGCGATCCGCGAAATGATGCGTCGGCAACACTTCGCGCATCTCCGACAGCATTCCGCACAACGCCGTGAAGCGCCGCACATGAACCGCGTTGGGCCGCGTGCCGCTCCGATTCGCCAGTTCGAAACCGTGGCTGACGATCGTCACCACCGCATGCCCCGACACCGCGGCATGCTCCAGCGCGTCGTAGGTCTCGCCGGCCGACAGCGCGCAAAGCTGGAACGTCCGGATCTTGTCGCGCCGATCCTCGATCACGGTGACGGGTACTTCGATCACGCCCTTGTCCTGCGCGCGTCGAACCGGGGATATCTGCTGCGCGGGCAACGAGATGCGGCTCGTTCCCGGGGCTTCGGAGCCGTTATGGCTGCTGTCGTAGCTGAACCCGAGTGCCGCAAGCGCGGTCAACGTGTCGTCGTTGGCCGCATAGCTGCCGGCGCGGAAGGCGATCGGATGCGGCGCTCCTGCCTCGACCAGCAATTCGGTGGCACGCATGAGCAGATCGGTCTGCTCGGCGAGGCTATAGTCGAACAGCGAGAACCGGTCGTGTGCGGCGCCGCGGTCGCCGGCCTTCGCGGTCGTCCAGTTCGGGTGGAGATGGAGCTGGACCTCCTGCCCGGCGGCGAGAATCGTCTCGACCATGCGACGGATAGGGGCGAGGCCGAAGGTGATGCCGGGCATTGGATCGACGAAGAAACACGCTTTCAGATCGTGCCGCGCGAGTTCGGCCAGTTGATAGCCGAGCCCGACACCGGCCGGTTCCAGCGACCGCGCGTAGATCGCGTCGCCGTCGAAACCTGCGACATGGTGCCGCCACGCGAACTCGGTATCGATAGTCAGGAAGACGGGCGTGGTCACCGCGCCTCCTCTATCCGAGGATAGTGAAGATAGGGTTTCCCTAACGTTCGCCCGCCGAGGGTCACCGACTGCGCCATGATCATCGCGAATGGTAGAAGTCGTAGACCTGTTGCGCCACCCCAGCCGACACGCCGGGCGCCTGTTGCAGATCCTGCAAGCTCGCATTGCGGACCGCGCGGCCGGTGCCGAAGTGCATCAGCAGCGCCTTCTTCCGCGCAGGGCCGATGCCGGGGACTTCGTCGAGCGGGCTGGCACCGATCGCCTTGCTGCGCTTGTCGCGGTGGACGCCGATCGCAAAGCGGTGAACCTCGTCGCGGAGGCGCTGGAGGTAAAACAAGACCGGCGCGTTGACGGGGAGCTGAAACTCGCGGCCGTCGAGCATGTGGAACACCTCGCGACCATCGCGACCGTGCTCGGGGCCCTTTGCGATCCCGACGAGGCACACGTCCTCGACGCCGATCTCCTCGAGCGCGGCCTTCACCGTGTTGAGCTGCCCCTTGCCGCCGTCGATCAGCACGAGATCCGGCCAGTCGCCCGAATCGCGATCGGGATCTTCGGCCTGCGCGCGGGAGAAGCGCCGGGTGAAGACCTCGCGCATCATCGCGAAATCGTCACCTGGGGCGGTATCCTTGTTCTTGATGTTGAACTTTCGATACTGGCCTTTGCGGAAGCCCTCGGGGCCGGCGACGACCATCGCCCCGGTCGCGGCGGTGCCCTGGATGTGGCTGTTGTCGTAGATCTCGATCCGCTGCGGTGGCTCGGGCAGGTCGAACAGGTCGGCGACTTCGCGCAGGAGTTTGGCCTGCGTCGTCGATTCGGCCTGGCGGCGCTCGATCGCCTCGACCGCGTTGCGCGTGGCCTGGTCCATCAGGCGGCGGCGATTGCCGCGCTGCGGGACTTGCAGCGCCACCTTGTAGCCGGCGCGTTCACCCAGTGCTTCGGCGAGCAGTGCGCCTTCCGTCAGCTCGCGGTCGAGCAGGATCTGCTTGGGCGGGGGCACGTCCTCGTAGAACTGGCCGAGGAAGCTGGTCAGCACCTCGTCCTCGGGGACGTCGTTGGTGTGTTGCGGGAAGAAGCTGCGATGGCCCCAGTTCTGGCCGCCACGGATGAAGAACGCCTGGATGCCGATCAGCCCGTCCTTGCACGCCATCGCGAAGATGTCCGCGTCGCCGACGCCTTCCGCATTGATCGCCTGCGTGCCCTGGATGAAGGTGAGCGCGCGGAGACGGTCGCGGAGCAAAGCCGCGAGTTCGAAGTCCATGTTCTCGGCGGCGGCCTCCATCTGCGCACCGAGCTTCGCCTGCACGCCGGTCGACTTGCCGCCGAGGAACGCCTTCGCATCTTCGGTCAGTTCTTTGTATGCGGCCTCGTCGATCCGCCCGACGCAGGGGGCTGAACAGCGCTTGATCTGGTACAACAGGCAAGGCCGGTCGCGGGTCTTGAAGAAGCTGTCGGTGCAACTGCGCAGAAGGAACAGCTTCTGGAGCGCGTTGAGCGTGTTGTTGACGGAGCCGGCGCTGGCGAACGGCCCGTAGTAATTGCCCTTCGCACGGCGCGCGCCGCGGTGTTTCTGGACGCGTGGGAAGGCGTGGTCGTCGCGCAGGAGGATGAAGGGGAAGCTCTTATCGTCGCGCAGCAGCACGTTGTACGCGGGGCGATAGCGCTTGATCAGCTGCGACTCGAGCAGCAGCGCCTCGGCCTCGTTGTTGGTGGTGACGATGGTCATCGACCGCGTCTGCGACACCATCCGCTGGAGGCGTTTCGTCAGCCGCTCGACCTGGACATAGTTCGCGACGCGGTTCCTGAGCGCCCGCGCCTTGCCGACGTAGAGCACGTCGCCGCGCGCATCCTGCATGCGGTAGACGCCGGGGCGGATCGGCAGCGTGTCGAGCACGTTGCGGATCGCCGCCACGCCGGCCGCGAGATCGGGCGCCTCACCGCCGCCGCGGACGGCAAACGTGGATTTGTCTTCGTTGAACCGGTCGGGAGAATTGGGGGAGGACATCGCTTCGGAATCTAGGGAGTGCGAGGGGGTTATGCCAGCGGAAGGCAGTGATGTTCACGCGAAGGCGCGATGGCGCGAAGAGAAGGAGTTTGGTTCACGCGGAGCCGCGGAGCCGCGGAGCCGCGGAGCCGCGGAGAGAAGTTTAGACGGGCAGCGCTCGCCCAAAACCGCCGAAGGCTTACATCAGCGCGAAGCTTTCCGGTACATCAGCCGAAAGCGCAACACCTCCGCGCCTCCGCGTGAACCCACCTTCTCTTCGCGCCTTTGCGCCTTCGCGTGGATCAACCTTCTGCGCCCTGCGGGCGAAAGCTGAGATTCAGGTTTGGGCGAAGACCTTGGTGCCGACGATGCCGACCACCGTCAGGGCCATGAAGCAGGCCTGGATACCGCTGACCTTGTCGCCGAACAGGATGACGCCGCCGATAATCACGCCGATCGCGCCTGCGCCGGTCCAAATCGCATAGGCGGTGCCAGCGGGAAGGCCACGCATCGCAAGGGCGAGCAGGCCCATGTTGACGAAGCTGAGGATGATCGGGACGCTGGAGGCCTGCCATGTGGCGATCGTGGCGGCCCATTTCAGGCTGAGCGCCCAGCAGATTTCGGTGACGACGGCGACTGCGAGAATGAGCCAGGACATGAGTGTTCTCCAACGGGCTCAGATTGGAGACTCGGCCGCCGGAAACCCGGGAAGAGACGGCCGTCAATAATGATGGGTCGCGGGAGGGACGGGCCCTCACCTTCCCACTGCTTCGCAGCGGGCCCCTTCCTCTCCCCCGAGGGGAGAGGAGTAGGATTAGTTCAGACGGCCGAGGCCGGAGATCGAGCGGTCGACCATCATGCGGTCGGCGGCTGCGTCGTGGTGCTCGGCGATCAGGATACCCGCAGCCTTGGCCGCAGCATCCGCCGCCCGCGCGCGGACTTCGGCGATCGCGGCGCGCTCGGCAGCGGCGATCTTGTCTTCAGCCATCTTCGCGCGGCGCGTCATGAGGTCTTCGGCGCCAGCCTTCGCCTTGGCGATGATCGCCGCGGCTTCGTGATGCGCGTGGGCCTTCATGGCTTCGGCTTCCACGTGCGCGGTCTTGGCCTTGGCCTCGTACTCGGTGCGGATCGCTTCGGCTTCGGCGCGGAGCGCCTTGGCTTCGTCGAGCTGCGTTCGGATGCCGGCGATGCGCGTGTCGAGCATCTTGCCGATCATGCCTGGAACCTTCTTCCAGATCATCAGCAGGATGACGACGATCATCGCCACCGCGACCCAGCCGGTAGAGGTCAGACCGAGCGCGGTCGGATCGGCGACGTGCTCGACGCCACCAGGTGCAGTCGTATGACCCTGGATGCCCTGATTGTCGATCGCACCTTCGGGCGCCATGCCCTCTTCGTGGATGACCTTTGCGGCCGAACCTGGATTAGCCATGCGCCGTCGTCCTGCGTACCGCGTCGGTCGCCGCGTCCAGGCTGACCTGGAGGCCGGCTACCTTGGCGGCCAATTGCTGTGCTGCCTCGGCGGCAACGCCCTGAAGGTTCGAGAGTGCCTCGGCCTTCGCGTTCGCGACCGCCAGATCGTGATGACCCAGACGCTCGGCGAGTTCGGCATCGGCTGCATGGACCTGCTGCTCGAACGCCGTCGCCGCACGCTTCGCAGCGGCAGCGGTCTCGGCCTGCGCCGCAACGCGGGCCGCGTCCATTTCGGCCTGCCAGTTCGCCTGAACCGTATCGGCCTGCGCACGGGCAGCGACCGCCGCCGCCAGATCGCCGGCGATCTTGCCTTCGCGCGAGTCCACGTTGGACACGATCTTCGGCACCATTCCCTTGCCGATCCCGAAATACAGGATGCCGAAGGTGAGAAGCAGCCAGAAGATCTGCGAGGCGTAGGTGGCGGCTATCTGGGCAATCTGGGGCATTGGTCTGTCCTGCGTTAATCCGGCCGGGCGCGGTTGCCCGGCCAAATCACCGAGTGGTTAGGCGACGAACACCAGGATGATCATGGTGACGAAGGCGAGCAGGCCGAGAAGCTCGGCTGCTGCGAAACCGATGAACAGACGGCCCTGCTGGCTGTCGGCTGCGCCCGGGTTGCGCAAAGCGCCGGCGAGGAACTGAGCGAACACGTTGCCCACGCCGAGGGCTGCGAGGCCCATGCCGATCGCTGCGAGGCCGGCGCCGATCATCTTTGCTGCGTTGACGTCCATGATAAATTTCCTTTGAAAATCAGTTAGGTAAATAGAAAACTTAGTGAAGGTTTACGGCGTCGTTCAGATAGACCGACGTCAGCAACGCGAACACATATGCCTGGATCGCGGCGACCAGCAGCTCGAGCAGCGTGATGCCGATCATCAGCAGCATGCTCGGCGCGCTCACCAGACCGATATACATCCCGCCGAGGTTCAGGCCGTTGATCACGAACGCGGCCAGAACCTTGAGCAGGATATGCCCCGCGGTCATCGCCACGAACAGTCGCAGACCGAGCGAGAACGGACGCACCAGGAACGACATCAGCTCGACCACGAAGATCAGCGGGATCATCAGCGCCGGCGTGCCGCTTGGCACGAACAACGAGAAGAAGTGGAAGCCGTGCTTGCCGAAGCCGACGAGCAGCACGATCGCGAAGCTGATCAGCGCCAGCACGCCGGTGACGGTCATGTGGCTGGTCACGGTGAACGGATGCACGCCGGGGACGATGCCGAACGGCAGGAGCCCGATGATGTTCGCGAACAGGATGAACATGAACAGCGAGAAGACATAGGGCACGAAGCGCTTGCCGCCCGGGCCGACATTCTGCTCGAGCATGCCGGAGATGAAGCCGGTGAAGCCCTCGACCGCCATCTGCCAGCGACCGGGGACGAGCTCGCGCTTCATGCCACCGATCATGAACGCCCAAAGCGCGACCAGCGTCACCACCATCCACAATGCGGAATTGGTGAACGACAGGTCATAGCCACCTACGATCCAGTGCGAGCCGAACGCCGGCTCGATCAGGAACTGGTGCATCGGATCGATCTTGCCGCCCTGTTCTGCCGCCACGTGGAATCCCTGCCGTCTTGATACGACAAACGCCCGGTTACTCCGGGCGTTCGCCTGAAATTCGAATGATCTGCCTGAACGCGACCGCTATCCCGAGGAACAGCAGCACGATCAGTCCCCAAGGGCCAGTGCCGAACCAGCGGTCTATCAACCAGCCGATCAGCGCACTGCCGACGAGACTCCCGATGAGGGCGGAAATGACGCGATTGCCTTGCGAGTAACCCCGCTCGGCGTCCGGCCCCTTCTGCCCCTTTGCGAGCGTTTCCCGATGCTGCGCCTCTCGCAATCGCTCATCGAGCGCGGAAAGTCGCGGATCGTCAACACCCTGGGGGTCCTGTCCGGGTTCGATCTCCGCCACGCACGTTCCTCCACCTGAATTCGCATCGGGGAGGAAGCAAGCAGCGACGAGCGATCCCGCCAAGGCGCGGTCCGTTTAGAAAAGGGGGGGGTGCAAGTCAACCGGTGTGACAGGGGCGTCATTAATGGGGGTGTTCGAATCCTCCCCCGCCAGGAGGAGGTGTCGCCGAAGGTGACGGAGGGGGCGGACACGGAACGAAAGTTTCGCCTGCCTCCCCCTCCGTCTGGCAAGGGCCAGCCACCTCCCCCTGGCGGGGGAGGATTTTAGTAGTGACCGTAGGAACGGCCGCGCTCTTCGTCATCCCGGCGAAAGCCGGGACCTCGCGCCGCGGGGGCGACGCTCTCTTCTTCGTCACCCCGGGCTTGTTCAGGGGTCCACGGTTCCGCACAATCACGACTATCGTGTCCGCGGAGCGGTGGATGCCGGAACAAGCCCGGCATGATGGACTATCTCAGACGCAGCGCGAATCGCGTTCCGGAGCGCCAGCGGTGCGCGTCTTCCATACGCCGTTCGGAGTCTTGTACTTCTCGCCGGGGTTGGTCTGCAGGATCAGGTTGCAGCCGCTGGTGAACGCGAGTTGCTCGACCGTCGCGCCGCTCGCCTGCGCCTTGGCGGTATACGCCGACTTGCGCTGGATGTTGATGTTGTTGACCAGCGCGCGCAGATCGCCGCTCGCCGCACCGACGAGGCCGAGATACCCGTCGGGCTGCTCGCCGACCTCGCCACCGGCACGCGCCGCGGCATAAGCCGGATCGCGCTGCGCCGACGCCACCACCGAAAGGCCGCCGAGAACCGCGGCTGCGGCAATCATGGCAATGACCTTCTTCATATCAAAATATCCCCGGATTCTGCTGGATCAACGATTTCGCCTCGCCATCGAGACGATAGACCACTTCCTGCGTGACGTTGATGTTGAGGTTGATCTCGATCGGCTTGTCGGGCGCCGACACGTTGATGCAGCCCGGCAGGGCGGCCAACAGTCCGACAATCGCGATCGTCCTCGTCATCCTATACAAGATCGGCCTTTGCTCCAGCTTCTTCAATCCTGTTTCGGTCATGGCACGATCCTGCTTGCGGGAGGCTGAATGGTCGGGGGTTTAGGCGTCGGATTCGGGGGCGGCGGCGCGGCCTGCTGCTGGAGCAACGCCGGCAGGTTACGTTGGATCAGCCGCTTCGGATCGTAGAAGCTCTGCGCCGAGTCGAGCAGCCCGCGGAACGGCGCCTTGATCCGAATATTGAACACGAACGGGAGTTTCTGGAGGCGGCGAACGATGAAGTTCGTCTTCGCCCCCTCGCCCTGGCTGATCCCGGCGAAGCGCACGTCGGTGACCATCTCGCCCGCGAGCGGCCCGTTCATGCCAACGCGCAACGACTGATACCGCAGCGACTTCAGCGCCTGGAACGCGATGTTCGCCCAGATGCCGAGGTCCTTCTGGCTGAGATCGCCGACATAGGCGAGCGTTCCGCCACCTTTCCGCACCTGAAGATCGCCCCCCTCGATCCGGCCGCCGCTCTCGTCGAAGATCATCGGCAGCACGCCGTCGAAGATCCCCGTCGCGTCGAGATTCTTGAAATCGAACTGCTGGAGGAACTGGTCGGCCGCCATGTTGACGACGTGGAACGTCATCCGCCGTTCCTTCGGCGCGGAGAAATCGAGCAGGGTCGGATCGAGCGTCAGCGATCCGCCCGCGAAAGGCCACGACCCGCCTTCAACCTGCACGCGCGCACCCGGCAGCGTCTGGTAGCGGATCGTGCCGTCGGTGACCGGGATGCCGGGGTTGAGCGTGCGGATCGTCGCCACCTGCCCCGGCACGCTCTGGAGGTTGAGCAGATCGGTGAAGCGAATCTCGGTGGCGATCCCGGTGACCGGGCCGAATGCGGCGGCGAGATCGGTGCCGGCGGTGCGGAACACGCCGGTGCTCGTCACGCCGCTGGCGTTCCAGGCGATATGCCCCTGCCCGCTGACCGATCCGTTGACGTCGGCGATCACGCCGAAGGTCAGCGGGGTAAGCGCGTCGGGTTGCAGCTTTTCCTTGGCGAACGCGATCCCGGGCACGTTCAGGTCGGCCTTGCCCGCACCGGCGCCAAGCGCATGGCTAAGCGTGACGTCGGCCACCTTCGTGTTGGTCGTCGGCTCGAACAGCGTGCCGGCGGCGGTGATATTGCCGTTGACCAGCGCCAGCGTCACGGTGCGCGCGGCGAGCGGCTTGAACCGCGGGCTCGGGGCGGCATCGGCTACCCCCATCGCGCCGGTAAGGTTGAGCGCGCCGCCGACCAGCGTCCAGTCGCCTGCCGCGTCGCCGAGCAGCAGCGGCACGTTGGCGATCTGGCCCGAGCCACCCGTAAACGTGCCGGCTACGCCCTGCCCCGTCATGCGGCCGGTGACCGTGCCGAAATCGAGTCGCGTGACACGTTCGGGTGCGCCGATGCGGGTCTGCACGCCCTCGATCCGGAAACCGCGATCGGCCAGCCGCACAGTTGCCCCGGCGGTCGCCAGCGTGATCGGTGTGGTGCCGAGTCGTCCACCCAGCTTCGCCGCGGCGATCGTCGCGCCACCGCTGACCCGCGTGCCATTGACCTGCGCCAGCGCGCCATCGACCGGGCACAAGGTCAAGCGCGACGGATCGAGCACCAACCCTGATATCGCGAGGCGCTGCACCGCCAGCGGTGCACAACCGGTGTTGACGACCAGTCGCCCGCGACCGTTCCACAGCGCTGCGACCGGCATCGACAGGCCGTCGACCCGGTTGCCGGGACCGCCTGCACCGATCGGTCCCCCGAGCGTGACTCGCGTCCTGATCGAGGTTGCCCCGCCCGGAGTCGCGCTGAAGGTAACCGGGGTCAGCGCCAAGCTCGCGCCACCCGCCGAATAGGGCGAGATGGTGGCGACGCCACGGATCGCCGCGCCAGGTTTCGCCTGCGCGAGCGATATGCGCGCCTCGGGCAAGCCGCCGCCGCGCATTGCCAGAACCGTGTCGAGCCGGACGCCTTCATTCGGCCAACCAAACGCGACGCCGCTCCCGCCGCCGAGCGCGACCCGCGCACCGCTGGCAGCAGCGAGCGCGAGACGGGACAGCACCGCCTTGCCGCGTCCGCCATCGATCTGCACGCGCAGGTCGGCATCCGCGGCAAACCCGCGGCCGGCTTTCTGGATCGCCTGCGCCGCTGCTGTTGCCAACGGCGCTACGGGGGTCCCAGGGACCGCACCGCCGATCCCTGTCAGTCCCGCGAGTCGCTTCTGCGCCACCGCGGCGCCGCTCGCCTGGGCGCGCCCGTCGAACGCGATCTGCTTGCCGATCCGGTAGGTGCCTGCGAGCGCAACTCGGCGCGCGCCGCCCTCGATGGTGCGAACCGTATCGGCGGCGATGTCCGCCTTGCCGCCGGTCGCCGCCGCGGTTCCGGTGAAGTCGATCGTGCCCCCGGCGCGCGCCAAAGTCGCACCCGGCATCCGCCCCGCCCCCGTCGTGAGCGCCGCCTTACCCTGCCAGCGATCGAGCGCCGCCGAGAGGCCGACGTCGAGATCGGCCACGATCTGCTCCGCCTGCGTCGTTCCGCAGGCGAGCCGCGATACGCGCACCGGCCCGGTGATCGTCGGTTTCGCCGCGTCGATCCGCAGCTTGACCGTCGCCGCCAGCCGGTCGATCACGCACCCGCCGATGTCGAGCCGCTCGCTGATCGCCGCGAGGGTACCGCGGAAGCCGTCGTCGAGCTTGCCCGACCCGGCCAGCTTCAAGCCGACGACACCTTGCGCAGTCTCCAGCCGCATCCGTCCGTCGGCGACCGACACGTCGAGTGCGGGGAGCGAAAACGGCTTGCCCGACGAGGCCGGCAGCAGCTTGTCGATCGCACCAAGCGAAACCTTGCCGTCGACCAATCGCCCGCGCAGCCGGACCTTCCCCGCACGCACGCCCTCCAGATACGGTCCCGACAGCCCGACGCCGGTCCGCGTCTCGACCCAGTCGGCAACGAGATCGGGATGCGCCGGGTCGCCGATCACGACATCGGTCAATCGCTGGCCACCCAGCGCGAGGTCGGCGATGTCGTAGCGCGCCGGCACGCCGGCCTTGGCGAGTTCGCGGTCGATGAACCCTTCGGCGATCGGTTTCCGCACCAGCCACAATACGAGCAGTCCGGCGAGCAGGAGCAGTGCGACGACCAGCGCAACGCGGCGGGCAGTCGCAGGACGGCGAGGATGGGCCCCGGGGTCGGCCCCCGTCTCGCTCGTCTCGGTCACCCACTCACTCCGCCACGCTTTTCGTGGCCTGCATAGGCGGGAGCGAGGGCGTCATGCAATTGCCCAGGGATGTGCTAGCATCGCAAAATGGCCGATCCGGACGAAGACGCTGACGTCCGGGGGGACGATCTGAAGGGCCATCGGGGCCGCCTCCGCAAACGCCTGTTCGAAGGCGGCAGCGACGCGCTGCTCGACCACGAACTCATCGAATACCTGCTCGCGATCGCGATTCCGCGCGGCGACACCAAGGCGCTCGCGAAAGCGCTGATGCGCGAGTTCGGCGGCATCGGCGGGGTGCTCACCGCGGATGCCGAGGCGCTGAGCCGAGTGAAGGGCATGGGCGACATCTCGACCGCGGCGATCAAGATCGCGCATGCCGCCGCGATCCGCCTGTTGCAGTCGCACGTCAGCGACCGCCCGGTGCTCGCCAACTGGCAAGCGCTGCTCGATTACCTCCGCGCGGACATGGCGCACCACGCGATCGAGCGGTTCCGCGTGCTGCATCTCAACACCAAGAACATGCTGATCCGCGACGAAGTGATGAGCAAGGGCTCGATCGACCAAGCCGCGGTCTATGTCCGCGAGGTCATCCGCCGCGCGATCGACCTGGGCTCGGCGTCGATCATCCTGGTCCACAACCACCCGAGCGGGGACCCCTCGCCCAGCCGCGCGGACATCGAGATCACGCGCACCATCGCCGAGGCGGGCAAGCGGCTCGGCATCACCGTCCACGACCATATCGTGATGGGCACCGCCGGCCATATCAGCCTGCGCGCACAGGGGTTGATCTAAAAACCTCGCAGCACCGCCTCACAAAGGCGCATCATGGGTGCCGATCTCACGCAACGTCTTCGTACCACACACTGTGCATCGATCTGCTACCGTCACGAACCGGAGGCGCCATGCGGCAGATTCTCTATCTCAGTTCGAGCACGGTACAGGGCGACCGCGGCAACCTGCCCACGATCCTCGAACAGTCCTGCCACAGCAACGCGATCGACGGCATAACCGGCCTGCTCTGGTCGGACGGGTGCATTTCCTGCAGGCGTTCGAGGGGTCGACGCTGAGTGTGGAGGCGACGGTCGGGCGGATCATAAAGGACGATCGCCATCACGACATCGTCCTGCTCAACAACGAACGGATCGCCGAACGCCAGTTCGGTGGCTGGTCGATGGCACACCGGCGGAGCAATGATGCCGCCGATCTCGACGATGTCCGGATGCAGCGCCTGATGTCGCGCGTTGCCGTCCAATGTCCGCGCGCGCTTCCTGTCGTTCATGCAAACCGCCGCGATCTGAGCGAGATACGCGAAAGGCCGCCGGGTGAACCCGACGGCCTTTATGTGTCTAAAGCGTGGAAGATCAGCCCTGTGACAGGAAGCTGGTCAGCTCAGGCTTGGACAGCGACTTGTTCTTGTCGGTATCGGCCTGCGCGAACGCCGCCGCGACCCACTTCTTCGTCTCGGGTGCGCCCGGCTGGGTCGCCGGATCGGTCTTGGTCTTCAGGGCAACCATCCAGTCACCGAACTCGGCCGTGCTGAGCTTGCCGTCGCCATTTTTGTCGTAGGTCGGGAATTCGGTGTCGATGACCTGCGCGACCTGATCGCCACTTGCCGGCTGCGTCGCCTGTGCGGTCTGGGTGGGCGCAGACTGGGACGGTGGCGTCTGGCCGGGCGCGGTCTGGGCGGACGACATCGAAGGATCGGCCGCACCCGTCGTCGCCGTCGGCGCAGTCTGCGGCGATGTCGTAGTGGATTGCGCGAGCGCTGGCGCAGCAATCGTCATCGCGCCTGCGAGCAGAGCATATTTGATCATTGCCATTCTCCATCGGCTAATCGAAATCGTTACTGAACGACGACCGCAGCAGGCCCCGGGGATACTAAGCGGATACTGCGACACATCAACCGTCGAAGGCGGATATAGGCCGAACGCATTGCAGTTTGTACCCCCGGCGATCGCCTGCTAGGCGCTCCGCAGGCGTCTCCCGAGGGGAGCACGCGACGAACCGTGCCATTCACCAGCCCCGAGGAAACCCATGGTCCCCCGCTATTCCCGCCCCGACATGGTCGCGATCTGGACGCCCGAAGCGCGCTTCAAGATCTGGTTCGAGATCGAGGCGCACGCCACCGACGCGCTCGCCGAACTCGGCGTAGTCCCCAAGGAAGCGGCCGCCGCGATCTGGGAAAAGGGCGCGTTCGAGGTCGACCGGATCGACGAGATCGAGCGTGAGACCAAGCACGACGTCATCGCCTTCCTGACCAACGTCGCCGAGCATGTCGGCCCCGAGGCGCGCTTCATGCACCAGGGCATGACCTCGTCGGACGTGCTCGACACGTGCCTGGCCGTGCAACTGGCGAAGGCGAGCGACATCCTGATCGCCGATCTCGACGCGCTGCTGGTGGTGCTGGAGCGCCGCGCGCGCGAGCACAAGATGACGCCGACGATCGGCCGCAGCCACGGCATCCATGCCGAGCCGGTGACGTTCGGGCTGAAGCTCGCGCAGGCGCATGCCGAATTTGCACGCAACCGCGCGCGGCTGGTGGCGGCGCGCGAGGACGTCGCAACCTGCGCGATCTCGGGCGCGGTGGGGACGTTCGCGAACATCGATCCGTTCGTCGAGGAATATGTCGCGGGCAAGCTCGGGCTGTCGGTCGAACCCGTCTCGACCCAGGTCATCCCGCGCGATCGTCACGCGATGTTCTTCGCGACGCTCGGCGTGATCGCCAGCTCGATCGAGCGGCTCGCGACTGAGGTGCGTCATTTGCAGCGTACCGAAGTGCTCGAAGTCGAGGAGTTCTTCTCGCCCGGCCAGAAGGGTTCGTCGGCGATGCCGCACAAGCGCAACCCGGTGCTGACCGAGAACCTCACCGGACTCGCGCGAATGGTCCGCGGGTACGTCACGCCGGCGATGGAGAACGTCGCGCTGTGGCATGAGCGCGACATCTCGCACTCGTCGGTCGAGCGCTATATCGGCCCGGATGCGACGATCACGCTCGATTTCGCGCTCGCGCGGCTGACCGGCGTGATGGACAAGCTGGTCGTGTATCCCGAGCGGATGTTGAAGAACCTCAACAAGATGGGCGGCCTCGTCCACTCGCAGCGCGTGCTGCTGGCACTGACTCAGGCAGGCGTGAGCCGCGAGGACGCGTATCGCCTCGTGCAGCGCAATGCGATGAAGGTGTGGGATTCGGACGGTGCGTTGTCGCTGCTCGAGTTGCTGAAGGCGGATCCGGAAGTGACGCTGTCGGATGCCGAACTGGAGGACAAGTTCGACCTCGGCTATCATCTGAAGCATGTCGACACGATCTTCGCGCGGGTGTTCGGCGCAGCTTAATCCCACCGGTTCGGTCGGCGATTGCACGCAACGCAATTGCGATTACCTGTTACAAAATTGCGACAGCGCGCAACTATAGCCATATCGCCCTTGCCGGATATGTTTCCGGCATCGGAGACCTACCCATGCGCATGTTCGAAACCGTGACCAGCACCATGCTGGCGATCGCGGCTCAAGCGCTGGTGGTCGGGGTGGTCATCACCGCCTTCTGATCCATCGGCCCGCCCGCCCCCTTCAGAGGGGGCGCGGCTAGGGCCCGAGTTTTTGCGCGACGCAATCCGGCCGCGTAAGTCGTTGACCTAGAACCAAATCGATCTCCCCGCGTTCAACACGCCTAACCAAGGAGATCGTATCATGTCGAAACCCATCCTGATCGCCGTCGCCCTGACCGCGATGGCGAGCGCGCCCGCGTTTGCCGACCAACCGGGCCGCGGCTGGATCAGCAGCGCGCGGGTGACGACGATGCTCGCCAAGCGCGGCTACAAGGTCACCAAGATCGAGGCGGACGACGGTAACTGGGAAGGCGAGGCGATGCACCGCGGCGGCAAGTACGAGTTCCACGTCGACCCGAAGAACGGCAAGGTCACGAAGCTGGAGCGCGATCGCGACTAACCTATCGATCCCCCCCAAGGGGGACGTGTCATCGAAGGTGACGGAGGAGGAGGACACGGAACAGGGGTTGCCGCTTACCTCCCCCTCCGTCTGGCAAGAGCCAGCCACCTCTCCCTTACGGGGGAGGATTGCGTGAAGTTCGATCCACCAGAACGACGGTGCCTATCGCGTCCGTGGATAGCGCGCCGCAAATTCCTCGTCGGACATCATCAGATAGCGGATCATGTCGATCAACGCCCAAGGTGCACTGATCACGAGGCCGACCACGGTGATGGTCAGCACCAACATGATGATGCCCGAGCCCGTCCGGCCGAGGTAGAAGCGGTGGATACCAAGCGTACCGATCACGAACGCCATCACCGCAGCGACGTATTTGTTGCGGTCGTTGGTAGGTGCGGCGACGGCAGCCGGCGGCACTGCGCGACGCGGGCCCGGCGCGGTCGGCATCGGGAAGACGCTCAACGCACGGTCGTTGGCGGCTTCGAAATCGACCTCGATTCCGATCGCCGGTTCGCCGCGATGCGCCCAGTCCTCCGGCGCGAACCGATAGCGTTGCCCGTCCTGCCCCGCGACGAGCCCTTCGCCCGTACGGGGATCGACGCCTAAAACCTGTCCGCGCATGTCATTCCTCGATGTTCAGTATCATTCTGGCGGAAGCCGCGGATCAGGTAAGCTCGAACTCATCCCGCCCGAGATCAGGCCGCAATCGCAGACCAGTGTCTGTCATCGTCGTTATCAGCCACGGCCGGCCGCGCTTTCCGCGAACGGATCGCGCGCTTATGGGCTTTTGCCACGGGGCGTCGACCGAAGCCCCCCAAATACCGCGCCAAGACTCCACGGACACGGAGACTGGAGACCGTAGCGGCCAGCGCCATGACGATGTCGAGATACGCCGATACTTCAAAGGTCGTGATCCAGATCGCGACGTCGGGCGCGGCCAGGGTGAGCAACCGGATACCATCACCTTCGCCGACGAGCGTGACCATCGCGGCCGCTATCATCAGGAGAAACATCACGGCGGCGTCGCCGCGAGAGAAACGCAACATGCGCTCCGCTGGACGGTCGACCAGCATGCGGCGCATCGCCTTGCCAATTGGCGTTTGGGGGGCGGTGGCCATGACCAGCAAACAGGCTATCGCGGTGAAAAGACATGCCAGCATTGCGCCCCCCTTGGTTCAGTATCGTAGTCCTGCTTATTCCCCGGCGAACACGCCCTTCAGTTTGGCGAAGAAGCCCTGGCTCGCCGGGCATTCGTCACCCGTTTCCGTCTCGCGGAACATCTCGAGCAGTTCCTTTTGGCGGTTGCTGAGACGCGTCGGGGTTTCGACGTCGATCTGGACGACGAGGTCACCGTGGCCGCGCCCTTGCAGGACGGGCATGCCGGCGCCGCGCTGGCGGAGCTGCTTGCCCGACTGGATGCCGGCGGGGATCTTCACCTCGTGCGTGCGACCGTCGAGGCCGGGAATCGACAGCGAACCGCCCAGCGACGCGACCGTGAAGCTGATCGGCGCGCGCGCGAACAGCGTCGTGCCTTCGCGTTCGAACAGATTGTGCTTGGTCACGTGGAGGAAGATGTAGAGATCGCCGGACGGCGCGCCTCGGGCGCCTGCCTCGCCTTCGCCCGACATGCGGATCCGCGTGCCTTCATCGACGCCGGGGGGGACGTTGATCGACAGCGTCTTGGTCTTCTCGACGCGACCTTCACCGCGGCAATCGGGGCACGGGTCGGCGATGACTTCGCCGGCGCCGTTACAGACCGGGCAGGCGCGCTCGACCACGAAGAAGCCTTGCTGCGCGCGCACCTTGCCGTGACCGCCGCAATGCTGGCAGGTCTTCGCGCGCGTACCGGCCTTCGCACCTGAACCGTCGCAGGTGTCGCAGAGCGCGGAGACGTCGATCGTGATTTCGGTCGTCTTGCCGTGGAAGGCTTCCTCCAGGCTGACTTCCATGTCGTAGCGCAGGTCCGCGCCGCGTCGTGCCGCCGAGCGACCACCGCCGCGCTGTGCGCCACCCATGAATTCGCCGAAGACGCTTTCGAAGATGTCGCTGAAGCCGCCGAAGTCCTGCGCGCCGCCACCGTGACCACCGCCGCCGCCGTTCTGGAACGCGGCGTGACCAAAGCGATCATAGGCCGCACGCTTCTGCGGGTCCTTGAGGCATTCGTAGGCCTCGCTGACCGCCTTGAACTGCGCTTCGGAATCCTTGCAGCCCGAATTCTTGTCCGGGTGATATTTCATCGCGAGCTTGCGGTAGGACGACTTGATCGTCCCCGCATCCGCGGTCCGCTCGCATTCGAGCAATTCGTAATAATCTGTCTGGGTACTCATACTTAGCCCCTCCGGCCCCGCCCGTCATGCCAGCGAAAGCTGGCATCTCCTTCCACAAGAGCGAACCCTCGTGGAAGGAGACCCCAGCTTTCGCTGGGGTGACGGACGGCGGTCATGGTTTACGCCTTCGGGTTGTCGTCGACTTCCGAGAACTCGGCGTCGACGACGTCGTCGTCCTTCTTCGCCGCATCGCCATCGGCCGACGGCGATGCGTCCGCCTGGGCCTGCTTCTCGTAGATCGCCTGGCCGAGCTTCATCGCGACCTGGGCGAGCGCGGTGCTCTTCTCGGTCATCGCGTCCGCATCGCCGCTCTCGACCGCAGCCTTGGTCGCGTCGATGGCGGCCTGGATCTCGGTCTTCAGCGACTCGTCGACCTTGTCGCCGTTATCCGCCAGCTGGCGCTCGGTGGTGTGGACCAGCGACTCGGCGTTGTTCTTCGCCTCGGCGCCCGCACGACGCTTCTTGTCCTCCTCGGCGAAGGTCTCGGCATCGCGGACCATCTGGTCGATGTCATTGTCCGAAAGACCACCCGAAGCCTGGATGCGAATCTGCTGCTCCTTGCCGGTGCCCTTGTCCTTGGCCGAGACGCTGACGAGACCGTTCGCATCGATGTCGAACGTGACTTCGATCTGCGGCACGCCGCGCGGCGCCGGCGGGATGCCGACGAGATCGAAATTGCCGAGCATCTTGTTGTCGGCCGCCATCTCGCGCTCGCCCTGGAACACGCGGATCGTCACCGCGCCCTGGTTGTCGTCGGCGGTCGAATAGGTCTGCGACTTCTTGGTCGGGATCGTCGTGTTGCGATCGATCATCCGGGTGAACACGCCACCCAGCGTCTCGATGCCGAGCGACAGCGGCGTCACGTCGAGCAGCAGCACGTCCTTGACGTCGCCCTGCAGCACGCCGGCCTGGATCGCGGCGCCCATCGCAACGACCTCGTCCGGGTTGACGCCGGTGTGCGGCTCCTTGCCGAAGAACTGCTTCACGACTTCACGGACGCGCGGCATGCGCGTCATGCCGCCGACCAGCACGACTTCCGAGATATCCTCAGGCTTCAGGCCGCCGTCTGCGAGTGCCTTGCGGCACGGCTCGAGCGTACGCTTGACGAGGTCCTCGACCATCCGCTCCAGATCGGCGCGCGTGATCGACTTCACCAGATGCTTCGGGCCGTTCTGGTCCGCGGTGATGAAGGGCAGGTTGACCTCGGTCGACTGTGCCGAGCTGAGCTCGATCTTCGCCTTCTCGGCCGCTTCCTTCAAACGCTGCAGCGCCAGCTTGTCCTTGGCGAGGTCGATGCCCTCGGCCTTCTTGAACTCGTCGGCGAGGAACTGGACGATCTTGTTGTCGAAATCCTCACCGCCGAGGAAGGTGTCGCCGTTGGTGGCCTTCACCTCGAACACGCCGTCGCCGATCTCGAGCACCGAGATGTCGAACGTGCCGCCGCCGAGATCGTAGACCGCGATCGTCTTGCCGTCCTGCTTGTCGAGGCCGTAGGCCAGCGCCGCAGCGGTCGGCTCGTTGATGATGCGCAGCACTTCGAGGCCGGCGATCT
>JAZKCH010000019.1:0-9223 GCA_040388215.1 Pseudomonadota bacterium | reverse complement strand
CCGCCTGGCCGACGTCGAGCACGAAGATCTTGCCGTCGCCGATCGCGCCGGTGTTCGCCGACGCCTGGATCGCCTCGACCACGCGGTCGGACAGGCTGGCGGCGCAGACGACCTCGATCTTGATCTTGGGCACCATGTTGGTGCTGTACTCGGCCCCCCGATAGATTTCGGTCTGGCCCTTCTGACGGCCGAACCCCTTGACCTCGGTGACCGTCATGCCCGCCACGCCGATCGTGGTGAGCGCTTCGCGCACCTCGTCCAGCTTGAACGGCTTGATGATGGCAATGACGAGTTTCATCGCGCCCCTTCCCCTTGTTACGGCAGGTGCCTCGCAATGTGCGTGCCAGTTGCGGTGTAAAGGGGTGGGGTGTGCTCGGAGAGCGAGCAAAGGGAAATTGGCGGTTAAAACTTGTGCAGTGCGGTGGAGGTGCCTGTTTTATGGGCAGGCCGAACCTGCGTGCTGTTCTCCCGCGAAAGCGGGAGCCCAGGGTTACGAACGGTGCCGTTTGTGGTCCTGGGCCCCCGCTTTCGCGGGGGAACGGTTGAAGTGTCGCGGTCTTCGATACTCAGTGGCGGAAGTGGCGCATGCCGGTGAAGACCATCGCGAGGCCGGCTTCGTCCGCCGCCGCGATGACGTCGGCGTCGCGGATCGAGCCGCCGGGCTGGATCACCGCCGTGGCGCCTGCCTCGACCGCCGCGAGCAGGCCGTCCGCGAACGGGAAGAACGCGTCGGAGGCGACCGCCGAGCCGATCGTGCGCGGGGTCGACCAGCCGGCCTTCTCTGCTGCGTCCTTTGCCTTCCACGCGGCGATGCGGGCGGATTCTAGGCGGTTCATCTGGCCGGCGCCGATGCCTGCGGTGCTGCCGTCCTTGGCGTAGACGATCGCGTTGGACTTGGTGTGCTTGGCGACGGTCCAGGCGAAGCGGCAGTCGAGGAGTTCCTGCTCGGTCGGCTGGCGCTTGGTGACGACCTTCAACTCGCCAGGCGTCCCGTTGTCGCGACCCTGGACGAGCCAGCCGCCGGCGATCGACTTTGCAGTCAGTCCTGCGCGCGTGGGATCGGGGAGTTCGCCGGTGAGGAGCAGGCGGAGATTCTTCTTGGCGGCGAACAGCGCGATCGCTTCCTCGTCGGCGTCGGGGGCGACGACGACTTCGGTGAAGATGCCGGTTATCGCGCGCGCGGTCTCGGCGTCGAGCGTGCGGTTTACGGCGATGATGCCGCCGAATGCCGACACCGTGTCGCAGGCGAAGGCGGCGGCATAGGCTTCGGCGAGCGTGGCGCCGGTGGCGACGCCGCAGGGGTTGGCGTGCTTGACGATCACGACCGAGGGCTCGGCGTCGCGGAATTCGGCGATCAGTTCGAGCGCTGCGTCGGCGTCGTTGAGGTTGTTGTAGCTGAGCGCCTTGCCCTGGAGCTGGCGGGCCTGGCCGATGCCGCGAACGGTGCCGGTCGCGGTGTAGAAGGCGGCGGACTGGTGCGGGTTCTCGCCGTAGCGGAGCGTGTCGCCGCGCTTGAGCGTGATCGGCAGCGTGGCGGGGAATTCCTCGGCCTGATCTACCGTGCCGAACCATGTCGCGATCGCGGAGTCATAGGCGGCGGTGGTGGCGAACGCCTTTGCGGCGAGTTTCTTGCGATCTTCGAGCGTCGTGGTGCCGCCCGAGACGAGTGCGTAGTCGGCGGGGTCGGTGACGATCGCGACATAGGCGTGGTTCTTGGCGGCCGAGCGCACCATGCTGGGGCCGCCGATGTCGATGTTCTCGATCACGGTGTCGCGGTCGGCGCCCTTCGCGACGGTGGCTTCGAACGGGTACAAGTTGACGATGACGAGGTCGATCGCGCCGATCTTGTGCTCGGCCATCGAGGCGGCGTGGCCGGCGTCGTCGCGGACCGCGAGCAGGCCGCCATGGACCATCGGGTGGAGCGTCTTCACGCGGCCGTCCATCATTTCGGGGAAGCCGGTGAGTTCCGACACGTCGCGCACTTCAAGGCCGGCGGCGCGGAGGGCGGTGGCGGTGCCGCCGGTGGAGACGAGCTCGACACCGTGGCTGGCCAGCGCCTTGCCGAGATCGACGATCCCGGTCTTGTCGGAGACGGACAGGAGCGCGCGCTTGATCGGAATGCTGGTCATGGGGGTCTTTCGTCGGGAGTCGCCGTGCGGCGGTGCCTTAGCGTCGGTTGACGCTGGGGAACAGGGCTCCTCTGCTCTATCGGGCCGCTCAACAAAGGTAGCACCTCCCCGGCGGAGGCCGGGGTCCAAGTGGAAAGGTGGCAATAACGGGGCGCCGTCCCCGGTTAGCGACGTTTCCCAATTGGGCCCCGGCCTTCGCCGGGGGGGGGGGGCTTTAATCCAGGTGGTGTGGCTGTCAGGCCTTTTTCAGCGCCCAACTCACGCTCGCGCCACCCGCTGCCGCTTCGCCGGTGATCATCAGCTGCTGCGTCGCGACCGGGCGCCCGTCGGCGTCGATCCAGACGCTGTCCTCGACTACCAGCGCGCCGCCGCGGCAGCGGAATTGCCAGAGCGCACCGCCCGGCAAACGGAGGATCGCACCCAGTCCGTCCGCCGTGGGGGAGACCTGCACGCCTGCGCCCAAGTGGAAGCGGATCGCGAACAGCGACAGGCCGGCGCGGCGCTTGCGGCCTTGCGGCAACAGCGCGTCCTCGCCGCGGAGTTCGCGGCCGTCGCCAGTGAGCATCAGCTGGCGGCGGTGAAGGAAGCCCCAGCGGCGGACATAGCCATCGTGGCTCGCCTCGATCCGGCTGGCGGCATCCGATTCCTGGCGGCTGAGTTCGACCTCCGCGACGCCGCGGCCGAGCGTGCCGTCGGCGTGGATCGCGGTGGAATTGCTGTCGGCGATCGTCAGCGTCGAGTGCGCGGCGGTGGAGCGCAGGCCCTCGACCATCGCCGGCGGCAGTTGGGCTATACCCGCGCGTGCGCCGCCGCAGTTGACGACGATCCGCGCCGGGCCGTCGGAGAATTCGAACGCCAGCGTCGAGGCGCAGCCGCCTTCGACAAGGCGCGCGATCGGCGGCGGGGCGGCGTCGACGATCAGCACCGCGGTGCCTGCGGCAAGGCGCTGATAGCCCCAGTCGCGCGCCTGGCGGAGGGGGCGGGTGCGGACGCCGCTGGCTTCGATGACCGCGGCGACCTGCGTTTCGCTGGCGGGGCCGCCGCCCTGCCAGCTAGAAAGCCCGCGATCGGCGTGCGCGACGCCGAGCAGGGCCGCGACCATCCGGGAAAGCGTGACCGCGACCGTCTCGGGGAGTTCGGCGCTGCGCGCGGCGTAGCTTTCCTGGAGCAACGTCAGCAGCTGGATCGAGTCGAGCAGCATCGCCGGGCTACGCGAAACAGAGCCGCCATCGTCGAACAGACCGGTGCCTAGCGCGCGGAGGAGGCCGACCTCGCCGAACGCCTGGCGGGGTTCGCCGCCGGGGATCAGCAGGCCCGCCGCGACGACTCCGCACCAAGCGGCGATACGAGGGGCACCCGCCGGCGCCTTGTCGGCGGTGCGGTCGAGGTGCAGCGCGCCCTTTGCGAGCGCGTTGAGTACCTTCGAGCGGTAGATCTGGTCGGAGGACGACAGAATCAGCGGCGCGTGTGCGGTCCAGGCGAGGATGCGGCGGCCCCACATGTCCGGGCGCCACGCAATCCCGCCCTGCGTGTCGGGGTGCGCGGTCAGCCAGAGCCCCATGAGGTATTCGGCGATCGGGGCGCCGCGCGCGCGGGTCGCGACGGTCGAGAGGTCGCGTAGCCACGCGAAACTGTGGAGATATTCGGCGAACGGCTTGGGTAGCGGCTTCGTAAGATCGAGCGTCTCGATATCGCGCGCTTCGCCGCGGAACGAGAGGACGCCTTCGAGCAGCATCGTACCGCGCGCAATGTCGCCGAGGATGGGGTCGTCGGGGACCGCGATCAGCTTCAGCGGATACCGCCCCTTGAGACGCAGCGTGTGGAGCGGGGTGCGCCACGTCAGGCGGTGGAAGCGCTCGGCCAGGCGATCGGCGAGCGACAGCCCCTTGTCGCCGCCGAGACGGATCAGGCGGCGGCCTTCGTCGATCCCGTCGGGGGCGGGATCGGTCACGGGATCGCCTGTCAGATTCGGAACTTCGTTCACCCCCGCAACGCGGCGATGTTGGCGGCGTAGTGGTCGGGGCCGCCGCGGAAGACCGAGGTGCCCGCGACCAGTGCGTCGGCGCCGGCTTCGATGCAGCGCTTGGCCCATTCCGCGTCGACGCCGCCATCGACTTCGAGATCGATCGCGCGGCCGCTCTTTTCGATCATCGTGCGGATCGCCGAGATCTTCTTGAGCTGGCTCGGGATGAAACTCTGCCCGCCGAAGCCGGGGTTGACGCTCATCACGAGGACGAGGTCGACCATGTCCATGAGGTAGTCGAGCATCTTCGCGGGGGTGCCGGGGCAGATGACGACGCCGGCGCGCTTGCCGAGGCTCTTGATGTGCTGGAGCGAGCGGTGGATGTGCGGGCCGGCTTCGTAATGCACGGTGATGCAGTCGGCGCCGGCCTCCGCGAACGCGTCGAGATAGGCGTCGACGGGCGAGATCATCAGGTGGACGTCGAACGGCTTGGTGGTGACGCCGCGGACCGACTTCATGACCGCGGGGCCGAACGAGATGTTGGGGACGAAATGGCCGTCCATCACGTCGATATGGATCCAGTCGGCGCCGGCTGCGTCGATGGCGCGGACTTCCTCGCCGAGTTTCGAGAAGTCGGCGGAGAGGATCGAGGGGGCGATGCGGACGGGTTGCATGATTTTGTCCTAGCGCGGGATTCGCGTGGTGCGAAGTCTTTCAATCCTCCCCCGCCAGGGGGAGGTGGGACCGCAGGTGACGGAGGGGGAGGACCCGGAACGTCGGTTATTCCTTTCCTCCCCCTCCGTCTGGCAAGCGCCAGCCACCTCCCCCTGGCGGGGGAGGATTTATTAGGCGCGCTTCAATCTTGCGATGAAGAAGCCGTCGCAGCCGCCCTGGTCGGCGAGCATGCCTGGGAGCGTGCGGATGGTACCCGCTTCCGTTGGCGTGATGCCGGCGGGGAGTTCGGACTGGTCGACCGGGGCGATCGTGTAGTCGCTGCGGGCGGACAGGAACGCGTCGAGCTGCGCTTCGCCTTCCGAGGGTTCGAGCGAGCAGGTGGCGTACACCAGGGTACCACCGGGCTTCACCCAGTCCGCCGCGCGCGCGAAGATCCGCGCCTGCAACGCCGCGGTTTCGGCGATGATCGAGGGGCGGACGCGGTGGAGGACGTCGGGGTGGCGGCGGAAGATGCCCGTCGCGCTGCACGGCGCGTCGATCAGGATTGCGTCGGCGGGCTCGGACGGCGCCCATTCGAGGATGTCGGCGTTGACGACCTCTGCCTTCAGATGCGTGCGGTAGAGATTCTCGCGCAGACGCTTGATCCGGCTCTGCGAATTGTCGACCGAGGTGACGGTCCAGCCTGCGCTCGCGAGTTGGAGCGTCTTGCCGCCGGGCGCCGCGCAGAGATCGAGGACATGGCCCTCACCTTTGCCCAGCAACCGCGCGGGGAGCGAGGCGGCGATGTCCTGCACCCACCAGGCGCCGTCACCGAAGCCGGCCATGTCAGGGACCGAATCATGGTCGCCCAAGCGCAGGTGCCCGGGCATGAAACTCTCGCCGCCGAGTTTCTCACGCCAGCCTTCTGTCTCGGACGGATCGGCGATCGTCAGGTCGAGCGGCGGCACCTGCGCGATGGCGCGGCCGGCGGCGTCGACCATCTCCTCACCCCATGCGGCCTCCCAGCGCAGTTCGACGGGGGCTGGCAGCGTCGGCACTTCCGGGAGCAGCATGTTGGCGCGGAACAGCGTGCCGAACACGCCGTGGACGAGTTTGCGCGGGCCGCCGTCGACCAAAGGCAACACGGTCGAGATCGCGGCGTGCGAGGGCGTGCCGAGGATCAGCACCTGGACCAGCGCGATCCGCAGCGCCATCCGCGCCTTCGCATCGTCGGGCAGGTTGGTCTTGGTGACCGAATCGATCATCGCGTCGAGATCGGGGAGGCGACGGAGCGTCTCGGCGGCGATCGCATGCGCGAGGCCGCGATCGGGGCCGTGGATCGCGCGCGTGGCGGCGGGAAGCGCGGATTCGAGCGATTCGCCGCGACGCAGGACGGCGTCGAGCAGGCGGAGCGCGGCGCGGCGGGTCGGGACGCCGAGCGGTTCGGGGGCGTGGGTGTAGTCGGGCATCAAAGGTCCTTCGCGTTCGGTTTGCCGCACGGCTGTTATGGCAAAATCGCGCGACAGCGCCCATGTGGCGGTTACGACGCCAACACGCAACTCCGGAGAGCCGCGATGGGCCAGCGCCCCGATCATCTGAAGCCACCCGAGTATCTGGCGAAGAATACGCCGGTGCCGAAGCCCGAGGCGATCGTGCCCGACAAGGATCCCGAGCCGCGTGATCCTACGCGCTATGGCGATTGGGAGCTGAAGGGCATGGCGATCGATTTCTAAGGCGCTTACCGCACCCAATACCTACCGCCACCCCGGCGAAGGCCGGGGCCCAATTGGCAAGGTGGTCATAACGTAGCGCTGCCCTTTGTTAGCGACGTTCCCCAATTGGGCCCCGGCCTTCGCCGGGGTGGTGTTCGGTTTCAAGATGACGCGCGAAATCTGCGGCAGCGGTCCTGACGCAGGCGGAACGAATGCGCGCCCGGCGCGTCGCCGTCTCGATGAGGGGATACTTTCGCAAACGCTGGGTGAAAATCACCGGCATCGTCGTCGCGAGCGTGCTCGTGCTGGGGCTGGTGGGGCTTGCCGCGTTTCCGTGGGGGTCGCTGAAAGGCGTGATCGAGCGGCAGCTTACCGCGCGGTTCGGGCGGCCGGTGACGATCGGCGGGATCGAGCGGGTCGATGCGTTCGGGTTCAATCCGACGATCCGGATCACGAACGTGCGCATCCCGCAGGCCGACTGGGCGGGCAAAGGCGACTTCGTGCAGTTGCGCGAGGCGGAAGCGACGTTCTTTGGCATGGGCTTGCTGAAGGGCGCGTTCGGCCCACGCGACGTGAAGGCGCGCGGGCTGCATCTGGTGCTGGTGCGCGACAAGCATGGCCGGACCAACTGGGAGCGACCGGGCAAGCCCAAGGGCGGCGGGAGTTCGACCGATCTCGACGGGCTGACGATCAGCGACAGCGTGATCGAGTATCGCGACGACAAGCAGGACCGCTTCGTCACCGCGCGGTTCGTGTCGGATCCGGTACATGGCATTCGCGCGAATGGGTCGGGGACGATCCGCGGGGCGGCGGTGCGGGTTGCGGTCGCGGGGCCTTCGGTGGAGAAGTTTCAGGGCAAGCCATGGCCGTTCACCGCGTCGATCGATGGCGATGCTCTTTCGATTGCCGCCAAGGGGCTGATGGATCGGCCACTCGATACCGACGCGATGAGCCTCGACGTGACGGCACGCGCGGCCGATCTGAAGCTGATCGATGCGGTCATCGAGGCGGGGCTGTTCCGCACGCAGCCGGTGTCGTTCAGCGCGCACGTCCGCCACGACCAGCCGAAATGGACCGTCACGCAGTTGAAGGGCATGGTCGGGCGCTCCGATTTCGCGGGGCACGTGACCGTCGACAAGCAGGCGGGGCGTAGCAAGGTCGATGGCGACATCGTCTCGCGGCAGTTCGATTTCGGCGATCTGGCGTCGGACGAGGGCAAGGCGGAGGGCGCCGCGCTGGAGCGCACGATCGGGCCGCGGCTGGTGCCGAACACGCGGATCGATATCGGCAAGATCGACAGGACCGACGCGCGGATGGGGTTTCGGATCGGGCGGATCGTGGGCGGCAACGGCGCGTCGCCGATCCTGTCGGCGAAGGGCGTGCTGGCGATCGATCATCAGTTGCTGACGCTGAGCGATCTGGTCGCGCGACTGTCGCATGGCAATGTCACGGGCACGGTGACGGTCGACCAGCGCGGCGACCGGAAGGTGCCGACGGTCGATATCGACCTCAGGTTGCGCGGCAGCAGCGTGCAGGCGCTGGCGGGCGGCGGTGGCGATTTCAGCGGCAACGTCAGCGCGCGGGTGCGGCTGAAGGGGCCGGGCGAGACGATCCGCGCGGCGGTCGGGCGGTCGAACGGGACGATCGGGTTCGTCGCGCGCGATGGTCAGTTACCGCAGGGGATTGCCGCCGCGTTGGGGTTCGATGCGGCGCGGGCGTTGCTGGCGAAGGATGGCGAGCGGGCGGGGTTGCGGTGCGTCGTGCTGAAGCTCGATGTGACACGCGGGCATGGGCGGGTCGATCCGATGATCGTCGATACTACCGCCAGCCAGTTGCGCGGCCAGGGGAGCGTGGTGTTTCCGGGGGAGACGCTGAACATCCGGCTGACGGGCACGCCGAAACAGCATGCGCTGCTGCGGCTGCCGGGGTCGGCGTACATGACCGGGACGATCGAGCGGCCCAATGTGACGATCCCACCCGAGGTGAAGTCGGTGGGGAATATCTTCAAGGCGATCGGCCGCGCGATTTCGGGTAGTCAGGGGCCGACGGCGAGCGATGCGGATTGCTCGGGGTTAGCGGCGCGGGTGTTGCGGTAGTGTCCACCCAGTCACCCCGGACTCGTTCGCTTCGTTCAAATACCACCCCGGCGGAGGCCGGGGCCCAATTGGGCTACCGAGGTAACGGGGGGCAGCCCTGCGTTACATCGACATTGCCAATTGGGCCCCGGCCTTCGCCGGGGTGGGTAGTGAGCACCGCGCGGTCGAGCGCGGTAACGGGAGTTTAGCCCGCCTCGCCCTTCAGCGGGCGCGCGAGGAGATCGCCGATGACGTCGCTGACGGGGGCGCCTTCCAACAGGCGGCAGACGGCTTCGGTGATCGGCATGTCGACCCCGGCGTCTCGCGCGGCTTCTCGGAGGACGGGGGCGGTGAAGGCGCCTTCCGCGACGGTACGCCGGTCGGCGAGCAGCGTCGCGGCGGAGTCGCCCCTCCCCAAACCGACGCCGAGCGAGAAGTTGCGGGAGCTGGTGGAGGAGCAGGTCAGTACGAGGTCGCCCAGGCCCGACAGCCCCGCGAGCGTTTCCGCGCGGGCACCGCGAGCGAGGCCGAAGCGGGTCATCTCGGCGAACCCGCGTGCGATCAGCGCAGCGCGTGCGTTCTGGCCGAGCCCTGCCCCCTCGACCACGCCGCAGCCGATCGCGAGGACGTTCTTCACCGCGCCGCCGATCTCCGCGCCGGCGACGTCGGTCGAGGCGTAGGTGCGGAAAT
>JAZKCH010000018.1:0-30971 GCA_040388215.1 Pseudomonadota bacterium | reverse complement strand
AGCGGCGTGCCCAAGACGCTGATCCAGTTCCTGATCCGCTGGTGTATCCGCACCGACCAGTATGACGCGGCGACCGATGCGATCCTGTCGACGATCCTCGCGCAGGAAATTTCGCCCGAGCTCGTACCGGCAGGCGCGGACGGCGCGTTGCAGAGCACCGAGTCGATGATCGGGCCGTATGCGCTCAACGACTTCTTCGCGCATTACGTGATCCGCCACGGCCTCGCCCCCTCGAAGATCGCGTTTCTGGCGTGGCACGCATGGCGCGATGCGAGCGTCGGCGCGTGGCCGGAGGACCTGCCCGCCGATGCGCGCATCGCCTACGACCTGCCGACGATCCGGAAATGGCTGGAAAAATTCCTGTTCCGGTTCTTCACGACCAGCCAGTTCAAGCGGTCGGCGATGCCCAATGGACCGAAGGTCTCGGGGGGCGGTGCGCTGTCGCCGCGCGGCGATTGGCGGGCGCCGTCGGACGGGATCGCGACGGCGTGGATCGAAGAATTGCGGTCAAGCGTTCCATAGGGTTAGCTGCGCTACCTTGCATAAACCGCCCGCGCGGCGCATTATGAAAATCCTATGACAGTGGCTCCACCGGATGGATCGCGCGATCGCCGGATCGAGATCCCATCTAACCTTTGGCTGATACACCCGGCAGGCCGTGCGCTTTTGCCGTTCGCGTTGGCGCGTGGAATTTCCGCGAATGCGGTGTCGGTCATGGGGCTCTGTCTCGGCGGAGCTGCCGCGCTCGCCTATACGCAATGGGGCAATTGGGCGCTGGCGCTGGTCGGTCTCGTGCTGTCGATGGGATGGCTGATCGCCGACGGACTCGACGGCATGGTCGCGCGCGCGACCAAGACCGCGAGCCCGCTCGGCCGGATGCTCGACGGGCTGTGCGATCACGGCGTGTTCGCGTTGATCTACGTCTCGCTCGCGCTGACGATCGATACGCCCGAAGCCTGGATCCTCGCCTTCGCCGCCGGTGGCGCCCACGCGGTGCAGTCGAACATGTACGAAGGTGAGCGCTCGCGCTTCCATCGCCGGATCAAGGGCGTCGCGCTCGAAGCGCCCCCCGTCCCGACCGGCAACGCGCTCGTCCGCTTCTACGACGGGGTCGCGAGCAGCATCGATCGGATCGCCATGCCGTTCGAGCGGACGCTCGGCCAGGCCAGCGATCCGGCCGCGCTCGGTGCGCTGTACGGGGCTCGCGCGTGCGCCCCTTTGCGCTTCATGGCCTTGCTTACCGCGAATGTCCGGGTATGGGCGATCTTCGTCGCCTGCTTCGCGGGCAACCCACGCATCTTCTGGTGGTTCGAGATCGTCCCTCTGACGCTCGTGGCCATCGTCGGGCTCGTCTGGCACCGTCGTGTCGAGCGGGCTTTCGTTCGTAATACTTCTGCAACGCGACCAAAGACCGCGTCGCGCATGCATCTTTCGTAAGGAACAGGGTCAGTAATGAATAGCATTCGGATCGCCGTGGTCGGCATCGGCAACTGCGCGAGCTCGCTCGTGCAAGGCCTCGAGCATTACCGTGAGGGCGCCAACGACCAGGTCGGCCTGATGCATTTCGACATGGGCGGCTACAAGCCGAGCGACATCAAGGTCGTCGCGGCCTGGGACGTCGATCGCCGCAAGGTGGGCAAGGACGTCGCCGAGGCGATCTTCGCCAAGCCGAACTGCACCGCGGTGTTCGCACCGAACGTGAGCAACACCGGCACGATCGTGAAGATGGGCAAGAAGCTGGACGGCGTCGCCGACCACATGGCCGACTTCAAGGACGACCGCACGTTCCTGGTCTCCGACGCCGCCGAGCCGACCCGTGAAGAGGTCATCGCCGAGCTGAAGGCATCGGGCGCCGACGTGCTGATGAACTACCTGCCAGTCGGTTCGCAGGAAGCGACCGAATTCTACGCCGAATGCGCGATCGAAGCAGGCGTGGCGTTCGTCAACAACATCCCCGTCTTCATCGCGTCGAACCCGGTCTGGGCGAAGAAGTTCGAGGACGCCGGCGTCGCGATTATCGGCGACGACATCAAGGCACAGCTCGGTGCGACGATCGTCCACCGCGTGCTGACCGACCTGTTCGCCAAGCGCGGCGTGAAGCTGGATCGCACCTACCAGCTCAACACCGGCGGCAACACCGACTTCCTCAACATGTCGAACCATCGCCGTCTCGAGTCGAAGAAGATCTCGAAGACCGAAGCCGTCCAGTCGGTCGCGGCCGAGCGGATGGACGACGACAATGTCCATATCGGTCCGTCGGACTATGTGCCCTGGCAGAACGACAACAAGGTCTGCTTCCTGCGCATGGAGGGCCAGCTGTTCGGCGGCGTGCCGATGAACATCGAGCTGCGTCTCTCGGTCGAGGACAGCCCCAATTCGGCGGGTGTCGCGATCGACATGATCCGTTGTGCCAAGATCGCCAAGGATCGCGGCATCGCCGGTGTGATCGACCCCGCCTCGGCCTATTTCTGCAAGCACCCGCGTACGCAGATGACCGACGATCTCGCACAGATCGAAGTCGAGCGGTTCATCAAGGCCGCCTGACATGATCGAGACGCCCCGGATCCAAACGGCGATCATCCTCGCCGCCGGGGAAGGCAGCCGCCTTCGCACCTCCGCCCCGTACAAGCCGCTCTGCGCGGTCGCGGGGCGGCCGCTGATCGCCCATGCGCTCGAAGGTCTGGCGGAAGCCGGTTTCGCGCGGGCGATCGTGACGGTCAGCTATGGGCGTGAGGCGATCGAAGCGTATCTCGGTAGCCGGCGCTGGCCGCTGGCGGTCGAGACGGTGCTCGCCGATCACCGCGAACCGAACGGCGTCTCGGTCCTCGCGGCACGCGACGCGCTGGCCGGCAGCGAAGCGATCCTCGCGATGTGCGACCACCTCGTCAGCCCAGACCTCTACGCCCGCATGGCGAAAGCCGGCGCTGGCGGCGGTCTCCGCCTCGGCATCGACCGGCGCCTCGGCCATGACTGGGTCGACCCCGAAGACGTGACCTGCGTCGCCACCGAAGGCGACCGCATCGTCGCGATTGGCAAGGGCCTCGAACCGCACGACTGCTACGACACCGGCGTCTTCGCGATCGGCCCCGCGCTGTCGGACGCGCTGGCAACGCTCGCCAGCCCATCTTTGACCGAAGGCGTCCGCCTGCTGGCCGCGCAAGGCCTCGCCCGGATCGTCGATTGCAGCGACATCGACTGGATCGACGTCGACGACGCGCCCGCACTCGCCAAGGCTGAGGCGTGGATGGCGACCAAGGCGGATGCCGTAGCGGCTTAGCCCCCATCCGCCGCCCCCTCAATCCTCCCCCGCAAGGGGGAGGTGGCACCGAAGGTGACGGAGGGGGAGGATAGGAAACGACGGTTGCGCTTACCGCCCCCCCGTCTCGCTGCGCGATCCACCTCCCCTTGGCGGGAGAGGATCGCGCACTCAACGTCTAGCCCGCGACCTCGACCCGCGGATCAGGCACATTCAGCGTCGCGCACGTTCCAACCGCAGCATTCTCGATCACGATCGTCCCACGCAACTGCCGCGCGAGGCTGCCGATCATCCGCATCCCCAGGCTCTTGCGTGACGCCGTCTTCAGGTCGAAGTCCGTCGGCAATCCGCTGCCCTCGTCCGACACCGTCAACACGATCCGCCCATCCGCGCTCCGGACCCTAACCAAAATCACGCCACCATCATCGCCATACGCATATTTGATCGCGTTGGTGACGAGTTCGGTGACCAGCAACCCCATCGGGATCGCTACGTCGGCGCTGATCAGGATCGCTTCGATATCGCAGTCGATCCGGTGGTTGAGCGATTGCTCGCCCAGCCCCGTCGCGATGCCGCAGACCAGATCGTCGAGCGCGACGATGCCGACCTGATCGCCGCGCCACAGCTGGTCGTGCGTCTGGGCGATCGCAGTGATCCGCGCCTGCGCATCGCCGAGCAGCCGCCGGATCCGCGGATCGTCGTCCTCCTGCATCTGGAGGTTGAGCATCGCCGACACGAGCGCGAGGCTGTTCTTGACACGGTGGCTAGCCTCCCGCGTGAGCAGTTCCTGGTGCTCCATTGCCTCGCTCAGCCGCTGTTCGGCCTGCTGCCGCTCGATCGCGACGCCAATCAGGTTGGCGAACCCCTGCATGAACGCGAAATCGGCAGGCTCGAACTGGCCCTCGTCGGGACTGTCCACCTCGAGCACGCCGAAGCGCTTGCCCGACGTCTCGACCAGCACGTTGATCGCGCGCCGGATATTATGCCGCGCCATGAACTCGGGCGTCCGAAACCGCTGCTCGTTCTCGAGATGGTTCGAGATCACCGGCAGGCCCGTCTCCAGCGCGAACCCCGCGGGCGAGCCCAGATCGGTGCGCATCTCGGTCGACCCGACCACGCCCGGTTCCCACCCGATCCCGGCCCGTACCAGCAACGTGTCCTGCTCGGGGCGGTATTCGAGGAACTTGCAATATTTCGAGCGCATCCCCTCGCCGCAAAGCTCGGTCGCGCGCTGCAACATCGGATCCAGATCCCGTGCGCGCAGAGCCTCGATCCCGAAATCGGCCAGGATCGACTGCTGGCGAAGGCGATACTGAAGCTCGCCCGCACCCGGAGGAGTATCCCCGCCGGGAGAAGGTTCGATAACTGCCACGTATGCTCCGTTCGTCGATACCAAGCGTCTCTACTACCGACCTTCCCTAAAGGATCAACATGGCGCTTGCATGGCGGCTGGTGGGCGCGACTGTTGGGGGCTGCGATCGGCCGTGATACATGAAGGGCGTGAACGTCCATGCGCCCATCCTGCATCGCGACCCCGTTCCACTGAGGGTCGACGACTTCATCCTGCTGAAGCGGGCGGGAAGCTTCGCCGGTTACGGCAAGGTCGAGCTTCTCGACGGGGAACTGTCGGGCGTTCGACTCCAGGATGACGACGAGCCGGAATATGATGGCTCGGAGCCCGTCAGGCTCGACGGTCGCGCATATCGCCTGCTCGCCGACGCGGGATCGTTGCAAGGTCATGGCAAAACGGAGCTGCTCGATGGCGCGATCTACGCGATGAGTCCGTAATATCGTCCGCACGGCTTCGTGAAGGACGATATCGCCTACCGGTTGCGGCGGGCTTTGGAAGCGCTGGGATCGTCGCTGCACGTCGCGACCGAACAATCGGTGGCGCTGTCTTCGTTCAGTGAACCCCAGCCCGATATCATGCTGACCCGCGAACCGCGGGGCGATGGCCCAATCCCCGGCGCATCGGTGGTTCTGATCTGCGAGGTGTCAGCCAGCACGCTGGCGTTCGACTTGCGCGAGAAGGCCCGGATCTACGCCGAGGCCAGCGTTCCGGAATATTGGGTTGCCGACGTCGAGGCGCGGATGATCCACCAGATGTGGGCGCTGGTAGGCGATCGCTTCACCCGAACGCGGGACGTTCCGTTCGATGCGAGGATCGAGTCGGTGACCATTACTGGCCTGAAGATCGAGACCATCGCGCTTTGATATGCAGGTTGATGCGCAGCTTGTGGATGGTCGCTGGGTAGAGTGACAGCTGATAAACTGGTTGTTCGAGCCAGACCTGATCGGCGGACAATCCTCTCAAGCAAGTAAGCACTGTTTCCCCGCGAAGGCGGAGATCCAGACTGGGCTCCCGCCTTCGCGGGAGGACATGAGAGGGGGTGGCGGCATCAGGTCATGGCCTTGCCCCTAGTTGAAAGGGACAAGCGCCGACCTGAGCCGCTAACCCCCCAGACCCAAACTCACCTAGCCCAAGGGCCTGGAATGACGGGAAAGACGGGTCGACCTCCCCCGGGTGGTCTCCGAGCGATCCTCCCCCGCCAGGGGGAGGATTGTGGGGTGGTCGCGCTGCCCCTTTATGCGATCAGCGGGTCAGCTTCTTGTACGCCAGACGCGTGGGCCGATCGGCGGCATCGCCCATCCGGCGGCGCTTGTCTTCTTCGTACGACGCGTAGTTACCCTCGAACCACTCGACGTGGCTGTCGCCCTCGAACGCGAGGATATGCGTCGCGAGGCGATCGAGGAAGAAGCGGTCATGGCTGATGACCACCGCGCAGCCCGCGAACGTCTCCAGCGCCTCTTCGAGCGCACGCAGCGTCTCGACGTCGAGATCGTTGGTCGGCTCGTCGAGCAGGAGGACGTTGCCACCCTCCTTGAGCATCTTGGCCATGTGGACGCGGTTGCGCTCGCCGCCCGACAGCTGGCCGACCTTCTTCTGCTGGTCGGGCCCGCGGAAGTTGAACGCGCCGACGTAAGCGCGCGTGCCCATCTCCTGCTTGCCGAAGCGGAAAATCTCGAGCTCGTCGGAGATTTCCTGCCAGACGTTCTTGTTCGGATCGAGATCGTCGCGGCTCTGGTCGACGTAACCCAGCTTGACGGTCGAGCCGACCTCGATCGTGCCCTCGTCGGGGGTTTCCTGGCCCGTGATGAGCTTGAACAGCGTCGACTTGCCCGCGCCGTTGGGGCCGATCACGCCGACGATGCCGCCTGGGGGCAGCGTGAAGTCGAGACCGTCGAACAACAGCTTGTCGCCATACGACTTGGTCAGGCCCTTCGCCTCGATCACCTTGCCGCCGAGACGCGCGGGCAGCTGGATCAGGATCGCGGCCTTGCCGGCGACGCGGTTCTCCTGCTTCTCCATCAGCTCGTCGAACGCGCGGATACGCGCCTTGGACTTGGTCTGGCGCGCCTTGGGAGTCTGGCGCATCCACGCCAGCTCGTCGGCGATCGCCTTCTGCTTGCCGGCCTCTTCGCGCTCTTCCTGGCTGAGGCGCTGTGCCTTCTTCTCCAGATAGCCCGAATAGTTGCTCTCGTAGGTGTAGTAGCGCCCGCGATCGAGCTCGAGCACCCAGTTGACGACGTTGTCGAGGAAGTAGCGGTCGTGCGTCACGAGGATGACGTTGCCGGTGTATTCCTTGAGGTAGTTCTCCAGCCACGACACGCTTTCGGCGTCGAGATGGTTGGTCGGCTCATCGAGCAGCAGAATTTGCGGCTTTTCCAGCAAGAGCTTGCACAGCGCGACGCGACGCTTCTCGCCGCCCGACAGGTTGGTGACGTCGGCATCGCCCGGCGGGCAGCGCAGCGCTTCCATCGCCTGCTCAAGCTGGCTGTCGAGTGCCCAGCCATCGACCGCGTCGATCTTGGCCTGGAGCTCGCCCATCTCCTCCATCAGCGCGTCGAAGTCGGTGTCGTCCTGCGGATCGCCCATTTCGGCCGAAATCGCGTTGAACCGGTCGACCAGGTCCGCGACGGGCCGCACGCCGTCCTTGACGTTGCCCATGACGTCCTTGGTCGGATCGAGCTGAGGCTCCTGCGCCAGGTAGCCGACGTTGACGCCTTCCGCCGCCCAGGCCTCGCCGGTGAAATCAGGGTCCATGCCGGCCATGATCTTCATCAGGGTCGACTTGCCCGAGCCGTTCGGCCCGATGATCGCGATCTTCGCCGAGGGGATGAACTGCAGGTGGATGTTGTTGAGAACGGGCTTGTTGGCACCGGGGAAGGTCTTCGACAGACCCTTCATGACGTAGGTATACTGGACGGCCATGTGGGTGCCGAGCTCCGTTCTGAATATGGGCGGGATTTGACGTGCGCAGATAGCGATGCGGCGAGCCGTTGGCAAACGGGGAGCGCCGACATACGCTGCCTTCATGATGAAACGCACCCTGCTCGCGGCGCTGGCCGCTTCCGCCCTCACCTCTCCTCTTGCGGCGCATCGTACCGCCGCCCCGGCGACCGCAGTCGACGCGAAGGTCGCCGCGCTGCGCGACAAGGCACTGACCGACGATACGGCGTACAAGATCGTCGAGGGGATCACGACCGAGGTCGGTCCACGCATGACCGGCACCGAGGCGGCACCGCGGGCGCGCGCCTGGTCGGTCGCCAAGTTGAAGGCGCTGGGGTTCAAGAACGTGCGGATCGAGCCATACCAGCTGCCGGTCTGGTCGCGCGGTACGGAGAGCGGGGAACTGGTCGCGCCATATGCGCAGAAGCTGCATCTGGCCGGCCTCGGCAATTCGGGCGCTACGCCGCCGGGCGGACTGACGCTGCCGATCGTGTACTTCGCGACGTATAATGACCTGGCGCTCGCCGCAGACGGCAGCCTGAAGGGTAAGATCGCCTTCGTGTCGAACGCGATGCAGCCGACCCAGGACGGGTCGAGCTATGGATCGCAGGGCACCGCGCGGTTCGTCGGACCGAACGTCGCCGCCAAGAAGGGCGCGGCGGCGATCGTGATCCGGTCGATCGGCACCGATCACGGCCGCGGGCCACACGCGGGCAATACCAATTTCGAAGCAGGCGTGACGCCGATCCCCGCGGCGGCGCTGTCGGTCGCGGACGCCGAGCATGTCGAGCGGCTCGTGAAGTTGGGCAAGCCGGTGACGCTGAAGCTGGTGCTTGAGGACAAGCAGGCAGGGATGCAGGAATCGGGTAACGTCGTCGCCGAGGTTCCGGGCACCGACCCCAAGGCGGGCATCGTGCTGGTCGGCGGCCATCTCGACAGCTGGGATCTCGGCACCGGCGCAATCGACGACGGTGCGGGCATTGCGATCACTGCGGCTGCCGCCAAGATCGTCATGGACAGCGGCCAGCGCCCACGCCGGACGATCCGCGTCGTCTGGTTCGGCGACGAGGAAAGCGGCGGATTCGGCGGAGCCGCCTACGCCAAGGCGCATGCCGGCGAGCGCCACGCGACCGCCGCCGAATCGGATTTCGGTGCCGACCGCGTCTGGCGGTTCGAAAGCAGCCTGCCCGCCGCCGCCAAGCCTATCGAGGACCGCCTGGCGGTCGCGCTCGCGCCGCTCGGGATCATTCGGGGTGCCGATGCCCCCCATGGCGGCACCGATGTCGGCCCGGTGATCGCCACGGGGGTCGCTGGAATCGACCTCAACCAGTCGGGCCTGCGCTACTTCGACTATCATCACACGCCCGAGGACACGCTGGATCTGATCGACCCCGAACAGCTTCGTCAGAACGTCGCGGCCTGGACCGCGATGATCGCGACGGTCGCCAATGCGCCTGAGGAAATCGGTCCGATCGTGCCCGGAAAGTGACCAGTCGCTGCAACCGAAACGTCATCGTTCTGCCGCAAACCTTGCGGACAGATGAATTTAGCGGATTGACCGCCCGCCGGGGTCCGCTATTTGACGTGACTTCGCGACGGCAATCGGGTCGGCCGCGAGTGAAACTATGCTTGGGAGCATTCGAATGAAGAAGATCGTTCTGATCGCTGCTGCCGCCGGCCTGATGTCCGTCGCAGCCTGCAGCAAGTCGCCAGAAGCCGCCGCCGTTGAGAACAACGCGGACATGCTGGCTGACAACATGGAAATGCAGGCTGACAACATGGACGCCATGGCGGACAACACCTCGAACGCAGTCGCTACCGACGTGCTCGAGAACGCTGCTGACAACATGAACGCAGCTGCCGACAACGTCCGTGACGCTGCCGACGAGAAGACCGACAACATGAACTAAAATCTGTCGGGCGTTTCTACGCTCGATAGGATTTAGTGTCGGAAAGGGCGTTCCTTCGGGAGCGCCCTTTTTCTTTGCGCTTTTGCTTTGCGCCCTTTTGCCCGATGATCGCTTGCGCTAACGCAGGCGCCGGTGGGGCCTGTAGCTCAACGGTTAGAGCTGGCCGCTCATAACGGCTAGGTTGCGGGTTCGATTCCTGCCGGGCCCACCAACCTGCCCGGAACGCGAACGCCCCAGGCAGGCCAGCGTCAACCGATCGGCAGGTCCAGCAGCAGCTCGCGAACATAGCGGACGGGCGGCGAACCATGCGCGAGCAGCGCGTCGTTGTAGCGCTTCAGGTCGAACGCCGCGCCCTGCCGCTTTTTCGCCTCGTCCCGCAGCGCCATGTGCTCCGAATAGCCGGTGAAATAGCTCAGCAGCTGCGTCGAGCCGAGCGAGGCGCGGACCCATTTGCCCGCTGCCTCGCGCTCCTGCTGGAACGCGGTGTGGGTCATCAGCTGCATCGCCTGCTCGCGGGTCATGCCCTCGGTGTGGATGCCGATGTCGAGCAGCGAGTTCGAGATCGAGCGCAGCCGCATCTTCAGCACGGTCAGCTTGAACAAGGGATCGCCGTTCAGATAGCCCTCATCCGCCATCATGCCCTCGGCATATACCGCCCATCCCTCGATGAACGGTCCCGAGCCGAGGACCGCACGCAGCGTCGACTGAGTCGCGTTGGCGTGCGCGAGCTGGAGATAATGCCCCGGCATCGCCTCGTGCACCGCGAGGTCGTGGATCATGTAGTCGTTATATTCGCTGAGGAACGAGGTCGCCTGCGTCTCGGTCCAGTCGTCGGGGATCGGCGACACAGCGAAGAACGTGCCGAGATTTTTCTCCAGCGGGCCGGGCGAATCGCAATAGGCTACCGCGACGCCCTGCTGGAACTTTGGCATGGTGATGATCTTCACCGGGCTGTCGGGCATGCCGACCAGCCCCTTGTCGCGGACGAAGGCGGTCGCCTGCGCCAGTGCCTTGGTCGAGGCGTCGATCATGCCGTCGCGTGCCGGGCGCTTGGCGTAGGTGAGTTCGAGCGCGAGCTGGATGCCTGCCTGTTGCTGCGCTTCGGACGGCTTGTCGGGGAGGAGCATGGCACCCTTCTTGGCACCGAAAATCTGCCGCGCGATCGCGTACATCTGCGCGCGCGTGTCGACGATCGCGGCCTGCGCCCGGCGCTTGATCTCGGCCCGAGTGAGGTCGGATTGCAGCGCGAAGCCAAGCTTCTTGTCGTAGAGCGCAGCGCCGAGGCGGAAGTCGCCCTTCGCGCCGGGAACGAGCGTCTTGTCGAGCCAGACCTGATGCTCGGCGACTGCGGCCTTCAGTTTCACGAGCGCGGCGTCGAACCGCTTGGCGTCCGCCGCCGACAATTCGCTCTTCTGCGGGGCGAGCATGGTCTCGGCGATGTCGACGATGCCGCTGTTCTGCTTTGCCACCGTCGTCGCGTAGATCGACGGTACGCGGGCGGGGACGATGTTCGTGCGCGCCTGGGCCAGCAATGCGGGGAGCGCAGCCATCCGCGCGGTCGCCGCGTTCAGACGCTGTGGCCACGGCGCGAAATCGCGTGCGGCGAGCGAGTAGAGCGAACTGCCGGCGATGTCGTTGTAGATCTGCGGGTCCCACGCCCACCCGCCGAGCGTCTCGGTGTCCCAGATGTCGTAGCGCAGCGCGTTGTCGAGCAGCGCCGCATCGACCTGCTCTTCGCGCGACAAGGCTTTCCGATCGATCCGCTGGAGATCGGCGAGCATCGCCTTCGAGAACGCCTCGCGTTTGGCACGCCCGGCGGCGGACATATCCGTCACCTGCGCATCGAAGCGGTGATCGCCGAGCCCGGTCGCCGACGACGGGTTCAGCCGCGCAAGGCCATCGACATAGCGCTTCGACAGCGACGCGAACGTTGCGTTCTCCGCAGCGTGTACGGCCGAGGCCGGGATCGAGGAAACGGGCAGCGCCAGGAGCGCGGCGCCGATTAGCAGACGGAAGTTACGCATGGTCCAGTTCCTAACGATCAGCGCTGTGAAGCGGTGCCGAGTTGGGTGTTGAGATAGACGGTGACGAGCGCGGCGCGCTTGGCGTCCTCAATCTTGTCGGCGCCCGCCGCGTGGCCGCCTTCGGGGTTCTCGTAATAGAAGAACGGATCGCCATACGCCTCCAAGCGCGCCGCGAATTTCCGCGCGTGACCGGGGTGGACGCGGTCGTCTTCGGTCGAGGTGTAGATGAACGGCGTCGGGTATTTCACGCCGCGCTTCAGGTTCTGATACGGCGAATATCGCGAGATGAACGCCCAGTCCGCCGGCTTGTCCGGATCGCCGTATTCGCCGATCCACGATGCGCCTGCCGACAGATGCGAATAGCGCTGCATGTCGAGCAACGGCGATCCCATCACGATCGCGCCGTACAGATCCGGCCGCTGCTCCATCGCGACGCCAACCAGCAGGCCGCCGTTCGACCGGCCGGATACCGCGATCTTCCGTTTTGCGCTGACACCGGTCCGCACCAGATCGTCGCCGACCGCGTGCAGATCGTCATACGCCTTTTGCCGGTTCTCGCGCAGCGGCATCTGATGCCAGCGCGGACCGTATTCACCGCCGCCGCGGATGTTGGCGAGCACGAAGGCGTTGCCCTCCTCGACCCAGAACAGACCGGCGGGGCCCGAGCGGTAAGGCTGGTCGACGAGGTAGGTCGGCGTCTGCGCGTTGCGGAAGCCGCCATACGCGTGGACGAGCGCCGGCACCGGTCCGGTCGTGCCCTTCCTGCGCACCAGGAAATACGGAATCTTCGTGCCGTCCTTCGACGTCGCGAACCGCTGTTCGACCTGCATCTGGGACGCATCGAACCGCGCGGGCAGCGTGTCGACGGTCACCGGCTTGGCGTTGGGGCGGACGGCATAGAGCGCGGGCGGACTGAGGAAGCTCTCGACCATCGCGAACGCGACATCATCCTTGCCCGCCGTCGCATCGAGGTGGATCGTCGAGGCAGTCGGCAGCGCCGCGACGCCCTGCGCCCATATACCGTCCGCGCCGCGCGTCAGCGACACGAGTCGGCCCGAGACGTCGTCGAGCATCTTCACCCACAGCACCGACCTGCTCGAATCGACCTGCTCCACCGCCTGCGTGACGGTCGGCACCAGCACACGCTCGATCGTCGGCGCTCGCCCTGCCAGCACGTCGGCGATGCTGTATGCCACAACCGAACCACTCCGTATTCCGCGCCAATCGGACGCGAGCGTCGCGATCAGGCGACCGTCGAGCACGGTGTTCACCACCGCATCGTCGGGCAGCGGCGACGGCACCAGCCGGCCGTCGTCGGTGATATGACTGCGCTTCGAATGGAAGAAATCGACGTTACGTGAAACGACTGCGTAACGCCGGTCGCCTTCGGTGAAGACGTTGGTTTCGATCCCCACGTCGTCCGCCGTCGCACTCGTGACGACCGTTGCCGAGGCAAGCGGCGTACCACGCTGCCATCGCTTCACGGTCCGAGGATAACCAGACTTGGTGAGGCTGCCGGCGCCGAAATCGGTCGCGACGTACAGCGCGTTCGGCCCGGCCCAGTTGAGCCCGGTCTTGAAGCTCGGCACGACGAAGCCATCGGCCACGAACTTGCCCGACGGAATGTCGAACTCGCGCTCGACCACTGCGTCGCCACCACCGTTCGATAGCGCGACCATGCAGCGATCATAGGATGGCGAGCGACAGGTTGCGCCCTTCCACACCCAGCTCTTGCCCTCGGCCTTGCCCAGCGCATCGACATCGATCAGCGTCCGCCACACCGGCTTGCCGCTCGTGAACGACGCCAGCGACGCGACCCGCCACAGGCCGCGCACGTTCGACTTGTCCTGCCACAGGTTCAGCACCTGATCGCCGAGGATCTGGTCGGGTGTTGCGATCTGGCGATCGGCCTGCAACAGGTCGAGCGCACGCTGGCGATAACGCGCGTAGCCGGGCTTGGCTTCCAGCGTCGCCAACGACCGCGTGTTCCACCGCTTGACGGTCTCGAGCGCGCGCGCGCCGTGGATATCCTCGAGATACATATTCGGATCGGCAACGGGGATCGGGGCCGAAGTCGGGGCAGGCGTCTGCGCCAGCGCGGTCGTGGAAAGGGCCAGCAGGGCCAGCAACGGCAGGCGTCTTTGCATCATCACTCTCTTTTTCGTTCGACAACGCGACCTTAGGCAGCACGGTTCGCTCTGCTAACCCCTTCTCTTGCGTCGACCTGCGATCAGGCGGCCTCCAGCGCCAGCAGAGCGAACGTCGCCAGCCAATGCTCGCCCATGTAATCGTCGGCGAGATGCGGCAGCGCTTCAGCCAGATGCGCGTCGGCGATCGCGCGTGCCTCTGCAGGATCGGACAACGCGTCGGCGATCATTCGCCAGCACCACGCCCGTGACAGGTTCACTCCGTCGAGATGCGCGAGCCGCCCGTCCGAACGATCGCTGACCACTGCAGGTGTGCGCAGGCACGCCGTCGCTGGACCAAATGGGTCGGGCAGGAACGCCGCCAGCCACGCCGCGAAATCGGCATGGAGAACGCCCCCCATCAACGTCGCCTCGCACAACGTCGCCGACAGGAAATCTTCGCCGCTCGGTTCGAACGGCCGATAGTCGCGATCCTCGCCATACCAATTTCGTGCACGTCCTTCGATCAGCGTAGCAAGCGACGCATCGTGCGTCCTGGCCCAACGCAGCGCATGGATCAGCGCAAACGCGGTGCAGTCGTGCTTGCCGCTGCGCACCGGATAGACGAGCTTCGGCAGATACGCTGCGAACCGGCCTGCAAAGGCGCGCGCCAACGGCTCGACCGCCGCCGCCCACGGTCGATCGGTCCGCAATGCCAGTTCGTCATGCAGTGCGAGCAGCCAGCCCCAGCCATAGGGCCGCTCGAAGCCGCCAGTCCCTGGCCGATGGAGATAGGCGACCTCGCCTGCAATCAGCGCGGGAGCGAGCATCTGGTCCGCCAATGCCTCGACCGCAGCGGTCTCCGCCATGTCGGGAAACAGCCGCGCCAATCGCATCACCTGCCACCAGCCATGCACGCAGCTGTGCCAATCGAAGCTGCCGTGAAACACCGGGTGGAGCGTCTTCGGCAGCGCCAGGTCGCCGGGCCCGTCGAGCACCTGATCGAGCTTATACGGCCATTCGCGCGTCAGATGCCCCAGCGTCAGCCCGGCGAACCGCGCCGCGGTCGTGCGATCGAGCGTTTCGGTCATTCCGTCATCCTGTATCGGTGCAGTTCGGGGTTCAGCTGCTGTGGTCCGCTATGATCCGCCACGCGGTCCCGCGCCGTTCGAAGACCAAAGTCGTCATCCCGCTCTCCGCGGTCGACGGGCCGGTCAGCGTCCAGCGTGCGAACAGCATCGCGTGGCGCGGATCGATCCCACGCATCTCCAGGAACGCGAACGACAACGTGCCGCGGGCATTGCCGACCCCGCGGAAGCTCGGGCGGTATTTGGCAGCGATCGCTTCCTTGCCGCGCAACAACCCCTTGGGCGTCACGAATACCGCATCATCGGCATAGACGGCCATGAACCGCGCGAGATCGCCCGTATTCCAGCCCGCAGCGCTTGCTTCCATCGCCTGGCGAATTGCGGTTTCCGCCGGAACTTGTGCCGGCGTCGGTACCACGGCGGTCGTCAGCGCGAAGGGAAAGATCAAGGCCCGCATCACTCTCTCCCCATCAAACCGATCAGCCCCGCTTGGTCGACGGGCTCGGAAAACAGAAAGCCTTGGTACAAGCCACAACCGCCCGCCGCGAGCAGTTCGAGCTGTGACGGCGTCTCCACCCCCTCCGCGACCACCGCAAGACCGAGCGAGCGCGCCATCGTGATCGCGCCCGCCACCACCACGCGGTCACGCGCGCTGCCGTCGATGTCGCGGACCAGCGACTTGTCGATCTTGACGTAATCGAGCGGCAGCGACTTCAGATAGGCGAGGCTCGAATAGCCCGTCCCGAAATCGTCGATCGCAACGCGACACCCCGCCCCGCGCAGTTCGGCAAGCAAGGCAGACGCCGCCGCCAGATCCTCGATCAGCCCGGTCTCGGTAATCTCGACGGTCAGCCGCCCCCGCGGAAACCCGCTCTCGTCGATCCGCGCGAGGAACAGCGCGGCAAACCCCGGTCGCGTGATATCCGCCGCAGTCAGGTTGAGCGACACGCGCAGCGTTCCCAGCGCCTCCGGCCACGCCACCGCGCGCGCGAGCACCAGCCGCTGGATATGATCCGACAACGCGATGCCCAGATCCGCGCGATCGGCGGCATCGAACAGCGTGTCCGCCCCCAGCGGGCCCAAGGTCCGGTGGTTCCACCGCGCCAATGCCTCGACCCCGGTGATCCTGCCGCTCGCAATCTCCACCTGCGGCTGCCAGCGCAGATCGATCTCGTCGCGCTCGATCGCGTGGTGCAGGTCGATCGCCAGCGCGTCGATCGGCGCGACACCATCGGGCAGCGCGACGTGCAGCACCGACCCGTCGCTCACCTTCGCCTCCGCCAGCGCCTCGCTCGCCCGCCGCAACAGCGCCGCCGCATCGTCGCCCGGCTGACGCTGCGCCACGCCGAACCGGCACCCGAGCACCGCGCGCGTATCCGCCACCCGAAACGGTCGCGCGAGCGCCGCATCGAGCGCGGTGATCGCCGCGGTTACCGCAGCCCCCGATGCCTCGATCGCCAGCGCGAATTCGGACCCGCCAAGCCGGGCGACGATCGAATCGACACCGATCGCGGCATGCGCGATCGTCTCGGTCCGCCGCACCGCCGCTTCGATCAGCGCATCGACCGCGGGCCGGCCATGCGCCGCGTTAACGATATCGAGCCGCGACAACGACACCAGAACTACTGCGACGGGCAGATCGGCGGCGATCCGCCCGACGATCCAGCGGCGGACATCACCGGTCTCGCGGTCGTACAACGACACGCCGGGGATCCTGCGCCGATCGATCGCGCTGCCTGCGGTGCGCACCGCGTGGCGCCCAGCAAACCGCAACGCCTGGACGAGTTCCCCGTCACTCGCCGGGCTGGTGAGGAACTGCGTCGCGCCCGCATCGAAGAACTCGCCGACCGCGCCGACGTCGCCGCGCGACACCAGCACCAACAGCGCGGCGCCATTGGTCGCGATCAGCCCGCCCAGCGACAGCGTCGCCGCCAGCCCCTCTTCGAACGCCCCGCGCGCATCGATCAGCGCGACCGCCGCACCGCTCGCCAGAAAGCGGCTTTCGATCGCTTCGGCATCGCTCACGACCTGTGCGTGCCAGTCCGCGCTGACCCCGGCGCACGCCAAAATCTCTGCGATTTCACCGCGTTGACGGAACGATACCGCGAACAGCGTCGTTGCCGTCTGCATGTCTTCCATATCCGTCGCACCCTGCTCCATCGGTGCGAGCCTAGCTGGCGTATCGCCCCCCGCCAATCCATTTGCCGACCCATTACCGGCCGATCCGGCCTTGTTACACGGCCGACCACGTCCTAGCTCTGTTACGATGAGCGAAGTGCCAGCCCTGAAACAAAAGCCGTTGCAGGATACGCACGGCCGCACGATCAAGTATCTGCGGATTTCGGTAACGGATCGCTGTGACCTGCGCTGCCGCTATTGCATGGCTGAGCAGATGACGTTCCTGCCGCGCGCCAAGTTGCTGAGCCTCGAAGAGATCGCAATCATCGCCGAGCGTTTTATCGCACGCGGCGTGACTAAAATTCGTCTTTCGGGTGGCGAGCCGCTAGTGCGCCGCGACGTAGCAGAGCTTGTCCAGCGCCTCGGTCACAATATCGGTTCGGGCTTGGAAGAGCTGACGATGACGACCAACGGCACGCGCCTCGCGCAGCATGCCGAAGCGATGGTCGATGCCGGTATCCGCCGCGTCAACGTCAGCATGGACAGCCGTGATCCCGAGCGCTTCCGCTACATCACCCGCCACGGCGACGTGTCTCAGGTGATCGGCGGCATCTACGCGGCGCGTGATGCCGGCCTCGCGATCAAGATCAACATGGTCGCGCTGAAGGGCTTCAACGAGGACGAGATCGCGCCGATGCTGGCCTGGTGCCGCGACGAGGGCTTCGACCTGTCGCTGATCGAGACGATGCCGCTCGGCGCGATCGACGAGGACCGCACCGACCGCTTCCTGCCGCTGACCAAGGTGTTCGAAGACCTCGGCCAGCAGTTCACGCTCGCCCGCGACGCGCACAAGACCGGCGGCCCGGCACGCTACTGGAACGTCGACGGCACGCACACGCGGCTCGGGTTGATCTCGCCGCTGACCGCCAATTTCTGCGACGGCTGCAACCGCGTCCGCCTGACCACCGAAGGCAAGCTCTACATGTGCCTCGGGCATGACGATCAGGTCGATCTCAAGGACGCGCTGCGCGAAGGCGGCACCGCTGGCCTCGACGAAGCGATCGACGCCGGCTTGTTCGCCAAGCCCAAGGCGCACGACTTCCGCATCGGCCAGGGCGAAGGCCCCGCCGTCGCACGCCACATGAGCGTCACCGGCGGATGAGCCGATACGAGCGGCGGGCGCTGGTCGCGTCCAACACCCCGCCTGCTCGTGCCGCCGAGGCCCAGCTCGCCGACATGGCCGACTGGGTGCCTGTCGAAGACGCTGACGTGATTATCGCGCTCGGCGGCGACGGTTTCATGCTCCAGACGCTCCACGCCATGCTGGAGCGCCGCAAACCGCCCGTGCCCGTCTTCGGGATGAACCTCGGCACGGTCGGCTTCCTGATGAACGAATGGCGCCACCACGGTCTCACAGACCGTCTGGAGCGTGCGAAGCCGTTCAAGGTCGTCCCGCTCAGCATGACCGCGCTCGGCGTCGATGGGCGCACGCACACGCTGCCCGCGATCAACGAGGTGTCGTTTCTTCGCGAGACCCGCCAGACCGCAAACCTCGAGGTGACGGTGAACGACCGCATCGTCCTGCCCGAACTCGCCTGTGACGGCATCCTCGTCGCCACCCCCGCGGGCTCGACCGCGTACAACCTCTCCGCGCACGGTCCGATCCTGCCGCTGGGTTCGGGCATGATCGCACTGACCCCGATCAGCCCGTTCCGCCCGCGGCGCTGGCGTGGTGCGATCCTGCCCGACAAGGCGCGCATCGGCATCCGCGTGCTCGATCCCGGCAAGCGTCCCGTTTCCGCGGTCGCCGACCAGCGCGAGATCCGCGACGTCGCGCAGGTCGACATCTGCATGGACCGCGCGCGCGAACTGACGCTGCTGTTCGATCCCGAGCACGCGCTCGACGATCGGATCACGATGGAACAGTTCGTCTCCTGACCGCGGTTTATCGCGGACTTTGCATTTTTGCGGAGAAACCCGCTTGCATCGTCCGACTGGCCGTTTATAGAGCCGCCTCCGGCAACGTTCCCTGATAGCTCAGCGGTAGAGCTCTCGACTGTTAATCGAGTGGCCGTAGGTTCGAATCCTACTCAGGGAGCCATTCCGCACCACGATGTGGCGGAGACGATCCGGTCTTTACACCTTCCAGGGTCAGACCGCGAAACCGGTTGAAACATCTCACTATCTGACACCGTCCGGGTGCTTGATCCACCATACGACGCTGATCGATCGCTATAGTTCAGCGCGCCACGCCGGACCACGGCCAAGCGCATCTGGCTTGGCCGTGGCCCGGCGTTGGATAGAGGATCAGAACTTCGCGCGTACGCCAAAATTATAGCGTGCGCCGGTTTCCTGAAGCAGCAGAAAACGGTCTTCGACGGCCGACCATTCGTTCACCCGCTGGTTGGTAACGTTGACACCCTGGACATACACCTGGAAGTTCGAGGTGACGTCATAGGCGACGTTGAAGTCGAGCTGACCATACGAGGAACGGTTGCGCGGGCGCCCCTGGCTCGACCTGCATTGACGCAGATAGTCCGAACGCCAGTTGTACGACGTGCGCGCCGAGATGCCGTATTTCTCGTAGAAGACGCTGCCGTTGGCGGAATGCGGCGACAGGCCGTTATAGCCGCAATCGAAGTCGGCGAGCGTTTGATCGCGTTCTACCTTGCTGTCCACATAGGTGTAGTTGCCGGTCACGCCGAAGCCCGAGGCGAAGCCGGGAAGCCAGTCGAACGCATATTGCGCGCCCACCTCGATGCCGCGGATATAGCCGGTTTGCCCGTTGCGGGTGCGGGTGTCCTGGAACACGCGGCCGAACCGGTTCACCGGCAGCGTCTGGAGTTCGAGGAAGTTGCTCAGGTCCTTGTAGAATCCGCCAACGCTGAAATAGCTGACCGGGGTCACATACCATTCTACCGAGACGTCGTAGTTGGTCGACTTGAACGGCAACAGGCTCGGATTGCCGCCGCTCGACTGCGGCACCGAGATGCGACCACCGAAATCATTGTTGACGCCGAGATCGGTCAGCGTCGGGCGCGTGACCGTCTGTGAGAACGCCGCGCGCGCGAGCAGCTTCTCCGTGACGTTGAACCGGATGTTCGCGGACGGCAGCGCGTTGACGTAGCTGCTGCGCACCGCCACCGCGGTTGCCGGCCCATAGGTATATTGCAGGGTATCATCGCCGGGCGTGTTGGCGATGCTCGTGACGGGCGTGTCGAAGCCCGAGGACAGGACGTCGGTCTTGATGACGCGGACGCCGACGTTTCCTGACCAACGCTCGCCGCCGAACTGCATGCTGATATAGCCCGCCGTCAGCTTCTCCTGCACGTTGACCGTGCCGCGCAGCTGCTCGCGCACGCCAAACGGTCCCCCCGGCAGCGCCAACAACTGCTGCGCAAATGCGGCCTGCTGTGCGGCCGTGCGGCCATTGGTCGGGATCGACAAAGTCGCGGGATCGTTGAGGTATGCAAGGAATGCCTGTGGATCGAACTGGAACACCGAGGGCGGAATAGCCTGTCCCCCTCCCAGAAGGTTCGTCCAGTCATACGGCTCGAGGAGGCCCGATGCGATCGGGACCTGATATCCGCAATAGGTGCAGTTCGAGTCGCTGTTGTTGAACGATCGGTTGATCTTGCGCCGCTGGGTGTAGGACCCGCCGATCATTACCGACTTCAGGACCGAGTCCTGCACGTCGTACTTCGTATCCAGATGGAACTCGGAGCCGCGGTCGCGCGACCGGTTGGTATCGATCCCCATATAATGCAGCCGCATCCGGCTGGGATCGTTGATGATCGCATTGTCGAACGATACCGTTGGCAGCCCCTGGCTGGGGTTCAGATTGAACTGGTAGCTGTACGGCAGCAACGCACCGATCACGAGATACTGGTTGGGCGAGATACGGTTGGCGCCCGTGACAGACGCGTCCAACCGCACTTCGACGTCCTCGGCCGGGTTCCATTTGACGTTGCCGCCGAACTGATAGCTTTCGGACTCCCGCCGCGTCAGATTGTAGACATGGTCGATCTTCGCGTTGAGGCCGTTGTTGGTCAGCCTGTCGCGGTTGGCCTCCAGGAACTGCGGGTTCTGGGCGATGAAATCGCCGCCGATCATGCCGAGTCCGGTCGCCGTTCCGTTGCTGTCAAATGTCGGCGCGTAATAGGGCGCGGCCAGGAAGTTATCCATTTTGCGGGCCAGGCCGGACACGGTGAACTTCGAATAGACGCCGTCGACGGTGATTTCGAGATTGTCGCGAGGCTTGAACTGGACGGCACCGGCAAGGTTGATGCGCTCGCGCTCTTCCTGCGTGCGCTGGTAATAGAGGCTTTGGGGAACGTTGACGTTGCCCGATTGCGGGTACCGCGGGTCGGTTCCGGTAATCAGCGTCGGCGTATTGCCGATCACCGAGATAATATCGGGGCGCCCATTGATCCACCCGTCGATCGCGATGGTGTCGTCCTGGTTCTTGCGCTTGGTGTAGGACCCCGACAACACGACGCCGAAAGTCTTATCGGTATTTGTCCACGACCCGGTAGCTGACGCATCCGGTCCGGCTTTATCCCGCAAGGTGTCGTAGATCGCGCCGACGGAGGCCGAGAAATGGAACCCGTCCCGCCCCGACAGCGGGCGCGCGGTGATGATGTTGACCGTGGCGCCGATGCCGCCTTCCTGAAGCTCCGGAACGTTCGATTTGAACACATCGGTACGCTGGATCATGTTCGACGACAGCACGTCGAACGAGAATTCGCGGCCCGGATTGTCGGTCGCCATGACGCGACCGTTGACCAGTACGGTATTGAATTCCGGCCCTAGACCACGAACGGTGATGAATTGGCCTTCGCCGCCGGACCGGTCGATCGCGACCCCGGTAATGCGCTGAAGCGATTCTGCGATGTTGGAATCGGGAAACTTTCCAACATCCTCCGCAGAGATGCTGTCGACGATCTGTTGCGCATCACGCTTTACACGCGCCGAATTGGCAAGGCTGCTGCGGATACCGGTGACGACGATGTCGTCCCCCCCGGCAGCGTCCTCCAGACCCGGTGCAGCGGCAGTGGATGCGGGCTCCTGAGGAGGAGAGGTCGTACCGTCCTGCACCGATTCGGGCGCGGGCGTCGTCATATCCTGCGCAAACACCGGCGCGGCGATGAATACGGTGCCAAGCAACAAAGTCCGTGCAGAAAGCAGCCTCATTTTTCTTCTCCCAGTATTAGGCCTATATTGGCCCAATTGTTTTCTATTTGCTTTGTAGATATTAAGAATTCTATTTATCTCAATACTATATATCTCAATTCATTAACGAATATAATTGATGAAGCTTTCGAGATATTTCTAATATTTGCTGGTGAGATGAAGGGTAATTAAATTCATCTGCAAGAATCATATGATCCTTAAGCGGATATCCCTCAGACGTCATCGTTGAATAGGCTCGGCACATCATGTCGTCGGCTGCGCCGAAATAACGCATGCAAATGTATATTTGCTTTGCCGCTCGCTTGAATACCGCACCGAACGACGCTGCGTACTACTGTGGTAGCCGCCTCTTCCGTGAGCATGCCCACCTCTCCTTTCGCGACGTCTTCGCGCCGCATTGAGCATTGGATATGGCGATCAATCGGCCATGTAAAGGATTACATTGATCGCCGATGATCCCGCGTACCGCATGTCCAGGGAGTGCCGGTGGGGCGCTGCTCCGGTTGCCGTGAGCCGCCTCTGACGATCCGTGCATATTCATCGCCAATCCGATGCGACACGATTTATGTCTGACGAGCGATTCCTGCACATCGACAATCTCGACGAACCATCGAACGTCGGTGCACGGACAGCAACGACTCGGCTTCTCGCAGGAATATCGACACGGGCAGTTCGATTGCGGTGGCGTGCAACGCGATCAGGATATCCTCGTCAGCGAGCCGGATCCGGCGTTCGTGACTTCTCTCCGATTTGATACGTTATCGGACGCGGAGACGTGGGCGACTTATCGGCTCGCCATCACACCGATCATCGCATCGGCAAGCTCCCCGATCGATCCAGCCGAGTCCCACGCGTAGACCGATAGCGCCAACGGTGCTTCGGCAGTGAACAGCGTGCTGCTACGGACGGCATGCGCACCGGTCGTACTGACGGGCAGAACCGATATCCCGAGCCCGGCCTCGATCGCGGACAGGACGCTGGCGAGACTGTTGCCGGTAAACGCGATGTACCATCGGCGTCCTTCACGCTCGATCCGTTCGATCATCAGGTCGCGGTACAGTCCGCCCGGCGGAAACGTCACCAGCGGGATCGGGTCCGGCCACGACGTGTAGGTGTCGACGGCTTCGAACCAGTCGAGCGGTTCGGGGAAATGGGCACGGGCATCGCCATCAGCCACCGACTCCTTGACGATGGCGATATCGAATTCGCCGGTCCGGAAGCGCTTCTTCAGGTCACGACTGAGACCGGTCGTGACGTCCAGCCGGATTTCGCGATGTCGCTTGGCAAAGCGCCCAAACCGACGGCTCATTGCCGACGTCACGATGTCGTCCGGGACTCCGATGCGGATCGTCATCGTGCCGACAGCATCCGCCAGAAAAAGCCGCGCCTCGTCCTGCAGCGCCAGCAATCGACGCGCATAGCCCAGCAATCGCTCGCCCGCTGGCGTTGGCGCGAGCGGCCGCGCGGATCGCTCGATCAGCGCCTGCCCGACCGAAGCCTCTAGCCTGCCAAGATGCTGACTGACCGTCGACTGGGTCGAATTGAGACGATCGGCCGCAACCGTAAAGCTCTTGGCATCGGCAACCGCGACAAACGTGCGAAGCAATCTGAGATCGAGCATGCCGGCATTCTATTATCGAATACAAAACATTCAAACATCTCATTCGTAAATGAGCCGGCGTATTTCTATCTGCTATTCCGACCACGCCGAGGATTTCCGATTTGCCCGACGACGCTGCTCCACGCCTGTTTAGAAACGCCCTGCTGAAAGATGGCCGGACCCGCGATTTGGCGGTCGCCGGCGGTCGGTTCATAGCGCTCGAGTCGCTGGGTGACGGAGCCGAGGTTGTGGACTTGGCCGGCCTCGTTGCGCTACCGGCCTTCGTCGAAGGTCATATCCATCTCGACAAGAGTTTCGTCGGTGATCGCTGGCGTCCGCATCGTCCCGCCGACAGCCTTGGCGAACGACTGGGTATCGAGAAGCGGCTGCTCGCGGACGCGGTGCCTGTCACCGAACGCGCGCAGGCACTGCTGGCGCAGGCGCACGGCTTTGGCACCGTAGCGATGCGTTCCCATGTCGACATCGACGCTACGCTGAAACTTACAAACCTGCATGCCGTCATCACCGCCTGCGAACCTTGGCGCGATCGCATCGACGTCGAGATCGTCGCCTTTCCACAAGCCGGTATCCTTGCATCGCCGGGGACCGACGATCTGCTCGACGCGGCCATCCGCGAGGGCGCTAGCGTTGTCGGCGGGCTGGACCCTTCGGCGTTCGACGGCGATGCCGACGCCCATCTCGACGTGGTGTTCGGCATTGCCGAGCGTCACGGCGTGAAGATCGATATTCACCTCCACGAGCCCGGGCGGCAGGGAATCGAACAGCTCCGCCGTATCGCGGCGCGAACCGCTGCGGCGGCGATGCATGGCCAGGTCGTGGTGAGCCACGCCTATGCGCTGGGCGATGTCGATCCCGATGAAGCGGCCCGCATCGCTGATATCCTGGCGGACGCCGGCGTGGCGATTATGACCAACGCACCCGGCGATCGCGCGTTTCCACCCATCGGCGTGCTGCGTGGCGCAGGCGTGCGTGTGTTTGCCGGCAACGACAATATCCGTGACGTCTGGTGGCCTTACGGCGATGCCGACATGCTCGGGCGCGCGATGATGATCGGGTACCGGTCCGGCTTCTTCACCGACGCCGACCTTGCAACCGCGCTGGATATGGCGACGACGGACGCCGCGGCTGTCCTGGGGCTCGAACGATACGGCATGGACGTCGGCGACGACGCGACATTCGTCATCGTCGAGGCCGACAACGCCGCCGCCGCGGTCGCCGCCCCGCCGCGCGGCCGTCGCCTCGTCCAGCACGGTGCAATTCTGCCATCGACGCCATCGCGGCTCGATACACTCTTCCCCCGATCCGCGGATCAACAAGGATATCGGTCATGAAGATCATCGCACTGGCGCTGTTGCTCGGCGTGACGGCCACGCCTGCCGCGGCCGCGGATATCTCTACCCATGTCCTCGATCTGGCCAAGGGCGTCGGCGGCAAGGCCGTCCCCGTGATCCTCTCGAAGCGTGTCGGCGATGGACGCTGGCAGACGGTCGGCACCGCGACCACCGACGCCGATGGTCGCGTCCGCAGCTTCGGCGACCCCACGTCGTTCGACGCCGGAATTTACCGGCTGCAATTCGATATGTCGCGCTATCCGGATGCGTCGGCGATGCCGTTCTTTCCCGAGATCACGTTGACCTTCCGCGTCACCGACAAGAACGGACATTATCACGTACCCGTGGTCGTCAGCCCCTATGGCTATTCGACCTACCGCGGCAACTGATCACAGCCGGCACAGTTTGGTTCGCCGTACTGCCGGTTATCATAAAGGTCCCACGACCATGTCGAGTTCAGTCCCTTCCCTGTCGGCGGCGATCACCGCGAACATGCCGACCGAAGCGATCACGCACGTTCGCGGCCCGGCGAGGCGTCCATGACGCAGCTTCCGCATCACGACCGGTACGCGTACCGGCCGATCGTCGGGCGCCCCGACTACAGCTGGCCGGAAGGTCGCCGCCTGGCGGTCTATCTCGGCGTCAATCACGAAGTGTTCGCTTTCGGCGATGGGTTGGGCGCAACGCTCGCGCCCGCCAAGACCGATCCCGACGTCATGAACTTTGCATGGCGCGATTATGGCAACCGCGTTGGCGCGTGGCGCTTCATGGAGATGTTCGACCGGCTCGAACTCACTACGACCGCGCTCGTCAACAGCGCGATCATCACGCACTGTCCAGGGCTTGCGGAGGCATGCCGGGACCGGTGCGACGAGATTGCGGCGCATGGTCGTACCAATGCCCACGCTCAGGGGGATATGCGCGAGAACGAAGAGCGAGCGATGATCGCGCAGACGCTCGAGGACTTCGCCGCCATCGGCGTTCGTCCGCGTGGTTGGCTAGGGCCGTGGATCTCGGAGAGCCAGCATACACCCGATCTGCTCGACGAAGCGGGGTTCGACTATGTTCTCGATTGGGCGCATGATGATCAGCCGACGCGGTTGGAAACGCGCAGCGGCACGGGAATCCTGTCGATTCCCTATTCGCAGGAGATCAACGACATCCCCGCGATCATCGGCCGCCATCAGGAAGCGGCGCGCTTCGCCGGGATGATCGAGGACGCCATCGAACAACTCCTGAGCGAGTCCGACCGTCGCCCCCTGGTGCTGGGTATCGCGCTCCATCCGTACATCATGGGGCAGCCCCATCGCGCGCTTCATCTCGATCGGGTGCTGACACGGTTGAGAGAGGCCGCCGATCCGCGCATCTGGTGGACGACAGCGGGCGCCATTGCGGACCATATGGCCGTAGAACGGGAGCGATCTGTACCCCAGCCCACCAACGGGCTGGCGATCCCAGGTCGATCATCAGAATCTTCGTAGGGATATCCGGCGTATGAGAGTGACCCTTGCTGTCTTCGCCATGTTGGCGACACCCGCTGTTCCCGTCGCCGCCCAGCGTGCAGACGCCATCATTCGCCACGTTACGATCGTCGATGTCGAACATGGGCGGGAAACAGTCGGCCAGGCCGTCGCCTGGCGCAACGGCACGATCGTCGCGGTCGGCGCCGACGGACAGGTTGCGCGACGGTGGCGGACCGCCACCGTTATCGATGGCAAGGGGCGCTACCTCATTCCAGGCCTGTGGGACATGCACGTCCACTTCGGCGGCGGCCCCGATCTGATCGAGGAAAACAAGGCGCTGCTACCGCTCTACATCGCTCACGGCATCACGACGATCCGCGACTGTTCGGGCGACCTGCCCGAACAGGTACTTGGATGGCGCGACGAGATCGCACGCGGCACGCTGTTCGGCCCGCGGCTGTTGACGTCAGGTGCCAAGCTCGAAGGCATCAAGCCGATCTGGAAAGGAACGATCGAGGTCGGCAGCCGCGCCGATGTCGACAGGGCCATCGCACACGAGAAGACGGTCGGCGTCGATTTTGTCAAGATCACCGATAACACGCTCGATCCGAAGCTTTTCCTGTACGCGGTGTCGCGCGCAAGCGCCGCGGGCCTGCGCGTGTCGGGGCACATTCCGATGCAGGATACCGTCGGTCAGGCAGTCGACGCCGGCATCAGCTCGATCGAGCATCTCGACTACGCCTATAAGGCCGGCGTGAAGGACGAGGCCGCGATCGCCACCGACTTCGCCGCAGGGCGCATAGACCGCGCCGAAGCCAACCGCCGGATCGACAGCGGCTTCGATCCTGCCACCGCGACGGTAGCGTATAGCCGCCTCGCCGCGAAGGGCGTCTTCGTCACCCCGACGCTCAATATCAGCCATATCACTGCCCATCTCGACACTTCGAAACACGCGAACGATCCGTATCTCGCCTATATCGGTCCCGGCCTGCGCAAGACCTACGACTGGCGCATCCAGCGTGCGGCGACCGCCACGCCGGCCGAGATCGATGCCCGCCACGGCCATTTCGATCGCGTCGCGGGAATCCTGCCGATGCTCCAAAGGGCCGGCGTGACGATCATGGCCGGCACCGATGCGGGTTTTCTCAACAGCTACGACTATCCGGGCATAGGCCTGCACGACGAACTGGCTCTGTACGTAAAATACGGCCTCACGCCGTCCCAGGCGCTCGCCTCAGCCACTCGCGCCGGTCCGGCATGGTTCGGTGAAATGGATCGCTACGGAAGCATTGCACAAGGGAAAGTGGCGGATCTCGTACTCCTCGACCGCAACCCCCTGCAGTCGATCGCGGCGACGCGGGCGATCCGAATGGTGGTGGTGCACGGAAACGCGTACGATCGGGCAGCCCTCGATGCCATGCTCGCCGCGACGCGGACGAAGGTCGCCGAATGGAACGCCGCGCCCAAGCGTAGCGAATGAAACGTTCGAGCATGTTCGGCCGCAACCCGATCTGACGGCTCAAAAGTGACTGGGGTGATGTCGACGAGGAAATCGTCATCCTTAGTGAGACGATCGGGCAGCCGGGGCGTTGGGCGAAGATGATAGTCAAGACATTGCGCGCGCGGCTGTTTCTGGCCGCCGCGCCGTTCGTTACCCTGCTCCCGGCAGGGTTCGCCTTTGCTCAGGACGCCGCCAACCAACGCGTTGATACCGCCGCAGAACGACCGATCGCTGTCACCAAGCAGGCGGTTACCGATCCTGTAAGCCGTACCGTCCATGCCAAGACCGGGCGGCGCGCGGTCTGGTCGGCGAGCAATATCGAGGCCTTCGACCGCGTGCTTGCCGACCGCGCGCGCCACGGTCTGGACCGGATCGCGTTCCTCGCGGACCCGGCGGAAGTCGACGACGTTGCCCGCACGAAAGCCGCGCTCGATTACGCCAATGCGCTCGCGCAGGGTCGCGTCGATCCAGCATCGTTGCACGAGGTCTACACGCTGCCGCGGCCCAAGCCGGACCTTGCCGCCGGTCTGGCGCGTGCGCTGGCCAAGGGCGATCTCGTCGCGTGGTTCGACGGACTGGCGCCGCAGGATCCGGAGTATAAGGCGCTGTCCGACGCGTATCTCGCGTTCAGCGCCAAGGCGACCGCCGCAACGCCGGTGCAGGCAATCCCGTCAGGCGTGATCCGCGTCGGCAATCGCGACGTGCGTGTGCCGACGATCGTCGAACAACTTGTGGAGAGCGGGTATCTGCCGACCGTAACGGACCCCCTGTCGGTGGCAGGAAATCCACTGGTCCCTGCCCCGCCCGCTCCCATGCCGGTCGCGCCGACGCAGCCGCCGATGCTGTACACACAGGCGATTGCCGAGGCCTTGAAGGGGCTGCAGACCGATTACGGCATTGCCGCGGACGGGGTAGTCGGGCCCGAGACGTTGAAGGTGCTCAACCTCGGCGCCGGCGACCGGGCACGTGCGCTCGCCGTGGGGCTCGAGCGACGGCGCTGGCTCACGCGGACGCCGCCAGCTACGCGGATCGACGTCAACACCGCCGCCGCGCAACTCCGCTATTACCGCGACGGTGCGGTGGTCGACCAGCGCAAGGTGATCGTCGGCGAGCCCGGGCGCGAGACGCCGGCGCTGTCGTCGCCGATCTATCGCCTCGTCGCCAATCCGACCTGGACGGTGCCCAAGTCGATCCAGAACGGCGAAATGGCCAATGTCGGCGAGGATTATCTCGCTGCGCACAACATGGTGCTGCGCGATGGCTGGATCGTCCAGCAGCCGGGGCCGAGCAACGCGCTGGGGCTGGTCAAGTTCGACATGGCGAACGACCAGGCGATCTATCTCCACGACACGTCCGCGCCGGGTCTGTTCGAGCGCAGCCAGCGTCATCTGAGCCACGGCTGCGTCCGGGTCGAGGATGCGCTGGGGTTCGCGACGATGCTCGCCGAGGACGAGGGCGTCACCGAAGCGTGGCAGACGGCGCAGGCGTCGGGCGAGATGACCTTCGTGCCGCTGCCACGCCGTATCCCGGTCCGGCTGCTGTACCATAATGTCTATGTCGACGACGGCGGGCGGGTTGCGTTCCGCACCGACCCCTATGGCTGGAACGATCCGATCGCGGAACAGCTCGGGTTCGCCAAGGCGTCGGCGAAGCGGGCTGAGGCCCAGGCGATCGATATCGGCCCCTGACATTACGCTACCCTCGTCACGCTCCGACCGTCATTTTCCTACCGCGGGCAGAGCCTGGGTTGGCATAGCGAAGCCCTTGGAGAGGCCGTGGTAGAGTTTCTCGCGGCAGACCCATTGGCTGGCAGCGTCGGCGATGAAGGCGGTCGCGAACATCGGCAGCATCAGACCGCGGCTGGCGGTGGTTTCGGACAGGATGATCACCGCGGTCAGCGGCGCGCGAACGACGCCGGCGAAATAGGCGACCATGCCGAGGATCACGATCGCGCTCGCGGGTTCGCCAGGGAAGATCTCGCGGAGCAGGTTGCCGACCCCGGCGCCGACCGCCAGCGAGGGGGCGAAGATGCCGCCGGGCAGCCCCGCAATCGCGGTCGCCGCGGTCGCGACGAACTTCGCGGGCCCGAACCAGAGCGGCGCATCGGTCCCGACGATCATCGCGCGCGCGGCGGAATAGCCGGTGCCCCAGGTGAGCCCGGTGAACACGCCGAGCAGCGCGACGACGGCGCCGCACGCCCCGGCGAATTTCACCGGGTTGGCGCGAGTCCAGCCCGTCACGCGGTTGCGCCCGAGCGCCATCGCCAGCAGCGTCCGTGAGAACAGGCCACCGGCCATGCCCCCGGCGATCCCCGCGACCGGCGCGACCAGCAAGGCGGACAGCAGCGGCATGTGCGCACCGATCGCGCCGAAATAGATATAGTCGCCCTGCACCGACTGTGCGACCATTCCGGCAATGACGATCGCCGCGAGCACCAGCAACGTCACGCGCTGTTCATAGGCCGACGCCAGTTCCTCGATCGCGAACAACAATCCGGCAAGCGGCGTGTTGAACGCCGCCGCGACGCCCGCCGCGCCACCGGCGATCAGTACGCCACCCCGCAACGGCACCCGGACCAGGCGGTGCGTCGCGCCCATCACCGCCGCGGCGAGCTGGACGGTCGGTCCTTCGCGGCCGACCGATGCGCCGCCCAGCACCGCGCCGATCGTCAAAACCGCCTTTGCGGCGACGGTGCGCGGCGAGATCAGCGTACGGGTCGCCTCGTTGGGGTCGGCCTGCGCGGCGATCACCTGGGGGATGCCCGATCCACGCGCCAACGGCGCATAGCGACGGGTCAGCCAGACCAGCACCATGAAGGTCAGCGGTGTCGTCAGCAGCGGCAACCAGTGCCAATGCGTCGCATAGCCGGCGAAGACCGACGCCGCCCAGTCCGCCGCCTCGGCAAATACGGTCGCGACAACGCCGATGAGGATCGCCCCGACCAGGATCGCGGCGCGCGTCCTGAACTGGACCGAGCGCGGGCCACGCGCCCGTAGCAGCGCGCGATACCGCGACGGGGTCCAGCGTCGCGCCGGCATCAATCGATCGA
>JAZKCH010000017.1:0-96979 GCA_040388215.1 Pseudomonadota bacterium | reverse complement strand
CGATCAGCTCCATTTCGGAAGCAGCCTGGTCGACCTTCTTCTTGTCCTGCGTGGCTTCGCCGACGCCCATGTTCAGCACGATCTTGTCGAGCCGGGGGATCTCCATGACGTTCTTGTAACCGAACTTCTCGGTCATCGCCTTGATGATCGTCTCGTCGTACAGCTTGCGCATGCGCGCGACGTAGACGGCCTCGGTGCCGGTGTTCTCGCCCTGGGTCTCTGGGCCAGTGTTCTGATCAACCATTGATCTTCTCCCCGGTCTTGACGGCGACGCGGACCTTCTTGCCGTCCTGCTCCTCGAAGCGGACGCGGGTCGGCTTGCCGTCGGCGGTCACGTGCGCGACCTTCGAAACGTGCATCGGTGCCTCCTTGCGGATCAGGCCACCCTGCGGGTCACCCTGAGTCGGCTTGGTGTGGCGCACGGCGATGTTGACGCCCGATACGACGACCTTGTCGGTCTTCGGCATGGAGACGGTGACTTCACCGGTCTTGCCCTTGTCCTTGCCGGACAGGACGATGACCTTGTCACCCTTCTTGATACGCTGCGACGCCATTACAGCACCTCCGGCGCGAGGCTGATGATCTTCATGTGCTTCTTGCCGCGCAGCTCGCGAACGACTGGGCCAAAGATACGGGTGCCGATCGGCTCCTCGTTCTTGTTGACCAGCACCGCGGCATTGCCGTCGAAGCGGATGACCGTACCGTCTGCACGGCGGATATCCTTGGCGGTACGCACGATCACCGCGCGGTGAACGTCGCCCTTCTTCACACGGCCACGTGGCTGCGCTTCCTTGATGCTGACGACGATGATGTCGCCAACGCCTGCAACACGACGCTTGGAACCCCCAAGCACCTTGATGCACTGCACCCGCTTCGCGCCGCTGTTGTCAGCGACGTCGAGATTGGACTGCATCTGGATCATGGATCCGTATCCCTTCTCTGTCTCTGGGGTCGATACCGACCGAACCCCGCCTAAAAAATCACCCCGCCACGGACGAACCGCAGCGGGGAGGAGCGGCCGCTTAGCCGTTCCCGTTTACGAAAACAAGAGCGCAGGAGGTTTCCCCCCTGCCCTCTTAACTCAAACCCGTCACCCCAGCGAAAGCTGGGGTATCCCTGTTCGAGCCGATCGCCCCTCACCACGAGATCCCAGCTTTCGCTGGGATGACGGGGTTTGGAGCGTACCAGTTCAGCCCTCGGCCGAAGCCCGCTCCGGCGTCGCGTGGGTGTTGACCCGCTCGATCACCTTCCAGGTCTTCAGCTTGGAGATCGGTGCGGTCTCTTCGATCCGCACGGTCTCGCCCTGCTTGAACTCGTTGCTCTCGTCATGAGCATGATACTTCTTCGAGCGACGGATGATCTTCCCGTAGAGCGGGTGCTTCACCTTACGCTCGACGTTCACGACCACCGTCTTGTCGCCCTTGTCGGACACGACCAGACCGGTCAGCACGCGCTTCGGCATGATACGTTCCTTACTTCGCGGCTTCAGCGCTGGTGCGCTGAGCCTGCAGGGTCTTGATGCGAGCGATGTCGCGGCGGACCTCACGAACGCGGCTCGGCTTTTCGAGCTGGTTCGTGGCGGCCTGGAAGCGCAGGTTGAACTGCTCGCGCTTCAGTTCGCCGAGCGACTCCGACAGCTGGTCGTCGCTCTTGGTCTTCATGTCGTCGATACGAGCCATGATCTTACTCGCCTCCCAGATGCGAGGTGTCGCCCAGGCGGGCAACGACCTTTACCTTGATCGGCAGCTTCATGGCCGCCCGCTCGAACGCCTCGGCGGCGATCTTGCCGTCGACGCCGTCGAGCTCGAACAGGATCCGACCCGGCTTGACGCGAGCGGCCCAGTATTCCGGCGCGCCCTTGCCCTTACCCATGCGGACTTCGGCTGGCTTTCCCGAGACCGGAAGGTCTGGGAAAATGCGGATCCACAAACGCCCCTGGCGCTTCATGTGACGCGTGATCGCGCGGCGGGCCGCCTCGATCTGGCGTGCGGTGATCCGGTCGGGTTCCATCGCCTTGAGGCCGTAGGAGCCGAAATTGAGCGAGAAGCCACTCTTGGCGTCGCCCGAAATCTTGCCCTTGAAGGCCTTCCGGAACTTGGTCTTTTTTGGTTGCAGCATGTCTGTTCCTGCCCCTTAGCGACGATCGTCGCGCTGCGGCCGCACGCCGGAGGTCTGAGCCTCCATCATGATGCGGTCGTACGACGTCGGATCGTTGCCGAGAATCTCGCCCTTGAAGACCCAGACCTTCACGCCGCAAACGCCGTAGGACGTGTGCGCCGTAGCCTCGGCATAATCGATGTTCGCGCGCAGCGTGTGCAACGGAACCCGACCCTCACGATAGCTCTCCGACCGTGCGATCTCGGCGCCGCCAAGACGGCCACCGCAGTTCACCCGGATGCCCTCGGCACCGAGACGCATCGCCGACTGGACCGCACGCTTCATGGCGCGACGGAAAGCGATACGACGCTCGAGCTGATCGGCGATGCCCTGCGCGACAAGACGCGCATCGACTTCCGGCTTGCGGATCTCGACGATGTTCAGCGACACGGTCGACGACGTCATCTTGCCGATCGTCGAACGCAGCTTCTCGATGTCCGCACCCTTCTTGCCGATGATCACGCCAGGGCGTGCAGCGAAGATGGAGATACGGGCCAGTTTGGCCGGACGCTCGATGACCACCTTGGAGATCGCGGCCTGCGGCAGCGTCTTCATGATGAATGCGCGGATCTTCAGATCCTCGAGCAGGAGCCGACCATAGTCGGCGCCTTCGGCGTACCAGCGGCTATCCCAGGTACGGTTGATCTGCAGACGCAGACCGATGGGGTTGCTCTTCTGACCCATTATGCTTCTTCCTGCTCGCGCACGACGATGCGCAGACGGCTGAATGGCTTGAGGATGCGGGTCGACTTGCCGCGGCCGCGGGTAGCGAAGCGCTTCATCGTGATCGACTTGCCGACCGAAGCCTCGGCAACGACGAGGGCGTCGACGTCGAGGTTATGGTTGTTCTCGGCGTTGGCGATGGCCGAGGCCAGCACCTTGCGCGCTTCGATCGCCATGCCCTTGGTCGAGAAGGCGAGGATGTTCATCGCATCGCCGACCTTCTTGCCACGGATCAGCGCAGCCACGAGGCCGAGCTTCTGCGCGGAACCACGGATCTGCGTACCGACCGAAAGCGCCTCGTTGTCCGCGACCTTGCGCGGGCTGACTTGCTTAGACATCAGCGCTTGCCCTTCTTGTCGGCGGAGTGGCCGGGGAAGTAGCGCGTGGGCGCGAACTCACCGAGCTTCATGCCGACCATGTCTTCGTTGACCGAGACGGGCACGAACTTGCGGCCGTTATAGACGTTGAACGTGAGACCCACGAACGACGGCAGGATCGTCGAGCGACGCGACCAGGTCTTGATCGGCGAACGCGCGTTGGTGTCCTGGGCGGTTTCTGCCTTCTTGAGCAGATGAAGGTCCACGAAGGGGCCCTTCCAGACTGAACGAGCCATGTTAGCCCTTCCTCTTCGTCGAATGACGCGACCGGATGATCATCTTGTCGGTCGACTTGTTATGACGCGTGCGCGCACCCTTCGTCGGCTTGCCCCAAGGCGTAACCGGATGACGGCCACCCGAGGTACGGCCTTCACCACCGCCGTGCGGATGGTCGACCGGGTTCTTGGCGACGCCGCGCGTGAGCGGACGAATACCAAGCCAGCGCGAACGCCCTGCCTTGCCCAGGTTCTGGTTCTGGTTGTCGGGGTTCGAAACCGCGCCAACCGTCGCCATGCACTCGCTGCGGATGTAGCGCTGCTCGCCCGAATTGAGGCGGACCATCACCATGCCCTTGTCGCGACCGACGACCTGCACGTACGTGCCGGCCGAACGGGCGATCTGGCCACCCTTCATCGGCTTCATCTCCACGTTGTGGACGATGGTGCCGACCGGCATCTGACCGAGTTCCATGGCATTGCCTGGCTTCACGTCGGTCTTCTTGGCCGCGAGGACCTTGTCGCCGACGGCCAGACGCTGCGGCGCCAGGATGTAGGCGAGTTCCTCGTCCGGGTACTTGACCAGGGCGATGAACGCGGTGCGGTTGGGATCATACTCGATCCGCTCGACGGTGCCTTCGACGTCCCACTTGCGACGCTTGAAGTCGATGTAGCGGTACTTCTGCTTGTGACCGCCGGCGATGCCGCGCGAGGTCACATGGCCCTTGTTGTTACGACCGCCGGTCTTGTGCTTACCTTCGGTCAGCGCCTTGACGGGGCGACCCTTCCAGAGCGACGACTTGTCGACCAGGATGAGACCGCGGCGTGCCGGCGATGTCGGATTATAATGCTTGAGTGCCATGGCCTCAGATCCCCGTCGTCACGTCGATGGACTGACCGTCCTTCAACGTCACGATTGCCTTTTTCATGTCGGAGCGCGAGTAGTTCGTGCCCTTCCACTTCTTGGTCTTGCCCTTCTGGACGAGCGTGTTCACGCCGACGACGTTCACGTCGAACAGCGCCTCGACGGCCGCCTTGATCTCGGGCTTCGTGGCATCGTTCGATACCTTGAACACAACCGCGTTGAACTCCGACAGGGTCGTCGTCTTCTCGGTGATGTGCGGGGCCAGGATAACGTCGTAATGACGATTATCGATGCCCGCCTTCTGCTTCTTAGCCATGGAAGCGCGCCTCCAGCTTTTCGACAGCGGCGCGCGTCAGCACCAGCGTGTCATGCTTCAGGATGTCGTAAACGTTCGCGCCGGCAGCCGGCATCACGTTCACTTCGTACAGGTTGCCCGCAGCGAATGCGAAGCTGGTGTCGACCATGTCGCCGTCGATGACGAGCGCACGCTTGCCGAAGCCGAGCTTTGCGAGATCGCCCTGCAGCGTCTTGGTCTTGCCACCCTCGACAGCCAGGCTGTCCATGATGACCAGCGAACCCGCCTTGGCGTGGCTGCTGAGCGCCATCCGCAGGCCGAGCGAGCGAACCTTCTTGTTCAGCGACGGGTTGAAGTCACGGACGCGTGCGCCGTGAGCCTTACCACCACCGATGAACACAGGTGCGCGACGATCGCCATGACGAGCCGTACCGCCGCCCTTCTGGCGACCGAACTTCTTGCCGGTGCGAGCGACGTCTGCGCGCTCACGGGTGCCACGAGCCGTCTCGCGACGCTTCTCGAGCTGCCAGGTGACGACACGGTGCAGGATGTCGGCGCGCGGATCGAGGCCGAAGACCTCGTCGTTGAGCTCGATGTCCGCTGCGTCAGTGCCGGCGAAAGATGAAACCTTGATCTTCACGCTCAGCCCTCCTGGCCGTCGGCTGCAGGTGCGTCGGTCGTTTCGGCCGGCGTGTCTGCTGCGGTGTTGCTGTTTGCGGTCTTGAGACCGGCGGGGAACGGTGCGTCGGCGTGGCGCGCGACCTTCACCGAGTCCTTGACGAAGAGCCAGCCGCCCTTGGAGCCAGGAACCGAACCCTTGACGAACAGGAGACCACGCTCGACGTCCGTCGATACGATCTCGAGGTTCTGCTGGGTGCGATACTTGTCGCCCATGTGGCCGGCCATCTTCTTGTTCTTGAAGACCTTGCCCGGATCCTGGCGCTGACCGGTCGAACCGAGCGAACGGTGCGAGACCGACACGCCGTGGGTTGCCCGCAGACCGCCGAAGCCCCAACGCTTCATGCCGCCCTGGAAGCCCTTACCCTGGGTCTTGCCCTGGATATCGACGATCTGGCCTGCGACGTAGTGGTCGGCCGAGATCTCGGCGCCGACGTCGAGCAGGCCGTCTGCGTTCACACGGAACTCATGGACGACAGCCTTGGGCTCCACTTCGGCCTTGCCGAAATGACCGCGCTGCGGCTTTGCGACATTCTTCGACTTGGCGACACCTGCACCAAGCTGGACGGCAGTGTAGCCGTCACGATCCATTTCGCGAACGGAAACGACCTGATTGCCTTCGAGTGCCAGAACGGTGACCGGCACGTGCCGACCATCTTCCTGGAACAGGCGGGTCATCCCCATCTTCTTCGCGATCACGCCAGTACGCATGATCTTGTCCCTTCCTAGACAGAGGCCCCGTCGGACTATTCCTCGGGGGCTTGCGGACCATGTCCGGAGCGAGCTCCATGATGCGTCCACCTGACCCCATTCCCGGCAAATGCCCTGAATGGAGTCGGTTCAACCCGGTAAATACGAAACGTGCCCCCGTCCCGGGCTGGTGCTTCTGCAAATGCGGAAGCGTGACGGGGGACGCTGCCCCGTCGGTTTTCACCGACGGCGGTATCCCAATGTCGAACGGCGCGGGACCGTTACCGGTCGACCGCACCGCGCCAGCCCTTAGGCGAGCTTGATCTCGACGTCAACGCCAGCGGCGAGGTCCAGCTTCATCAGCGCATCGACCGTCTGCGGCGTCGGCTGGACGATATCCAGCATACGCTTGTACGTGCGCACCTCGAACTGCTCGCGCGACTTCTTGTCGATGTGCGGGCCGCGGTTCACGGTGAACTTTTCGATGCGCGTCGGAAGGGGAATCGGACCGCGGATGAGCGCGCCGGTGCGGCGTGCGGTGTCGGCGATGTCGCCAGTGGCCTGATCGAGCACACGGTGATCGAACGCCTTCAGACGAATGCGGATATTGCTGTCCATAGTCCCTACCGATGCGAAAGAGCGGGCCCGTTTCCGGGCTCTTGCTGGTTGATGTTTAAACCGAAGGCGGGCCATTACGGGAGAGTCGGTTGAAATGCAACCGGGGGTTGCGGGTTTTCGCCGGTTACGAGCAAGGAATGGGACATCATCGGACGGGGCCCTATCCTCCCCCTCCGCCGCCTACGGCGCCACCTCCCCCTGGCGGGGGAGGATTGTAGATGTCGACGCTTCGCCGCTAAGATCGCCCCGCTACTTGATCCTCCCCCGCTAGGGGGAGGTGGCGCGCGAAGCGTGACGGAGGGGGAGGCAAGCGATGCGGCTCGAAGGATCCCTACCCGGTCGCAGCAACGCCAAACGCCTGCGGAAACAGATGACCCCGCCCGAGATCGCCCTCTGGCTCGCGCTACGAGCTAACGAAGAAGGCCTACGCTTCCGAAAGCAACACGCAGCAGGCCCTTACGTTCTGGACTTCTACTGCGCCCCAGCCCGACTCGCGATCGAAGTCGACGGCGAAGCCCACAACCACGGCAACCGCCCGGCACGAGACGCAACCCGCGACGCCTGGCTGAACGCCCAAAACATCCAAGTCCTCCGCTACCCAGCCCGAGAAATGCTAGCCAACCTCGACGACGTCCTCCGCCAGATCACGTCCACCGCACTCCAACCCCGAACCACCATCGGGAGCTAATCGCCCCCTCCCCTCCGACGCCTCCGGCGCCACCTCCCCCTAGCGGGGGAGGGTCGCGAGGAAAGTGGCCGTCATTGTGCGCCGGGCAGATACGCGATTGCCCTTGTGACACAACCGTTGGCACGAGCATCGGCGCTGCTCTCCTGCGCTCCGGTGACGCGCGGGCGGAAGCTGATGCCTCCCTGTTCCCGCTTGTACAAGTTGGTGCGCGGCAACTCACACCGATCAGCGATCGCGTCCAGTACCGACTGATCGATCTGTTGCGGCAAGAATGACGGCAACCCAAGAATGCGTCCTTCACTGTCAGCCATGTCCACCAAGTAGCGCGTACGCCCGACAGCGCTCAGGCGGGTCAGCCCACCGTTAATATCCCGCTGTGCCGCCTTCCATCGTGCGATCACGCGCTCGATGCCAACCGTATGTACGGACAAGCAACCGCCTGCCCAGCGTGCGAGCTCGCGATCAAGCCGCGCACGGAGTGCCGCGCCACGTTCTGTGACGGCCATCACCGTCCAGCATGCAGAGCGACCATCGGCGTCAGCAAGCAGCGTGGACATCAGCAGATACCCGCCGCGCGCATCCCGCCCTGTCTCTACATACACCGGAAGCGCGTTCGGCGCCCAGCTGACGGCGTGACGCGTGATCCCTGCATCACGACCGAGACCGCGCTGGTACGGTATTCCATTCGGCGTACGGTACGTCGTAAGGAACGATGCCTCGCCGAACTCAACCGACTCGATGTAACCTTGGCTAGGCCCTGTCACTACATCCGCGGTCGCCGACGTCGACAGGCAGAGCGCTACCAGTGTCGCGATTCCTCTCATGGAGTGACTGTATCCGATCTGCTCGGCATCGCCAGTCGTCATGGTCGCTGTCGGGCGATGACGGGCGGCGCAAATCGATCTGATCGATCCACCTCCGAACGTCCCTCTTCAAACACGAAAAAGCCCGGCCTCTCTCGCGAGAAGCCGGGCTCTTTCCGATCACCTCCCGAAGGAGAAGATGCTTACTTGTCGATCTGGCTGACAACGCCTGCGCCGACGGTACGGCCGCCTTCGCGGATCGTGAAGCGCTGGCCCACGTCCATGGCGATCGGTGCGATCAGCTTGATGCCGAGCGACACGTTGTCGCCTGGCATGACCATCTCGGTGCCCTCAGGCAGCTCGACGGTGCCGGTCACGTCCGTCGTACGGAAGTAGAACTGCGGGCGGTAGTTGGCGAAGAACGGCGTGTGACGGCCACCCTCTTCCTTCGACAGCACGTACACTTCCGAGTTGAAGTCGGTGTGCGGCTTGATCGTGCCTGGCTTGCAGAGCACCTGGCCACGCTCGACTTCGTCGCGTGCAACGCCGCGGATCAGCGCGCCGACGTTATCGCCAGCCTGGCCCTGGTCGAGCAGCTTGCGGAACATCTCGACGCCCGTGACCGTGGTCTTGCGGACGGTCGGGTGGATGCCGACGATCTCGACTTCCTCGCCAACCTTGACGATGCCGGTCTCGACGCGGCCGGTGACGACCGTGCCGCGACCCGAGATCGAGAACACGTCTTCGATCGGCATCATGAACGGCTTGTCGAGCGGACGCTCGGGCTGCGGGATGTACTCGTCGACGGCTGCCATCAGCTTGAGCACGGCGTCATGGCCGATCTCAGGCGTCTTGTCGGTCAGCGCGGCAACGGCCGAACCCGGGATCACGGGGATGTCGTCGCCCGGGAAGTCGTACGAGCTGAGCAGCTCGCGGATTTCCATCTCGACCAGCTCGAGGATTTCCTCGTCGTCGACCAGATCGACCTTGTTCATGAACACGACCATCGTCGGCACGCCGACCTGACGGGCGAGCAGGATGTGCTCGCGGGTCTGCGGCATCGGGCCATCGGTGGCCGACACGACCAGGATCGCGCCGTCCATCTGGGCTGCGCCGGTGATCATGTTCTTCACATAATCGGCGTGGCCCGGGCAATCGACGTGCGCATAGTGACGGTTAGCCGTCTCGTACTCGACGTGTGCGGTCGAGATCGTGATGCCGCGCTCGCGCTCCTCGGGAGCCTTGTCGATGTTGGCGAAGTCGACGGCGGTACCGCCGGTCGTCTCTGCCAGAACCTTCGTGATCGCAGCGGTGAGCGACGTCTTGCCATGATCGACGTGACCGATGGTGCCGATGTTGAGATGCGGCTTGTTCCGCTCAAATTTTGCCTTGGCCATTGTTTCCTACCTTCTGATTCGTATTCCGGTGCCACCCCGGGAACCGCGCGAACGCGGCCCAATAGCGGCTGTTAAAGCGTTGCGCCAGCCCCTGCCTTGCGAAGGGGGCCGACACGGAAGTGAATTCCGTGTCGTCGGACCTCGGGCGAGCCCGAGGCCGGCCGGCCTTGCGGCGTCTCGGAGCTAGGTTGCCCTAGCTCCGTGCGCCTTCGGCTTACGCCAGCTTAGCCTTCACCTCGTCCGCAACGTTCTGCGGCACTTCGTCATAGTGCGAGAACTGCATCGAGTAGTTCGCGCGACCCTGCGTGAACGAACGGAGCGAGTTCACGTAGCCGAACATGTTGGCCAGCGGCACCATGGCCTCGACCGTCTGTGCGTTGCCGCGGCTGTCGGTGCCCTGGATCTGGCCACGACGGCTGTTCATGTCGCCGATGACGTCGCCCAGATAATCCTCCGGGGTGACGACTTCGACCTTCATGACCGGCTCGAGCAGCGTGATGCCCGACTTCTGCGCCACTTCGCGCATTGCGCCACGTGCACAGATTTCGAACGCCAGTGCCGACGAGTCGACGTCGTGATACGCGCCGTCATACAGCACGATCTCGAAATCGATGATCGGGAAGCCGACCAGCGAACCCGACGCTGCGGTTTCGCGGAAGCCCTTCTCGATCGCAGGCAGATATTCCTTCGGAATGTTGCCGCCCTTGATCTCGTCCTTGAACGTGATGCCCGAACCGCGCTCGCCCGGCGTGACCTTGACCTTCACGCGACCGAACTGGCCGGTACCACCCGACTGCTTCTTGTGCGTGTAGTCGACGTCGACCGGCTTCTTCAGATACTCGCGATACGCGACCTGAGGAGCACCGACGTTCGCCTCGACCTTGAACTCACGCTTCATGCGATCGACCAGGATCTCGAGATGGAGCTCGCCCATGCCCTTGATGATGGTCTGGCCCGACTCGGGGTCCGACGAAACGCGGAACGAAGGATCTTCGCGTGCGAGACGATTGAGCGCGACGCCCATCTTCTCCTGGTCGGCCTTGGTCTTCGGCTCCACCGACAGCTCGATCACGGGCTCGGGGAATTCCATCCGCTCGAGGATGATCGGTGCGTTCATCGCGCAGAGCGTGTCACCGGTCGTGGTATCCTTGAGACCCGCGAGAGCGACGATGTCGCCAGCGAAAGCCTCCTGGATGTCCTCACGGCTGTTCGCATGCATAAGCAGCATGCGACCGACCTTTTCCTTCTTGTCCTTGACCGAGTTGGTGACCTGCGATGCGGTCTCCAGCTTGCCCGAGTAGATGCGGGCGAAGGTCAGCGTGCCGACGAACGGATCGTTCATGATCTTGAACGCCAGCGCCGAGAACGGAACCTCGTCCGACGAAGGACGCTCGTCCGGCGTCACGCCGTCCAGCTTCAGACCCTGGATCGCGGGAACGTCGAGCGGCGAAGGCAGATAGTCGACCACGGCGTCGAGCAAAGGCTGAACGCCCTTGTTCTTGAACGCCGAACCGCAAACGACCGGCACGAACGCCATGCTCAGCGTACCCTTGCGGATCAGTGCCTTGAGGTCAGCGACGCTAGGCTCGTTGCCTTCGAGATACGCCTCCATGAGGGCATCGTCCTGCTCGACGGCCATCTCGATCAGCTCGCTGCGATACTTCGCGGCCTTGTCGGCCAGATCCGCGGGGATCTCGGCATATTCGAACTTCGCGCCGAGCGACTCTTCGAGCCAGATGATCGCGCGGTTCTCGACGAGATCGACGAGGCCCTTGAAGCCGCCTTCCATGCCGATCGGGAGATACAGCACGGCTGGACGCGCGCCGAGACGTTCGATGATCGAGTTGACGCAGAAGTAGAAATCGGCGCCGGTGCGGTCGAGCTTGTTAATGAAGCACATGCGCGGCACGCCGTACTTGTCGGCCTGACGCCACACGGTCTCCGACTGCGGCTCGACGCCGGCAACGCCGTCGAAGCATGCAACCGCGCCGTCGAGCACGCGAAGCGAACGCTCGACTTCGATCGTGAAGTCGACGTGCCCAGGCGTATCGATGATGTTGATAAGGTGCTCTTCGCCCTTACCTTCTTCGGCGCGCCACTTGCAGGTGGTCGCAGCCGAGGTGATCGTGATCCCGCGCTCCTGCTCCTGCTCCATCCAGTCCATCGTCGCGGTGCCTTCATGCACTTCGCCGATCTTGTAGGACTTGCCGGTGTAATAGAGGATGCGCTCGGTCGTCGTCGTCTTGCCGGCGTCGATGTGCGCCATGATGCCGATGTTACGGTAACGGTCGAGCGGATGGCTGCGGGCCATGATCGTGCTTCCTTAAGAATATGGGGAGCCGAACGTGCCGGCTCCCCAATATATAGGTGTTTGCGTTACAGGCGAAAGACCGCCTGCATCGCGGTTACCAGCGGTAGTGCGAGAAGGCGCGGTTGGCTTCCGCCATCCGGTGCGTATCTTCACGCTTCTTGACCGCGTTGCCACGGTTGTTGGCGGCATCCATCAGCTCACCCGACAGCCGTGCGGCCATCGTGTTCTCGCTGCGCGAACGCGCCGCACCGATCAGCCAGCGAATCGCCAGCGCCTGTGCACGCTCGGGACGAACCTCGACCGGCACCTGGTACGTTGCACCACCGACGCGGCGCGAACGGACTTCGATGCCCGGCTTCACGTTGTTCAGCGCATCGTGGAAAACGCCGATCGGGTCACGCTTTGCGCGCTGCTCGACGGTTTCGAATGCACCGTACACGATCAGCTCTGCGACGGACTTCTTACCGTCCAGCATGACGCTGTTCATGAACTTCGACAGAACCTCATCCCCGAACTTGGGATCAGGCAGGATGACCCGCTTTTCGGGACGACGACGACGTGCCATTTTGTATTCCTTCTAAACTTCAGCCTTGATGATCAGATACCTGACCGGCTTACTTCGGACGCTTGGCGCCGTACTTGGAACGCGACTGACGCCGGTCCTTCACACCCTGTGTATCGAGCACGCCGCGCAGGACGTGATAGCGAACACCGGGAAGATCGCGGACACGACCGCCACGGATCAGGACAACCGAATGCTCCTGAAGATTGTGGCCCTCGCCCGGGATGTAGCTGATGACTTCGCGCTGGTTGGTCAGGCGAACCTTGGCCACCTTGCGCAGAGCCGAGTTCGGCTTCTTCGGGGTCGTCGTGTAGACGCGCGTGCAAACGCCACGCTTCTGCGGATTTGCTTCCATCGCAGGGACCTTCGACTTGGCCTTCTGCGGATCGCGGCCCTTGCGGACCAGCTGGTTGATCGTCGGCATTGAAGCCTTCACCTTTCAAGTGGTTACTTTGCTGGAGCCATGAGGCGCCTGAGAATACAAAAAGGACCCTCTGAAGCGCAAACGCTCCTCAGGCCCTGGAATGCATCCAGCAATGTTCAAGCATGCCCGGCGGGAAACACTCCCGAAGAACAGGGCGCGCCTATAGGTCAGGACGGGGGTGAGGTCAACGGGGCGGAATCGGTTTGGGTGCGGATCCTGCGACCGGTTTAACGTGGTGGAAACGTGGGTTGAGGCAAGCGTGGTGGATGATCTCCGCCTACCTGCCACCGCGACGAACGGCCATTCCGATCGCACCCCTTCTCGGACTGACCGTCGCGGTGGAAGTGGTGTTCTCGTACGGGACTGAGTCGTTTGCGTCGAACCTGCCGTGCGACCTTGCCGTGATCGCCGTCTTTATCGCGGCGAGCGAGCGACGGCATAAGGCAATGCTCGCGGCCGCCGGCCTAGCGTGCGGGCTGGCCGTTTACGGTGCGATGTTGCTCCCGCTGGCGATTGGGCTGGCCATCAACCGGCGGATCAGGCCCCTCATGCTCCTGCTCACCCCGCTATTCGCGTGCATCACGATCGTCGCGCTCGGCGCACCATCCCTCGCTCCAAGCTGGATCGGCTTTTGGTCAGCGCTCCCTCAGCCGGAGATGACGGGCTTGCTAGCCGCGCTCGCATTGGGAAGCCTGGCGTGGCTGACCGCCACCCTGTCCGCCAGACCGATCTTGCCCGACATGCTGACCGCCGCCACGCTGATCTGCGGCCTTGGCTACGCGCTGGTCATGCCGGGAGTATCGATGGCCATGCCGCTCGCACTGGCCTTGATATACCGGGACCGCCGCATATCGCTGCTGACCGCATTCGCGGCATTGATGGCGGCGCTTGGACTACCGATGCCGGCGACACTCATTCTCGCGGTGACACTCGCCTTGGTGATGAAGCCGCTCATCGCGCCCGCTGCGAACGACAATCCCGTGTTCGTCTGAGCCTGATCGGACCTTACGATCCTCGCCCGCCAGGGGGAGGTGTCGCCGAAGGTGACGGAGGGGGAGGACACGGAACAGAGGTGATCGCTTCCCTCCCCCTCCGTCTGGCAAGAGCCAGCCACCTCCCCCTGGCGGGGGAGGATCGCAAGGCCGCCTCACCTAACGCCGCGGCGTTTCCAACGCCGCCAGCAACACTTTCTCGAACCGCCCAGGATCCTCGACCTGCGGCGAGTGCCCTAGCCCCTCGAGCATCACCAGCTTTGCATTCGGCATCTGCTTGACCGCGCGCGGCGCCACCATCGGGATCGGTTCGAGAAACTTGCGCAAATTCGCAGGCGCCTGCGCACGGCCAAACGCAGTCTTGTCGAGCGTCCCCACGATCAGCGTCGTCGGTGGCGTGATCCGGTAAAGTTCGTGCGCGACCGGTTGTGTCTTGATCATCTCGCTGGTCTTGGCTTGGGCGAGCGCGACGGTATCGCGGCCCGGCCCTTGGTACATCCCCGCCTGCATCCAGACCCAGCGATCGTAAGACGGCTTCCATACGCCGTGATAGTAGTTCTCGAGCTGGTACGCCTTGATCGACGCATAGCTCGTCTTCTTCTCGTTCGCCCAAAGCGTGTCGACGTCAGTATAAGGGACGCCCTCCTCGCCGCGATCCTTCAGGCCGAGCGGATTGACGAGGACCAGCTTCTCGACCGACGCCGGATAGAGGATCGCGTACCGCATCGCGAGCATGCCGCCCATCGAATGCCCGACGATCGTCGCCCGTGTGATGCCGCGCGACTCGAGCAGTCGCTTGGTGAACGTCGCCAGCATCTCGAAGCCGTACTGCGCCGCACGCGGCTTGGATGATTTGCAGAAGCCGATCTGGTCGGGCACCACCACGCGGTAGCCGACCTCGCTCAGCGCCCGCGCGGTGCTGCCCCAGGTCGCACCACAGAAATTCTTGCCGTGGAGCAGGACGACGGTGCGGCCATTGGGACGCTGCGGCGCGATATCCATGAACGCCATCTGTGCGGGCGCGCCGACGATATCGACCTCGATCGTCTGGACCGGCCAGGGATAGGTGAAGCGTTCGAGCTGCGGCCCGAGGTCGGGCACCTGCGGCACCGGCACCGGCACCGGCACCGCCCCCATCAGCAGTGCCGCGACCGGCAGCGCCAGCATCCCCAAACCTACCCGCATAAGATTACGCTTTCCTACATCCCACGATACAGCGTACGGTTAACGGGCAAACACGACTGCGCGCAACGCATCATCCTTAATGGTGACGAATTGCACGCGAGGCGCTTGCCCTGCGCGAAAACGCTGGGTAAGGGGCGCGTCCGTGTAGGAGTGTAGCTCAGTTGGTTAGAGCGTCGGTCTCCAAAACCGAAGGCCCTCGGTTCGAATCCGAGCACTCCTGCCACCCCCTTTAAATTCCCTGCAAAAATCGCGGCGATTGCTCCCGCCGCTTTCGTGCGCCCATCACGATTGCAGAAATTGCATTTCATAATGCAATTTTCGCAATTGATCTATGATGTGCTGCGATGCACAACGATCAGGCCTTTCAGGCATCCTCTCCTAAAAACTTTCATGGCCGGTCTCGTACCGGCCTTTTTTTTCGTCCGCGTTGCGCGTACACCGACCATGCCGTCGTCAAGCCGAACGATAAATAGAAACCGTGGGAGCGGAGCCGCCGGTGAAACCGGCACCGGCAAGACGATCGTGCGGGGGATCGAGTGACCCAAGCACTCTCCCCCGCCACTTCTTCGGCCACGCGCCACCTCTTCCCTCCAAGCGCCAGGTCTCCGGCCATGCGACCGCTCTCCCAGAACGTCGCCCCGCCCCTCTCCTGCCGCGCACTTGCTTTCACCTGTGACGGCAGCTATCTGCCGCGCTTCCGACAGCGAGGACGGACCTGCCGCCGCGGCCCTTCACAGGGAGCGGCTAGTGGGTCTATGCCTCGCATCTCAGTTTCTCAATCAGCGGGTTCGAAGAACATCGTGGCGAAGACGTCCCCCCTCGAATTCATCCAGCAGGTCCGCAACGAGACCGCGAAGGTCACGTGGCCGACGCGTCGCGAGACGGTCATGACCGGCGTGATGGTGGTGATCATGACGACGATCCTCGCGCTGTTCTTCCTGGGCGTCGACTCGATCCTGCAAGCGATCGTCTCCGCCCTCCTCAAACTCGCTCAGTAAGCAAGGTTCCGTCATGGCGCGCTGGTACATCATTCACGCCTATTCGGGCTTCGAGGGCAAGGTCCGCGACTCGATCATGGCCGAGGCGACCCGGATGGGTCTCGAACAGCTCGTCGAGCAGATCGAAGTCCCGACCGAAACCACGACCGAAGCCCGTCGCGGCAAGAAGATCGCGGTCGAGCGCAAGTTCATGCCGGGCTACGTGCTCGCCAAGCTGAACATGAACGACGACGTGTATCACCTGGTGAAGAACACGCCGAAGGTCACCGGCTTCCTCGGCAGCATGGGCAAGCCGCAGGCGATCAGCGAGGCTGAAGCCACGCGGATGCTGAACAGCAAGGAAGAAGCCGCCGCTGCGCCCAAGCAGAAGGTCAAGGTCGACTACGAGATCGGCGATCAGGTCAAGGTCCTCGACGGCCCGTTCGCGACCTTCAACGGCCTTGTCGAAGAACTCGACTTCGACCGCAGCCGCGTCAAGGTTTCGGTGTCGATCTTCGGGCGTGCGACCCCGGTCGAGCTCGAGTTCGAACAGGTCGAAAGAAGCAAGTAAGGCCAAGCCGCACGCGATTAGCCACTGGGCTAATCGCGAGACGGCACCAGCCCGGCCGGCGGGCCATCGGCCCGACCGACGACGCGGGATTTACTCCCGCGTCGCGGTGCGAGGCTCCAGCAGCTCCGCCGTTGACCGAATTACGGCAATGCCGTACATGACCGCCGGTGCATACGGTGGTCGAGACCAGAACCTATATAGCCGCAGCTGAAGACGTCGGCATGACGGACGAGGAGCGCGTGGCGATCGTCTCGATAATCGCTGCCGATCCGCAAGTCGGCGCGGTCATGCCCGGCTGTGGCGGCGGGCGAAAACTGCGTGTGAAAAAGCCGGGCTCCGGCAAGTCCGGCGGCTACCGTGTCATCACCTATTACGGAGGCGATGCGCTTCCCGTTTTCCTGCTCACCGTGTTCGGCAAGACCGAAAAGGCCAGCCTCACCAAGGCCGAGCGCAATGCGCTCGCCAAGCTGACGGCCACGCTGGCTGATGGCCTGAAGCGACGATGATGCCGACCACATGCGACGATCAACCTGACGAGCCAATGCCATGGAGGGCATGATGAAGAGCGCATTCGACAAGATCGCAGCCGGATTGGAGGACGCGATCGCATTCGCCGAAGGCGACGCGGATCGCGGCCGCGTGGCAACGGTCGATGTCCGTGCCGTGCGCGCGGCGACCAAACTGACGCAAGGCGCCTTCGCGGAGACTTATCGCTTCCCGGTCGGCACGGTCCGCGACTGGGAACAGAAACGCCGTCAGCCGGATACCGGATCGGCAACGCTACTCAAGATGATCGCGGTCGACCCCAAGGGAGTCGAGGCGATTATTGCGAAGGTACGATAACGCGAGCGCAGCCGCGTCACGGTTTCGGTGTCGGTCACCGGGCGTGCTACGCCTGTGGAGCTCGAGTTCGAGCAGGTCGAAATAAGCAAGTAAGGCCAAGCCGCATGCAATCAGCCGACGGCTGATCGCGAGACGGCGCCAGCCCGGCCGGCGGGCCAGCGGCCCACGGGATTTACTCCCGTGTCGCGTTTTAGGTTCAGGCGCTTGCCCGCCCACCCGTCATCCTGACGAAAGTCAGGATCCAGAGCCACAAATCATAGCGCTCGTTACTCTGGATCCTGACTTTCGTCAGGATGACGGATAGTTTGCGGCAACCGGTGCAGCTCTTGCCGCCGCAAGTTAAACATGCGCGCCCTGTTCAACGCTTGTCTTGGCGCACCCCGTATCGCAAGTGCGTTCGCATGCCCTCACGCCCATTCGAGAAAGTTGCTTCGATCCAGCTCACCGACGCGTCGGGAAAGGTCCGAATCGTCTCGGCCCTGATCCATCACGACCCGCAGTACCTCTACGCCAATCGAATTTCGCTTATCGGCACACGCGAACATCAAGTCGGCCTGCTTGGCTTTAGCCGAGATGGCGTCGTTGATTGGCAATTCCACACGCGGTCCGATTGGAAACTTAGCGAAGATCCGGATTATGCCCATATTCAGCGAGGCACCGGAATCCTCCGTTCAATCGGCATGACTCAGGGCGTAATGATTGCCGAAGGATCGATACAACCCTTCGCCGAAATCGAAATCATACAGGCAGTAGAACAACTACATGCTCAAGGCATCAATGGCCCTCAAGCGGAGTATTTGTTTCTACAACGCCCCAAAGAGGATTGGTACGTGCACCGGCGGTCGTGGCTCGCGCCAGAACCAGCCAGGCTGGCCGGTCCATGGGTTCGGATCCCGGCACTGGATCTGCGCTTCCGGTTATTGCGCACTGCAAGCCACCGTGATGACGAGCGCATCACGCAAGAGCGTGAGCGCATCGAGTTGCCCGGCGTTGAGATACAACCGACTGCGCCCATGGAGGATTCACTATTCTTCGCGGCGGCTGAACGTCTTTGGTTCAGCTTTCGCGTGCTACTAGCCTTCCGGTATCGGCAATTTGTGCACACGCTCGCCGAGTTCAAAAAAAGTGATGGCAAGCATGAGGCGATTTGGCACAGTATCCGGCTGGAGCCAAGGTACCGGCGACGCTCGCATGAAGCTTACGATCCGCCATTCCATGGCCGCATTGAGCGCTATCTCGCGAAGGGTGCGGCTCGGCTCGCGCAGATGGAACCTCAACGCGAACTGCTTCATGCCGCCGCGTTCGGATATGCGAATTCATATACGGGTTCAGTCATTGAGAGCAGTCATACGGCCTGCGTCGAGGGCATCGAGCGCCTGATTGAAGCATTCGAACAGGTGAATGGGCTGACCCGTGAGCGCATTGATAAGAAGCGTTGGCGTACTTTGGGACGGGCAGTGCGCAAGCAGGTCCGTACCGTCGAAGCGACGCAGTGTGAGCGCGAGGTAATCAATAGAGTGCTATCCGAACAACCTAACCTGCGCCTGCTGCAACGGATCGAGCGCATGACGCAGAGCCTTCCACCCAAATGGCGAAAGCGCCCACTCAAGCTCATGGAAGGTGCTGAAGCGATGATCACAGCGCGCAACCAGATCGTCCATGGCAGCATGATTCCAGACTACAACAAACTACAGATCGAGCGGCTACGCGCGCAGACACTGTTTGAGTGGCTATGGCTTAGCTTCTTCGGCTGCGGCAACCTTCAAGACCCGGGGTGGGCGCAGTACAGAATAACCAATTACATGGGCGATAATTCGGCGCCGCGGCCAGTTAAAGGCTCCATAGACACCCCGTCTCAAAACGCCTAGTTGCAGACATGATCTGCCCCAGCGATACTTCTCCAGTATCAGATGAAATGCTTCCCCTAACGCCAAGGTTTCGCTGTCGGTGCTGCTGCTTGTTCGCAGTGGATGATTATTAAAACTAGGAAATCTGCGATTCTTGCAGGTGGGAAGACGATCCCGTCCAGGAGAATGATCCGAATTTTGCAGGCGGCGCAAACCGAGAGAGCCTCAATGAGGCACGATTGCGACTGCGGCGATAGCTTCGCAGCCCCCCCCTAAACCGCCACCACCCTATCCCTCCCGCCCCTTCAACCGCCACCCACCAAACAGCGCAACATCCGGATCATGCGGCGTCTTGGTCGGGTTGGCCTTGCTCCAACCCGTAACCTGATCGAGCGCCGGCAGGCGTACCGGGTTGGGCGTCGGATACGGGTTGGTCAGCGTCGGTTCGCCGCGTTCGTTGCGGGCGGCTTCGGCGAGGTCGAAGGCTTCGCGGGCGCTGGCTTGGCGGGCTTCGTACATTGCCGACAGGCGGTAGCTGTGGGCTTCGCTCGATTCGCCGCGGCGGCGCTTGATGTGGGGCGGTTCCTCCTGGAGGTGGACCGTCTTGGCGTGCAGATGGAGGAGTTGCAGCGCCTGGTTCGCGGTCATCGGCGGGATCGGCGGGGGTTCGTTGTGGCGCCACGCGTCATGATCGTGCCCGCCGGGCAGGGAGCCGGCGAGCAGCGCGGACTCGACCTGTTCGTAGCCGGCCTCCAGCGCGAGGCGCATCTCGCGGGCGAAGGCGGGGCTGGCTTTGCGGCGGGCGTAGAAAGCGGAATGGCTGAAGCCGGCGGCGGCGGCCGAGAGGCGGATGTTGGCGGTGGCGGAGAGCGCTGTGAGGAAGGCTTGCTCAGCGGCGTGGTCGAGGCGGTTGGCAGGCGGGCGGCGGAGTTGGAGGCGGCCGTTGGCGATTCTTGTCGTGGTGGGGGATCCGGTTGGGATGGCAGCGTTCTTGGCACTCCCCTCCCCCGACCCCTCCCGTAGGCGGGAGGGGAGGTTTAGGGCGGCGGATGCGAAGGCCAGCGCGGCGTCCCATCTGGCGGCGAAGGCGGGGTGGGCAGCGCGGCGCTTGGTGAAGGTGGAGCGGTTGTAGCCTAGCGTGCTGGCAGCTTCGCGGGCGTTGCCGGTGCGGCGGAGGACGGCGAGGAACGCGGCGTTCTGGGCGGCCTGGCGGCGGGTGAAATGGTCGGGGGTGAACGGGCGCGCCATCGCTAGTGGGTCTGCCTCGATATCCTACATTGCAAGGGGGCTTGTGCTGGGTGCGCGGTGCTCGGCGCAGGTGTCCAAGTTTGTTTCCCCGTGAAGGCGGGGATCCAGACTGGGCTCCCGCCTGCGCGGGAGAACAAAGAGGCGGGCGATGGGAGTCGTCAGGAAGGGATTGTTCACGCGAAGGCGCGAGGGCGCGAAGGAAAGTGAGAAGAGAAGAAGATTCGGGGTTCGCGCGGAGGCGCGGAGACGCGGAGGAGAAGGGACGCGGAGGAGAAGTTAGGGCGGGTGTTGCCGCTTTGCGGGTTTTGGGGTATGCGCGCCGGCTTCCACCTTCATTGTTGGAATTGCGGGAGGTTGCCGACACGGTAGCCGTCATCACCGCTAGACTCACCGGGCGAGGCGCTGTTGCGCTCAAAGCCCCATATAAGAGAGTGACATGGCTAAAAAAATTACCGGATACATCAAGCTGCAGGTGCCTGCAGGCGAGGCAAAGCCCGCGCCGCCGATCGGGCCTGCGCTGGGTCAGCGCGGCGTGAACATCATGGAGTTCTGCAAGGCGTTCAACGCCGGCACGAGCGAACTGAAGAAGGGCATGCCGATCCCGACCGTCATCACGGTCTATGCGGATCGCTCGTTCTCGTTCGAGACCAAGACCCCGCCTGCCTCGTACCTGATCAAGGAGGCCGCTGGTCTCAAGTCGGGTTCGAAGGAGCCGGGCAAGGTCGTCGCCGGCACGATCAAGCGCTCGCAGCTGAGCGAGATCGCCACGACGAAGATGAAGGACCTCAACGCCAACGATATCGACGCTGCGACGAAGATCATCGAAGGCAGCGCCCGCGCAATGGGCCTCGAAGTGGTGGAGGGCTGATATCATGGCTAAGCCGAGCAAGAAGCAGAAGGCCGTCACGGTCGACCTCGTCAAGCTGCACGGCATCGACGAGGCCATCGGTCTCGCACGGTCGGGCGCCACGTCGAAGTTCGACGAGACGATCGAAGTCGCGCTGAACCTGGGCGTCGATCCGCGTCACGCAGACCAGATGGTCCGCGGCGTCGTCACGCTGCCCAAGGGCACCGGCAAGACCGTCCGCGTCGGCGTGTTCGCCCGCGGCGCGAAGGCTGAAGAGGCCCTCGCAGCAGGCGCGGACGTGGTCGGCGCCGAAGACCTGATGGAAATCATCCAGGGTGGCACGATCGATTTCGATCGCTGCATCGCGACCCCGGACATGATGGGCATCGTCGGTCGCCTCGGTAAGGTGCTGGGTCCCAAGGGCCTGATGCCGAACCCGAAGCTCGGCACGGTGACGATGAACGTCGCCGCCGCGGTTCAGGCAGCCAAGGGCGGCCAGATCGAGTACCGCGTCGAGAAGGCCGGCATCATCCATTCGGGCATCGGCAAGGCGTCGTTCCCGGCTGAAGACCTGCGCGCGAACTTCGACGCACTGGTCGACGCGGTGGTCAAGGCCAAGCCGACCGGCGCCAAGGGCAAGTACGTCCAGAAGGTCGCGATCTCGTCGACCATGGGTGCGGGCATCAAGGTCGATACGGCTGAAGTGGCTGGCGCCTGAGCCGCACGTGGTTAGCGCGAGCTAGCCACGAGACGGCGAAAGGCCGGCTGGCGCGGGCAACCGCGACCGACCATGCCGGGTACGGGGACGGGATTTACGCCCGTCCTGCCGCGCGATTGACGTTCGACCGATAGGGGTCGCGAGACATGGTCTCGCGGCCCCTTTTCGTGCGTGCCGGGTTTGTCGCCTGGGATATCGCGCGCGCAACGTGTCGCCAGGAAATATGACGCATTTTTCATAAAGCGTGTCTCAAAAGTAACAATCGGTTGCGCGATGCAGCAAATACGACATGTTTGCTTAAATCCGTCTTTACAGGTCCGATGCGGACCTTCACGTCCTGTCTGTCGCTTCGAGCAAACGTTTGCAGCGACAGGGAAAATTACGCCGCGTAATCGGAGCACCCGATACGGGCGTATCGAGGGGGACTATTGTTGATCAACGCCACGAGATTCGGGCAGAAGACGATTCTGCTTGCCGCTGCCACGCCTTTTGCGATCGCGCTGGCATCGCCCGCTTTTGCCCAGACGACCGCACCGCAAACCCCCGCAACGCTGGATGTCCAGGCGCAGCAGGCGAAGTCGGCCGCCGCGGACACGCAGGACCAGAATCCTGCCGACATCGTCGTCACGGGCTCGCTGTTTCGCCGTACCGATACCGAGACGCCGTCGCCGGTCACCGTGCTGACCGCCGACACGCTGGCCAAGGCCGGCATTACGACCGCATCGGAAGCAATCCGCTCGATCTCCGCGGACAGCGCCGGCTCGATCGGCACCGGTTTCCAGAGCGGCTTCTCGGCAGGCGGTTCGGCCGTGTCGCTGCGCGGCCTTGGCGTATCGTCGACGCTGATCCTGGTCGACGGTCTGCGCTCGACCAATTTTCCGATCAACGACGACGGCCATAACGCCTATGTCGATCTGAACACGATCCCGTTCAGCCTGGTCGACCGGATCGAAGTGCTGAAGGACGGCGCGTCGTCGACCTACGGCGCGGACGCGATCGGCGGCGTGGTCAACATCAAGCTGAAAAAGCAGTTCGTCGGGATCGACGGGCTGGTCGAGGGGGGTGCCGCCGAGAAGGGCGATGCCAGCCACCAGCGCGCGAACCTGACGCTGGGCTATGGCGATTATGCCGACAAGGGCTTCAACGTCTACATCAACGGCGAATACCAGCGCGACGGCCGCGTCTCGAGCCACAGCCGCGGGTTCCCGTACAACACGCAGGACCTGACCCGGATCGGCGGCCTCGACAACAATTCCGCCGACCAGTCGCTGATCGTCAACGTGCCGACCGCCTATGTCACGCGCGTCAACCAGGGCGATCTCAACAATCCGCTGAGCGGCCAGGTCGGCGCACCACTGACCAACCAGTATCAGGCGCTCGGCCTTGGCAACTGCGCCGGCGGCACCTTCGCGGTGACCACCGGTGCGGCGCGCGGCACCGGCTGCAAATACGACCTGACCGACAAGTACCGCCAGCTACAGCCGTTGCAGGAGCGCTATTCGGTCAACGGCCGGATCAGCGTACGGATCGCCGACAACGTCGAAGGCTATGTCACCGGCAGCTTCAGCCGCAGCTATGTGAGCATCCTCGGCCTGCCATCGGCAATCCGCGCGACGCAGCCGTTCGGTGCGGCACCATCGGTGGCATCGTCGAACCCGGGCATCGTCCTGCCGGTCTATATCTGCCCGACCGGCATCAACTGCGCGCTCGCGACGACCGCCGGTCGCACGCTCAACCCGAACAACCCGTATGCGGTTGCGGGCGCCAACCCGGCGACCAACGCCGCGCGCATCTATTACGCGTTCGGCGACATACCCGCGGGCAGCGATCGCACCAATGACGTCTATCGTTTCACGGGCGGCCTCAACGGCAGCTTCGAAGGCGGTTGGGACTGGCGCGTCGAGGGCGTCTATGCCCGCGACAACCTGTCGATCACGCAGCACGGTCTGCTCAACATCGCCGGACTGGCGCAGGCGATCAACACGGGCTCGTACAACTTCATCAACCCGCAGCTGAACACCGCTGCGGTCCGGTCTGCACTCGCACCAGACAAGACCACGCCGTCGCATTCGGAGCTGTACAGCCTCGACGCGTCGATCGCCAAGGTGATCACGCAGTTGCCGGGCGGACCGCTGCAGTTCGCGGTCGGTGGCCAGGTTCGTCGCGAAAAGCTCGAGAACAACAACCAGAACGTCAATCTCGACACCTACGGGCTGACCACCGCATCGGCGTTCGGCCAGCATACCGTGGCGGCCGCCTATTTCGAGATCGACGCACCGGTGCTCCGGATCCTCGACCTGAACGCATCGGGCCGATACGATCACTATTCGGAAGGGTTCGGCCGCTTCTCGCCGAAGATCGGCGCGAAGTTCACGCCGATCAAGGAGTTCGCGATCCGCGGGACCTATTCGCAGGGCTTCCGTGCGCCGACGTTCGCCGAATCCGGCGCGCGCAGCCAATACGCCGGCTTCGTGACAACTACCCCGCCGTGCAACTTCATCCTCGCACATGGTGGTACCGGCACGAACGCATCGTGCCAGGCGAACGGCAACCCGTACAACCTGGCATACTCGCTGGGCCGCGGCGTCGCGGGCAATCCCGACCTCAAGCCGGAAACCTCGCGCAGCTTCACCGGCGGTGCGATCTTCCAGCCGGTCAAGTGGCTGAGCCTGACTGCCGACTACTATAATGTGAAGAAGTCGAACCTGATCGTCACCGGCCCGTTGATCGGCAACGCGGTGTCGGCATACTTCAACTCGGCCAACCTGGCAGCGGCGCAGACCGCCGTTGCGGCAGTCGGCTCCGGCTATTCGGTCAACACGGTCGACGGTGCCGATCCGCTGTTCCCGAACGCCCTGCCCCGCGTGCTGATCATCAACGTGCCATATGTGAACGCGAACTATGCGCTCACCAGCGGTATCGATCTGGCGGCGACGGCGACGATCCCGCTGGGCGGTGGCCTGACCTTCACCAGCCGGGTCGAGGCGACGCATATCTTCAAATACGATCTGCACACCAACGAAGGCACCGTGCAGCGCTATGCGGGTACGCTTGGACCGTACGACCTGTCGTCGGGCAACGGCACGCCGAACTGGCGTGGCAACTGGCAGAACACGCTCGACACGGGTGATTTCTCGATGAGCCTGACTGCCTATTACGTCGGCAGGATCAAGTCGGTCGCGACCGATCAGGGCAATTTGTCGACCGATTGCTCGGCCAACCTCTACAAGGCCGATCCGACCGGGCAGAACTTCTGCTACGTGAAGTCGTTCATCAGCACCGACCTCAACCTGACGGCGCGGATCCAGGACAACTTCACGTTCTTCTTCAACGTGAAGAACCTGCTCGACGCGCGCGCACCGATCGCCCCGGCGGCCTATGCCAGCGCGCCGAACTTCCTGACGACGTGGCATTATGCCGGCCTGATCGGCCGCCAGTTCCGCATCGGCGCGACGTTCAAATACTGATTGTCGGATTTGGGAGCGATTGGGGGCGGCTTCGGAAGGAGCCGCCCTTTTTTTGTCCCTTTGATCCTCCCCCGCCCGGGGGGGGGTGGCTGGCGCTTGCCAGACGGAGGGGGCGGCAAGCAACAATCGCTGCTCCGTGCCCTCCCCCTTCGTCACCTTCGGTGCCAGCTCCCCCTGGCGGGGGAGGATCGCATGGGAATTGACTCTCGCGCCAGTTCCGCTAAGCGGCACCCTCGTTCGGCGGGCTTGCTCGTCGAACTCCGTCCGAGACAGTGGGTGCACGGGGTTTGCCGGTGCTTAATCTCCCACCTAGACGGGGAATGAGATTTTGCGGAGCGTCTCGTGCGCCTGCCCTCTCCCATGCCCCATCGACGAGACACCCCGGAAGCGCGGGTTTGTCTGCGCCTCCGGTTAGTAACCGGGTCCACTGCGCAAGCGGTGAACTCGTAAAACGTGGAGAATGGCATGGATCGTGATCAAAAGACCGCGGCCGTAGCCGAGCTGAACCGCACCTTTTCCGAGGTCGGCGTCGTCGTTGTCACGCGCAACCTCGGCCTGACCGTCGCACAGTCCACTGTGCTGCGGAACAAGATGCGCGACGCCGGCGCGACCTACAAGGTCTCGAAGAACAAGCTTGCCAAGATCGCAATGGACGGCACCGACTACAGCTCGCTGGGCGACATGCTCACGGGTCCGGTCGGTCTGGCCAGCTCCATCGATCCCGTCGCGGCCGCCAAGGTGGTCGTGGAATTCGCGAAGACGAACGACAAGTTCGAAATCGTGGGTGGGGCGATGGGCGCGACGACCCTCGACGTCGAAGGCGTGAAGGCGCTCGCAACGCTGCCCTCGCTGGATGAACTGCGTGCCAAGATCGTTGGCCTCATCGTCGCACCTGCGACGAAGCTGGCAACGATCACGCAGGCTCCGGCAGCGCAGCTCGCGCGCGTGCTTTCCGCCTACGCGGAGAAGGAAGCCGCCTGATCTTGCAGGCCTTTCGTTACCTTTTTGAACTGATGGGGCACGAGCCCCGAGATGGAGATTTATCATGGCAGACCTGAACGCACTCGTTGAGAGCCTGAGCGAACTGACCGTTCTCGAAGCAGCTGAGCTTTCGAAGCTGCTCGAAGAGAAGTGGGGCGTTTCGGCCGCAGCAGCGGTCGCAGCACCGGCAGCAGGCGGCGGCGCCGCTGCTCCTGCAGCAGAAGAGCAGACCGAATTCGACGTCATCCTGACCGGCGACGGTGGCAAGAAGATCAACGTCATCAAGGAAGTCCGTGCGATCACCGCGCTCGGCCTGACCGAAGCCAAGACGCTGGTCGAGTCGGCTCCCAAGGCCGTCAAGGAAGGCGTGTCGAAGGACGAAGCCGCCAAGATCAAGGCTCAGCTCGAAGCAGCTGGCGCGACCGTCGAGGTCAAGTAAGCCGCAGCTGGAATGCGATTTAGCCACGGCTAAATCGCATTCCAGCAAGGCCGGCCGGCGGTGCCTGCACCGACCGACGAAGCAGGGGCTTTGCCCCTGCTGGCCGCAGCGAAGAAAAAGGGCGGCCCCAGCGATGGGGTCGCCCTTTTTCGTGTGCCGCGATGTGGAGATCGGGTGTTCCCGTCCCCCGTCATTCCACAGGGATGGGTTAGACTGTCAGTGGCTCGCGCACCGCGACCTTACGCACCGCCCCCGCCCGCATATCCAGATCGCTAGGCCGCACGGTCCAGCCCCGCCACGTCAGCCCAGTCCTCGACCCGACGAACAACGCCGACCCGACCAAGCCTGCGAACAGCCCGACCCACAGCGCATCGAAGATCATCAGCGCCCACACGATCGGAAGCGGCTTGCCCAGAGCCAGTTTGTGGTTCGCCATGTGCAGCGCCTGCGAAGGCGCAAAGGCGATCGCCGCAAGGACACAGAGCAGGATCGCGGCGGGCAGCAGCGAGGTCATCGCCCGCTTTGCCGTCACCGACCGGTCTTCCAGTAACGCACCGACCATGTAGATCAGAATCCCCGCCTGGATGACCGCCGAGACGAGCTTGGGCGGGATGCCGATCACGGGCGACAGGCCCTGCTGCCCCAGCCATTGGAATGGCCACGCCAACGCGTAGCCGAGCAGCAAGCCACCCACGACCTTGGCCAGAGCAAGCGGCGGCACCAGCAGCGTGCGGCGGACAGACCCGACCGACCAGAACCGCGCGGTCGCGAGAATGGCGATGAGAAACCCCGCAACCTTCACATAGCCGAAGTTCCAGCGCAGCGGATCGTTGGCAAGGGCGCGGAACCGGTCGACCGAGTCGAACATCCCGAGATGGATCTCGGCGATATGTTGCAGAAATTCCGGCACCACCGCGATCGCCAGGATCAGCGGCGCCATCACCACCATGCGTCCGCCGTGCCGGTAGGTTTCGACCATCGCGCGCCCGACGCTGCGTAGCGCGCCCACCGCTCCCGTGCCGTTGCGGATAGTGTCACGATCGATCATGCTATTTACCCCTCTGCTGTGAAACTCAGGATGTCGCCCGGCTGGCAGTCGAGCACCGTGCAGATCGCCTCCAGCGTCGAGAAGCGGATCGCCTTGGCTTTGCCGGTCTTCAGGATCGACAGGTTGGCCATCGTAATATCGACCGCCTGCGACAGCTCGGTCAGGGTCATGCGCCGCGTGGCCAGCATGTCGTCGAGCGTGACGATGACGGGCATCAGACGGTCATCGCCAGATCGTCGCGCATCGCGGCGCCGACCCGGAATACGCGGGCGAGTACGAACATCATCACGACTGCGATCCAGCCGGTGAAGCCTGGCATCCAAGTGGCGTGATCGACGCCGATCCGGCCGAGTTCGAACGTGATCGCGCCAAGTACGAGGTCGAGTAGCTGGATCGCGAGCAGGGCCAAGCCAATCCGCTGGAGCCGATCCGCATTCGCCACGACGAACGGATCGCCCGCGCGCACCGTGGCGACGATCGCGAGCAGGCGACTGAAGAGATGGTGGAGCGCGACGGCGGCGACGATCCCGATCACGCCGAGACCGCGCAGGATCGCGACCGTCTCAGGGACGTTGCGACCGTGATATTTGGTCGCGATCTGCGTGGTAAGCGCGTCGCCGAAAACGAACGACAGGACGATCGCCCCGGCAAAGCCGATCGCGCCCGCCCAGTTGATCCAGTTCGCGAACCGCAACAGTCCGCTCGCGACGACGAGAACCCGGTCTTGCATAGCCACCTTTCCGTTTATCGAAAAACGATATGTATCGTTTTTCGATAAACGTCAAACGGCTGTGACTAGCGAGAGGGCAGGTGAGCCTAGCGGTCGAAAGTCGCGGCGTGTGGCCGGGCCGCGACCGTCGTGAACATGCGAGCGGGCGCGTCCAGCCAGAACGGAGCGAGCTTTGCGGAGTCGACGCGTTCGATCCCGACGACCCACGCACGCGCCGTCTGGGCATCGTCACCGGCGGTGGCATAGAGGATGTTGGTGGCGACGACGGGGACGAACATCGGGCGGTTGGCAGCGGTCATCGTCTGGATCGCGTCGCGGGCGATCGCCACGACGGTGCGGATCGTGCGCGATTCCCCGGGGGCAAGCGCGAAGGGCGGCGTGGCCGGGCGACCAATCGGGGCGGCGTTGAACCGGGCGAGATCGGTGTCCTGTCCTGCGTGCGCGGTAAGGAGAGCGACGCCAGTGCGGATCGCCTGGGCGGGCGCAGTGCCGGTATTGGTGACGACGAGTTCGCATTCGACAGTTGCGCTGAGGAAGTTGAGGCCGGCGCGTAGGGGGCGAAGATCGCAGGTGACGCGTGCCCGGGGGGCGGCTGCCGGCGGCGGGGACGTCTTTGCGCGAGGTTCGAGGAATTTCGGTGCGGCGATCGCGGTCGTCGGGATCGTTGCAATGGGGGTAGCGGCCGGGGTGGTCGCGGTCTCTACCGAGGGGGCGGCGGGACGCAAGACCGGCTCGGACGCGGCAGGCTCTGGCGTAGGCTCGACGAAGGTCTCGACTTCTTCCTGGTCCTGACGACCGCCGCGGGGTTTGCGGCGGAGCGCCCAGAGTGCGGCCAGGACCACGACGATGACGGCAAGCGAGAGCCAGAGCGGCATCGCCCTGCCCGTCTCCGGTGCGGTGATCGTAGATTGCGAGGTCGTGGTAGGCGTCGCATCCAGCGCGGACTGCGGCGCTGGTTGCGGGGCGGTCTCAGTAAGCGGTGCCTGGGCCGGCGGCGGGGCCACCGTCGGCTCGGGTGCGGGGGACGTCATCGACGCGGGTTCGGCGGGGCGCGATGCCTGCGCCGAGTCCGTCGCGCTGCGGGTTCGCGTCTCCGGTTCGTTGCGCGCGGCGGGACGTTCGGCCGAAGTCCTGGCCGCGTCGGTCTTTGCCGCATTGGTCTTTTCGGCGGCAGGCTTGTCTGCTGGGCGTGCGCTCGGCGTGCGACGGGGCGTCGGCGTCTCGGTGGGCAGGACGATCTTCGGCGCGTCGGGGATCGGGACGGTCGCGTTGGTCTGCGGCGCGGGATTGACCAGCCCTTCCAATCCGCGAACGGGAGCGGTCTGCTCGGTCTGCGCCAGTGCGGGGCTCGCCGACACGAGCATCGTCATGGTGGCGAGCAGGGCGGCCAAGGCCCCGCGGTCGGTCGTCATCGTCGAAAATCCCCTGCGCGCGGTCGTCGCGGCGTTGTGGGCGGGGGAGGCTGAACACGGGCCTACGGCAACCCGCGATGCGACGAGTTGCGCCTGTGTAGCGGTGAAACGTGGCGAGGGTAGCGGCGGGCGTGGCCATCGGGGGCCGTGCGAAGTTAGGAAATGTGGTTGCTTTTGACGTGGGGGCCGGAGGAGCGGATATAGAACTGAGGTTTCGTGTGCCTCCCCCTCCGTCTGGCTAGTGCCAGCCACCTCCCCTCGGCGGGGGAGGATCGAGAGGAGCCGCGGGCTTGCCCTATTCTCGACACCGGTACAGGCCATCGGGGATGCTTCCGACGATGAGATCGCCCGTGATGATGCTTCGATTTCTCCCGTTCTGCGCGCTGGCTGCGGCTCTCGCGCCCCTGGCGGCCCAGGCCGACCCGGCACCGTTCGACCTGACCGGACCGACCCTACGCGTCGCCGTGACGCATGGGACGACGACGCTGCCGATCGCGCGGGTGCCCAAGCTCGCGCCTGGCGACACGGTGTCGATCGCGGCGGATCTGCCGACCGGCAGGAAGGATGATGGCGCGCGCTATCTGCTGGTCGCGGCGTTCCTGCGGGGTGCGACCGAGCCGCCGTCGAAATCGTGGTTCTTCAAGGCGGAGACCTGGAAGGCGAAGAAGAACGCGCTCGCGTTGAAGGTGCCGGACGGCGCGCGGCAGTTGGTGGTGTTCCTGGTGCCGGAGAGCGGCGGGTTCGATGCGGTCGTATCGGCGGTGCGCAAACAGCCGGGGGCGTTCGTGCGGGCGGTTCAGGACCTCGATCAGGCGTCGCTCGATCGCGCGCGGCTCGATGCGTTTCTCGACGGGATCCACGCGCTGGAGCGGACCCGGCCCGAGCGAATCGAGGCGGTGTCGCCGTTGTTGTCGCGCAGTCTGGCGATCAAGCTGAAGGCGGAATGCCTCGATCTCGCGGCGGATCTGCAAGCCTCGTGCCTCACGCAAAGCCGCGATTCGCTGGTGCTGGCGGATGGGCAGAGTTCGACGTTGGCGGATACGCTGGTGGGGGCGCCGACCGACCTGGCGCTGCAACTGAGCGCGACGCCCGAGGGCGGGCTTGGCTATTACAGCCCGTATATCGGCGTGGTGCGCGATCTGGCGAAGATCTTCGGCGCGTTCCAGACGACGCAGTTCCGGTATATTCCGGCGCTGGCGCGGGCGCATGACGACCGGCTGGCGCTGCTGCTGAACGCGGCGCCGTCGTTTGCGAGCCCGAAATCGGTGATGGTGGTGGCGATGCCGGTGATCGAGACGGGCGCGCCGCAGACTCCGACGATGCGGCGGGCCGAGGCGGACCGTCTGGTCTGTGCGGCGCGGCCGGATCTGGTGCTGCCGGTCGAAGGTGCGCCGCTGATCTATGCGACGCAGTTCGCGCACGACATGAGCTTGCGGGTGACGACGCCGCAGGGTGGCGTGGTCGAGCTGCCGATGCAGGCGAATGCCGAGCGGGGCGGGTATGTGCTCGATCAGGTTGGGATGCGGACGGCCGGGCTTGGGAGCGTTACCGATGCTACGCTCCATGGGCGCTGGGGGTTCACGCCGTTCGACGGGCCGCGGTTTCGGTTGCAGGTACCACGGGCCGGCGGGTGGCAGATGGTCGATACCGATCCTGAGAGTCTGGTGGTCGGACGCGACAATGCGGTGGCGCTGGCGGGGCCTACGCCGAGTTGCGTCGAGGCGGTGACGCTGGTGAGCGATGCGGGTCAGGTGCCACTCGCGTGGACGACGACGGGGGATCGGATCGGGCTGACCCTGCCGCTGGCGAAGACCGCGCCGGGGAAACTGTCGCTGCTGGTGAAGCAATATGGCGTCGAGGCGCCGGACAAGATCGCGCTGACCGCGCTCGCCGAGGCGGGGCGGATCGATGGGCTTACGCTGTATGCGGGCGATGCTGCGGGGACGCTGGCGGGGACGCGGCTGGATTTGGTGGCGTCGATGACCGTGGACGGCGTGGCGTTCAAGCCGGGCGAGGTCGTTCGGGCGGACAAGGTGGATCGGCTGGGGTTGGTCGCGGATACGGCGCCGGCGTTTGCGGCCGGTCAGGCGAAGACGGCGCTCGTCACGTTGACGGATGGGCGGAAGCGGTCGGTGAAGTTCGTCGTCGCGGCGGCGCGGCCGAAAGCGACGCTGATTGCGAAGAGCGTCGCGGCACCGCCCTCGCCCGGGCTTCCCGTCGTGCTGGCGGGGGATACGGCGATCGCGCAGGATGCCCGGCTGACGTTCTCGTTGCGCGCCGAGGGTACGCGGTTTTCTCCCGGGGACAGCGTCGAGATCGCGACGGCGGACGGAAAGATGACGACGAGCGTGGCTTCAGGGCGCGGGTTGACCGTGCAGGACGATCGGATCGCAGTGGCGACGGTCGAGCCGGGCAAGGCGCTTGGGGTTTCGGCACACGGGCCGCTGAAGTGGCGGCTGGTGCAGGATGGGGTTGCAGGCGACTGGGTGCCGTTGACAACCTTGGTACGGGCGCCGGGTGTTACCGGGGTGACGTGCGCGGAGGCGTGTACGTTGGCGGGGACGGATCTGTTCCTGATCGAGTCGGTCGCGGCGAACGCAGGGTTTGCGGAAGCGGTTCGGGTACCGGAGGGATTTACCGGGGCTTCGTTCGCTGTGCCGAAACCGGTTGGGGGGATGCTGTATCTGCGGTTGCGGGATGATCCGGGGGTTACGGCGACGGTAGCGGTGAAAAGCTAGAGGTTGCGTCCCTGCGATCCTCCCCCGGCAGGGGGACGTGGCGCCGTAGGCGACGGAGGGGGCGGACACGGAACAGCGGTTTTCCCTTTCCTCCCCCTCCGTCTGGCAAGGGCCAGCCACCTCCCCCTGGCGGGGGAGGATTGGAATCCCGACGCTTACGGGATCAGCCGGTCCGCACGCAGCAGCTCGAACAGGTCGAAAAACGCGTCGTCAGTGGGCTGGTACTCCTTGAACCCGAGCCGGCGGCTCTTGCCCATGTCCGTCACCACTTCGATCGGACGGCCGAGATCGGCGTCGGTGTGCCACGGTGACGCAAGCCGCGACAGATCGGCCTCGGCCAAGCCTTCACGCGCGGCGATCTCGCGCCAGACGCCCGCATCGTCCTTCATCTGCTCCTCGAGCGTCAGAACGGTGCCGTCGAACGGTGCCGCCTCAATCCCGAACCATTCGGCGATGCGGCCCCACATCCAGCTCCAGCGGAAGACGTCGCCATTGACGACGTTGAATGCCTCGTTGCGCGCCTCGGGCGTGGTCGCGGCCCACAGCAGATGGTCGGCGAGCAGGCTGGCGCTGGTCATGTCGGTGAGGCCGTTCCACTGTGCGGCCGAGCCGGGGAAGCGGAACGGGCGACCGGTCTCGCGGCACAAAGTCGCATAGACCGCGAGCGTGGTGCCCATGTTCATCGCGTTGCCGACCGCCTTGCCGATGATCGTATGCGGGCGGTGCACGCTCCAGCCGAAGCCATCGCGCTCCGCCGCCTCGAACACCGCATCTTCCTGCGCGTAGTAGAAATTCTCGACGTCCAGCCGGCCCTGCTCCTCACGGAACGGGGTTTGCGGGAGGACGCCCTTACCGTACGCCTCGAACGGTCCGAGATAATGCTTGAGCCCGGTGACGAGTGCGACGTGACGCACGCTGCCGCCGGGGCTGAGCGCGCCGAGCAGGTTGCGGACCATGCCGCCGTTGACGCGGATGTTCTCCGCCTCGCTGTCCTGGCGCGACCAGGTTGCGACGAATACCGCGTCGGGTCTGATGCCGGCGAGGGCGGCCTCAAGGCTGGTCGGATCCTGCAAGTCGGCGGCGACCGGCTGCACGCCGTCCTGTTCGGTCGGTCGCCGCGCGAGGCCGTATACCGCCCAGCCCGCCTTCACCAACGCCACCGCGGTCGCGCTGCCGACGATCCCGCTGGTACCCACTACCAATGCCGTTCCGGCCATGTGCAATTCCCCTATCTGGTGATGATCCCGTCACGTCCCAAACGCGCCGAAATTTGGAAGAGGTCCACGGCGTCCCGTTTGCGGTGGCGGCGGACGGGCGATTGTCGCTATGGGGCGCGGATGACCGCATCGGATCTCCAGAGCCTGTTCGTCACCAACCTCGTCCGGTACAATAGCGGCGACCGGCGGCGGTGGCGGCTGATCGTCGGCGACGTGAAGGTCTATAGCCTCGCGACGCACGCCCACTGCAACTGGGCGGTGACGCCGTCGGGCAGCGCGAGCGAGGTCGACGCGGTCGAGCGGCTGGCGGACCGGCTGCGCGAGGATCATCCCATCATCACCGTCGGCTGACGGCATTTCCTATGCGCCGGCTGACGACTTTCTTTTACGCAGGAGCGACACATGGCGAAGCAATATTGGGCGCAGATCATCGAACTCGACGAGGAGATGACGGCCGCGACGATCCCGGGCGCGACCGATCACGAGGACGCGGCGGATTCGCTCGTGGCGGACTTTGTCGGGGCAATGGGTGGCGAGATCACCTCGGGTGCGGTTCGCGTCTGGGTGCAGGGCGGGATCGAGAAGGTCTACGACTGGAAGGCCGACTTCACGATGCCAGACATGGACGAGATGGGTGACGAAGACGAGATGGAGGTCGAGGGCGAGATCGAGCTGACCGAGCGGGTTTGATTTCGAGCGACGTCTAAATACACGCGCCACCCCGGCGAAGGCCGGGGCCCAATTGGGGAACGTCGCTAACGGACGGCGGCGCTCCGTTACGCCGACCTTGCCAATTGGGCCCCGGCCTTCGCCGGGGTGGTGTTAAGGTACGGTCTGGCCTGCTGGGGCGAGTTCGTGCCACGTGTGGCCATCGTGCGCGAGCAGCGCCTCCGCTGCGGCCGGGCCGAGCGTGCCGGCTTCGTAAAGCTCGGGCGTGCTGGTATCCCGCGCCCACAGGTCGAGGAACGGCTGCACTGCGGCCCAGCCTGCCTCGATCGCATCCGCCCTCTGGAACAGCGTCTGGTCGCCGACGAACAGGTCGTAGATCAGCGATTCATACCCCGTCAGGTGGCCGATATCGAACGCATCGGCGTAGCGGAAATCGAGTGCGATCGGCGCCGTCGCCACTTCCAGGCCGGGGCGTTTGATGTTGATGTCCATGCTCAGCCCCTCGTCGGGCTGGATCTGGATGATCAGGCGGTTGGGCGGGAGCATGTCGGCCGCCGCGCCGGGGAACGAGGCGAACGGGACCGGCTTGAAGGTGATCGCGATCTCGGTATCCCGACACGTCGTCGCCTTGCCGGTGCGCAGGTAGAACGGCACGCCGGCCCAGCGCCACGTATCGACCATCAGCTTCAGCGCGACATAGGTCTCCGTCCGGCTGTCGGGCGCCACATCGGGAGAGGCGGTGTAGGCGGGGACCTCGACCCCCTTCACCTTGCCCGCGGTATATTGCCCGCGGACGCCGTTGCGCTTCGCCTTGCCGGGCGAATAGACGCGGACGGCTTTGAGCACCTTGCCCTTCTCATTACGGATCGCCTCGGCGTCGAAGCTCGCCGGCGGCTCCATCGCGACCATCGACAACAATTGGAACAGGTGGTTCGGCACCATGTCACGGAGTGCGCCGGTGCCGTCGTAGAATTTGCCGCGCGTACCGACGTCGACCGTCTCGGCGGCAGTGATCTGGACGTGCGCGATGCAGTCCGAATTCCAGACGCGCTCGATCATCATGTTCGCAAACCGCGCGGTCATGATGTTCTGCACGGTTTCCTTGCCGAGGAAATGGTCGATCCGATAAACCTGCGCCTCGGACACGCGCGCGAGGATGCGTGCGTTGAGATCGCGGGCGGAGGCGAGGTCGTGGCCGAACGGCTTCTCGATCGCGATCCGGCGGAAACCGTGCGGCGTCTCTGCCATCAGGCCGTGGTCGGCAAGCTTGTCGACGATCGTGCCGAAGAACTTGGCGGGCACCGCGAAATAGAAGGCGACGTTGCCGTTCACCCGCGCCTTGAGCTGCTCGTAGACATCGTCCTTGGTGAAATCGCCCTGGAGGTAGCCGACGCGGTCCTTCAGGCGGGCCCAGGCGTCACCCTTCTCGCCCTCACCCTCGCCGCCCTTGGCATCGAAGCTGCCTAGCGCATCGCGCAACGACTGGTCGTTACCCTCGTCGATACCGACGCCGAGCACGTGGAAATCGTTACCGACCAGCCCCAGGCGGGTCATGTTGATCAGCGCCGGCATCAGCAGGCGGCGGGTCAGGTCGCCGAACGCCCCGAAGATCACGAGCGTGGTGGGCGGGGCGGGCTTGACGGGTTTGCTCACGAAGACGCCTCGGACATGGTCGACCTTTCCACGGTGATTTCCTCAAACAGCGTAGCCTGTGCCGATGTTCCCTGATCGATGTTACGTGGATCAAGTCGCCTTGAGGATGTTGTCGCCATAGCCGCGCGCGTCGACCTCGGACCAGTCGAGTTCCTCCTGGAGGCGGCGATAGACGTCCTCGGCGATGTCGCCGGCGTCGCGCATCCGATGGAGCACGACACGCTGGCAGGCGATCATCTCGAGGTGAAGTTCGTCGAATTCGGAGGTCGCCTGCGGATCGTCCGAGTCGGCAACCACCCTGCCCGCCGCGCCGTAGCGGAAGCGGAGCGCGTCTGCGGCCTCGCCACCGCCCGCCGGTAGGACCGCGAGTCCGGCGTCGATCAGCCGCTTGCGAGCCGGCGCGATCTCGTCGGCGAGTTCGGAGTCTTCGCCCAGCGATAGACGGCGGATCAGCGGACCAAGCGTGAGCCCCTGCAACACGAGCGTACCGATCACCACGCCGAACGCGGCCAACACGATCAGGTCGCGGCCCGGCACCGAGCGCGGCAGTGCGAACGCCGTGGCCAGCGTCAGGAGGCCTCGCATACCCGACCAGGACAGGATCACCGACGCGTTCCACGGCGGCGGCTTGGGCAGCCAGGACGGCGCATAGCGATTGGCGATCGCACCCTCGACGAAGCGGACGAGAAATACCCAGGCGATCCGCGTCGCGAGTACGGTCGCCAGAACCGCGGCCGCAAAACCGATCGCGGGCCAGCGCTCGGCGCCCGGCAGGCGGATCAGGATGTCGCGCGACTGCAACCCCATCAGCGCGAAGGCGATGATGTTGAGCACTAGCACCGCCGCCGACCAGACCGCGGCGCCCTGCAACCGATCACGTGCAGGCTGGCCGATCGGGCGGCGCTGCGACACGATCATGCCGAACGTGACGACGCCCAGCACCGGCGAGATGTGGAGCCGCTCGGCGAGCAGCCAGATCCCGAACGTCACCGCAAAATCGGCGAGGCTCGCGCCCAGCGTGCGCGCGAACAGCGGCGTGACGCGGAGATAGGCCCAGGCCGCAAGCGCGCCGAAGACGATCCCGCCCGGCACCGCGGCGGCAAGCGCGAGCGGCGTGACGGGAGTGTTCGAATGCGTCGCGAACGCGCTCGCGAGCCCGAACAGCAGCAGCGCGGTGGCGTCGTTGAGCAGGCTTTCGCCCTGCAACAGCAGCAGACCGCGGCGGGGGATGCCGACTTCGCCGAGCACCGCTTCGGAGGCGGCGGCGTCGGGTGGCGCGACGATCGCTCCGAGCGCGAAGGCGGCGGCGAGCGACAGTCCGCCGAGCGTCACGCCGACCAGCGCGACCGTCGCGGTGGTGACGAGCACAGCGAACACGGCGAGCGACAGCAGCGGGAACCAGAACCGCCGCAGCGCGCGCGGACTGGTGTTGTAGGAGGCGTGGAGCAAAGCGGGCGCGATGAACAGCGCTAGCGCGAGATGCGGCTCGACCGCGATCTTGGGCGCGAACGGCAGCAACGCGAAGCCGAGCCCGGCCACGGCTAGCAGCGTGGGATACGGGACGTTCAACTTGCGCGCGAGAACCAGCAGAACCAGCGCGGCGAGCAGGATGATGTCGAGGGATTCTAAGAGCTGCACCGGGGCGCAACGGTCGGCGCATCGCTATGGGCCCGATCGTTGGCGCGTGGGCCCCTTACGATCCTCCCCCGCCAGGAGGAGGATTTCAAGGTCCGTGGCGACCTGCCGCGGGCCGGGGATATTCTGAAATCCGCAGCCGACGCCTTATTGCTGACGCTCCGACGGGCCAGCGTGGCCGGCTTTGTGCATCGCCGGTCGTCGGCGCCGCGCCGCCAGCGCAGACCAAAAAAAACCACCCCGTGCGGTGCACGGAGTGGCCTAGGTTCAGGGAGGAGGTACGCTAGAAGCGTACCGTACGGCGCCGCGAAAGGGGGGGACACGATGCCGTACAGGATCTAAATGGGTGAGCCCCGATTTGGTTCAACCCTTGTTGCGGCGCACACCGAATTTTTTTCAGATCGCGTTTTTCTTGCGGGCGAACGCCGGTGCCATTCGCGCCAGGATCTCGTCGCGCAGCAGCAGGTGATGGCGCAGTGCAGCTGCGCTGTGCGCGACGACCAGCGCGAGCATCATCCAGCCGAGGATCTCATGCGCCTCGTGGCCGAAATGCCCGGTTGCCGTCGATACCGGCAGATACGGAATGTCGAACAGGCCGAACCAGTTGAACGGACCGCGCTTCGCCGAGCCCGAGACCATCAGCCACCCGGTCAGCGGCATGCCGATCATCATGACGTAGAGCAGCGCATGCGCAGCGTGCGCGAGCCCCTTCTCCCACGCCGGCATGAGCGCGGGCAGCGGCGGCGGGCGATGCGCGATCCGCCATGCGAGCCGCGCGACGCTCAGGACGAGCGCCGCCATCCCAAGCGCCTTGTGTGCACCCATCCACGCACGCAGCATGGGTATCGAGTCGTGCAACAACCCGACCGCCAGGTTGAGGATGACGAGCAGCGCGATCGTCCAGTGAAGCCAGATCGCTACCCTTGAGTAGCGCTCCGGAGAATAGGCTGCCAAACGATCCTGCGCTGCCATGTCGATCTTCAGACGTTGAACTGCGGCGCGGCCATCTGCGGCTGCGGGGTCTGGCCGAGCTGGGCCTGACGCGCGAAGATATCACGCATGAGCGACAGCGAGAACAGGTGCGCGTAGAGAAGCGGGAGCATGCCCGACTTGCTCATCTTGCGCAGCGCATCGCCGCGCAGGTCGATCAGCTTCTCTTCATTGATCATCTGGAAGCCGCGATAGACGAACGGCTGCTCGGCACCTTCTGGCTGGATCGTGACTTCGCCGTCCATCAGCAGTTCGAGCTCGCGCAGCTCGTTCATGAAGTTCTGCGTGCGCGCGCCGGCCTGTTCGAACGACTCGTTGAAGCCGAGGATGTTCTTGGTCAGCTCGGTCGGCTGGCCGTTCTCGAACAGCGCATCGCCGTCCTCGAAATCGCCGATCGCCTGCGAGGTCGGGTCGAAGCAGAGCGACAGCTCCTGCGCGTCGGGGTGGAGGCGCGCGAGCATGTAGGGGTAACGGCGGACGTACGCGGGCACGTAGAACGTGTTCTCGGTCAGCTTGCCGTCGTCGCCGACGAACACGTTGACGCCCTCGTTCAGGCCCATCAGTGCGAGCGGGATAGCGTCGTCACCGACCGAGAAGACGATCGGCATGTGGCGCTGGACCAGCGGAAACTCGTCGACGGTGATCGGGATCGCGTGCTGGCCGACCAGGAACGGCGCGCTGTCCTGCGGGCGGACCTTGTAGTTCGCGTGCGTGTCGCTCGAAAGCGGCTCGAGGCCATTATAGAAAAGCGGAAGCTGGGCGGTGCTGGCCATGTTACTCTCCGGATCGGTCGTTCAGATGCCGGTGGCTCATGCCACCGATTGGGGCGAGGCTGTATGGCGCGGGGCGGGTTGGTGCAAGTGTGTGCCAGGAATCGTCGGACGTGCCCCTTCTATCTTCGATCCTCCCCCGCCAGGGGGAGGTGTCGCCGAAGGTGACGGAGGGGGAGGACACGGAACAGAGGTTACCCTTACCTCCCCCTGCGACTGGCAAGCGCCCGCCACCTCCCCCTGGCGGGGGAGGATCGTCTCAGACGAGCTTGCCGGGATTCAGGATGCCGAGCGGATCGAACGCGGCCTTGATCGCCCGGAGCGCGGTCATGCGGGCTGGCGACGAGAGGCGGGCGAGTTCGTCGCGCTTCATCTGGCCGATGCCGTGCTCCGCCGAGATCGAGCCGCCAGCCGCCGTGACGAGATCGCCGACGAAGCGGGTGACGACGGGCGCATCCTCGGCATACCAGTGCGCAGGGTCGGTGCCGGGCGCGGCGCGGACGTGGAAATGGACGTTGCCGTCGCCAAGATGGCCGAAGCCGCTCGCGTGCGTGCCGGGGAAGCGCGCGTCGCACGCCGCCGCGGCCTCGATCATGAAGCGCGGCATCGTCTCGACCGGGATCGAGATGTCGTGCTGCGTTGCGGGGCCGAGTGCGCGTTCGGCGGCGGAGAGCGAATCCCGGAGGAGCCAGAACGCCTCCGATTGCGCTTCGCTGGTGGCGATCGTCGCGTCTTCGATGGCGCCGTCTTCAAGCGCCTTGGCGAGCAAGCGTTCGAGGAGTGCGCTGGGGGATTCGCCTTCGGCGGTGGCTGACGTTGCCTCGATCAGGAGGTGCCAGGGGTGGCGGCCGGCGAGTGGCGCGCGAGCGTTGGGAAGATGTGCGATGGCGGCGTCGAGCGACTCGGCGGGGAGGATCTCGAAGCTTTCGATCGCGTCGGTCCTCGCCTGCATCGTGCGCAGGAGTTTCAGCGCGGCTTGCGGCGAGGCGATGCCGACCCATGCCGTGCCGCGCGCCGCGATCGCGGGCGCCAGGCGGAGCGTGGCGGCGGTAACGATCGCCAGCGTGCCTTCCGCGCCGATGAAGAGCTGGTCGAGGTCGTAGCCGCGATTGTCCTTCTTCAGTGCGGACAGGCCGTCGTGGATCGTGCCGTCGGCGAGCACCGCCTCGACGCCTGCGACGAGGCCGCGCATAGTCCCGAACTTGAGCACCTGCGTACCGCCGGCGTTGGTCGAGACGAGCCCACCGATCGTCGCGGTGCCGCGCGCGCCGAGCGTCAGCGGGAAGCGCCATCCCTGCCCTTGCGCGGCGCCGTCGAGGTCGGCGAGGATGACGCCCGCCTCGGCGATCGCGAGCCCGGCTTCGGTGTCGAGGCTGCGGATGGTGTTCAAGCGGCGGAGCGACAGGATCAGCGCGCTGCCGTCCGACGGGGCGGTCGCGCCGCCGACCATCGAGGTGTTGCCGCCTTGGGCGACGAGCGGCACGCGGTGCTTGGCGGCGGCCTTGACGATCAGCGCGACCTCGGCGGTCGAGGTCGGCGCGAGCAACGCAGGCGCGGCGCCGTGGAACCGGCCGCGCCAGTCGTGCAGCCAGGGGTCGATATCGGCGGGATCGGTGACGATCGCCTTGGCGTTGAGCTGCGGTGCTAGCGCTTGCAACATCGCAGCTTGCGAAGGCGTCAGGGTTGCTGTCTGAATTTGGGGCACGGACGAAGCGCTAGACAAAATTCATCGCGCGTTCAACGATTGGCCCTAACGGTTACGTCAGCATGATCCAGCCAGCATGATTCATCCCGCGATCCCCGCCACCCTGCTCGCGCTCGCGGGCCCCTTCGCTGCGGCCATGCGCGATGCGCCTTCGCCCGGCCAGTCATCCAGCCAGTCTCGGGCGTTCACGCTCGATGGCATGCAGCTCGCGCAGGTATCGATCCACGAACGCATCATCATCCGCGTGCCCCGGATGAGCCGGATGCCCGCACGAACCTACGCGCCGCCGACCGAATGGAAGGAACATAAGGGTCCCAAATGCATCGCGGTCGATGAAATTGCTGGTGCGATGCTCAACAAGGACGGCGCGGTCGACCTCGTGATGGACGATACGACGCGGCTGCGCGCGCGGCTCGATGGCGACTGCAAGCCGCTCGATTATTATTCGGGGTTCTATTTGCGGCCGGGCGCGGACGGGATGATCTGCAAGGACCGTGACGCAATCCGCATGCGATCGGGTTCACGCTGCGAGATCGAAGGGTTCAAGAGCTTGCGGGCGAAAAAGTAGCGGGGGCCTACAGCTAACGTGCTTGGCGGATGCGAGGTCACCCCCTCCGTCATCCTGATGAAAGTCAGGATCCAGAGTAACCGACGGTACGCTGCTTGGCTCTGGATCCCGACTTTCGTCAGGATGACGGGGGTTTTTGCGGAAATACGCCGCCCGCCGCCCCCTTCCCGCCCTCCATTCACCGCGTTTCCTTGACATTTGTCGCCAAATCGGCGAGCGCCGGAACGCTTGAGGGCAGTGCATTTCACCCTCTATTTACCGGACATTTGCATGAGTTTTGCCGATCTCGGCCTCTCCGACGAACTGCTGAAGGCAGTCACCGACTCCGGCTATACCGAGCCGACCCCGATCCAGGCCGGTGCGATCCCGTCCGTGCTGATGATGCGCGACATCATCGGCATCGCCCAGACGGGCACCGGCAAGACCGCGTCGTTCGTGCTGCCGATGATCGACATTCTCGCGCACGGGCGCAGCCGCGCGCGGATGCCGCGTTCCTTGATTCTCGAACCTACGCGCGAGCTTGCAGCGCAGGTGGCGGAGAATTTCGAGAAATACGGCGTCAATTCGAACCTCTCGATGGCGCTGCTAATCGGCGGCGTGTCGATGGGCGACCAGCTTGCCGCGCTGGAGAAGGGCGTCGACGTCCTGATCGCGACGCCGGGCCGGTTGATGGACCTGTTCGGGCGCGGCAAGATCATGCTCAACGGCTGTTCGATGCTGGTGATCGACGAGGCGGACCGGATGCTCGACATGGGCTTCATCCCCGACATCGAGGAAATCTGCACGAAGCTGCCGAAACAGCGCCAGACCCTGCTGTTCTCGGCGACGATGCCGCCGCCGATCAAGAAGCTGGCGGACAAGTTCCTGACCAATCCCAAGACGATCGAGGTGTCGCGCCCGGCGTCGACCAACCTCAACATCAAGCAGTATCTGGTGCCGGTGCCGAACCAGACCGCCAAGCGCGATACGCTGCGTCGTATTCTCGCGCAGGAGGAGGTGACCAACGCGATCATCTTCTGCAACCGCAAGACGACGGTGCGCGACCTGAACAAGGTGCTGAAGCAGGCGGGCTACAAGTCGGGCGAGATCCACGGCGACATGGAGCAGCCGCAGCGGCTGGCCGAGCTCGAGCTGTTCAAGACCGGCGCGGTGACGATTCTCGTTGCGTCGGACGTTGCGGCGCGCGGGCTCGACATCAAGGGCGTGTCGACGGTGTTCAACTATGACGCACCGTGGCATCCGGACGACTATGTGCACCGGATCGGTCGCACCGGTCGCGCGGGCGCCACGGGGACGGCGTACACGTTCGTCGCGCCGGACGATGCCGAGAACATCGTCAATATCGAGAAGCTTACCGGGCAGACGATCGAGCGGCTGAAGGTTGCCGAGCCGAAACCGGCGCCGGTTACTGCTGCGACCGAAGACGATGGCACGGCGCGGCGCGCACGGCCGCGTCGCGGCGCGCGGTCCGAGACGTTTACGCCGGTGCCGGTTGCGGCGGCGGCTGCCGAGGAGTCGGATCGGCCACGTACGCGGCGGGTGCCACGGGCAGATACGGTGGCCCCGGCGATCGTCGCCGAGGTACTGGCTGCGGCCGAGCCTGTTGCGGCGGCCAAGCGTCCCCGCTGGGAGCGTACGCCGATCGACGAGCCCGTGCCCGCGGTGAAGCCGCGCGTTGCGGAGCCGGCACGCGTCGAGCCGGTGCAGGTCGAACCGGCGTATGTCGAACCGGTTCGCGCGGCGCCTGCGCGATCGGAGCCGGTACGGTCGGAACCGGTTCGCTCGCAACCTGTTCGTTCGGAAGCGGCAAAGGTCGAGCCGCCACGGACGGAGCGCATTCCTGCGGATCCAACCGGTGGTCGCCGCCAACCCGTCGCCGATACGCCGGCGGATGGCTGGAACGGACCATTTCCGAGCTTCCTGAATGCCGTGATCGGAGGATATGAATGATGTCGATGCGCCGTCTCGCCGCGCTTGCCTTGCTCGCGACTGCCGTGGCCGCCCCTGCCGCGCCGCGTGCGGAAGTCGCGGCGCCGCACGTCAACACGACGAGCTTCGACAAGCTGCCACAGCCCTTGCCGCTGCCGTATAACGAGGCGGCGAACGCCAATGCGCAGATTGCCGCGGCGCGTGCGCGCGCGCTGAAGACGCACAAGCGGTTGCTGATCGATCTCGGCGGCAACTGGTGCCTCGACTGCCGTCTGCTGGCGGGAACGATCGACCTGCCGGAGATGAAGCGCTTCGTCGACAGCAAGTTCGTGGTCGTAACGGTCGATATCGGCCGCTTCGACAAGAACGGTCAGATCGCAGCGGGTTACGGTATCAAGGGGCGGCTCAAAGGCGTTCCCGCGGTGTTGGTGGTCGATCCGCGGAGCAACCGGTTGCTGAACGCCGGGCATGAAACCGAGCTGGCGGATGCGCGGTCGATGGGGCCGCAGGCGTTGGCCGACTGGCTGGCGAAGTGGGCAGCCTGATCGGGAGTTTTTGAGGGCGTTTCGGTATTGGGCATTTCGCTGGTCTGAGGCGGGCGATGCGGCTCGTCCGCTCCGCCACGTCGCCCTGTTTGGCTTGCCCTCACCTATCGCAGCCTTCGGCGTCTCACCCTCTCCCCGATGGGAGTGGGAACCGGTCCGAGGCGGCTTTACCGTGCGAGCTTTTGCTGGCGGTCGATGCTCGTTCGACACTCTCCTCGCCCTTGCGAAGCGGTCCAGCGCGCGTCTCTTGCTTGATCCGTCGTCCGCCATTTGGTTGCGGCATGAACCGGCTCTCTATGAGGCCGATGCATGCCGCTCCGTTCGTTCCAACCCCCGCCGTCATCCTGACGAACGTCAGGACCCAGAGCCATGGAGGTTAACCCCTGATATCCTGGGTCCTGACTTTCGTCAGGATGACGGGTTTGGTTGGCTGGTCACGCGCTCGCCCGCCCTTACGCGGCCACCGCGATCAGGGCGTTGTCGAGCGCTGCGGCGCACAGGTACGCCGGGCGTTCGATCAGGCGCGCGGCATAGTCCGCGAACGCTTCGCGCTTCGGCAGCCAGCCGAACTGCATGCCCCAGATGACCTGCGATCCTACGTAAACGTCGGCGGCGGTGAAGCGGTCGCCGGCGATGTAAGGGTGCGCTGCCACGGCCTGTTCGAGCACGTCGATTACGCGATCGAAGCTGCCATAGCCGATCATCCGTTGCTGCGCGGCATCGGGCACGACGCCGAGCGCGCGGTTGCCAGTGGCGGCTTCGACCGGGCCAGCGGCGTAGAATAGCCAGCGATAGTAATCGGCGCGTTCCTCGTCGCGGGGGGCGAGGTCGGCGTCGGGGAACGCGTCGGCGAGGTACGCGCAGATCGCGGCGCATTCGGTGACGGTCTTGTGGTTGTGGACGATCGCCGGGACCTTGGCCATCGGGTTGATCGACAGATATGGCTCGGCCTTCATCGTCGTGTCGTAGTCGAGCACGACGGTCTCATACTCGGCGTCGACCTCTTCGAGCATCCACCGCGCGATCCGGCCTCGCGACATCGGATTGGTGTATAGGGTCAACGTCATGCGACTCTCCTTGAGAACGGATCGTGAACGATGGTTTCATGGGGAGCGGGCGCGGTCAAGCGGCTGGCTGGGGGGCACCAGACACCGCCCCCTCCGTCATGCCGGGCTCGTTCCGGCATCCACCGCTCCGCATGCTCGTTGGCCTGAGAATATGCGGGACCGTGGACCCCGGAACTAGTCCGGGGTGACGGGAAAGATCGGCGGAAACCTCACACCAGCGCCTTGTCGAACAGCGCGAGCATGCGGGCCCAGGCCTTGTCCGCCTGGGCTGCGTTGTAGACCTTCGAGTCGGGCGGGCACCAGCCGTGCATCGTGCCGGCGTAGACCTCGATCTCGGCGGGGAGTTTGGCGGCGGCGAAGGCGGTGCGGAGCGTGTCCTTTTCGGTCGGCGACCGCGCGTCGTCGTTGGCGGCGATCGCGATCAGGTATCGGCCCTTCATCTGCGGGATCAGGCGGTGCGGGCTGTCGGGCGTGTCGGTGACGAAGCCGCCGCCGTGGAAGGTCGCGCCAGCGCGGATCCGGTTGGGGACGGCTGCGGCGGTGCGCATCACCATCGGGCCGCCCATGCAATAGCCGGTGGTGGCCATGCCGCGTTTGCGATCGGTCTGCGGTTGCGCGTCGATGAAGGCGGTGAAGGCCTTCGCGTCGCGGACCGTGCCTTCGGACGTGAGCGCTTCGCGGAAGGGCGTGATGCGGCTTTTCACTTCAGGTTGGTCGTAAGACTCGCCGGGCTTTAGGAACGGCGCCTTGGTCGAGCGGTAGAACTGGTTGACGACGAGCACCGCATAGCCTGATTGCGCGAGGCGGTCGGCCATCTGGCGGAAGGCGGGGCGCAGGCCCATGATGTCGGGCCAGATCAGCACGCCCGGGTGCTTGCCGGTGGCAGGCGCGACGAAATAGGCGTCGGCCTTGCCGTCGGGCGTGGTGATCGCGACGTGGCGGCCCTTGATGATGGCGGCGTTCGCGGGGGCGGGCAGCAGCATCGTCAGGCCCATCGCGCCGGTCATCACGCCGAACTGGCGGCGCGAGACGCCGGCCAGATACGCTTCGTTATCGTCTGCGGTATGCTCGTCGCACATGGGGCTATCCTCTTGAATTTGGCCGCATGCTAACTCAGGCTGCGCGCCACCACCATACGCCATCTTCCGTGTCGCGGGTCGCTCGGCCTTCGACTTCGAGGCGGCGGAGATGCGCGAGCGCTTCGCCGGTCGCCATGCCGAGCACATCGGGGCCGATCGCGCGGCGGAACAGGCGACCGAAACAGTCGACCGCGCGGCGGGGTTCGGCGAGGAAGACGGCGAGTTCGTCGAGGCGCTCGCGGTGTTCTCGGTCCATCGCGTCGAGGCGGGTGTGGAGGCCGGTGAACGGGTCGCCGTGGCCGGGGAGGACGAGCAGGTCTGCCGGCAGCGTCTTCAGCTTGGCGATCGAGGCGAACCATTCGCCCAGCGGGTCGGCGCCTGGTTCGGTGACGCCTAGCGAAACGTTGGGGCTGATGCGGGGGAGCACCTGGTCGCCGGCGATGAGGATGCCGCCGGCTTCGTCGTACAGGCAGGCGTGTTCGGGGCAGTGGCCGGAGCCGGTGACGATCCGCCAGTCGCGCGCGCCGATGGTGAGCGTATCGCCGTCCTCGATGCGGGTGTAGCTGAGCGGGAGCGGGGTGATGATCTTTCGGAAGCCGGCCCAGCCCTTGGCGGTGGCGTGGTCGATCTGGTCTGGGCCCCAGCCTGCGCCGCGCCAGAAGGCGAGCATCTCGTGCGGGACGGAGTCGCGGGCGTCGGCGGCGAGCATGCGCGCGGTGAGCCATTCGGCGCGCGTCATGATCAGGGGGGCGGCATGGTGGTCGCACATCCAGCCGGCGAGGCCGATATGGTCGGGGTGGAAGTGGGTGCCGATCATCTTCGAGATGCGAACGCCGGACTTGGGGCCCTTGAAGATGGCTTTCCAGGCATCGCGGGCCTCGGCGGTGTTCATGCCGGTGTCGATCAGTGCGTCGCCATCGGTGTCGGCGAGGAGCCAGCAGTTTACGTGTTTCAGCGGGCCGGGGATCTTGAGGCGGACCCAGTCTATGCCGGGGGCGACCTCGAAGACGTCACCCGCTTCGGGCTCTGCGCCGCCGAAGGGGTAGGTCAGGCCCTTGTGGCTGGTTGGCGCGAAATCGGTGTCGGGTGCGGTTGCCATCCGTTGCGGTTAGCAACTGGATGTGGCGGGAGATAGTGCTTCACTGTGGCTGACACCTGGCTAGCTAGCTAGTTCGCGCAGTCTTGCAATCCCCCCCGCAAGGGGAGGTGGCACCGAAGATGTCGGAGGGGGAGGACACGGAACCACGGTTATCCCTTCCGCCCCCTCCGTCTGGCGAGTGCCAGCCACCTCCCCCTGGCGGGGGAGGATCAGATGGGTTGCGCGCTAATTCGCGCTCGCGCCGTTACCCTTAAACTAGTTCGACACCGCCCCCCTAAGACAGGCAAAGCTTGTTTCCCCGCGAAGGCGGGGACCCAGACTGGGCTCCCGCCTTCGCGGGAGAACAAAGCAGCGGGGGATGGACCGGATACGGTCGCGGGCTAGCGTGACGGCAAACCTCGCTAGCCGTATCATCAGAGGTTAGCGCGAGCCTACCCCCTGCCCCCTCCCGCTTGCGGGAGGGGAAGTGCGGTCAGCGCTTGAAGGGGTCGTCGAAGAGCGGCTTGACGGGGAGGACGCCGCCGTCCGCCACGAACTGTGCGTCCGCGGCCGCCTGGGTGCGCTCTGCGCGGAGCTGCTGGAGGAGCACTTCGCGGTCGCCTTCGAGGCGGGTGTCGGTCGGCGCTTCCATGCCGGCTGCCTTCGCCGCCTTGGCCACTGCCGCGTCGAGCTCGCGCTGCGACGTGAGACCCAGCGTGACCGGGTCCTTCGGGGTGATGTTGGCGATGTTCCAGTGGCTGCGGTCGCGGATCGCGGCGATCGTCGTACGCGTGGTGCCGATCAATAGCGAGATCGCGCCGTCGGTGATCTCCGGGTGATTGCGGATGATCCACGAGATGCCGTCGGGCTTGTCCTGGCGCTTCGAGACCGGCGTATAGCGGGGCCCCTTGGTGCGGCGGACCTGCTCGGGGCCCTTGATCATCTTCAGCTGGTAGTCGGGATCGGCGGCACCCTTGTCGATCTCTTCCTGCGTCACCTCGTGGGCGCGCACGGGATCGCGACCGGTGAGCTTGGTCGACGTCGTGTCGTCGGCGATCGCCTGGATCTCGAGGATGTGCAGGCCGCAGAAGTCCGCGATCTGCTCGAAGCTGAGCGCGGTATTGTCGACCATCCAGGCGGCGGTCGCGTGGGGCATGAGCGGCTGGGCCACGGCGGAAACTCCGTAAAAATAGAAAGGGCCGCCCCTTTCGGAGCGGCCTGACATGCGAGAGACTTAGTGCGCGCGGGGGCAACAGGCAAGCGAACAAGCTCAGGCGGCCATGAGCTTTCCTTCGAGGGGGACGAGCGCGTGCAGGAACTGGCGTGCGCTGGCGGGCCAGCTGTAGCGCGCTGCGTAGGCGGCGCAGGTGACGCGGTTGCGGGTGAGTGCGGTGGCGATCGCGGTGTCGAGGTCTTCGTGCATGGCGCCGACGCGGTCGTCGAGGACGTCGATCGGCCCGGTGACCGGGTACGCCGCAACGGGGGTTCCGCAGGCGAGCGCTTCGATCATGACGAGGCCGAACGTGTCGGTGCGGCTTGGGAAGACGAGAACGTCGGCGGTGCGATAGGCGGCGGCTAGGTCTAGGCCCGAGCGCTGGCCGAGGAAGACGGCGCCGGGGAAGCGGCGGGCGAGCGTCGCTCGGGCTGGGCCGTCGCCGACAACGACCTTCGTTCCGGGATGTGTGGAGGACAGGAACGCTTCGATGTTCTTTTCGACCGCGACGCGCCCGACATAGAGGAGGATCGGGCCGGGTAGCGCCGCCATCTCGGGATCGCGGGCGCCGTCGAGGCCGAATTGGGCGAAGTCGACGCCCCTGCCCCATTCGCGGACCTGGTGCAGGCCTTGGGTTGCGAGCGTTGCCGCGACCGACGGTGTGGAGACAAGGATCGACTGGGCGGGGCGGTGGAACCAGCGGATGTAGCGCCAGATCCAGTCGGGGTTCGCGCCGGTGCGGGCGGCGATATAGTCGGGGAACTGCGTGTGGTAGGCGCTGGTGAACGGTAGCGCGCGGGCGAGGCACCAGTTGCGGGCGGCGAGGCAGACTGGTCCTTCGGTGGCTAGGTGGATCGCGTCGGCACCGAACGCGGCGAGCATGCGGCCGACGGCGCCCGAGCGGGCAAAGGCGAGGCGGATCTCGGGGTAGGTCGGGCATGGCATCGAGGCGAAGCGTTCGGGGGAGACCACCAGGACCTCGTGGCCGATGGATTCGAGCTCGCGCTGGACTGACTGGAGGGTGCGGACGACGCCGTTGACTTGCGGGCTCCAGGCGTCCGTGACGATTGCGATACGCATCGGCTTATCCTTTCTTACCCCTCTCCCCGTCGGGGAGAGGGAGGGGCCCGGCCGGCGCAGCCGGGTGGGAGGGTGAGGGCACGCTTTCACTTGCGTTGTGGACTTGCCCTCACCCGCGCCGCTGACGCGGCTTGCCCTCTCCCCGCAGGGGAGAGGGTTAAGTCAGGCGGCTAGGGTAACGACCTTGTCGCGTTCGCGGGCGGCGATTTCGTCGCCCCAGTGGAGGAGCTCCATGCGGCCGTCGAAATGCTCGACCAAGGCGGTGCAGCCCTCCACCCAGTCGCCGTCGTTGTAATAGGCGATGCCGGCGATCTCGCGCATTTCGGCGGTGTGGATGTGGCCGCAGACGACGCCTTCGACGCCGCGGACGCCGGCCGCGTGCGCGACGACTTCCTCGAAGTGCGAGATGAAGGCGACCGCGTTCTTGACCTTGGCCTTCGCGTGCTTCGACAGCGACCAATAGGGCATGCCCATCCGTCGGCGCGCGGCGTTGACCCAGCGGTTGAGGCCCATCAGCATCGTGTAGGCAGCGTCGCCGATATGCGCGACCCAGCGATGCGCGAGCGTGATCGCATCGAACTCGTCGCCATGGAGCACCAGCAGGCGGCGACCGTCCGCGGTCTCGTGGATCGCGTTGCGACGGATCGAGATCCCCCCCAGGTCGAGCCCCGAATATTGCCGGAACACCTCGTCGTGGTTGCCGGGGATATAGACGACGCGGGTGCCGCGCTTGGCGCGCTTGAGCAGGCGCCAGAGGACGTCGTTGTGCGCGGCGGGCCAGTAGAATTTCTTCTTGAGCCGCCAGCCGTCGATCATGTCGCCGACGAGATACATCGTTTCGCAGTCGACATGATCGAGGAAATCGTTGAGCATGCCTGCGTTGCAGCCGCGCGTGCCGAGGTGAACGTCGGAGATCCAGATCGTGCGGTATTGGCGGCGCTCGACGATCGGCTCCGGGACGGCCGGGCGGGAGTGGATGAAGTCGGCGATATCGGTGATGTCGGCGCCGATGATGCTAGATGGCGGAAACGTCGTAATGGCGTTCATGAGCTCGTCCCCCGGCAAGGTATCCCTCGCCGATCCTGCTAGCCGGTAATTGTGACATCGTGGTCGCAGTCCAGTGACTGTTCGAAGTCAGGGGGGGCTTTAGCAAAGGCAGCACGTTTCCCCGCGAAGGCGGGGATCCAGACTGGGCTCCCGCCTTCGCGGGAGAACAGGTTTGGCGGGGTCAGCACTTTCCTACCCCCATCCACCCCGGCGAAGGCCGGGGCCCAATTGGAAAGGTCGCGGTAACGGAGGACTGCGGGTCGTTACTCGGCGTTCCCAATTGGGCCCCGGCCTTCGCCGGGGTGGTGGTGTGCTTGGGGTGACCGTTATCCGTTAAACGGGGAGACCCCAGCTTTCGCTGGGGTGACGGGATTGGGGCGGGTGTCCTGCTCCACCACCGACGCAACTGGTGGCTACCCCCCTCAACGATGCGACCGACCGACCGATGCGACTGACTATCGTGCTCGAAACCGGTGGCGGGGGGCTAGTGGCCCCCCTCACCCCATCGTCAGGACGATCTTCCCGACGTGGTCGCCCGCTTCCATCCGGGTATGCGCGGCCGGCGCGTCGGCGAAGGCGAAGGTGCGGTCGATGACCGGTTTCAGCTTGCCCGCTTCGACGTGCGGCCACACCGTGCGGGACAGTTCGTCGGCGACCAAGGACTTGAACGCCGTGTCGCGCGGGCGGAGCGTTGAGCCGGTCAGTGTCAGGCGGCGGCGCATGATCTCGAACAGCGGGACAGTGGCCGTCGCGCCGCCCATGACCGCGATCGAGACGTGGCGGCCGTCTTCGGCGAGGCATTTCAGGTTGCGGGGGACGTAGTCGCCACCGACCATATCGAGCACCGCGGCGACGCCCTTGCCGCCGGTGATCTGCTTGACGCGCTCGACGAAATCCTCCGACTTGTAGTCGATCGCGTGGGTCGCGCCGAGGCTGAGCGCGGCTTCGCACTTCGCCTTGGAGCCGGCGGTGACGATGATGTCGATGCCGAACACGTTGCACAGCGCGATCGCCATCGTGCCGATGCCACTGGTGCCGCCGTGAACGAGAACCGTGTCGCCTTCGGTCGCGTAGGCGCGCTCGAACAAATTGGTCCAGACGGTGAAGAGCGTCTCGGGCATCGCCGCCGCCTCGATCATCGTGAGCGCTTCGGGGACGGGCAGGCACTGGCCGAACGGCGCGACCGCATATTCCGCATAGGCACCGCCGGAGATCAGCGCGCAGACTGATTGGCCGATCTGTTCGTCGCCGACACCGTCGCCCACCGAGACGATCGTGCCGGAGATTTCCATGCCGAGGATCGACGGCGCGCCGGGCGGGGGCGGATATTTGCCCTGGCGCTGCATGACTTCGGGGCGGTTCACGCCGGCCGCCGCGACCTTGACCAGGACTTCGCCCGGCCCCGGTTGCGGCACGGGACGATCGACGAGCACCAGCACCTCGGGACCACCCGGCTGCTCGGGATCGATCGCCTTCATGACGTCAGGTAAACCTAAGTTACTGGATATGGTGTCGGGTGTCGCGGTCATCTGCTCGTCACGTCCCTTTTGATGTGCCGGCCTTATTGACATCACTCTGGTGCGGGTCAACGTTGCATCCACGATGGACCTGGAAGACGCCCCCTCCCGTCCCGACGATCTGCTTGACGCACTGGTGCGGCAGGACCTCGATCCGTTGTCGGTCGCCGAACTCGATGCGCGGATCACCGTGCTGCAGGGCGAGATCGCCAGATGCCAGGTCAAGAAGGATCGCGCCGTCAGCCACCGGGCCAGCGCCGACGACCTTTTCAGGCGGTGACCGTCGCGGCGGTGCCTGTGTTCGCTGCCACGGCACCGACCGGTACCTTCGTCTCGGCCAATGTGACACGACCTTACTGCTTCGTCAGCCCAGACGGCCTCGTCATTCCAGTGCACGCTGGGATCCAGAGCCACAAGCGTGGACGGTCCTGGCTCTGGATCCTGGGTCGAGCCCAGGATGACGGAGCAAGTGAGGCGCGTCGCGTGATCTTTAACCGACGCAGGAACGGACGGGGCCGGGTTCAAGTGCTTGATGCGACCGATATCAGTTCCGACATAGTGGCAAAGGGCTCGCGTTCTCGCGGCCCGACAGGAGTATTGTAAATGCCATCATTTGCACCCGCCCTCGAGACCACGCTGCACAAGGCGCTCGAGGCGGCATCGTCCCGGCGCCACGAATATGCGACGCTGGAGCATCTGTTGCTCGCGCTGATCGACGACGAACATGCGTCGAAGGTCATGACCGCGTGCAACGTCGAGATCGGCGAACTGAAGAACACCGTCGCACACTACCTCGACAGCGAACTCGATGCGCTGAAGGTCGATGCGGCGACCGATCCCTCCCCGACCAGCGGCTTCCAGCGCGTCGTTCAGCGCGCGATCCTGCACGTCCAGTCCTCGGGCCGCGACGAAGTGACGGGTGCCAACGTGCTCGTCGCCTTGTTCAGCGAGCGCGAGAGCTATGCCGTCTATTTCCTGCAGCAGCAGGACATGAGCCGCCTCGATGCGGTCAGCTTCATCAGCCACGGCGTCGGCAAGGGTGGCCAGCAGGCGACCGAAGCCTCGACGCCCAAGGGTGCCGACGACGAGAAGCCGACCAAGGGACAGGAGAAGAAGACGGAAAGCGCACTCAAGCAATTCACCGTCGACCTCAACGAGAAGGCGAAGGCCGGCAAGGTCGATCCGCTGATCGGGCGCGGCCCGGAAGTGGATCGCACGATTCAGATCCTGTGCCGCCGGTCGAAGAACAACCCGCTCTATGTCGGTGATCCGGGCGTCGGCAAGACCGCGATCGCCGAAGGACTGGCGCGGAAAATCGTCGAGGGCGATGTGCCCGACGTGCTGTTGCCCGCCGTGATCTATTCGCTCGACATGGGCGCGTTGCTGGCGGGGACGCGGTATCGTGGCGATTTCGAGGAGCGGCTGAAGGCGGTCGTCAACGAGCTCGAGAAGCTGCCGGATGCGGTGTTGTTCATCGACGAGATCCACACCGTGATCGGTGCGGGCGCGACGAGTGGTGGGGCGATGGACGCTTCGAATCTGCTCAAGCCCGCTTTGTCGGGCGGCACGATCCGGTGCATCGGCTCGACGACGTACAAGGAGTTCCGCAATCACTTCGAGAAGGACCGCGCGTTGCTGCGGCGCTTCCAGAAGATCGACGTGAACGAGCCGACGATCGAGGACACCATCAAGATCCTTGCGGGCCTGCGTTCGGCGTTCGAGGATCACCATAACGTCAAGTACACCCCCGATGCGATCAAGTCGGCGGTCGAGCTGTCGGCGCGGTACATCAACGATCGGAAACTGCCGGACAAGGCGATCGACGTGATCGACGAGGTCGGCGCGATGCAGATGCTGGTGCCGCCGAACAAGCGCAAGAAGACGATCACCCCCAAGGAGATCGAGCAGGTCATCGCGACGATGGCACGGATTCCGCCGAAGTCGGTGTCGACCGACGACAAGCTGGCGCTTGCCACGCTCGAGACGGATCTCAAGCGCGTGGTGTTCGGTCAGAATGCGGCGATCGAGAAGCTCAGCTCGGCGATCAAGCTGGCCCGTGCGGGTCTGCGCGAGCCGGAGAAGCCGATCGGCAACTATCTGTTCACCGGGCCTACCGGTGTCGGCAAGACCGAAGTCGCCAAGCAGCTGTCGACGATTCTGGGCATTCCGCTCCAGCGGTTCGACATGTCCGAATATATGGAGCGGCATTCGGTCAGCCGTTTGATCGGTGCGCCCCCGGGCTATGTCGGGTTCGACCAGGGCGGCCTGCTGACCGATGCGATCGATCAGAACCCGCATTGCGTGCTTCTGCTCGACGAGATCGAGAAGGCGCATCCGGACCTGTTCAACATCCTGTTGCAGGTGATGGATAACGGGCGGCTGACCGATCAGCATGGCAAGTCGGTCGATTTCCGCAACGTCATCCTGATCATGACGACCAATGCGGGCGCCAGCGACATGGCGCGCGAGACGGTCGGCTTCGGCAACCTGTCGCGTGAAGGCGAGGACGAGGTGGCGGTGACGAAGATGTTCACGCCGGAATTCCGCAACCGTCTCGATGCGGTGGTGCCGTTCGGGTATCTGCCGACCGAAGTGGTGGCGCGGGTGGTGGACAAGTTCATCCTCCAGCTCGAACTTCAGTTGGCGGACCGTGGCGTGCACATCATGCTCGACGACGAGTCGAAGGCGTGGCTGACGACCAAGGGCTATGACAAGCTGTACGGCGCACGGCCGATGGGTCGCCTGATCCAGGAGAAGATCAAGCAGCCGCTTGCCGAGGAATTGTTGTTCGGCAAGCTGGTCCATGGCGGCGAGGTGACGGTGAAGATGAAGGACGGCGCGCTGTCGTTCGCGATCGAGCCTGCTGCGCCGAAGAAGCCGAAGAAGAAGGGCAAGGTGGAGACCGTCGAGACCGAGTGATCTCGGGTTGCGGTTTGGAATAAGGGGCCTGCCGTCGGAGCGATCCGGCGGCGGGCTTTTTTGTGCGGACGCGTTGCAGGTGGATCGGGTTGGGCGTCAGGATTTTGGTTCGGAACGCTTAGAACGAGAGAAGTTTGTTTCCCCGCGAAGGCGGGGACCCAGACTGGGCTCCCGCCTTCGCGGGAGAACAAGGGGCAGGTGTTGCGCCTGGATACTTCGATCCATTTACCCGAACCACAAGCTTCTCCCTAGCAAACGCCCGCCCTTCCCCGGCAGACATCAACGCCTCCCCGGCGGAGGCCGGGGCCCAGGTGGGAAACGGTGCTGACGACGGTTGCGCGTCGTTACTGCGTCCTTTCCAACTGGGCCCCGGCCCTCGCCGGGGTGGGGCTGGCGGGCGGATGGGATACGCATCCACGTTACGCGGTGGCGGGAAGGACAAGGGCGGGGAGGACTTCGCGAAGGACGTCGTCTTTCCCTCCCCCTCCGTCTGGCAAGTGCCAGCCACCTCACCCTGGCGGGGGGGGATCGATGCGCCGCGAGGAATCCGCGTGCGTTTACCGATAATTGGGGAAGCGGCGCTAGCGTCGTGGGATGGAACGCTTGGCATGGTTGCGATGGATGATCGGCGCGCTCGCGCTGGGCTTCGGTCTTGCCCTTGCCGCGCCCGCCGTCGCGATTACGGGCACGCCGCTTTCGGTCTGCGTCCGCCCTGCCCTCACCGGCCAGACGCCTGCCGCGCTGTTCGCCAAACCGGCCGGTTTCGACTGCACCACCTCGCAGACGCGGTTCGGCGGCGGCGACTTCTGGATCCTGTCGCAGCGCCTGCCCGCGATCAGCGGCGACGATCATACCGTGCGGATCGGCAGCACCTGGGTGAACCGGGTCACGCTGTACGTCCAGTACGCCGATGGCGCGATCCGCCAGACCGGCTTCACCTCGCGCACCGCGGGGCGATTGCTCGGGCTTGGCGCGGTGATCGTCCAGCCGATCCCGCATCACGATGCGGCGCCGGTTAGGCTGCTGTGGCATGTCGAGGGGGCGGCGAACCTGCGCGGGCTGATCCTCGGCCCGGCGATCGCCGATCACGCGCAGCGCGACACCACCGAGATCCTGCTCGCCGCATTGTACGGCGCGTTCGGCGGGATGGCGATCGCGCTGATCGTCTACAACCTCGCTTTGTGGGGGGCGCTGCGGCAAGCGTTCCAGCCGGCATATTGCCTGCTCGTGCTGTGCCTGCTCGCCTATGCGCTGACCTCGTCGGGGGCGCTCGGGCAGATGATCCCCGACCTCGACAACAACGACCGCCAGCGACTGAACGCGCTGTTCCTCGCGGGGTCCGCCGCCGCCGCGCTGTTGTTCGCACGGACCTTCTTCGAGCGCGCGGTTTTCACCGGATGGCTGCGCCCCGCGAGCACGATCGTGATGGCCGCGCTGCTGGCGGCCGGGCTGACATGGGGGGCCTTCGCGCCGTGGCATTTCCACACGCTCGATACGCTGCTCGCCAGCGCGTATCTCGCGCTGCTCATACTGGTCCCCGTCGTCCTGTACCGGGCATGGCGGGTGCGGAGCAATTTCCTGTGGCTGTTCGCGCTGGCGTGGAGCGTACCGATCGCGGTCGCCGGACTGCGCATTGCCAACGCCTTCGCGCTGCTCGACTGGAGCCTGTGGCTCGACAATTCGACGATCCTGTCGATGGCGCTCGAATCGATGCTGTCGAGCCTCGCGATCGCCTACCGGATCCGGCTGCTCAGCGTCGAACGCGATACCGCGCGCGAACAGGAGATCGCCGCGCGGCTGCTGGCGGATACCGAGCCGTTGACCGGGCTGCTCAACCGCCGCGCGTTCCTGACGCGCGCGATCGGCCGAACGGGCGACCAGATGCTGCTGATCGCCGATGTCGACCATTTCAAGCGCGTCAACGAGATGATCGGTCACGACGGCGGCGACGAGGTGCTGCGCGTGGTCGCACGTGCGCTGCGTAACGCGGTGCCGGCCGACGCGCTGGTCGCGCGGATCGGCGGCGAGGAGTTCGCGATCCTGGTCGATGCGGCGAATGCCGTCGCGCCGGATGCCGTGCTGGACCGGTTGCGCGGCCAGCGCATGCCGTTCGACATCGCCGTGACCGCAAGCATCGGCGCGTGCACCGGACCGTTGCTCGACGAGACCGACTGGAAGCTGCTCTACAATTGCGCCGACCGCGCGCTGTTCGCGGCGAAGGCAGCGGGCCGCGACCGCGCGCGCGAGGCGCCGTCGTTGTGCATCGCCGCCTGATTGCGGCTCGACTTGTCGGCGCCTGATCGCGGCCGACTTGTCGGGGATGACGAAGTGCGACATGATCGCAACCATGGCCGGGGAACACAGGATGCGGAATCGTAAGGCGACGCTGGCGATAGCGGGGCTGATCGCGCTCACTGCGATTGCCGTGCGGCACCCGACCGTCGATGTGCAGCTGGTCACGCATGACGCGCGTGATCCCGCGCCGCACCGGATGCAGGCGGCGGTCGATTTCGGGCTGGTCGGCGTCTCGGTGCTCTATACCTGGACCGTCGGCCGACTGCGCTGAACGCGTCCGAACCCGTTTGAACCCCGCCGCCACGTCCTTGACCCCCATCGCGTGCCTGCGCCATAGCGACGGACATGGACACGCCGATCGAAGACCTCGCGTTCGAGGATGCACTGAAGGAACTCGAGCTTATCGTCGGGAAGCTGGAAAGCGGCGATACGCCGCTCCAGCAGGCGATCGAGTTGTACGAGCGCGGCAACAAGCTGCGCCAGCGTTGTGCCGACCGGCTCGATGCGGCGCAGGCGCGGATCGAGGCGATCCGGCTCGATGGCGACGGCAAGCCCGCGGGCGTCCGCCCGTTCGCGGCGGGCTGACGCGGTGAGCCAGATGCCCGTCACGCTGGATGCCGCCCTCGCCGACGTCGCGGCCGAGATCGACCGGCAGTTCGACCAGCTTCTGGCGATTCCCGACGATCCGCGCGGCGACTTGTACCGTGCAATGCGGCATGCCGCGATCGGTGGCGGCAAGCGTCTGCGACCGTTGCTCGTGTTCGCGACCGCCAATCTGTTCGATGTCGCGCACGAATGTTCGGCGCGGGCAGCGACCGCGCTGGAGGCGATCCACGTCTATTCGCTGATCCATGACGACCTGCCGTCGATGGACAATGACGACATGCGGCGCGGCAAGCCGACCGTCCACAAGGTGTTCGACGAGGCGACCGCGATCCTGGCGGGCGACTGCCTGCATGCACTGGCGTTCGAGATCCTCGCCGATCCGGCGACGCATCCCGATCCGTTCGTGCGGATCGAACTGGTGACGGACCTCGCGCGCGCGGCCGGGCCGAACGGCATGGCGGGCGGGCAGAAGATGGATATCGAGGCGGAGAGCACGCGCTTCGACCTGAACACCGTCACGCGGTTGCAGCAGATGAAGACGGGGGCGCTGATCTCGGCGTCGGTCGAGGCTGGGGCGATCCTCGGGCGGTTGCCCCCGGAGGGCCGGGTTGGCCTGCGCGGCTATGCGCATGACCTGGGGCTTGCGTTCCAGATCGCCGACGATCTGCTCGATGCGGAGGGCGACGAGGCGGTCGTGGGCAAGTCGCTGCGCAAGGACGAGGTCGCGGGCAAGGAGACGTTCCTGTCGCTGCTCGGGCCCGAGCGCGCGCGCGAACAGGCGCGGATGCTGGTCGACCAGGCGATCGCGCACCTCCATAGCTATGGCAAGGAAGCCGATCTGTTGCGCGACATCGCGCGCTTCGTGCTCGAACGCGACCGCTAAGCGTACAACCGGGAGTTCAATATGACCGCACGCATTGGTGTCTATCCAGGCACGTTCGATCCGGTCACATTGGGCCATATGGACATCATCCGACGCGGCGCGAAGCTCGTCGACCGGCTGGTGATTGGGGTGACGACCAATCCGTCGAAGTCGCCGATGTTCACGATCGAGGAACGGATGGCGACGGTGCGGCGCGAGGTGGCGGACGTCGATGGCGATATCGAGGTCGTCGCGTTCGATTCGCTGCTGATGGACTTTGCCGAGCGGCAGGGCGCGAAGGTGATCGTCCGGGGCCTGCGCGCGGTCGCCGATTTCGAATATGAATATCAGATGGCGGGGATGAATCAGCAGATCAATCCGCGCGTCGAGACGGTGTTCCTGATGGCCGACGTCGCGTTGCAGCCGATCGCGAGCCGGCTGGTCAAGGAGATCGCGCTGTACGGCGGGAATATCGCCAAGTTCGTGCCGGCTTCGGTATGTGCGGAAGTGGTGGCGCGGGTCGAGAAGGTCGGCCGCAAGGGCAGCTGAATTCGTTGATCCTCCCCTGCAAGGGGAGGATGTGCTCGCACCCTCACGCACGTTCAGATTGGCGCAAGCGGCGATTTGCTCTAAGTGGCGGCAGCCTGGTTGCGCCGGGCCTCTTGCGAGTGGGAATTTGATGCGCTTTTTCGTCGGAATGTTCGCGTTGCTCGGGTGCCTGGTCACGGTGCCGGCGGATGCAGCGCAGAAGAAGAAGGACGTCGTGGTCGCGGCCGAGCGCAAGACGCCGCCGCTGACGACGGACACGCAGAATCTGCTGCTGCTCGATCTGTCGACGGGTGGTCGCGTGACGATCTGGCTGCGCCCCGACGTCGCGCCGCTGATGGTTGAGCGGATCAAGACGCTGACCCGCCAGCATTTCTATGACGGCCTCGCGTTTCACCGCGTGATCGACGGCTTCATGGCGCAGGGCGGCGATCCCAAGGGCGACGGCACCGGTGGCTCGACGCTCCCCGACCTGAAGGCCGAGTTCAATTACCTGCCGCATGTTCGCGGTGCCGTCTCGGCGGCGCGCTCGGACAAGGAGGACAGCGCGAACAGCCAGTTCTTCATCGTCTTCCAGCCGCGCCTCAGCCTCGACAAGAAGTACACCGTGTTTGGTCGCGTGATCGACGGGATGCAGTATGTCGACGCGATCGAGCGCGGCGAGCCGCCGGCGAACCCGTCGCGGATCGTCCATGCTTATATCGCGGCGGACAATCCCCCGGCGTATGTCGCTGGCCCGCCCGCTCCGGCGCTCGGTGCACCGGTGACGTTGCCGGGTACGGCGACCGGCCCGAACGCGGCCGCGCCCAAGCTTGCACCGACTGCTCGCAAAGCGCCGGTCAAGAAGGCCCCCGCCAAGAAGTGAGACTCCGTTGAACGTCGACCTTTTCGACTTCGACCTGCCGACCGACAACATCGCGCTACGCCCCGCGGCGCCGCGCGATGCTGCTCGGATGCTGGTGCTCGAAGGTGATCGCACCACGGATGCAGGCGTTTCGGACCTGCCGTCGCTGTTACGACGCGGCGATCTGCTCGTGTTCAACGACACGCGGGTGATCCCGGCACAGCTGGACGGACGGCGCGGCGATGCGAAGATCGGCGCGACCCTGCACAAGCGCGAGGGACCGCGGCGGTGGCGCGCGTTCATCCGCAATGCGCGGCGCCTGCGCGACGGCGACGTGATCGACTTCGGCAACGACGTCAGCGCGGCGGCAGTCGATCGTGAGGATGACGGCAGCTACGCGCTGTTGTTCGCAGGCGACGAGCCGGTCGAATTGCTGCTCGAGCGTGCGGGCCACATGCCCCTGCCCCCGTATATCGCCGGCAAGCGCCCGACCGACGAACGCGATGCGGACGATTACCAGACGATGTTCGCGTCAGAGCCTGGTGCGGTCGCGGCGCCTACGGCGGCGCTGCATTTCACGCCGAAGCTGATGGCCGCGCTTGAGGCCGCGGGGATCGAGCATGCGACGCTGACGCTGCATGTCGGTGCGGGGACGTTTCTTCCCGTGAAGGCGACGGACACGACCGAGCATAAGATGCACGCCGAATGGGGGCGGATCGATGCTGCGACCGCCGATCGGCTGAACGCGGTACGTGCAAACGGCGGTCGCGTGATCGCGGTCGGCACGACGTCGCTGCGGCTGATCGAGAGCGCGACCGGCGAGGACGATGTGATCAGGCCGTTCGACGGCGACACCGCGATCTTCATCACGCCGGGCTACCGGTTCCGCGGCATCGACGGGTTGATGACCAATTTCCATCTGCCGCGCTCGACCCTGTTCATGCTGGTGTCGGCGCTGATGGGGCGCGAGCGGATGCAGGCGGCGTATGCGCATGCGATCGCTGAAAAGTATCGCTTCTACAGCTATGGCGACGCCTCGCTTCTGCTGCCATGATGGGCGGCATGCTGCTCGCTCTAGTTCTGCTTCAGGCCATTACCGCCGCGCCGCCGCCCGCGGGTACGCCGCAGCCGCCCGCAACGATCTTCGCTGAGCCTGCCGCGCTGTTCATCGCCGCGGGCGATGCGAATGGCGATGGGCGCGTGACGCAGGCCGAACTGACCGCGGGCGTAGCGCGGAGCTATGCCACTGCGGAGGGCGCTGCCACCGGATCGATCGGGTACATCGCCTATGCCGACTGGGCGCAGACGTGGCTGGGCGATCGTAACGCGCTGCCGAGCCCGTTCGAGATCGATCGCGACGGTGACAACCGGATCACGCTCGCCGAACTCCAGGCGCGGTTCGCGCAGTTCTTCACGCGGTTCGACCGCGACAAGGACGGCGTGCTGACCCGCGCCGAACTCATCATCATCCGCGGCGCGCCGGTCGGCGATCGCTACGGCATCCGCAAGAAAAAGTAATATGACCACCCGTCCCCGCTTCGACTTCACCATATCCGCCACCGACGGCAAGGCGCGCACCGGCGTCATCGCGATGCAGCGCGGCGACATCCGCACGCCGGCGTTCATGCCGGTCGGCACCGCGGCCACCGTCAAGGGCATGAAGCCCGCCGACGTGGTGGGCGCGGGCGCGGACATCATCCTTGGCAACACCTATCATTTGATGCTGCGGCCGGGTGCGGAGCGGGTTGCCAAGCTGGGCGGACTGCACGCGTTCTCGGGGTGGTCGAAGCCGATCCTGACCGATTCCGGTGGCTATCAGGTGATGAGTCTCGCCGACCTGACCAAGCGCTCCGAGGAGGGCGTGTCGTTCAAGTCGCATCTCGACGGCACGCGGCATCTGCTGAGTCCCGAGCGGTCGATCGAGATCCAGCGGTTGCTAGGCTCGAACATCGTCATGGCGTTCGACGAACTCGTGCCGACGACGTCGACGCGCGAGGTGCAGGCCGCGGCGATGGAGCGGTCGATGCGCTGGGCTAAGCGGTCGCGCGCGGCGTTCGATGCCGGCGAAGAGCATGCCGAGAACAACGCGATCTTCGGAATCCAGCAGGGCGCGCTGAACGAAGGCTTCCGGAAGTCTTCGGCAGATGCGCTGATCGATATCGGCTTCGATGGCTATGCTGTCGGCGGGCTGGCGGTCGGCGAGGGTCAGGAGGCGATGTTCGGGTGCCTCGACTTCGCGCCGGAGCAGTTGCCGGTCGACAAACCGCGCTATCTGATGGGGGTCGGCAAGCCCGACGATATCGTCGGTGCGGTCGAGCGCGGGATCGACATGTTCGATTGCGTGATGCCGACTAGGTCTGGGCGGACTGGCCAGGCGTTCACGCGGACCGGGCCGATCAACATCCGCAACGCGAAGTTCGCCGAGGACATGGGGCCGCTCGACCCCGCCTGCCCCTGCCCGGTCTGCGCGACCTGGGGCCGGGCGTATCTGCATCACCTCGTCCGGTCGGGTGAAATGCTTGGCGCAATGCTCATGACGGAGCATAACATCTGGTTCTACGAAACGCTGATGGCGGATCTGCGGGCGGCGATCGCCTCGGGCACGCTGACGCAGTTCGCGAATGATTTCCGCGCGATGTATGCCCGGAAGAGTGAAGGAGAGCCCAAGTGACCATCAAGATCGACAGCGACACCCCGAACGAGATCCTCGCCGCCGCGAAGGAGGCAAAGCTGCAGGCCGAAGCCGCCGCGCACAACGCCGCAGAGAAGGCCAAGAGCTGGCCGCTCGCGAAGATCGGACTCGGCGTCGGCATCGGCTCGGCGGCGATCGCGGGCGCGGTGCTGTTCGCGAACCGCAACAAGTAAGGATCCAAATGCGCCTCCTCCGCTCCGCGTTGCTGCTGACCGCAGCATGTCTTCCCGTAGCGGTGGTGGCGCAAACCGCACCTGCCCCGACGCAGGTTTCGGTCAAGCCGATCGCCTATACCGAGCGCACCCTGCCGAACGGCCTGCGCGTCTATGCGATTCGTGACACGGGCACGCCGAACGTGTCGGTGCAGGTGTGGTACGATGTCGGCTCCAAGGACGACCCCAAGGGCAAGTCCGGGTTCGCGCACATGTTCGAACATCTCATGTTCAAGTCTACGCGCAATCTCGTGTCCGAGCAGATGGACCGGCTGACCGAGGATGTCGGCGGCTACAACAACGCGTCGACCAACGACGACTATACCAATTACTACGAGGTGATCCCCGCCAACCACCTCCAGCGGCTGCTGTTCGCGGAGGCCGATCGGATGGCGAGCCTCGTCGTCGAGCCCAAGAGCTTCGGCTCGGAGCGCGACGTGGTGAAGGAGGAGCTGCGCCAGAGCACGCTCGCGCGGCCGTACGGCAAGCTGTTCTCGCTCTATTACCCGGCGCTCGCCTACACGACGCATCCCTATGCACGTGGGACGATCGGCAGCCTGGAGAATCTCGAGGCGGCCGGGATCGACGACGTTCGCGCGTTTCACGCGACCTATTATCGGCCGGACAATGCCATCCTGGTGGTGTCGGGCAATTTCGATCCCGCACAGTTGAACGGCTGGGTAGACCAGTATTTTGCCGGCATCAAGAAGCCATCGGCGGCGATCCCGCGTGTGACGGTGGCGGAGCCTGCGCGGACCAAGGCGGTAACGCGGACCGTGTACGAGCCGAACACGCCGTTGCCTGCGGTGCTGGTCAGCTATCATGTCCCTGCCGACCGCGATGCGGATAGCGCGGCGTTGACCGTGTTGAACGCCGTGCTGGCGACGGGTGAGAGCTCGCGGCTGTACGAGAGCGTCGTGTACCGGGACCAGCTCGCGCAGTCGGCGGAGGCGTTCCTCGATACCAAGCAGGCGACCGGCAATCTGGTGGTCTATGCGATCATGGCGGGCGGCAAGACGGTCGAGGCGGGCGAAGCCGCGCTGAAGCGCGAGATCGCGCGGTTCAGCGATGCGCCGGTGAGCGCGGCCGAACTAGCCGAGGCGAAGAACGAGATCCTGACCCAGTCGATCCAGTCGCGCGAGACCGCCGAGGGCAAGGCGAGCACGCTGGCCGCCGCGGTGCTGGTCGACGGTGATCCGCAAGCAGCGGACAAGCAACTTGCAGCAATTGCGCGGGTAACGGCGGCGGATATCCAGCGCGTGGCGCGGCAATATCTGGGCGAGGACCAGTCGGCGACGATCCAGTACATGCCGCTTGCCGCCAAGCCCGCGGCCGGCGTTACCGATACGATCGCGGTAGCGCCCACCGTGCAGGTTGCCGACCTGAAGGCGCCTGCGAACATCGAGATCGTGACGCCCGCCACCGAAGGCCAGCGCGTCCGGCCGCCCGCGCCAGGCACACCGGTGTCGCCGACGATACCGCAGCCGGTCGAAACCCGGCTCGCCAACGGCATGCGGCTGGTGACGGTGGAACGGCACGACCTGCCGATCGTCACCGCCTATCTGGTGACCGCAGGCGGCGCGGCGACCGATCCGGCGAACCGCGCCGGTGTCAGCAGCCTGTCGGCGGAATTGCTCACCAAGGGTACGAAGACGCGTTCGGCCGGGCAGATCGCGCGCGCGGTCGAGGGGCTTGGCGGCTCGATCGGCAGTTCGGCGGGGAGCGATGGCGCAGCGGTCGACGTGACCGTGAAGTCGGACCAGCTCGCTCCGGCGATGGCGATCCTTGCCGACGTCGCGATCAATCCCGCGTTTGCGCCTGAAGAGATAGAGCGCGCGCGGACGCAGCAGATCGACGCAGTAACCCTGGCATTGAAGGACCCGGCGCAGGTTGCGGGGCTGGTTGCGGATCGTGCCGTGCTCGGCGCATCGCCATACGGTGCACCGAACGGCGGTACGCCGCTGTCGTTGAAGGCGATTACGCGGGCCGACATCATGGCAGCGTATGCGCGGAGTTTCCAGCCGGTCCAGGCAACGCTGATCATGGTCGGCGATGTCACGGCGGCGCGCGCCAGAGCGTTGGCCGAGGCGCAGTTCGGCGGATGGAAATCGGGTGCGGGTGCAGCGGCAAGCGCGCCCTCGGTAACGTACCCGAAGCCCCGGGTAATTGTCGTCGACATGCCTGAAGCGGGTCAGGCGGGTGTCGTGGTGGCGCGCCCGGCAATCGCGCGGTCGGATGCGCGTTATTATCCGCTCACGGTCGGCAACACGGTTCTCGGTGGTGGCTTCTCGTCGCGATTGAACCAGGAAATCCGGATCAAGCGCGGACTCGCGTATGGCGCGGGCAGCGGGCTGGATGCGGGGAAGACGCAGGGCACGGTCGCGGCGCGGACGCAGACCAAGAATCCGACGGCGGCGGAGGTCGTGACGCTGATCGCCGCCGAGATGAAGCGGATGGGAGCGTCCCTCGTGCCCGCCGCAGAACTCGACACGCGGAAAGCCGTGCTGGTCGGCAATTTCGGGCGCGGGATCGAGACGACGTCGGGCGTTGCCGGCATCCTCGGCGCCTACGTCCAGAACGGCGTGCCGCTCGGCGAACTGCAACGCTACACCGGTGCGGTAGGCGCGGTCGATCCGGCAGGGGTGCAGGCGGCGGCGGTCGCGCTGCTCGACCCGAAGGCGGCGAGCATCGTCGTGGTCGGCGACGCCAAGCAGTTCATCGAACCACTGCGCAAGGCCTATCCGAACGTCGAGGTGATCCCCGAGGCTGCCTTGAAACTCGATACCGCAACCTTGCGCTGACGATCTCCGCCTGAACGCACCGCCGCGTGTAGCATCTCGCTGCCGATTGCCACGATCGTCCCGCGGTGGGACGGACTGAATCGGTGCGCGATCCTGCGCGCGATATCGGCTACACGGAATCTTCATGCTCGTCGGGGCATTTCCCCCGTGAACAGTTTTCGAGGTGGCACGGTGCGCGTTCGGGTGCAGACGGTTCGGGCGATGCATCGCATCTGGTTGGCGATGGTCGCCACGGTGCTGGTGATCGGCGCCGGCATGTCTGCGCACGCCGCGCTGCGCGGGATCTCTGCCCGGAATGCCGCGCGGGACCGGGCGATGGTCGCGACGGCGACGCCCGTTTCGGTATCGGCCCCCTCCCCCGATCAGGAAATTGCGGCACCCGCGAGCGGCGTCACCGGCACGATCGACCTGCCCGCCTTGCCGATTCCAGGCGGGGCGGCGCTTGATGCCGGCGTGGTCCCGGCGCGGCCCTTCTCGATGGCGGGCGCATCGGTGATCGACCGCGACCGCGCGATCCAGTGCCTGACCGCTGCGATCTACTACGAAGCCGCCTCCGAACCCGATTCAGGGCAGCAGGCGGTGGCGCAGGTCATCCTCAACCGCGCGCGCCATCCTGCTTTTCCAGGGACGGTATGCGGCGTGGTGTACCAGGGCTCCGAGCATGCCGGGTGCCAGTTCAGCTTCGCCTGCGATGGTGCGATGGCGCGCATACCGGCACGGGCGGCGTGGCTACGCGCGGCGCGCGCGGCGGGCATGGCGCTCGCGGGCTATGTCTACGCGCCGGTCGGGCTGGCGACGCATTACCATACCTATGCGGTGACGCCGGCGTGGAACCGCAGCATGGTGATGACCGACGTGGTCGGCGCGCATTTCTTCCATCGCTGGAAGGGGTATTGGGGCACTTCGGCGGCGTTCACCCAACGCTATGCCGGTGGCGAACCGCTGCCGGGGCCCCACATGATGGTGCAGCCGGTTTCCCCCTCGACACCGACGCCGCAAATGATCGCCGCGGCAACGGCGGCGGCGGTTACGGTCGCCAAGCCAGATGCGCCGGTAATGGTTGCACAGGCCAAGCCCGCTTACGCCAAGCCGACTGCCGCCGTTGCCGCTGACATGCTGCCACCTGAATCACAAATCCTCGACCGGTGGAAGGACTCCGGTAAGCCGCTAAAATAGCGGCGGCGTGGATCTTCACCTGAGCAGGGCGTTCTAAACGCCCCTCAACCTTGCTACCGAACTTCGCGGCGGACTCTCCCCTATGTTGAGATAGAGAGAATACTTGTTCAGCTTCCGGTGGTTACGACAGTGCCGATCAGTCGCGTTCTGGCAGAAGATTGGTTCGCGCAGAGCCGCGGAGGACGCGAAGGTGGTTCGCTCGGGGTGACGGCGCTGACTTTATCAGAGTTTTGAGAACCTCCGGTTCGGCTGGGAACCTCCGCGCTCTCTGCGCCTCCGCGCGAACCCATTCTGCCTTCAGCTTTTTACTTCCGGGCCACCAAAGTAAAACCCGAGCGCATCGCTGCACCCGGGTTCTATCTAGCTCAACCGAGATCCGTACGCGCTTACTCAGCGGGCACCATCGACGGAGTACCGATCATCATGCGCTCGCCACCGGGAGGGGCGGCTTCGCGCGCGGCGCGGAGGATCTGGGTGCGTTCTGCGCGCGAGGCCATGTCGTCCCAGGCCTTTTCGGCGCGGCGGCAGCGGTCGCGGACATTGTCGAGCAGGGCGGCATCGCCGTTGCGGCGCTCTTCTTCAGCACGGGCCCGGTAAAATTCTGGATTATCGGCCATGCTGGTGCGCTCCTGCGGAAACTGGAAAGGGGTGATGCGGCGATCCGAAGACCGCCGCACCGCAACCGAGATCAGGTTGGCGGACCGTAATCCGCCAGCGAGATCAATCGGCTGGCTGGAGGTTCACGGCCGACTGCTTGCCGCGCTTGTCGGGCTCGAGCTCGTAGGTGACGCGCTGGTTCTGGTTCAGCGTCGGCATGCCGGCCCGCTCAACCGCGGTGATGTGCACGAATGCATCGTTGCCGCCGCCATCCGGCGCGATGAAGCCATAGCCCTTGTCGGCGTTGAAGAATTTTACGGTTCCGGTGATAGCCATGAGATGGCTCCTTCTTAGTATGGGGCAACCCGACGTTCGGGCGACCCTGTGCCGCGGAGCAGGGAAAGAAGGAGAAAGGTGCCGCAAAGCGCCAAGAACCGTCGATATGCGACTGTAGCTGAGCGCTATATGGGCCAAGACCGCCGGAATTGCAAATCTTGCCGGTAAAATGGGTCAAGAACTGCGTCGATTACCGGAGATAATATTTTCACGCGCGCCGGGGCTAGCAGCGAGAATTTCAAACGACCGGCACCGATGTTTCGGTGCCGATCGAAGGATTTAACGGCAGCGCGTATCGTTGCTGGAGCGATCGACCGCACGCCCGGCGAGCGCACCACCGGCTGCGCCGAGGACGGTACCGAGCAGACCCGAACCACCGGGGGCGATTACGTTGCCGAGCACGCCGCCCGCGACTCCGCCGACGATCAGCCCGGTGGTGCCGTCGTTGCGACGGCAATAATAGCGGCCGTCGTTACCGCGATAGACCCGCTCGTTGCGCGACAGGCGACGCTCGCGGTAGCGGCGGTCGTCGCGGTAATAGCGGCCAGCGTCGTAGCTGCCATAGGCGGGATCGGGGCGGTTATAGTCGTACGAACGATAGCGCGGGTCGACGCCGTAGCGGCTGCCTCCGTCGCCGACGCAGCCGGCAACCAGGGTAGAGGCGGCCAGCAGGCCCAGCATCGCAACGCGCATTTCGTGTCCTTTCAGAGGGTTGATACTGAAGGCGTAATGATCGGCGCCGGGGTTTGGTTGCCGACGCCGCGACCGCATCAATCCTTGAGGTTGGCGGGCACGGTGCCGCCATTCTTTTCCAGCTCGCGCATCACGGCCTTGATCAGCCAGATGTTCATCTCTGCGCTGCCGTCCTTCGCACCGGTATAGCCGAACTCGGTGGCAAGCTCCTTGCGGTTGTCGAGGCTCGAATCGAGATCGAGCAGCTTCATCAGGTCGACGATCGAGGTGCGCCAGTTGAGCGTCGACCCCTTGCTCGTGGCGATACCCGAGAGCACGGCTTCGACATCGACCGCCTGGGCGGGGGCAGCCGGAGCGGCCTGCGGAGTCGGTGCGACGGGCGTCGGTGCCGGCTGGGCGGCAGTGGTCTGCGGCGCTGGCGCCGGTGCGGGCGCGTCGGCCTTGGGCGTGCCGAAATGGCCGCTGCCGAGCGGGCCCTTTTCACCGAAGATGGCGGACTTGATCTTGCTGAAGATGCTCATGGGGGTCTCCGTTCGTGTGATGTGACGCGGCGATAACGCCCGTGCGGACTTATGGGTGCAGCGCCGGTCGAGCTGGGTGAAACGCTGGACGCGCCGGGCGGACTGCTGGGCGCATCCCCCTCTCCTGCTCGGCCTGTCCGGATGCCTCAGCCGAGCGTAGACCCGCGATCCGCGGCGAACGACGGGGCCGGGCCGGTGGCGGGGCGGAGCGACTCGCGCTCAGCCTTGGTGGGGACGGCGGTGGGATCGGGGCGGAAGGCCTCCGGCGCGCGATCGTCCGCACCGGGGCGGCGCTTGTCGAGCGCGAGATCGGGCGCGGCATGCTCGGCGGGGTTAGTCTTCGAACGCAGGAACACCGCCAGCAACGCACCCCCGAGACCGATCGCCGCAGCCCCGATCGACAGCGCGTTGATGCCGAACGTCTTGGCGTTTGGTTTGGGGCTGGAGGCGGGCTTGTGCTGGTGAGGCTTGGTCATGGGAATGTCCTTTGATGCAGCCTCGGAAACGGACGGTCGGTGGCAGGGGTTCCGCAGAGCGTCGGCGACCGAGATGCGTCCGTTACCGATACGATTACCCTTGTTGAGTGTGATGCCGAGCTATGCTCATTGACGGCAGCATTGTTGTAGTTACATAAAGGGTCGGATGTGGAGATCAGCTTTGACCCGGTAAAGCGCGCTTGGACGCTGGCGGAGCGAGGTCTGGACTTCGCCGATGCGGGCAAGGTGTTTGCGGGGACGGTGTTCGAGTTCGAGGACGAGCGCAGCGCGTATCCCGAGCGGCGCTATTCGACGATCGGCATGCTCGATGATCGCATGGTCGTGGTAATATGGGTCGACGCCGAAGACGGTCGGCGCGTCATATCGATGAGGAAGGCCAATGCCCGAGAACGCACGCGATTTGGACGCTACCTCGCTTGATCCGAACGACGACGCGCCGGAATGGACGGACGAGATGTTCGAACACGCCGAGCTAGCGATCGGCGGTAAGGTTATCCGGCCGGCGACGGGCTATCTCGGACCGAACGGCGTCGTGAAGGGCCGCCCGCCGCTACGCGACCGGGCCAAGCAGCAGGTGACGTTGCGGCTCGATCCGGATGTACTGGCGAAGTTTCGCGAAAGCGGGCCGGGGTGGCAGGGACGGATCAATGCGGCTTTGCGGACGGCGGCGGGGCTTTAGGGATAAAGCTGGCGAGCGTGGAGGACGGCGAGGATCTCGATCGTCTCGGTGACGCGATACACCAGGAGGTAGTTAGGATGAACCACCGCCTCGCGGGTCCCGGCCAGCCTTCCGGAGCGGTAGATATAGGGATGATCCGGCAGGTTCTCGGCGGCATGCATGATCGCGGCGCTGAGCCGCTCCGCAGCCGTGAAGTTACGCGCGCCGATGTACTCGAGAATATCCAGCAGATCGTGTGTCGCCTCGTCCGTCCAGACGAGCGGCAGCATCACCGTGGTTTGTGTTTGTCGAGGATAGCCTGCATCATTGCCATCACTTGATCGTGCGGGATGCTGGGTTTGTCCGACGCCATCGCGCGCTCGACCTTAGCGCGAAACCACGCGTCATACGCGGCAGCGTCCTCGCTGGTCGCGAACTCCGACTCGATGGGGCTTAGAGCGGCCATGGGCGACCAATAACCGTTATCAGCATCAAGTGAAAGAGCTTGCCATGCAAGGATGAGCGCCGCGATAGTCGCTCGTCGGCGCTGCAAATAAAAATGAAATCCTTGAACCGGGCGAAACCGCTTAGGTCAAGCTAAAGCGAACGACGCCGATTTAATAAATCGGCACCGCCGCCCCCCAGCGGGAATTGAACCCGCGTCTGACCCTTGTAAGGGGTCCATCCTAACCACTAGACGATGGGGCCACAGCAGCACTACGAGCGTGGCAGGTTTATGCTCGTTCAACAATATATTTTTACCATTGCTATCCAACACTGGCTTCTCGGTCTGGGATATCGGTCCATTCGCACTTCGGGCAGAACCTAATGTAACCTGTGTTAGTTTCGAACTCAGGTCTATATAACGACGTGATTTTATTGGATGAGCAGTTTGGGCACCGGTCGGGAGACCCGCTTCTATGCTTTTTCAGCACCATCGCGAACCCATCGACACATGCGTTTGTGGCCATTAGCGCAACTATGGCGTCATAATGGGTCGCGTTCCCGGAATGCGTCAGCCAGCTAACGAGGTCCCACCCTCGTCGAGCCAAATCCTTCAGAAACCCGCGCGTCACGCTCGCACTACTTCCAGGGGCCAACGTATCGGCCGCAGCCTCTGCCCAGTGCTTGAAATCGGCCGCTTTCGGTCTCTCGCCATTCTCGATCACCGTCGTCGCCGATATCGCCCTCGACAACGCCACCAAGACTTCCCGGCATTGAAGGCCGACAGTTTGGTAATCTTCGACCTCTTCCGCCTCTTCCAGCGTGTCGGATATTTGTTCCATTTTACGGAACACCACCGTCATATCCGCCTCTTCCTGACCGAGTTGCGGGCGATTACGCGCTGCAACCCGAGCCATCAAACCGATATGAAATGACAGTGTATAATCCAGGCTTGGAAAGCTACTTTGGGAATATAGATTGGTCGGGCTCGTGATTACCCACCATCTGCCTTTATCGGTATGAACGTCCCAGACGTCGTAACGCGACATCGAGACAAACTCGGTTTTGATCAATTCGGTGTGCACAACCTCTTCTTCACCGCGACACTGACCTTCAACGTATTCAGTTATATCGCGCGCTTCGTGCGGAGCTTGAGAGAGAACTAAATGCGAAATCGCTTCAATTGTAAGCGGAGGAGGAACAATACATTCTTCGCCGTCTTGGTCATTCTCGTTCAAAGCCGCTACCCCGCAACCCGCTTCTCCAGCAACGGCGCCAGATACTTCCCCGTGAAGCTGCCCTTGGCCTTCGCGACCTTCTCCGGCGTGCCTTCGGCGACGATCTCGCCGCCCTTGACGCCGCCTTCTGGTCCCAAGTCCAACACCCAGTCGGCGGTCTTAATGACGTCGAGATTGTGTTCGATCACGACGACCGTGTTGCCTTGCTCGACCAACGCGTGGAGGACTTCGAGCAACTTGCGCACGTCCTCGAAGTGGAGCCCGGTGGTGGGTTCGTCGAGGATGTAGAGCGTGTTGCCGGTGGCGCGGCGCGAGAGTTCCTTGGCGAGCTTGACGCGTTGCGCTTCGCCGCCCGAGAGCGTCGTCGCCTGCTGGCCGACCTTGACGTAGCCGAGGCCGACCTCGACCAGCATCGCCATCTTGTCGCGGATCGGGGGGACCGCCTTGAAGAACTCGGCGGCGTCCTCGACCGTCATGTCGAGCACGTCGGCGATCGAATGGCCCTTGAACTTCACCTCGAGCGTCTCGCGATTGTAGCGCGCGCCGTGGCAGACGTCGCAGGTGACGTAGACGTCGGGGAGGAAGTGCATCTCGATCTTGAGCACGCCGTCGCCCTGGCACGCCTCGCAGCGGCCGCCCTTGACGTTGAAGCTGAAGCGGCCGGGCTTGTAGCCGCGCGCCTGCGATTCCGGCAGGCCGGCGAACCAGTCGCGGATCTGCGTGAAGCTGCCGGTGTAGGTGGCGGGGTTGCTGCGCGGGGTGCGGCCGATCGGCGACTGGTCGATGTCGATGACCTTGTCGAGATACTGGAGGCCGGTGATCTTGTCGTGCTTGCCCTGGACGATGCGCGCGCCGTTCAACTCGCGTGCGGCGGCGGCGTAGAGCGTGTCGATCGTGAAGCTCGACTTGCCCGAGCCGGAGACGCCGGTGATGCAGGTGAAGGTGCCGAGCGGCAGGCTGGCGGTGACGCCGCGCAGGTTGTTGGCGACCGCGTTGTGGACGGTGAGCTTCTTGCCGTTGCCTTTCCGTCGCGTGGTTGGGACCGGCACCTCGCGCGTGCCGTTGAGATAGTCGGCGGTGATGCTGCCCTTCGACTTGAGGATCTGCTTCAGCGTGCCCTGCGCGACGACCTGGCCGCCGCGGACGCCGGCGCCGGGGCCCATGTCGATGATGTAGTCGGCGGTGCGGATCGCGTCCTCGTCATGCTCGACGACGAGCACGGTGTTGCCGAGATCGCGCAGACGGCGGAGCGTCTTGAGGAGCATGTCGTTGTCGCGCTGGTGCAGGCCGATCGAGGGCTCGTCGAGGACGTAGAGCACGCCCGACAGGCCGCTGCCGATCTGCGACGCGAGGCGGATGCGCTGGCTTTCGCCGCCGCTGAGCGTGCCGGAGGTGCGGTCGAGGTTGAGGTAGTCGAGGCCGACGTTGTTGAGGAAGCCGAGCCGCTCGACGATCTCCTTGAGGATGCGTTCGGCGATCGCGTTCTGCTGGTCGCCGAGGTGCTGCGGCATGTCGGTGAAGAACTGGAGCGCGTCGACCACCGAGAGATGCGTGGCGTAGGAGATGTCCTTCATCGCGATCTTGACCGCGAGCGCTTCGGGTTTCAGGCGCGCGCCGCCGCAGACTTCGCAGGGGGCAGCGGACTGGTACTTACTGAGCTCCTCGCGCATCCAGGCGGAGTCGGTCTGGAGCATGCGGCGGTTGAGGTTGCCGATGACGCCCTCGAACGGCTTGCTGACGTCGTATTTCTTCTTGCCGTCGATGAAGGTGAGCGTGACGGGCTTGCCCTTCGAGCCGTGCAGGATGATGCTCTGGACCTCTGGCGGGAGGTCGGACCAGGGGGTCTCGATGTCGAACTTGAATTCGCGCGCGAGGCTGCCGAGGACCTGCATGTAATAGGGCGACGGCGGGTTGGATTTCGCCCAGGGGACGACCGCGCCCTTCTTGATGCTGAGCATATGGTTGGGGACGACGAGGTCTTCGTCGAACAGCAGTTTCTCGCCGAGGCCGTCGCAGGCCGGGCATGCGCCTTGGGGGGCGTTGAACGAAAACAGGCGCGGCTCGATCTCGGAGATGGTGAAGCCGCTGACCGGGCAGGCGAACTTCTCGCTGAACACGATGCGGCCGTCGGGGGCGTTGTTGCCGAGGATCTCCGACTTGGGGGTGTGCGGCTCGACCGGGTCGGCGGGGTCGACATAGGCGAGGCCGTCGGCGAGTTTCAGTGCGGTTTCGAAGCTTTCGGCGAGACGCGTGGCGATTTCGCCGCCGACGACGAGGCGGTCGACGACGACTTCGATGTCGTGCTTGTACTTCTTGTCGAGCGCGGGGGCTTCGTCGATGTCGTGGATCTCGCCGTCGATGCGGACGCGCGCGAAGCCGGCCTTCTGCCACTCGGCGAGTTCCTTGCGGTATTCGCCCTTGCGGCCGCGGACGACGGGGGCGAGCAGGTACAGGCGCGTGCCTTCGGGAAGCGCCATGACGCGGTCTACCATCTGCGACACGGTCTGCGCGGCAATGGGTTCACCGGTGGCGGGGGAATAGGGGATGCCGACGCGCGCCCAGAGGAGGCGCATGTAATCGTAGATCTCGGTGACGGTGGCGACGGTCGAGCGCGGGTTGCGAGACGTCGTCTTCTGCTCGATCGAGATCGCGGGCGACAGGCCCTCGATATGGTCGACGTCGGGCTTCTGCATCAGTTCGAGGAACTGGCGGGCGTAGGCGCTCAGGCTCTCGACGTAGCGGCGCTGGCCCTCGGCGTAGATCGTGTCGAACGCGAGGCTCGACTTGCCCGACCCCGAGAGGCCGGTGATCACCGTGAGCGTGTCGCGGGGGATGTCGATGTCGACGTCCTTGAGGTTGTGCTCGCGCGCGCCGCGTACGGAAATCTTGGTCAGCATGAGGCTGGTTCTACTTCTGTTCTGATCGGGAGACTAGTGGGAGAAATAGGAATGCATGAGGCCGAGTGCCAGTTCATCCGGGGCGATCGATTGGCAAGATCGGTTGCGCACGATTGATTGACGGGCGATTGACGGGCTCCAACGCCGCTTGAAACGCAGGGGCGGATTGGCGACAAACGATGCGCCGACCGGGATGTCAGGGGACCATGATGAAGGGATTCGACCAATGCCACTGATGTTGGCGCTGATCGCTGCCGCCGCGCTGGCCGAGCCCTCCGCGACCGCGCCGTTGACGCCGTCGGGCAAATGGAACGTCGATTACGGCGTGACGGCCTGCACGCTGGGGCGGACGTACGCCACCGGCAAGGCGGAGACAGTGCTGGTGCTGCGCAGGCTGCCATTGGGGTCCTGGCTCGAATTGATGGTCTACACCAACCATCGAAACACGGAGATGCGCTTGGGGCAGGCGACAATAACCGTGACGGGAGGGGGATCGGATACCAGCCGTTACGAGAGTTTTCCGACGCAGGTCGCGGGCAAACGCATGACACGCATGCCGGTCGATATTACGCTGTTCGAGACGCTACCAGCCGACGCGGTGCTGCAGGTCTCGCCGGAAAAGATGCCCGGATGGGCGTTCGTCATGCCCAACGCGAAGGCGGCGTTCGAGGCGCTGGCCAAATGCAACGATGCGACGGTCAAGCTGTGGGGAATTGATCCGACCGAACGGTCGCGAATTGCCCAGCCTGCCAAAGCGACAGGGTCTCCGGAGACCTGGATTTCGACCAGCGACTATCCGATGACCGTCGTCGGCCAGGGTGCGCAAGGGACGTCGACGATCCTTTGGACGATCGGGCTGGATGGACGCGCCACCGACTGCCGGACCGTGGTGACCAGCGGAGAACCGGTACTCGACAAGGCCGCCTGTCAGGCGATCACCGCGCGAGCGCGTTATACCCCGGCGTTGGGATTCGACGGCAAGCCGATGATCAGTCACAACACGCGCAAGGTCACGTGGCGGCTGCCGGGGACATGGTCCGGCAAGTAATATCGTCCTTCGAACCTAGCGCCCCCGCCTTTACCCGGGGGGTTGCACTGCCGCATCGGTGTATTATCTTTATCGTACACACCGATGGAACAGCGCAGAGAACGACATGGGCAAGAAGAAAGACGAGCGGAAACGGCGCGAGCGTGAGGTCGAGATCGAGATGCGCGCGACCAGCCATGATGCGGGTACGCGGGACGGCGACCGGCACGCGCGGCACGCGCGGCACGCGCACGACGGTGGCAAGCATGCCGATCACAAGCATGAGGGCCGCAAGCATGAAGGCGGGGCACCGTTCGCCGGTATTGCAGCATCGATCGCACGACAGATGGGAACGCCGGTCGGGCGCCAGATGATCGCAGCCGGTCTGATGGCTGCAGCAACTGCGATTGCGAAGCACGACTCGAAGCCGGGCGTGCGGCCTGTTCCGCCGACGCCCCCTGCCCCGCCCGCCACTCCGTCTTCCTCGCCCGCTGCGGCATCGGAACCAATCGCCTCGAAGCTCGAACCGGACGTTGGTGTGGAAGCGGCCAAGGCGTCGGGCTCGGGTCCATTTGCTGGCGATACACCTGAACCGCCGCGTAGCGAGACCAACGCCCTGCCGCCCGAATTCGCCAAGGTGATTGATTCGGTCACCGTCGGGCTTGAGCGGCTGTTCGTTGGGTTCGGTCGGCCGAGTGCGAAAAAGGACCCTCCTGCTGCCTAATGAGTCCTAATGGGTCGTGCTGCTTGATCCGGCCGGGAGTCATCCCGAATGTCCGATTTGTCGTTGACCGGCGGCGCGGACGGGTCAGGCGGCCTTGATGTAGGCCGCGGGTATGCGAGCAGGCGGCGTATACTGGGCAGGATGGCGCCGATCGTCCTTGACGCGGTACATGGCTTGGTCGGCGGCGGCTATGAGATCGACGATGGACGCGTGGGTTTCGCCCTCGGCGACGCCGATGCTGATACCCAGCGGACCGTGGTCAGGTATGCGTTGCATCATGATCTGCGCGAACCGTCCCGCGATACGGTCGCCGATCGAGCCGGCCTGTTGGGCGGTTGCTCCCGGCAGGACGCAGACGAACTCGTCACCACCCCAGCGGACGACATGGCCCTGTTTGCCGAGCGCTTCGTGCGCGACGTCGGCGAGCATCCGGAGCGCGGCGTCGCCCGCGGAATGGCCCAGCGTATCGTTGAGCGCCTTGAAACGATCGAGGTCGAGCATCATCACCGTCAGCGTTCGCGATGGATGGCGGCTGGCCAGCAACTGCGCGATGCGGTCCAATCCGGCGCGGTTGAGCGCGCCGGTCAGCCAGTCGCGCTCCATCTGATCTCGCAGCGCGGTCTGACCGCGCTCGGCCTGAAGGATGAGCAGCGAGAAGGCGCGGAAAATGATGAACGCGATCTGGCCCGCGGCGAACCAGGCGGCGAGATCGTCATGCATGCCGGTCAGCTGCGTGCCGATCCGATCGTGGTACGCGAGCCACGCGCGGCCGAGGAACAGCGGTACGGTGATCGCGAAGAGCGTCGCGACGACCCAGCCGGTCTGCAGCGATTCGCGCCGCGCGAGGCGTAGGGCGGCAATGACGACGACGATGTCGAAGCTTGCGCGCACGATGCTGAGATAGGCGACGCGGACGTGGAAATACGCGGGGTCGCCGCTGACGACCAGCGGTGCGGCAAGGAGAGCGGCAATGCCGAGTAGTGGCGTCAGGCGGGTCTCTGGTCGAGCGAACCGAAGAACGGCGCCGGCGATCAGCGCATATCCCATGACCGCAGCGGGATTGCCGGCATTGGGCGCCCAAGCGATACCGATGCGATCGTTGAGGACGGCCATCATCGTGCCGAACCCTACGACGAGGTGTCCGCCGCCCCACAGCAACGCCCATGTTCCGAACCGGCCGGTCGCCACGGGAACGAGGTGGATGAATCCCGCGACCAGCATGCCGAGCGCGGCGACCACGTAAAGGGTAGTAAGATCGAGCGCCACGGACACCTGCTTGTTGGTTCGTTACGCGCGCCAGTAGGCTGACTTTGCTAAGGATTCGTTTGAGTTGAGCAGGGCGACGGAAGTTTACGTTTAGAGGCTCGGCTGTTTGCGGCGTTTGCGAGGGCGAGCGGTATGGTTTCAGGCGATGCTACCGGAACTACGGCTATGAGAGCGTGTGCTTGCTACACTGACGTGCCCCCCCGCCGTGAAGGCTGGGATCGAGGCTAGGCTCCCGTATTCGCGGGAGAACAAGAGGGCTGGTGGCATCGCTTGGGCGCGCGGCGTTGGCTCGACTGGCCTCGACATGCATTGCGCGCGCCACGTTTGCCGCGCCCTCCTCGCTTCATCTCCCCAATCCATGGGTTCCGGCGTTCGCCGGAATGACGGATGAGGCGTTCCGGGTAGGTGTTGAGGAAGGTTCGGGGCTTCGGGCGAACTGCGGTTCAACCCGGGCCCATATTTTCCCTTGATCTGCAACGCATAAGGGGCGCCGGTGGCATTACCACCGACGCCCCTCGAAATTCAGCTTGGCCGGGGCTTTGCCGGACAGGGGCAAAGCCCCTGTCGCCGGACGCGGCTTTTGGCCGCACCGGGCGGTCCGACCGCTGGGTGCTCGGCCGTAGCTTGCGCTACGGCCTTCGCGCGATCTTACTAAATATGGATCGGCTTCCCCTGCACCGCCATCGCAGCTTCCTTGATCGCCTCGGCATGCGTCGGATGCGCATGACAGGTGTAGGCGATGTCCTCGCTGGTCGCGCCGAATTCCATCGCGATGGCGGCTTCGGCGATCAGCGTTCCCGCGAGGCTCGAGACGATCCAGACGCCGAGGACGCGGTCGGTCTTGGCGTCGGCGATGATCTTCACGAAGCCGTCGGTGTCGCGGTTGGTCTTGGCGCGGCTGTTGGCGGCGAACGGGAACTTGCCGACGTTGATCTCGGTCTTTTCCTTCGCCGCTTCTTCTGTCAGGCCGACGCCGGCGATCTCGGGCATCGTGTAGACGACGCTCGGGATGACGTCCTCGTTGACGATGCCGGTCTGACCGGCGATGTTTTCGGCCACCGCGACGCCTTCGTCCTCGGCCTTGTGCGCGAGCATCAGACCGGGGATGCAGTCGCCGATCGCCCAGACGCCGTCGACCTTGGTGCGGAAGCTGTGGTCGGTTTCGATCTGGCCGCGCTTGTTGAGCTCGAGGCCAATGGCATCGAGGTTGAGGCCGTCGACGTTGGCCTTGCGCCCGATCGAGACGAGCACTGCGTCGGCGGTCAGCGTCTCGGACGCGCCACCGGCAGCGGGCTCGACGGTGACGGTCGCGACGCCGTTATCGACGGTCACGCCGGTGACCTTCGTCGAGAGCTTGAGCTCCATGCCCTGCTTCTTGAAGAGCTTGGCGGTCTCGCGGCGGACTTCGCCGTCGAAGCCGGGGAGGATCTGGTCGACGAACTCGACGACGGTGACCTTCGCGCCGAGACGACGCCAGACCGACCCAAGTTCGAGGCCGATCACGCCGCCGCCGATGACAACCATGTGCTCGGGGACCTTCGGCAGTGCGAGCGCGCCGGTGCTGTCGACGACGGTCGTCTGGTCGACCTCGACGCCGGGGAGTGGCATAACGCTCGAGCCGGTGGCGATGACGATGTTCTTGGCGGTGACCTTCTGGCCGGCGATGTCTACCGTGTGTGCGTCCTGGAACGCGGCCTTGCCCTTGAGCCAGGTCACCTTGTTCTTCTTGAACAGGAATTCGACGCCGCCGGTCAGTTCCTTGACGGCCTTGGCCTTCTCGGCGTGCATCTGGTCGAGGTTCAGGGCGACGCCGGTGAACTCGACACCGAACTTCGTCATGTGGCCGCCCTTGGCCTCCTCGTAGATCTCGGAGGCGTGGAGCAGCGCCTTGGACGGGATGCAGCCGACGTTGAGGCAGGTGCCGCCGAGCGTCTCGCGGGACTCGGCACAAGCGGTGCGCAGGCCGAGCTGCGCAGCGCGGATCGCCGCGACATAACCGCCGGGGCCCGCACCGATCACGAGGACGTCATAGTCGTAGTCAGCCATTCTTCATCTCCGTCGTTCTCCTGCGAACGCAGGAGCCCAGGGTTACGGGAGGCGCCGTTCGTAGCCCTGGACTCCTGCGTTCGCAGGAGAACGGGTTAGAAGAGCGTCTCGTACAAATCCTTCCAGTGCGGGTTGGTCTGTTCGATCAGGTCGATCTTCCAGGCCCGCTTCCATTTCTTCATCTGCAACTCGCGTTGCCGTGCAGATTGTATGTCGTCACTCGCCTCGAACCACACAAGGAGGATGCAGCCATGCTCCTTGGAGAAGCCGTCGATCAGGCGGTTGCGGTGTTGGTAGGCTCTGGCGAGCAGGTCGCTGGTGACGCCGAGGTAGAGCGTTCCGTTGCGGCTGCTCGCCATTAGATAGACAAAGCCGGGCCTCATGTTTTCCTGCGTATGCAGGAATCCAGGGTTACGGAGGGTGGTGTCCGTGACCCTGGGCTCCTGCGTTCGCAGGAGAACAAGACGCCAATAAAGGTCAGAGGTCGATCAGGATGCGGGTGGGGTCTTCGATCGCGTTCTTGAGCGCGACCAGGAACGTCACGGCTTCGCGGCCGTCGATCAGGCGGTGGTCGTAGCTGAGCGCGAGGTACATCATCGGGCGGATGACGATCTGGCCGTTGACGACGACCGGGCGCTCCTCGATGCGGTGGAGGCCGAGCACCGCGGACTGTGGCGGGTTGATGATCGGGGTCGACATCAGCGAGCCGAACACGCCGCCGTTCGAGATCGTGAAGGTGCCGCCCTTCATCTCGTCCATCTTGAGCGCGCCTTCCTTAGCGCGCTTGCCGAAGTCGCCGATCGTCTTCTCGATCGTCGCGACCGACATCTGGTCGGCATCGCGGATGACGGGAACGACGAGGCCGCCCGGCGACGAGACCGCGACCGAGATGTCGGCATAGTCGTGATAGACAATGTCGTCGCCGTCGATCGACGCGTTGACCGACGGGATGTCGCGCAGCGCCATCGTCGCGGCCTTCACGAAGAAGCCCATGAAGCCCAGGCGGACGCCGTGCTTCTTCTCGAACAGGTCCTTGTACTTGGCGCGCGCCTCGATCACCGCGGTCATGTCGACGTCGTTGAACGTCGTCAGCATGGCCGCCGTGTTCTGCGCTTCCTTGAGACGCTTGGCGATGGTCTGACGGAGGCGCGTCATGCGCACGCGTTCCTCACCGCGGCCGGATGCAGCGGGCGCTGCTGCCGGTGCGGGGGCTGCGGCAGGAGCGGGCGCGGGCTTGCTCGAGGCGGCCGCGGTCACGTCTTCCTTGGTGATGCGACCGTCGCGCCCGGTGCCCTTGACGGTGCCGGGGTCGACGCCGTGCTCGAGCACCGCGCGGCGGACTGACGGCGAGAGCGCGGCGGGGGAGTCGCTGGTGCCGGCGCCGGGCTGGTCGCCATAGCCTGCGCCGGACTCGTCCTTTGCAGGAGCAGCGGCTGGCGTTGCCGTCGCGGCGGGCGCGGGCGCAGGGGCCGACGCGGCGGCGCCGTCGCCTGCGTCGATCGTGGCGAGCATCGCGCCGACCTGCACGGTGTCGCCAACGGCGACCGCGTGCTGGCCCATGACGCCGGCGACCGGCGACGGGACCTCGACCGAGACCTTGTCGGTCTCGAGGCTGGCGATCGGCTCGTCGACCGCGACGGGCTCGCCGGGCTGCTTCAGCCACTCGCCGAGGGTGGCTTCGGTGATCGATTCACCCAGGACGGGGACGGTGACTTCGGTTGCCATATCTTTTCTTCCTATCGTTCCCCGGCGAAGGCCGGGGCCCAGGTGGGAAAGGTCATTTCTTAGCTACTGGCCTCCCCCAACTGGGCCCCGGCCTTCGCCGGGGAACAGCAAGGGGGCGGTGTTACGATGCGCGGGTGCGGCGAATTTCGTCGCGGACGCTGTGGCCGAGCGCGTCGGCGACCAGCGCCCCCTGCTCGGTTTGGTGCCGCTTCATCAGGCCGGTCGCGGGCGACGCCGAGGCGTTGCGGCCGGCGTAGCGCGCGCGCTTCACGGGTGAGTTCACCGTTGCCAGCGCCTCCTCGATCAGTGGCTCGACGAAGAACCAATAGCCGTTGTTCTTCGGCTCTTCTTGCGCCCAGACGATCTCTTCGAGGTTCGGCATCCGCGCGACGCGCTCGGCGATCGGCTCGCCCGGGAAGGGATAGAGCTGTTCGACGCGAACGATCTGCGTGTCGGTGTCGCCCGCCGCGTCGCGTGCCTCGATCAGGTCGTACGCGACCTTGCCGGTGCACAGCACGAGCCGCTTCGTGTCGACGTCCGCCGCACCGTTGGTGTCGGACAGGAGACGGCGGAAGTGGCTGTCGCCCTGGAAATCCTCGGCGTTCGAGACCGCGAGCTTATGACGGAGCAACGACTTCGGCGTCATCACGATCAGCGGCTTGCGGAAGTTGCGGTGCATCTGCCGGCGGAGCAGGTGGAAATAGTTCGCCGGGCTGGTGCAGTTCGCGACCTGGATGTTGTCGTCCGCGCACGATTGCAGGAAGCGTTCGGGACGTGCCGAGCTATGCTCCGGCCCCTGCCCTTCGTAACCGTGCGGGAGCAGCATCACGAGGCCGTTCGCGCGGAGCCACTTCGACTCGCCGGACGTGATGAACTGATCGATCATGATCTGCGCGCCGTTGACGAAATCGCCGAACTGCGCCTCCCAGAGGACCAGCGTCTTCGGGTCGGCAAGCGCGTAGCCGTATTCGAACCCGAGCACGCCGTATTCGCTGAGCGGGCTGTCGAGCACTTCGAAACGACCGTGCTCGATCTCCTGCAACGGCACGTACTTGTGCTCGTCGGTCTGGTCGACCCAGACGGCGTGGCGCTGCGAGAAGGTGCCGCGGCCTGAATCCTGGCCGGACAGGCGCACGCCGTACCCTTCCGAGAGCAGGCCGCCGAACGCGAGCGCTTCGCCGGTCGCCCAGTCGAAACCCTTGCCCGACTTGAACATCTCGCGCTTGGCATCGATCACGCGGTTGAGCGTCTTGTGAATCTTCACGCTGTCCGGGATCGTCGTCAGCGTGCGGCCGAGCGAGTCGAACAGCTTCGTGCTGAGACCGGTCTCGACGTTGCGACGCGCGGAGCCGCCGTCGGTAGGCGCGCTGAGGCCGGTCCAGCGACCGCCGAACCAGTCCGCCTTGTTGGGCTTGTACGACGACCCGGCTTCGAACTCACCCTCGAGACGGAGCGTGAACTGCTTCACGTTCTCGTCGATCCAAGGCTGGTCGATCACGCCTTCCTTGATCAGGCGATCGCCGTACACCGAGCTAACGCCGGGGTGCTTGCGGATGATGTCGTACATCAGCGGCTGCGTGAAGGACGGCTCGTCCCCCTCGTTGTGACCGAAGCGGCGATAGCACCACATGTCGATGACGATGTCGCGGTGGAACTTCTGGCGGAATTCCATCGCCATCTTGGTCGCGAAGGTGACCGCCTCGGGATCGTCGCCATTGACGTGGAAGACCGGCGCCTGGACGCCTTTTGCGACGTCCGACGGGTAAGGCGACGAGCGCGCGAACTGCGGCGAGGTCGTGAAGCCGACCTGGTTGTTGATGATGAAGTGGACGCAGCCGCCGGTGTTGTAGCCGCGGATGCCCGAGAAGCCGAGGCACTCCCAGACGATCCCCTGCCCCGCGAACGCCGCGTCGCCGTGGATCAGCACCGGCAGCGACGCCGTGTGATCCTTGAGATCGTTGTTCAGCGTCTGGATCGCGCGGGTCTTGCCGAGCACGACGGGGTCGGCAGCTTCGAGATGCGACGGATTGGCGACCAGGCTCATGTGAACCTTGTGGCCGTCGAACTCGCGATCGGTGCTGGTGCCGAGGTGATACTTCACGTCGCCCGAACCGCCGATGTCGTCGGGGTTGGCCGAACCACCGGCGAATTCGTGGAAGATCACGCGCAACGGCTTGGCCATCACGTTGGCGAGCACGTTGAGACGACCGCGATGCGCCATGCCGATGACGAGCTCGCGCACGCCCATCTGGCCGCCATATTTGATCACGCTCTCAAGCGCGGGGATCATCGATTCGCCGCCGTCGAGCCCGAAACGCTTCGTACCGACATATTTCTTGCCGAGGAATTTCTCCCACTGCTCGGCCTCGATCACCTTGGTGAGGATCGCCTTCTTGCCGTCGATGGAGAATTCGATCGCCTTGTCCTGGCCCTCCATGCGCTCCTGGAGGAAGCGGCGCTCCTCGACGTCGGAGATGTGCATGTATTCGAGGCCGACATTGCCGCAATAGTTCTTGCGCAACGTGTCGACGAGCTCGCGGATCGAGACCCATTCGAAGCCCATCGTGCCGCCGAGATAAACCTTGCGGTCGATGTCGGCGTCGGAGAAGCCGTGATATTCGGTCTTCAGATCCTCGGGCATCTCGCGCTTCGAGAGGCCGAGCGGATCGAGGTTGGCGGCGAGATGGCCACGGACGCGGTAGGTGCGGACGAGCAGCTGCGCGCGGATCGCGTCGGCCGCGGCCTTGGCGATCTCTTCCTTCGAGACGGGCGCGGGTGCCGCTGCGGCGGGGGCCGGCTTGCCACCCTTGGCGGGCTTTGGCGCGGGCTCCATCTGGGTCGGATCGAGCGCGGCAGTCAGGTCGTCCGTGGTGGTGAGCGGCCAGCGCGCGCTCTCCCAGCTCGGGCCCTGCGCGGAGCCTTCGAGACCCTCGAAGAACGCGCGCCAACCGGATTCGACCGAGGCCGGGTCCGCGTTGAACTTGGCGTAGAGCGTCTCCACGAACGCCGGGCTGACGCCGGCTGCGATATCGCTGAAATCCTGGCCTTCGTAGCCCATCGTTCTCGTCCTCAGTGTCCCTTTCCCCGCGGGGGAGAGGGAGGGGCCCGCCCGCACTTGCGGGTGGGAGGGTGAGGGCACAGGCGGTTTACGTGCCCTCACCCTTCCGCTGCCAAGGGGCAGCTCCTTCCCTCTCCCCTGAAGGGAGAGGGGTAGTAGTTCAGCCCTTCAGCACGCTCAGCAGCGTCTCGCCGAGCAGGCTTGGGCTTTCCGAGACCTTGATCCCGGCAGCTTCCATCGCCGCGATCTTGCTCTCCGCGTCGCCCTTGCCGCCCGACACGATCGCGCCGGCATGGCCCATGCGACGGCCCGGAGGCGCCGTACGACCCGCGATGAAGCCTGCCATCGGCTTCGACCGACCGCGCTTGGCTTCGTCGCGGAGGAACTGTGCGGCCTGCTCTTCTGCGTCGCCGCCGATTTCGCCGATCATGATGATCGACTGGGTCTTGTCGTCGGCGAGGAACAGCTCGAGCACGTCGATGAAGTTCGTGCCGTTGACCGGATCGCCACCGATGCCGACCGCGGTCGTCTGACCAAGGCCTGCGTTCGAGGTCTGGAACACCGCCTCATAGGTGAGCGTGCCTGAACGGCTGACAACGCCGACCGAGCCCTTCTTGAAGATCGAGCCGGGCATGATGCCGATCTTGCACTCGCCGGGGGTCAGCACGCCGGGGCAGTTCGGGCCGATCAGGCGCGACTTGGAGCCCGACAGCGCGCGCTTGACCTTGACCATGTCGAGCACGGGGATGCCCTCGGTGATCGCGACGATCAGCTCGATCTCGGCGTCGATCGCCTCGAGGATCGAATCGGCGGCGAAGGGGGGCGGCACGTAGATGACCGACGCGGTCGCGCCGGTCATCGCCTTGGCTTCGGCGACGGTGTTGTAGACGGGGAGGTCGAGGTGGGTCGTACCACCCTTGCCGGGCGTGACGCCGCCGACCATCTGCGTGCCGTATTCCAGCGCCGCCTTGGTATGGAAGCTGCCGGTTTCGCCGGTCATGCCCTGGGTGATGACCTTGGTGTTCTTGTCGACGAGGATGCTCATCTACGTTGCGCTCCGTTGTATCCCCGCGAAGGCGGGGATCCAGCCTGGGCCCCCGCCTTCGCGGGGGAACAAGCTTGCTAAAATAATGACTCGAACAAGTCGTTCCAGTCGGGGTTCATCTTCTCGATCTCGGACAGTTTCCACTGCCGGTTCCACTTTTTCATCTGAAGTTCGCGATATCGCGCATTCTCCAGATCGTCGTGCCACTCATACCAAACCAGAAGTTTGCAATTATGGGTTTTCGTGAAACCGATGATCAGGCCGTTACGATGCTGGTAGGATCGTGCAGCGAAATCGCTGGTGACACCGAGATAAATCGTTCCATTGCGCCGGCTTGCCATCATGTAGACGTAGCCGGCTTTGCTCACCGTCCGCTTCCTTGTTTCCCCGCGAAGGCGGGGACCCAGTCTGGGCACCCGCCTTCGCGGGTGAACAAGGAGGCTGGGCGGGAGGTCACCTTAGTTCAGCGAACCGTCGATCGCCTTGCACGCAACCAGCAGTTCCTTCACCGCGTCGACCGACACGGTGAGGTTCTGCTTGGCTTCGTCATCCAGCTTGATCTCGACGATCTTCTCGACGCCGCCAGCCCCGATCACCACCGGCACGCCGACGTACAGATCGGTAAGGCCGTACTCGCCCGAAACATACGCCGCCGCCGGCAGCACGCGCTTCTGGTCGTACAGATAGGCTTCGGCCATCGCGATGCCGCTGGTGGCGGGCGCGTAATAGGCGCTGCCCGTCTTCAGCAGCGCGACGATCTCGCCGCCGCCGCCGCGCGTGCGCTTGACGATCGCGTCGATCTTTTCCTGGCTCGACATGCCCATCGCGATGAGATCCGGTACCGGGATGCCCGACACGGTCGAGTAGCTGATGACCGGGACCATCGTGTCGCCGTGGCCGCCGAGCACGAAGCTGGTGACGTCCTTGACCGAGACCTTGAACTCGTCGGCGAGAAAGTGGCTGAAGCGCGAGCTGTCGAGCACGCCGGCCATGCCGACCACCATGTGATGCGGCAGACCCGAGAATTCGCGGAGTGCCCACACCATCGCGTCGAGCGGGTTGGTGATGCAGATCACGAATGCGTTCGGGGCGTTGGCCTTGATGCCCTCGCCGACCGCCTTCATGACCTTCAGGTTGATGCCCAGCAGGTCGTCGCGGCTCATGCCGGGCTTGCGGGCGACACCGGCGGTGACGATGATAACGTCCGCGCCGGCGATGTCGGCGTAATCGTTCGAGCCGGTGATCTGCGAGTCGAAGCCCTCGACCGGGCCGCACTGCGACAGGTCGAGTGCCTTGCCCTGGGGGATGCCCTCGGCGACGTCGAACAGGACTATATCGCCAAGGCCCTTGAGTGCTGCGAGGTGCGCGAGCGTACCGCCGATGTTACCGGCGCCGATCAGCGCGATCTTCTTGCGAGCCATTCCAATCCGTCTCCGTCTGATGTGCGGGGTGATTGGTGACGCCGGTTACGCGCATTATACGCTCGCGGCAACCGCTAAAGCGGAAAAAGCACCTCGTTATTGCAACTCGTTCGCATGAGCAATAAGGTTAGAGGTGACCTTCCGCGAGATAATCCTCGGACCGCATCTCCTCGAGGCGGCTGATCGTGCGGTCGAACTCGAACCTGCCGTCGCCGCTTTCGTAGAGGTCGCCGGGTTGCGCATCGGCGGCGGCGAGCAGCTTCACCTTGTGCTCGTACAGCGCGTCGATCAGCGCGACGAAGCGCGCCGCTTCGTTGCGGTTCTCGGGTCCGAGCTTGGGGATGCCGACGAGGATGACGGTGTGGAATTTCCGCGCGATGGCGAGATAGTCGGCCACCCCCCTCGCCTCCCCGCACAGCTTCTTGAAGCTGAACACCGCGACGCCCTTGAGCGACTTGGGGACGCGGAGCGTGCGGCCCTGGACGATCAGGTCTTCGGCGGGGACATGTTCGCTGTCGTCGGTCGAGAAGTCGGTGAGGCGGAAGAACGCGGCGGAGAGTTGCGCGGTGGCCTCGGGGCCATTGGGGACGAGCCACGTGTCCTGGCTGCCGAGCCGGTCGCGGCGGTAGTCGACCGGGCCGTTGAGCGGGAGGACGTCGAGGCGGTGCTCGATGGTCGCGATGAAGGGGAGGAAATGCTCGCGGTTGAGGCCGTTCTTGTAGAGATCGGCGGGCGGGCGGTTCGAGGTGGTGACGATCGTCACGCCGGAATCGAGCAGCGACGTCACCAGCCGCGACAGGATCATCGCGTCGGGGCTGTTGGTGACCATCATCTCGTCGAACGCGAGCAGGCGCGTCTCGTCGGCGATCGCGGTGGCGACGGGGACGATCGGGTCGCCGACTTCCTTGCGCCGCTCGGCGGCGATGCGCGCGTGGACCTCGAGCATGAACTCGCCGAAATGCACGCGGCGCTTCTTCTCGACGGGGGCGTTGGCGAAGAACAGGTCCATCAGCATCGACTTGCCACGGCCGACACCGCCCCAAAGGTAGACACCGCGTGGGTCGGGTTTTTTGGAGAAACGCGCGAAGAAGCCGGTGGACTTGGGGGCGGCGAGTTCGGTGGCGAGGGTGTTCAGGCGTGCGGCGGCGGCGGCTTGTTCCGGGTCGGGGCGGAGTTCGCCCGACGCTACGAGCGCCTCATAGGCTTTGAGTACCGTCATTTCCGTTCCCCCGCGCAGGCGGGGGCCCAGGCCCCCAGGCGTTGTATGTGTGGCTCCTGGACTCCCGCGTGCGCGGGAGAACAGTGAGGTGCCGGTGCTACTTTGCAGTCGGCTTGCGGATCGTGGCCGAGAAGGCGGCGATCTTCGTTTCGTCGTCCCCTTGCACCACGAGGCCCCGCAGGAACAAGAGGCGGCCGGTTTCCTTGAGCACCTCGACCTGCGCCTCGATCGGCTCGCCGACCCGGCCGCCGCCGATGAACTGGGTGTTGAGATCGAGCGTCACCGCGGTGCCGGCGGTGATCAGGCCGAAGCCCCTTGCGGCGGCGAACAGCGCTACATCGATGAACGCGAGGAGCGCGCCGCCGTGGACGTTGTTCTGGAGGTTGGAGTGGCGATGCTCGGGGGTGATGCGGACGCGGACGGTGTGGCCGTCGACGCGGTAGAGCATGGGGCCGAGCAGGGTGTTGAAGCGGGTGGGGTCGGAGAGCCACCAACTCCGCCAGCCTGGGTTGGCGGGGTCTTCGGCTTCGACGAAATGGGGGGTGGTCAACGGCCTGTCCTTCCGAGCATCCGAGAACACGTGCCGCTTTTCGCCTTCGCCTCCGTCCCCACTCCGTTCGTCCTGAGCGAAGTCGAAGGACTTTGGGGAGCGTGGTCGCCGCCGCGGATCAGTGCTTCGACTTCGCTCAGCACGAACGGGAGGGGGGATGGTCGCAACGGGAACGGAATCCCCCCCGCCCCAGGATCAAACGATCCGTTCGGCTTCCATCTTCTTGATCTCGGCGATAGCCTTGGCGGGGTTGAGCCCCTTGGGGCATGCGTTTGCGCAGTTCATGATGGTGTGGCAGCGGTACAGGCGGAACGGATCCTCGAGCTCGTCGAGGCGCTCGCCGGTCATTTCGTCACGGCTGTCGGCGAGCCAGCGATAGGCCTGCAACAGGATCGCGGGGCCGAGAAACTTGTCCGCGTTCCACCAGTAGCTCGGGCACGAGGTCGAGCAGCAGGCGCACAGGATGCACTCGTACAGGCCGTCGAGCTTCGAGCGGTCTTCCGGCGACTGGAGGCGCTCCTTGCCCGAGGGGGGCGGCGTGACGGTCTGCAGCCACGGCTTGATCGACGAGTACTGCGCGTAGAAATGCGTGAAATCGGGGACCAGGTCCTTGATCACGTCCATGTGCGGCAGCGGCGTAATCTGGACCTCGCCCTTGCAATCCTCGATCGCGGTGGTGCAAGCGAGGCCGTTCTTGCCGTTGATGTTCATCGAGCACGAGCCGCAGATGCCCTCGCGGCACGAGCGGCGGAAGGTAAGCGAGGAATCCTGCTCGCTCTTCATCTTGATCAGCGCGTCGAGCACCATCGGGCCGGTGTCGTCGAGATCGAGCGCGAACGTGTCGTAGCGCGGGTTCTCGCCGCTGTCGGGATCGTAGCGATACACCTTGAAGGATTTCAGACGCTTGCCCCCGTTTGCGGGCGCGTGCTTGACGCCCTTCTTGACGACGCTGTTTTTCGGGAGCGAGAATTCGGCCATTGCGAGCGGTCCGTCCGTGGTGTGATTATAGGTTGTCAGAGCCGATACATGACAGGGGCCCTCCCCGCAAATCCTTAGCTTCGCGGGTGCAACATGCGTCACACCCGCTGTCGCGTCGCCTGCTCGTGCCGGGTCAGATGATGTCGAGGACGAGCCCCAGGTCGCGGGCTTCCTCGGCTTCGATGTACCAGTTGGAGGGGGCCTTCTTCTTCAACTCCTCGAGCGATACCTTCGAGCCCTCGACGATCGCGCGGAAGCCTTCCTCCTGGATGTTGATCGAGTCCTCGATCTCGTGGAGCTTCGCCTTGAGCGTGTAGGACAGCGTGTTGAGCGGGCCGTTGAGTTCGATCGTGCTCTGCATCTGGCGCTCGTGGATCATGATGCGGCTGTTGCGCGTGAGGAAGCGGCTGTCGACCGGGAAGGCGGACATGAACGTCGCGCCGGCGGAATAGACCGCGACCTTGCCGAGAAAGAGCGTCTCGCGGCCGGTATATTCGCGGAGCAGGCGGATGTTGTCGCCCATCGCGCGGGCGACTTCGGGGTCGCCGCCGAGGGTGGTGATCGAGACGACCAGCGGGCCTTCGGTGGGCGCGGCGACGAGTTGCGACTTGAAAGTGTCGTACATCGCATCGTCGACGGGGCCGTGGAGGTGGATGTGGGGGGCGGCCAGCAAGGGGTAGTTGCGGGCGTTCGAAGCGGGGGATGTGTCGGTCATGCCGCGGCAAACTTTTGCGGGGGCGGTGGGTTCCCACGTGGTTGCTGCGTATCAGCAAAGTGATTTGGCGTGACCTGTTCGGCGTGCTACAAAGAGGTCATGATTGAAACCATTCACGCTGGCGCGACGGTTAGCATCAGCGACCTGAAGAAGAATCCATCTGGAGTCATAGAGGCTGCGGGCGGATTTCCAGTGGCCGTGCTCAATCGGAATACGCCCGCCGCGTATCTGGTGCCGGCGGCGGCTTGGGAGGAATTGATGGACCGGTTGGAGGACGTCGAACTGGCAGACTTGGTGCGGGCGCGTGCCGACGAGGTGCCGGTCGCGGTGTCGCTTGGCGACTTATAGTCTCGCGTTCCTGCCGAGCGCGCTGCGGGAGTGGGAGAAGCTTGGCGCCAATGTTCGCGAGCAGTTCAAGGCGAAGCTGACCGAGCGGTTGGGTGAGCCGCATATCGCGAGCGCGCGGCTGAGCGGGATGACCGGGTGCTACAAGATCAAGCTGCGGGCTGCGGGGTATCGGTTGGTGTACCGGGTCGATGATGGCCTGGTGACGGTGATCGTCGTGGCGGTCGGGCGGCGGGATCGGAATCTGGTGTACAAGATCGCGGCCGGGCGGCTCGATTAGTCGTCGGCGTTGCGCCTGAAGCTTGTTTCCCCGCGAAGGCGGGGATCCAGACTGGGCTCCCGCCTTCGCGGGAGAACAAGGAAGGGGGTCAGGCCTTTCCGGCCGTACGCTTGTACTGGAGGATCCAGCCGACGAGGCCGCCGGGGACTCCGCCTACTAGCGAGAAGAGCGCGTAGAAGGTGATCGCTATCTTTTGGGGCTCTTCGCCCACACCGCGAGTTTCTATCCCGAACACGTAGATCGCGGTCAGTAGCGCGACGACCACCGGCCACAGGAAGCCGGCGATCATCGGTTGGAAGCGCGTCAGAAGCCCCACCGCGACGGGCACGAGGAACCCGATCGCGATGATGGCCCACGTCATCGAAACATCCGCTTCATCAGTATACCCGCTTCTTGGGCTTGATGTAGTCGATGTCGTCGGTGAGCGTGTAGTCGTGGACCGGGCGGAAATCGATCTTGGTCTCGCCGCCCTTGCCGCCCCAGCCGTTGAAGGTGGTGATGGTGTGCTTCATCCAGTTCGCGTCGTCGCGCTCGGGGAAATCCTCGTGCATGTGCGCGCCGCGCGACTCGGTGCGGTTGGCGGCCGAGTTCATCGTCACGACCGCCTGGCCGATCAGATTGTCGAGCTCCATCGTCTCGACCAGATCGGTGTTCCAGATCATGCTGCGATCCTTCACGGCGACGTCGGTCATCCGGTTGTAGATCCCGGCCATCTTTTCGACGCCCTGGTTCAGCAGTTCCGTGTCGCGGAACACCGCGCAATGCTTCTGCATGGTCTGCTGCATGTCGAGACGGATCTGCGCGGTCGGCGAACCGCCGCTTGCATTGCGGAAATGGTCGAGACGCGTCAGCGCGAGGTCTTCGGACCCCTTGGGCAGCGGCGCGTGCGCCGTACCGGGCTTCAGCGTGTCCTTGATCCGCAGGCCGGTCGCGCGGCCGAACACCACGAGATCGATCAGGCTGTTCGAGCCGAGGCGGTTGGCGCCGTGGACCGAGACGCAGGCTGCCTCGCCGACCGCGAACAGGCCGGGGACGACCGCGTCGGGGTTGCCGTCGACGAGGTTGACGACCTCGCCGTGGAAGTTGGTCGGGATGCCGCCCATGTTGTAGTGCACGGTCGGCGTGACCGGCAGCGGCTGGCGCGTGAGATCGACGCCGGCGAAGACTTTCCCAGTCTCGGTGATGCCGGGCAGGCGCTCGGCCAGCACCTTCGGATCAATGTGATCGAGATGCAGGAAGATGTGGTCGCCGTTCTTGCCGACGCCGCGGCCCTCGCGCATTTCGAGCGCCATCGAGCGGCTGACGACGTCGCGCGAGGCGAGGTCTTTCGCCGACGGGGCATAGCGCTCCATGAAGCGCTCGCCCTCGGAGTTGGTCAGATACCCGCCCTCACCGCGTGCGCCCTCGGTTATGAGAACGCCGGCGCCGTAGATGCCGGTCGGGTGGAACTGGACGAACTCCATGTCCTGCAACGGCAGCCCGGCGCGGAGCACCATCGCGTTGCCGTCGCCGGTGCAGGTGTGCGCCGAGGTCGCCGAGAAATAGACGCGCCCGTAACCGCCCGTGGCGAGCACGGTCTGGTGGCTGCGGAAACGGTGAATCGAGCCGTCCTCCATGCACAGCGCGATGACGCCGCGGCAGACGCCGTTCTCCATGATCAGGTCGAGCGCGAAATACTCGACGAAGAAGTCCGTGTTGTACTTCAGGCTCTGCTGATACAGCGCGTGGAGCATCGCGTGGCCGGTACGATCGGCGGCGGCGGCGGTGCGCTGGACCGGGGGCCCCTCGCCCATGTTCTGCATGTGACCGCCGAACGGACGCTGATAGATCGTGCCGTTCTCGTTACGGCTGAACGGCATGCCGGCATGTTCGAGCTCGTAGACCGCCTGCGGGGCCTCGCGGCACAGATACTCGATCGCGTCCTGGTCGCCGAGCCAGTCGGACCCCTTGACGGTGTCGAACATGTGCCAGGTCCAGTGATCCGGCGAGTTGTTGCCGAGCGAGGCGGCGATGCCACCCTGTGCGGCGACGGTGTGCGACCGGGTCGGGAAGACCTTGGTGATGCACGCGGTCTTCAGGCCGCTCTCGGCGATGCCCATGGTCGCGCGCAGGCCGGAGCCGCCGGCACCGACGACGACCGCATCATAGGTATGATCGATGATCTTGTAGGCAGCTGACATTACGCGGGAGCTCCGGAGAAGGCGACCTTCAGGATCGCGAACAGGGCGATGCCGCCCAGCGTGAAGGTGAACAGGTTTAGGAGGATCATCGTCACGACACGGCTTTCGTCGTGCATGTAATCCTCGATCACGACCTGAAGACCGAGACGGAAGTGATAGAACACCGACAGGATCAGCAGCGCCATCGGCACCGCGACCCAGGCCGACTGCAGCCACAGATGGACCGCGGCGTAATCATAGCCGGGCATCCGCGCGACCGAGATCATCAGCCACAGCATGAGGAACAGGTTGGCGCCCGCCGTCAGGCGCTGCTGCCACCAGTGATGCGCGCCGTGTTTCGCGCTGCCGAGGCCGCGGACGCGACCGATTGCCGTACCCGAACCCATTACTTGATCCCCATGTAGAGCCAGAACACGATCGTCAGCGCGACCGATGCGACCATCGTCGCGATCGCGCCCATCTTGTTGCGCTTCAGTTCGTAGCCGGCACCGGTGTCGAGCACGAAGTGGCGGATGCCGGTCATCATGTGCTGGAACAGCGACAACGTCAGCCCGACCGCGACGATGTAGCCGAGGATATTGAGACGGCCGGTATCGGTCGTGAACACGTCGACGAAAGCCGCATAGGCCTGATCGCCAGACGCGATCGCGGCGAGCCACCAGACGAGCAGCAGGCTGCCGACGGTCGCCATCCCGCTGCCGGTCACGCGGTGCAGGATCGAGACCAGCATATGCGGGCCCCATTTATAGACCTGCAGATGGGGAGAAAGCGGGCGTGCCGGGTTGCGCGATGCCAAGGGCGGAGTCCTCGAACCAGAAGATGACGAACCAAAATAGTCTTGGTTCACAATATATAGATCGGGCGACCTATTAGCCACCGCGTGCTGCGATGCAACCCATTGGGGGCGGTCCGATAACCCATGACACCGCGAACCATGAGGATCTGGTTGCCGATCCCGGGGCCGCATTACCGGAGTGACTGGATGCGAAATGATTTCGCGCGGATGCGGCAGCGTGACCGATCCCTAACCCGGCCTTAAGACATACACTGTAGCGCCGGATGCGTATACCCGATCCGGAGTCCATCGTCTTGACCACCACCGACCTGCCGGTTCCCGGCGCGATTGCGGCCTCTGTCGACCTCGCGGCACGGCTGCGGGTTTTCGACTTCGACGGGACGCTGAGCGGCGCGAGCCGCGAAGTCTGGGCCGCGCTCGCCCCCGAGATAACGCATGTCTCGAAGGCGTATTGGGAACAATGGCTGCGCTGTTTCTCCGACGAGCGGATCTGGGCGCCGCACGAGACCGAGCAGATGATCGAGGTCGGCTGCACGTTCCTGCGCAACCGCTTCCTCGATACGAGCGGGCGAGCCTGGGTCGAGTCGGTCGAGCGCTCGGTCGCGGCGGCCTATGTCGCCGGCGTGTCGCCGATGGCTTTGCTGTCGATGATCAGCGCCAGCGACCGTGCCGCGCTCGAGGTGCTGATGCGGCGGGTCGACCGGTCGGATGCCAAGCTGCCGGTCTATATCGACACGCTGATGCGGCTGTCCGCGCTGGAAGGCGAGATCACCGTCGCGATCTATAATGCGTACAGCACGCACTCGGCGCGGGTCGCGCGCGATACGCTGGCGGCGGAGTTCCGTGACGGGATCGCGGCGATGGTCGAGACGGCGACCGACGAGGGCCACATGCTCCGCGAGCAGGCGATGCGGAGTTCGGCATCGACGCGCGCGGTGCTGGGCAAGGCGAGCGAAGTCGCTGCCGCCGCCGAGCAATCCGCGGTGGCGATGCGCGAAGCCGCACAGACCGCCGCGGGGCTGATCCGCGCGATCGAGGATGCACGCACCGAAGTCGAGGCCGCCGCTGAGATCGCCACTCGCGCGTCCGCGCAGGCGGGCCAGGCGGTCGGCATGTCCGAGACGCTCAGCGATCATGCGAAGTCGATCGAATCGATCCTCGGGCTGATCCGCGACATTGCCGGGCAGACCAATCTGCTCGCCCTGAACGCGACGATCGAGGCGGCACGCGCGGGTGATGCCGGGCGCGGCTTCGCGGTGGTGGCGCAGGAGGTGAAGAGCCTCGCCAACCAGACCGCACGCGCGACCGACGACATCGCCGCGAAGATCGCCGCGATCCAGTCGGCGACGCGCTCGACGGTCGAGACCAACGCGTCGATCAAGTCGACCGTGGCCGAGGTGCAGGAGAGCGCCGACCGGATCCGCTATGCGATGGAGGCACAGGCGCAGACGGTGACCGCGATCACCGCCGCGGTCGACGAGACGGCCTTGGCGGCGGATTCGATGTCGACCACGATCGCCGCGATCCGCGAGGATACCGAGACCGTCGCGACCGAGATCGACGGTGTCGGGCGCGGCTTCGACGTGCTGGACACGCGCCTCGGCAATCTCAAGAACAGCGCGGGCGATTTCGTCGCGAAGGTCGCTGCATAACGGACCTTCGGGAGGGGGCGATGATCGAGCACCAGGAGAGAATGTTTCGTCAACCCGGCCAAGACGGGGGGCGACCTACCAGTCCGGAAGGGACACGTGACGGCGCGCACCCGGAAGGGACGCGTGACGGCGCGCGGGGGCCTGCCCGCAACTGGGGCGGCGACCAGCGCCCGCTGCGCGAACGCGTTCGCGACTATGACTGGGACGGCTTGATCGAACCGGCCTGCGCGACGCTCAGCGCGCTGCTCGAACCCGACGATCACCGCAAGATCGCCGAAACCTTCTGGCGGCATTACCTCTCGCTGAAATCGGCACAGCATATCCGGCGCCATTTCACGCCCGACCTGCTCGAACAGCGGATCGCGGCAAGCAGCAACTATGTCCGGCTGCAATATAGCGCACCGACCGACGATGCGTGGAAGGGGATGGCGATCAGCCATGCCGAGGATTCGCACCGCTCGGGCATCCCCCTGCCCGCGCTGCTCTCGTCGCTGGCGTTTGCGCACAGCG
>JAZKCH010000016.1:0-42931 GCA_040388215.1 Pseudomonadota bacterium | reverse complement strand
TCTATATCGACGAGATCGACAAGATTTCGCGCAAGGCCGAGAACCCCTCGATCACGCGCGATGTGTCGGGCGAAGGCGTGCAGCAGGCGTTGCTCAAGCTGATGGAAGGCACGACCGCGTCGGTTCCTCCGCAGGGTGGGCGCAAGCATCCGCAGCAGGAATTCCTGCAGGTGGATACGACCAACATCCTGTTCATCTGCGGCGGTGCGTTTTCGGGTCTCGAGAAGATCATCGGCGATCGCCTCCAGGGCAAGTCGATCGGTTTCGGCGCGTATGTCGCCGGACCGGACGAGCGCAAGACGGGCGAGACGCTGAAGTCGGTCGAGCCTGAGGATCTGCTGAAGTTCGGGCTTATCCCCGAGTTCGTCGGCCGTCTGCCGGTGATCGCGACGCTCGAGGATCTCGACGTCGACGCGCTGGTGAAGATCCTCAAGGAGCCGAAGAACGCGCTGGTCAAGCAGTACCAGAAGCTGTTCGAGATGGAGGATGTCGCGCTCGGCTTTACCGACGACGCGCTGGTCTCGGTCGCCAAGAAGGGCATCGAACGCAAGACCGGCGCGCGCGGGCTTCGCTCGATCCTGGAGAGCATCCTGCTCGACACGATGTTCGACCTGCCCGGCATGGACGGCGTCGACGAGGTGATGATCGACAAGGACGTGATCGAAGGCCGCAAGGAACCTATCCGGGTGTATGCGGAGAAGAAGAAGACCGGCGACGCGGCTTAGGGTGGAACTGGTTTGAGATACGGGAGAGGGCGTCGAGCGATCGGCACCCTTTTTCGTTTTGCGGAGAGCGCGCGGTCCGCAGACGCCCCACCCGTTGGGGTGAAACTCGCCCATAAAACCCGATACGTCATCCTGACGAAAGTCAGAACCCAGAGCCAAGAAGACCTGCGCTTTGTACCCTGGATCCTGACTTTCGTTAGGATAACGGACGGCATCAGCCCGGCGGAGATCACTCCGTTCCTCCCCTGCAAGGGGAGGTGGCGCGAAGCGACGGAGGGGTGATGGCCTATCGTGAGCGGGTCACCCCTCCGTCAGCGCCCTGCGCTGCCACCTCCCCTTGCGGGGGAGGATTTCTCGACGGGCCTGATCGACCTCTCGGTCGTCACCCATCGTCAGGGGAACGGTGAGAGCGGCTCCGATGCTATCTTAAGAAGCCAAAAGCCGAACCCGCTCCAGATCCTTCGGACGGCCGAACAGCCTGAGCATTTCGGCTAGCTCCACTCGCTCAGGCACGTAAACGACGGCCCCCTCGACAAAGACAGGCATGCGCGTCCTCGGCAAAACCTCCGTCCACCCAGCCGCCGTCGCAACATGAAACCCCGCCATGATCTCGACGACCAAAGGCGGTGTCTTCCACCGTCCGAATAGTGTCGATCGAAAGAGCGAACTCGCGCCGTCCTCGATTGGTGTGATACCAAGCGCATCCATCAGCCGGCAGGCATCGCCGACGCTCATGACCAGATCGACGTCGCCAACCTCGATCGGCGTCACCCCGTGAAGCGCCACCGCCGCGCTCGCAATAACCCACCACGGGTCCCGCGCATCCCGCATCGCCTCGGCCACCATGACCAGCGTTTTACGAAGATCGGGCGCTAGCATCACCGCAACCTAGCCGATCCTCACCCCGCCGCAATCGCTCCGACTCGGACCCTTATCGCCCCCTCACGCATTCGTTATTCAAGTGAAACGAGGGAGCATGCATGACGATCGAAGTGGCCGACCGACCGAACGAACACGTGGTAGAAACAATGCCGGACCGCATGGCCCTTCCGATCTGGACGCTGATCGCCCCGGTTCTCGGCCTCGTCGCGGTCCTTGTCGGGCTCGCCAAGATGGGCACTCTCGGCACCGCCGCCGCCGTAATCGTGCTGATCGGCAGCGTGCTCGCCGCCGTCCACCACGCCGAGGTCATCGCGCACAAGGTCGGCGAACCGTTCGGGACGCTTGTCCTCGCGATCGCCGTCACCGTCATCGAGGTGTCGTTGATCGTCTCCCTGATGCTGTCCAACGCCGGCGACGCGACCACGCTCGCGCGCGACACGGTGTTCGCGGCGATCATGATCATCCTCAACTTCATCATCGGCATCTGCCTGCTGGCGGGCGCGGTGCGGCATCATGAGCAGCGTTTCACGCTGAAGGGCATGACCGCGGCGCTCGGCGTGCTCGCGGCGATGGCGGTTCTGTCGCTGATCCTGCCGAACTACACGTCGTCGACCTCCGGGCCGACCTATGCGGCGTCGCAGCTGATGTTCGTCGCGGTCGTATCGCTGATCCTCTACGGGACGTTCGTGCTGGTGCAGACAGTGCGCCACCGCGATTATTTCCTGCCCTCGACCGACGACAAGGACGATCACGCCGCGCCGCCATCGAGCCGCGCGACGGGGATCGCGTTTGCGGCATTGCTGGTCGCGCTGGTCTCCGTCGTATTGCTCGCCAAGACGCTGTCGCCGACGATCGAGGCGGCGGTTATCGGCGCCGGCCTGCCGCTGACCGTGGTCGGCGTCGTGATCGCCGCGCTGGTGCTCGCACCGGAGAGCTTGGCCGCTTACAAATCCGCACGACGCAACCGGTTGCAGACCAGCCTCAACCTCGCGCTCGGCTCCGCGCTGGCGACGATCGGGCTGACGATTCCGAGCGTGGCGATCGTGTCGCTGGTCCTCGACCTGCCGATCGCGCTCGGCATCGATGCGAAGAGCATGACGCTGCTCGCGCTGTCGCTGTTCGTCGCCACACTGTCGCTCGGCACCGGGCGGACCACGGTGCTGCAGGGTGTCGTCCACCTCGTGATCTTCGCGGCCTATCTGTTCACGACGGTGGTGCCGTAAGTTCAGGGGCCCTGCGTCGACAGGTAGCCGATCACGTCGGCGCGGTCCTTCGGGTCGGGCAGGCCGGCAAAGGACATCGTCGTGCCGGGCACCATCCGGCGGGGGTTGGCGAGCCACCGGTCCATGCGTTTGGCGTCCCATGTGCCGCCGAGCGCTTTCAACCCAGCGGTGTACGAGAAGCGCGGGCGGCGCTCGCCGATCGGTGCGTTCATCACGCCGTAGAGGTTCGGCCCGTCGGTATCGCCGGCATATTGGCCGATCGTGTGACACGCGGTGCAGCGCCGGAACACGCGCTCGCCCCGCGCGACTTGGCTGGTCGCGCTCGAGTTCGGGCCTGAGCCGCACCCGGCGAGCGCCAGCACGGGCAGGAGCCAGCCCGCGGCCTTCATCGTCTTTGGCGCGCGGCCAAGGCAAGGCCGGCGGCGATCTGCACGATGGCGTAGAGCCGGCGGCGGCCGGGGCGATCGACGAACGGCTTGACGAGTGCCTCCGTGCCGAGCGCATCGTCCTTCCAGAGGTCGACGTGCCGTCGCGGCTGGAGCAGACCGATCAGGCCGTCGCCAACCATGAAGATCGCCGCCATCTCCGCCGCGCGCGATCCCCAAGGTCCGTACTCCAGCGAACGCAGGAGCCCAGGGTCACGTAGGGCGACATCTGTGATTCCTGGGCCCCCGCCTTCGCGGGGGAACGATGAAGACGTCATTGGGGCTTGGCCTTTGCCGTTTGCGCGGCTTTCCAGGCGGCCACGTCTTCCAGGGCGACACTGCGTCGGAGAACCAGCGCGTCCGGATCGATGACGACATGCGCGCCGGCCGGGACCGACAAGTTCGCCTTCCCGCCCATCATCGGCAACGTCCGCATTTTGCCATCGATCTGCACCTGTACCGGCAGCGGGAAGGGGCCATCACCCGGCACCTTCCACGCCAGCGACAATGTATTCCCCATCCGCGTCTCGATCAGTTCGGGTAACGCCGCCTGGCGGAGATACACGTCGAAGAACCAGCCATAGTCCTTCCCCGTCACCTTCCGGACGAGCGCCTCATATTCATTCGTCGACCCGAACCGCGGCGCGAAATTCCCCGGCTTCGGATCCGCGCGTCCGTAGACCGCGAGCCGGGTCACATCGAAGAACGCCTTGTCGCCTATCAGTCCCCGCAGCGTGTGGAGCATCCACGAGCCCTTGTAATAGATGTCCTGCCCCGCGCCGCCCTTGTCTAGCTCGTACACCTCCTCTTCGGTGGTGACGCGCTGCTGCGTGATCGGCTTGCGGTTCATGATCGAGGTGCGTTCGCCCTGCATCATCGCCGCATAGCGCGCACGGCCCTCGCGCCACTGGCCATAGAGCGGCTGCATGTACGTGCCATAGCCCTCGTGCAGCCAGTAATCGTCCCAGTTCGCCGCGGTCAGCTGGTTGCCGAACCATTCATGCGCGAACTCGTGCTGGAACAGCCAGTCGAATCCCTCCGGCGCCTTCTCGTAGCCGTTGCCATAGGCGTTGATCGTCTGGTGCTCCATGCCCTTGTGCGGCGTCTCGACCACGCCGAGCTTCTCGTCGCCGAACGGGTAAGGGCCGATCATGCTTTCGAAGAAATCGAGCGTCGGCGCGAACTCGGCGAACAGCTTTTCCGCCTGCGGCTTTTCGCCCGGCAAGTACCAGTAATACATCGGGATGCTGTTGCCGAAGCGGCTCTTATAGGTGCCGCTGATCTCCTCATACGGCCCGACGTTCAGCGCGATGCCGTAGGTGTTGGGATGCTTGGCGCGCCAGTTCCACGTCGTGCGCCCGTCCGCCAGCGTATCGACGCCGAGCAGCACGCCGTTCGACGGTGCCTTCAACCCCTTCGGCACAGTGATGTGCAGCGTCACCAGCGCGGGCTCGCCGGTCGGGAAATCGAGGCACGGCCAGAAGAGGTCGCAGCCATAGCCTTCCGCGGTCGTCGCGAACCAGGTACGGCCGTCCGGCGTCTTCGACCAGACCATCCCGTCGTCCCACGGCGCCTTCACCGCGACGTGCGGCGTGCCGCCATAGGTGATTTTCGCGGTGACCTTACCGCCTGCCGTGACCGGTTTCGGTAGCGTGATCGTCAACCGTCCCTCGGGATTGCTCCACGCCGAGGGAGCGAGCGGCACGCCGTCGATCGAGATCGCGCTGACCGGCAGGTTACGGTCGAGGTCGATCGGCAGGCGGGTTAGGGGGGCTTTCGCGGTGAAGACCAGCGTTGCCACGCCGTTCAGGCTCTCCGTTTCCGGCAGGACCTCGAATGCTAGGTCGGCGCTGTCGAACCTCAGCGCGGTCTGCTCGGGTGTCAGTATTCCGCCGGAGCGCTGGGTTTGCGCGGTGATCGCGGGCTCGCCTTTCTTCGGGAGCGGGGCGGCGGCAAGGAGCGCGGTGGCGCTCGCGGCGAGCAAAAGACGCGAGATCATGCCGCGTTCTCGCGCGGCGGTAATGGCGACACAAGCCCCCTCCGTCATGCCGGGCTCGTTCCGGCATCCACCGTTCCGCACGCCCGAGAGACGTGAGTTCGCGGTAAGGTGGACCCCGGAACGAGCCCGGGGTGACGCAGTGGGGGAGGCATTGTCGGCCCCGACAAATACCGATCCAACCACCAACCAATTGATGGACGGTTCATCCTCACCATATAAGCTGCAGACTATGCCCCCATGCAGGCACCCACCGGAGCGTTCATGACCCAGTACCCCGTCCTACCCCTTCGCGACATCGTCGTCTTCCCGCACATGATCGTGCCGCTGTTCGTCGGCCGCGATAAGTCCGTTGCCGCGCTCGAAGCGGCAATGGCGGCGGACAAGGAGATTTATCTCGTCGCGCAGGTCGATCCCGCAGAGGACGATCCCGCACGCGACGACCTGTATTCGATGGGCGTCACCGCGACCGTGCTGCAGCTGCTGAAGCTCCCCGACGGCACCGTCCGCGTTCTGGTCGAGGGCAAGCAGCGCGCGACGCTGGAGACGCTGGACGAGAGCGGCGAATTCCTGACCGCGACGGTCGAGACGGTCGCCGATGCTGAGGTCGAGGGCACTGAGGTCACCGCGCTGATGCGCTCGGTGGTCGATCAGTTCGAGAACTATGCCAAGCTCAACCGCAAGCTCGCCTCCGAGACCGCGGTGCAGATGTCGGAGATCGAGGACGCGTCGAAGCTGTCCGACGCGGTCGTCGCCAACATCGCGATCAAGGTCGCCGAGAAGCAGGCGATGCTGATCGAGACCAACCCTTCGAAGCGTCTCGAAATGGCGATGGTCGCGATGGAGGGCGAGCTGGGCGTCCTGCAGGTCGAGAAGAAGATCAAGAGCCGTGTCAAGCGCCAGATGGAGAAGACGCAGCGCGAATATTACCTCAACGAGCAGTTGAAGGCGATCCAGCGCGAGCTCGGCAACGAGGGCGATGAAGGCGAAGGCGACGAGATCGCCGAGCTGACGCAGAAGATTGCGACACTCAAGATGAGCAAGGAAGCGCGCGGCAAGGCGACCGCCGAGCTGAAGAAGCTCAAGACGATGGCACCGATGAGCGCCGAGGCGACCGTCGTGCGCAACTATCTCGACGTGCTGCTTGGGCTCCCCTGGGGCAAGAAGTCGAAGATCAAGAAGGACATCGCCGCCGCGCAGGTGACGCTGGACGAGGATCATTACGCGCTCGAGAAGGTCAAGGATCGGATCGTCGAGTATCTCGCCGTGCAGGCGCGCACCAACAAGCTGAAGGGGCCGATCCTGTGCCTCGTCGGTCCTCCGGGTGTCGGCAAGACCTCGCTCGGCAAGTCGATCGCCAAGGCGACCGGGCGCGAGTTCATTCGCCAGTCGCTCGGCGGCGTGCGTGACGAAGCCGAGATCCGTGGCCATCGCCGCACCTATATCGGCTCGCTGCCGGGCAAGATCGTGACGAACCTCAAGAAGGCCGGCACGTCGAACCCGCTGTTCCTGCTCGACGAGATCGACAAGCTCGGTCAGGATTTCCGCGGCGATCCGGCGTCGGCGCTGCTGGAGGTGCTCGACCCGGAGCAGAACGGCAAGTTCCAGGATCACTATCTGGAGGTCGATATCGACCTGTCGGACGTGATGTTCGTCTGCACGGCCAATTCGCTCAACCTGCCCCAGGCGCTGCTCGACCGCATGGAGATCATCCGTCTGGAGGGATATACCGAGGACGAGAAGGTCGAGATCGCCGAGCGGCATCTCGTCGAGAAGCAGATCGAGGCGCACGGTCTGAAGCCGGGTGAGTTCACGCTGACGCAGGAGGGGCTTCGCACGCTCATCCAGCAGTACACGCGGGAGGCCGGCGTGCGAACGCTCGAGCGCGAGATCGCCAAGCTGTGCCGCAAGGCGCTGCGCCAGATCCTCGAGAACAAGACCACCAGCGTCACGATCACGCCCGAGAACATCGGTGAGTATGCCGGCGTGCAGAAGTATCGCCACGGGCTCGGCGAGACCGAGAACCAGATCGGTGCGGTCACCGGGCTGGCCTGGACCGAGGTCGGTGGCGAGCTGCTGACGATCGAGAGCGTGACGGTCGCTGGCAAGGGCCAGGCCAAGCTCACCGGCAAGCTCGGCGACGTGATGAAGGAGTCGATCGAAACCGCGTTCAGCTTCGTCAAGGCGCGCGCGCCGAGCTACGGCATCAAGCCGAGCCTGTTCGCGCGGAAGGACATCCATATCCATCTGCCCGAGGGGGCGGTGCCGAAGGATGGCCCGTCGGCGGGCATCGGCATGGTTACGTCGATCGTCTCGACGCTGACCGGCGTGCCGATCCGGCGCGAGGTGGCGATGACCGGCGAGGTGACACTGCGTGGTCGCGTGCTGCCGATCGGCGGGCTCAAGGAGAAGCTGCTCGCGGCGCTGCGGGGGGGCATCGAGACGGTGCTGATCCCGGCCGAGAACGAGAAGGATCTCGCGGAGATCCCGGCGAACATCAAGGCGGGGCTGAAGATCATCCCCGTCAGCCATGTCGACGAGGTGCTGCGTCTGGCGCTGACCGAGCCGCTCGAAGCGATCGAGTGGACCGATGCGGATGAGCTGGCGGCGCTGCCACCGGCACCGATCGCACCGGTCGGGGGTGGCCTTCACCACTGATCCATGTTTGGATCGTGCGCGATGATGCGGCGGTTTCGTTTGACAGCAGACGGAGCCGCCGCATTATTGCGCGCTGAGCGCGGTCGCGAGTCCATCGTGGCTGATTCGAGTTTTTTCCGGGGGATTATATGAACAAGCAGGAGCTGATCGCGACGGTTGCCGACACGTCCGGGCTGGTTAAGGCTGACGCGGTCAAGGCCGTCGAGGCGGTGTTCGACGCGATCGAAGCATCGTTGAAGAAGGGCGACGAGGTTCGCCTGGTCGGTTTCGGCACGTTCTCGATCTCGAAGCGCAAGGCGTCCACCGGCCGCAATCCCCGCACCGGCGAGCCGATGACGATCAAGGCCTCGACCCAGCCGAAGTTCAAGGCCGGCAAGGGTCTCAAGGACGCGGTCAACTAACAAGCCCCCCAATCCTCCCCCGCCAGGGGGAGGTGGCAGGCGGTAGCCTGGCGGAGGGGGCGGTAAGCGACACCCTTCGTTGCGCGGTCCTCCCCTCCGTCGCCTTGGGCGCCACCTCCCCCTTGCGGGGGAGGATCGAAGGGATCGCCATCGAAAGGGCTGGACAGGTGGACGGGGTCTGCCTAAAGGCCCGCTTCCGAACGAGTTTCGGGCGCGTAGCTCAGTGGTAGAGCACACCCTTCACACGGGTGGGGTCGCTGGTTCAATCCCAGCCGCGCCCACCAGATTTACGCCGGTTCCTTCGCACGAAGGGGCCGGCGTTGCTGTTTCTGGCGTCGGTTTTGGCCTCTCGTCCGTGACAGGCCGTCAAACATCGCCCGTCATCCTGACGAAAGTCAGGACCCAGGGCAAAGTGCGTTGCACTACGTGGCTCTGGATCCTGACTTTCGTCAGGATGACGGGGGGGGGCTGCGGTAAGATCGGCGTGACCAGCCGACCCGCCGACCCGCCGATCCGCCGACCTTCGCGTAACATGACATCTTCTTCATTAGGCTCGTTCGTTCGATCGAACTAAACGCGCCACGTGCTCCAATCTCGACTCCTAGACATCGCGATCAGCGAATTCGGTACCAAGGGGCTCGAGGGTGCCAGCACGCGCGGGATCGCCGCGGCGGCGGGCACCGCGATGTCGTCGATCACCTATCATTACGGTGGCAAGGAGGGCTTGTACCTCGCGGCTGCCGACCGGATCGCCGAACGCATGTCCGCGGTGATGGGTGATCCGTCCGAATTGTCGCATGAGCTCGCGGCCGACGACGCCAGCGAAGCTCGTGCGCAGATCCACCGCATCTTCGGGCGACTCGCCGACAAGATGGCGAGCAACGAGAGCGCCGACTGGACGCTGTTCGTGCTGCGCGAACAGATGAAGCCGGGCGAGGCGTTCGAGCGCATCTATGGCGGCGTGATGGGCCAGATGGTGCGCAAGCTCGCCGACCTCGTCTGCATCGCCACCGGCTGTACCGAGATCCGCACCGGAAGGATCGCGACGATCACCTTGATGGGGCAGGTGCTGACGTTGCGCGCAAGCCGCGCGACCTGCCTCAAACTGCTCGAGCGTGACACGCTCGAGCCCTCCGACATCGACGATATCAAGGCGCGGATCGATGCCAATATCGACGCCATTCTCGATTCGATGCGTGCTGAAGAACAGGGCCAGGCATGACCGACCAGACGAACCACTCCGACACCAACCACGACGAGGATCGCAAGGACGATCCCAACGGCGAGGACCAGCAGTCCGATACCGATCAGCAGGACGAGTCCGACGACGACAAGAAGCCGTCGGTGTTCAAGAAGCCGCTGTTCTGGATCATCCTCGTCATCGTCGTCGGCGGGCTGATCATCGGCGGCGTGCTCTACTGGTTGCACGCGCGCCAGTTCGAATCGACCGACGACGCGTTCGTCGACACGCACATTGTCCGCCTCGCGCCACAGGTCGCCGGCACGCTGGTCCAGGTCGCCGATATCGACAACCGCCACGTCGAGGCGGGCCGGCTGCTCGCGGTGATCAAGGCGTCGGGTCGCGATGCGCAGGTCGCGGAGGCGCAGGCGAACGAATCGCAGGCCCGCGCGCAGTTCGCGCAGGCACAGGCGCAGGTCACGGCTGCCGAGGCGCAGCGCCAGCAGGCCGCCGCGCAGGCGCGGGTGCCGATGGCCGCCGCGATCAAGGCGCAGCAGGATCTCGCGCGTTACGAGGCATTGCTCCGCCTCGACCCCAACGCGGTGGCAGGGCAGCAGCTCGATCAGGCGCGCTCGACCGCGCGCCAGACCGCCGCCGACGCCGCCGCCGCGCGCGAGCAGATCGACACCGCGAGTGCGCAGATCGCAGTCGCGCGTAAACAGGTCGGTGCCGCCAAGTCGGTGATCGATGCCAAGCGTGCGCTGGTCGACCAGGCCAATGTCAGCATCAGCGACCTCCGCCTGACCGCGCCGGTCGCGGGCCAGGTCGTCAACCGCTCGGTCAATATCGGCTCGTACGTCGCGCCCGGCACGCAGCTGATGGCGATCGTTCCCGACCAGATGTGGGTCACCGCGAACTTCAAGGAAACGCAGCTCACGCTGATGAAGATCGGCCAGCCGGTCGATATCAAGGTCGACGCGTATCCCGGCGTCGACTTCAAGGGTCATGTCGATTCGATCCAGCGCGGCGCAGGCCAGGCGTTCGCCTTGCTGCCCCCGCAGAACGCGACCGGTAATTACGTAAAGGTCGTCCAGCGCGTGCCCGTGCGGATCGTGTTCGACGCGAAGAACGGCCCCGATCCGAAGCGCTATCCGATCGGCCCCGGCATGTCGGTGGTGCCGACCGTCAAGGTGCGCTGAGGTGGCGAAAGCCCCAGCAAAGGCGGATGCGGGGGGCGGCCACACCTGGTCGCCTAGCCGGTCGGCGGCGGGCAAATACAGCCCGTGGCTGATCGTCGCGATCATCTCGATCCCGACCTTCATGGAGGTGCTCGACACCTCGATCGCCAACGTCGCGCTCGATCATATCTCGGGCGGGCTGTCGATCACCACCGACCAAGCGACCTGGGTGCTGACCAGCTACCTCGTCGCCAACGCGATCGTCATCCCGATCTCGGGCTGGCTGTCCGATGCGATCGGGCGGAAACGCTACTTCCTCCTGTCGATCGCGCTGTTCACGCTCGCGTCGCTGCTCTGCGGCCTCGCACCCAACATCGCCACCCTGGTCGTTGCCCGCGTGCTGCAAGGCATTGGCGGAGGCGGATTGGCGCCGGTCGAACAGTCGATCCTCGCCGATACCTTCCCGCCGAAACAACGCGGGATGGCGTTCGCCGCGTTCGCGATCGTCGTCGTCGTCGGTCCCGTGCTCGGGCCGACTTTGGGTGGCTACATCGTCGAATATTCGAGTTGGCACTGGGTGTTCCTGATCAACGTTCCCGTCGGCATCGCCGCGTGGTTCGCGGTCGAGACCTTCGTCGACGAGCCGCCGCAGGTGAAGAAGGACCGCGACGAGCGCTTCAAGAACGGCCTGACGATCGACTATGTCGGCGTCGCCTTGGTCGCGCTGGGCCTAGGCTTCCTCGAACTCACCTTCGATCGCGGCGAGCGCGAGGACTGGTTCGCGAGCGGCTTCATCGTCATGTCGGCGATCATTGCCGCGGTGTCGCTGATCACGCTCGTGGTCTGGGAGCTCAACCACAAGGATCCGGTGGTCGACCTTAAACTGCTCAAGAACCGCAATTTCGCGCTGACGATCGGCATCATGGGCGTGGTTGGGATGATCCTGTTCGGTACCACGCAGCTGATCCCGCAGATGCTGCAACAGGTGCTGGGCTACAGCTCGCTCGACGCCGGCCTAGCGCTGACCGCGGGCGGGCTTGCGACGCTCGTCATGGTGCCGTTCGCAGGCCGGTTGAGCGGGCTGGTCGATGTCCGCTTCCTGCTGTTCCCGGCGTTGCTGGTGCAGGCGTTCGCGCTGTGGAACATGAGCCATCTGAGCGCGGATATCGCGTTCTCCGATGCGGCGTTCGCGCGACTGTTCCAGGCGATGGCGTTGCCGTTCCTGTTCGTGCCGATCAACGCGATCGCCTATGTCGGGCTCAAGCAGACGCAGACCGCGCAGGCCTCGAGCCTGCTCAACGTCGCGCGCAATCTTGGCGGAACGATCGGCATCTGCTTCGCGCAGACGCAGCTCGCGGGCGGGTTGCAGCGGCACCAGTCGGAACTGACGCAGACGCTCAACCCGCTCGATCCGAACTACAACGACTGGATGCAGAAGGCGACGAGCGTGTTCGGCGGGCAGGGTGATTCGACCACGCCCTTGGCCGTTCTCTACAGCCAGATGCAGCGGCAAGCGACGATGCTCGCGTTCCTCGACGTGTTCCGCGCCATGATGGTGGTCGTGCTGGTCGTCGCGCCACTGGTTCTATTCATGCGCTCCGGCAAGACCGGCGGCGCGCCCTCGGGAGGGATGCATTGATGCGTGCGCGGTTCATGGTGGTTGCGGTCGCAGCCCTGCTCGCGGGGTGCACCGTCGGCCCGAATTACACGCCGCCCGAGATGGCGGTGCCGCCGGCGTTCGTCGGTCCGCAAGCGAGTGTCGGCGCGACCGTCGACCCGGCGCGGTGGTGGTCGGCGTTCGGCGATCCGCAACTGGACGGGCTGGTCGAGCGCGCGCTGAAGGGCAATCCCGACATCGCGATCGCCGCCTCGCGCGTGCGCCAGGCGCGGTTGCAGGAGATCGTCGCACGCTCGCAAGGGTTGCCGAGCGTCAACGCGAGCGCGAGCCCGAGCCATATCGAGTTCAGCAAGAACGCCGGCCTATCGTCGATCGCACGCGCATTCAGCGGCGGCACGGGCGCGGGCGGCACCGGCTCGACCGGCGGCATCGCGCTCCCCGGCAGCGGGATCACGACCTATTCGGTTGGCTTCGACGCAAGCTGGGAGCTCGACCTGTTCGGTGGCGTCCGGCGTAGCACTGAAGGCGCGCGGGCACGCACCGAAGCGGCGGTCTGGTCGAAGCGCGACGCTGCGGTGACGCTCGCCGCCGAAGTCGCGCAGGCGTATTTCGCGCTCCGGCTCGACCAGGCGCAGCTCGCGACGATCGAGGGCGAGATCGCCAATCAACAACGCGCGCTGACGATCGCGGGCAACATCGCCAAGGTCGGCCTCGTCCCGCCGATCGACGTGACCCGCCAGCGTGCCTCGATCACCTCGACCCAGGCGCGCGCCGAGCCGGTCCGCGCCGATGTCGATGTCCGCATGCACGCGCTGGCGATCCTGCTCGGCGAGCCGCCCGCGACGTTGATGACCGAACTCGCGGCGCCCTCGGCCGCACCGCTCGGCGTACCGACGATCCCGGCTGGGTTGCCTTCGGAGCTGTTGCGTCGTCGCCCCGACATTCGCGCAGCCGAACGCGATCTTGCTGCCTCGACCGCAGATATCGGCGTCGCGGTGGCGGATATGTACCCGAAGTTCAGCCTCACCGGCATGAGCCAGCTGATCTCGACCGCGCTCGGCAATCTGTTCTCCGGCGACAGTCTCCAGCTGACCGCGAGCGGTGCGGCGCAGTTCCCTCTACTCGATTGGGGGCGGCGCAAGTCGACGGTGAAGTCGCGCGAGGAAGACCGCGAGCAGGCGTACCTCCGCTATCGCTCGACCGTGTTGCAGGCCTTGCGCGATGTCGAGGATCCGCTTGCGCAGATCGCGGCCGAACGGCGTCGGAATGCGGCGCTGCAACGGGCGATCGTCGATGCACAGAGCAGCGCGAAGGCGGCGGAGTCGCAGTATCGCACCGGGTTCGTCGCGCAGAATACGTTGCTTGATGCGCAGACCGATGTGCTGGCCGCGCGGGAGCAGTTGGTGGCGAGCGATGCGCAGTTGCGGCAGCTGACGGTGGCGTTGTTCAAGGCGCTCGGGGGCGGTTGGGAGCAGGCGGAGTAGGGGGTCGCTTACGATCCTCCCCCGCGAGGGGGAGGTGGCGCCGAAGGCGACGGAGGGGGAGGTCACGGAACCGCGGTCATCGCCTACCGCCCCCTCCGTCAGGCTGTGCCTGCCACCTCCCCCTGGCGGGGGAGGATTGCTGAGGCGCTGATGTTGCCCGTGCTCAATTGTTCTCCCGCGAAGGCGGGAGTCCAGTCTGGGCTCCCGCCTTCGCGGGAGAACAATTGGTGGAGGTTCGTGCCGTCTTCCATAAGCAACCACCCCGGCGAAGGCCGGGACCCAACTGGGGAACGTCGCTAACGACGAACTGCGCTCCGTTGCCGCAACCTTCACAATTGGGCCCCGGCCTTCGCCAGCGTGGTGTGATATCGAAGGTTTAGCCTCAGCTAACCGCATAACATCCGAGACAGTACGCGCGGAGCGGATCATCCGCCCGGGCGCCGCCCCAAAATCACTTCTTCTTGTTCTTCCGTGCCGCGTACTTCGCGTCGCGAATCGCCTTCTTCTCGGCATCGGTCAGCTCGACCTTGGCCTCGGCCTCGCGCTTCTTCGCCGCAGCAGCCTCGGCCTCGGCCTTCTTCGCGGCCTTGGCCTCGTCTTCGGCGGCGCGCTTGGCAGCGCGCTTCTCACGCTCGGCCAGTTCCTTGGCTTCGCGCGCGGCGAGGCGCTCGGCTACTACGGCCTCATCGATCGGCGGTTTGGCCCGCAGTGCTTCGAGCGCCTTCTGCTTGGCGGCGGCTGCGCTGCTCGTGCGGTCCTGGAAACTGGGGTCCTTGAAAGAGGCCATTGTGGTCGAGATATCCTGTAATATAGGTCTGGCAGCCCGATCGCAGGAATGCGCGGGCCGTGACTCTGGCTGCGCCTTTAAATCATCGCGCGCCGGATCGGAAGAGATGTGTTCGTGTAGCGCGATTTCAACCCGTCGCCCTGCCGGTCGCCCCACGTCGGTCCTGCCCCGTCACGTTTTCCACCCCTCTCGTGTCATCGATCCGTCATATCTCGGTCACGCAAACGTCACGCAAATCGCATCGTAGCGTCACGCATCCCGCATAGTCGGCTAATCGAGGTCGGCAGGGGGGAGCCTGAGTCGATCCATCAGATCAACGATCCGACCGGGAGTCTCTTGAATGACCATCGTCAAGCGCATGAGCTTTATCCTGCTGGCCAGCACGGCCTGCGTCGCGCTGTCGGCATGCGATGGCGCGGACAGCGTCGGCTCACCGGGCGAAGGCGTGATCGTCGTACCGGGTACGCCTACGCCAAGCCCAACACCGTCGCCGACGCCCACGCCGACTGCAGGCACGCCTGCCACGTCATGCCCGACCGGTACGACCGACGTCGGCATCGTCGGCAACTACCGCTCGTGCCGCCTGCCATCGGCGATAACCTCCGCGCTGAGCCTGCCTAAGGTCGCCGGCGTCGCCTACGAGATCAACGGCCGCGTCGACGTCGGTGTCGATGTCGGTGGTGCAGGGACAGCGCTAGGCGGCATCCCCACGACGCTGACGATCGCTGCCGGTTCGCTGATCTATGCCAACACGACCAACTCGGACAACGACTTCATGGTCGTCAACCGCGGCTCCAAGCTGATCGCCGAAGGCACCGAAACGCAGCCGATCATCTTTACCGCGCAGGCAAACCTGACCGGCGGCGTGAACGACGAATCGCAGGGCCTGTGGGGCGGCATCATCCTCGCCGGTCGCGCGCCGATCTCGAACTGCAACACGACCGTCCCTGGCGGCAATGCGGCATGCGAGAACGTCGTCGAGGGTACCAGCACGGCGCTATACGGTGGCGCGACCCCCACCGACAGCAGCGGCACCGTCCGTTACGTCCAGATCCGTTATTCGGGTACCGTCATCAGCCCGAACAACGAGCTTCAAGGCCTGACCCTCGGCGGTACCGGCTCCGCGACCGTTCTCGACCACATCCAGATCCACAACAGCTCTGACGACGGCATCGAGATCTTCGGCGGCCGCAGCAACCTGCGCTATCTGGCGATCACCGGTGCGGATGACGACGGGCTGGATACCGATGTCGGCTGGCAGGGCTTCGTCCAGTTCGTGCTGGCGATCCAGAAGCCGGGCAACACGACCGGTGACAATTACTCGACCGAGATCGATTCGAACAACAACGAGGACGCGCTGCCGCGCCAGCGCTACAACCTGGCGAACTTCACCTTCGTTCAGACCTCGACCGCGACCAATGCGGCGATCCGCCTGCGCGGTGGGGCCGATGCGGTGTTCGTCAACGGCATCGTCAGCAATCCGAACGGCGCGTGCCTGAACGTGATCGCCGGCGCCGATGCTGGCGGCAAAACGACGATCCGTCCCGCTGATGCGACGCTGCAAGACAATGGCCCACCGGTCTTCAACTCGGTGGTCTTCAGCTGCACCACGCCGTATGCAGAGACCGCCGTCAACGGCATCACCGTGACGACAGCCGAGCAGCAGGCGTTGTTCCGCGCCGGCAGCAACAATACCGATGCCGCGGCGGTCGGGTCGGTTTTGACCGGTACGTTCCTGCCAGCCGGCGTGGCTTCGACAACGACCGCGTTCAACGCATCGACGTTGAACCCGTCGGGCACCGCATTCCTCGTGAACACCAGCTATGTCGGCGCCGTCAATGGCAGCACCGACACCTGGTATCGCGGTTGGACGTGCAATTCGAACCGCGCGAACTTCGGCACGACCAGCAGCGCCTGCACGGCGCTCCCGACCAGCTGACCTCAGCCGATCGGGATATTTGCGCGGAGGGCGGGGGCCCTCCGCGCCTTTTCCATACCAGAATTCCTCTTGTTGCCGGGGCAGCCATGAAGTCATCCGTTCTCGTCTCCGTCCTACTTGGGACGACGACACTCGTCCCGGCGCAGTCGTTCGCACAGTCCGCCCCGGCCGGCAGTGTCGTGTCGCCGCAAGCCGGCACGCCCCTCGACCAGCGGACCGATCCGCAGGCGCAGGGCGAGCAGCAGCAGGACCAGATCGACGTCTCGACGCCCGGCGGCAATTCGGGCGGCGAGGACATCGTCGTCATCGGGCGCAACGTACCCAACGCGGTCCGTGCGACGGCCGAAGTCGTCAACGTCCTTTCGAGCGCCGACATTGCGCGGACGGGTGAGGGCGACATCGCCGGCGCGCTCCAGCGCGTGACCGGTCTGTCGGTGGTCGGCAACGGATTCGTCTATGTCCGCGGTCTCGGCGATCGCTATTCATCGTCGCTGCTCAACGGATCGCCGCTGCCGTCGCCGGAGCCGCTGCGCCGCGTCGTCCCGCTCGATATCTTCCCGACCAACGTCATCGCCTCCGCGCTGGTCCAGAAGAGCTATTCGGTGAATTATCCCGGCGAGTTCGGCGGCGGCGTCATCAATCTCACGACCAAGGCCGTGCCGGAAAAGACGTTCCTCCAGATCGGCGGTTCGGTCGGCGCGGATACCGTGACGACCAGTGAACTCGGCTATGTCTATGATGGCGGCAAGAACGACTGGTCGGGCTTCGACAGCGGCGAGCGCAAGGTGCCCGGCTTCATCAAGCAGGCCGGCAAGGCGGGCACGTCGCCGACCTCGATCGATCTCACGTCGATGTCGAACGCCAAGACCACGTTGCTCCAGCGCAACAACCAGTTGCCCGCCAACTGGTCGGGCGAGGCGAGCTTCGGCACGTCGACCGATATCGGCAGCACCCGGGTCGGCGTGATCGCCGCGGCCGGCATCAGCAACACGTGGCGCACGCGCGACAATCACCAGCAGTCGACCGACGATATCGATGGCGGCCTGCTCACCGATTTCCAGACCGTGCTGACCGACAACCGCGCGGTCGTGAACGGCCTCCTCGGCTTTGGTGCGGAATTCGGCGAGAACAAGATCCGCTGGACCAATCTCTACATCCACGACACCGTGAAGCAGAGCCGGCTGAGCGCGGGCAACACCGCGAACATCGGCATCCCGTCGCCCTATGACGTGCCCGCGTTCATTACCCAGAACACCAGTTGGTTCGAGCGCGAGCTGATCGACACGCAGCTGACGGGTGAATTCAAGTTCGGCAATTTCGCGTTCGACACGCGTGGCAGCTACGCCAAGACCCAGCGCAATTCGCCGTACGAGCGCCAGTTCACCTATCAATACGACACCACCGCCAAGGATTACGTCAACAGCCTCGTCGGGCTCCAGAGCGCATCGGTCGCGTTCAGCGAATTGAGCGAGCAGCTTTGGTCGGGACAGGCGAGCCTGACGTGGAACGTGCCGTTCGACCGGCCGTTCGCGCTGTCCGCGGGCTATGCGTATAACGACACGACGCGCGATTCGAGCCGCTACACGTTCCAATATGCCGGCGCGAACAACGCCGCGCTGCCGTTCGCGATTTCGCAGCTCCGGCCCGATTATCTGCTGTCCGACTATACCGTGCAGACCAACGGCATCTACCTGCGCAACACATCGTCGGATCAGGGCGCGGCGATGTACGACGCCTCGCTCAAGGTCCACGGCGTCTACGGGCAGCTCGAGGGCGAGATCCTCGACGGCCTGCGCGCGACCGTCGGCGTCCGGTACGAGACCGCCAAGGAAAGCGTGACCGCATCGGCGAACCGCGGCAGCACGCGCCTGAACAATGATTATTTCCTGCCGGCGGTGACCGTCACCTATAACTTCGCGCCCGACATGCAGGCGCGGCTGCATTTCTCGAAGACGCTGGCCCGTCCGCAGTTTCGCGAACTCGCGCCGCAGCTGTATCAGGATTTCGACTCCGATCGCCTGTTCATCGGCAACGCGTTCCTCCAGGATTCGCAGCTATATAATGCCGAAGCACGCTACGAATGGTATTTCGCGCGTGACCAGAAGTTCAGCCTGGCGGGCTTCTACAAGCGGATCGAGAATCCGATCGAGGCGGTCGCGTTCTTCCCGGGCGGTGATCGTCTGCAGACCGGTTTCGCCAACGCACCACAGGCCAAGCTGTATGGCGGCGAGAGCGAGTTCCAGAAATACGTCAACCTCGACGGCTTGGGTGCTGACTGGCTGTCGACGCGGCGGCTCGTGCTGATCGCGAACTACACCTACACGCACTCGGCGATCAAAGCCGACAATACGTTGATCGCCAGCCCGATCCAGTCGGGTACGCAGGTCCAGCTTCTGCCCTCCAACGTGCTGTTCCAGGACGGCGCGCCGCTGGTCGGTCAGTCCGATCACCTCGTGAACTTGCAGCTCGGGATCGAGGACAAGGAAAGCCTGTCGCAGCTGACGCTGTTGTTCAACTATGCCAGCAACCGCGTGACCAACCGCGGCCCGGTCGGCGGCGGCAGCGGCATTCGCCTCCCCGACCTGATCGAAAAACCCGGCATCCGCTTCGACGTCGTCGCGCGCCAAGGGATCGACGTCGGCGGTAAGCAGATCGAGGTGAAGTTCGAAGGCCGCAACCTGACCGGCACGGGGTACCGCGAATACCAGACCTTCTCGAACGGTGCCGAAGTCGACATCAACCGTTACAAGCTCGGCCGGGTGTTCACGCTGGGTGCCAGCGTCCAGTTCTAGGTGACGTCGGGATCCACTCTGCAATCCTCCCCCGCCAGGGGGAGGTGGCAGGCACTTGCCTGACGGAGAGAGAGGAGGGGGCCACATTTGTTCCGTGTCCTCCCCCTCCGTCACCTTCGGCGACACCTCACCCCCAGGCTTTCTCCCGAAACCATTTGGTGATCACGTACTTGACCCCCGCGCGCACCTTCATCCCATGATGCAGCGTCGCCGCATTCAGGCTCCCGTCCGTACGCCGGTTGTTCCACGCGAGCATCTTGCCCGTTTCCGGCTGGACGATCTTGTCGATCACCTTGAATCGCGTCGCGCCGCCCGCCTCGGGCTGGTTGAGGTAAATCATGACGGTCCACGTCCTGTTCCCCGCAATCCCGCAATAGCGATGATAGTCGACGCCGTTCGGCTCGAAATAATCGGTGTGTCCCTTGAACTCCTGCCCGACCGCATAGCGTTGCCCCTGCAACGGCTCGCCGTGGCGGCCGTCGAGCCCAGTCAGCGCGAGGATCCGACGCTCGACCTCGATCACCGCGGGATCGTCCGCCGACAGGTCGCCCGTCTCGCTCGTCCGATAGCTCGCATCGCCGTTCGAATCGGAGATCGTCGACGGCCGCCGCACTGCATCGATCCGCTCGATCAGCGCCGCGCACAGGTCTGGCGGCAGGAAGTCCTTCTGCACGAACAGATCGAGCTTCGCGCTCGGCACCCGCTGCACGCCCGGCACCGACAGCCGCGCGATGACCGGTTCGGGAGGCAGGCCGGAGCCGCTGGAGGGGAGATGCTCGGACATCAGCGTCTTCTGCCAATCCCGAACGCGAAGCGCTACCCCGCGAAACGCAGGCGATCCCCCGTGGAACGCAGGCAACCGACGCACAAGCCATTGACGCGGAATTGTAACATGGCATGCCTACGCGACGAGATGCGGGAAAATGGGGTGGGTCGCGGATGCGATTGAAGCTGGACGCTCGGGCGCGCCGTATCTTACGGCGTATGCCGGTCGTGAATGTCTACAGTGTCGTCGAACTCGCGCTGCTGGCCGGGCTGGCGGTGCAGTGCGCGCGGCTGGCCTGGACGGTCGTGACGCCGATCACCCCGCTTGGCGACTGGCGCCCGGCTACGCCGGTGGTGGTCGGATCGCCCGCCGACATTCTCCGTGGCTTCGACCCCTTCTTCCGGCTCGGCGGCGCGGCAGGCCAGCCCTCAACCGTGACGTCGCTGCAACTCACCTTGTTCGGCACGCGGATGGACGAGGCGATGGGCCGCAGTTCCGCGATCATCGCCGGCCCCGACGGCGTGCAGCAGAGCGTGGCGATCGGCGATGAGATCCAGCCCGGCGTGCGGCTGAAAGCGGTCGCGTTCGACCACGTCACGATCGACCGCGGCGGCGCGGACGAAGACCTGTTCCTCGACCAGTCCGGCGCGGTAACCCCAGTCGCGCCCGGAGCGGCACCCGCAGGCGCGCCAGCCCCGGCGGTCGGCATACCCATCGCGCAACTCCGCAGCGAGATCGGCTTCATCCCCCGCATCGACGGCGGCCGGATCAGCGGGCTCACCGTCCGCGCGCAGGGCGCCGGCAACGCATTCCGCTCGGCCGGGCTCAAGGACGGCGACGTGGTCACCTCGATCGGCGGGCGCCCCGTTTCCGGTCCTGGCGACCTCGACCGGATAACCAAGGATTTCGCGGGCGGCGGCAACGTCCCCATCACCGTAGAACGCGGCCAGGATACCTTGCCGCTCGCCATCACGATCGCCCCGCCCAAGTGAAAACACCCAAATGAAAAAGCTTCTCTTCGGTCCGGTCGTCGCGCTAGCTCTCGCGGCCAGCGTCCACGCGCAGACCACGCTCAACGTCCGCGATGCCGATATCCGCGCGTTCATCGCCGACGCCGCCAAGGTCACCGGCCGCACCTTCATCATCGACAACCGCGTCGCGGGGAAAGTGACCGTCGTCACCGACCGCCCGCTGTCGCGCTCGGAATATTTCGAGGTCTTTCTCTCGACCCTGCGCGCCAACGGCCTGATCGCGGTACCGACGTCGAACGGCGCCTTCAGGGTGCAGCCGCTCGACAACGCCGCCTCGCAGCCAAGCCGGATCGGCGTCGCAGGCGCTGCCCGCAACAGCTACGTGACCGAGATCGTCCGTCTTCGCGCGATCGATGCGCAGTCCGCGGTTGAGACGGTCCGCCCGCTGGTCAGCGCACAAGGCTCGGTCAGCGCGAACCGCGGCGGCAACAGCCTCGTCATCGTAGATTTCGCCGACAACATCCGCCGCATCCGCGAAGTCATCCGCCGGATCGACGCCGACACCTCGTCGACCCGCGTCGTCGCGCTCAAAAACGCCAGCGCCAAGGAAATCGCCACCGCCTTGCAAGGCCTGATCGGTACGGGCACCGGAGGCGGGCAGGGCGGTGCCGCCGCCACCGGCCCGAGCGCGTCCGTGGTCGCCGTCGAAGGCTCGAACGCGGTCGCGCTCCGCGGCGATCCAACCACCGTCGCCCGCCTCGCGCAGGTCGCCGCCGACCTCGACCAGAAGGCGCGCAACGGCACCGAAATCAAGGTCGTCTTCCTCGAGAACGCGGACGCCGAGCAATTGCTGCCGGTCCTCCAGGAACTCGTCGGCCAGACCCCGACCCAGCCCATGCAGACCGCACTGTCGCGCTCCAATTTCGGGTCGAGCAGCACCAACGGGGCGTCCGGCGGCCAGTCGACCATCTCGCAGCCACAGGTCAATCAGTCGACGCCGACCTCGGGCGGCTCGTCCGGTTCTGGCCAGCCCGCGATCACCGCCGCCGGCGGCAAGACAGCAGCCGTCGTCACGCGCTTCGCCGGCGCCAACGCGATCGTCATCGCCGCCCCCGCCGAGATCCAGCGCCAGCTGAACGAGGTTGTCCGCCAGCTCGACACCCGCCGCGAACAGGTGCTGGTCGAGGCGATCGTCGCCGAAGTCTCCGATTCGACTGCTAAGACGCTGGGGGCGCAGTTCATCGTCGGCGACCCGAGCGGCGGTGCGTTTGGCGCATCGACCTTCTCGAACTCAGCGCCGAACATCCTGCAGATCGCCGGCGCGATCGGCGCGACCCAGCTCAACACCTCGACCACCACGACCCGCAACACCGACGGCAGCACGACCGTTACGCGCGACACCAGCACCGCGGCGGACACGCTCCAGCAATCGGCGATCAGCTCGATTCTGGCGGCTACCGGCGGATTTGGCGGTTTCGGCGGCAAGATCGGCAGCACGTTCTTCGGCGCGATCATCAATGCGGTAAAGAGCGACACGACGTCGAACCTGCTCCAGGTCCCGCACCTCGTCACGCTCGACAATCAGGAGGCGCACAGCCTCGTCGGGCAGGAGATACCGATCACCACGGGGCAGGCGCTTTCGACGAATTTCGACAACGCCTTCCGCACCACGCAGCGCCAAAATGTCGGCATCGAGCTGACCGTGCGGCCTCAGGTGAATTCCAGCGGCACGGTGAAACTCAACCTGCGCCTGGAGGTCAGCTCGATCGCCGGCCCGGTCTCGAGCGACAATAGCGACTTGATCCTCAACAAGCGCGAAGTCGAGACGGTTCGCACCGTCGACGATGGCCAGATCGCGGTGATCAGCGGTCTGCTCGACGACAATGAGCGCCGGACGATCGAGAAGATCCCGCTGCTCGGCGACCTCCCCGTGCTGGGCCATCTGTTCACCTCGAAGGCGAAGCAGCGGTCGAAGACCAACCTGATGATCTTCATCCGCCCGACCATCCTGCGCACCGCGGAGGACAGCCGCAAGCTGACCGAACAGCGCTATGGCTATGTTCGCCTGCAACAGGGCTTGCAAGAACCGGGTGCGGAGCCATCGATCGATCAGCTCGTCCGCGACTACATGGGTGCCGCCCCGCCGATTCCGTCCGGCCCTATCCCCGGCAGCATCGAGGACCCCCGCATCGCTGTCCCGGTACGGACCTCGACGATGGTCGTGCGACCAAAGAAATGATCATTCGCGAAGGCCATGAGATCGACGCTTCTACTCCCCTCCCGCTTGCGGGAGGGGTCGGGGGAGGGGCTGCCTTAATCACTGACGACCCGATTGGGGGATATGTCATTCCCTCCCCCGACCCCTCCCGCGAGCGGGAGGGGAGCAGTGAAGCGTTATCATCGACCGCCCTTCCCCAGATCACCATCCCCTACGCGTTCGCCCGAAAGTTCGGCGTCGTCGTCGACCATACCGACACCGATTCCCACCTCACGATCGCCATGCGCGCCGGCGCCGACCCGAAAGTCCTGCTCGAACTTCGCCGCTACCTCGCCCGCCCGTTCGACGTGACCTTCGTCGAGCAAATCGCGTTCGATCGCCTCCTCTCCAACGTCTACGCGATGGACGGCCAGGCCAACGCGCTCGCGGCGGTCGGTATGGGCGACGAGCTCGACCTGCTCGCCGGCGACATGCCGACCGCGGAGGATCTGCTCGACACCGCCGACGATGCGCCTGCGATCCGCCTGATCAACGGCATCATCGCCGACGCGGCGCGCAACGGCGTGTCGGACATCCACATCGAGCCCTACGAGACCGGTCTCGTCGTCCGCATGCGGATCGACGGCGTGCTGCGCGAGACGCTGCGCATGCCGCCCAACGTCGCGCCGGTCGTCGTCAGCCGAATCAAGGTGATGGCGCGCCTCGACATCGCCGAACGCCGCGTGCCGCAGGACGGCCGCATGGGGCTGACGCTGGGTGGCAAGCTGCTCGACGTCCGCGTCTCGACGCTGCCGAGCCGTGCGGGTGAACGCGTGGTGCTGCGTATCCTCGACAAGGAAAACGCCGGTATCGACCTCGAAGCGCTCGGCCTGCCGCCCGCCTTGTTCGCCCTTCTCAACGAAGCGCTGAGCGAACCCAACGGCATCATCCTCGTCACTGGCCCGACCGGCTCGGGCAAAACCACCTCGCTCTACGCCGCGCTACGCCTGCTCAACGACGGCAGCCGCAACATCCTCACCGTCGAGGACCCGGTCGAGTATGCGGTCGACGGTGTCGGCCAGACGCAGGTGAACCCGAAGGTCGGCCTGACCTTCGCGGCGGGCCTTCGCGCGATCCTCCGCCAGGATCCCGACGTCGTCATGGTCGGCGAAATCCGCGACCGCGAGACCGCGGAGATCGCTGTACAGGCGTCGCTGACCGGGCATCTGGTGCTGTCGACGGTCCACACCAACGACGCGATCGGCGCGATCACCCGCATGCGCGACATGAAGGTCGAGAGCTTCCTGCTCGCCTCGACGCTGCGCGCGGTGATCGCCCAGCGGCTCGTCCGGCGCCTTTGCCCGACCTGCCGCAAGGCCGTCCCCGCCTCGGATACGGTAGCCCCGCTACTCGGTATCCCCCCCGAGGCGATCGTCTACGTCGCGCAAGGCTGCGAAGACTGCAGTCAGACCGGCTACAAAGGCCGCATCGGCGTGTTCGAAGCGGTCCGCATCGATGACACCATCCGCCGCTTGATCAACACCGACGGTCATGAATCCGAGATCACCGCGCACGCCTTCGCGAAGTCACCGAACCTAGCGCAGTCGGCGCGTGACTTGGTCCTGTCTGGCCAAACCACCGCCGAAGAAGCCGTGCGGGTATCCCGTCGCGATACCACCGAAGTCGTGCCCGAGGTGGCAGATGCGTAACGCCCCTAAAATCCTCCCCGGGACGGGGAGGGGGACCAGCGAAGCTGGTGGAGGGGGCTCACCACGCGCGCACCACCAGCCGCACACCGCCACAGCTCCACGTTCATGGTCAACACAGCCGGAACGTTCGCGGCTCGCCCCCTCCACCATCGCTACGCGGCGGTCCCCCTCCCCTTGCAGGGGAGGATGATGGCGGACTTCGACTACATCGCGATCGACACCAAGGGCTCCGAACGCCGCGGCCACGTGGCGGCGGCCGACATCGACGTCGCGCGCGCCACGCTCGATGCGCGCAAATTCTACGTCGTGAAAATCACTCCGGGTGCGCCGCCACAGGCAACCAAGGGCCGCCCGCTGTTCGGCCTCCAGCTCGGCACGCCGAAAATGTCGGGCAAAAACCTCACCCTCTTCACCCGCCAACTCGCCACCCTCAACCGCGTCTCCCCGCTGGAGGAATCGCTCCGCACGATTACTCGCCAGACCGAACAGGACAGCGTCCGCACGATCGTCCAGCACGTCCACGCCGGTGTCGTCGAGGGCCGCCGCCTCGCCGACGCAATGGCGCGCGAGCCGAAGAGTTTCCCGCCGCTCTACCGCGCGATGGTTTCGGCCGGCGAAAGCTCGGGTTCGCTCCCGACGATCCTCGACCGCCTCGCGGCTCTGCTCGAACGCCAGGCCGAGATCCGCGGCAAGCTCATCACCGCGCTCGCCTATCCCTCGATCCTCGCGCTCGTCGCGTTCGGCGTCGTCACTGCGCTGATGATGTTCGTCGTGCCGCAGGTGGTCGAGCAGTTCGATACGGTCGGCCAGCAACTGCCGTTGCTTACCCGCATGGTGATGGCGTTCTCGGCGTTCCTCGTCGGCTATTGGTGGGTGATGCTGCTGATCGTCGTGGGCGGCGGTCTGGCGGGGTGGCAGGCGCTGAAGGATCCGACGATCCGGCTCGCGTTCGACGGCTGGCTACTCCGCATTCCGCTGCTCGGTCGCCTGATCCGCGATCTTCACGCGGCACGGATGGCGCGTACGCTCGGGACGATGGTCGCGAGCCGTCTGCCGCTGCTCGACGGCCTCAACCTGACCGCCAGCACGATCCATAATCGCCGCCTGCGCCTCGCCTCCGACCAGATCGTCGACGCGATCCGCGGCGGCGGCTCGCTCTCCGCCGCGATGCGTCGCGCTGGCGTCTTCCCGCCGCTGCTGACCTACCTTGCGGCGAGCGGCGAAGCGGCGGGGCGTCTCGACGAGATGCTCGAGCGCGCGGCGGACTATCTCGAACGCGAGTTCGACCGTTTTACCGCCACGGCACTCTCGTTGCTCGAACCACTAATCATCGTCGTGATGGGCGGCATCGTCGCGACGATCGTGCTATCCATCCTGCTCCCGATCCTCCAGCTCAATACGCTGGCCGGACAATGAGGTTGTTCATGCGTCCCGTAGATAAAAAGAAGCGCCGCGAGGCCGGCTTTACCCTCGTCGAGTTGATGGTGGTGATCGTCATCATCGGCCTGCTTGCGACGATCGTCGCACTCAACGTGCTGCCCTCGGGCGACACCGCGCGGATCCAGAAGGCAAAGGCCGATATCGCGCAGATCGAGGGCGGGCTGGAACTGTACAAGCTCCAGAACATGACCTTCCCCAACACCACGCAGGGGCTGAACGCGCTCGTCACCGCACCTGCGGGGCTAACCGATCCCTCGCGGTATCAGCGTGGCGGATATCTGAAGAAACTGCCGAACGATCCCTGGGGCCGTCCGTATCTCTACGCCTCGCCCGGTGCGCACGGCGAGGCCGACGTCTGGACCTTCGGGGCGGACGGCAAGGAAGGCGGCGAGGGGATCGATGCCGATATCGGCAGCTGGCAATAAGCGCGACGCCGGTTTCACGCTGGTCGAGCTGATGGTCGTGGTCACGATCCTCGGCCTCGCCTCGGCGGTAGCTGTGCTCGTCATGCCGGACCCGCGCGGCCGCGTGCTCGACGAGGCAACGCGCTTCGCCCTACGCACCCGCGCCGCGCATGATTCTGCGATCGTCGAGGCACGCCCGGTCAGCGTCTGGGTTACCGGCGGCGGCTATGGCTTCGACCGACGGATGGCCGGCGGCTGGACACCGATCGCCGAGAAACCGATGCGCGTCGAACGCTGGAACGACGGGACCAAGGCCAGCATCAGCGATACCAGTGGTCGCATGCGGGTGACGTTCGATCCGACCGGCCTCGTCGATCGCCCGGCGGAGATCCGCCTCGACCGCGGCGGTGTAGCGGCAACCGTGCACATCGACGCCGACGGCAGCGTGCGAGCCGATGCGGGCTGAGCGCGGCTTTACCCTCATTGAAATCATGGTCGCGCTGGCGGTGTTCAGCCTCGCGGCGATGGCGCTCGTGCGCCTGGAAAGCGCGACGATCCGCGGCGCGTCGATCCTCGACGAAACGCTCGTCGCGCAGATGGTCGCGCGCAACGTCGCGATCGACGCGGTCACCAGCGCGCAACCGCCGACCTCAGGTCGCGTCACTGGTGTCGAGACGAACAGCGGGCAAGCCTGGACGTGGACGCGGCAGGTCAGCGCGCTCGGCGGCTCCAGCGTGTTGCGGATCGACGTCGTCGTAGCGGACCGGGGCGGCACGCAACTCGGCCGCCTGACGATGGTCCGTCCCGCGCCACGGGTGCCGACGCCGATGGTGACGCCGTCGTGAGCAGCGCTCGCCAAACTTCCTCCGTCATCCCGGGCTTGTTCCGGGATCCACGGTTCCGCATCTTCAACTCTGCATTGCTCTCGCGGAACGGTGGATCCCGGAACAAGTCCGGGATGACGAAGCGGGACAGCGAAGCCGGCTTCACGCTGATCGAGGTCATGGTCTCACTGATGATCTTCGGGATGATCGCGGCAGCCGGCGTCGCCATCCTGTCGTTCAGCGTGAAGGCGCAGAGTTCGACCGGCGCCAAGCTCGACGATATCAGCGCGCTCACCCGGACGATGTCGATTCTCTCCGCGGACCTCGCCCAGGCCTCGAACCGGTCGACACGCGACGAAGCCGGCACCACCGTTCCCGCGTTCGTCGGCGAGAGCGGGTCGGGTGTCACGCCGATGCTGCGGCTCGTCCGCGCCGGCTGGAGCAATATCGACGGTGCAGCACGGCCGAGCACGCAGAAGGTCGCCTACCGCGTCGATGCCGGCACGCTGCAACGGATCGCCTATCCGATGATCGACGGTGCGCAGGGACTGCCCCCCGCCGCACTGCTCACCCACGTCCGCCAGGCCACGTTGCGATACCGGATCGCCGGCGCCTGGAGCGATCGCTGGGATGGCGCCAGTGGCAGGCCGTTGCCCGATGCGATGGAACTCACCGTCCAGCGCGACGACGGCACGCAGTTCCGCCAGATGTTCCTCGTAGGTACGGGGTACGTCCCGGCACCGCCTGAAGGAGCGAGCCCGTCAACCACGCCGCCGCCCGGTACGCCGTCGAAGGAGACGCCCGGTGCGCGGACCTGATCGCGGTTCGGGCCGCGGGCCGGAACGGGGCGCGGCGCTGCTCACCGTGCTGATGCTCGTCGCGATCATCGCGGTCATGGCAGGCGCGGCGCTGGAGAAACTGCGCCTGTCGACCCGGCTCGCGGGCAACGCCGCTACCGGTGAACAAGCGCGCGCCTACGCGTTCGCGGCCGAGACGATGGCGCTGACCCGCGTCTCTAATCTGCTTGGCCAGAGCCCCAAGCGGGTCACACTCGCCGGCAACTGGAGCAACACGCCGTTCGGCCTGCCGGTCCCCGGTGGCTTCGCGACCGCCCGCGTCCGCGACGGCGGTAATTGCTTCAATCTCAACGCGCTCGTCACGCAAGCGACCACGCCCGGCGTGTATGTCACCAACCCCGAGATCCGCCCGCAATTCGTCAGGCTAATGCGGTTGTTGAGCGTCCCGACGCAGGTCGCCGAACAGGTCGCGTCGGGCACCGCGGACTGGATCGACAGCGACCAGGACCAGCAGGCAATGGGCGCGGAGGATGGCGCGTATCTCGGTCGCGAGACGCCGTATCGCACCGCTGGCACGCTGATGACCGATCCGAGCGAACTCCGCGCGGTCGCCGGCATGACGCCCGAAATCTATGCGACGCTGAAACCCTGGATTTGCACGCTGCCGATCGCCAAGCCGTCGCCGATCAACGTCAACACGCTGGCGCCCGAACAGGCGCCGCTATTCGCGATGCTGTATCCCGATACGCTGTCGGTCGGGAGCGCGCAGCAGATGCTGCTGCGCCGTCCGCCGCAGGGTTATGCCGATGTCGGCGAGATCACCAAGGCGGCGGCGTTGCAGGGTGCGGCCACCCTCGCGCCCGGTGCCGAGGCGACGGTGCTGTCGAAATGGTTCACGCTCGATATCGACGTGACGCTCGGCCGCACGCAAATGCAGGAACGCGCGCTGATCGACGCGAACCGACTTCCCGCGCAGCTCGTATCGCGGCAATGGGGCGAGCCATCATGACGACTTTGCTATTCCTTCCCGCCGGCGAGACCGGGTTTCGCTGGATGCGCGTCGCCGATGCGCGCGTGGTCGGGGAGGGGGAGGGGATCCCCGACGCGATCGACGATGAGACGATTGCGGTGGCCCCGGCCGATGCGGTGACGCTGCACTGGGCGGAACTGCCGTCGCGTTCGGCGGCGCAGGCGACGGCGGCCGCGCGTATTCTCGCCAGCGAGGCGAGCGCGTCGCCGCTTGTCGAACTGCATGTCGCGGTCGGTGACGAAGGCGCGAGTGACCGCCCGATCGGCGTGGTCGGCGTCGCGACGATGCGCGACTGGCTGCGAATGCTTGCCGAAGCGGGTGTCGATCCGGTCGCGCTGATCCCTGCACCGATGCTCCTTCCGCGCCCCGACGAGGGCTATGCCAGGGCGGAGCTGGCCGGCAGCGGCGTGGTGCGTGGCACGTCAAGCGGGTTCGCCGACGAGGCGCGGCTGACCGAACTCGTGACCGGCGGCACTGCGCCTGCGACGATCGATCGCGATACGCTGGAGGCGGCGATCGTTGCCGCTGCCGCGTCGCCTACTCTCGATCTGCGGCAGGGTCCGTTCGCACGGCGGCGCAGGTTTGCGATCGACTGGGGGCTGATCCGACGGCTTGCGCTGTTGTCGCTGACGATCCTCGCGGTGACGCTCGCGATCTCGCTCGTCCGCATCGCCAAGTACAGCTTTGGCGCGGATGCGTTGGAGGCCGAGGCCGACGCGGTCGCCGTGACCGGCCTGCCGCGCGGCGAGACGGTGGTCGATGCCAGCCGCCAGCTCGACGAGCGCCTGTCGCGCGTGCGCGGGCCGGGGCTCGGCTTCACCAACACGACCGCTGCCGCGTTCGCCGCGATCCATGCCACGCCGGGGACCGAAGTGACGGGGCTAGATTTCCAGGCGAACGGCGACCTGCGACTGTCGGTCGCGGTCGAACGTGAGGCGCTCGCGACCGATCTCAAGCGTGCGCTCGAAGCGGCGGGCTTCACCGTCCGCGCGGGCGTGTTCCAGGCGGCGGCCGGTCGCGTAACGGGTGAGCTCACGATCAGCCCGGGGAGCGGACGATGACCGGCTTGAAGACGTGGTTCGAAGGACGCTCGCTCAGGGAACGTCGCCTGTTGCTCGTCATGGCCGCGCTCGCGGTGCTGACCTTGCTCTGGGCGCTGATCATCCGACCGATCGGTGACGGGTTGTCGAGCGCGCGCGAACGCCATGCCAGCGCCGTGACGCGGCTCGGCGAAACGCGCGCGCAGGTCGCGACGTTGCGCGATATCCAGCGTGACCGGGCAAGGCCGCTGACGGGCACGCTGGCGGACACGATCCGCGCCGAGGCTGACCAGGCCGGCTTCGCGCTCGCGTCACTCGATCAGGACGGTGCGGACCGCGTCCGTATCGGGATCCAGTCGGCGCGCCCCGCCGCACTCACTGCATGGCTCGCGCGGCTCGAACGGCTCGGCATCCTCGTTGATTCGGTGGCGATGACCGACAAGGGCGACAAGACCGTCGCCGTCGCGCTCACGATGAAGGTGCGCGCGGCATGAGGCGGATTCGTTTGCGTACCGGCCCCGCCGCGTTGTTCGGCGGGATGCTGCTGATCGCGCTGGTCGTGTTCCTGCCGATGCGTGCGGTGCTCGGCTGGGTTGGCGTCGGCGACGAAGGGCTGGTTGCGCGGCGCGTGTCGGGGACGATCTGGGGTGCGACGCTGACCGAGGCGCGGTTCGGCGATCTCGCGCTCGGCGATCTGCACGCGCGGTTGTCGCCGCTGCCGCTGCTGGTCGGCCGCGCGACGATCGTCTTCGCCGGTCCCGATTCGGTGTCCGCCAAGCCATTGCGCGGGTCGGCGAGCGTCAGTCGTCACGGCTTCGGGGTTGACCATATGACTGCCACCGTCGCGACGGGGCGGCTGTTCGCGCCGGTGCCCGTCTCTGCGCTCGACCTCGACGACGTCTCGGTCCGCTTCCGCGACGGCCAGTGCGAGGCTGCCGAGGGTCGGGTTCGTGCAACGCTGGCGGGCGATGTCGGCGGGATCACGTTGCCGCAGTCGGTGAGCGGCACCGCGCGCTGCGACGGTACCGCCTTGCTGCTCCCGCTGGCGAGCCAGGCCGGAACCGAGAGCATCGCGCTCAGGATCGAGGGGGCCGGGACCTATCGCGCCGAGCTGTCGCTGCGTCCGTCCGATCCGCTGGCAGTGCAAAAGCTCGAGCAGGCGGGCTTCGTGAGCGGCCCGAACGGGTACAAGCTCGCTATCGAAGGACGTTTTTGACGTGTTTTTGGCAAGTCGACGGTTGACGCCGCCCGGCGACCCCCGCTAGGGGGCGATGCCTACGCGGCGGTCGTAGTTCAATTGGTTAGAGCGTCGGCTTGTGATGCCGGATGTTGCGGGTTCAAGTCCCGTCGGTCGCCCCATTTTCCCTTATTTTCGTAAGCCCCCGCAATGCGGGCGCTTTGGGCTGGTAAAACCGGTCGGAAAATAATATTTCGCGTCCCGGTAATTTTATTCCTCTTCAGGAGCCGGCGATGACAGCGGTTTGGGACCTTCCCGATTTCGACGACCACGAGGGCGTACATGCCTTCACCGATCCCGAATCGGGCCTGCGCGCGGTGATCGCGCTGCACTCGACCAAGCTCGGGCCGGCGGCTGGCGGCACGCGGTTCTGGCATTATGCCGATAACGGGCGTGCCGTGACCGATGCGCTGCGGCTGTCGCGCGGCATGAGCTTCAAGAACGCGATGGCGGGGCTCGAGCTCGGCGGCGGTAAGGGCGTGGTCCTCGCGGCCAAGCCCGGCGACGTCATCACGACGGCGCAGCTCGAGGCGTTCGGCCGCGCGGTCGATTCGCTCGGCGGGCGTTATGTGACGGCGGAAGACGTCGGCATGTCCGAAGAGCGGATGAAGGTGATCGCCACCCAGACGCGCTACGTGTCCGGCCTGCCGGTCGCGAGCGGCGCTGCGGGCGGCGATCCTGGGCCGTACACCGCGCTCGGCATCTATCTGGGCGTGAAGGCGGCGGCCGCTCGCGGTCTCGGCGCGACCGACATGAAGGGCGTGCGCGTCGCGATCCAGGGCGTCGGCTCGGTCGGCGGCGGCCTCGCGCGGCTGCTGGCGAAGGACGGCGCGGTGCTGACGCTGGCGGATGTCGACGAGGGCCGGGCGCAGAAGCTGGCCGGCGAACTCGGCGCGACCGCGGTGGCGGCCGAGGCGATCCTGACGACCGAGGCGGATATCTTCAGCCCGAATGCGCTGGGTGCGATCCTGACCGAGATGTCGATTGCGGCGCTGAAGACGAAGGTCGTCGCTGGCGGTGCGAACAACCAGTTGAGCGTTCGCGAGGATGGCGCGCGGCTTCATGCACGCGGTATCCTGTATGCGCCGGACTACGTCATCAACGCCGGTGGGATCATTAATGTCGGGCTCGAGTATCTTGGGCAGGGCGATGAGGCCGAGGTGAAGGCGCGGATCGCGCGTATCCCGGAGCGGCTGATCCAGGTTTGGGACGAGAGCGACCGCTCGGGCGAGCCGGCGTCGGATGTGGCGGATAGCATCGCAAAGCGCCTGATCGGCCGCTGAAGTCCTTCTCCCTGCCGGGGAGAAGGTGGCACGCAGTGCCGGATGAGGGGCGTTGGGGTGAGTATCCCGAGCCTCACCCCCCCTCACCCTCCCACCGCAAGTGCGGCGGGCCCCTCCCTCTCCCCGGCGGGGAGAGGGTCTTAAGTCGAAGGTGACAGCCTCGTATTGTTGCCATAGTGGTAACGCCAGTGGCCACCCTACACGCCTTCGCAAACCCTGCGCGCTTCCTGAAGATCGCCAAGCCGTTGACGCCGGCGCTCTTCTGGGCCGGTGTCGTACTGGTTGCGATCGGCTGCTGGGCGGGCCTGACGCAGACCCCGCCGGATTACCTCCAGGGCGAGACGGTTCGCATCCTCTACATCCACGTCCCCGCCGCCTGGCTCGGCATGGGCGGGTGGAGCGGGATCGCGATCTCCAGCATCATGTTCCTCGTTTGGCGCCACCCGCTCGCCAGCGTCGCCGCACGCGCGATCGCGCTGCCGGGTGCGGTGTTTGCGGCGCTCTGCCTGATGACCGGCTCGATCTGGGGGCGGCCGACCTGGGGGACGTGGTGGCAATGGGATGGTCGGCTGACCTCGATGCTGCTGCTGTTCTTCGTCTATCTCGGCTACATGGCGCTCGCGAAGGCCGATGCGGATCGTGGCGGCGACGGGCGCGTGCCGGCGCTGTACGGGATCGCCGGGTCGGTACTGCTGCCGATCATCCGCTATTCGGTGGTGTGGTGGAATACGCTCCACCAGGGGCCGAGTATCGGTCTAACGCAATCGACGATCGCGGGCTCCATCCTGTGGCCGCTGCCGATCATGCTGGCCGGGTTCACGTTCGTGTTCGCGGGAATCGTGCTGATGCGAATGCGGACGATGCTCGCGATCACGAAGACCGAAGCGCGTATGCGCAGGATGGCCAGAGCATGAATCCCTGGCCGTTCGTGACTGCCGCGTATGTCGTGACGCTGGGTGGCGGCGCAGTCATCGCTATCTTGAGCTATCTCGCGATGCGGAAGGCCGAAAAGTGAAGGCCAAGCATCAACGCCTGACACTGGCGCTGCTGGCACTCGGTGCGGTCGTCGTCGCCGGGCTCCTCGCGCTGTCGGCGCTGAAGGACCAGGCCTCGTTCTTTTATGCGCCGTCCGACGTCCGCAGCGACGGTCTGCCGCTAGGACGCGCGGTGCGGCTCGGCGGGATGGTCCAGGGCGGTTCGATCAAGCGCGCGGCAGACGGCATCACCGTGCACTTCGTTCTCACCGATGGGCAGGCGACCACCCCGGTCGTCTTCGCCGGGATCGTCCCCGACCTGTTCCGCGAGAAATCAGGCGTCGTCGCCGAAGGCCAGTTCCAGCCCAACGGCAGCTTCGTCGCCTCGAACCTGCTCGCCAAGCACGACGAAAAGTACATGCCGCCGGAGATGGCCGGCAAGATGCACGAAACCAAGACGCTCGAACCGGACGCAAAGCCGTGATCGCCGAAGCGGGCCTTGCCGCGCTCTGGTTCGCTGGCGCGCTGGCGGCGTTGCAGCTGGTGATGGCCGCGATTGGCATCGCGCGCGATCGTGAAGACGTTGCGGCCGCAGTGCGGCCGGTCGCGATCGTCCAGGGCCTGCTGGCCCTGCTGGCGATGGCGCTGCTGATCGAACTCTTCCTCGACTCCGACATGTCCGTAAAGCTGGTCGTCGAGAACAGCCATTCCGCCAAGCCGTGGCTCTACAAGTTCGCCGGCGCCTGGGGGAATCACGAGGGCTCGATGCTGCTCTGGGTGACGATCCTCGGACTCGCCGGCGGTGCTGTGGCGATCTTCGAACGCTCGTTGCCCGAACGCACGCTCACCGCGACGCTCGGTGCCCAGGCAACGATCGCACTCGGATTCTACGCGTTCCTGCTGTTCTCCTCGAACCCGTTCGCGCGGCTCAACCCCGCTGCGACCGACGGGCTCGGGCTCAATCCTCTGTTGCAGGACCCCGGCTTGGCGTTCCATCCGCCGACGCTCTACACTGGGTATGTCGGCCTCTCGGTCGCGTTCTCGTTCGCGGTCGGCGCACTGGTCACGCGCGATGTGGGCCCGGCGTTCGCCAAGGCGATGCGCCCTTGGGTGCTGATCGCGTGGATATTCCTGACGCTCGGTATCACCGCCGGATCGTATTGGGCCTATTACGAACTCGGCTGGGGCGGCTGGTGGTTTTGGGACCCGGTCGAGAATGCCTCGCTGATGCCGTGGCTCGCCGCCACCGCATTGCTCCATTCGGTAACTGTGCTCGCGACGCGCGACGGACTCCGCGCATGGACGATCATGCTGGCCGTCGTTGCGTTCTCGATGTCGATGATCGGCACGTTCTTGGTGCGCTCGGGCATCCTGACGAGCGTCCACGCCTTCGCGGTCGATCCGGAACGCGGCGCTTTCATCCTGGCGTTGCTCGCGATCTACATCGGCGGCGCGCTCGCGTTGTTCGCCGCGCGGATCGGCACCGTGCGCGCCGGCACGACCTTCGATCCGGTCAGCCGCGAGGGCGGGCTGGTCGCGAACAACCTGCTGTTGTCGGTGATCCTCGGGATCGTTCTGATCGGCACGCTCTACCCGATCGTCGCGGCGAGCTTTGGCGTGCAGCTGTCGGTCGGCCCGCCGTTCTTCAACAAGGCGGCGGGGCCGATCGCGTTGCTGCTGGTCGCGGTAATGGCGGTCGGGCCATTGCTGCGCTGGCGGCGTGACGATGCGAAGGCGGTGCTCGGCCGTGTGATGCTGCCGATCGGTGCGACGCTGGTGGCGGCGATCGCACTGCTGTTCGTCAGGCCGGGCGTACTGCCTTGGGCCGGATTGTCGCTCGCCGCCGGGCTCGCCGTCGCCAGCGTCGCGCCCTTGTGGAAGCGCAATCTCAAGCGCACACCGCTGTTCACCTACGGCATGGTCATCGCGCATCTCGGCATTGCGGTGAGCCTTGGCGGGATGGCGTCGGAGAGCGCGTTCACCAAGGAGACGCTGGTGGCGGTGCGCGCGGGCGAGCCGGCGCGGGTCGGGCCGTATACCGTGACGCTCGACGGCATTTCGCCGGTGATCGGCGAGAACTGGTCGGCACTCGAAGCGCGTCTGACCGCGACCCGCGGTAGCAGGGCGAGCATCCTGCGGCCGCAACTCCGGTTCTTCGCCAACCCGCCGACCAGCACCAACGAGTCTGCGATCCTAACCGTGCTCGATGGCCAGCTTTACACCGTGCTCGGCCAGCCGGATGGGCAGGGGCGATGGCAGCTCCGGCTATGGTGGAAGCCATTCGTGACTCTGATCTGGTTCGGCGGCGTGCTGATCGCGCTGGGTGGCGCATTGTCGCTGCTCGGGCGCGTGATGCGCGAGCGACGCACCACGATGCGGGAGCGCTGGGCATGAAGCGGTTCGTACTCTGGGCGCCGCTAGCGATCTTCGCGCTACTGTTCGCGGTAGTGGCAAGCGGGCTGTTCCGGCCGGCGGAGAAGGTCGTACGATCGGCGATGGTCGGCAAGCCGCTCCCCGATTTCGTGCTGCCCGCGATGGTCCCTGGCAAGCCGGGCCTGACCAGCGCGTCGTTCCGGCAGGGCAAGCCGCGGTTGCTCAACGTGTTCGCGAGTTGGTGCATTCCGTGCATCGCCGAGGCTCCGCAACTGATGCGGTTGAAGGCGATGGGCGTGCCGATCGACGCGATTGCGATCCGCGACACTGCGCCGGCGATTGGCGGCTTCCTGCGTCGCAACGGCGATCCTTACGAGCGGATCGGAAGCGATCGGGCTAGCCAGGTGCAGTTGGCGCTGGGTTCTTCGGGCGTGCCGGAGACGTTCGTGATCGATGGTCGTGGGATCGTCGTGAGGCAGATCATCGGCGATATTCGGCCTGAGAATGTGGCGGAGATCGTGCAAGCCGTGAAGGACGCGCGGTGACGGGGCGTAACCTACTTCCCCTTTCGCTTGCGCGAGGGGTTAGGGGAGGGGCTTCTTCCTTATCAAGTGCGCGTTTGCGTCATGCCCTCCCCCGACCCCTCCCGCGAGCGGGAGGGGAGGTTGTTGCGGCCCTGTTGCTCTGCATTGCGCCCGCCGCCGCCCAGCCGGTCACGCCGCCGGCCCGTTATGCCAACGTCCAGCTCGCTGACCCTGCCAAAGAAGCCTCTGCCCGCGCGCTCATGGAGACTTTACGCTGCCTCGTCTGCCAGGGCCAGTCGATCGCTGACAGCGACGCCGACATGGCCGCCGACATGCGCGCGCTTGTCCGCGAGCGGATCGAGCGGGGGGAGAAGCCGGCGTCTATCCGTGATTGGCTGGTGTCGCGCTACGGGGACTATGTGACGTATGATCCGCCCTTGTCGGGGCTGACATGGCCGTTGTGGTTCGCGCCTGTCCTGCTGCTGGCAATTGGTGCCTGGATCGCGCGGTCGAGCTTTCGGCGGAGGACACGCTGATGGGATATGTGTGGCTGGCCGCGATCGGGGCGGGGGCGTTTGCGCTGCTTGCGGTGTTGAAGGTGAACCGGGTTCTCTGGACGATGGTCGCGGCGGCACTGATGCTCGGCGCGGCGGGGTATGCGTGGCAGGGGCAGCCGGGGCTTGTGGGCCATAATGTGACGAGCGGGCTTGCGCCGACGCCCGACGATGGCGCGATGCTCGAGCTGCGCGATCAGATGCTGGAGCGGTATACGGGTGCGGCAGCGTATCTGGTCGCGGCGGACGCGATGACGCGGATCGGCGATCGTCGCGCGGCGGTGCAGGTGCTGCTTGGGGGGATCCGTGTCGCGCCGAAGAGCTTGGTGTTGTGGACGGGGCTTGCCAACGCGCTGTCTGCGCATGACGGGAACCAGGTTTCGCCGCCCGCGCTATTCGCGTTTCAACAGGCGATGCGGTTGGCGCCGAAGCATCCTGCGCCGCCGTTTTTCCTGGGCTTGGCTTATGTGCGAGCGGGAGAGTTCGCTACGGCTCGGGCGTATTGGGCGAAGGTGTTGGCATTGACGCCGGCGGATATTTCGTACCGGGGCGAAATCGCCACGCGGCTTGCTTTGCTGGATCGGTTCCTGGCTATGCAGGACGTGCCAAACGCAGGCCAAAAATAGTCCCGTCATCCTGGGCTTGACCCAGGATCCAGAGCCATATGCGTTACGCTATTTGGCTCTGGATCCTGACTTTCGTCATGATGACGAGATGGGGGGCTTACTGCCCCCGGCCAGTCTTGGACTGCAACTCGTCGATCTTCTTCGACGCATCCGCCTTGGTCAGCGTCTCGTCGAACTCCTCATGCGCTTCCTCGGACAGTGTCTTGAGGTAACTAGCCTGCGCACCGGTCATTTCCTCGTCGCCGGTGGTCCAGTCGTCGGGATCCTTCTCAGCGTTTGAGAATGGTTCGGACTTGGGGTTCGGGATGTCGGACATTGGAAATTCCTTTCCTCTGTCCAACACCCATGTTCCGTATCCGTTCCCGAGTCAGCCGGCCCATGCTTCGTAAGGTAAACCTAGATCATCCGCGACCGCCTTGTACGCGATCTTGCCCTTGTAGACGTTCAGCCCGTTGGCGAGATGCGGGTCCGCCTTCATCGCCGCCTCGGCCCCGAGATTGGCGAGCTTCAGCGCGAACGGCAGCGTCGCATTGTTGAGCGCGAACGCCGACGTGCGCGCGACCGCGCCGGGCATGTTGGCGACGCAATAGTGGATCACGCCGTCGACCTCGAACACCGGATCCTCGTGCGTCGTGGCGTGCGATGTCTCGAAGCACCCGCCCTGGTCGATCGCGATGTCGACCAGCACCGAGCCGCGCTTCATCGTCTTCAGCATCTCGCGTGTGACGAGCTTGGGCGCAGCGGCCCCCGGCACGAGCACCGCGCCGATCACCAGATGCGCGTTCTTCACCGCCGCCGCGATCGCGGCCTTCGACGCATACGCCGTCTTGATCTGGCTGGAAAAGAACATGTCGAGTTCGGCGAGGCGATCGTTCGAGATGTCGTAGATCGTCACGTCGGCGCGCATGCCGACCGCCATCTGTGCGGCGTTGACGCCCGAGACACCGCCGCCGAGGATCGCGACCTTGGCGGGGGCAACGCCGGGAACGCCGCCGAGCAGGACGCCGCGTCCGCCCTGTTCCTTCTCGAGGTAATGCGCGCCGACCTGTACCGACATGCGGCCTGCGACCTCGGACATCGGCTTGAGCAACGGCAGACCGCGGCGGTTGTCGGTGACGGTCTCGTACGCGATGCAGGTCGCGCCGGACTTCATCAGCCCCTCGGCCTGCGGCTTGTCCGCGGCGAGGTGGAGGTAGGTGAACAGCAGGTGGCGTGGTTCGAGCATCGCGATTTCGCTCGGCTGCGGCTCCTTGACCTTCACGATCATGTCCGCACCGGCGAACACCGCGGCCGCAGTCGGCAGGATCGTGGCACCAGAATCGATATAGTCCTGGTCCTCGAAATCGATGCCCGATCCGGCCTGCGTCTCGACGACGACCTCGTGACCGGCCGCGACCAGTTCGGCGACCGACGGCGGGGTCAGGCCGACGCGATATTCGTGGTTCTTGATTTCCTTGGGGACACCGACGCGCATTGATTCCACTCCATTATCGTTTGCGCCATACTAGCCCGCCTTGGACGGGAAGGGTTCGCAAACTCGTTTCCATACGATAGCGCGTTTGCAAGATACGTGCATCCATCGCCGTCGAAACGAGAGAATCTTGAGCATCACGATCGAACGCAGGATTCTAGACCTGCTTGCCGCCAATTCCGACCTGACCAGCGCGGAGCTTGGCGACGCGGTCGGGCTGTCGGCAAGCGCCGCGCATCGCCGCGTGGCGCAGTTGCGAGAAAGCGGTGCGATCGTCGGCTATCGTGCTGTCCTGTCCCGCGCAGCACGCGGTGACCCAAGCATCGTCCTCGTCAACGTCACGCTCCGGGATCAGCGCAAGGAGACGATGGCGGCGTTCGAGGCGGAGATCGTCGACTGCCCGCAAGTCGTGCAATGCTTCCTGATGAGCGGCGAGGCGGATTACATGCTCCACGTCGAGATCCGCGACGGCGAGACGTTCGAGCGCATTCACCGCGAAACGCTCTCGCAGCTCCCAGGCGTCACGCGCTTAGCTTCGCACTTCGTGATCCGTGAGGTTGTCACACGTTAGGGTTTTCCTGCGAACGCAGGAATCCAGGATCAAAAGCGTTGGTGCCCATGACCCTGGGCTCTTGCGTCCGCAGGAGAACGGAAATCGTCGAAGCGTTCGGCTCGCGGCGGACGCGTCCATTCTGACCCGGTTAATCCACGCTAACCGCCCCGCCGTTGCCGCCCTCTACCCCTCATGCTAAATGCGCGCGCTTAGGGCACAGGGTGAAATCGGAAATTCGATGAAGATTGCTGCACTTCCGGGTCGATTCACCGTCCAGTGAGCGTCGACCAGACCGCCGCGGCCTCGACCGTGCCGCCCGCCAATCTCGATCTCGAGACGGGGCATCACAATTCCGACGGCATGCTGAAGCTCGCCTTCGGTGCGATCGGCATCGTCTTCGGCGATATCGGTACCAGCCCGCTCTACGCCTTCCGCGAGACCTTCGCCGGCCACCACAAGCTCGCGCTCGACGCGGCGCACATCATGGGCGTCATCAGCCTGATGTTCTGGTCGATGATGATCGTCGTGACCGTCAAATACGTGATCATCATCATGCGCGCGGACAACAAGGGCGAGGGTGGCAGTCTCGCGCTGCTCGCATTAGTCTCGGGCAAGACCAAGACGAAGCGCTGGAGCAAGGGCATCATCCTGCTCGGCGTGTTCGCGACGGCGCTGTTCTACGGTGACAGCATGATCACGCCGGCGGTGTCGGTGCTGTCTGCGGTCGAGGGCCTCGCCGTCGCCGCGCCCGCTTTCGGCGGCTTGGTGCTGCCGATCGTGATCGTGATCCTGATCGCGCTGTTCTGGGTGCAGAAGAGCGGCACCGCGCGGATCGGGCTCGTGTTCGGGCCGATCATGCTGGTGTATTTCAGCGTGATCGCGGTGCTCGGCATTCTCAGCATCGTCCAGACCCCCGGCGTGCTCTGGGCATTGTCGCCGCACTACGCGGTCGAGTTCTTCATCATCGACCCGGAGCGGGCCTTCCTGGCACTGGGCTCGGTCGTCCTCGCGGTCACAGGCGCGGAGGCACTATACGCGGACATGGGCCATTTTGGGCGCAAGCCGATCGGGCTGTCGTGGCTGTTCTTCGTGCTCCCGGCACTGATCCTCAATTACATGGGGCAGGGCGCGCTGCTGTTTCGCGAGGGTCGTGAAGCACTGGTCAGCCCGTTCTACAATCTGGCGCCCGAGAGCCTCCAGCTCCCCCTCGTCATCCTTGCAACGATGGCCGCCGTGATCGCGTCGCAGGCGGTGATCTCCGGTGCGTTCTCGGTGACGCAGCAGGCGATCCAGCTCGGCTTCATCCCGCGCCTCCGGATCGAGCACACCAGCGCGTCGACCGCCGGCCAGATCTACATCCCGCTCGTCAACGGCGCGCTGATGGTGATGGTGATCCTGCTCGTGCTGTTCTTCCGCACCTCGTCGAACCTGACGAGCGCGTACGGGATCGCGGTGACCGGCGCGATGTTCATCGACACGTGCCTGCTCGGCGTCGTGCTGTTCCGCCTGTGGAACTGGCCGAAGATCGCGGCGATCCCGCTGCTGGCGATCTTCTTCACGGTCGACGGCGCCTATTTCGCGGCAAATCTGACCAAGGTGCCGGCGGGCGGCTGGTTCCCGCTGCTGGTCGGCTTCATCATCTTCACCTTCCTGACGACCTGGTCGAAGGGGCGGCAGCTGATGATCGACCGGATGCATGAGGCGGCGATGCCGATCAAGGTGTTCATCGGCTCGGCGGCCAGCTCGGCGTCGCGCGTGCCGGGCACCGCGGTATTCATGACCTCTACCGCGGACGGCGTGCCGCATGCGCTGCTCCACAACCTCAAGCACAACAAGGTGCTGCACGAGCGCGTGATCCTGCTGACCGTGAAGATCGTCGGGCAGCCTTACTGGCCCGCCAACGACCGTGCGGTGCGCGAGGAGCTTGGCGACGGCTTCCACCGGCTCGTGCTGCGCTATGGCTTCATGGAGGACGCCGACGTGCCCGCAGCGCTGCGCCAGGTCCATAATTGCGGCGCGGACTTCAAGATGATGGACACCAGCTTCTTCCTGTCGCGCCAGACGCTGCTCGCGTCGGACAAGCCCGGCATGATGATCTGGCGCGAAAAGCTGTTCGCATGGATGCTCCGCAACGCCGAAAGCGCGATGGAATTCTTCCGCCTCCCGACGAATCGCGTCGTCGAACTTGGCAGCCAGGTCGAGATTTGAGCGTGGCCGATGCGCTGCCCGCCCCGATCATCGTCACAGCCTTGTTCGGTCGCCAGGATACCGCGTTCTTCGACGCCATGCGCCGCGAGCATTTCCCGCCCGAGCGCAACCAGCTCGACGCGCATCTGACGCTGTTCCACCATCTGCCGCCTTCAGGCCTCGACGAACTCAAGCACCGTCTCAACCAGGAAACCCGTGGCATCCGGGCCCCGCAGGCGCGGATCGGCGGACTGATGTCGCTCGGTCGTGGCGTGGCGTACCGGATCGAGTCCCCGGACCTCGTCGGTATCCGTGGCCGTCTCGCCGACGCGTTCACCGGCATGCTGACGCCGCAGGACGCCGGCGGCTGGCGTCCGCACGTCACGATCCAGAACAAGGTCAGCCCGCAGGTGGCCAAGCTTTTGCTCGGCAATCTGCAGCGCGATTTCTCCCCGAAGGACGTCGAAATCGCCGGTCTGGGCGCGTGGTGGTATCGCGGCGGACCGTGGGAAGCGATTTCCCGACACATGTTCGCTTGACCGCCTCGAATCCGCTTCCTATAGGCCGCGCCTCGCAGGGAAGAACGCTTCCCTGACGGACGGTACGGCGAAGTAGCTCAGTTGGTTAGAGCACGGGAATCATAATCCTGGGGTCGGGGGTTCAAGTCCCTCCTTCGCTACCAT
>JAZKCH010000015.1:0-96386 GCA_040388215.1 Pseudomonadota bacterium | reverse complement strand
CGGTGAAGCTGCCGAAGATCAAGATCGACACCGGCAATTTCGATCTCAACGGCGTTCGCCTGTATCCGGGTTCGACGATCAAGACGCTCAATATCGTCGGCGACGACAAGGCCGGCGGGCTCCGAGTTGCGTTCGCCAGCCCCGCCACCCCGACGATCGTCCGCGACTGGTTCGCCGCACGGCTCGGCAAGGTCGGCTATCAGGTGCACCCGGAAGGCGCGAACCTGATCGGCACGACCGACGAAAACAAACCCTTCCGCCTCGAACTCGCCCCCGACGGTGCGAACAAGGCAACCGGCACGATCGTCATCAGCGGCTAACGCACGGCACCTTCGATCCTCCCCCGCCAGGGGGAGGTGGCTGGCGCTTGCCAGACGGAGGGGGAGGAAGGAGCAACGCCTGTTCCGTGTCCGCCCCCTCCGTCACCTGCGGTGCCACCTCCCCCTGACGGGGGAGGATCGAAATCTAAACCACCCTAACCCAGGCATTTGGCACCGCCTCGCCAATCCCCTATATCGGGCGTCCCCCAATCCGGACACGAACCCCATGCTCGACACCCCTGCCGCCCAGGTCCCAACCCTCAGCCTCGCCACGCAAGCCACCGACCCCGATGGCTTCGCCGCCGCGTTCGGCGAATCGTTCGAGCGGTTCGGCTTCGCGATCGTCGCCGATCACGGCATCCCCGCCGACCTGATCGAGCGCGCCTGGGCCGAGACGAAACTCCTGTTCGATCTCCCCGAGGACGAGAAGCGCGGCTATCACATCCCCGGCGGCGGCGGCGCGCGCGGCTATACGCCATTCAAGACCGAGATCGCCAAGGATGCCAAGGTCGTCGACCTCAAGGAGTTCTGGCACGTCGGCCGCGAACTGCCCGAGGGGCATCGCTATGCGGACACGATGGCGCCGAACGTCTGGCCGACGCGCCCCGAGGGGTTCAAGCCGGTCTTCCTCGAACTGTTCGCCGCATTCGACCGCGCCGGCGACAAGCTCCTGTCCGCGATCGCGCGCCACCTGAAGCTCAAGCCCGACTGGTTCGACCCCGCGGTCAAGGACGGCAACAGCATACTGCGTTTGCTCCATTACCCGCCGATCCCCGCCGACGCGGAAGGCGTCCGCGCCGGCGCGCATGAGGACATCAACCTCATCACGCTGCTGCTCGGTGCAGAAGAGGCAGGCCTCGAACTGCTCGACCGCGCCAATGGTCGCTGGCTGTCGATCAAGCCGCCCGAGGGCGCGATGGTCGTCAACGTCGGCGACATGCTCCAGCGGCTGACCAACAACGTGCTGCCCTCGACCACGCACCGCGTCGTCAACCCGCCCCCCGAGCGCCGCAGTCACTCGCGCTATTCGATGCCGTTCTTCCTACACCCCGCGCCGGACTTCCTGATCGAGACGCTGCCGGGCACGATCACGCCGGACAACGCGAACCGCTATCCGACCCCGATCACCGCGCATGATTACCTGTACGAGCGGCTGGTGGAGATCGGGCTGATCAAGAAGTAGCGCCGGATCTATCGATCCTCCCCCGCCAGGGGGAGGTGGCTGGCCCTTGCCAGACGGAGGGGGAGGAAAGGAGTAACCGACGTTCCGTATCCTCCCCCTCCGTCACCTACGGTGCCACCTCCCCCTGGCGGGGGAGGATTGAGATTCCGGGCACGCCCCAAACCTCCGCTGCGACCTTCGCCGGGGTGGTGTTCTGCGCGGGACCGCTAAAAGCCAGCCAAACACCCCACCGCTTTTCTCCCAACCTGATACCCAACAACCACGCTTCGCCCATTGGTGGAGGCGCGCGCATCCGCTAGACCGCGCGCGATGCCCCATCTCTATCTCGTCGACGGCTCCGGCTATATCTTCCGCGCCTATCACCGGCTGCCGCCGCTCACCAACAAGCATGGCGAGCCGGTCGGCGCGGTGTACGGCTATACGACGATGCTGTGGAAGCTCGCCGACGAGGTCCACGCCGCCGACGGCCCCACGCACATGGCGGTCATCCTCGACAAGTCGTCGAAGACCTTCCGCAACGATCTCTACGACAAGTACAAGGCGCAGCGTCCGCCGCCGCCCGAGGATCTCGTCCCGCAATTCCCGATGATCCGCGACGCGACGCGCGCGTTCAGCCTCCCCTGCATCGAGACCGAGGGCCTCGAAGCCGACGACATCATCGCCTGCTACTCGAAAGCCGCGCTAGCCCAAGGCTGGGAAGTCACGATCGTCAGTTCCGACAAGGACCTGATGCAGCTGATCGAGCCCGGCCTCGACATGTACGACACGATGAACAACCGCCGCCTCGGCGCGGAGCATGTCGCGGAAAAATTCCACGGCGTCACCCCCGCGCAGCTCGGCGACGTGCTCGCGCTGATGGGCGACAGCGTCGACAACGTCCCCGGCGTCCCCGGCGTCGGCCCGAAGACCGCCGCCAAGCTGATCCTCGAACACGGCGATCTCGAATCCGTGCTCGCCGCAGCGGACGGCATGAAGAAGGGCAAGCTGCGCGACAATCTGATCGAGCATGCCGAGATGGCGCGACTGTCGAAGGTGCTCGTCACGCTCAAATGCGACGTCGCGCTGCCCGAGCCGCTCGAGGATCTCGAACTCAAGGGAATCCCCGACGCCCCCTTGCGCGCATTCCTGGAGCATCACGGCTTCAAGTCGCTGATCGCCAAGCTCTCCGCGGTCGCCGAAGCCCCCGTCGAGGCTCCCACGAGCACCGCCGATCTCGACGCGGACGAGCCGTGCAAGCACGACGACTATGAAACCGTCGTCGACGAAGCCGCGCTCGATCGCTGGATCACCGTGGCCAAGCATCAAGGCTGGGTCGCGATCGACACCGAGACCACCGGCATCGACGCGACGCGTGCCGATCTGGTCGGGGTAAGCATGGCGCTGCATCCGAACCTCGCCTGCTACGTACCTATCGCACATGGCGGGACGGATTTGCTCGCGGAGAACCCGGTCCAGCTCGACCGCGCCCTCGTGCTCGCGAAGTTGAAGCCGTTGCTGGAGGATCCGAGCATCCTGAAGATCGGCCACAACCTCAAATACGACATGATCGTCCTCGGCCGCGCCTACGCGCCGACCGGTGGCGTGAACATCGCGCCGTTCGACGACACGATCGTGATGAGCTTCGATCTCGACGCCGGGCTTCACGGCCACGGCATGGACGAACTCGCCGCCACGCACCTCTCGCACACCTGCATCGCGTTCAAGGACGTGGTCGGCACCGGCAAGACGCAGCGCACCTTCAACGAAATCGACCTAAAGGCCGCGACCCGCTACGCGGCAGAGGACGCCGACGTGACGCTCCGCCTGTGGCGCCGGTTCAAGCGCCGCCTCCCCGCGGAAGGCTCGACCCGCGTCTACGAAATGGTCGACCGCCCGCTCGTCCCCGTCATCGCGCAGATGGAGATGCACGGCATCAAGGTCGACGCGGCAAAACTGTCGAAGCTCTCGACCGAATTCGCGGCTCAGATGGCGAGCCTCGAAACCGAGATCCACGCACTCGCCGGCGCGCCGTTCACGATCGGCAGCCCCAAGCAACTCGGCGACGTGCTGTTCGAGAAGATGGGCATCAAGGGCGGCCGCAAGGGCAAATCCGGCGTCTATTCGACCGACGTCACCGAACTCGAGCGGATCGCCGCCGACAAGGATTCGCCCGGCGCGGTGATCGCGCGAAAAGTGCTCGACTGGCGCCAGTTGTCGAAGCTGAAATCGACCTACACCGACGCGTTGCAGGCGCAGATCAACCCGGCGACGGGCCGCGTCCATACGTCGTACAGCCTCACCGGCGCGCAGACCGGCCGCCTGTCGTCGACCGATCCGAACCTCCAGAACATCCCGATCCGCACCGAGATCGGCCGCCAGATCCGCGACGCGTTCGTGGCCGAGCCCGGCAACGTCATCCTCGCCGCCGATTACTCGCAGATCGAGTTGCGCCTGGCCGCGCACATGGCGAACGTGCCCGCACTGAAGGCGGCGTTCGCCAACGGCGACGACATCCACAGCCTCACCGCGCAAGAACTGTTCGGCGAGGTAAACCGCGACACCCGAGGCCGCGCGAAGACGATCAACTTCGCGATCCTCTACGGCATCTCGCGCTGGGGGCTCGCGGGACGTCTCGACGTGTCAGCCGACGAAGCGCAGGCGATGATCGACCGCTATTTCGACCGCTTCCCCGGCATCTCGACCTACATCGTAGAGACCACCGAAAGCGTCCGCGCGACCGGTTACACCACCACGCTGTTTGGAAGAAAAACCCACTTCCCCCGCATCCGCTCGAAGATCCAGCACGAACGCCAGGGCGCCGAGCGTGCCGCGATCAACGCGCCGATCCAGGGCACCAGCGCCGACATCATCAAGCGCGCAATGGTTCGCATGGGGCCGGCGCTGCTGGAGGCGGGCCTGCCGAACGTCCGCATGCTCCTTCAGGTCCACGACGAGCTCGTGTTCGAGTTGCCGGAAGGTGACGTCGAGGCAGCCAAGCCCGTGATCGAACGCGTCATGGCTACAGCGGCACTTCCCGCGGTGACGCTCGACGTACCGCTCGGCATCGAGATCGGCACCGGCCTGAGCTGGGGCGCTGCGCATTGAGCCCGATGATGCCCGAAAACCTTCCCCCCTCCCTGGAAGGGAGGGGCCGGGGGTGGGTTGGCTCGGGGCAGGCGCAACCGAACCTCATAAGCCGACCCACCTCCTACCCCTCCCTTCCAGGGAGGGGGGAAGCGTGACCGAGGCCACGCAGGACATCGACACGCTCGCCAAGGGTGGTCGGACCAACATCGCCGGCTTCGTCCTCCGCCTCGCCGCGCGCATCCCGTTCCTGTTCATCGCCGGCCGCATCTACGGCCCTGACCTCGTCGGCCGCTTCGCGATCGCGGTCGTGGTCGTCGAACTCGCGGCCTTACTGGCGACGCTCGGCCTGAAACGTGGTCTCGCCCAGGCACTCAGCAGCGCCGACCGCCCGCACGCCAACGTGGTGTGGGACGCGATGGCGGTCGCGTTCATCGCCTCGCTGATAGCCAGCGCGGTACTCTGTACCTTCCCACAGATCATGTATCCGAACAGCGCGATCACCGGGCTCGACCGGTTCCTGCCGCTGATCATCGTCGCGATCGCCTGGTCCGACGTCAGCCTCGCAGCGCTCGCCTATCGCCTCAACGTGAAGGCCGCCGTTACCGCCCGTGCGGTGGTCGAGCCGTGGACGATCTCGATCGCCGCCTGGGCGTTCTCCTATTTCACGATCCGCGACGGCCTTGTGCTCAGCTACGTCGCGTCGATGACCGCGGCACTGATCGCCAGCCTCGTGCCGTTCCTCCGCAGCTACGGTGTCCCGCGCGGCTGGTCGCCACACCTGCGACCGCTCTACGCGCTCGCCCGCGCCAACGTGCCGCTTGCGGGCGCCGACATCCTCGAATGGGGCAGCCGCAACGTCGACCGCTTCATCCTCGGCGTGATGTTCGAGCCCAAGATCGTCGGCATCTATTACATGGCGCAGCAGGTCGCGAGCCTGCCGCAGAAATTGAAGACCAGCTTCGACCCGATCCTCGGCCCCGTCATCACGCAGAGTCTGGCCAACAACGACCGCGCGGCGATCGCCAACCAGGTGCGTCAGGTCGCGTTCTGGATCATGGCCGCGCAAGGGGGGCTCGCGCTGATGGGCTCGATCCCCGGCGAAGCCGTCATGGGCGTGGTCGGCCCGCAGTTCGTCGCCGGCACCGCCGCGCTTGCGTTCCTGCTGACCGCCGAAGTGCTCGCCTCGACCGGCGCAGTCAGCGAATCCGCGCTCGTCTACATCGCCCGCCACCGCAATCTGATGATCTCCGCGGCGATGCTCGCCTTCCAGGTCGGCCTGAGCTTCGCGCTGATCTTCGCGATCCGCGCGCTGGGCTATCCCGTCAACTATCAGGCGGCCGGCCCCGCGATCGCGCTGATGCTGTCCGTCGCGCTAACCTCGGTGATAAAGTCGAAGCTGCTCGGCCACCTGCTCGGTGCCAACGTGTCGCCGTGGCGCTGGCCGCTGGTCTGGGCCGCGCTCGCCGCGATCGTCGTCGGGGCCGGGTTCACCGCGCTCCCCAAGCGCTACGAATGGGTCGAACTCGCGGTCGGCGAACCCGCAATCGCCGCGACCTATCTCTACATCCTGTGGAAATACGCGTTCGGCCCCGCCGACCGCGCGCTGTTCGCCAAGAAACCGGAAACCGTCGAGCCCACGCTACCGCAGACCGGCTCGGCGATCCTCTGATAGGTCAGTACGCGCGGGCGACCGCGAACTCGACCGCTTCGATCATCGCATCCTTAGCGGCGCCATTGGCAAAGCCACCGATCGAGTCGATTGCGCGCTGACCGTAATGGCGGGCCCTGGCGAAGGTGTCGTCGATCGCGCGGGTCGAGCGGATCAGGCGGACCGCGTGTTCCAGGTCGGCGTCGCTGTCGCGGCGACCTTCGACCGCGTCCTTCCAGAACGCGCGGTCCTCGGCCGATCCGCGAGCGTAGGCGAGGATGACCGGGAGCGTCATTTTCCCCTCGCGGAAATCGTCGCCGGCGTCCTTGCCCATCGTGTCCGCGTCCGAGACATAGTCGATGGCGTCGTCGACCAGCTGGAACGCGATGCCGAGGTTGCGGCCATACGCATCGAGCGCGGCCTCCTCCGCTTCGGGGCGCTCGGCGACGACCGCCGAAATCCGGCAGGCGGCCGCGAACAGCGCCGCGGTCTTCGCGCCGATGATGTCGAGATAGCGCTCCTCGCCAAGATCGACGCGGCGGGCGGCAGTAAGCTGGTTGACCTCGCCCTCGGCGATCACCGCGCTGGTCGAGGACAGGATCTTCAGCGCCTTAAGGCTGCCCGCCTCGACCATTAGTTCGAAGCTGCGGCTGAACAGGAAATCGCCGACCAGCACGCTGGCCGGGTTACCCCAGATGATGTTGGCAGTGCGCTTGCCCCGGCGCAGATCCGACCCGTCGACGACGTCGTCGTGAAGCAGCGTCGCGGTGTGGATGAATTCGACCGCGGCGGCGAGCAGATGGTGCTGCGTGCCGGAATAGCCGATCAGTTGCGCGCTCGCGAGCGTCAGCATCGGCCGCATCCGCTTGCCGCCGCCTGCGATCAGATGCCCTGCGAGCTCTGGAATAAGCGGGATTTCCGACTGCATCCGGCCGCGGATCACCGCATTGACCTGGTCCATGTCGCCGGTGACGAGTTTGACCATCGGGTCCAGCGACGGCTGGGACTCGGGATTGGGACGTACGGTTTCGAGGCGGTGGACGGTGGCGCTCATCTCCCCGAGCCTCTGACGCCTATGCCCCTGCAAAGCAACCCTTGGTGCCTCTTGCCGTTCGCGACCAACGCACGCAAAAGGCGCACCGAACCAACGAAAGGGTATGTGGATGGCAGACGAGCTGCTCAACGGATACCGCCAAAGCATCGACAATATCGACGCGGCGCTGATTCACATGCTCGCCGAGCGCTTCAAGGTGACGCAGGCGGTCGGCCGGCACAAGGCGACGCATGGTCTGCCTGCCGCCGATCCGGGTCGCGAGGAACGTCAGATCGCCCGGCTGCGGCAATTGGCGACCGACGCGCAACTCGACCCCGAATTCTCCGAAAAATTCCTGCGCTTCATCATCGACGAGGTGATCCGCCATCACGAGCGCCTCGCGCACGATCCGGAGTGAGGCGAGGCATGACGATCCTCCCCCGCCAGGGGGAGGTGTCGCCGAAGGTGACGGAGGGGGAGGACACGCAGCGGATGTCGTCGCCCCCTCCCCCTCCGTCTGGCAAGCGCCAGCCACCTCCCCCTGGCGGGGGAGCATCACGAAATCGACCGCGCAATGCATGACGAAAACGTCATGTCTGCTCCACCTGTCGATCATCCGGCCGGGCGCAATCGGTTGCGAATGACGTGGTTTCGCCGATCCTTACTCGCTTTCGCCGTACTTATAGTCGCGGCGACAGGCTTCATGGGCTGGCTCGGCTATTTCGGCGGGCCGGTGTTCACCGACATTCCACCGAGCAAGCCGGAGCGTCGCTATGCGGTGGTGCTGCTGAGCGGCGATCTCGGACTGAAGATCGGCATGGCGCCCGAGATCGCGCGGCGGCTGGCGGCGGACGGCATACCAGTGGTTGCAATCAACACGCTGGCCTATCTGCGGAACACTCGGACGCCGGCGGATATCACCACGCTGATCGCGCGTGCCGAACAGCGCGCGTTGCAGTTCGGCCATACCGACCGGGTCGTTCTGATCGGCCAATCGTTCGGCGCGGACATGGTCCATGTCGGGCTGGTCGGCCTGCCCCCGCCACTGCGTGCGAAAATCGCCCGGGTCGCGCTGATCGTACCCGAGGACACCGTCCAGTTCCGCGCATCGCCAAGCGAGGTGTTCGATCTCTGGACGCCGACCACGCCGGCGCTGCCGACCGCGCGCCAGCTCACTTGGACGCCGTTATTGTGCGTGCAGGGCGTTGAAGAAGTCGGCAGCCTGTGCCCGCTGCTGACACAGGCCAATGCGACGCGCGTGGCACTGCCGGGCGGACACCCGCTTCACCGCGACGCCGATGCGCTCTACGAGGTGCTGACGCGGTTCGTTTTCGCGGATTGAGGATCGACCGATGATTCCTGCAATGATGGCGCTCGCGATGGCCGCGGGCAGCCAGCCTTCTGCTTCCCCGGTGGAAGGCGTCTGGCACAATCCGAAGAACAGCGTGGCGGTCAAGACCGGCGCCTGCGGCGACAAGCTGTGCGGCTGGGTCGTACGCGCCGACGACGAGGCACAGGCCGATGCCCGCGATGGCGGTACGCCCACGCTGATCGGCACGGCGCTGCTCCGTGAATATCGATCTAGCGGTCGCAACAAATGGTCCGGCCAGATCTTCGTCCCCGATATGGGCCGCACCTTCGGATCGACGCTGACGCTGGTCGACGCGAACACGATCGACGTGAAGGGATGCCTGATCGGCGGGTTCCTTTGCAAGACGCAGACTTGGCGCCGCGGTTGACCCGATGACGACCCGTCCTCCGTTCGTCCGGGTACGCGACTGGATCGCGCACCGCCGGGGCATGCTGATCGCGCTGGCGGTGCTGGTCGTCGCGGTGCTCGGCTTCGCGGCGGTCCACAAGCTGACCGCGGAAATCCGCCTATCGGAAGTGCGTGCCGCCTTCTCCGCACTTGGCTGGTCGCAGATCTCGGTGGCGATCGGACTGACGGTCGTCAGCTACATTGCACTGACCTTCTACGATTCGATCGCGCTCAAGGTTATCGGTCATCCCCTGCCGTGGCGCACCGCAGCGGTCGCGTCGTTCACCAGCTACACGATCAGCCACAATCTCGGCCTCGCGATGCTGACCGGCGGCTCGGCGCGCTACCGCGTGTATAGCCGCGCGGGCCTCGACGAAGCCGCGGTCGCGCGCGTCGTATTGATCGCAGGCGTGACGTTCTGGGCTGGGGTCGTCACCGTCGCGTGCCTGTCGATGGCGATCCATCCGGGGATGCTGCCGATCGTCAAATGGACGATGCCGCCGCTGCTGGAGCGTGTAATCGGCATCGTCGTACCGTTGATCATGCTGGCCGTCGTCCTGCGCCATCGCCAAGGCGGATCGATCGGGTTGCTCGGCTGGCGGCTGCCGCTGCCGAACTGGCGGCAGGCGCTCGCGCTTCTGCTGGTATCGACGGTCGATCTCGCCGCGGCGAGCGCCGCGTTGTTCGTCCTGCTCCCCAACGCCTCACCCGACCTCTATCCGGTGCTGTTCCTGGGCTATGCAGTCGCGATCGTCGTCGCATTGATCAGCCATGTGCCCGGCGGACTCGGCGTGTTCGAGGCGGTGATCATCGCGACGATGCCGGAGAACAATGCGACCATCCTCGCCGCGCTGCTCGCCTACCGGATCATCTACTACGTTGCGCCGCTCATCCTCGCCGCGGTGCTGATGGCTTTTCACGAGGGACGCCAGTGGCGCGGTCGCGGTGCCGATCCTCTCGCGATCGCGCTGCCCCTGGCGCCGCTGTTGCTGGGTGTGCTGGTGTTCCTGAGCGGCGCGATGCTGCTCGTGTCGGGCGCTCTGCCCGCCGCACCGGGCCGCATGGACACGCTGGCCACGCTCCTGCCGCTGCCGTTCAGCGAAATGGCACACGTTGCAGCCAGCCTTGTCGGGGTGATGCTGCTGCTCGTCGCGCTCGGGCTGTACCGGCGGCTCGACGGTGCGTTCTGGGCGGCGCGGTTGCTGCTGGTCGCAGGCGCGCTGCTATCGATCGCCAAGGGCCTCGACTATGAAGAGGCGACGATCCTGGTGCTCACCGGCGCCGCGCTGCAGTGGACGCGCGCGGCATTCTATCGGCGGACGCGGCTGACTGCGGAGCCGTTGTCGCCCGAATGGCTGGTCGGGGTCGGCGCGGCGATCGGCCTGTCTGTGCTGATCGGGTTCTTCGCCTATCGCAGGGTCGGCTATTCGAGCGACCTGTGGTGGCAGTTCGAAACCAACGCCAACGCCTCCCGATTTCTCCGCACCAGCTTGGCGGTGGGACTGCTGCTGATCGGTGCGGCGATCTGGCGGCTGTTTGCAGCGGCGCCCATGCCGGTGATCCACGATACGCTGCCGGACGATGTCGCCGAGGCCGCACTCGCGCATGCCGACCGGACCGATGCGATGCTTGCCTTCACCGGCGACAAGCGCTTCCTGGTGTCGGACAGCGGCGATGCGTTCCTGATGTACCAGGTCAAAGGCGCGAGCTGGATCGTGATCGGTGATCCGGTCGGCCCGAGCGAGGCATGGTCCGAACTGCTATGGGCGATCCGCGCCCGCGCCGATGCAGCGCAAGGCCGGCTCCTGCTGTACCAGATCGGTCTCAGGATCGTACCGATCGCGATCGAGATGGGCCTGAAGCTCGTCAAATACGGCGAGGAGGCGACGGTCGAGCTGGAAGGCTTCACGCTGGACACGCCCGACATGCGCAGCGTGCGCAAAGCGAGTCGCGTCGCCGAACGGGCCGGCGCCGAATTCGCGGTCGTCCCCGCTGCCGAGATGCCTGCGATCATGCCCGAACTCCAGGCGATCTCCGACTGGTGGCTGGCCGACAAGGATCATGCCGAGAAGAGCTTCAGCGTCGGCCGGTTCGAGGCGGGCTATCTCAGCAAGTTCGATTGCGCGGTGGTGCGGGTCGGCGGACGGATCGTCGCCTTCGCCAACGTCTGGGGTACGCCCAACAAACAGGAACTGTCGGTCGACCTGATGCGCCACGCCGAGGACATGCCGCAGGGGGGCATGGACTTCCTGTTCACGCGGCTGATGCTGTGGGGGCACGAACACGGCTATCGCCATTTCTCGCTCGGGATGGCGCCATTGTCGGGGATCGAGGCGCGGCGGCTGTCGCCGACCTGGTCGAAGGTGGCGGCGTTCCTGTTCCGCCACGGCGAGCGCTTCTACGGCTTTGCCGGCCTGCGCGCGTACAAGGAGAAGTTCCGCCCGAACTGGACGCCACGCTACATCGCCTCCCCGGGCGGCACGTCGCTGCTGCGCGGGCTGATCGATTTGCAGGCTTTGGTGAGTCGGTAAGGCTTGCTAGGGCGCTCCTCATGAGTTTTCTCCTCGCAATCGAAGGCGCCGACGGCGCGGGCAAGGCCACCGCCTCGGCATTGGTGGTCGAGCAGTTGCGCGCCGCCGGTCGCACCGCCGAGGTCGTGTCGTTCCCGCGCTATACCGAGACGGTCGGCGGCTGGGCGCTCGGCGCGATGCTGGCCGGGACACTCCCGCGCGGTACATCGCCCAAGGCGGCGGCGGTGCTGTATGCGCTCGACCGGATGGAATCGCGCGAGCATCTGCTGGCGACGATGGCAGCGAACGACGTCGTCGTGTTCGATCGCTACATCGCCTCGAACATGGCGTATCAGGCGGCACAGGTGCCTCGCCACGAGGCGGACGCGATGATGGCGTGGATCGCCGATCTCGAGACGGGCTCGTTCGCGCTGCCGACGCCCGACCTGTCGGTATATCTCGACACACCCGCGGCGATCGCGCGCGGGCTGATCCTGAAGAAGCGCAAGCGGTCCTACACCGACGATGCGTTCGATGCGTACGAGGCAGATACCGGGCTGCAGGACCGGGTGCGGACCAATTACGCGGCGATGGCGCAGGCGGGGTTGCTTGGGCGCTGGGCGACGGTGTCGACGGTGGAAGCCCAGGAGTCCCGGCCGCCGGTTGAGATCGCTGCAGAGATCGTAGCACTGCTCGACTGACGACCGCGCAAAACGCCAGCGACTGATCCACCCCGGCGAAGGCCGGGGCCCAATTGGGGGACGTTGCTAACGGAGCGCTGCCCTCCGTTACCATGGCTTTTCCACTTGGGCCCCGGCCTCCGCCGGGGTGGTGCCTGTCAGGCTGGATCCGTTTCTAACTTTTCCGTCACAAACCGATTCCGCATTGCAGCATAAGTAAACGGCATTACTTAGCACGCTAATGACTTCCCCCCGTGCCGTCCTCGAATCCGCCTACGCGCGCACGCTGCTCCCGCTCGCAAAGATGTGGCGGCAGGCAGCGGATCGTGCGCTGCGCGACATGAACGTCTCCGCGTCGACCGGCTGGGCGCTCGTCCAGGTCGGGCGGCTCGGCGACGACGTTCGCCAGACCGATCTCGCAAGCCAGCTCGACGTGACGCAGGCCTCGCTGGTCCGTTCGATCGACCAGATGACCGCGGCGGGCCTGGTCGAGCGTCGGCGCGACCCCGCCGACGCTCGCGTCAGCCGTATCCGCCTGACCGCACACGGCCGCGCACTCGTAACCACGATCGAAGCGAAATTCGCGACGTTGCGCGCGGCGATGCTCGACGACGTGTCCGACGCCGATCTCGCCACCGCGCTCCGCGTCGCGGAACGACTCGGCGCGCGCTTCACGGCGGATCGCGCGCGATGACCCTCGCCCGGTTCGGGGGGAAGGAAGCGCTCTTCTCCGTCAAATGCTTCGTCGCCGCGATCCTCGCGTATTATATCGCGTTGAGGATCGGGCTGACGCGCCCCTATTGGGCGGTGACGACCTCGTACATCGTCGCGCAGCCACTCGCCGGCGCGGTGCTGTCGAAGGCGGTGTTCCGCGTCGCCGGCACCGTGCTCGGCGCGATCGCCGCGGTGGTGCTGGTACCCAATCTCGTCAACGCGCCAGAACTCCTTTCGCTCGGCCTCGCGCTGTGGCTCGGGTTGTGTCTCTATATATCGCTGCTCGACCGGACACCGCGCGCGTACCTGTTCCTGCTCGCGGGCTATACGGCCAGTATCATCGGCTTTCCCGCGGTCACGACGCCGGGCGCGGTGTTCACGATCGCCGCGTTGCGCGTGCAGGAGATCACGATCGGCATTCTCTGCGGCAGCCTGATCCACGGCTTCGTCTTCCCGCAGACCGTAACCGCGACTCTGCTCGCCCGGATCGACGCGATCCTGGCGGATGCGGAACGCTGGTCGCGCGACTCGCTGGCGGGGGCGTCCGACGCCACGCTCGACCGCGATCGTCGGCGGCTCGCACTCGATATCAACGAGCTTCACCAACTCTCGATCCACCTCCCGTTCGACACCGCGCGGCTGCTGCCGCGCACGCGGACGCTCCGCGCGTTGCAGGCGGAATTGTCGATGCTCCTCCCCTTGGCCAGCGCGGTCGACGACCGGATCGTCGAGCTGAAGCGCGGCGCCGACGCGCCCCGTCCCGAGGCCCTCGCGCTGATCGAGGACGTACGCGAGTGGCTGCGCGACCCGCCCGACGTCTCGCACCGCGAAGCGACCGCGGACGCGCTGATCAAACGCGCCCGCGCGCTCGAGCCGCCGGTCGGTGAGATGCTGATCTGGCGCGACGCGTTGCGGCTAAGCCTGCTCGCCCGGCTCGGCGAACTGGTCGACGCGCACCGCAACGCACGCGATCTGCGCGACCAGATGCGCTCGCCGTCGCGCGCGCCCGTCACCCCCGCGGTCGCCCGCCTGCTCGCGCGGATCGCTAGGCGACCGCTCCACCGTGACCGCGGCATCGCACTGCGCGCCGCCGCCGGCACGGTCGCGACGATCCTGCTTGGCTGCGTCTTCTGGATCGGTACCGGCTGGGCGGACGGCGCCGGTGCGGTGCTGATCGCGGGCGTGTGCTGCGCGCTGTTCGGCAATAGCGACGATCCCGCGCCGGCGATCAAGGCGTTCTTCTACGGCACGATCCTCGGCCTCGTCATATCCGCGATCTACGCCTTCGCGATCCTGCCGCGAGTGACCGATTTCGTGACTCTGGTCGCGGTCCTCGCGCCGCCGATGCTGATCGGCGGGATGTTCCTGGCACGCCCGACGACCCTGCTGGTGACGCTCGGCGCGCTGCTCGGCGGCTTGAACACGGTCGGGCTGAACGACCGCTTCGGCACCGATTTCAACAGCTTCATCAACGGCGGCATCGCCCAGCTGATCGGCACGTTGTTCGCGGTGGTCACGGTCGGCCTGTTCCAGACGATCGGCGCGGATACCAGCGCACGGCGGCTGATCCGCGCAGGCTGGCGCGAACTGGCGGCGCGCAGCGACTCCATGAGCCGCCCCGATGCGGCCGGCTGGATCGCGCGGATGCTCGACCGGATCGGCCTGCTCGCGCCGCGGCTCGCCTTGCAGGGCGAGGATCCGGGCAAGCCGCTGCTCGATGCGCTGACCGATCTGCGCGTCGGCGTCGCGGTCGGCGAACTCAAGCAGTTGCGGCTCGACGGCACGCCCGACGAGGCCGCGATGATCACACCGGTTCTCCGCGGGATCGGCGCACATTACCGCGCCCTGCGCCCCAACCAGCCTGCGCCCCCCGAGCCCGATCTGCTCGCCGGGATCGACACCGCGATGGCGGCGATGGCCACATCCACGCCCGATCGCCACCGCACGAGCGTGCTCGCGCTGACCTCGCTGCGTCGCAACCTGTTCCCGTCGGCGCCCCCTTATCTGGCACCAGCGTACGGAGTGGCCGCATGACCGGCGAAATCTCGATCGGCGGCGTCTACCTGCCGAGCATCCTGCTGCTCGCAGTCGCCGCCGTGCTCCTCACCGGCATCGCCACGCGACTGCTTGCGTTCGCCGGCGCCTATCGCGCGGTGACGTATCGACCGCTCGTCGATCTCGCGCTGTTCTTCCTTATCCTCGGGCTGCTCGCCCTGCTGACCGGACCTTCCGCATGAATACCCGCCTGAAATCCTTGTTCGCCCCCCTCGGCCGTTCCGCCGTTACGATCGTCATCGTCGCGCTCGCGGTGCTGGTCGCGCTGTGGCTGTGGAAGCGGTACGAGACCGATCCGTGGACGCGCGACGGGCATATCCGCGCCGATATCGTCCGCGTGACGCCAGACGTCGCAGGGCTGGTCACGCAGGTCGCGGTGCACGACAACGAGGCGGTGAAGCCCGGCGACATCCTGTTCGTGGTCGATCGCCCGCGCTTTGAACTGACGCTGGCGCAGTCGGACGCGTCAATTGCGAGCGCGCGTGCGACGTTGTTGCAGGCGCGCCGTGAAGCGCAGCGCGACTTGGCGCTCGGTGATCTGGTGGCGAAGGAAACCCACGAGCAGAACGTCGCGCGTGTCGCAACCGCATCGGCAGCTCTAGCCCAGGCCCAAAGCGCGCGCTCGACCGCCGCGCTCAACCTTGCCCGCACCACGGTGCGCGCGACGGTGCACGGGATCGTCACCAACCTCGATCTCCACCCCGGCGATTACATCGCGACGGGCGCGCAGGCGATGGCGCTGGTCGACACCGACTCGCTCCGCGTCGAGGGCTATTTCGAGGAGACCAAGCTCGGCAGCATCCACCTCGGCGACCCGGTGATCGTCCACCTGATGGGCGAGCCGCAAGCCCTCCACGGCCGCGTCGACAGCATCGCCGCGGGGATCAACGACAGCGAGCGGACCAACACGACCAACCTGTTGCCCAATGTGAACCCGACCTTCAACTGGGTGCGGCTGGCGCAGCGCATTCCGGTGCGCGTGAAGCTGACCCAGGTGCCGAAGGGGACACAACTGATCGTCGGCCGCACCGCGACGGTGACGGTCGAACCGCGCGTCGCGCCGGGGACGACGGCATGATGCGCGCGATCAGCCCCCTTCCCGTCCGTCATCCTGACGAAAGTCAGGACCCAGGATCACAAGCGCCGCCCTTCGTGGCTCTGGGTCCTGACTTTCGTCAGGATGACGGGGGCAGGGAGACGGCGCGTGTTGGTCGCTACGGTCTCGCGACGGTCATCGCCGCGCTCGCCCTCGCCGCCTGCACCACCGCCGGCCCGAACTACGCCCTCCTCGACCGCGCCGCCGTCAACCTCCCCTCCGCCCAGGGCCAGTTCGACAGCGGCCATGAAAAGGCGTTCGTCGATACCCCGCTCCCCGACCATTGGTGGCAACTCTACGGCGACCCCCGCCTCGACGGCTTCGTCACCGAAGCACTCGCCGCCAACACCGATCTCCGCGCCGCCGACGCCAACCTCCGCCGCGCCGACGCAGTCGTCGCCGAAGTCGCCGCAGGCCGCACATTGTCGACCGTACTCGGCGGCGGCACCTCGCTCGACCGCCCGTACACGACCGGCGGCAACCTCCCCGGCACGCTCGACTATAACCTCGGCATCACGCTAGCCTATCCGCTCGACCTCTCAGGTCGCATCCGCCGCGGCATCGAGGCCGCGCAGGGCGATGCCGAGGCGGTCGCCGCCGCGCGCGACAATGTCCGCGTGACGGTCGCCGCGGAGACCGCACGCAGCTATGCCGCCGCATGCACCGCCAATTCGGTGCTCGCCGCCAACAACCGCATCCTCGCCCTGCAACGCCAGACTCTCAACGTGACGCAACGCCTGCAACGCGGCGGCCGCGGCACCGCGTTCGACGTGACGCGCGCCCGTACCGCAGTCGACCAGAGCGAGGCGCTGATCCCCGCACAGGTCGCGACACGCACCGCCGCGCTGTACCGCCTCGCCACGCTGATGGGCCGCGCGCCCGCCGATTACCCGAAGGACGTCGCCACCTGCGCAAAGCCGCCCGCGCTCAACCGCCCGCTCCCAATCGGTGACGGTGCAGCGCTGATCCGCCGCCGCCCCGATATCCGCGGTGCCGAACGCACTCTCGCCGCCGCCACCGCGCGGATCGGCGTAGCGACCGCGAATCTCTATCCCCAAGTCAGCCTCGGTGGTTCGGCAGGCTTCACCGGGCCGGTGTCGTCGCTAGGCTCGACCAACGCGTTCCATCTCGGGCTCGGGCCGCTGATAAGCTGGAGCTTCCCCAACCGTGTCGTCGTTCGCGCCCAGATCGCGCAGGCGGGTGCGACGGCTGACCAGGCGCTCGCCCAGTTCGATTCGACCACGCTCGAGGCCCTGCGCCAAACCGAGACCGCACTGTCCGCCTATGCCCGCGAAGGCGACCGCAACGCCGCGCTTCGCCGTGCCCAGTCCAGCGCCGCGCGCGCCGCGGATCAGGCCGGTACGCTCTACCGCTTCGGCCGCACCGACTTCCTGTCGCTGCTGACCGCGCAGGCCGCGCTCACCACCGCGCAAGCGAACCTCGCCGCATCCGACGCGTTGCTCGTCGATCGCCAGGTCGACGTGTTCAAGGCGCTCGGCGGAGGGTGGCAGACGTGAGGCTCCGCAGACGCGGTCTCGCCTCGATCAACAGCGAGATCCGCGACGGCATCATGCCCGCCGCCGACACCATCGCGCGCGTCGCCAAGGACCCCGACGCGCTGCCGCACACGCCGAGCAACTACCGCGTGACCGCGCTGATCATCGCCTGCGCGCTGTTCATGGAGCAGATGGACTCGACCGTGCTGGCCACCGCGCTGCCGACGATGGCACGCGATTTCGGCGTGCCCGCGACCAGCATGAGTTCGGCGCTGACCTCATACCTGCTCGCGCTGGCGATCTTCATTCCCGCCAGCGGGCGTCTCGCGGACCGGTTCGGCTCGCGCACCATTTTCCGCGCAGCGATCCTCATTTTCGTCGGCGGATCGATGCTGTGCGGCCAGGCGACCAGCCTGCCGTTCATGATGGTCGCCCGCTTTCTGCAAGGGCTCGGCGGCGCGATGATGATCCCGATCGGCCGCCTCGTCCTGCTCCGCAGCGTCGCCAAGGAGGACATGGTCCAGGCGATGTCGTGGCTGATCATGCCCGCGCTGATCGGCCCGATCCTGGGGCCACCGGTCGGCGGCGCGATCGTGACGTATCTCGACTGGCGCTGGATCTTCTACCTGAACGTGCCGATCGGCCTGCTCGGCGTGATCCTGGTGACGCGCTACATCGGCGAGGTGCGCGAGGACAAACCGGCGCGTTTCGACGTCCCCGGCTTCATCCTGTCCGGTGTGTCGCTCGGCTGCCTGCTGTTCGGGTTCGAGATGACAAGCCGCACCGGCGAACTCTCGCGTGCGGTCGTGCTGATCGTGGTCGGCCTGATCGCCGGCATCGCGTATATCCGCCACGCGAAACACCGCAGCGACCCGATCCTCGACCTGTCGCTGATGCGGATCCCCACCTTCCGCCTGTCGGTGATCGGCGGATCACTGACCCGCATCACGCAGGGCGCACAGCCGTTCCTGTTGCCGATGATGCTCCAATTGGGCTTCGGGATGACCGCGGCGGCGAGCGGCGCGATCACGATCGCCGGTGCGATCGGCTCGCTGGGAATGAAGGGGCTCGCCCCGCGCGTGCTCCGGCGCTTCGGATTCCGCAACAGCCTGATCGTCGGCGGGCTATGCGCGAGTTCGGGCTATGCCGTCGCCGGCCTCTTCCGCCCCGACTGGCCGATCCCGGCGATCTTTGCGGTATTGTTGGTGTCAGGCTTCTTCATGTCCTTCCAGTTCTCGGCGTACAACACGATCGCGTATGACGAGATCCCATCGTCGCGGATGAGCAGCGCGACCAGCTTCTACGCGACGTTCCAGCAACTGATGCTGTCGCTCGGCATCTGCGTGGGGGCGGCGTCGCTGCATGTCGGAATGCTCGGCACGGGCGCGACCCGGCCGGCGCTGGCGAATTTCACGCTCGCGTTCCTGGTGGTGACCGCGGTGTCTGCCTCCGCGACGATCTGGAACCGACGTTTCGCGGTGAACGCGGGTGCCGAGCTGAGCGGACACCAAGCCGCATAATTATCCTCCCCTGCGAGGGGAGGTGGCAGTCCGCAGGACTGACGGAGGGGTGACGCCCTATCGAGAGCGTATCACCCCTCCGTCTGGCAAGTGCCGGCCACCTCCCCTTGCAGGGGAGGAGATATCAGCTGCTATGCGCCGGAAGCGACGGCCGTGAGAGCACCGAGACATGCTCGCCGGGCTCCACGAACATGCCATGCGACGACGCCCACTTCCCCGCCTTCTCGCTCGCCGTCAGCATCGTCAGGAACGGGCTGAGCAACAGCCCCAGCGTCACCGGCGCGAGCCACGCCGCAGTGATCGGCGCAAACGGGGTCACCGCCAACAGCGCGACGCCCACCCCGACATGCCAGTGATACCGCGGCATCACGTCAGCCAGCGACAACTCCTGCGCATCGCGGTTCTGCGGCGCCCAACCGGACTTGCGGCCCATCAGGATCCCCGCGAGGTCCATCGTCTGCGTCAACGCGATCACCGGTGCCGACAGCATCGAGAACGGCACGTCGACCAGCACCGACCGCACGATCCCGCGCCGCCCGCCAAACCCCTCGCGACGCTCCGCATTCGAGAACGCCCAGATCACGCTCAGCAGCTTCGGCCCGAACAGCAGCAACAGCGTGACCATCAGCACCTCGAGCGAGGTCTGCGCCTCGACGATGTTGCGCTCGCCGATCAGCGCCTGCACCACGCTGGTCGCGATCATCAGCAGCCACACCGGCGAGGTGATGAACGCCGACGCGCCCATCAGCAGCTGCAGCCGACTGACCCAGTGGAACCCCGACGAGGTCAGCAGGCTCAGATGCTGGATATTCCCCTGCGCCCAACGCCGATCGCGCACCGCCGCGTCGATCAGCGTCGGCGGATATTCCTCGAACGTCTCCTCGGTCATCAGCATATGCACGCGCCAGCCGCGCCTGCGCAGTAACGCTGCCTCGACCATATCGTGGCTCATGATGACGCCGCCGAACGGCGCGCGGCCCGGCAGGTCGGGCAGACCGCAACTGCTCGCGAAAGCTTCGATCCGGATCAGCGCGTTATGCCCCCAGAAGGTGGCCTCCGAGCCCGACCACCAGACTAGGCCCGCGGTCGAGATCGGGCCATAGAGGCGGCTGGCGAACTGCATCCAGCGCTGGAAAAACGTCACGCCGTTGATCACCGCGGGCACGGTCTGGAGCAGCGCCACCGCGGGGCGGCGTTCGAGTACCTGCGCCATGCCGATGATCGTGTTGCCGCCCATCAGGCTGTCCGCGTCGAGCATCAGCATGTACCGATAACCGCCACCGAACCGCCGAATCCACTCGGCTACGTTGCCCGGCTTGCGCCCCACATTCTCGGTGCGGCGACGGTAATAGAGCGCGCAGTCGAGCGTCGGCGCGAGAGCCTGCCACGCCGCGACCTCGGCCGCCTCCGCCGCTTCGCCCGAGTCGCTCAGGATGAAGATATCGAACCGGTCGGCGACACCGCCGGCGGCGATCGCGCGCGCCATCCAGGCGATCCGCTCGAACACCGCATCGATGTCCTCGTTGTGGACCGGCATCAGGATCGCGGTGCGACCCTCGAGCGGTTCGGACTGCCGCGGCGTGGGCACGAAGCCCGGATGCCCGCCCGTCATCAACAGCACAAACCCAATTGCCGCGTTCATGAAGCCGAACGCGATCCATGCGAACAACGGGAAGAACAGCGCCAGCAGCACCGCGTCCCACAGGCTCAGCCCATCGGCGAGCAGCGATTCCTGCACCGCGGACGATGCCGCGGTCGCCAGCAGGCCGGTCATCAAGATCAGGATGATCCGGCGCGCGAGCATATCGTCGTTCGAAACGACCATGCCCGGCCCCGGCTCGGGCGCGGACCAGGGCGGCGGCGGCCCGTCGAAACGCTGCGGGAGCATCTCGATCGGTGACTCGCCCGGCATCATGGCGGGAAGGTCGTGCATCAGAAGATCGGCGTCAGCACGGTTTCGCTGAGCGCGCGACCACCGCGCGTGAGAAACAGCCTGACGTCGGCGGGCCCCTGCGCATCGGGGGCAATGTCGGCGGTCACGCGCCAGCGGTTCTTCTGGCCGACGACCGGATAGGCCGCATTGGCGAGCACTTTACCGCGGACGACGTCGATCTTGGCGGTCACGCCGCTCTGCCGGTCGAGCCCGGCAAGACCGTCGCCGATGAAATCGACCACCAGCTTTCGCGCGCCCTTGACCGGTTCGGCGCCCGGTCGGCCGGCGACGCCCTGCCAGCAATCGACGACATGCGCGGTCGCGGCGACGGCGGTCGGGTCGCTCGATTTCCACGATAGCGTGTAATCGAACTGCAACCGCTGGCCGGCTTTGGCAGGCGCGGCCGGCGTCCAGAACGAGACGACGTTATCGACCGTCTCGCTGTTGGTCGGGAACGCATAGAGCATCACCGCACCCTTGCCCCAATCGCCCTGCGGCTGAACCCATAGGTTCGGCCGGCGATCGTAGAACGCCCCGTCGTCCTGATAATGATCGAAATTGCGGTCGCGCTGGATCAGACCGAAGCCCTTGGGCGCCTGATCCGCAAAGCTGTCGAGCGTATCGTGCGGCGGATTGTTGAGCGGCCGCCAGATTCGTTCGCCCGCGCCGGTGAGCAGCGCGAGGCCGTCCGAATCGTGGATCTCGGGCCGCCAGTCGACCGCGGCGGCGCGATTGCCTTCGCCGTACCAGAACATGCTGGTCGCGGGCGCGACGCCGAGCCGTTCGATGTCGCGGCGGATGTTCAGGACGGATGAAACCTGCTGCTCGACGCCCGCGCCAGCGACATGCCGCGACTGGAAGCGGTACGCGCCGGTGACGCTCGCGCCGTCCATCAGCGCGTAGATCGTGTACGCGTCGGCGCCGGTCCGCTCGATCCAGAATTCGGTGAAGTCGGGGAATTCCTCGCGGCCGGGCAGCCCGGTGTTGATCGCGAGCCCGCGCGCGGACAGGCCGTATTGGTCCTGCGAGCCGGCGGTACGGAAATAGGACGCGCCCTGGAACGCCATCCAGTCGCTGGTCCCACCCGGCGCCATCGCGCGGAACCCGGCGATGCCGAGCGCGGCGGCGTGGCCCTCTTCGGCCTCGAACAGATCGCGCGAGAAGTCGATGCGGCGCGCCTGCCCACCCTCGACGACGTTGATCGCAACCGGCATCGGCGCATAGCGGCCGAGCGGGAACAGGCGGATACCGCCCGCCAGCGTCTTGTCCGCGCGGAAGCGGATGCTGCCGACCTTGTCGTAATCGATCGCGGCGGCGGCGGCGACCTTGGCAGGGGCTTGGTACGGCTTCGTTGCAAGCATTGCGGCGCGTTGCTGAAGCGTTTCCCACGAGAAGGGCTCCGCCTTGCCGGGCGCTGCGCGCATCGCTGCGGCGGCCTGTGGCAGGACACCCAACAGACCCAGCGCGGTCATTACTTCGCGTCGACCGATCATGCAGAGCGCTCCCTCGTCATTATGCTGCAATGCGGTAGCATAAGGACATCGCGCGCGCGCGTCGACAGGTCCCGCCCCCGGCGCGGCCTATCGCGCCACGCGTCGCCAGCGAGCGCTGACCTTAACCCGGTCGTGGATGTGGTGGCCGACGATCACCAGCATCGCGCCACCACTCGCGCAGAGGAAGCCGATGGCGGCGAGCAGGAAGGCAAACGCGCCGGTTTGCGGTTGGAGACGGGCAAGCGTGTGGATCGCGATGAAGGCGATCGCGAGCGACAGGATGCCGCCTGCGCGGAGGCTGAGGTCGGTGCGGAGGCGGCGGGGGGCGGTCATGCAATGCTTGAGCTATCGCTAGCCGCATAAGCGTTCGAGATTGATTTCGAAGGTGAGCCATAGCGTTTGCATAGTGCGCAACCCCGTCATCCCGGCGAAAGCCGGGACCTCGCGCGGCAGGGACGACGCGTGGCTGGAAACCCCAGCTTTCGCGAGGGTAACGGGTCGGCGCGAAAATTATGAGCGGACCGCTCGCATCCTTGTTCTCCCGCGAAGGCGGGAGCCCAGACTGGGTCCCCGCCTTCGCGGGGAAACATGCTTTCTCCGCTTAGGCCTCGACGAGGAGCCGATACCCAATCCCGAGCTCGTTCGCGATGACCGTTCCAACGCCCCCCGCCCCCTCCAACTTCTGCCGCAGATTGCGCACGACGATGCGCAGATACTCGATCCGACGATCGTGATCCGTCGGCCACGCCGCCTCCAATATCCGCTGGTGAGTCACGACCCGCCCCGGATGCGCGGCCAGCGCCGACAACACGTCGAACTCCTTGCGCGTCAGATGCGCCTCCTCGTTCCCGCGCCGGACCAACCGGTGCTCGAAATCGATCTCGACCCCATGCGCACGCAACACCGTCGGTCGCGACGTCGCCTCGCCGCGCCCCCGCAACGCGACCCGCAACCGGGCAAGCAACTCCTCGGTATCGAACGGCTTGGTCACATAATCCTCGGCGCCGAGATCGAGCGCTGCCACCTTCTGGTCGGTCGCCTCGCGTGCGGACACGACCAGCACGATCGGATCGCCGAGCTTTTTCAGCAGCGGCACCAGTTCCAGCCCGTCGCGGTCGGGCAACCCCAAGTCGAGCAGCACCGCGGTCAACGGCCGGCTCGCCGCAACCCGCAAAGCCTCGCGCGCGTCGACCGCCTCCTCGACGCCGTACCCTGCCCGCTCCAGCGTGTTCTTCAACAGCCGCCGGATATGCAGTTCATCGTCGACGATCAGGACCGTCTGCGCGCTCATAGATTCGCTCCATCGGTGTCGCGGACGAGCAGGGCCACGGGGAAGCACAGGCTGAACTGCGCGCCCGTCAGGTCTTCGCGATTGCTGGCTTCGACGCTCATCCCCATCGCTTCGGCGAACGCCTTCACGATCGCAAGCCCAAGCCCCGTCCCGCCGATCGCGCGGTCGGAGCCTTCGAGGCGGCGGAACGTCTCAAACACCTCCTTTTCGCGACCCGGCGGCAGGCCCGGCCCCTGGTCGATCACCGACAGCCGCAACATCCCGAAGCGGTGCTCGGCACGCACCACGATCGGCGTCCCCGGATCTGCATAGCGGCCGGCGTTGTCGAGCAGGTTGAGCAGGCAATGGTGCAGCAGTTGCGGATCGACGCGGACCAAAGGCAGGTTCGGGGCGACATCGAGTTCGATCGCATGACCTTCGAGCACGCGCTTCGTGTCGTGCACCGCGCCCGCCACCGCGTCGGTCAGGTCGGTCGGTTCGAGTCGCAACCGGAGCGCGCCCGCCTCGACCCGCGCCATGTCGAGCAGATTGCCGACGAACCGATTGAGCCGCGCCGCCTCGCTCTCGATCGTCGCGATCAGCTCGGGCGTAACGCCGCGGTGCAGCTCCGCCGCCGCCGCCATCACCGACGTCAGTGGCGTGCGCAGGTCATGGCTGACCGACGACAGCAACGCCTGCCGCAATCGATCGCGCTCGCGCACCGCATCGACATCGCGCATTTCGACTTCGAGTCGCGCGCGTTCGAGCACCAGCGACGCCTGATCCACAAGGCTCATCAGCAGCGGCAGCTGGTCCGATCGCACCGGATCGCCGCCCGCCTCTCGCGCGAGCCCGAGCACCGCCAGCGTCCGCTCGCCCGATCGCAACGGCTGGAAGAACCATTCCGATGCCGCCAGCGTGCTCGACCCGCGACCCGCCGGCGCGCCGCTGTCATAGGCCCATTGCGCCGCGGCCATCTCCATCGTCTCGAGCCGGTAATCCGCACCGTTCGCCGCCTGCACAGCGAGGCCAGGGTCCTCCGCGACGAGGATGACGGCACGTACGCCGAACAACCGGCCGACCTCCTCGCAGATCGCGCGGGCCAGCGCGACCGGCTCGTTCAGCGAGGTTAGTTGCCGCAGGAACCCCGCGAGCGCGGCGTTGGTGCGCGCACTGGCGGCGGCGATGTCGGCCTGCGCGCGGACCCGCGACGTGAGCTGGCTCGTGACGAAGGCGATGCCGAGCAGGACGAGGATCGAGATCACGTTCTCGGGATTGTTGATCGTCAGCGTGCCGGTCGGCGGCAGGAAGAAGAAGTTGTACGCGATCGACGAGGCGATGCCGGCGAACAGCCCGGTACGCAGGCCGAACAGGCTCGCCGCGGCCATCACCGGCAGCAAATAGAGCAGCGCGACGTTGCCGAGGTTGAGGATGTGGAACAGCGCGCTCGCCACGCCGGTGACGCCCGCGACCATCGCCGTCGTCCAGACGTATCCCGCCTTGCTGCCCCAATCGCCGGTACGCTTTTTGCCGGCCGGAGCCGCATTGCTCGCCTCCATCGGCAGGACATGGACGGCGATGCCCGGCGTCTCGCGGACCATCTGGTCGACGACCGAACCGTGGCGGAGTTCGAACCAGCGCGATCGCGTCGACTTGCCGACCACGAGTTGCGTCGCGCGGGCCTCGGTGGTGAAGGTCTTCAAACCATCGACCACGGACGTCGCGGGGACGGTGGCGACATCGCCACCGAGTTGAGTCGCGAGGTTGAAGACGGCGGCGAGCTGGCGGTGCTCGGCCTCGCCGAAGGTCTGCGCGCGCGGCGTCTCGATATACACCGCGGTCCAGGGCGCGTGCATCGCGTCGGCGATCCGCTTGGTCGCGCGGACGAGACCCAGTGCGCCGGGCAATTCGCTGATCGCGACGACGATCCGCTCGCCGCCCGCCCAGGTACCGCCGACGCCGAGCGCGCGGACGTGTTCGAGCATCTGCGCGTCGACGGCTTGTGCGGCACGACGGAGCGCGAGTTCGCGTAATGCCGACAGGTTTGACTTGGAGAAGAAATGCGAGAGGGCGCGCGTGGCCTCTTGCGGCAAGTAGACCTTGCCCGCCTTCAACCGCTCGATCAGTTCGTCGGGCGGGATGTCGACGACTTCGATCTCGGCAGCCTCGACGATGCTGTCGGGAACCGTCTCGCGGACGCGGACGCGGGTGAACGAGGCGACGACGTCGTTCAGGCTCTCGATGTGCTGGATGTTGATCGTCGAATAGACGTCGATGCCCGCGGCGAGCAGTTCCTCGACGTCCTGGTAGCGTTTGGGGTGGCGGCTGCCGGGCGCGTTGGTGTGGGCGAGTTCGTCGACGAGGACGAGCGTCGGGGCGCGTTCGAGGATGGCGTCGAGGTCCATCTCGTCGAGCGTGCGGCCTTCGTAGGGGATCGCTTTGCGCGGGACGATCTCGTGGCCCCGCGTGAGCGCTTCGGTTTCGACACGGCCGTGCGTCTCGACCACGCCGATGACGACGTCGACACCCGCCCGGCGGCGTTCGGCGCCCTCTGAGAGCATCTCGTAGGTTTTGCCGACACCGGGTGCGGCGCCGAGAAAGATCTTCAGACGGCCGCGACCCTCCTGCGACGCCTGTCGCAGAAGGGCCTCGGGGGATGGTCGTCCGTCGTCGTTCAACGCGCGCCCGTCGCGTCCAGCGCGCGGTTGAGCGCGAGGACGTTGACGCGCGGCTCGCCGAGGAGGCCGAACAGCGGGCCGTCGACGTTAGCCGTCACCAGACCGCGGACCGTGTCGGCGGACAGGCCGCGGATACGTGCGACGCGAGCGACCTGTGCGTAAGCCGAGGCTGGCGACAAATCGGGATCGAGGCCCGAGCCCGAGGCGGTAGCAAGGTCGGCCGGCAGTGGCCCGGTCACGCCTTCCGCGCGGCGCTTGGCGACGTCAGCCTTGGTGCGATCGACGAGCGCCTGGCTGGTCGGCCCGAGGTTGGAGCCCGACGAGGCGAGGCCGTCATAACCTTTGCCGGCGGCGGAGGGACGCGTCTGGAAATAGCGGTCGGTGGTGAACGCCTGCCCGACGACGGTCGAGCCGATCGCCTTGCCATTGGCCATGACGAGGCTGCCGTTCGCTTGGGCGGGGAAGATGGCCTGTCCGATCCCGGTCATAGCGAGGGGATAGACGATCCCGAGCAGCAGCGCGAACAGGATCGTCATGACGAACGCGGGGCGAAGGGCGGAGGTAAAATCGGATGTCATTCTGCAACTCCTTGTGTCCCCGCGAAGGCGGGGACCCAGTCTGGGCTCCCGCCTTCGCGGGAGAACAATTTCACGCTAAGCCCAGCGCACCGACAAGGATGTCGATGAGCTTGATCCCCACGAACGGCGCGATCAGCCCCCCCAGCCCATAAACCGCCAAGTTCCGCGCCAGCAGCGGCCCCGCCGCCATAGGCTTGTACGCCACGCCCTTCAGCGCAAGCGGCACCAGCATCGGGATGATGATCGCGTTGAAGATGATCGCCGACAGGATCGCGCTTTCGGGCGACCCCAGCCGCATCACGTTCAGTACCCCGAGCCCCGGATAGAGTGCGACGAACATCGCCGGGATGATCGCGAAATACTTCGCGACGTCGTTCGCCACCGAGAAGGTCGTCAGCGCACCGCGGGTCATCAGCAGCTGTTTGCCGAGACCGACGATCTCGATCAGCTTGGTCGGATCGCTGTCGAGGTCGACCATGTTGCCCGCCTCGCGCGCGGCCTGCGTACCGGTGTTCATCGCCACGCCGACATCGGCCTGCGCCAGAGCCGGTGCGTCGTTGGTGCCATCGCCGCACATTGCGACCAGCCGCCCGCCCTGCTGTTCCTTACGGATCAGGTCGAGCTTGTCCTCCGGAGTCGCCTGAGCGAGGAAATCGTCGACGCCAGCCTCTGCGGCGATCGCGGCGGCGGTGAGCGGGTTGTCGCCGGTGATCATCACCGTGCGGATACCCATCGCGCGCAGCTCGCCGAAGCGTTCGCGGATGCCGGCCTTCACGACGTCCTTGAGGAAGATCGCGCCGAGCAAGCGGCCATCGCGTGCGACCGCCAGCGGGGTGCCGCCGGCGCGGGCGATTTCGTCGGTGATCCGGCGCAGTTCGGTGGCGGCAGCGGTCGCTCCTGCCCCCGGATTGGCCTTCAGGATCGAGTCGACGGCGCCCTTCTGGATCAGCGAACCACCCACCTTCACGCCCGAGATGCGCGTCTGCGCGGTGAACGGGATGACCTCCGCATCCGCCGGAAGAACGCTCGTCGTGACGCCGAACTTTTCGCGCGCGAGAACGACGATAGAACGGCCCTCAGGCGTCTCGTCCGCAAGGCTGGCCAGCAACGCCGCCTCGGCTAGTTCCTCGTCACGCGTACCGCCGACCGAGCGGAATTCGCTCGCCTGACGGTCGCCAATTGTAATCGTGCCGGTCTTGTCGAGCAGCAGGACATCGATATCGCCCGCCGCCTCGACAGCACGGCCAGACTTCGCCAGCACGTTGAAGCGCACCAGCCGGTCCATCCCCGCAATCCCGATCGCCGACAGCAAGGCCGCGATCGTCGTCGGGATCAGCGTGATCAACAGCGCCGCCAGGATCGCGACTGGCACGCGGCCACCCGCATAGCTCGCGAAACCGGGGATCGTCCCGACCGCGATCAGAAAGATGATCGTCAGCCCCACGAGCAACAGCGTGAGCGCGATCTCGTTCGGCGTCTTCTGCCGCTCGGCGCCCTCGACGAGTGCGATCATCCGGTCGAGAAAGCCTTCGCCGGGGTTGGCCGTGACCTTCACGCGGATCTCGTCGGAGATGACGCGCGTGCCCGCGGTCACCGCCGAGCGATCGCCGCCCGCCTCGCGGATCACCGGCGCGCTCTCGCCGGTGATCGCGGCTTCGTTGACCGAGGCGACGCCCCAGACGACTTCGCCGTCCGCCGGGATCAGGTCGCCCATCGTCACCAGCACGATGTCGCCCGAGCGGAGTGCGCTGGCGGGGACGGACTCGACCTGGTCGCCCTTCATGCGGCGCGCGGTCAGTTCCGCCTTGGTCGCGCGCAACGACGCGGCCTGCGCCTTGCCGCGCCCTTCGGCGAGCGCTTCGGCGAACGTGCCGAACAGCACCGTCAGCCACAGCCAGATCACCAGCTGTATCTTGAAGCCGACCGACAGCCCGTCGCCGCCGACATTGACGAGGATCGTCAACAGCGTGGCGACCACCGCAGTGACGAACATCACCGGGTTGCGGATCAACTGCCGCGGATCGAGTTTCCGGAAAGCGTCGCCGATCGCCGGGATGATCAAGTCGGCCGTAAACAGCGACTTGGTAGGGGTGCGTGCCATTTTGGCTTGTCCCGTCAGAAGGTTTTGCCGCTGATCATCGCGAGATGATCGGCGATGGGACCGAGCGCGAGGCTCGGCAGGAAGGTCAGGCCACCGACGATCAGGATGATCCCGATCAGCAGGCCGACCCACAGCGCACCCGTCGTCGGGAACGAGCCTGCGCTTTCGGGCGTGTGCTTCTTGGCGGCGAGCGAGCCTGCGATGGCGAGCATAGGCACGATGATGAAGAAGCGCCCGAGCCACATCGCGACCCCGAGCAACCCGTCATAATAAGGCGTTGCGGCGGTCAGGCCCGCGAACGCCGAGCCGTTGTTCCCGACGCCGCTGGTGAAGGCGTAGAGGATCTCGGTGAACCCGTGCGGCCCCTTGTTGAGCGGCCCCGCCAGCCCGTCGGGCAGCACGGCACTGAGCGCGGTAAAGCCGAGGATGACGAGCGGCAGGATGGCGATCGCCAGCACCGCCAGTTTCACTTCGCGGCTCTCGATCTTCTTGCCGACATATTCGGGCGTGCGGCCGACCATCAGGCCTGCGACGAACACGGCCAAGATCGCGAACAGCAGGAAGCCGTAGATACCTGCACCGACTCCGCCGATGACGACTTCGCCAAGCTGGATGTTGAGCAGCGGGATCATGCCGCCCAGGGCGGTGAAGCTGTCGTGCATCGCGTTGACCGCGCCGCACGATGCCGCCGTCGTAACGACCGAGAACAACGCGGACGCGGCGATCCCGAAGCGGACCTCCTTGCCCTCCATGTTACCGCCCGCGACGCCGATCTGGTGCATGATCGGGTTGCCCGCGGCCTCCTGCCAATAGGTGACGGTGACGCCGGCGAGGAACAGGATGACCATCGCCGAGAGGATCGCCCAGCCTTGCCGGGTGTTGCCGACCGCCTTGCCGAACGTCCAGGTCAGGCCGAAGCCGATCACGAAGATCGACAGCATCTGGATCAGGTTGGTGAGCGCCGTCGGGTTTTCGAACGGATGCGCCGAGTTCGCGTTGAAGAAGCCGCCACCATTGGTGCCGAGCATCTTGATCGCTTCCTGGCTCGCCACCGGACCGAGCGCGAGCGTCTGCTTGAGCCCCTCCAGCGTGGTGACGTCGACGGTGGCGGCGAGCGTCTGCGGCACGCCGCTGGCGATCAGGAACAGCGCGTAGAGACACGAGATCGGCAGCAGCAGGTACAATGTGACGCGCGTCGCATCCGCCCAGAAATTGCCGATCGTCGTGGCCGATCGCCGCGCGAACCCGCGGAACAGCGCGAACGCGAGCGCGATGCCGGTTGCCGCCGACAGGAAGTTGTGGATCGTCAGGCCGAACATCTGGCTGAAGTTCGACATGGTGGATTCGCCACCATAGCTCTGCCAATTGGTGTTGGTCGTGAAGCTGACCGCGGTGTTGAACGCCAGATGCGGCGCGAGGCCAGCGAGATCCTGCGGGTTACCCGGCAGCACGCCCTGCAGGCGCAACACCGCGTAGGTCAGCGCCATCAACGTCGCGTTGAACAGGAGCATGTGCAGCGCGTAGCGACGCCAGCTCTGCTCCTGTTTCGGGTCGATCCCGGCAAGCTTGTAGAAGCCCGTTTCGACCGGGCCGAGGACGGCGTGGATCGGGGTGCGGCGGCCTTCGTACAGCGCGAACAGCCACATACCGACGGGTTTGGTCAGCGCCAGCAGGATGCCGACGAAGCCGAGGATCAGGATCCATCCCTGGAATGTCATGGGAACGCGCTCCTAAAAGCGTTCGGGACGGATCAGCACCGCCACGAGGTAAAACAGCAGCCCGAGCGCGACGATCGCGGCGAGCCAGAGGTCGAGGGTCATGGCTGCGTCCTCACGCGTTGTCGCACAGGCGGACATAGGCGAGCGTCGCCGCCACCAGTCCGATCATGATCGCTATCCAGAGAAGGTCCTGCATCGGTCGATCCTTCAGAAGGCGGCGGTTAGGGAGGCGACAATCGTGCCGTCGGCGATCGATCCGGTGCCGTCCTGTCCGCGGGAGAAGCTCGGCTGGAGATACGCTGCACTGCGACGCGTGATGTCGGTGTCGATGTAGCTCACGTTCAGCGTCAGATTTTTATACGTAGTGTCCGCACCCAGCGACCAATCCCAGTAGCTGCCGGTAGCCGCCGCGCTGGTGGCATTGGGACCGAGGCCGTCATTGCCCCTGCTGTGGCCGATATGCGCCTTGGCGGTGATCGGAGTGCCCGCGATCGCGTAGGCGCCGTCGCCGGTGAGGTAGAGATTGTCCTCCTTGTCGCCCGCGTCCGTATAGATGCCCGCCGCAGCGTCGGCGCCGGTGCGATACCATTTGCCGAGCGCCTGCTGCTTGGGCGCATAGAACGCGCTCGCGGTCAGCGTCGCCGGGCCGGTCGTGCCGCTGAGCTTCACATAGGGCTCGGCATAGTCGGTCTTCGAGGCGCCGCCCGGATACATGTACCAGGTCAGCCCGACGTCGATCGTCGCGCTGGGGCTGAGCTTGTGTTTGTAGCCGCCGATCAGGTCGAGCTCCATGTTCGAGCCGCCGAACGTCCCCCAGCCCGACAGGTTCGAGCCCCAGGCGCCGACATACACGCCGCTCTCGTGCGCGATCGTCACCCCGCCCTGGATCGCGCCGTCCTTGTCCGACTGCGACACGCCGCGCAGACGGTAATCGGTCGCGAGCGTCACCGAACCGCTGACGGTGACGGGCGAAGGCGGCGCGGTATCCTGCGCGAACGCGGGCGTAGCGATACCGGCGAGAAGTCCGGCGGCGGCGGTGAAACGAAGAATGTGCATTGCGGTCCCCATGCGCGCGCCGCCGGAAGGATGGGCGGTTCGCGAGGACTGGCAATTAGGCTCCGGCGACGTAGCAATTCGAGATCGATTGCCGGGCTTACGCGTATGTTTCGCGTAGTATTGTCGGAATTATGGTGCGGTGCGGCGAAGAATCAGCCAGCCCGCGACGCCCGACAGGATCGAGCCGGCAAACACGCCGATCTTGACCGAATCCAGTGCGTGCGGCGCGTCCGCGAACGCAAGTCCGCCGATGAACAGGCTCATCGTGAACCCGATTCCGCACAGCACCGCCATGCCGTAAACCTGCGCCCAACTCGCGTTTCGGGGCGCCTCGGCCAGCCGGACCGTCACGAGCCCACGGATGGTGGCGAAGATGCCGATCTGCTTGCCGAGGAACAGCCCGAGCATGATCCCGAGCGGCAGCGGGGACACGACGTCATCCGCCACCATCCCGCCGAACGCGATGCCGGCATTGGCGAACCCGAACGCCGGCACGATCAGGAAACTCGACCAGGGCTGGAGCGCGTGTTCGAGGCGTTTGAGCGGTGGTTGCCCCTCTCCCGTCCGCAGCGGGATCGTCAACGCGACCGCCACGCCGGCGAGCGTCGCATGGACGCCCGACAGCAGGACGCCGTACCAGATCCCGACCCCGATCAGCAGGTAGGGCACCAGCGACCGCACCCCCGACAGGTTCAGGATGACGAGCACGCCAAGCCCCACGCCCGCGCCAAGCAACGGCAACAGCGCGATATGGCCGGTATAGAACACCGCAATGACGAGGATCGCGAGTAGGTCGTCGATCACCGCGATCGCGGTCAGCAGTATCTTCAACGAGGTCGGCACGCGCGATCCGAGCAAGGCCAGGATGCCGAGCGCGAACGCGATGTCGGTCGCCGCCGGGATCGCCCAGCCGCGCAGGTTTTCCGGCGTACCGACGTTGACCAGCAGGTAGATACACGCCGGCACCACCATCCCCGCGAGCGCCGCCGCACCCGGCAGGATCCGCTCCCCCCAGGTCGACAGATGCCCCGAGACGAACTCGCTCTTCACCTCCAGCCCGATCAGCAGGAAGAACAGCGCCATCGCGCCGTCGTCGATCCAGTGATGGACGCTCAGACCGGCGACTTCGTGGTGGAGCGTCGCGAAATAGGCCGGCGCGAGCGGTGAATTGGCGACAAGCAGCGCCGCGATTGTTGCGGCGAGCAGCACGATGGCGCCCGCCGCATCGCCCGCAAAAAAGCGCCGGACCGCGGTCAAAGTCCTTCGCCGCCGACCCATTGCGCGTTGGACAGGCGGCGCGCAAGATCCCAGCTCTGGACGCGGATGTCGGGCACCGCGACGACTTCCCACAGCCCGCCGCGGGTCATCGGGCCGATGCAGTGGATGCGGTCGTCGGGTGTGCCGTCAGCGCGGATCGCCCGCGACTGAGCATCGACGTCGACGCCGAGCCTGAGCGGATCGGGCCGGATCGCGCCCGCGGCGAGCAGGTGCTTCACGAGCGGCTCCTCGGAGCGCAATAGATCGCCCTGCGGACCGGTGCAGTTCACGATCCGCGCGGCATGCGTGACGACCGGATCGGTTTCCCCACGCGGTCGCCAAGTCAGATTTGCGTGCGCTCCATCGGCCTCGGCGGACACGATCTTCCCCGCCGCAAAGGTCAGTCGCCCGCTCGCGACGAGCGCCTCGACCCGGTCGGCGACGGCCGGCGCGAGGCGATGGCGGTGGACATCCCAATAGGGCCGCAGATGCCGCAGGAAGCGCCCGCGCAATTCCTGCGACGCCGCCGACCAGAGCATTTGCGTAACGGGGCGAAGTTCGTCGACCGCCGCGCGCCAGCCGCCCTCTTCGGTCCGCGCGCGAACATGGCGGACAAGATCGGTCAGCCCGCCTTGCGGCTTGTCGGAAACGCCCCGGTGCGCAGGCGCGCCATCGACGTGCCGCCGCGGCGACAGCCCGCGCCGCGAGGTGGCGAGGATGTGGCCTGCAAATCCCTGCGCATCGAGCAAAAGCGCTGCGTCGATCGCGGTCAGCCCGGTACCGACCAGCACGACGGTATCGTCCGCGCCAAGTCCCTCGGCGAGATCGGCCGCCCACGGGTCCGCGCAATAGACGCCGGCCGGCAAGGCCTCGGGTTTCAGACCCGGCGGCGTATGCGGTGGCAGATTGCCGAGCGCGAGCACGGCGGTATCGGCGGCGATCTTGCGCCCGTCCGCCATCGTCAGCGTGACGCCGTCGCCTTCGACCGGCTCGATCGCACAGACCTCGCCCTCAACATGCACCAGCCGGCCGTCCGAGTCCGCGATCGCCGCATCGAGCAATTCGCGAAGATACGCGCCGTAGGTGGTGCGCGGGACGAAAGTCTTGCGGTCGCCCTTGCCGTGCGCCTCCAGCCAACGAACGAAGTGATCGGGATCGTCGGGCAGCGCGCTCATGTTGCCCGCGCGGACGTTGAGCAGGTGATCCGGATGCGCCGCGCTGTAGGCGACGCCGCGCGCGAGCTGCCGACCGCGCCGCTCGATCAGCGTCACGCGCGGGCCGTCATGCCGCATCAAATTGACCGCGAAGAGCGCGCCGGAGAACCCGCCACCGACGACCACGACATGATCCTCGGGACCCGCAATCCGCGGCATCGTCGTACGCTCGTCCATCTGTTCGCTCACCCGTCCTACCGCGGGGAGCCATGCCCGATCGGAGCCGGCTAGCCCAGCCCCTCCTCTCATCCTCCCCCGCCAGGGGGAGGTGTCTGGCACTTGCCAGACGGAGGGGGAGGAAAGGAGAACAGCCGTTCCGTATCCTCCCCCTCCGTCACCTTCGGCGCCACCTCCCCCTGGCGGGGGAGGATCGAGATCGGCAGCTTACGGCCGAAACGCACCGATACCAGCGATCGCCATCTTCGGCTGCGCGGTCGCGACCGTCGTGAAGCCGAGCATCAGGTACCGCGCCTTTCGGGCCTGCGCGAAGGTGATGCGCTGCGTGGCACGCGCATAGGCGATGTTGCCGAACTCACCCTCGCTCGCCGGCGTCCAGGTCTTGCCGTCCTCGCTCGTCTCGACGCGGTAGCGCCCCGGCGGGCCGGCATCGGGCAAGGCCTGCCGCGTCGGCGTCAGGCTGAACCCCGCGACCTGGTCCGCCTTGCCCATGTCGATCATCAGCATCACGATGCTCGTCGGCGTCGGCGCGGGCGTCGTCCAGACGGTCGCGAGATCGTCGTCGAGCACCGCCTCCGCACCGGGCAATCCGGGCTTGACCACACCCGCCAGCGATGTCTCGGCCGCGAAATCCGGCTTGCCCGCCTTCATCGCTATGGTGTGCTGGATCGCACCGGCGATCGTCCACCCGGTCTTCGAGATGATCTTGTTGCCCGTCGCCTGCGACGCCGCGACCGCGACCGGCGCGACGCTCAGGAACAGCGACAGCTCGGTGATCGCCGGGCACGCCGGTGCCTCGACGATCCGCAGCCGCACGCGCCGCGCGGTCACCGGCTCGGGCAGGCGGATGATCCGCTGCGCACCGATGCACTCGTGCACCGCGACCTCGCGCCACGCGCCCTTGGCATCGGCCACATCGATCGCGAACTTCGTCACGCGTACGCCGAGGTCGAGCGCCTCGCGGATCCGGATCAGGTCGAACCGGCGCCCGGGCGGCAGGTCGAGCACCAGCGACGGCGTCTTCACCGCATCGGGCGTGCTCCAGTACGTCTCGGGATTGCCGTCGAGCACATTGGCCGGCGCAAACCGGGCCCCGCGCGACGGTCCGCTCGCCACTGCACCCTTGGCCAGATCGGTCCTGAAGCTCGCCCGCAACGCATCGCCGAACGATTTGAGCGACGCGAGATCGGGCTCCGCGATCAGCCCGCGACGATCGGGCGGCAGGTTGAGCATCATGTTGGTGCCGCGCCCGACCGACTCGTCGTGGAACTGCATCAGCCGCTGCGGCGACTTCACCTGGAGGTCCTCGTCGGCATGATAGAACCAGCCGGGACGGATCGACGTGTTCGTCTCAGCCGGCCACCAGAGTGGCGCACCGCGCACGCCGGAATTGCCCTCGGCCTGCACATACGGATGGTTCGGCATCGTCGGCCAGCACGGATCGCCCGCGTGCCCATCCTCGTTGCCGACCCAGCGGATGTCAGCGCCGAGCGGGTCGAACGTGCACGCCATCGGCTGCAATTTGTGGACCAGCGCGATGATCGACGGCCAGTTGTAATATTTTGGCGCATCGATCTTCCGCGCCTCGCGCGCGCCGCCATAATAGCCGTCGCCGCCGTTCGCGCCGTCGAACCACACTTCGAACAGTTCGCCGTAATTGGTGCAGAGATCGGTCAGCTGCGCGCGGAAATACTCGACGTACGCGGGTGTGCCATAGTCGGCGCGGTTGCGATCCCACGGCGACAGATACAGGCCGTAGGACATCCCGCCGCGCCGGCACGCATCGCCCAGTTCGCGGACGATATCGCCCTTGCCGCCCTTGTACGGGCTGTTGCGGATGCAATGCTCGGTGAGCCTGGTCGGCCAGAGGCAGAAACCGTCATGATGCTTGGCAGTCAGGACGAGCCCGGTCAGCCCCGCGCTTTTCGCCGCCGCGACGATCTGGTCCGGATCGAACGCGGTCGGGTCGAACAGCTTGGGATCCTCGTCGCCATAGCCCCATTCCTTGTCGGTCCAGGTGTTCAGCGTGAAGTGAACGAAGCCGTAGCGCTCGCGCTTATGCCAAGCGAGCTGTCGGACGCTTGGCGTCGCACCCCAGGGGACGGGCGCACCGACCGGGGCCGCGGCGTTCGCACGACCGGCAGCGGCAGTAGCGAGCGTACCGGCGATCAACGCGCGGCGATTGAGATCCAAGGTCATCGCGAAACTCCGGTGGTTGCTGGCGGCCGATCGGCAGGCGCGCGGCCAAAATCACGGTTGGGCGTCGCGCCCATCTCGAACACGAGCTGGCCACCGCGCACGATATCGGCATGCGCGATCCAGCTCTTTGTCCAAGGCCGGCCGTTCCACGTAACCGACTGCACATACGGCCGATCCGCCGCATTGCCGCGCGCCTCGACGACGAGAGTCCGGCCTGCGCCGACGCGCATCTCCGCCCGCTCGAACAGCGGCGATCCCAGCACATAATTCGCGCTCACCGGATCGACCGGGTACAGGCCGAGCGCGCTCAGCACGAACCACGCGCTCATCTGCCCGCAATCGTCGTTGCCAATGATGCCGTCGGGATCGTCCTTGTACATCTCGGTCAGCAGCCGCCGGACCATGCCTTGAGTCTTCCAAGCCGCGCCACAATACGCATACATATACGCGACGTGGTGGCTCGGCTCGTTGCCGTGCGCATATTGCCCGACCAGCCCGGAGATGTCGGGCGGCGCGTCCTTCGGCAAGATCGACGGCGCGTTGAACAGCCCGTCGAGCTTCGCCTCGAACTTCGCATCGCCGCCCATCGCCGCGATCAGGCCGTAGACGTCGTGCTGGTTGAGGAACGTCGCCTGCCAGCCATTGCTCTCGGTATAATCGCGCCACTTCGACGCATGGCCGAGCGCGATCGGATCGTACGGCGTGGTCCATGTCCCGTTCGCGAGCTTCGGCCGCGCGAACCCGATCGACGCATCGAACACGTTGCGCCAGTTCCCACTCCGCTTGCGCAACCGCGCGGCATCGGCACTCGCGCCCGCCGCATCGGCCAAATGCGCCGACGCGTAATCGTCATACGCATATTCGAGCGTGCGCGAGACCGACTCGAACACCGTGTCGGCGGGGATGTAGCCCATCGTGTCGTACGGCTTGATCCCGAGGCTGTTGTCCATCGTAGGCATCGCGAAATCGAACGAGCGGCGGCGCACGTTCGGCCATGCCGCGGCGTAGTTCGCCGGCACACCCTTGACGCGCGCCTCGGCCATCACCGACACCGAATGCCAGCCGATCATGCACCCCGTCTCGACGCCCTGCAAAGGCCAGACCGGCGGGCCGTACGGGCTCTGCTGCGTCTGCCGGATCAGGTCGCCGACGAGCTCGGCGGTCCGCTCGGGCTCGATCAGCGTGAGCAGCGGATGCAGCGCGCGATACGTGTCCCACATCGAATACGAACTATACGCACGGTCCTTGCCGGTCACCGTGTGGATCTGCCGGTCGAGCCCGACATAGCGCCCGTCGACATCCGAGAAGAGCGTCGGTGCGAGCTGTGCATGGTACAGCGCGCTCGCCATGATCGTGCGCTGCGCCGGCGTGCCACCCTCGACGCTGACGGCGGCGAGCGCGGGCGCCCAGCTTTTGGTCGCATCGGCACGGTAGCGATCGAAATCCCAATGCCGCGCCTCCGCCGCAAGGTTCGCGCGCGCGCCGGCAACGTCGACCGCGGAGATTCCCGTGCGGATCATGATCGGCGCAGCGCCAGCGTCGTCGTAATGCAGCACCGCCTTGACGCGCTTGCCCGCAACGCCCTTCGCGCCCGCAGACTGCGCGACGTCGCCATCGCCGTAGAAGACGATCCGGTCGGGCTTGCGCGACACCTGCATCGCGAAGTGGATCCGCCGCCCCTTCGCCCAGCGGAACACGCGGCGGCTGCCGGTCAGCATGCCGGTCTCGTCGATGTTCAGCGACGCATCGTCGATCAGCACGCCCTTGTCGGTCTTGTCGAGCACCAGGTGCGATAGGTTCACGAGGATGTGCCCCGCGCCAGCCGGAAACACATGCCGCTGGATGCCGGTTCGCTCGGTCACGGTCAGCTCCGCGCGCACGCCCGATTCCAGCGTCACGCGGTAATAGCCCGGCTCGGCATGTTCGGCGGAGAAGCGCTGGCGATACCCCGCATCCGGATCAGCGAGCGTGCCCGGCGTCAGCTGCACCGGCCCACGCGTCGGCACCACCAGCACGTCGAGCATGTCGCCGATCCCGGTGCCCGACAGATGCGTATGACTGAACCCCATGATCGACGTGTCGGTGCGGTGATAGCCCGAGCACGCATCCCAGCGCTCGACATCGGTATCGGGGCTAAGTTGCACCATCCCGAACGGCAGCGTCGCGCCCGGATAGGTATGGCCATGACCACCGGTGCCAACGAACAGATCGGGTGCAGTCTGCTGCCCGCGCGGCGTGGCGGCAAACGTCGCGCGCGCGGTCAGCGCGAGCGCACCGCTCCCGGCGAGGAGCATACGGCGAGTGATGGTCATGCGCGGACTCCGAGAAGGGCGGGATTTTTGGCGGCGATGTCGACGATCAGCTCGCCGAACAGCCCGTTGGCCCAGGCGAACCACGACCGCGTGAACTTCGCGCCGTCGTCCTGATTGAAGGATTCATGCATGAACCCGGTCCCGCCATGCGTCGATTTGAGCGCCGCCAGCGACCGCGCGACGGTCGCGTCGTCGCCCGTCTCGAGCGCGTTCAACGCGTGCATCACAATCGACATCGGCCAGATCTCACGCAAGCCCGTATGCGGACTGCCGATCCCCTCCGCCGCCTTGCCGGTGAAGAAATACGCGTTGTCCTTGCTCCACGCGCGCGCCGCGGTGCGCCGCCAGAGCGGATCGTCGGCCTTCACCGCACCGAGATACGCCAGCCCCGAGAGGCTCGGCACATTGGCGTCGTCCATGAAGATCGCGTTGCCGTATCCATCGACCTCATACGCCCAGACCGGCTGGCCATCCGGCCCCTTGGTCAGCCCATGCAACCGCAACGCCGCCTCGACCTCGTCGGCCAGCGCGCTCGCATCCGCCGCCAGCGCCGCGTCGGGCCGCGCGCGCGTCGCGAGTTCCGCCAGTTGGCGCAGCGCACGGACCGCGAAGATGTTCGACGGGATCAGGAACGGGAGCACGCACGCATCGTCCGACGGCCGGAACCCGCAATGGATCAGCCCGACCGGGCGCGACGGCGGACCATAGCCGTCGAGCGCCATGCTCTCGCCGACGATCGGCGAAGAGCGACGAAAGCGATACGGGCCCGGCCTGTCCTTGCGCTGCTGCTCGCGGAACGTCCGGATCGACGCGCGCGCGCCGTCCGCCCACAGCGCGTCGAACGGCACGGTGTCGCCGGTCGCCTGCCAATAGGCATGCGCGATCCACATCGGGTAGCAGAGCGAGTCAACCTCCCATTTGCGCTCGCCGACGCCCGGCTTCATCACCGTGTCGTCGGTCAGCGACCAGCTCAGGTTGGTCTTCGCCGACGGGTCGTGCATGAACGCGTTGGCGTACGGATCGATCAGGATGCACCGCGCCTGCCGCGCGATCAGCCCGCGAAACAGCGTCCGCAACGCCGGGTCGCGCTTCGCCAGCGGGAGGTACGGATGGACCTGCGCCGAGCTGTCGCGCAGCCACATGCAGTCGATGTCGCCGGTGATCACGAACGCGTCGGGCTTACCGTCGACCACACCCATGAACACCGTCGTGTCGAGCGTGTTCGGGTAGCAATTGCCAAACATCCAGGCGAGTTCGGGATCGGCGACCTTCGCCGACACGCGCGCGATCTCCGCCTCGACCGCGCGACTGGTGTAGCGACGATCACCAAGCTTCGGGCGCTTGCTGACGAACGACGGTGCGGCCGCCCGCAGCGGTCCCGCGACACCGAGCGCCGCAGCGCCCGCGATGAGCATCCGGCGGTCGATCATTTCGGCAAATCCTTGCTTCCCGTCACGGTGAAGACGGTCTCGACACCCGGCCCGTCGCCTGGCTGGCCGCCACCGATCTGCAGCCGGTATTCGCCCGGCACGACACTTCGATTGCCCGCCGCATCGACGCTACTCATCCCCCGCGGATCGATCGTAAATGCCACGCGCGCCGTCTGACCCGGCTTCACTGTCTGGCGCCTGAACCCGACCAACTGGCGCTGGAGGACGGGATCGTTGAAGCGCGGCTTCACCGCCGGCTCGGGCGGCACGAGATACGCCTGCACCACTTCGTCCCCCGCAACCTTGCCGGTATTACGCACCGGTACTTCGATCGTGACGCTCTCCCCCGCCGCAATCGTGTTGCGCGCGAGTTTGGGCGCAGCATACGCGAACTGCGTATAACTCAGCCCGTGTCCGAAGCCCCACAGCGGCGTGCCGGTAAAATACCGATAGGTCCGCTCACGCATGTTGTAGTCGATGAACGCAGGCAGATCGCGCGTCTTCGCGTAGAACGTCACCGGTAGTCGCCCGCCCGGATTGCTCTTGCCAACCAGCGTATCGGCGATCGCCTGCCCGCCAGCCTGCCCCGGATACCAGCCGACCAGGATCGCGTCGGCATGCGCCTTCGCCCAGGTCATCGCGACCGCGCTGCCGGTCATCAGCACGACCACCAGCGGCTTGCCGGTCGCCTTCGCCGCTTCGAGCAGGCGAATCTGCGCGGCGGGGAGCCCGATATCGGTCCGATCGCCACCCGAGAACCCGGCGACCCCGATCTGCAACGCCTCGCCCTCGACCGCGGGCGACAGCCCCACGAACGCGACGATCGCGTCGGCATCCTTGGCGGCAGCAACCGCCTCCGCAACCTGTGCGTCGGCCGGCGCAGTCCAGGTCAGCCGCAGCCCCTGGTCCTCACCGCTATGCGCGAGTTCGACACGGATCGCGTGAGGTCCGGCGGTCAGCGTCACCGGTGCCTCGACGGCCTTGCCGCTGCCATCGTCATCGGCGACCAGCTTGTCGTCGATCCACAACCGCGAGGGATCATGCCCCTTGCAGTCGAAGCAGCGCGGCACGTCGAGCCGGAACACATACTCGCCCGCCGCCGGCGCGGTGATCGTGCCGGTCCAGCGCACCGAGAACGCCGCCGGATCGATCCCCGGCGCGGGCGCGGTGCGATCCCAATCGAAGTCGATCGTCCGGTCGGCGCGCACCACGGGAGTCCCCGCGAAATCGCTCCCCCGGAAATACTCGCCGCGCAGCGACAGCGCTGTGTCGGGCACCGGGACCGGCACACCCTCGGCGATGCTCGACCCCTGAGCATACCGCACGCCGCCAAACGCCGTCCGCAGCGCCGCCAACGGCGTAACGGGCGCCGCGGCCGTACCGTGATAATTCGCCTCCAGCACGTCGACGCTGTCGGCATTCGGCCCGATGACCGCGATCTTCGCCGACGGTTTAAGCGGCAACACGCCGTTGTTCTGGACCAGCACCATCGCCTTCCGCGCAGCCTCCAGCGCCAGCGCACGGTGCGCAGGCGTGTCGAATTCGGTCGGCTTGATCTTGTCCCACGGGCTCGTTGCCCCGAACGCGCCGCCCAGCATCCGCCGCACCGCAAACGTCCGCGTCAGGCTCGTGTCGAGCGTCGCCTCGGGCACCAGCCCCCGCCGCACCGCATCGCCAAGCGCCGCGTACGTACGCCCGCAATTGAAATCCATCCCTGCGGAAATCGCCGCCGCCGATCCGCTCGCATTATCCGGCCGATAATAATGGTAGTTCGAGATATTCCCGACCGCATCGCAGTCCGACACGATCAGTCCCTTGAAGCCCCACTCCTTGCGCACCGTCTGGTCGAGCAACGGCGCCGACGCGCACACGGGAACCCCGTGGATCGCATTATATGCGCACATCGTCGACAGCGCCTTGCCCTCGGTCAGCGCCATCCGGAACGCAGGCAGGAACGTCGCCTCGCGGTCGTGCGGCGAGATATCGACATCGAACCCGTCGCGCCCCGCCTCGGGCCCGCTATGCGCAGCCAAATGCTTCGGCGTCGCGATCACCTTCGGATGCGCAAGGTACGGCCCCTGCAACCCGCCGATGAACGCAACCCCCAGCCGCCCCGTTAGATACGGATCCTCGCCATACGTCTCCTGCCCCCGCCCCCAACGCGGATCGCGGAAGATGTTGATGTTGGGCGACCAGATCGTCAGCCCCTGATAGCGTTCGCGGTCGCCCGCCGGCAGCGCATTGGACTTCGCGCGCGCCTCGGTCGACACGACATCGCCCACCCGCCTGAGCAGCGCCTCGTCCCACGTCGCGGCGAGGCCGATCGCCTGCGGAAACACCGTCGCCACGCCGTTGCGCGCGAGCCCGTGCAGCCCCTCGTTCCAGTAATCATAGGCCGGCAGGTTCAACCGCGGGATCGCCGGCGCGACGCTCTGCAACTGCGCCGCCTTCTCGTCGAGCGTCATGCTGCGGACCGCCGGATCGACCGTCTGCGCAAGCGCGGACGTGGCGAGCAGGGCGGCGAGCGGGGTAGCGAACAGCGCATTGCGGATCATGATGTAGCCTTGGTCGGGACGGTCGCGCCGAACAGGCTGCGGACCGAGAGGGCGTGTTGGAGCGTCGCGAGCGATGCATCGGAGCGGACCGAGATCGTCACGGTGTCGCCGGCGGCGAGGTCGAAGGCATTGTCGGACAGCGTCGCGTCGCAATCGCCGAAGTCGATCCAGACGCCCCGCGCGAGCGATCTGGCCGAGACAGTCAGCGCATAACCGCCGGGGCTGGCGACGATGGTCGCCTTCAGCGCGGGATCGGCCAGCGCGACGTCTTTCGCCTTGGCGAAATAGACGAACTGCCGCGCCACGACCGCGCCATCCACGGTCACGTCCGCCACCGCGAAGGTCCGCGACGGATCCGCCTTGCCGAGCAGGTCCGCGTCGGCGAACTTGCCCAGCGACATCGCCGCGAGCGGCGTCGCATCCACGATGCCGCCGCGTTCCGACAGCTGCGTTCCGTCGCGGTCGATCACCCGCAGCCGCCAGCGCGCCGGAAACGCCTCGCGCTTGTCGGAGATCAGCGTGACGACGGTATTGCCCTTGATATGCTGCGCGCCGATCGTGACCGGCGCATAGAAACGCCGGGCGCGGTAATGGCTCGCCTTCCAGCGATTGTGGAAGTCGATGCTGCCCCAGGCCTGCCCCGCCCAGATCGAATTGATCAGTCCGGGCCAGCTGTCGTTGAGCGTCCAGTACAGCGTGCCCATATTCTGCGGACGCGATGCGCGCTGGTGGATCACCGCCATCTCCAGGCCTTCCGCCTGGAGCAGTTGCGACAGATAGATATAGTCGACGAACGATGTCGGCTCGCCGTAGTCGGCGCGGATATAGCCGAGGATGCGGCCATTGCCCTTGCCGCTGTCATACGCGCTGCCGACGATCTGGACCGGCATGTCCTCCGGGCGACGCGCTCCCAGCATTTCGCGCGTGGTGCGCAGCCCCGGCATCGATTGCAGCCCGAATTCGGACATGAAGCGGTTTTCGGTGGTCAGGTAATCCTCGAGCGGCGACCGCGCCCAGACATCCCAGTAATGCACATCGCCATCGGTCTTCACTTCGGAGATGCCGTCATAATCGGTGGTCGGCGAACCACCCCAATAAGGCGTGGTCGGCGACAGTGTGTTGACGACCGCGCGCAGATCCTTGTCGAACAACCGGCGGAGGTGCGCGCCGAACGCCTCCTGCCCATCGGGCCCGAGCGCACGCGCGAACGCCTTGCGGTCGCTCCAATTGTCCCACCCGGTCTGGACCTCGTTATTGCCGTTCCAGATCACCAGCGAGGGGTGGTCGCGCAGCCGCCGGACCTGGTCGATCGCCTCCAGCCGCGTGCTCTCGCGCAGCGCGGCGTCGTTGGCGGGCAGCGCGTTGCCGAACATAAAATCCTGCCACAGCATCAGCCCCAGCCGGTCGGCCTTGGCGAATACCGCATCGTCGGGATAATAGCCCCCGCCCCAGATCCGCAGCATGTTCATGTTCGCCGCGACCGCCGCCTCCAGCACCGCATCGGTGCGCGCCGCAGGGACGCGCGACGCGATGCTGTCGGCGGGCTCGAGGTTCGCGCCCTTGGCGAAGATCGGCACGCCGTTGATCACGAACGCCATGCCGCGCCCCCAGCGATCGGTATCGCGGCGCAGTTCGACGGTGCGCAGTCCGATATCGTGTGTCGCGGTGCCGAGCATGCGTCCCGCTTCGGTGACGGTCGCGGTGACCGCGTACAGATCGGGTTTGCCGTACCCGACCGGCCACCAGCGTTTCGGGCGTTCGATCCGGACCGGCAGCACGACCGGGTTCAGCCCGGCAAACAAAGTAACGCGGCGGTCGAGATGCAGCGTCCTGCCATCGGGGCCGGCGATATCCACGCGCACGTCGACGGTCCGCGGCGTCGCGGCGTCGATCTCCACCGCCGCATCGAGCACCGCGACGCTGTCGTCGAGATGCACCTGCGCGACATGGAAGTCGCTCAGGCGGAGACCGTCATACGCCTCGATCCGGACCGGCTTGCCGACGCCGATCGTGACGATCCGCGGTGCGAAGTCCCAGCCATAATGATAGGCCGCCTTGCGCACGTAATTGGCGGTCTGGCGGCCCTTCGGCTCGTCGCCGAACGCGGTGTCATAGGCGCCCGGCAACGGCACCTTCTCGGCCAGCGCGCGCGGCAGGAGCTTGCGGATCGGCGATTCGAAATCGATCTCGATGACATTGCGACCAGGCTTCAGTAGCGCCTTGGCCGCGACCCGCCAGCTGCGGAACATGTTGTCGGCGCGGAGCACGGCCGTCCCGTTGACGCGGACGGTCGCGAACGTGTCGAGCCCGTCGAAGGCGAGATCGACATTCGCGCGCGCCAGCGTCGCCGGATCCAGCGTGAAGACGGTCCGATACTGCCAGTCGGACAGCCCGACCCATTGCGCGGCACGCTCGCCCTCGCCGACCCACGGATCGGCGAGCAAATGCGCGGCACGCAGGTCGGTCTGCACCGATCCCGGCACGCGCGCGGGCAACCAGCGTGTCGCCGCCTTGTGCGCGGCCGCGTTGGCGTCGCCCGGCGCGAGCCGAACCTCCCATCCGGTGTCCAACACGCGCGTGATCGGCCCCGCCGCGGGCCGCGCCGCGGGTTCTGCCAGCACCGGGGCCGCCATCGCCAGGCCGATCACGACCAGCAGGATTCGACCGACGCGGATCACTTGGGAACGACTTGCCCGGCCAGTGTCCGGATCGTCAGCGCGCGTTTCAGCGCCGCCGCCGACGTTTTCGACGCTACAGTCACCGTAACGCTCTCCCCCGGCAGCAGATCGAACGCATTGTCCGACGGCGTCGCCTCGACCTTGCCGAAATCGAGCCACACGGCGCGCGCCAGCTTCGTCGCGGTCAGCGTCAGACGATCGCCCGCCCATGTCGCGGTCAGTCCTGGATCGGGCAGCGTCATCGTCTTCGGCGCTACCGACACCAGCACGCGCGACGTCACGCGGCCATCGACGAGCAACTCCGCCACCGCGATCGTCCGCGCTGGATCGCCACCCGCGAACAGCGTCGCATCAGGCAGCGTCGCGACCGCGGTTGCGGACAACGGCGCCAACGTCGCCGGCGTCTCGGTCGTCGCGAGAACCTTACCGTCGACGTCTAGCGTCCGCACCCGCCACACCGCCTCGGTCGGCACCGTCGCGTCCGAGATCAGGCTGATCTTGGTCGCCCCATCCTTGCGCTCGGCCGAGATCGCCAGCGGCGCGTAGAAACGCCGCGCCCGGAATTGCAGCGCCTTCCAGCGGCCGTAATAATCGATGCTCGCCCATGACGCGCCCGGCCAGACGTCGTTGATCTGCCAGAACAGCGACCCCATCGTCACCGGCCGGCACGCACGATGGTGCAGCGCGGCGAGTTCGATCCCCTCGGCCTGCATTACCTGGCTCAGATACACGAACTCCGCAAAGTCGCGCGGCTCTCGGTATTTCTCGCGGATGTAGAACAGCAGCCGGTCGTTACCCTCGCCCTTGAGGAACTTCTGGTGCGCCTTCATCACCGGCGAGGTCGGCGAGAAGTCCGCGTCGGTCGCGAACGTCCGGATCGTCTTCATCTCGGGCATCGACTGCAGGCCGTATTCGGACATGAAGCGCGGGCAGCTGTCGAGATACGCCTCGACCGGCTTCTTGCCGCCCCAGACGTCCCAATAATGCCGGTCGCCATCGCTATCGATGTCGGGCTTGTCCTCGTAGTTGCTGCTCGGCGAGCCCGGCCAATAGACCGCATCGGGATCGCGGCGTTCGGCGGCATCGCGCAGCACGCGGTCGAAGATCACCGCCATGCCGACGCCGATCCGCTCCTGCTCGTCCGCGCCGACCGCCTTCTTGTACGCGATCCGGTCGGACCAGTTCGCCCAGCCGCTGAGCACTTCGTTGTTGCCCGCCCACAGCACGATCGAGGGATGCGCCTGGAGCCGGTCGACCTGTTCCTCCGCCTCGATCCGGACGGTCTCGCGGAAGTCGCGGTCGGGGGGAGTGACGGACCCGCCGAACATGAAGTCCTGCCACACCATCAAGCCCATCTGGTCGGCGATGTCGTAGAACGCGTCGTCGAGATAATAGCCGCCGCCCCACACGCGGATCATGTTCATATTGGCGTCGCGCGCGCCGGCCATGACGGTGCGAATCTGGCTCTCGGGCACGCGTGCGGGAAACATGTCGAACGGGATCAGGTTCGCGCCCTTGGCGAACACCGGGATGCCATTGACGACGAACGCGAACCCGCGGCCCTGCGCATCCTTCTCACGGCGCAGTTCGACGGTGCGCAGGCCGGTGCGGCGCTGCGCGGTGTCAATCGTCGCGGTACCGTCGGTCAGCGTCGCCTTGACGGTGTAAAGCGGTTGCGCACCATAGCCCGCGGGGAACCAGGGCTGCGGATTGGCTATGCTCACCGGCACCGCGACATGGCTCGCACCCGCCGCGACGGTGACGGTCCGTGCCGCCTGCGACACGCGCCCATCGGGACCGGTGACCGCGACCTGCACCGTCACGGGACGTTCTTCGCCCGCGACCACGTCGAGTTCGGCGGACAACCGTGCCTCGGCCTTGGTCAGCCCTTCCTGCGTTACGCGAAACGCCTCGATCCGCGCGTCGTCCCACGCCTCGATCCGCGCCGGGCGCCAGATCCCCTGCGTGACGATCCGGGGACCCCAGTCCCAGCCATACTGGTATTTCGGCTTGCGGATATAGGGCGAGGTCTGCTTGCCCATCGGCTCGTCGCCATAGATCGAATCATATTCGCCGGGCAGCGGGTTCTTCGCCTTCAGCACCATCGGCTGCAACATCCGGATCGGCGAGCGGAACGTGACGAGCAACTCGTTCGCACCCGGCTTCAGCACCGCCTTGACCGGCACGCGCCAGCGCCGGTGCGCATTGTCCGCGGCGAGCAGCTTGGTCCCGTTCAACCGCACCTCGGCAAAGGTATCGAGCCCGTCGAACACGAGGTCGACATGGTCGCGCGCAAGCTGTTCGGCGGTCATCCGCAAGGTCGTGCGATACTGCCAGTCGGTCAGCCCGACCCACTGGATCTTCGCCTCGTTCAGGCCCTTGTACGGATCCGGCACGATCTTCGCGGCCATCAGGTCGGTCTGCGCGCTGCCCGGCACGGTCGCGCGGAGCCAGCGTGCCGCCTTGGGATGCGCCTTCGCCGCAGCCGTGTCGGCCGGATCGATCCGCATCGACCAGCCGCTGTCCAGCGCGACGCTGGTACGTGGTGCGGCCCAGACGGGGGTAGCAGCGCTTGCGAGCAGGAGAAGTACAGTCCAACGCATCAGTTCGTCTCCGTCAGCTGCATCGAGTCCACCGCATAGATCGGAGACTCGAGCGACTGGGTAAATTGCAGGCAAAGGTCGGCGTCACCCTTCCCCTCGGGAAGTTTGCCGCGGAACGTCATGCGGTTGGGGCTCGTCGCCGGGTCGGGCAGGGGGAAGGTCGCCGCGATCGTCCCCTTGCAGCCGCCCGCGCGCACGACGAGTTCGCCGTAGGTGGTCACCGCATAATGCGGCACCAGCTTGCTCGCATCGTGCGCCAGCCCGTAATGCCGGGCGAGCCGCGCGACATCGACGCTGAAGCCCCGCGCCACGTCGAGCGGCGCGGCCGGATACATCGTGCACGAGTCGAAAATGTTGATGTTGTACACCGGTGCCAGCGCGGTCGCCTCTGCGGTCAGCGGTACGCGCAGGTTGAGCGACCCGCCCGGGCACGCGACCATCTCCGAATTCGACCGGCGCAACAGCGCGGCACGGCTCGTCTCGAACAGCCGCGGCACCGCAGTCGGACGCCCGTCGTTGGTAAAGGCAGCCGCGCGAACGACCACGCCAGGCTTGAGCGACAGCGGCGACGCATAGGCCTTCGACCGCGCGGTCGGCGCCTTGCCGTCGAGCGTGTAGCGGATCGTGCCATAGCCCGCCTGCGTCGCCAGCGTGACCGGCACCTTGCGCCCCCGCAGCGCATCGCCGCGCGTGCCCTGCACCGCGAAGTCGACCGCGAACGCGCTGTCCGCCGCCGCGATTCCGGCCCGCGCATACCGCCCCATCTGAGGCTCCAGCCGCGCGACGAAGCCTGCATAGTCCTGCGTACTCTTCGGCGACCATGTCCGCTCGGCCAGCGCCGACAGCCGCGGGAAGGTCGCATGCTGCAACTGTTCTGGCGTCACGAAATACTCGCTGAACGCGTTGATTTGCGCGCCCAGCACATGCTGCGCCTTGTCGGGCGCAAGGCCCTTCGGCTCGGGCTCGTATTTGTAGAGATCGGCAAGCGTCACGATCGCATCGCCGCCCGAGATTCGCCCCGCCGGCTCGTCGCCACGCGTACTCTGCAGGCTGTCCAGATACAGCGTCGGCGCGGGGCTCAGCACCACGTCATGGCCCTGATTGGCGGCCTCGACCGCGCCCTTTTCGCCACGCCACGACATCACCGACGCCGACGGCGGCAGGCCCCCTTCGAGAATTTCGTCCCAGCCGATCATGCGGCGGCCGTGCTTCGCCAGATACTCGCCGAGCTGGTCGATCATCCAGCTCTGCATCTGCATCTCGGTCTTCAGCCCGAGCGCCTTCATCTTGGCCTGCACCGCGGGCGACCGCTCCCACTGGTCCTTGACCGCCTCGTCGCCGCCGAGATGGATGAACTGCGACGGAAACACGTCCATCAGCTCGTCGAGGACATGCTTGATGAAGGTCATGCTGCGATCCTCCGGGCTGAACAGCCACGGATTCACGCCCCAGTCGTGGCTGACCGCGGGACGATCGCCGAGCACGCCGACCTCCGCCGGATACGACGCCACCGCCGCCTGCGCATGCCCCGGCAGGTCGATCTCGGGGACCACCGTGATCGCGCGGTCCTTCGCATAGGCGACCAGCGCCTTCAGTTCGGCCTGCGTATAGACCCCGCCGACCTTCGGCCCCGGCGCGCCACCGCTCGACGGCGGCGTGCGCCAAGCGCCGATACGCGTCAGATCGGGATAGCGCTTGATCTCCATCCGCCAGCCCTGATCGTCGGTCAGGTGCAGATGCAGCACGTTCATCTTCTGCGCCGCGAGCTGATCGACCATCGCGTACAACGTCGGCATCGGCACGAAATGCCGCGCCGGATCGATCATCAGCCCGCGCCACTTGAAGCGCGGTGCGTCGCGGATCGTCATCGCCGCCAGCACGACCGGCTTGCCGATCGCCGCGTCGGGGCTGAGCAACTGCGCCAGCGTCATCGCGCCGTGGACGAGCCCCGCGTCGCCGCTCGCTGCGATCGTCACGCCGTTCGTGTCGACGGTCAGCACATACGCTTCGTCACCCGCAACGCCTGCATCCCGCACGAACCGGATCGGCCCAGTGCCCGCGTCGCCCGCCAGCGTCAGCCCGCGCACGACCTTCACCTGCTGCACCAGCAACCGCGCCGCCGTCTTCGCTCCCGGATCGCCGGCGACGATCCCCGTCCCCTCGCCGATCGTCAGCGTCCCCGCCTTCGCCTCGACCGAGGCCGGCATCGGGATCAGCTTCGGGCCCTCGGCCAGCGCTGCGGTGGACGTCATCAACAGCGCGAATGCGAGCGGGCGGAAACGGATCATGAAGGAGCCTTCGGCAATTGCGCAGGATCGGGCGGATAGGCGGCCGACCCCGCCTTGAACGGTTCGTAATCGCGGACGACGCCGCCGGCGCGCGCGCCTTCCGCGGTCAGGATATCGACCGTAACCGTGACGGGCGAAAGACGACCCGCCCACGATGCGGAGACCTTCGCCGTGCCACCCGGCGCGATCACCGGCAGCGCCTCCTCACCCTCGCCGAGCAACACGCGATCGCCGCCCATCGCGCGCCAGTGTAGCCGCGCACCGATCAGCGGATAGGACGGCAACGCGTCCCTCGCAGCCCCCGCAACGGTCGCGGTGAAGCCGGTCGGGATCTCGCCCGCCATCGTCAGGTCGACGGTCGCGGAGACCGCGCGATTGGCGGCCTCCCAGGCGAAATAGCTCGGCCGGCGCTGGCGATCGGGATCGACCAGACCATGATCGACATAGCCATCGGCAAGCCCCGCGAAGAGGTTCTTGTTCGAACGGTAATCCGAATAGCTCCAGAAGATCGCACCACCGACCCAAGGCCGCGTCGCGAACGCCGCGAGCTGGTCCTTGAGGTTTTCGGTGCGCGCCACGTCCGCGCTCGCGCTGTCCTTCGAGAACGGCCCAGGCCAGCCGAATTCGGAGATGACCAGCATCCGGTCGGGATACGCCTTGCCGAACGCGTCGAGCCACGGACCGACGCCCGACGCCGCGCCGCTCCATGTCCCGAAATAGGCGTTGGCCATGACGAAATCGGCCTCGACCAGTGCGGGCACGCGGACCGGCCGGATCGCGATCTCGGAGTCCGCGAAGGTCACGAACCGGCCGGGATCGATCGCGTTGATATGCGCCTTCATGGCCTTCACGAACGCGAGCCCCTGCGGCGTCGCGGCCTCGCTCTCGTTCATCACGCTCCACGCTAGCACGCTCGGATGATTGCCGCTCTCGGCGATCATCTCGGCCATCATCGCCTTGGCGCGGACCAGCAGCCGCGGATCACCCAATTGCGCCGCGGTCATCTGCCAGATCGGGATCTCGGGGATCAGCAGTATCCCCGCGCGGTCCGCCGCATCGAACACGCTCTGCGGCTGCGGGTAATGCACCGGCCGCGTCAGCGTGACGTGCAGCGCGGCGAGATCGCGCATGTCGTGCAGGATCGTCCCGCGCGTTTCGGCGGCACCCTCCCACGGCGAATCCTCATGCCGCGTCACGCCGGTAAGGCGCACCGCGACGTCGTTGACGTACAGCCGCCGGTCGCGGAGCGCGAGCGTGCGCAGGCCTATCGTATCCTCGCGCCGGTCGACCACCACGCCCTTCTCGTCGCGCAACTCGGCGACGATCCGATACAGCTTCCCCGCACCGATCTGCCACCGCTGCGGCTTGGTAATCGTCAGCGCAGCATCGGGCGTCGCCGCCGAAGACGCAGCCACCATCACGCTCCTGGATGTCCGCGCAACCTCGCGGCCGTCTGGATCGATCGCGATCGTCGTCAGTCCGTAGGTATGCGCCTTCGCGTCGATATTTTCGATCGCGACACCGCTGGTGACCGTCGCGCTATCGGCGCGCAGGACCTGGCGAATCCGCTGGCGGCGGATCAATCCACCCTCAGCGATCCGCAGCGACACGTCGCGCGTGATCCCGCCGCTATGCCACCAGTCGTACCAGACGTTCCCCGAACCCTGGAGACGCATCGCGTATCCCGGAATCGTCGCAAACCCCGGCCGGTCATCGGCCGAGACGACGATCCGATTTGCGCCCAGCTTCAGCATTTTCGAGACGTCGAGGTCGAACGCGGTATGCCCGCCCTCGTGGCTACCGACGAGCGTCCCGTTCACCCAAACGCGCGCTGCATAGAACACTGCATCGAAATGCAGTTCGAGATGCTTGCCGACGATCGCCTCCGGCACCACCAGCGTCCGCGCATACCAGCCGACGCCCTCGGCGGCCGCACCACGCGACAGCGGCCAGCTGTGCGGAACCACAACGCTCTGCGCCCCCACCGGATCGGCTTTCAGCCACGCCGGATCAGCCGGCGCATCTTTCGCCAACCAGAAGCTCCACCCCGCATCGAGGTCGATCCGCTCTGCCGCGGCGGGCAGCGGCACCAATAGCGGCACCAGCATCAGGACGGCCGAAGCGAACCCGGCACCCCACTGCCCGATCCGCTGCAACCCTGTCCTGATCCGTCCCGATATCATGCGTGGCGGTGTGCTTCCGTCATAGAGAGCGTCAAAGAGGAGGGCGCGCCGTTCCCGACGCGCCCCCGTGTTACATCCTGAACGAGACCGACGCGACGTACGTGCGGCCGTTCTTGTAGAACGCCGTCGGCCGATCGCGCGAGCCGCTATACTGCGTATAGGTCGAGTCGAGCAGGTTCTGCGCGTTGACCGTCAGCGTCACCGCCTTGGTCAGGTTGAAGCCTGCCGAGAAATCGAGCTGGCTGTACGGCGCGACCATGTCGATCGCGTTCAGGCGACCGATTTGGCGGAAATACGACGACCGATAGTTATAGCTCAGTCGCGCCTGGAACGGCCCGTTCTCGTAATACGGGATCACGTTGACGGTGTGCTTTGACAGATAAGGCAGGTTCAGCCCTTCGTCAGTCGAGCTTTCGGCATACGAATAGTTCGCCTGCAGCCCGAAGCCGTGCCAGATTTCACCTTGCGCGGAGACCAGCGCACCGTTGACGTTCGCGTCGCCACCATTAATCGGCTGCGACACGAGATAGGATGCGTTGACCTGGTTAAGCTCGTTGAAGAACGTCTGGCGGGTCTGCCGATTAAGGATGTAATCCTTCACCTCGCGACGGAACAGTTCGAGCGACAACAGTGTACCTTCGCGCGGATAATATTCTGCGGACAGTTCGTAGTTGGTCGACTGGTACGGCTTCAGGTTCGGGTTGCCGCCGCTTGCATCCAGCGTGATGTCGTTGCGACCGACCGACCCACCGAGCTGTTCGTAGCGCGGGCGAGCAATGACTTTGGCGGCGCTGCCGCGAAAGATCAGGTGGGCGCCCGCCTCATAGGCAACGTTCAGGCTTGGGAGAAACTTCAGATAGTCGTTCTGAACACGCTGCGGCACGATCGTTGGCAGGGTGCCTTCTTCGCCGGAGACCTGATCGGCATAGTTCGACACGTTCTTGGTATAGACCAGACGACCACCGATGTTGCCGCGGAAGCCGCTCTGATCGAAGTTCAGCTGGACGTAGTTCGCCGCGACCGTCTCGTCGACGATGTACGACGCGGTCGGCTTGGCGACGGCGACGTTCACCGAATTGGCGAGGATGTCGATGACCGTCTGCTGCGACAGGTTGATGTACTTGGTCGCGTTGCCGGTGCCGCCGGTGCCGTCGAACGTGCCGTTCGGCGTCGTCATCGTGTCGACGCCGAGGCTCGCCAGCGTGTAGTTCGAGGTCGAGTAGTTGTTGAAGCCGCTCGCGTTCAGGCGATTGCGGTGATCGGTGAACTTGCCGCCGATGCGGATTTCCTTGAACGGCCCCGCCTCGAACGGGATGACCGCGTCATAGCCTGCGTAGTAATCGCGATCGATCGTCTTGGAGAAATCGATACCACCCGCGCGCGCCGCGTTAAGCTGCGTACCGTTGACGATGACGGGGGCGCCATCGATCGTCTGGGGCTGCGCGCCGTTGCTGCGGCGATAGTTCGCGGGGTTGGTCAGGTCGCCGACATAGTCGACGTTCGCGCTGTCGGAGGTGAAGCCGTAGCTGTACGGAAGGTCGGTCCGCACATCGAGCAGATATTCGGGATTGCGCCCGCCGATCGCCTTGCTCCAGCCGGCCGTCGCCGACACGCTCGAGCCGCCCGGACCTTCCCATTCGCCGACGAAGTTGAGGTTGTCGGTGGTCAGCTTGGTCTTGCGGATCAGCAGATCGAGCTGCGCACTCTGGCTGTTCGCCGAGGCCGCGCCGAAGCTGGCATTGGTGACGACGCCGTTCGCGACCGTCGCCGACTGGAGAACGTCGCCGCTCCACGCGCCGGGGATCACGTACATCGACTGGCTGCTGTTGTTGTAGTTGCCGTCGATATGCAGGCCGTTCAGCGTCAGCGTGATGTCGTCGGTCGGCTTGGCCTGGACCGTGCCGACATAGCTGATGCGCTTACGCTCCTGCGTGAAATACGCGTAGTTGATGCCGAACGGCGATACCGCGTTGGCAAGGTCCTGGCGCGTGCCGCCGGTGACGGTCGCAGCGGTATTTTTCAAGACCGGCTGCCCGCTCGCGTCGCGGACGAGCACTCCGTTCGTATCCTTCTGGAAGAAGCGGTCGCTGGCATTCTCGAAGCCGAAGAATTCGACGCCTGCGCGGGTCAGGCTCTGCTTGTCATAGGTGACGGCGCCAAGCACGCCGAACGTGCCGCCCTCGTTGTGCCAGCTGTACAGACCCGAAGCGCGGACGTTACCCTTGTCGGCACGGTCGTTGTACGAATAGCCACCCGATGCGAAGATCGAGTTGGCGGGCGTGTCGAGCGGACGGCGCGTACGGACGATGACGGTGCCGCCGATGCTGCCTTCCTCGATCCGCGGCTCAGGCGACTTGTAGACTTCGAGGCGCTCGACGAGCTCGGGGGCGAGCAGCGAATAGTTGAAGGTACGGCTGGTCGGGTCGTTGTCGTTGCCGCCCCAGTCGGCCGAGGCGACCGCGTGGCCGTCGAGCAGCATGCGGTTGAGCGCCGGATCGGTACCATGGATCGCAACCTTCTCGCCCTCGCCGAAGCGACGATCGATGCTGACGCCGGGAACGTGCGAGAGGGATTCGGCGACGTTGCGGTCCGGGAACTTGCCGATCGCCTCGGCACTGATGACGTCGACGATCGCATTGGCCTGACGCTTAACCGCAATCGCACTACGCAAACTGCCCCGGATACCGGTAACGACGATGTCATCGCCGGTTTCGTCGGCGACGGGAGCGGCCGGCGTGGCAGTTTGCGGCGCTGCGGCAGCCTCAGCCGATGGTGCGACAACCTGCGCGAATACGCTCGGCGTTGCGGCGACGAACACGGCCGCGCTCGAAGCCAACAAAATCTGCTTACGGAAAACCATCGTCAAAGCCCCTTCCCTCAGCGCCGCAGCGCCACCCCGACGCATGCCGCGCCCCTTTGATCACCCGTCGCTTGGTACTGTTTTGGTTACTATCTAAGCGACTTGGTAGGGCTACCGTATAACCAATTTGATTTCGGAATCCATCGGAAATTACAGTTTGGTTACCAATTCGGTCAGCCGCCCATCCTCTGGTTTTCTCGTTGTATAATAGGCCCTTACAAGGCCTTAGAGCCCTCAGACAGGCGCCTGCCCGCTCCAAGCGCCGAACGAGCTCTAATACCATTTTCTTACCGGTCTCCATATTTTTGGGGATTGAAGCATGCGATTCGATCGGCCAAACGTAATATTATTACCATTCACTGAAGGCTGCCTGATGACCTTAGAAATCTGTGTCGACGATATCGCGGGGCTCGATTCGGCCGTCGCGGGTGGCGGCGACCGGATTGAGTTGTGCGCGGCTCTGGCTTTAGGTGGACTGACCCCCTCGCCCTCTCTGATCGCCGCGGCGACGGCCATTTCGATTCCCGTCCATCTGCTCGCCAGACCCCGCGAAGGCGGCTTCCACTATAACGCGCGCGAGGCGGCCATGATTGCCGCGGACATGACCGCCGCCAGCGACGCAGGCCTTGCGGGCGTCGTGATCGGCGCCAGCCGCGCTGACCACAGCCTCGACACCGATCTACTCGCGGCGCTCGTCACCCATGCCCGCACCTTGAGTACGGCGCGTAGCGTGCCACTATCGCTGACGCTGCACCGTGCGATCGACCTGTGCGATGACATGCCGGCCGCACTCGACGCCGCGATCGCACTCGGTTTCGACCGCGTCCTGACCTCAGGCGGCGAACCCAAGGCGGTCGACGGGCTCGCGATGCTGGACACGCTCCATCGTCGTGCCGCGGGCCGCATCGTGATCCTCGCCGGTAGCGGCATCGATGCTGGCAACGTCTCGGAAATCCTCGCGACGGGCATCGGGGAAGTCCACGCGTCCTGCGGCAGTCTCGTCGCATCTAGCAACGAAGACGGCACGTCCGCAACGACTGCGCGCCAGCGTCAATTCGGCTTTGCTGCGGCCGCGCGTCGCAATACCGATGTTACGCGCGTACGAAATCTCAAGGCCGTACTCAGAAACACAGTCGGTCAAGCCGCTTGAACAATACCAATACATAACGTATCCAAGATCGGTTGCCGGGTCATTCTCGTTTCGAGGCCCGCTCCGGCATCATCGAAAGTCGCCTTCATGTCCTTTTCAACGAGCATTGGCAGGTTCCGGGATGGCAATCCCGCGCCGTTGTACGTCCAGCTTCAGCAGTTGATCCGCGATGCGATCAACCGCAACGTGCTGGCCAAGGACGATGCGCTGCCGGCCGAACGCGATCTTGCGATCGAATACGACGTGTCGCGCATCACCGTGCGAAAAGCGATCGGCGGGCTGGTGGAGGAAGGCCTGCTCACCCGCCGCCGCGGCGCGGGGACGTTCGTCGCCACTCGCGTCGAGAAGAGCTTCTCGAAACTGTCGTCCTTCTCGGAGGATATGCAGTCGCGCGGTCGCACGCCGAGCAGCGCATGGGTCAGCCGGACGATCGGTATGGTGACGCCCGAGGAATCGCTGTCGCTCGGGCTGTCGCCTGGCTCGGCGGTGTACCGGTTCCAGCGCATTCGCTACGCTGACGACACCCCGATGGCACTCGAATATTCGACGATCGCCGGATACTGCCTGCCGACGATCGATGCCGTCCAGGACTCGTTGTACGAAGCGCTCGAAGCGGCGGGCAACCGTCCGGTCCGCGCGTTGCAACGCCTGCGCGCGGTTCATTTCAGCCCGGAGCATGCCAAGATGCTCGGCGTCGATGCAGGCCATGCCGGCCTGTTCATCGAGCGCCGTGGTTTCCTGCGCGATGGCCGGGCCGCCGAATTCACCCAATCCTACTATCGTGGCGACGCGTACGACCTCGTCGCCGAACTGAACGACATCTGACGCTGGCGCACGGGCGCCGGCCGGGGGGCTTACCGTGACCGAGACTATCGATACTGCGACCATAGAGTCGCCGCCGACGCTGATGTATAGCGAAGCCGCCGAAGCTGCCGACGCGGTCGCGCGGCTGCTCGCCGCCAACCGCGAGGCGCTGGCCGCACTCGGTGAGCGCCTCCGCGCGGCGCCACCTGCCGTGGTCGTGACCTGCGCGCGCGGCTCGTCCGATCATGCAGCGACCTATGGCAAATACCTGATAGAGACGCTGCTCGGCGTGCCGGTCGCATCGGCCGCGCCGTCGGTATCGTCGGTCTATGCCGCACCGATGGCGCCCGGCACCGCGCTCGTGATCGCGGTATCGCAGAGCGGCCGCAGCCCCGACCTGCTTTCGACCGTGTCCGCCTATCAGGCGGCGGGCGCGCATGTCGTCGCGTTCGTCAACGACGAGAGTTCGCCGCTCGCCGAGATGGCCGACACGATGATCGCGCTGAAGGCCGGGCCAGAGCGCTCGGTCGCGGCGACCAAATCCTATATCTGCGCGCTCGCGGCGTTCGCGGCGCTGACCGCGGCGTGGTCGCAGAACGACGCACTGACCAAGGCGATCGACACGCTCCCCGACATGCTGACGCTCGCGTTCGGTGCGAACTGGACGTCGGTGGTCGATGCCTTGGCCGATGCGAACAACCTGTTCGTGATCGGTCGCGGCTATGGCTACGGCATCGCGCAGGAAGCGGCATTGAAGCTCAAGGAAACCTGTGCGCTCCATGCCGAGGCGTTCAGCGCCGCCGAGGTCCGCCACGGGCCGATGGCGATCGTCAACGACGGCTTCCCGGTAATCGCGTTCGCGACTTCCGATACGGCCGGCGATGGCGTGCGGGAGGCCGCAACCGAGTTTGCCGCACGCGGCGCACGCGTATGTCTCGCCGATGCGAAGGCGAACGGTGAAACAGATCCCGCCGCGTTCACCGCGCATCCGGCGATCGAGCCGATCCTGATGATCCAAAGCTTCTACCGAATGGCCAACGCGCTCTCGCTGCGCCGCGGGCTCAACCCCGACGCGCCGCTCCACCTCAGCAAGGTCACGAAGACGGTATGAGTTCGCTGCAGATGCATTTCGTAAACGGCACGATCGTCACCGCCGACACCCTGCTGACCGGCGCGACGATCACGGTCGAGGGCGGCCGGATCGTGTCGATAACCGCACTCGACGGTACGCCGTCGGACGCGATCGACCTCCAGAACGGCTGGCTCGTTCCCGGCTTCATCGATACGCAGGTCAACGGCGGCGGCGGCGTGTTGCTCAACGACCAGCCGACCGTCGAGGGCATCGCCGCGATCGGTGCGGCGCATGCGCCCTATGGCACGACCGCGTTCATGCCGACGCTGATCAGCGACACGCCCGACGTGATCGCGGCGACGCTCGACGCGATGGACGCCGCGATCGAGGCTGGCGTTCCCGGCGTGGTCGGTGCGCACATCGAAGGGCCGTGGATCAACCCGTCGCGCAAGGGCATCCACGACCCCGCCAAGTTCCGGCTGCTCGACGATGCGATGATCGAGTTGTTGATCCGCCCGCGCAAGGGCCGCGTGATGGTGACGCTCGCCCCCGAACTGACCGATGCGGCGTCGATCGCGCGGCTGGTCGCCGGCGGCGTGATCGTCAGCGCAGGCCATACCGATGCGGACTATGAGACGATCATCGATGCGGTCGGTGCAGGGCTCAGCGGGATCACGCATCTGTTCAACGCGATGTCGCCGCTGCTCCACCGCGCGCCCGGCGTGGTCGGTGCGGCGCTCGACGATCGTCACGTCTATTGCGGACTGATCGCCGACGGCCTGCACGTCCACGACGCCGCGCTTCGGCTCGCGCTCAACGCACGTCCGCATGACCGGCTGATGCTGGTCAGCGACGCGATGCCGTCGGTCGGTGCGGTCGACAAGGACTTCCGCCTTCAGGGGCGCCTGATCCATGTCGAGGACGGCAAGTGCTTCGGCGAGGACGGCACGCTCGCCGGTTCCGACCTCGACATGGCCGGCGCGGTCCGCAATTTCGTCGCGCGGACGCACGCCGACGTGCCGACCGCAGCAGCGATGGCGGCGACCAACCCCGCCGCGTTCCTCGGCTTCGCACACGAACGTGGAACGCTAGCCCCCGGCCTGCGCGCCGACTGGGTGGCGCTGACCGCCGACCTCAGGCCCGCCGGCACCTGGATCGGTGGCCTCAAGATCGCAGACGGAATTTAGTCCATGAAGCCGATCATCCTGACGTCGCCCCTCCAGGGCTGGGCATCGCCGCTCGAGGCGGTCCCAGACCCGGTCTTCGCCGAACGGATGATGGGCGACGGGATCGCCGTCGATCCGACCGGCGACTGCCTGCACGCACCGTGCGACGCAGTCGTGCTCAGCGTCCACGCCAGCGGCCACGCGATCACGCTACGCACGCCCGAAGGCGCCGAGATCCTGATGCATATCGGGCTCGACACGGTGGCGCTCGGCGGCCGCGGGTTCACCCCTTGCGTAACCGAGGGCGCGAGCGTCCAGCGGCTCGATCCGCTGATCCGCTTCGATCTCGACCTGCTGGTCTGCGAGGCGCGCGCGGTCATCACGCCGGTGATCGTCACCAACCCCGAGCACTTCACCATCGTCCGCCGCGAGACCGGCAAGCTGGTCGGCGTCGGCGAGGCGATGATGACGCTCGAACCGCGCGTCGATGCCGCCGACGTGGCAATCGTCGAGGGCGATACCGTCCGCCGCACGATCGTCGTGCCGCTGGTCCACGGGATTCACGCCCGCCCAGCAGCCCGCATCGGCGAGACCGCGCGGAAGTTCGTGTCCGACGTGAAGATCACGAAGGACGAGCGCGACGGTAACGTCCGCAGCCCGGTCGCGCTGATGGCGCTGGGCGTAAAGCTCGGCGACGAGATCACGCTCGCCGCCACCGGCCCAGATGCCACCGACGCGCTCGCGGCGATAGGCGACCTGATCCTCGGCGGCATGGGTGAGAAGGCCGGGTCCGGTGCTACCACGCCCCCGGCAGTAGCACCGTCCACTTCCGTTTTCCCCCGCGAAGGCGGGGGCCCAGGAGCCAAGAACGATGGCGCCGCGGGGTCCTGGGCCCCCGCCTCCGCGGGGGAACAGAAGGGCGATGCCGCTAAAGCCACCACCCTCCCCGCTGACGGCCGCCTGCCCGGCGTCACCGCCTCTCCGGGAATCGCGATCGGCCAGGCCGGACTCTTCCGCCTCGCCGAGATCGCCGTGACCCGCGAAGGCTCGGGCGCAACCACCGAACGCACCGCACTCGACACCGCGCTCGCTACGGTCACAGACCGCCTCGCCACCAAATCGGCAACCGCGACCGGCGCCGAACGCGCAATCCTGTCCGCGCATGCCGCCCTGCTCGACGACCCGACCCTCACCGACGCCGCGCACGCAGCGATCACCCAAGGCGAGAGCGCCGCCTATGCGTGGCGCACCGCGATCCGTGCGCAGGCAGACGCCCTTCACGCCACCGGCGACGCCCGCCTCGCCGAACGCGCCGACGACATGCTCGACCTCGAACGCCAGGTCCTGCGCGCGCTCGCGGGCGAAGACCTCGACGAGCGCTTGAGCTTCCCACCCGGCACGATCCTGCTGGCGGATGACCTGCTCCCCTCGCATCTGCTCGGCCTAGATACAGCCTCGATCGTCGGCTTCTGCGTCGAGCGCGGTGGCCCCACCTCGCATGTCGCGATCCTCGCCGCGACGATGGGCCTGCCCGCTCTCGTCGCAGTCGGCCCAGCCCTCGCCGAGATCGCCGCGGGCACGCCGCTGATCCTCGACGCCGGCGCGGGCCTGCTCCACGTCGCGCCCGATGCCGAAACACAGGCGACCGCGCAAACCGCGTTCGACGCGCAGACCGAACGCCGCCGCGCCGCGCTCGCCAACGCCGCGCGCGAATGCCGCACGCAGGACGGCGTCCGGATCGAAGCCTTCGCCAATCTCGGGTCTGCCGACGATGCCGAGGCCGCGGTCCGTAACGGCGCCGAGGGCTGCGGGCTACTTCGCACCGAATTCCTGTTCCTCGAACGCGACAGCGCGCCCAGCGTCGAGGAACAGACCGCAGATTACCAGCGCATCGCCGACACGCTCGACGGCCGCCCGCTGATCGTCCGCCTGCTCGACATCGGCGGCGACAAGCCCGCCCCCTACCTCCCGATCGCCGCGGAAGAGAACCCGGCGCTCGGCCTGCGCGGCATCCGCGTCGGCCTAGCCCATCCCGAAATGCTCGACGCACAACTGCGTGCGATCCTCGCGGTCCGCCCCGCAGGCCAGTGCCGCATCATGGTGCCGATGATCGCGAGCCTCGCCGAACTCCGCGCGGTCCGCGCCGCGCTCGACGCGGCCGCTGCCGCGACCGAGCACACGGAACATGTCGCGCTCGGCATCATGATCGAGACGCCCGCCGCCGCGATCACCGCAGACCTGCTGGCAAGCGAAGCCGACTTCCTATCGATCGGCACCAACGACCTGACGCAATATGCGCTCGCGATGGACCGCGGCAATCCGGCGGTCGCCAGCGACCTCGACGGGCTCCACCCCGCCGTCCTCCGCCTGATCGCGCGCACCTGCGAGGGCGGCGCGGTCCACGGCAAATGGACCGGCGTATGCGGCGGCCTCGCCTCCGATCCGCTCGCCGTACCGATCCTGATCGGCCTCGGCGTCACCGAACTCTCGTCCGCGCCCGCGCTCGTGCCCGAGATCAAGGCGCTAGTCGCGACGCTTACGATCGACGCGTGTAGGGCGCATGCCGCCGCCGCGATGAACTGCATCTCAGCCGCGGACGTGCGAACGCTCGCCCGGAGTTTCCGCCCATGAAGTCGCTGCTCGAAGCCCTCCAGCCGCTCGGCCGCGCACTCATGCTGCCGATCGCGGTGCTCCCCGTCGCCGGCCTCCTGCTGCGCCTCGGCCAGCCCGACATGCTCGACATCGCGGTGCTCGGCGCAGCGGGCGACGCGATCTTCTCGCATCTCGGCCTGTTGTTCGCGATCGGCGTCGCGACCGGGTTCGCGCGCGACGGCAACGGCGCGGCGTGTCTCGCCGGCGTGGTCTGCTACCTCGTCACCACGCAGGGTGCGCAGGCGCTGATGACCGTCCCCGCCGACGCGCTCAAAGGTTTCACCGGCGACACGATCGCGCTCGCCACCGCCGCGTGGAAGGCCAAGGCGATCGCCCGACTCGACGTACCGATCGGCATTCTGTCGGGGCTGATCGGCGGCAGTTTCTACAACCGCTTCTCCGCGATCGCGCTGCCCGAATATCTCGCCTTCTTCGGCGGGCGCCGGTTCGTGCCGATCGTCAGCGGCGTCGCAGGCCTCGTGCTCGGGCTGGTCGTCGGCCTCGGCTTCGGCGCACTCAGCACGGGTATCGATGGCCTCAGCTACGGCATCAGCGGCGCAGGCGGGTTCGGCCTGTTCGCGTTCGGCCTGCTCAACCGCCTGTTGCTCGTCACTGGGCTGCACCATCTGCTCAACAACATCGTCTGGTTCGTCGCCGGCGATTACCAGGGCACCACGGGCGATCTGCGGCGCTTCTTCGCAGGCGATCCGACCGCGGGCGCGTTCATGGCCGGGTTCTTCCCGGTGATGATGTTCGGCCTGCCCGCCGCCTGCCTCGCGATGTACCACACCGCGTTGCCCGAGCGTCGCAAGGCGGTCGGCGGCATGCTGCTCAGCCTCGCGCTAACCTCGATGCTGACCGGCGTGACCGAGCCGATCGAGTTCAGCTTCATGTTCCTCGCGCCGGTGCTCTACGCGATCCACGCGGTGCTGACCGGCGTGTCGATGGCGCTGATGGATGCGCTCGGCGTGAAATTGGGCTTCGGCTTCTCCGCCGGGCTGTTCGATTACGTGCTGAACTACGGCAAGGCGACCAAGCCGCTGCTCCTGCTCCCGGTCGGTCTCGCGTATGCAGCGATCTACTACGTCCTGTTCCGCACCGTCATCAAGCGCCTCGACTTGCCCACCCCCGGCCGCGAGCGCGATGCACCCGTCGCCGCGGCAACCGTCGCCAAGAGCGAGCGCGGCGCCGCGTTTGCCGAAGCGCTCGGCGGCGCGGCGAACCTCACCAGCGTTGGCGCGTGCACGACCCGCCTGCGCCTTATCGTCGTGAACCAGAAGCGCGTCGACGAAGCGCGCCTGAAGGCACTCGGCGCACGCGGCCTGATCCGCCCCTCGGATAACGCGCTGCAGATCGTGCTCGGTCCGATTGCCGATTCGGTCGCGGTCGAAATCCGCGACGCGATCGCCGCGCCGAACGAGGCGACACCCCCGACCGCAGAGCCGGCACCGGTCGCCACCAACGACATCCGGCTGACCCCCGCCACCGTCGCCGCACTCGGCGGCGCGGACAATCTGGAGGCGGCAAGCCAGCATGGCACCCGCCTGCGGATCCGCTTGAAGGATGTCGACCGCGCCTCGACACCCGCACTCGAGGCACTGGGCATCCATGCGATCGCCCGCCCGGCGCCGGGCCTGCTCCACCTGCTGCTGGACGGGGACGCCGACGCAGCGATCATCGCGGTCTGACCGCACACCCTGTCGGCATCCCTGATCCACGGGATGCCGACAGGATCTGCCGCCGAACGATCAGGCGGCGAGTGCGGCCAGCAGCGCGCGTGCCGCCGCGGCGGACGAACCCGGGTTCTGCCCGGTGATGAGCAGCCCGTCCTGCACCACGTACGAGCCCCAGTCGGGACCACGCGAATAGACACCACCCTTGGCGGTCAGTTCGTCCTCGACGAGGAACGGCACCACATCGGTCAAGCCGACCGCGTCCTCTTCCGAATTGGTGAACCCGGTCACTGTCTTGCCCTCGACCAGCGGACGTCCTTCGGCAGTCTTGACGTGACGCAGGACGCCAGGCGCGTGGCAGACGAGCGCTACCGGCTTGCCGGCCGCCAGCGTGGTTTCGATGAGGTCGATCGACATGGCGTCCTCGGCCAGGTCCCAGAGCGGTCCGTGCCCACCGGGGTAGAACACGGTGTCGAAGTCGGTCGCCGAGACGTCCGCGAGTTTCACGGTGCTGGCCAACGCCGCCTTGGCCTCGTCATCCGCTTCGAAGCGACGCGTGTCGTCGGTCTGGCTGTCGGGCTCGTTGCTCTTGGGATCGAGCGGCGGCTGCCCGCCCTTGGGCGAAGCCAGCGTGATTTCGGCGCCGGCGTCCTTGAAGATGTAATAGGGCGCAGCGAGTTCCTCGAGCCAGAAGCCCGTCTTGCGGCCGGTGTCGCCAAGCGTGTCGTGCGACGTGAGTATCATCAGGATCTTCATATGATGTCCTTCCATATCTTGGAGCGGCCAAGAACCGGGCAAACCAGGGAAACGGTCGCGAATGCCTCTGCCAACGTCGCGTCGACGGGACATCTTCGACCCCGCCTAGTAACGCCGATGGATGGCGCTTAGCCATCACTAGACCGGTCGTATAGTAAAAATTCGACTATCGTGATCGTCGTCTTGAAGACACAGTCGCGGCAAAACTAGAAGTGGCTACATATATGCCGAAGATCACTAGACGATCGGTCTACAGGCCTATAGGGAAAGGTCATGCCGCCAACAGCACCCGAACCCGACTCACGGTCGACGATCCTAGCGACGGGCCAGCGGATCATGAGCCGAAAAGGTTTTTCCGCCGTCGGCCTGACCGAGATCCTTAAGGACGCGGGCGTCCCGAAGGGATCGTTCTATCATTATTTCGCTTCGAAGGACGCGTTCGGCGAGGCCATGCTCTCCGCCTATTTCGAGGGCTACCACGACGACATGGACGTGCTGTTCGCCAAGCCCGGCCTGACCGCGGCGGAGCGGCTGATGCTGTATTTCGCAGCATGGCGCGAGACCCAGGGGGCGTTCGACTGCCAGGGGCGATGCCTGGCCGTGAAGCTCGGTGCCGAAGTTGCCGATCTTTCAGAGCCGATGCGCCTCGCGCTGAAAGCCGGGACGACCGGCATCGTGGCGCGCATGACACAGGGAATCGAAGCCGGTGTGGCAGACCGCTCGCTCTCCGTTACCGAGCCCCCGGCCGAACTCGCCGCCTCGCTCTATCACCTGTGGCTCGGCGCCAGCGTGATGGTCAAGATCGTCCGCACGCAGGCGCCGTTCGAGACCGCGCTCAGGGCCACTCGTCAGTTACTGGGCATGACGCTCCTGACCCGGTAGGCGCGCGCCGCCTCGACAACGATCGATCGGGACGGAGCACGAACCGGAGCAGTGGGCAGCGGTGGCCGACCGACCTGCGCCCCGGAACCGCCAGCCGGAACCTATAGTCGCGATACGTCATTCACATGGCCTTCCCGGCATTTGCGACCTAGGCCCACCCGATGACCGACAAAACTCCCGCCCCCTCGATGAAACCCGGCGAATTCGTCGCCTTCGTCGCGGCGTTGATGGCGGTCAACGCGCTCGGCGTCGACCTGATGCTGCCGGCGTTGGCGGATATCGGCCATCAGCTCGGCATCGCCACCGCCAATCACCGGCAATGGATCATCACCGCGTACATGCTCGGGTTCGGCGCCGGCCAGCTCGTCTACGGTCCGTTGGCGGATCGGTACGGGCGCAAGCCGATCCTGCTGCTGACGCTCGCCGGGTTCGTCGCAGCCAGCATCTTCGCCGCCGGATCGCAGACCTTCGCCGCGCTGCTCGGTGCCCGGGTTCTCCAGGGGCTGATGTCCGCCTCCACGCGGGTGCTCGCGGTCGCGATCGTTCGTGACCGCTATTCGGGGCGACAGATGGCCCGCACGTTGTCGGTCGCGCAGATGATCTTCTTCCTCGTACCGATCATGGCCCCCAGCCTCGGGCAGGTGTTGCTGGCGATCGGTCCGTGGCGGTTCATCTTCTATGCCCTGGCCGGGTTTGCGGCACTGGTGCTCGCCTGGTCCGCCAGCCGGCTCGGCGAATCGCTGCCGGTCGATCGCCGGACACCCTTGTCGCTCGGTGCGCTTCGCCACGCCTACACGCTGACGCTGACGAACCGGTTCTCGGCAGGGTATGCGGTCGCGGCGTCGATGACCTTTGGCGGCATCATCGCCTTCGTGTCGTCGGCCCAGCAGATCTTCGTCGACCAGTTTCATGCCGGCGAGCGCTTCACCATCCTGTTCGCGGTCTGCGCATTTTCGATGGGATGCGCGTCGTTCGCCAACAGCCGCCTCGTCGAGCGCCTGGGGACGCGACTGATATCGCAAGCTGCGGTATTCGCGCTGATCGGCCTGTCCCTGCTGCATATCGGTGTGATCGCGACAGGGCTGGAATCGCTCTGGACCTACATGCTGTTCCAGGCGCTGAGCATGACCTGCATCGGACTGTGCGGTTCGAATTTCGGCGCGATGGCGATGGAGCCGGTAGGGCATATCGCGGGGACCGCCTCGTCGATCCAGGGTTTCATCACCAGCGTAGGCGCGGTGATCGTCGGATCGCTGATCGGGCAATCCTATAACGGCACCACCTATCCCCTAGCGATCGGCTATCTCGCGATCGGCCTGGGTGTGCTGGCGGTGGTGTACGCCGTCGAAGGCGGCAAACTCTTCCGCGCGCGTCACGCCGGGTAAGACCGGCGCGCCACCGAACGCCGACTAGTCGCGCTTAACTCGGATGAGAAGCAGACGCCTCCAGGCCGTTACAGGCTTGGAAGCGTCTGCGGCGATCCGCAAAGCCGACAGGCCATAGCTACCAAGTCATGTCAGGGTGCGACGGTAGAATTCGAGGGTCAGCGTCATCGATTGAAGAAACAGCGCGGGATCGTATCGCGGTCCCTCGTCGCGCAAAAATGCATGCTGCGCATTCATCTCATGCCACTCATAGGATGCCCCGGTTTGCTCCAGCCGCGTGCGGATCGCCTCCCGACCAATGTAGGGTACATGCGGATCCTGCCGTCCCCAGACGAACATGATGTCGGCCTTCAGCTCGGCCATGCGCGCCAGGCTGTCGTCCGACCGTCCCTCGCCAAGCGTCCCCGAATGGATATCCGTCGGATAGAAGCACGCGGACGCGGACACGCGCGGATCGAGTGCCGCGCGATAGGCGAGATGGCCGCCGAGGCACACGCCGAACGTCGCCAGCCTGCCGTTACACGCAGGGTGCGCCGAAAGCGCGGTTAAGCCGGCCGCGGCGTCCGCGTCGAACCCCGCGACAGGCTTGGCGAACTTCAGATCGTTGCCACGGTCCGTCCCGGCCTGATCATATTTCAGAACCGTGCCCGCGGGCTCATAGTCGTGATACACCTCGGGAACGGCCACGACATAGCCGTGTCCGGCGATCATCGCGGCAAGCCGGCGGATTGGCGCTGTCACCTGATAGATTTCAGAAAACAGAAGTACGCCGGGAAAGCGTCCTGCGATCGCCGGTCGAAACATATGCATCCGCATCGGGCCGCTGCCGGGCACCTCGACATCCAACGTCTCGTCGCTGCGCAAGATCATCCGCTAACCCTCATGCCGGCACCATGCCCAAGAAATATGGTCGTCATACATGTCATCCCGATACTTGGGACAGTCCCTGCATCGAGAATAACGCGGGATGGCGATGGACGAGTCCGGCATCGGCAACGGTGCCGCTAGGATTGGCTATTGCCGACGCCAGCTGCGGATTCCTTCCACAACCACCCGCACACCCCAAGTCGAGCACAGGCTTGGCCAGACCTCTTGGTCCAGCGCATAATACAGCCGCGAACGGGTATACTGGACATACCTGCCGCATCATGGTTTGCGCACCGCGGTGCCCGCCGCCATGCCACCTCATCGCTCATGATAGCCCAACTCGATCAGCTGTTCCGCGGCGGTGCGATCGGATTGCTGATGCTGGCGGCGGTCGTGTTCGTGCGGGCGCCGGCATCGTTGCCGAGCCGGTTCGGGCTGGCGCTCACGCTGTGCACGATCGTCGGCACGCTGGCCGGGTCGCCGCACGCGCCGACCGCGTTCGATCCATTGCTGGATCTGAGTTCGAGCGCGGCGATCCCGCTGTTCTGGCTGTTCGCACGCGCTTGGTTCGACGATGCGTTTCGCCCCAAGGCGATCGACATGGCACTGACGGCGGCGTTCCTCTGCAGCACGCTGTACGCCAGCTTGCAGGGCCGCGGACTGGCGGCGCCGATCGAGGGACTGGATATCGCGGTCTATCTCGGTGGGATAGCGTTTGCGATCCACGCGCAGTGGCTGGCGTGGCGCAACCGACAGGGCGATCTGGTCGAGGCCCGCCGGCAGGCGCGAACGATCTTCGTCGTGTCGATCGGGCTCATCATCCTGTGGCTGCTGGGCAGCGAGATCGTCGGGCGCGCGACCGGCGAGCTCGCGGTGTCCGGAATGGCTTCCGCTGCCGGGCTGTTCATGGGGGCGTTCGTGATCACCGCGCTACTGTTCGGGTTGCGCCACCCGGAGGTTTTTCAGAGTGCGGTTGCAGGCCCCGTTGGTGGCGAGGTGCCGGTGACCGCCCCGGTTCCCGAACCGCTCGATGCGACGCTTGAGCACGCGCTCGCGCGGATGATGACCGAAGACCGTGCCTATCGCGATCCCGAATTGACGATCGGCGGAATCGCCGCGCGCGTCGAAACACCCGAATATCGCGTGCGGCGGCACATCAATGGCGGGCTCGGCTATCGCAACGTCAGCGACTATCTCAACGAACACCGGATCGCCGAAGTCCGCAGCGCGCTCGCCGACCCGACCCAGGCGGACGTGCCGATCCTGACGATCGCGATGGATGCGGGGTTCGGCAGCCTCGTGATGTTCAACCGCGTGTTCAAGGACCGCCTCGGCGAAACCCCGAGCGCGTTTCGACGGCGGCATCTCGACGCCTAGCCAGGCTGTTTTACACGCCTGCAGACCGGTCGTTTTCAAAAATGACTGGTCGATTTCGAGGATCGGCAGGCCAGGATCGGCCCGGACCTTCAGGGCAACCGCGTTCACCAACGGGACGCGACGATGCCGAAGACTTTCCACTCGACCACCGGGCTCATTGCGGCCGGTTTCACCTTATTAGCGTGCGCCGGCTGTTCCTCCGAGCCGGTTGCCTTGCCCACATCGGACGCCACGCTGGTCGATGTCGTCACGATCCACCACGCCGGCGGCCAGACCGCGTCGTTCGACGGCGTCCTGCGCCCGCGCCGCGATATCGCGCTCGGGTTCAAGACCGGTGGACGCGTGCTCGCGCTGAGCGTGCAGGTCGGCGATCACGTCCGCGCTGGGCAGGTCCTCGCCCGCCTGTCGCGCGTCGAAGCGATCGCCGATACCGGACAGGCCCGCGCCGAACTTGCCGTCGCGACCGCCGAGGCGACGCGAGCCGGCGACGCGGCACGACGCGCGGCCGGGCTCGACGGGATCGGTGCGTTGTCGGAAGCGGACGTCCGCGACCGTGCACTGACCGCCAGCGCCGCGACGGCGAGGCGCGAAGCGGCGCGCGCGGTGTTCGAGCACAGCCGCGCCACGCTCGCCGACGCGGTGCTGGTCGCGCCCGAGGACGGCATCGTCACGGAGCGCGCCGTCGACTCCGGTACCGTCGTCGACGCCGGCAGCGTCGTCGTCCGGCTGGCCGCGGGTGGTCCGGAAATCGAGGTCCGCCTGCCTGAACGCATCCGACTGAGCAGCGGCACGATGGCAGATGCGAGCTTCTGGTCCGCGCCCGACACGATCGTGGAGGCACGGCTGCGGCTGGTCGGGCCCGCGGCGGACGGCGCGCTGCGGTTGCGGACCGCGCGGTTCAGCGTGCTCGGCAATGTCTCGCAGATCCCGTTCAACAGTTCGGCGACGGTCACGTTGCGGTTGCCCGATCCCAAGGCGACGATCCGCGTGCCGCTGACCGCGCTCGGCGCGCAGGGGAGCCAGCCGCATGTCTGGTCGTTGTCGACGGCTGGCGACCGCGTCCACCGCCAGCCGGTGCATCTGGTCGAACTGCGCGGCGACGACGCGATCGTCTCGGGTCTGCCCGATGGCCAGCGGATCGTCGCGAGCGACGGCGACACGCTGTCGGAAGGGCAGCGCGTGGTCATGGCCGGCGTCGTTCCAGGCGGCAACTGAGCGATGGACCGCTTCAACCTGTCGTGCTGGGCGATCCGCCACCCCGCGCTCGTCGGCTTCCTGATCGCGCTGCTGTTCGCCGCCGGTACCGTGCAATTCTTCGCGCTCGGCCGCGACGAGGACCCGACCTTCACGCTGAAGGAGATGATCGTCGCCGCGGCGTGGCCCGGCGCGACGCCATCGCAGATGCGCGCGCAGGTCGCCGATCCGATCGAACGCCGGCTGCGCGCGACCGAGGATCTCGATTTCCTCCAGACCTATTGCGTCGATGGCCGCTGCGCGATCCGCGTGTCGCTGAAGGATGGCGCGCCGAAGGACCGCGTGCCCGTGATCTGGCAACAGGTCCGCATGCAGCTGAAGGATCTCGAGCCGGGTCTGCCGACCGGGGCAACGGTCGCCGCCGATGACGATTATGCCGACGTCTATGGCTATGTCTTCACGCTGACCGGCGCGGACAATGCGCGGCTGGTGGCGCTGGCCGAGCAGGCGCGCGACGCGGTGCTGCGCGTGCCCGGCGCGAGCAAGGTGCAGATCACCGGCGAAGTGCCGCGCCGGCTGTTCGTCGATGTCGACTCGCGCCGGCTCGCCGCGTTGGGACTGTCGCCGGACGCAGTCGTGCAGGCGCTGGCGAAGCGCGGCAGCGTCGCGCCGGCGGGCGTCGTCGAGCGGTCGATGCGCGTCCCCGTGCGGATCGGTGGTGCGGTCGACAGCGTCGATACGGTGGAGAATACCGCCGTCCCCGGCGCGAACGGGACGATCAGGGTCGGCGACATCGGTACGGTCAGCAACGGCTATGCCGATCCCCCCGACGGGCTGGTCCGCCACGCGGCGAAGCCCGCGGTGGTGCTGGCGATCGCGATGGCGCCGGGGGCCGACGGGCTCGGCTTCGGCAAGCAATTGTCGGAAGCCGCCGCGGCGTTCGGCCGGACGCTGCCCGCGGGCGAGACGATGACGCAGGTTCAGGACCAAAGCCAGAATATCCGCGAGGCGGTCGACGCGTTCCTGATCAAGTTCTTCTGCGCGCTGACGGTCGTTCTGCTGGTCGCGTTTGCCACGCTGGGCTGGCGGACCGGCGTCGTCGTCGCACTGTCGGTGCCGCTGACGCTCGCGATCGTCGCGCTGTTCATGGGCGCCAGCGGGATCGGGCTCGAGCGGATCTCGCTCGGCGCGCTGATCCTGTCGCTCGGGCTGCTGGTCGACGATGCGATCATCAGCGTCGAGGCGATGGTGGTCCAGCTCGAAAAGGGCGCGAGCCGGGCCGATGCCGCCGCCTATGCCTGGACGCACACCGCGTTTCCGATGCTGACGGGGACGCTGCTGACGATCGTCGGCTTCCTGCCGGTCGGGTTCGCGCAATCGACGACCAGCGAATATGCCGGCGGGATCTTCTGGGTGACCGGGTCGGCGTTGCTGGTCAGCTGGATCGTCGCGGTTGTGTTCACGCCGTATCTGGGCGTGCGGCTGCTGCCCGAAGCGCGCGCACACCACGATACGGACGCGATGTACGATACGCCGGTGTACCGGCGGCTGCGCAAGCTGGTCGATGCGTGCATGGCGCGGCGCAAGACCGTGGTCGCGGTCACCGCGGCGCTGCTGGTGGCCAGTCTCGCGGCCGCAATGCTGGTCCGCCAGCAATTCTTCCCGATCTCCGACCGCCCCGAAATCATCGTCGACGTCAGCCTGCGGCCCGGCGCGTCACTGTCCGCGACCTTGGCGGCGGTAAAGCGGATCGAGGCGAGCATCGCGAAGGACCGCGATATCGCCCAGGTCGACAGCTATATAGGCCAGGGCGCGCCCCGCTTCTATCTCCCCTACGGCCCCTCGCTGCCCGACCCGGCGACCGCGACGATGGTGCTGGTCGCGACCGACCTGCACGCGCGTGAACGTGTCATCGCGCGGCTGCTCGCAAACCACGCGTCGCCCGAAGCCAAGCTCCACGTCCGCCGCCTGTCGCTCGGGCCGAGTGCCGGCTTTCCCGTGCAATACCGCGTGATCGGGCCCGATCCGGAGATTTTGCGGACCATCGCCACGCGGCTGGAAGCGGTGCTGCGCGCGACGCCCGGCACGACTGCGGTCCAGGCGGATTGGGGGACGCCGTCGGTCGCGGTGCGGCTCGATCTCGACCCCGCGCGGGTCGCGCGGCTCGGGCTCGATAGGGCGCGGCTGGCGGGTGATGTCGCAACGATGCTGTCGGGCCAGCCGGCCGGTGATGTACTCCGCGGGACCAAGCGGATCGGCATCGTCGTGCGCGGGACGGCAGCGGATCGCAGCGATCCGGGGCGGCTCGCCGACATGGCGCTGAGCACGCCCGGCGGTCCGGTCCCGCTCGGCCAGGTCGCGCGGATCGGCGCGACCACCGAGCAGCCGATCGTCTGGACGCGCAACGGCGCGCTCTGCATGACCGTGCAGGCGGACATGACCGGCGACGTCCAGGCCGGCGAAGTCGTCGACGCCGCCGCCGCGCGCGTCGCCGCGATCGCGACCTCGCTCCCCGCCGGCTACCGGATCGAGGACGGCGGCGACGGCGAGCTCTCCGCCAAGGCGAACGACGCGATCTATGCGCTCCTGCCGATCACCTTCGCGCTAATGCTCCTGCTGCTGATGATCCAATTGCAGAGCATCGGCCGGACGCTGCTGGTGCTGGCGACCGCGCCGCTCGGGGTGATCGGCGCGGTCGTGGCGCTGGTGCTGACCGGCGCGCCGTTCGGGTTCGTCGCTTTGCTCGGGCTGATCGCGCTCGCCGGAATGATCATGCGCAATTCGATCATCCTGGTCGATCAGGTGACGCATAACCAAGCCGAGGGCATGGACCTGCCCGCGGCGATCGTCGCCGCGACGATCGGACGCTCGCGCCCGGTCGTGCTGACCGCACTGGCAGCGGTGCTCGCGTTCATTCCGCTCTGCTTCAACATCTTCTGGGGGCCGATGGCGATCGTGATGATCGGCGGGCTGATCGGCGCGACGATCCTCACGCTGGTCGCCCTCCCCGCGCTCTACGCGCTCGCGTTCGATCGCACATCCGGCTTTCCGAAGGAGGACCACGACAATGCATGATCTGAAACGCTCGCGGGCGCCGCTACTGCTCGCCGTCGCGCTGGCAGGCTGTACGGTTGGCCCGAACTTTGCGCCGCCCGCGGCGATCCTGCCGCCGGTCTGGCAGAGTGCGGCCCCGGTCTCGGCTAGCCCCGATGCGCGCTGGTGGCGAAGCTTCGACGATCCGGTGCTCGACGCGCTGGAGGCTCGAGCCGGTTCGGCGAACCTCGACATCGCCGCGGCGATCGAACGGATCACCGCCGCACGGATCGAACGCGGCCAGGCTCGTGCCGCCGGTGCGCCGCAGGTCGAGGGCCAAGCCGGCTATAGTCGCGAGCGCATCGGCACCGCGGGGATCGCCTCGGTGACGCAGACGCTGCTCGGCGTCACCCCGACGACGACCCTGCCCAAGGGCGTCGACTTCGATCTCTACGGCGTCGGCGTCGGCGCGAGCTGGGAACTCGATCTCTGGGGTGGCCATCGTCGCCAGGCCGAGGCCGCGCAGGCTTCGGTCGAGGCCACCGAAGCCACCGCGCGCGGCGTGCGCCTGTCGGTCGAGGCCGAGGTCGCGCGCACCTATTTCCAACTGCGCGGCCTGTGGGACGAGCGCCGCATCGCACAGGACGGGGTCGCACTCGCCGAGCGCAATGCATCGATCGCGCGCGCGCTGCTGGCCCGCGGTCTCGCCACACCGATCGATCTTGCCGCGATCGAGGAGAAACTGCGGGCTCTTCACGGCGATATCGTCGCGCTCTACCACCAGGCGGCCACGACACAGTGCGCGCTGGCGATCCTGGTCGGTGGCACGCCCGATACCGCCCCGTTCGATCGCACCACGCTGCGACCGCAAAGCCCGCTCCCGACGGCGGCGGTGCGCATGCCCTCCGAGGTTGCCCGCACACGTCCCGACATCGTCGAGGCCGAAGCACGGCTCCACGCAGCGGCCGCGCAGATCGGCGTCGCGCAGGCCGATTTCTATCCCAAGATCAGCCTGACGGGCCTGTTCGATATCGACGTCCTGAACCTCGCCGATTTCGGCTGGAACGCGCGCAGCACGAGCATCGGGCCGAGCCTGTCTCTCCCGATCTTCTCCGGGGGCCGGTTGCAGCGGCAGCTCGACCTGCGCCGTTCGGAAGAGCGAACCGCCGCGCTTGCGTACCGCCAGACCGTCCTCAACGCCTGGCGCGAAGTCGACGACGCGCTGTCGGCGAGCCGCGCCGCCGCCGAGCGCATCAGCCTGTCCGAAGGCAATCTCGCGTCACGACGCCGAACAAGAGCGATGGTCGAGGTCCGCTACGCCCGCGGCGACGTCGCGGCCTTGCCGCTGCTCGAGGCACGCCAAGCGGTGCTGTCCGCGGAGCTGGCCGTCGTTCGCCAGCACGTCGCTGCTTCACTCGCCCACATCCAGCTCCATCGCGCGCTCGGCAGTTAGCGTTCGCGTCACGATCTGTAAGCCGACGGCGTCCACCTTATGCGCGTCCGCCCGCACGCAGTCAGTCGGTCACTGTACCGCGACGACCACCAGCGTCGTATTGTCGCCACCGTCGCGTTGCAGGGCGTTGGCCAGAAACCGATCGGCGATGTCGCCAATCGCTTCGGGCATCGTGACGAAATCGCGCGGATCGATCGACCGCGATACCCCATCCGAACACAGCAGCAATCGATCGCCCGGCGCCAGCGTGACCGCCACGCTGTCTACCGCGATCGTCGGCGTCACGCCGAGCGCACGCGTTACGACGTTCGCCTGTGGATGACGCTCTGCCGCGGCCTCGCTCAGCACGCCGGCATCGATCATTTCCTGTACGACGCTGTGATCGCGCGTCAGACGCTCGGCGCGGCCGTCCCGTATCCGATAGGCACGGCTGTCGCCCGCCCAGCAGATCGTCGCGGTTTCACCGACCACCAGCGCGGCCACCACCGTGGCACCGCTGGTCACATGCGCGCTTCCCCGGTCGTGGATCGTCCGGTTGGCGCAAGTCAGCGCCTCGCGCACGCGAGCCTCGTCGATCGGTCGCAGGTCATCCGCCAGCGCGTCGAGCACCGTGACGACCGTCGCGGCCGCGGCCGCCCCGGCGCTGTGGCCGCCCATGCCGTCCGCGACGGCCCACAGTCCTCGATCGGCGCGATCCAGCAAGCGATCCTCGTTCACCGTTCGCACCCGTCCGACATGCGTGCGTCCCTCCGACCGCAGCGTCGCCTTCGGCTGCGGCGCCCGCGGTTTGCGACGCAGCCATGCGGACACGATCATGCCGAATCGCGCGCCATCTTGGCGTCGGCGACGTCGTATGCGACCGCAAACGCGCGATCGAGCGATCCCGGAGCAGCCTCGGCAATCTGTCGCGTCAGATCCGCATGGCGGTCGGCCACCTCCGCCATCTGCAGGCCGGTACGGCTTCTCAACAGCGTGGCGCGGTCCGCTACCGCCGCATCGATCGTCGCCGGATCGAAACTCCCGATCGCGGTACGCAGGCTCCCCTGAAGTCCTGCGAAGGTGGCGACCAAATGCCGTTTGAGGTCGCGAAACGACGATTTCAGCGCTGCGGGTCCGGACATGAAACCGCTCGATCCGGCGAGCAGGAGGTCGACCGCCAGACGCTGCGTCGGCGCCCATTTGAACGGGTTGTTGTCTGCACCGCTGATCGTCGTCCGCGTCAATTGATAGCGGCGGCGCGCGCGGTCGCGCTCGGCCATCAGGTCGCCGATCCCCAGCACCATCTGGCGATAGACCGCACCGGCCCGTCGCATGATTTCGGTCGGCTCCTCCTCGGATAGCAGCGAGCAATCGAGTCCCGCCCCCTCGCAGAACGCCTCGAGCAACGATCCTTCGCCGACGGTATGCGGTGCACTGGCATCGGCCCAGTCGCTCGGCACGTCGACCGAGGAGCCGAGCGGCGGTGTCAGCACCATCGTCAGCGCGCCGTCGACCTCGATGTCGCCATGTGGAGCCTGAGTCGCGACCATCTTGAACCGGCCGAGCCTGAGGGCACTCGGTATTGGCAGACGCACCGGCACCGCATTGGCGAAACGCTCGCCGGTATCGGCATCGAACACGCCATTCGCGCCCAACGCACGCAAGGTCAGTCCGTTACCCTCGACACTCAGTTCGCAGTGGGTCCGCGACAGGGCGCACTCGGGATCGGCAATCGGCCAATCGGCGTCGGTATCGCGTCCGATCCGGAGCGACCCTTCGCGGATCAGCCGCACGTCGATCGGTTGAACCATATCGTCCGCGTCGAAGAGCTGGAGCATGTACATCGGATAGGTCCTCAGGCGGCCAGGCGAGGCGAGGGGGCGATCTGGGTTGCGCGCATCGCACTGTCGGCCTGCGCGCCGGTGCCGGCCAGATGCGGCTCGACCGCGGCGGCGGCACGATTGAAGGCATCGAACGCGGCGCCGAACTCGTCGCGGCGGCGATGCGAAATACGCAGTGCGAAGTCCGACTTCGCCGCTTCGTCGAGCGCCGTCCGCAACCTCGCCAAAGGTCGCGCGACCATCGCGCCGCTCAGATACCCGATGATCAGGACCACGCCCATGATCACCAGCGACAGGATGATCAGCAGCATCCGCGCATTGTCGATCGCAGCGTCCAGCGCGGTCCTGCGCAACACCAGATCGACCGTGCCGAACTCGGCGCCAGCATACCGGATCGGTCGGACGAAACGCAGCCCGGCGCCGGCTCCCAGATCGGGCGCGGCAGTTGCCGCCGCATCTCCACTGATCGTCGCCTCGCCGGTTGGCTTGCGATACCGCGTACCGATCAGCTTGGTATCCTCGGCCGCGCGCACGATTCCGTCGGTATCGGCGACGACCATGTCGCGGATCTCCTGATCGCGCGACGCCGAGGCGACGAACGCCTGCAGTGCGGTCCAATCCTGTTGGTCGGGCGCGAGCCCGGCATTGTCCGCCGCCAGCACCGCGGTATTGCCCGTCACGAACGCGGCGATCGAACTGCCCGACACGATCGCCATGTGTTCGAGCGTACGCTGCTGCCGCGTCAGGATCGACGAAACGCTCGCAACCAGTGCGATCGCGGTCACCGTCACCAGTGCGAGGGGGAATTTCACCTTCAAGGGCAGACCGCGTCGTCCAGGACTCGCCTCGGCCGTTGCCGCGATCTCGCGAGTCAGCGCCTGATAGACCGCCGCGCCGTCGGCGAAGCGCTGGTCGGGTTTCTTGGCGAGCAGCTTGTCGATCACGAAGCGCAGGCCGGGCGGGCAGTCGGCAGCGGAGCGCGCGATCGGTTCGACCTGCTCCTGCGCGATCTGGATGGCGAGCGTCGCCAGCGCCATGCCCGGAAACGCCACCTTGCCCGTCACCATCTCGTACAGCACGACACCGAGCGAGAAGAGATCCGCGCGTTTGTCGACCGGGATTCCCAGTGCCTGTTCGGGGCTCATGTAGCGCGGGGTACCGATCATCTGCCCGACCTGCGTGCGCGCCAGCCGCCCTTCGGCCCCCGACACGTCGATATCGCCGATCCGCGCGACACCGAAATCAAGCAGCTTGACGGTGCGGCCATCCGCCGAGAGCAGGATATTCGATGGCTTCACATCACGGTGAATGACGCCTGCCTTATGCGCATAATCCAGCGCGGCGGCCAGTTGCTGGCCCAACGCCAGGACGCGCTCGTACGGCAACCGGCCCTGCGCCTGGAGAAGCGTATCGAGCGGTTGCCCCTCGATCAGTTCCATCGCGATATAAACGACGCCGTCCGTCTCGCCGACGTCGTAGATCGTCGCGATATTGGGATGATTCAGAGCGCCGGCCGCACGCGCCTCACGCAGGAACCGTTCGCCAAGTTCGGGATCGCGGCCGAATTCCGGTTTCAGCACCTTGATCGCAACCGTTCGGCCGATGCCCGGGTCATATGCGCGGAACACGTCCGCCATCGCGCCCTCGCCCAGCCGACCGTCGATCCGATAGCGTCCCAGCATCTCGCCCATCACTTCCGCGCCTTGACGGTGGCGGCGATGCGCTCCGCGCGCGCCAGGTCCCGCGCGATCACGGCGTTACCCGGATCGAGCGTAGCCGCGCGACGCAGCAGCCCGACCGCACGACCGATATTACCCGAATTGAGCGCTGCCAGCCCCGCTGCGCGCGCCTGACGCGCAGCGACCGGATTCGCCGCAGGGGCAGCGGGCTTGATGGCCGGCACCGGCTTGGATGCAGCCGGCTTGGGCCTGGGTGGAACGGCCGGTGCAGGACGCGGCTCGACGCGCCGCGGCGGGTCGATCCGCGGCGGCTCGCCCGGAATGCGCAGCACCTGACCCGCGGCAAGGTCCGCAGGTCTGGCGATGCCGTTATAGCGCGCAAGCTGATACGCCTTCAGTCGGTTGCCCAGGAACCGCTGCGCCAGCCCCGACATCGTGTCGCCGTTACGCGTCGTATAGGCAAAGCTTGTCGGCCCCAGGAGGTCCTTCGGATCGCGATCGACCGAATCGCGCAGGACCTGGACCGACGCGTTCATCGGATCGCGCTTCAACGCAGCATTGATTCGCTTTTTCGCCGTCCCGACATCACCCTGGTCGAGCAGCACCAGAATCGCCTCGACCTCGCCGATCGGTGTGGTCGTCGGCATCGCCGCCACCTGCGGCCCCGCCTTCGGCCCATGCGAACAGGCAGCGATCGCCAGCGCCAGCGTCAGCGCGCCGGCGCGCGCAAGCGTGCGAAAAGAGGAACTCATGCGGTAAGCCTTTCGGTGATCCGGTCACGAATCATATGCGGTTGGATGGCCAGCAGCGCAGCGAGCCCGGCCGTGTCGCGGGCAAACGCAACGAAGTCCGAGCCCGTGAGCGGCGGCGAGAAATAATAGCCCTGAAAATGCGTGCAGCCATGCCGCATCAACCACTCGTACTCGGCACGCCGCTCGACTCCTTCGGCGAGCACGCGAATGCCCAGCCCTCGACCGAGCGCGACGATGCTCTGGCAGATCGCCTGGCTGTCTCGCCGCGTATCGACATGGGTAACGAATTCGCGGTCGATCTTGATCTTGTCGAAGGTGAGCGTGCGGAGCGTACTGAAGCTCGAATAGCCCGTGCCGAAATCGTCGATCGCGATCCGTACTCCGGTCGCGCGCAATGCCTCGAACAGTCGCGCCGCGCGCGTGCCGTCGCTCATCGCAACGCTCTCGGTCAGTTCGATCTCGAGCGTATCGGCCCCCAGCGAATGCCGCGCCAGCGTCCGCGCGACCAGCGCCGCCATATCGTCGCGGTCGAGCTGATGTCCCGACACGTTCACGGCGACCCGCAGACGGTCGAGCGCCTGCGTCTGCCATGATCGCGCCTCGCGTGCCGCGGCGTTCAACGCCCACAACCCGATCTCGTGGGCGAGTCCCATTGCCTCCATCACCGGCACGAACCGCGACGGTGGCACCTGACCGCGCGTCGGATGAAACCAGCGGATCAGCGATTCTGCGCCCGACACCCGCGCCTCGCCCGCATCGATCAGCGGCTGGTATCGCATTTCCAGTTCGCCGCGCGCGACCGCCTGGCGCAAATCCTGTTCCAGCGCATAGCGCTCGCGCGCCACCGCAACCGGATCGACTTCAGGGTCCTCAACCGTTCCGACGGTACCCGACATCGAGGTCAGCGACGCCAGCGTACGCGACAGCAGCGCCTGCGCATGGCCCTCCGTCGCCAGTACGGCCAGCCGAACGCGGATCTCGGGCAGGATCTCGCGGTCGGCATCGACCACCACGTCGCCCAGCGCATACCCCAGTACGTCCAGCTCTGTCCGTGCCGTATCCTCTGCCACGCCGGGCCCGAACCAGATCGCGATGCTTGCGCGGTCGACATGCGCGATCAGACGCTGCGCAGGCAACATGCGGGTCAACCGGTCGACGATCACGAGCAGTACGCGCTCCCCCAGCGCAGGATCGAACGCGCATAGTCGATCGAAATCCATGATCCCGACGACGCCCAGCACGCCCTGGCCATCCGTCGACATCCGGCCGATCAGCGGTTCGCGCGTCGGCAACCCGGTCACCGCATGCCGGTGTGCAGCCCGATGCTCGACGGCCTTCAACGTGTCGGAAATCCGTGTGATGCTTCGGGTCAGCCGCTCGGCAAGCGACCCCGTATCCTCCGCCCCCGCCACATCCTCGAGTTGCCGCGCCAGTCGATGCGACCAGATTCGACGCGCCTGCAGATCGATGACGACGAGGATCGCCACGCAGCCGATCGCGATCATCGGTACGACGACGCCGGGACGGACCATCCACCACGCACCACCTGCGGCCGCGATCAGGGCAATGCCGATCTGCCGGGGCACGGTTCGCGGAACGGTCACGGAAAAACCCATAATGGCCTAGATACCGTCCAGAATAATACGGTTCGGTTAACCCGCACACCATTTTACGCCTCAGCGATCGACCCAATCACAGGCATTCCTCCGCGGGTCGGACTGCCCCGCCCCCGTAACGTTTCCGAGACGATACGCCGCGAGCGCCTTTCCCAGCCGAGCTGAACGGACGTCGGACAGGCAATTTGCGACGGTCCGACTACCCGCTCATCGCGCAGACTTCGATCGTTCGTCTGGGACGGTTACGGCTGCTCGCTCACGGGGGCGTCATAACGGGGGCGACATATTCGCCCATGTCGGGTGCATTGTCCTGCGGCTCCCCTCGCTGCAGGTTCGAATGGCGGATGCCATAGACGAAATAGAGCACCACGCCGCCGGCCATGTACCAGCCGAAGAACATCAGCACGTTAAACGGCACCGTGGTGATCAGATAGATACACGACGCGATGCCGAGGAGAGGCACGAGCGGATAGAGCGGTACGGAAAAGCCACGCGGCAAGTCCGGCGCGGCACGGCGCAGATAGATCACCGACAGGCAGACGATCGAGAACGCCGCCAGCGTGCCGACCGACGTCATGTCGCCAAGCACGTTGATGTCGAAAAACCCCGCCGCCACTGCCGTGATGACACCGACCAGCACCGTGTTGACGTACGGCGTCCTGAACGTCGGATGCACTTTCGCAAACACACTCGGCAGCAGGCCGTCTCGCGCCATCGTGTAAAAGATGCGCGTCTGCCCGTACATCAGCACCAGCACCACTGACGTAAGGCCGATGATAGCACCGATCTTGATAAGCTTCGCCAGCCAACCCCACGCCGGCCCGAAGCTGTCGACCACCACGGCGACGGGGTCGGGAACGTTGAGCGCGGTATAGGGCACCAGCAACGTCATGATCGCCGCGACCAGCATGTAGATCACCGTGCAAACGATCAGCGCGCCGATGATTCCGAACGGCATGTCCTTCTTGGGATCCTTGGCCTCCTGACCCGCGGTCGATACCGCCTCGAAGCCGACATAGGCGAAGAACACGATCGATGCGGCGCGCATGATGCCATCGACGCCGAATTTGCCATCGCCTTGGTTCGCCGGGATGAACGGCGTCCAGTTACGCGCGACCAGCTCGTCGAAATGCGACAGCACGATCACCCCGCCGACCACGATGAAGGCGACGAGCACGCTGACCTTGATCGCGACGATGACGGTGTTGACCTTCGCCGACTCCGCGACGCCGCGGACCAGCAGCGCAGCAAGCGCGAGGCAGATCAGGCATGCCGGCAGGTTGAAGAGCGTCGTCACCGTCCGTCCCTCGACCAACACCGGCACGCCACCCCGCATCAGGGTATAGCCCGCCGGCCCGGTGAACTGCGGAGGAATGTGCAGGCCCAGGTCGGCGAGCAAGCTGACGACGTAGCCTGACCAGCCAACCGCGACCACCGACGCCGCGAGCCCATATTCGAGCAACAGGAGCGCGCCCATCGTCCACGCGACGAACTCGCCGAGCGTCGTATAGCCATAGGTATAGGCCGACCCGGACACGGGCAGCGTCGACGAAAGCTCGGCATAGCAGAGACCGGCGAATGCGCAGACGATACCGGCCACGACGAACGACAGCAGCACCGCCGGACCGGCATGAAGCGCAGCGGCCGAGCCGGTCCGCACGAAGATGCCCGCGCCGATGATGCACCCGATGCCGAGCATCAGCAGGTTCCATTTGCCCAGCGTCCGTTTCAGCTCGCTCACGGCGGTTTCGCGTTGCACCTGAGCGATGGATTTACGCGCGAACATCCGTTCGACGATGCCTTTCCGCGCCTGCGTAGCCATTCTTTTCCCCAGGTAAAAACCGAGCCAATCAAACTCGTTAGAGCCTAGGCGGCGTGGATGAATTTGAGAAGGCACCGGATGCCCGCGATGGGGATCATGCGCAGGAAGCTTCGGCGCGTTGATCGCAGCGCGGGGCTACGGCACGATTGATCGTGAGATAGCCGAACATGCGCTCGATGCGGTTGCGCTGCTTGCATAGGGTGCGGTCATAACTTTTGTCGCTGAGCGGGGCGGCCAGTTCGACCTTGGGAACCGCGGTCGGGGTAATCGTAGGCCTTGCCGCCGGCGGCCCGTCCGCCGGTCGGATGGAAGGCAGGCCGTCGTCCAATCAACCGTCCGGTCCAAGTCCGCCAAATCGTCCACGCCGCCCAGGGCTGAGACCCGACGGCTGCTAGGAGTGCGACAGCGGACTAAAAACGCCAAGAATACATCCAAGACGATCGCTATTTGTCCGTGTGAGCCGCAGTCGTCTCGCGCGCAATTGATCACTACAATGGGCACGGTCCGTGCCGGCAGTCGCAACCACCTCAGAATAGTAGGTAATTGGCGGAGACGGAGGGATTCGAACCCTCGGTACCAGTAAACCCGGTACGGCGGTTTAGCAAACCGCTGGTTTCAGCCACTCACCCACGTCTCCGGCTGCAGCAGATGCGGGGCTATAGCGAGGGTCGGTGCGGGGGGCAACGCCTGTAATGCGGCCGGTTCGCGAATTCCGGTATTCTTCGCTCAAGCGCCAACGCTCCAGTCCTCGCGCCCCACCCTAACGCAATTCAGCCTGGTCCCTGCTTGCCTCTCTTCCCCGCGCCGATCTCCGCACCTTGCCGGGCACGGTGCCTTGTGCTGCCCAGCCTAGCGGCTCGCTGCCGCTCCTATTCGCGCCGTTCACCCCGAATTTGCCCAAATTCGACACGCGCGCCCGGTTCGTTCATTGCGCGGCAAGGCCGACGTTGGTTAACTCGACTGGCGACGGGCTTCCGGGCGGCAAACCCGCTATCACGGACGCCTTGGGTATTTGGGGATCGATCGACATGCGTAGCGTCTGGCTTGGCCTTGGTGCCCTGGCGGCAGCCGTTTGCGGAGGCACCGCATCCGCACAGGTACGCACGATCGATCCGAACCAGGCGATCGACGGCGACCTCGCGCCGCGCGCCTATCAGCCGTCGTCACGCCCGCAGGCTACCACACAGCCGTCGCGCCCGGCGGCCTCGGATCCCGCGTATCCAGACCCGGTGTATCCGGAGAAGCCGGTCCAGGACGTTCCACCGTCGCCGCCGGTCGCGACGACGACCACGCCAGCCCCAGAAACACGCGCCGAAGCGACGATGCAGGCCGCCGACACCTATCAGCGCGACGATCTGCTCGCCGCGGGTGAGGGCGTGTTCGGCAAAGGCGCGGCTGGGCTTGGCGGCATTCTCGAGAATATCCTGAAAGACCAGGGCCAGCCCAACGCGTACATCGCCGGCCGCGAGGCGTCGGGCGCGTTCGTGCTCGGCGTCCGCTACGGTTCGGGGATCATGAGCCACAAGGTCGAGGGCCAGCAGCCGGTCTACTGGACCGGACCGTCGGTCGGCTTCGACATCGGCGGCGACGCGAACAAGGTCTTCGTGCTGGTCTACAACCTCTACGACACCGAAGAACTCTACAAGCGCTTCCCTGCGGTCGAGGGCCGTCTGTACCTGGTCGGCGGTTTCGCCGCGACGTATCTCCGCCGCGGCAACGTCGTGCTGATCCCGATCCGCCTGGGCGTCGGTTGGCGCGCCGGCGTAAACGTCGGGTATATGAATATTACGCACAAGAGCCGGTGGCTGCCGTTCTAGGCGAAACACGGCAGCGGCCTGATGCCCGCTGACTCGCGAAAGCCCGACCGGCGGGCATCAACGAGTCCGACGTTGCCTATCCTGAGCGCCTGTCCTGAGCGCCTGCCCTGGCAGGCAGTCGAAGGGGACTTTGCCCACGGCGCGCGTCCAAAACACGACACCGCCTCCAGTCGCAACACCCCAGCGAGTTGACGCCCCCACCCCAGCCGCTACGCCTGGACAATGGCAAAACCCGACCGTCTCGCCCGCTTAGACGCCCAGCGCGAGGATCTCGAAACCGAATACCGCGACACGCTCGTCGCCGCGCTGGAAAAGACTGCCGCCGGCGCGCTCGGGCTGTTCGACCGCACCCCTGACCGCCGCGTCCGCGCCGCGATCGCCCCGACGATCGACGCGCTCACCGAGATGGGCCACGACATCGCCGCGATGCGCGATCGGCTGATGCTCGACCGCTTCGCACTCCACGACGATTTTTTCGCCGCACGCGGCCCGGTGAGTGCCAGCGCGGTCGGCGAGCAAAAGGAAGCGCGGTTGTGGCTTGATCGGCTGAACACCCCATCATCCTGACGAAAGTCAGGACCCGAGGGACAAGCGCTGCCGGTCATGGCTCTGGATCCTGACGTTCGTCAGGATGACGGGTGTGGCGCTGGAGACGGCATGCCGCCAACGAGGCGCCTTACCCCTCGAACCGCCACCCGACATTGGTCCCCGCGAGGAACGGCACCACCGCCGTCTCCCCCGACCCGATCGACGCCGGCACCTCGGCATCGCCGCGCACCAGCGTCACCATCCCCTCGTTCAACGGCAACCCATAGAACCGCGCGCCATGCTCGGAGGCGAACCCCTCGAACTTGTCGAGCGCCCCCTCTTCGTCGAACACGCGCACATACGCCTCCAGCGCGAACGGCGCGTTGAAGATCCCAGCGCACCCGCACCCGGACTCCTTCGCCCCGACGACATGCGGCGCGCTGTCCGTCCCCAGAAAGAACCGCGACGATCCCGACACCGCCGCCCGCCGCACCGCGAGCCGATGCGTCTCGCGCTTCAGCACCGGCAGGCAGTATGCGTGCGGCCTCAGACCCCCATCGAACAACGCGTTGCGATTGATCAGCAGATGCTGCGGCGTGATCGTCGCGGCGATCGGGTGATCCGCCTCGGCGACGAACGCCGCCGCCTCCGCGGTCGTGATATGCTCCAGCACGATCTTCAGCCCCGGATACTCACGCACCAGCGGCGTCAGCACGCGCTCGACGAACACCGCCTCGCGGTCGAAGATGTCGATCGACTTGTCGGTCACCTCGCCGTGAATCAGCAGCGGCATGCCGATCCGCTGCAACGTCTCGAGCACAGCGGTCAGCGCGCGGATATCGGTAACGCCGTGCGCCGAATTGGTGGTCGCATGCGCAGGGTACAGCTTGCACGCGGTGAACACCCCCTCCGCATGACCACGTTCGAGCTCGGCCGGATCGGTGCCGTCGGTGAGATAACACGTCATCAGCGGGGTGAAATTCGCCCCCCCTCCTTCGCTACCATCCAGCGCCGCCGTGATTCGCCCGCGATACGCCTTTGCGGCGTCGATCGAGGTCACCGGCGGGGTCAGGTTCGGCATGATGATCGCGCGCGCGAACTGCCGCGCGGTATGCCCCGCCACCGCCTCCAGCATCGCGCCATCGCGCAGGTGGACATGCCAGTCGTCGGGGCGGCGGATCGTGAGGCGCTCGGTCATGCCGCCCTCCTATCGGCGCAGGCGATCGGATACCAGACGCACGCTGCTTGGAAATCGCCCCACGCGCACTAGGTGGTAAGGATGGACCAGCCCACCTCCGCAACGACATTCCCCACGATGCTGGCCGACCGCAGCGTGATCCGCGTCGCCGGCGAAGACGTCCGCGGCTTCCTGCAAGGACTGGTGACGGCCGACACCGCGCTGCTGACCCCCAACGCTCCCGCCTGGGCCGCACTCCTGTCGCCGCAGGGCAAAGTGCTGTTCGACTTCATTCTCTGGGCCGACGGCGACGACGTGCTGATCGACGTCGAGGCAACCCAGGCCGAGGCACTCACGAAGCGCCTGACGCTCTACCGCCTGCGTCGCGCGATCACGCTCAAACCCGACGAGGCCAAGGTCCACTGGTCGCAGACCGGAGACCGGGGCGTCCCCGACCCGCGTCTGGCAGACCTCGGCCAGCGCTGGCTCGGCCCAGCCGGCGAACCGGCAACCGGCTGGCACGCGCATCGCCTGTCGCTCGGCGTCACCGAAGGCATCGCCGAACTCGGCAATGGCGAAACGCTCTGGCTCGAATGCAACGCGCGCGAGCTGAACGGCGTCAGCTTCACCAAGGGGTGTTACGTCGGCCAGGAGAACACCGCGCGGATGCACCACCGATCGAAGGTCAACCGCCGCCTCGTCGTCGCCCCCTTCACCGAACCGAGCGCGCGGACGCGGGTCACCTACCCCGACATGAAGTTGATGGTGGAACACCGCCGCGTCGAGTCGCTCGGCGACGCGCTGACGCCACCCTGGCTAGCCGCAGCGCTGACAGAAACGCCCTAACGAGCCCCTCACGATCCTCCCCCGCCAGGGGGAGGTGGATCGCGTAGCGAGACGGAGGGGGAGGACACGGAACATGCGTGGCTCCCGCCCCCCCTCCGTCTGGCAAGAGCCAGCCACCTCCCCCTGGCGGGGGAGGATTTCAACCGGACTCAAGAATGCGCGCGCGCCCAGGCTCCCGCATCCGCCACCTGCCCCGCATCCGGCGTCACCCCGGTATACAGCACGAACTGCTGCACCGCCTGCAACGTCGCCACGTCCGCGCCGGTGATGCAGCGCTTCCCCGCAGCGGCCGCCTCCCGCAGAAACGGCGTCTCGATCGGATACTGCACCACATCGATCGCCACCTCGCAGGCCGCAATCATCGCCGCCGGAAACGCCAGCGCCTCGGCATCCGCCCCGGCCATCCCCAGCGGCGTGACGTTGATCAGCAACGCCACCTCGCCCTCGGCAACCGCCGCCCAGCGATAGCCATAGAGATCCGCCAGCGCCCGTCCCGCCCGCTCATTCCGCGCGACGATAATGCCATCGCGAAACCCGCTGTCGCTGAGCGCCGCCGCGACCGCCTTCGCCATCCCGCCCGAGCCCTGCACGACAAACGGCATCGCCCGATCCAGCTCCGCAACCAGATCGACCACCGCGCCATAATCGGTATTGTGCCCGGTCAGCACGCCATCGTCGTTGACGATCGTGTTGACGCTGTCGATCGCGCTCGCGGTCTGCGCCAGCCCGTCGAGCAGCGGGATCACCGCCTCCTTGAACGGCATCGAGATCGCACACCCACGGATCCCCAGCGCCCGGATCCCGCCGATCGCCGCCTCCAGATCGGTGGTCGAGAACGACTTGTAGACGAAATCCAGCCCGGTCAGCTCGTACAGCCGATTATGGAACCGCGTCCCGAAATTCCCCGGCCGCGCCGACAGCGACATGCACAGTTGCGTATCCCGGCCAATCAGCGGCTTCATCTGCATCTCCTCGCCAAGCCCGTTGCACTACAACCGCGTTCCGTCGTGGTGAAGCGTCGATAGAGATTCACGCGAAGGCGCGAAGGCGCAAAGATGTTGGCCGCAGCCAAACGCTCCGCCTCCCGCACCCGCGGCAGCACTGAAAATTACGTGAGAGAGCGATCAACGCCGCCACACGCGAACCCTCTTCGCGCCTTCGCGCCTTCGCGTGAACACATCGGCGTTCCGCCAAACACCGCCGTCGCGAAAGGTCCAGCGTCCATTTTGTTCGCGCGGAGGCGCGGAGCCGCGGAGAGTAAGAAGCAGTTTTGGGCAGCGCTTCCCGCCATCGCCGCGCCTTGGCGAAGCCGATTATCGAAATCCGCATTCGCGGGTGCGCTCACCCGGAACGAGCCATCTCCGCTCTTACTCTCCGCGGCTCCGCGTCTCCGCGTGAACCAAATCGACGCCGGCCCAAACCGCCGTACCCGCGACCAACAAGCCAATGCGCGCCGCGCACAAAAGAAAAGGGAGGCCAGCTTGCGCCGACCTCCCCGATCTTCATTCCGTAACCGACCCGAGAGCCGGTTGGCGAAAGTCTTACTGGCCCGAACCCGGACCGTAGGTGACTTCCACGCGACGGTTCTGCACTTCGCGAACGCCATCGGCGGTCTCGACGCGCGGACGGCTCTCGCCGAATGCTTCCGTCGAGATGACGCTGTCCGGGATGGCATGCGAAGACAGATATGCCTTCACGCCATCTGCGCGACGCTGCGACAGACCGACGTTGTACGAAGCCGAACCCGACTTGTCCGCGTGACCTGCGAGCATGACCTGTGCGTTGCCGCACGACTGGTACTGCGTGATCGCGTTGTCGAGGATCGACGCTGCCTCTGGCGTGATGTCCGACTTGTCCCATTCGAAGAACACGATGAACGGACCAGGCGAGCAGACCACTTCGACCGGCGCCGGCGGCGGCGGAGGAGGCGGGGGAGGCGGCGGCGGCGGCGGTGGCGGCGGCGGCGGAGCAGCAGGCTCGCCGAAGTTGTACGTCACACCACCAAGGATGCTGTGCGAACGATAGCGACCGTCGAACACGCGGTTCGAAACGTCGACCAGCTTGACGTTCTCGGCGTTGAAGAAACGATACTTCAGCGTCGCGTCGATGTGGTCGGTCAGCGGTGCACGGATACCGGCCAGGCCCTGATACGCGAACACGGTGTCCGAGTCGTTCAGGAAGTCGCCGTTGTTGTTGAGTGCGTACTGCGCCTTGACGCGAGCAACACCAACACCACCGCCGACGAAGCCCTGGATGCCATCGTCCGGACCGAAGTCCAGAAGGCCGTTCAGCATGAAGCTGAGCGCCGACGACGAACCACCAGCGTAGTCGTAGCTGCCAGCGGCTGCGTTGCCGCGAACGCCGGTACGGCCGAACACAGGCGTGGTCGTCGACGACGTGTAGCCGTCAACGGTTGCCTTGCGGTAGCCGACTTCGGTTTCCAGACGGAAACCACCAAAGTCGTAACCCATCACCGCGTCGACGTCATAACCGTAGTCATGATCGACCGAACCGGCCTTATTCAAATTGGCGATATCGTAATCGATATCTTCAACGATCATCGCACCGCCTTCGACGCCAACGTACCACGACTTGTCGCGGGCGAGGGCGGGAGTGGCGAGTGCGGTGGAGGCGAGTGCCAGAACGACGGCAAGCTTCCGCATACTAAATCCCCTTTCATGAGTGTCACACGGACATCGCAAACTCCCTATCCTCGGGCTTGTTTCCACGCAAGCTAACAAAAGTTGATACTGTTGCTGGAACGACACAGTTTTCAGGGTGTTTTAGCCCGAAATCAATCCGTGCCCCCGCAACGCACCCAATATGGCACCAATAGCCGCCCGCGCCTCCGCATCGACGATGGCGCCACCCGACGGTTCGGCGATTGCCGCGCGCCGCGCCCCGACGACATCGACTCCACCGATCGCCACATGGCGTCCTGCCAATATGCCGAGCGTCCACATGCCGTCGCCGAACCTGGCGGACTGTCCATCGGCGATGCTCCACACCATCATTCCGTCGTGCGGGGCAACGAACCGCCACCCGCTGCTCGTCCACCCCGCGATCGTCCGCGATCGACCGGTCCACGCACCGGTCGGCGCGGTGCCGACGATCCATGCACTGCCCGCCACCGGGTTTGCCGGTGGTATATCGGTTCCCACCGCCAGCACGCTCGCCTGCACCGCCAGGTCGAGCAGCGCGAGCGCCTCGTTGTGCGTCGTTTCCTTCTGCGCCTGTCCCGGCTGCAGCAACGGCAATGCCAGCCGCGGTGTGATGTCGTCGCTCATCATTCGTTCCCCCGTTCGATTATCAGGCCGGTACGATCAGGCCGGTACGATCAGGCCGGTACGATCAGGCGGGGTACGATCAGTTCTGCCGCGAGCGACTCACCGAACACGCCACGCTGCCGGACGACGACGCTGACCGGTCCGGTTCGCTCGGCCGCACCCACGGACACCTGTGCCTCCAGCACCTCGAGCGTCCGCGAACCTGCTATCGTCGTGACGGTCACCCGGTACGCCTCGCGTTCTTCGGCCAGCGGCGCGTCGACTCCGTCGATCCAGCGCCACCCTGCCCTGCTGCGGCGCGTCCACCGGACCGTTGCGCTCCCGTCCGCCTCGGCGTGCCAGTCGGGATGCACCGGCGAAGGCGGCACCACCGACGCCCCCCGCATCACGCACCGCGTCTCGACGGGCGTCGCGTCGCCCACCCCCGACGCCATCACGCGCACCTCGCGCCCGAGTATCGCCACCGGCATATCGAACGCCCGCGCGGCGTCCGCCTCCAGCAGGACGAATCGATCCCCGATGATCTGGGTGCCAGCCGCCGCCTCGCTCCCCCGCCGCCCGCGCAGAAGGTCGTTCAACCGCCACCGTGCGCCACCCAAGGGTTCCGCCCGCCCGAACTGGACGAGTTCGTTCCCTAGCAACGCCAGGTTGACACCCCGGTCGAGCGCCGCCGCATCCGCATCGCCCAACTCCATCTCCGCATGCGCCAGAACCACCTCGAACGCGCCCTGCCGATCGACCAACGTCGCCGGGGCTTCTGGCGCCACGCTCGCGATCGTCCCGAGCACAGCCGGTGCAGCGGTCGCCCCGGCCGCCACCCAACTCACCCCATCATCGACGCTATACAGCAGCGCCGCCTGACGCCACGCCGCCCCCGCCCCTGCCGCCACCACCGTCATCCGCGGCGCGGTCAGAGGCGTGTCCTCCAACCCGACCACCTCGAACGCGCGCAGGATCGTCGCGCCGACGACGGCATCGACCGCCCCCGAAACCCGCCCGCTCGTCGCGCTGGCCGGCAGCGACGCCGCCACCAGCGGCACCAGCCCGAGCGTCGTCACCATCCCCTCGATACTGACGTCGGCTACCCGCCAGACGCCGCCCTCGCCCGAAATCGTCACGCAAGCCCCCGGCGCGATCGCCATCGCCCCGAACCCGGCGGCAACCGTCCGCCGCACCCGCCCGGCCTCGGCCCGCGCCAGCATAGCCTCCGCCACCGTCTTCGCCGCGCCCGCGTCCAGCACCGCCGGCACCTCGATCCGGTCGTCGCGCACGCCAGCCCCTGGCCGCCGCGCGCGCTGCAAACCCGCCTGGTAATCCCGCGTCGCGTCATAATAGCCGACCGTCACCGTCCGCGGGACCGTCTCGATCGCCGCCACCGCCCGCGCCCGCCGAATACCCTTCCCCGAAACCGCATACCCGTCATCGGCTACCGCAATGGTCGCCCCCGCCCCGTCCCGCATCACCAGCTCAGCCCCATCGGGCGCGAACCAGGCCCCGCCAGCCTGCCCCAGCATCGCCAACACCGCGCCGACGCTTCCACCCGACGCGGCAAACCCGCCCACCGCCAGCGCCGCCGTCCCCGAAACCTCGCCAGCAAGCACCCTGGCAATCGTCGACACCAGCACCGGCCCCTCGTCCGCGGTCACCTCGAACGTCAGCGAAGGGATCCGATTTCCGAAATCCGCCAGCTGCAACATCTCGAACACCGCGTAGGCGCACCCGCGATACGCCGGCGACGCGACCCCTTCCGCCGACGCGATCAACGAATCGACCGCCTGGTCCTCACCGCCAAGATGGAGCCGGAACCCGGTCGCCGTCTTGAAGTCCCCCGCCGCCCCACGCAGCAGCTTCCCCTCCGCCCAGATCCGCCCCACGCCCCGGATCGCCCGCGCCGACAACAGCACCGCGAACGACGCCGCATAGGAATAGGTCGAGACGCTCGGCTGGCCCTTGCCGCTGCGCGACGAGGACCGGCTCTCGATCAGATCGGTCGCCCAGATCACCGTCCCCGCCACCCGCATGGTGCCGAACAATTTCGGGATCTGCGCGCCGTAGGACGAGGTCTGCACCGCCAGCTCGACCAGCCGCGGCCCCTCCCGCCGCTTCGGGGCGAACAGCGCGTGATCGACCGACTGCCCGATCAGCGCGCCGATCGCGCCGCCGATCGGCCCGCCCACCGCGCTCCCCACCGCGGTCAATACCAAGGTCGCCATGTCACACCCCCATCCGCCACACGCCAAGGATCGGCCAAGGCGGCATCCCCGGCCGCTCCACCACGCGTCGAAGGCCGGCGTCCGCATGCACGAACCCGTCCGCCGTCCTGATCCCGAAATGAACCTGCCCCGGCCCCGCCGCCATCAGCAGCACGTCGCCCGGCTCCCCCTCGGCAACCCGCACCAGCACCCGATCGAGCAAACTCCAATCGCCGCCCCGCAGCGAATAGCCGGTCGGAACCGCGCCACCATACCCTCCAGCCCGCAACGCCAGCGCCACCAGCCCAACACAATCGAGCCCGTCCGCCCCCCGCCCATGCAACCGAAACCGCGTCCCCACCGCGCGCAAAGCAGCGCGCTCGATAGCTCCCGCGACCGCGGCCGCCGCGATCCGGCTCAAGCCCCCGGATACCGGGTCAGCAGGTCGATCCCCGGCAAAAACGGCTCCCCGCGAAAGTTCACCGCGTTGCCAAACCGCCCCGCACAGGTGGCGAGACTCTTGTCACACCCTTCGACGACCTCGACCAGCGCCCCCGCCTCGACCACGAACGCCGGCACCGCCCGCAACGTGACCGCCACCCCGACACCCCGTGCGACCGCACTCTCCAGTCCACAATTTGCGCCCCCGAACCAGCGCAACAGCCCACCGCCAAGCCCCTCCGCGCTCGAGTCCAGCGTCACCACAGCCCCCGCGCACGCGACGACCCGGGCAAACCGCCGTCGCCCCGCCATCGCGACCCGACACCGCCGATCCCCCAGCTCCGCGCGACACTCCGGCGACGTCTCCTCCACCACCGGCCGATCCAGCGCCGCACTCGCCCCCCGCAGCTCGGCGGTGAACCCGTCATCGCCCAGCTCGACCGCCCCAATGATTCCCTCGCCCAGTTCCACCCGCGCGACAGGATCGGTCCAGTCGACCGCGAACAGCACCACCCGAGCGCCATCCCAGCGCCCCGCCAACAAATCCCGCTCGCCGATCGCAGCCGAGGTCAAAGCCCCCGCCACATCCATCGTATCCGCCTCCAGCCCGTCACTCCGTTGGATAGCCGAAGGCGTCATCCCCGGTGCCGCCCGGTGCACCAGCCCTGCCACCACCAGATCCCGGTCATGCGCGGTCAAGCCCACCGCCACCCCATCCCGCCGCTCGATCCGCCAGCACAACGCGATCGTCGCCAGCTCGGCATCCAGAAACATGAGCGTCTCCTCCGAATTGAATTCCTCCCCTGCAAGGGGAGGTGGCATCGCGCAGCGCTGACGGAGGGGTGACCCGCTCTCGATAGGGGCGACACCCCTCCGTCGCTGCGCGACACCTCCCCTCACAGGGGAGGATCAGACAGCCCTCTAAGCCTCCCGCACCTCGACCAACGGAACACTCGCCGCCACGCCCGCCAGAAACGTAGCCCGAGCCACGCTCAACCGATCCTCGGCAAACCGCACCGGCACATCGAACGCGAACCCGGCGGTCACCACCGCCCCGACGGCAGGCGCCACATCCAGCACCACCCATCCCCGGGCCTCCACGGCAAACGCCAGGATCGCAACGCCCCCAACAGCCACCGCAACACTGCCGACAACAGGCCGGGTAATCCGCCGCTCCGCCGCTCCGTAAGACTTCACCAGAGCAAACCGCCGAGCCACGCCGTCCCCAACCCCGACGACCTCCCCGACAGCCTCGAAATCGAATGGATCCCGCAACCGAAACCCCCGCGCCGCGCCCATCCGCGCCCGGAAAAACGCGAGCAGCACGGCGATATCCGCCTCGCTTCGAAGCCCCGGTCCCACGTCATATGCTGTCCGAGCCTCCGCCCACGCGGCGTTTCGCGCCTCGCGCCCCCCCGAACTCGTCAGGATCACGGTCGAGAACCCCGGCGCCACCTCAGCCTCGCGGCCCAGCTCCAACGGGAACAGCACGTCATCGAACGCGTCCACGATCTCGTCTCCCTCGGTTGAACCGGCAGTATCGAAATGCACGAACCCATCGCGCATCACCTGCGGCAGCGCCCAGAGGAACGTCTCCGCCACCCCCCGCGCCCGAGCCACCGCCGCAGCCGCTTCGATCAGCCCCCACTGCACGGCCTGGTCAGGCCGCAACACGAACCCCGACAGATAATGCTGCTTCTCCACCGGATAGCGGAGCCGCGTAAACGCCACCGCCAAGCCCTCCGCCGATGACGCGGAATCCCCCGCCGTCACCCAGTCGTAATCCTCCAGCTGCAGCACATCGAACGCCGGACTGGCCCACCCCACCGGCATGTTCGCGCGCTTCGCCTCGGGCGCGGCGGCGTCGAGAACGGTCGGCAGATACGTCAACAGGTGCGTGACACATCCCGGCGCCTCCGCCCGCGCGGCCGCCACAAGCGCAGCAGTAGACGCCGCCAGACACACCCCAGCCGCATCCAGCGTCGCGATCCGCGCAGGCGTCTTCATCCCCAGGATGCTCCCGATCGCCACCGGCGCAAACGCCGCCACCGCGCTCGCATCATACAGGCAAGGTCGCCCATCGGGCATCACCCACCACCACGGCTCGCCGACCTGGAACTTCGCCGCCAACCCCGCCGCCACGGCCACGCCCATGAACGCCCGCGCGACCGCCTGCAGATACCCCATCGCCCCGCCATGCGCCGGCGACAGCAGCGTCGACGGCGGCTCCCACCCGGTCAGTGCCGGCGCGCCATCCGCCGCCCGCTGCTTCCAGTCGTTCCAGCAATGCGCATCGAACAGCTCGTAACTGAGCGACCAGATGATATCGAAGCCAAGCGCCTTGGCCCGCCCCGCAAAATCGCGATGCCAGGCTGCACAGGGCGCATTCAAGACGCCCCCCGCCGCGGAAACGTAAAATCCGCCCCCAAGCGCCTCGAGCCGGAAATAGTGGCTCATCCCGACGTAATGCGTGATGCTCCCACGATACCCCAGATGCAGCGCATTGCGCAGCAACCGCGCCGGCGTCAGATTATAGCTATCGTCGTACCCGCCAGCGATCCGCACCCCGTGCTCGGGCACCGCCGCATCGCCGATCGCCAGCACCGCCCCCGGCCCCTCGCAGACCAGATCGGTCCACTCGACCCACCCCTCGCGCGGCCCGGCCAGCGGCACATCCGCCCCCGAATACTCCGGCGGCACCACCGACACGAACATCCGGTCGATATCCCCCGCCCACACCGGATCGCTGTCCTCGGGCAGCTCAAACCCGCCCACCATCGCCGCAAAGTCGAGCGAAACGACCGCATCCTCCGGCGTCCCCACCGCATAATTCCACAACCGCACATACCAGGCGCGGGAAACCCCCGCCGCATCCCGCCCCTCGATCGTCAAGGTCGGGCCATTGATAGCGTCCAGCGCCATCACGCCCGCAGATCGCCACCGAAACCGCAGCCGACAGTCCCGAAAATCCCGAGAAGTCTCGTACTGCAACAAAGGATGATCGAAGCGATCGACCGCCTCCCAGATCACCCCGGCCAGATCGTCCGCCTTATAAAACACCGCATCCACCCGAAGCGAAGCGGCACCGTTAGTAACGACGGAAGCCATCATCGGCCGAGGAAAATCCACCGTCCAAAACCGAGGATCGAACCGAGACAATAGCCCCTCGACCTGCACAGTCCGAGCCGAGCAAAGCCAATGCGCCATAAGATTTGTCCGATCAAAAACCCCTCTCCCTTCAGGGGAGAGGGAGGGGCCCGCGCGAAGCGTGGGAGGGTGAGG
>JAZKCH010000014.1:0-9352 GCA_040388215.1 Pseudomonadota bacterium | reverse complement strand
GGACGGCGTCATCACCGCGATCGAGTGGAGCGAAGGCACGCTCGCCTGGTTCGACAAGATGGACCTCAACCACGACGGCACCGTCACGTCGGAAGAACGCGCGGAGTCGCGGAAACGTTAAGCAGCGTAATTATGTGTCGACGAAAACCACGCCAACACGAGAAATCGACTGTACACGGTTGACCTGATCCCTGCCGCAGCGCAGCAGGGAATCATGGCTAGCCTCCCCGCAATCGCGAACAATTCCGACATCCGTTTCCTTGGCAAACTGCTCGGCGACGTCATCCGCGCCTATGGCGGTGAGCGTCTGTTCGAAGCCACCGAGACGATCCGCAAAGCCTCCGTCGAGCGCCACCGCGACGCCTCCGAAGGCAAGCCCGGCGACGATCGCGCGGTCGACCTCAGCCTCGAAAAGCTCAGCCTCGACGAGACGCTCGATTTCGTCCGCGGCTTCATGCTGTTCTCGATGCTCGCCAACCTCGCCGAGGACCGCCAGGGCATCGCCGCGGAAGAGGGCGCCGACCTCGCCTCCGCGATCGCCCAACTCGAATCCGAAGGCATCGACCGCGCCCAGATCCGCACGCTGCTCGATCATGCGCTGATCGCCCCCGTTCTCACCGCGCACCCGACCGAAGTCCGCCGCAAAAGCATGATCGACCACCGCAACCGCATCGCCGAGCTGATGGCGCTGCGCGATCTCGGCCGCGACACCACGCCCGACGGCGACAGCGTCGACGACGCGATCCTCCGCCAGATCGCTTTGCTCTGGCAAACCCGCGTCCTGCGCCGCGACCGCCTCTACGTCACCGACGAGGTCGACACCGCGCTCAGCTATCTCCGCGACGTGTTCCTGCCCGCGCTCCCCGCACTCTACCAGCGCTGGGACCGCGCACTCGGCGAACGCACGCCCAGCTTCCTGCGCCCCGGCAGCTGGATCGGCGGCGACCGCGACGGCAACCCGTACGTCACCGCGGACTCGCTCAAGACCGCGCTGGCAAAGGCGAGCGAAGCCGTCCTCGGCTATTATTGCGACGCGGTGCACGCGCTCGGTGCCGAGCTCTCGATCTCGACCGAACACGCCCCCGCCGACGCCGCGGTCCAGACGCTCGCCGACGCCAGCGGCGACGATGCCGCCAGCCGCAGCGACGAGCCCTATCGCCGCGCGCTCTCCGGCATCTACGCCCGCCTGTCCGCGACGCACGACTCGCTCACCGGCAAGCACGCCCCGCGCCCCGGTCGCCTCACCGGCGAACCCTATGCGAGCCCCGCCGACTTCCGCGCCGACCTCGTCACGCTAGCCCACGGCCTCGGCTCGGCGCTGAAGACCGGCGGCGCGCTCGGCCGGCTGATCCGTGCCGTCGAGACATTCGGCTTCCACCTCGCCACATTGGACCTGCGCCAGAACAGCGCCGTCCACGAACGCGTCGTCGCCGAACTGCTGAAAGTCGCCGGCGTCGAAGACGATTACCTCGCGCTCGACGAAGACGCCCGCGTCGCACTGCTCCGCCGCGAACTCGCCAACGCCCGCCCGCTCACCTCGCGCTTCGCCGAATACACCGACGAGACCGCAGGCGAACTCGCGATCGTCCAGGCCGCCGCCGACGCGCACGCCGCGTACGGCCCCGCCTGCATCACCAACTACATCGTCTCGATGGCGCAGTCGGTCAGCGACCTGCTCGAGGTGAACCTCCTCCTCAAGGAAGTCGGCCTCTACCGCCCCGGTGAAACGCCGACCGCAGCGATCATGGCCGTCCCGCTGTTCGAAACGATCGGCGATCTCGAAGCCGCCCCCGGCGTCATGACCGCCTGGTTCGCACTTCCCGAAATCGCGACGATCTCGACGGCGCGCGGCCATCAGGAAGTGATGATCGGCTATTCCGACAGCAACAAGGACGGCGGCTACCTAACCTCCACCTGGCAGCTCTCGAAAGCCTCGACCGCGCTCAAACCCGTCTTCGCGGCGGCCGGCGTCGGCATGCAGCTGTTCCACGGCCGCGGCGGCGCGGTCGGGCGCGGTGGCGGCTCGGCGTTCCGCGCAATTCGCGCGCAGCCCTCGGGCACCGTCCAGGGCCGCATCCGCATCACCGAGCAGGGCGAAGTGATCGCCGCGAAATACGGCACGCGCGACGCCGCGATGACCAACCTCGAAGCGATCGCCTCCGCCACGTTGCTCGCAAGCCTCGAACCCGAACGCCTGTCGAACGCCGACAACGCCAGCTTCTCCGCCGCAATGGACACGCTCAGCGACACCGCGTTCCACAGCTACCGCGACCTCGTCTACGGCAGGGAGGGCTTCCGCACCTTCTTCCGCCAGATGACGCCGATCGCCGAGATCGCCGGGCTCAAGATCGGCAGCCGCCCCGCCAGCCGCACCAAGTCCGACCGCATCGAAGATCTCCGCGCGATCCCCTGGGTGTTCAGCTGGGCACAGGCCCGCGTCATGCTCCCCGGCTGGTACGGCGTCGGCCGCGCGATCGCCGATTTCGAGGACAAGGCACTGCTGAAGGACATGGCGCAAGGCTGGCCGCTGTTCGCCTCCGCGCTGGCCAACCTGGAGATGGTCCTCGCCAAGTCCGACATCGGCATCGCCGAACGCTATGCCGGGCTCGTCGAGGACGACAAGCTCCGCGAGATTTTCACCACGATCCGTGACGGCTGGCACCAGACCCACGACGGGCTTCTGCAAGTCACCGGCCAGTCGCGCCTGCTCGAAAAGCACCCCGCCCTAGACGCCTCAATCCGCCTCCGCCTGCCCTATATCGAGCCGCTAAACCTCCTCCAGATCGAACTGATCAAACGCCGCCGCGCCGGCGAGGACGACCCGCGTATCGGCGAAGGCATCCTCCTATCCATCAACGCCATCGCCACCGCGCTACGAAACAGCGGCTAAAACTACTCCCCTCCCGCCTGCGGGAGGGGTCGGGGGAGGGGCGTGCCCCACGAACCGGACGCCGGTACGTACATCGCACCCTCCCCTAACCCCTCCCGCAAGCGGGAGGGCAATTACGAGTAAAACGGCGCAGCGACATCCTCGCGCACCCGCATCAGCCGCCCGGTCGCGCGGTCCAGCAAAGCCCAGGTCGTAACCGCCTCCAGCTTCACCCGCCCGTCATCCCCCAAAAACCGAACATGCCGATCGAACCGAGCCCCCTTCGGCGCCCCCTCGACCCAGGTCTCACCAACGACCGCCTCCCCCGCGACCACACTCCCGCGGTAATCGATCTCATGCCGCGTCACGACCCACACATACGCCAGCTTGTGCTCAGCCGGCGCCACCGCCTCCCAATGCGCCGTGGCAATCGCCTGGATCCACTGCACCCAGACCGCATTGTTCACATGCCCAAGCTCATCGATATCCGCGTCCTGCGCCGTGATCGAGAGCGTGAACCGGCTCACCCCGCGACGCCCAGCTGCCACAGCACGAACGCGTGTTCCTCAGCGCCCTCCCGCAGCGACTCGAACCGCCCCGACTTTCCGCCATGCCCCGCACCCATGTTGGTCTTGAGCAGCAGCAAATTGTCGTCGGTCTTCATCAGCCGCAGCTTGGCTGCCCACTTCGCCGGCTCCCAATAGGTCACGCGCGGATCGTTGAGCCCGCCGCTGATGAACATCGGCGGATAAGCCTGCGCCTTCACGTTGTCGTACGGCGAATAGGAGCGGATCAGCTCGAACGCCGCCTCGTCCTCGATCGGATTGCCCCACTCCGGCCACTCGCCCGGTGTCAGCGGCAGGCTCTCGTCGAGCATCGTGTTCAACACGTCGACGAACGGCACGTCCGCGATCACCGCACCCCACAGCTCGGGATCGGAATTGACCACCGCCCCCATCAGCTCGCCGCCAGCAGACCGCCCGGCAATCGCGACCTTCCCCGCCGACGTCCACTGCGCGTCGACCAGCGCCTTCGCCACATCGACGAAATCGTTGAACGTGTTCGCGCGCTTCTCGAGCTTGCCGTCGAGATACCATTGCTGGCCGAGGTCATCGCCACCCCGGATATGCGCGATCGCATAGGCGAACCCGCGGTCGAGCAGGCTCATCCGCCCCGTCGAGAAGCCCGGCGGGATCGCATACCCGTACGCGCCATACGCATACAGGAACAAAGGCGCCGACCCATCGCGCACGAAACCCGCCGGATACACGATCGAGACCGGAATCTCGGTCCCGTCCCGCGCGGTGATCTTCAACCGCTCGGTCGCGTATTTCGCCGCGTCATAGCCGCTCGGGATCTCCTGCACCTTGAGCATCGTCCGCTCGCCGGTATCGACGTCATAGTCGTACACGGTGCCAGGCGTGACCATCGACTCATACCCAAGCCGCAGCACCGTCATGTCGTACTCGGGATTGTCCCCCAGCCCCGCGACATAGCTCGCCTCGGGGAAGTCGATCCGCTTGCCCTCGGTCGGCGTCTCGTACCGGTGGATCGCGATCTGATCGAGCCCGTCCTCGCGCCCGTCGACAACGAAGAAGTCCTGATAACACTCCACGCCGGTCATATAGAAATGCGGCGACGCCGGGATCAGCTCGCTCCACGCATCCGGCTCCTCGACCAGCGCGGTGCAAAGCCGGAAATTCGGATCGACGTCGTTGGTATGGATGAACAGCGTCCCGTCATGCTCGTCCACATCATATTCGCGGCCCACCTTCCGCGCCGACACGAGGATCGGCACCGCCAGAGGCTCATGCGCAGGCAGCAGATACAGTTCGCTCGTCACATGGTCGCTGGTCGCGATCACGATCCACTTCCGCGAACTCGTCTCGCCGACACCGACGCGAAAACCCTCGTCCTCCTCGTGGAACAGCACGACGTCCTCGGAGATCGGCGTCCCCAACCGGTGGAACCGCGCATTGTCCGTCCGCCACTGCTCGTTCGCCAGACCGTACAGAAAGCCCGCATCGTCCGCGGTCCACACGATCTCGCTGAGCATCCCCGGGATCACATCGGGCAAATGCTCGCCGGTATCCAGGTCCTTGACCCGAACCTCGAACCGCTCGCTCCCATTGTCGTCGATCGCATAGGCGAGATAGCGCCCGTCGTTGCTGATCGAGAACGCGCCGAGCCGGAAATACTCGTGCCCCTCCGCCAGCGCCGGCTCGTCGAGCAGCAGCTCGTCGTCACCGCCCGCGACAGGTTTCCGCCACCATTTCTTGTACTGCCCGCCGGTCTCGTACGCGGTCCAGTACAGCCAATCGCCATCCTTCTGCGGCACCGAGGATTCATCCTCCTTGATGCGCGCCTTCATCTCTTCGTAGATCGTGTCGACCAGCGCTGTATGCGGCGCCATCTGCTCTTCGAAATACGCGTTCTCGGCGGCGAGATAGGCCAGCACGTCGGCGTCATCGACCTCCGGATAGTTCGGGTCCTTCAGCCACGCATAGGGATCCTCGATCGTCACGCCGTGCGTGGTGAAGCTGTGCGGGCGCTGTTCGGCGATGGGGGGCGTGGTCATGCCGGTGTGTTAGCCGTGCCGGGTGTGGATGCCAAACGCTGTGGCATGGAGGACGGCTGAGGAAGAGTGGCACCACCCAGAAGCACCACCCCGGCGAAGGCCGGGGCCCAATTGGAATGGTCGCAGTAACTGCGCGCAATCCCTCGTTACCATCGCCCCCCAATTGGGCCCCGGCCTTCGCCGGGGTGGTGGCAACTGGTGTGATCCGCCGTGCACAAAGCGTGTTTCCCCGCGAAGGCGGGGACCCAGACTGGGCTCCCGCCTTCGCGGGAGAACAAGGAAGCAGGCGCGTTCTTCGCGTGCGGCGACCCCCGCGCTGTCCCAGGGTGCACGTTTCTGGCAGAACGCCCGCATCACTCGACCTCGACCGACAAGAGACCCCAACATGCCGACGCAGACCGACCGCCTAGCCGCCCTCCGCACGAAGCTCGCCGCCGACGGCCTCGACGGCTTCGTCATTCCCCTCACCGACGAACACATGAGCGAATATGTCGGCGGATACGCACAGCGCCTGGGCTGGCTCACCGGCTTCGGCGGGTCCGCCGGTACCGCGGTCGTTCTCGCCGACCGCGCCGCGATCTTCACCGACGGCCGCTACACGATTCAGGTCCGCGAGCAGGTCGACGGCGCGCACTGGGCGTACGAACCCGTCCCTCAGACCAGCCCCGCCGCGTGGCTCGCAACCCACGCTCCCGAAGGCGGTAGGATTGGCTACGACGCATGGCTCCACACCGGCACCTGGGTCGCCGACGCCACCACCGCCCTCGCCGAACGCAACGCCACACTCATAGCGGTCGATGCCAACCCGATCGACGCGATCTGGACCGACCGCCCCGCCCCCTCGCCCGCCAAGCTGACCGTCCAGCCCGACCAGTTCACCGGCGCCTCCTCCGCCGAAAAGCGCGCAAAGATCGCCGACTGGCTCTCAGAGCAGAACGCCGACGCGGTCGTCCTCACCGCGCTCGATTCGATCGCCTGGGCGCTCAACATCCGCGGCGGCGACGTCGACCACACCCCCGTCGCACTCTCCTACGCGATCGTCGGCGCAGACGGGACCACCGACCTGTTCGTCGCCCCCGACAAGCTCGACGACACCGTCCGCCAGCATCTCGGCAACGCGGTCCGCCTGCATGACCGCACCGCGTTCGCCGGCGCGCTTGGCGACTATGCCGGCAAGCGCGTCGCCGCCGATCCCGAACGCGCGGTCGCCGCGATCACACAGGCGCTGCAGGCCGGCGGCGCGAAGATCCTCCCCCTGCGCGATCCCGTCGTCCTCGCCAAAGCCATCAAGAACCCGGTCGAAATCGCCGGCCACCGTGCTGCGTCGGCCCGCGACGGCGCCGCACTCGCGCGGTTCCTCCGCTGGGTCGAAACCGAATGCGTAAAGGGGGAGCAAACCGAACTCAGCGCTGCCGCCAAGCTCCTAGCCTTCCGCGAACAGACCGGCGTCCTGAAGGACACGTCGTTCGACACCATCTCCGCGACCGGCCCCCACGGCGCGATTCCTCACTACCACGTCACGGAAGAGTCGAGCGCCCCGATCCGACCCGGCCAGCTCTACCTGATCGACTCCGGCGGGCAGTATTCCGACGGCACCACCGACGTCACCCGCGTCATGCCGATCGGCGAACCGACCGCAGAGATGCGCGACCGCTTCACCCGCGTCCTGAAGGGCCATATCGCCATCGCCACCGCGGTCTTCCCCGACGGCACGATGGGCGGCCAGATCGACGCCTTCGCCCGCCGTCCGCTCTGGGAAGCCGGCCTCGATTTCGCCCACGGCACCGGCCACGGCATCGGCGCCTATCTCGCGGTCCACGAAGGGCCACAGCGGATCGCCTCGCCAAACTATCCCGGCGGCGCTGCGATGGAACCGCTGCGCGCCGGCATGATGCTGTCCAACGAGCCCGGCTATTACAAGGCCGGCGAATACGGCATCCGCATCGAGAACCTGATCCTGATCGAACGCCGCAATATCCCCGGCGCCGACCGCGAGATGCTAGGCTTCGAAACGCTCACCTTCTGCCCGATCGAACGCACGCTGATCAAGCCGACGCTGCTGACAGCCGAAGAGCGCCAGTGGGTCGACGACTATCACGCGCGAGTGCTGGCGGTCCTGACCCCCGAAATGCCCGACACGGACGACCGCGCCTGGCTCACCGCCAAGTGCGCCCCCCTCAGCTAGAAGGCTCGTCCTTCGGCGCAGGCGCAGCCCCGGCGGCACGCGCCTGCGTCTTCCGCCGCCGCAGATTCTCGCGCAGCGCAGAGGCCATGCGCTCGGCCTTCTCCGCCGCCTTTCGATCCCGATCATCCATAATTTCGCCCTACATTGTGGCGGGACAGCTTGACAACCGCCCCGCCCTCGTCTCTTAGCCCCACTCCGCCGGCAGCGATGCCAGCGAGTGCTGCCGTAGCTCAGTGGTAGAGCGCATCCTTGGTAAGGCTGAGGTCGTGAGTTCAATCCTCACCGGCAGCACCATTTTTTTTGAAGATAACAATTACCTAGCGGCCGAGCCCGCCCCTCACGGGGTGGGCTCCCCAACTCGCGCGTCACCGGGGCATCACAAATGGCATGATGACCGGGCCTCGGGGAAGCGATGGGTCGCCCGAAGCTCGCGGCGAAACGCAATTCAGATTTGCGCCGTTCGAGCGTCACGAGGAACCGATGACCGCGTTATCGCTTTCGACTGCTCTAGCCCGTCGCAGGATCGCGGCGCCCACGGAGAAGCGGACTCTAGGAATTAGTTCGATCCCCACAAATCTGTCGCCCACGTCAGCTAGAGGAGCATTGACAAGGAAAGCAGAATTGTAGCGGCGGACCATCGCTGGGATATCGATTTCAAGGTCGAAGGCGGGGACCTTGGCAGACGGATCCAGATTGTACCCCACACCCAGTGCTATCAATCCGAAGCTGCATCCAGTGCGTGTGGTCGGCACAACTCCATTCACCTCCCTGATCGCCGAACCCTGCAGAAGAGCTTCGCTAAACTTGCGCTCAAGCAACACGTCCGGCATCTTCCGCCCGGTGATACCCTTGCTCTCGATCCCATTAGAGGAGATGTTGCAATGGTTTACCTTCGAGGATGGCTGGAGGTCGTGCTGTGTACCAGCGCAGCATTGAAGGCATATTGAGCGAGACCGCGATGCACGAGGCCGATGCAAACCGCGTCTTCGGCTTGATGATGAACGAGCCTCGCTGATCCAACCCCTGGGCGCAGCATGGCACTGCGATCATCTCAACCTCTGCTTTCCAACTCGCGCTGGAGGCGTAAGCGATCCTGTTGCTTCAAGGAGAGGATACGACCGATTGGTTCGAAGCGCGCCGCTGACGATGTCGCGGCCACATTGTTCACGGTCGTCGCGGCGCAAATCCGCTATGGCGTAAAGCGCCCACTTGCAGACGTTCAACACTCAATGGCATCATCTCAGAATGCGACGTTGGTTCATCTCTTGCGCAGGCATCGTAGCATTCGTCGTCACAGGTGCTTGTAGCGAAGCGATCAGTCCCCCGCTTCCGCCGTTGGCAATTGGTGCCACCACGACCGGCGGAAGCAATTCATTATGCAGGCCGGATTATGAACAGGGCTCGACGCCTGCCACGGCGTCCCATTCGCCGGAGATCAATCAGAAGCTCCACCGAGACTTCCCTCCGGGATCGCCCGCCATACTTCTTCGACGTTCGCTCGTTCGCCAAGGGTTTCAGATGCACGGTCCCTGTTCGCCAGACCGTAGCATCTCGGTGGCTACGTTCAGGCAGCGTGGGGTAAACGGGATTACCTCGTTTCCAGCGTTCGTGAGCGCATACTGGAAGGAGGATGGTGGCGGTCGGCTTGTATGGGCGAGTGGTGATATTGCATGGACCGGCTTGTAACGTCCGTTTGACGCAAGCCTGCTCCAAAGCAGCC
>JAZKCH010000013.1:0-179555 GCA_040388215.1 Pseudomonadota bacterium | reverse complement strand
TCAAGCTCGACAGCCATCTGATCCCCGGCCTCCCCGCCCCCGTGCCGTGGCGCGAGGTGTGGGTCTATTCGCCCCGCGTCGAGGGTATCCACCTCCGCGCCGGTCCGGTCGCGCGTGGCGGCCTGCGCTGGTCCGATCGTCGCGACGATTTCCGCACCGAGATCCTCGGCCTGATGAAGGCGCAGCGCGTCAAGAACGCGGTCATCGTGCCGACCGGTGCGAAGGGCGGCTTTTACCCGAAGCAGCTCCCCGCCCCGTCGAACCGCGACGCGTGGCTGGCCGAGGGCACCGAAAGCTACCGGATCTTCATCCGCACGCTGCTGTCGATCACCGACAACATCGTCGAGGGCAAGGTTGTCCACCCCGACGGCGTGACGATCCTCGACGGCGAGGACCCGTATTTCGTGGTCGCGGCGGACAAGGGCACCGCGACGTTCAGCGACGTGGCCAACGCGCTCGCGCTCGAACGCGGCTATTGGCTGGGCGACGCGTTTGCCTCCGGTGGCTCGGTCGGCTACGACCACAAGGCGATGGGGATCACCGCAAAGGGCGCGTGGCTGAGCGTCCAGCGGCACTTCGCTGAACGCGGCCTCGACGTGCAGAGCGAGAGCATCACCGTGGTCGGCTGCGGCGACATGTCGGGCGACGTGTTCGGCAACGGCATGCTGTTGTCGAAGACGCTGAAGGTCATCGCGGCGTTCGACCACCGCCACATCTTCCTCGATCCCGATCCCGATCCCGCGGCGAGCTGGGACGAGCGCAACCGGATGTTCGCACTGCCGCGGTCGAGCTGGGCCGACTACGACGCGAGCCTGATCTCGAAGGGCGGCGGCGTGTTCGCGCGCACCGACAAGGTCGTGAAACTGTCGCCTGAGGTGCAGGCCGCGCTCGGCATAACCGCGAGCGAGATGGAGCCGGGCGCACTGATCTCGGCGATCCTCAAGGCGCCCGTCGACCTGCTCTGGTTCGGCGGCATCGGCACCTATGTGAAGGCAGCGTCGGAGGCGAACGTCGCGGTCGGTGATCCCGCCAACGACCGATTGCGCGTCAATGCAGAGGACCTGCGCGTGATCGCGATCGGCGAAGGCGCGAACCTGGGTGTCACGCAAGCCGCGCGCATCGCGTTCTCTGCGCGGGGCGGGCGGATCAATACCGACTTCATCGACAATTCGGCGGGCGTCGACTGCTCGGATAACGAGGTCAACATCAAGATCGCGCTAAACCGCGAGATGATCGAGGGCCGGCTCGACTATGAGGACCGCAACACGCTGCTCGCCAGCATGACCGACGACGTCGCGCACCTGGTGCTGGAGGACAACCGCCTCCAGACGCTCGCGCTGTCGATCGCCGAGGCGGACGGCGCCGTGGCGATGCCGAGCTATGTCCGCGTGATCGAGATCTTCGAGGGCGCCGGGCGGCTCGATCGTGCGGTCGAGGGGCTGGCATCGAACGACATCCTGCTCCGTCGCGGCCAGGATGGTCTGGGGCTCACGCGTCCCGAGCTCGCGGTGCTGCTCGCAACCGCCAAGCTCGGGTTGCAGGATGCGATCGAGCATGGCGACATCGCCAAGGACGATGCGCTCAAGCCCGACCTGCATGCCGCATTCCCTGCCGCGATGCGCGCGCGGTTCGAGACGGCGATCGACGAGCATCGGCTGCGGCCCGAGATCGTCGCGACCAAGCTCGCCAACCGGATCGTCAACCGATTGGGCATCCTCTACCCGTTCGAACTGGCGGAAGAGGAAGGCGCGGCGATGGGCGATATCGCGGCGATGTTCGTCGTCGCCGAGCGCCTGTTCGACCTGCCCGCGTTGTGGGCGGAGATCGAGACGGCGGTGATGCCCGAGGCGGCACGGATCGCGCTGTTCGACGAGGTGGCGGTCGCGACCCGCTCGCAGATCGCCGACCTGTTGCGCGTGTCGGCGCCGGGCGCCGTGCCGGGCGACGTCCTCGCGCGGCTGGCGAAGGGGATCACGCAGCTCGACAGCCAGACCGAGGCGTTGTTGCTTGAGGAAGCGAGCGCGCAGAGCAGCCGCATCGCCAGCCAGCTCGAAGCAGTCGGTGCGCCGGGCGATCTGGTGCGCAAGGTTGTCCGCCTGTTCGAGATGGACGGCGCGGTCGGGCTGGCCGATCTCGGCGAGCGGATGACGCTCGACGAGGCGGTCCTCACGCGCGCGTTCACGCATCTCGGGCAGGCGCTCGGGCTCGACTGGGCGCAGGCGAACGCCGCGCGGATCAGCCCGACCGATCCGTGGGAGCGCCTCCTGATCGCCGGCCTCGCGCGCGATTTCCAGCAGCTGCGGCTGGAGTTCCTCGCCCGCCGCGGCGCCCAGGATCCGCAGGGTGCGGTCGAGGCTTGGCTGGCGGCGAACGCTACGCGGGTGGCGCAGTTCAAGGCGGTCATCGACCGCGCGCGCCATGCGGCCGTCCCGAATGCGGCGATGCTGGCGCAGATTGCCGGTCAGGCGCGGGTGCTGCTGGGGCGCTAACACTTGACCCTCTCCCTTCAGGGGAGAGGGAGGGGCCCGCGCGCGCTTGCGCGTGGGAGGGTGAGGGCACGCCAGCCAAAGCACGTGCCCTCACCCTCCCGTCGCAAGTGCTCCTCCTTCCCTTTCCCCAGCGGGGCGAGGGAAAACTTACGCAGCCCGCCGGGCCGCCAGTTCCGCCTTCCACCCACGCGCACGCCACCACATGATCACCCCGGTCACCGCCAGCACCGCCGGCAATATCCCGCCGATAAAGATGATCACCTGCCACAGCGCGCCCATGTCGGTGCCGTCGTGGATCCGCCGCATCCACCGCCCCACGCTGCCCTGAGGCCGCGCCGGCGCCGCGGTCGCGCCACCGGTATCGTCGGCGATCTTCACCCCGACCGGCGTCCCCCCGCGCGCGAACGTCACGGTCCAGTCCGCGCTGAGATCGGTCGGCCACGCCACGCTGCGCAAGGGTGCGCCACCCGCCAGCGCCCGCGCCTTGCCGATCGCCACGTCGAGCGGCTGGGCGGGCTTGGCGAGCGGCTTCGCGCGCATCATCGCCCCGCGATCGGGACCCCCTCTAGGCCGCGAAGCCTCACCCGTGATCTTCCCGAAAAACTGCGGGAACGAAATCCACGCCCCGGTCAGCGAAAGCACGAACAACGGCAGCGCGATCCAGAACCCGAACAGATGGTGCAGGTTGGTATCGACGTCACGATGCCGCCGAAACCGCAGCCCCCGCGTCCATTTGCCGATCGTCGGCCACCACAGCCACAGCCCGGTAAAGCACGACACCATCATCGCCACGCCGATCCAGCCGACGATCGAACGCCCGACGCCGGGCAGTTGCAGGCTGCCGTGGAGGACATGCAGGAACCGCACGAGCCCGCCATTCGAAGGCGAAACCTCCAGCACGCGCGCGGTCGGCGGATCGAGATACACCATCGTCCGCTGCGGTGGCCCCGGCCGCTTCGGCGCACTCCCCGCCGCCGCAGCCGCAATCACTACCGGCCCGCCGTCCTCGGGCATCGTCAACTGCGCGATCCGTTCGCCGTGCGTGAGTCGTGCCGCCGCCGCGGCGACATAGGCGTCCGGGCTGAGCACCGTCGTTCCCGACACCGCATAGCGGCTCGGGTCGACGATCCGGTCCAGCGCATCATGCCACACCAGCGCCGCGCCGCTCAGCGACAGCGGAATGATCAGGATTGCCAGGATCAACCCGATCCACTTGTGGACCTGGAACCACGCGCGCCGCATCGCCAGCTTGCTCATCACTCGAATACTCCCTGCACGCCGAGCGTGGCACGACAGGCAGCCTCAAGTCCATTCGCTCGGACGCTGGAAACCGCGGGAGTGAATAGGCGGCAGCCTGCAGTAAGGCCCGACCCGAGCCATTCCCTCGCCATTACCTCCACAAGCTCTTGCCGCTCCCCGAGACCCCAAGGAGCGGCAAGCTCGGTTTTAGAACCTGTCCGCGCGCTGCCCCAGCAGCGTCACCTCGACGCGACGGTTGAGGCGCATGCCGGCAGCCGTTGCGTTGGTCGCGACAGGCTGGTTCTCGCCGTGGCCGACCACGCTGAAGCGCGCGCGCACTACGTCCATGTCGTCGAACGCCTGACGGACGCTCGCCGCACGACGCTCGGACAGGTCCTGGTTGTGCGCATCCGTGCCACGCGAGTCCGTAAACCCATCGATCGACACGCGCACGCCGGGGTTGCCGCGCAGATAGCGTGCGAGCGGGCGCAGCTTCTCGATCGCGCCGGGACGCAAAACGTCGCTGTCGGTGCGGAACAGCACGTCCTCCTGCAGCGTCAGCGTCGCGCCGCGCGGGGTCTGGCGAAAACCGTAGTTGCGCATCGCGCCGCGGTCCCAGGTCGTGGTGGTCTCGACCACCGTGGTGCCGCCACCGCGGTCGCCGCGATAGCCGCGCGGGTCACGACCATAGGCATCCCAGTCGAACCGGTCGCGGCGGGGCCCCGCGATGCGGGCGAATTCGCGGTTCGCGTCGTCGGCTTCCTGGCGGTTGATCCGGCCGTCCCCGTTCGCGTCGAAGTTCGGCATCACGAACGCGCGGCCGCGCGGCGTATCGCGGAGTTCGGGGAACAAAATCGGGACGCCGGCGCCTTCGAGACGATAGCCGGGGCGCGACCAAGGCGCGCGGCTCATGTCGTAACGGCCTTCCGGACGGCCGCCGTCGCGGGCCTGCGCGAAAACCGGGGTGGTAGTCGCTGCGATCATCGCCAAGCCGAGGGCTGCGCGCGTGAAATTCCGGGTCATCATGATCTCTCCGTGTCTTCGATGGACGGAGCTTTGCCCGCGCCCGTTTGAACGCGCGGTGAGTCCGATCGACAGCGCGCGTTCAGCCTAACGCCCGACCGCGATCCGCGTTGCGCGGCCGTCGATCGCGTCGAACAGCGCGTCTTCGGTACCCGTCATCCACACCTGCCCGCGACCTGCGAGCCGGGTGAACAGCGCGGCGCGGCGCGACGGGTCGAGATGCGCCGCGACCTCGTCGAGGAGGAGGACGGGGGGCTGGCCGGTGCGTTCCGCCACCAGATCGGCATGCGCGAGGACAATGCCGAGAAGCAGCGCCTTCTGCTCGCCGGTAGAGGCGAGCGAGGCGGCGCGCGCCTTATCGAGATGCGTGACGATCAGGTCGACGCGGTGGGGCCCGCTGAGCGTGCGCCCGGCGGCGGCGTCGCGGGCGCGGCTTTGGGCGAGGTCGACTTGGAGGCGGGTGGTGTCGCCGGCCCATCCCTCGAGCGCGAGGCCGGCGCGAGGGAACGGGCCATCGTCCTGTTCCGCCAACCGCGTTCCGAGCAGGGTAACGGTTTCACGCCTAGCTGCGTCGACCGCGGCGCCGTGCTCGGCCATTTGGGCTTCGAGCGCGGAGAGCCAGTCGGCGTCGGGGCGGCCTTCGTCGGCGAGCAGGCGGTTTCGCGCGCGCATCGCGGCGTCGTAGCGGGCGGCGTGGTGCGCGTGGGCGGGGGCGAGGGCTAGCGTGAGGCGGTCGAGGAAGCCGCGGCGCTCGCCCGCCGGGGCGACGAAGAGACGGTCCATCGCGGGCGTGAGCCAGAGGATCGTGAGCCACTCGACGAGCGCGTTGGCGGTGGTGGTGGCGCCCTGGATGCGGACGATGCGGCGTTCCGGGGCGGAGGCCAGCGTGCCGGTGGCGACGTCGACTGGAGCCTGTATCTGCCCCTGTGCTTCTAACTCCCCTCCCGCTTGCGGGAGGGGTCGGGGGAGGGGGGCGCTTTCCTCGGGAGCGGACGCCAGTACGTACGTCGCGCCCTCCCCTGACCCCTCCCGCAAGCGGGAGGGGAAGAGTGTGGCTGCTACGCCGAAGCTGCCAGCCCCGCCTTGCCGCGCCATCTCGCCGAGTGCGGCCCTCCGCAGCCCACGGCCGGGGGCGAGCAGCGACACTGCCTCCAGGATATTCGTCTTCCCCGCACCGTTCTCGCCGGTCAGTACGACGAATCCTGAGCCCGGCATGAGCGTCAGGTCGGCGTGATTACGGAAATCGGTAAGGACCAGGCGCGACAGCATTGCCTCGGCCTTAGAGGAATTTCGCAGCCGATTGCATCGCCCTTTTCCGTTCGGCCTGAGCGACGTCGAAGGCCATGGCCCAAGTGACGGTGCTTCGACTTCGCTCAGCACGAACAGTAAAAAAGGGAATCGTTCTGATCGCAAACCAGGCGAGTCGCGCTCGGCCTTCGAGTCAGGCCGCGATCCGCTCCGGTACGGCCGCCACAGTCGCAGCCTTCTGCGTGCTGAGATACGATGCGAGCGCCGGCCCGAGCTCGCGCTGCGCGTGCAGATATGCGACCGGCGTGGCGATCCCGAGTCGCGTGCGTGCGGCCTCCAGCGGCTCGTGCAGCAGTTCCAGATAATCCTCGCCCGAAATCCACTTCGCTTTGCGTCCGTTGCGATAGCCTTCCCAGACCGCCTTCGCGAACAGCTTGCTCCCCGTAACGCGCATGCTCTTCAACGCCGCCGCCGAACCGATCAACGCCCAGCCGAGCCCGCCGACCTGCGCGTAGCTGAACGCGACGAGCGCCGCCTCGCCCATGCTCTCGTCCGCCTTGTAGCCGGTCAGCACATGCCAGATGTCATGCGTGTCGCGCACCCGCCGGCCGAACCACGCATAAGGATGCGCCAGATCGTCCTCGCTCGGCTCGAGCCGCGAAACCTCGACCAGCCCGTCCGCGGAATAGCCCGTGGTCTCAAGGAACGTGCGATACGCCGCCCCGACCGTGCCGGGTGCAAAACTCGCGACAAACCCGGGATCCGAGAAGCGCTGCGCCAGCTCGACCCGGTCATAGGCGATCCGCCCGCCCTGTTCTGTGGCGATCAGCCGCGCGTAATTCAGCGGCGCGTTGCCGACGTTCAGCGCGCGCATGATCCGGAACACCTGAGTCGTGTCGTCCCCATTCGCGAGCAGTTTCCTGATCGCATCGAACGCCGTACGCCAATCGCGACGACCGGTCGTACCGGGGAACGGAGGAAGCTTCGCCATCGAGTCGACTCCTTACTGACACTGCTGTTAGTACTGGAGCCGATCCTTGCGGTCAAGCCGGCAGTAGAGCGACAACCTCCACATCATTGTGGCGCGCCGCGCCGGCCAATTGCTTGTCTAACGTCGCGAGGCCCAGCGCTCGGTCGACCACGATCGCCAGATGCAGCGCATCACCTGATCGTAGGCCCTTTGGTGGCGATGAGACGAGTCGCTGCGCGTCGACAAAATGGCGAGTTTCGACCGGTATCGACGATAACGACATAAGCAGCACCGCCGCAACCCGTGTGAGTTTTGCATGCGTGACGTCGTCAAGCTCACCAAGCCGACGCTTCAGCGCGAGCGCGCCAGCTAGCTCGGTGCCGACCCATGCGCTGGCGAAGAGCGCACCCGCCGATTGTTCGCGCATCCAAAGATCCGCGACGATGCTGTGCGTTTCTCGAACCAGGAGGGCGACACGCAGCGACGTGTCACAATAGATCATGACGGCGCATTTCCTCGACCGTCATACTGCTATTGATGCCCCCGGCGTGATTGACCGTCGTCGCGCGCAACGCCCTCCGCGCATCGAAATCGATGGGCTCGCGGGGTGGCAGGCGTGACGACGCTGGCGTGACGCAGGCGAAGTACTGGCCGTTGCGCGTGATTTGCACGGCCTCACCGGCTTCGAGCCCGTCGATCAGCGTGCCCAGTTCGTCTTTCAGATCGGCGATGTTGATCGAGTCCATGATCCGGCTCCTGCCTGTCACACCGCTATACCACGACGCGACAGGCAGACCGAATCACACCCGCATCGGCATCAGCACGTACAGCGCGGGCGACTTGTCGTTCTCGCGGATCAGCGTCGGGGCGGCGGCGTCGGCGAGGTGGACCTCGACCATGTCGCCGTCGATCTGCGCGAGGATGTCCATCAGATAGCGGCTGTTGAAGCCGATCTCGAACGGCAGCGCGACGTAGTCACCGGGGACTTCCTCCGCGGCGGTGCCGTTTTCGGGCGAGGTCACCGACAGCGTGATCTTGTCGCGGTCGAGCGCCATCTTCACCGCACGCGTCTTCTCGGTCGCGATCGTGGAGACGCGGTCGACGCCTTCCATGAAGCTCTTCGGGTCGATCTTGAGGATCTTATCGTTGCCGGTCGGGATCACGCGGCTGTAATCGGGGAAGGTACCGTCGATCAGCTTCGAGGTCAGGATCGCCTGGCCGAGGTCGAAACGGATCTTGGTCGGCGACAGCGATACGCCGACCGAGCCGTCGACCTCGTCGAGCAGTTTCCGCAATTCACCGATGCATTTGCGCGGCACGATCACGTCGGGCATCGATTCGGCACCCTCGGGCCGCGGCAGCGTGACGCGGGCGAGACGGTGGCCGTCGGTCGCGGCGGCCTTCAGCACCGGGTTCGAGCTGTCGCCGTCCGCCACGTGGAGGAAGATGCCGTTGAGGTAATAGCGCGTCTCTTCGGTCGAGATCGCGAACCGCGTCTTGTCGATGATCTGCTTGAGCGTCTCGGCGGGCAGCTCGAACTGGGTCGGCAGTTCGCCTTCCGCAATCACCGGGAAATCGTCGCGCGGCAGCGTGCCGAGCGAGAAGCGCGCGCGGCCCGCGACGATGCTCATCCGACCTTCCGACGCGGCGAGCTGGACCTGCGAGCCCTCGGGCAGCTTGCGGGCGATGTCGAACAGCGTGTGTGCGGACACGGTAGTCGCGCCGGGCTGGTCGACCGCGGCTGCGATCGATTCGTTGATCTGGAGATCAAGATCGGTCGCCATCAGCTTGAGCGTGCCCTCGGCGGTCGCCTCGATCAGCACGTTCGACAGGATGGGGATGGTGTTGCGCCGCTCCACCACGGACTGGACATGGCTCAGCCCCTTGAGGAGCGTTGCGCGTTCGATCGTCGCCTTCATGAAAATCCCCCATGCCGCCGCGGTCTGACTCGATACCGGGGGCAACTCCAAACCTACCTACCCAACAACAAAGGGCCGGGGCAAGCACCCCGACCCTTCGATCATGCAGGTAAATTCAGGGTTAACCGGTTCAGAAGCGGAAGCCGTAGCTCGCGACGACCTGATGGCGGTCGGTATCGACGTCGAAGCGGCTGCTGGTGCCGCCGGTCGCGTAGTCGATGTTGCCGCGCTCATAGTTCGAATAGCGATATTCGAGCTTGGCATAGCTGTTCGGCCCCATCGCATGCTCGGCACCCGCACCGATGCGCCAGCCGTCGAGCTTGAAGTTGTTGTCCGTGGTCTGGCTGGTGCTGCCGGCGAGCACTTCGAGCTTCGAGTTAGTGTAGCCGCCCTTGACGTACAGCATCGTCGTCGGTGCGACGATGTAGCCCGCGCGCGCGCCGACATAGATGTCGCGGCCCTGCTTGACGCGGCCATAGCCGAAGTCGCTGGTGTAATCGTTGCGGTCGCTCTTCGCGGTCGAGCCGGTCAGTTCGGCTTCGGCGCCGAGCACGATGTTGTCCGAGGTCGCGATATCGTAGCCGATGCCGCCGCCGTACAGCAGGCCGTCGATCTTCTGGTCGTCGCGCCCGTTGTTGTTGGACACGCTGCTGCCGGCGCCGGTGTGGTCGTAGCCGAGCGTGGCCTCGACGCGGGGGCCGGTGAAGGTCGGGTTGGTCTGCGCGAGGGCGGGTGCTGCGACGGCTGTCGTTGCGAGCAGCGAGACGGCGATGAGCGTACGCATTGGGGTTACTCCTTACTGATCTGGCGCCCCCTTACGCGGGGCGGACCGCTCCAATGGACCAAGCGCGCAGGCGTTGCATGAACCCCAGATAAACGCGGAAATCCGTTGCTTTTGCGCCACAGGGGGTTGAAACGCGGGCTATGATTCCAAGCCAACGGCAGGGTGAAGCGGACGCCCGTTCAAGCGATACTCCGGCCCTGCGGAGGGGTCGCGATTTCGTCGCGCGGCACGGCGAAACTGTGTTCAATGCAGCGCACCGGTTGCAGGGGGATGCCGCGCATACGCCGCTCACGCGCGCTGGGTTCGCGCAGGCGGACGAACTCGGGCGAGCGTTGCGAGAGTTGCTGGGGGTAAAACCGGGACTTACCCTGTGGTCCTCGCCAACCGGCCGCGCATTGCAGACGCTGGCGGTGATCTGTGAGCATCTGGAGCTCGACTGGCACGACGCGCGAACCGATGCGCGGTTGGTCGAGATCGACATGGGGTCCTGGGGCGGGCGCTATTATGCCGACGTTATAGACGAGGTCGGGCCGGTGATGCTGCCCGGCGGTATGCTCAAGCCCGCGCCGGACGGCGAAACCTATCCGCAGATCGCAGCGCGCGTGAGCGGTTGGCTGGCAGATACCGCGGACGACGACGGAGACCGACTCGTGATCATGCACGGTATTTCCAGCCGCGTGATGCTCGGCGTGATGACGGACGCGCCGGTCGATCCACTGCTCGGCGCGCCGATCGCGCCCGGGTTGCCGCAGGGCTCGGTGACACTGGTCGAGCATGGCCGCGCGACCGTGCCGCATCTCGGCACCGGTTTCGCCCCGGCGTGAGACTTGCGGGAGCGAGACTGGCAGCGCTGCTGATTCTCGCGATCGCGGTTCCGGCATCGGCGCGCGACACGATCGGCATCTACAAAAACTGGGGCGCGTTCCGCGACACGACACCCGACCGCTGTTACGCGATCGCCCGCCCGGTGATGGCGGGTGGCCGGTCGAGCGGCTTCGCCAGCATCGCGACCTGGCCGAAGCGCGGCCTGCGCGCCTCGCTGCATATTCGCCTGAGCCGCGAGCGCGATCGGTCGGCAGGGGTCACGCTGACCGTCGGTGAACGCCGATTCGCGCTGGTCGCCAACGGTCTCGATGCCTGGGCGAGCGATGCGCCAAGCGACCGCGCTATCGTCGCCGCATTACGCTCAGGGCGCAGCATGAGCATCGAAGCGGTCGGCATCGGTGGGCGCCCGTTCGCCGACGTCTACGCGCTGTCGGGTGCAGCGACCGCCGTCGACGCAGCGTCGCTGGCGTGTTCGGACCGATAGAGGCCGCTCACCGACGAGGATCGCTGGACGGATGATCGACGATCCCGGTGATGCCCGCCCGCTCGGGCGCCACCGGATTCGGCGTTCAGGGCTTCCGGAACTTGTAGACGAACTGGTCCGTCTTGCCGCGAATCTCGGGATCGAACACCACCTTGCTGTGATCGTCCGCCGGGTTGCGCAGCACGGTCGATTCGCCGACGAACTTGAACCCCGCCGCCTGGACCTGCGCCTTTACCGCCGCGGGATCGATCCGGTGGCGCGCCTCGGTGCCGCTCATGCCGGTGCCGGCCGCGTCCGCATGGTCGATGACGATATACGTCCCCCCACGCTTTAGCATCCGGAACACCGCGGCATCGAACGCCCGCAACGCCGGCTCGCCAGCGCCGTTATTGGGAATGTCGTGATAGTTCTGCGCGGTCCAGAACACATCGACCGGCTGGGGCGAGGTTGGCAGGTTCGTGGCCTGAACCTCGGCGGTCACGTTGGCGAAACCGCGCGCCTGCAATGCCGGCAACGCCTTTTCGGCATATTTGGCCCCTGCTGCTGGCCATATCGCGTAGACATGCCCCTTGGCACCGACGACGCCGGTAAAGATTCGCGTCCAATATCCTGCACCCGGCAGGTAATCGACGACGACGTTGCCCGGCTTCAGGCCCGAGAACGCCACCACGTCGGCCGCCTTGCGTCGTGCATCGTCGCCTTGCTGATCGGCACGCGCTGGGTCTGCCAGCGCCTTGGTGACCGCGGCACTCACCTTCTGCGCCTGTGCCGACGGCGTAACCGCTGCCATCGTCACCGCCATGGCAGCGCCCATCCAGATCGATTTCATCATCGCTCTCCCACCAGTCCGGACGAGACCGCCGGCTCGATCGGCAGGATCGTCCGGAAGCCGGCGCTAGTCCAGATCGTTCTCGCTGATCACGACGATCTCCTGATCCGGATCGCGCGCCAGGGCCACGACCCCGAGTTCCGCGATCTCGTCGGCATGCTGCCGGAAGATCGCCACCGCATCACCCTCGGGCGACACCGTGCTCAGCGCTTCGAGCACGTCGTACTGCACGGCAAACTGATAGCGCTCTTCGCTAACCTCCGCCTCGAACTCGACCTGCCGCAGGTCGCTATTGTCCTCGAGAGTCTTCACGTCGATGTTCAAACGGTCGTCGGCCATGGGGTATTCGCTCCTAGCTGTGAGCCGATAACAGTCCTGGGGCGGAATCGAGCCATGCCCCACCCCTGGAAAGTGCCGCCGCCAGCGCCCCGCCTAGAGCCCGATCTGGAAGCTCGCGCGCAGCGACAGCGCGACGCGGCCCTGCTGCTGCTCGGCGTTGAACTCGCCCCCCATCCGGAAGAGGCCGTTGCCGCCGACGCCGCGCAGCTTGCCGACCCAGCCGCTGGTGCGCTTGTCCGGGGTCAGCGTGAACGACTGGCCGCCCTCGAACGCCGCGGTGGTCGCGCCGAGCCCGCCACCGACGATCTGCCGGCGTCCCCCCTCGGCCTCGACGCGGAACCAGCCCTCCTGATAGTCGGGACCACCGAAGTTCAGCCCCAGTGCGCCGCTGCCCGTGACCGCGAATTCGTCGCTGGTACGTGCCTGGACGACGAGGTCGATCGCCTTGCCGCCGCCGGTCTCGCTATAGCCGTCCTCCTTGAGCTTGTAGTAATCGATCGCCAGCACCGGGCGGAAGATCAGCTTGCCCGTGCCCGCTTCGTACGACAGTCCGCCGGACGCTGCGTAGAGCGTACCGTTCCAGTCGCCCTCCGAGGTCCGGGCAACCGCCTCGCTGCCGATCGCGCCGGTGAACTGGCGCGAGCCGTCGAACGTGATCTTGGCGCCCGATGCGCGCGCGTTGGCCTGCAGCCGCCCCCAATGCCCGCGCCAGTATCCGGCCAGTTCATACTGGTCCGAATTCACTTCGTTCGCCGTGCCGTCGTCCGCATCCCGGCCGTGGAGATACGCGAGCGACGTGCCGAAATTGCCGACCCCGGTCTTGTATTCGGCGCCAGCCGAGACGCCCCAGCCGCTGATGTCGTAGCCTGCGGTATCGGCGACGCTTTTCGACGTGCCCCACGCGACCTGCGTCACCCAATAGCCCCATTTGCCTTCGTCCTTGAACGGACCGTGCGGGTCGGCAAGCACCCGAGCGGTCGCGCGCGAAGCCATCGTGACCGCCTCGAACGTGCCGCCGGCATGCTCGGGCAGCATCTGGCGGACCGAGCCCCGGAATGCGTCGGCCTCGGTGATGTTGAGGAACGCGCCGCCGATCTTCGCGTCGTTGCCGAGCGCCTTGTAGATCGCGTCGTAGGCCGACGCCTGCGAGCGGTTGAGCCCGAGTTCGCTCGACGACTTGCGCGCGACGTCAACGGCGAGGTCGTTGCCCGTGCCGGTCGCGATGCTGCCCTTGTAGAGGAACGGGAGCAGCGTGGTGGTCGCGGTGAGGTTGGCGGCGCCCGTCAACGTGCCGGCGCGCAGGACGGTGTAGCGCCCCTCCGCATCGACGACGCTGGTCAGCTTCAGCGCGAGCTTCGAATCCTTGTCGAACGCGGCCGTGCCGGCGACCTGGATCATCGTGCCGGTGCCACCGGTCTTGTCGAGCGTTACCGCCAACACGCTGCCACCGCCGACCGACAAGGACGCAATCGATGCTGCCTTGGTGATGTCGAGCGTTCCGCCGTTGACCGCGACCGCAAGGCCGCCTGCATTGGCGAGCGTGCCGGAGAAGCGCGACGTGCCGCCGAGCGTCAGCGTGTCGGTACCGCCGCCGAAGTCCGCCGTACCGTTGAACACCGATGTCCCGGCAAGCGTGAGCGCGTCGTTGCCCGCACCGAACACCGCACCACCGGTAAAGACCGTATCGCCCGACAGTGCCAGCCGGTTGTTGCCGCTCCCGAACCGTGCGGTACCGGCGACGGTGCCGTCCGCGACGTCGAACACGTCGTTGCCGCTGCCGAAGCGCACGTCGCCGACGATCGCTGGCGCGGCGATGCCGGTCGCGACCGCGGTCTGGCGGACGATCGTGCCGGTCGTGTTCGCCGACAGGTCGATCGCGACGTTGCGCTCGGATGTCGCGAGCGCACCCGATGCACCGATCCCGCCGCTATTCTCGACCAGTGTCACGCTACCCGATCGGTCGAGGATGCCGATCGCGGTGCCGTCGGCCGCCTGCGCGGTCGCCTTGATCGTGCCACTGTTGCGGACCGTGGCGACCGAGGCACCGGTATCGATCAGCACTGCCGTCGAGCGCGATGCCGCGGTGCCACCACCCGCAGCCGATATCGTGCCCGCGTTGCGGATTTCCGGGGTCGATGCACCGCTGCCGAGCTTCAATCCGGTCGCGCTCGCGCCGTTCGCCACCGCTGCGACGGTTCCGTTGATGCCGATCCCGCCGGCGATCGTCACCACGCCGCCGAGCCCGCCGATCGCGAGGCCGTTGCCCTCGACGCCGCCATAGACGCCGCTACCGGCGATGCCGCCATCGACGATCAGGCCGAACCCGGTTCCTGTTCCCGCCACCGCGCCGATCGCGACCGCACGCGTTGCCGAGCCGATCTGTACCGCAGGGGCCGCGCCGTAGGCGGTGATCGCCGCCGAGCCTTCGGTGGCATCGGGCAGGCCGTCCTTGTCCTCGTCGGTGTCGGTCGTGCTCGCGTCCTTGGGTGGCACCGCGAAGATGATCCCGCCCGAGACGTTGCCCGCGACCACCAGCGCCGATCCGCCCTGCAACAGATCGTCGGCGTCGAGCTTCGACACGTCGGCAGGCGCGGTCGCATAGCGATAGCCGGTCGAACCCAGCGCGCCCTGCACCACCAGCGAGCCCGTGATGTCGCCATCGACGCGCGCGGCGACCGCGCCCTGCCCGATCGCCGCGATCGTGCCGGCCAGCCGGACGTTGCCGGTCACGTCCGCAATCCGCACGCCGGTCGAGCGATCGCCGGTGACCGAGGTCTGCCCGTCATGCGTGAACGCGCCGGTCAGCGGGCCGCCAAGCCAGATGCCCGCCGAATCATTGCCTTTCACCGTGATCGCGCCGCTGTTGACGATCGCGCCGGTATACGTGCCCGCCGTACGGATCCCGGTCCGTCCGGTGCCCGCCGCGAAGGGGCCGTCGAGGTCGCCATCCTTGTCGGTGTCGGTCGCCGCGTAGCTCTCGTCGACGATGATCTTGCCGGCCGTCGCGTTGGTGATGCCGCCGCCGGTGCCTGCGTTGGCGAGGATACCGGTCGAGCCATCGGCGTTGGTGACCTGGATCGTGCCTTCGTTCGTGACCGAGTTGACGCTGTCGACCGTCACGGCGGTGCCGCTGGTCGGCGTCACCGACCCGGCTGCGACGATCTTGAGGTTGTCAGGTGCGCCTGACTTGATCGTCGAGGTCCGCACCGCATACGTCCGCTTGGTGTCGATCACGGTCTGCGCCTGGGCGCCCGTCGTCACGGCAAACAGGCAGGTGGTGGTCAGCAGGAGACGACGCATACGGAACCCTTTTCGATGTGTTTTCGAGAAGAGGACGGAAGCGCGCGGCGCGAACCTTGACGCTGGCCGCATTATCCCGCGGCACCAGCACGGGCGCGGCGCGTTATCGGCTCGATAATTTCAGGGAAACACGAGCATGATCACCACCATCGCCGAACTCGACCGCATCCGCGACGACAGCAAGCGCCTCGTCACGACGCGCTCGATGATGTCGGCGGGCGCGGCGGTCGTGCCGATCCCCGGTGCGGACATCGTCGCGGACATCGGCCTGCTCACCAAGCTGCTGCCCGAGATCAGCAAGCGCTTCGGGCTCGATCACGAGCAGGTGCAAAAGCTCGAGCCGCAGATCGCCCAGCAGGCGCTGGTGATGGCGTCGAGTCTCGGCAACACGATGATCGGCCGGATGGTGACCAAGCGCATCGTTGTCGCGCTGCTCCGCCGCGTCGGCGCGCGCGTCGCGGTCGGTTCGATGGCGAAGTTCATTCCCTTCGCCGGCTCCGCGGTTGCGGCGACGATCAGCTTCGGCGCCATGAAACTGGTCGGCAACTCGCACGTCGAGGACTGCTACAAAACCGCGCTCGCCCTGCTTCCTGCCGATCAGCGCGCGCTGGCGAAGGACTGACGCCGTTAATCCTCTCCCCGCAACGGGGAGGATCGAGAGCTAAAATGCGGCGTCCAGCCCGATCCGCAGCGTCCTAGGACGCTGCGGCGTAATCTGCCCGCTCCCGACCTGGAACGGCGTCCCCAGCGCGAACCGGTTGCCGACGCTGTCCGTCAAATTCGTCACCCCGAGCGTCACCCCCAGTGCAGGCCGCCCGACCCGCGCCGTCAGTGCCGTGTCGAGATAGTCCCCCTGCTCCTCGCCCAACACCGGCCCGACCCCCAGCCGCGACCGCCCGACATACCGCGCCCATCCGTAAACCCGCAGTTCCAGGTCACGTCCGACATCCCGCCGGTACTCCGCCCCCAGCCGCCCGGCATAGCGCGCGATGTTCGGCACCTGGCTCATTCGCGCCAGCGCCACGAACAATGCCGCGCTCGGTTCGGTCACGCGGCTGTCGTTATAGGTGAAGCCCGCGTCGAGAGTCAGCCCGGCGACCGGCTTCCACCCGCCCGCCGCGCTGAACGTCCAGATCCGCCCGTCGCCGATATTGGCGGTGCTCGGCAGGCCGGTCGCGTCGATGAAGTCCGCTTGGATATCCTGCCAGATCGTATGCGACACGCTCGCCGACACATACGCGCGGTCGACGCCCGCCAGCCCATAGCGCACGCCGCTCTCCAGCGTCCGCACGCGATCATTCTCGAACCGCCGCACGAAATCGCTCTCGATCGCGAGACCGCCCGGCCGAAACCCCTGTTGATATCGCCCGTAAAGCGACACCTTCGGCAGCACCGCCGCAACCAGCGATGCAGACGGCAGCACGCTCGTCTCGATCCGATCGGCCGTCACGCGCGCACGGGCGAGCGCGACCGTCTCCAGCCGCGCCGGTGCGATGTCCTCGCCGGTCCCGGCCAGCGATGCCCGCGTGACGCGCGCGCCCGCCGTCGCGGTCAGCCCGCGCACCAGTTGCACGCTCGCCTCGCCGTACAGCGTCGCCTCGTCGATGCTGTTGGTCACGCCCGTCACCGGTGCAGGTGCATCGACCGGCCCGAGCGAGCGCGACAACCGTGTGCGATTATGCGTGAAACTGCCGCCCACCACCCAGCCGAAGCCGTTCCGCATCGGCCGCCATACCCGTGTCTCGTTCGCGATCAGCGACGTCGCATTGCGCTGCGCGAACACCCGCGGGCTACCTGCGGCAGTCGTCAGGGGACTCCCGAAGGCAGGCCAGTTGGTACTTGGCAGCGTCGGATCGGCGGCTGGCAGGGTCGCGTCGTACCGTTCGGTCAAGGTCTGGCTGACGATCCCGGTCGAGGATTTGACCTTCAACCCGCCGATCTCGCCCGACACGACCACCTGCCCCATCGCATAGTCCGCGGAAAAGCCCTGCACGATCGCGCTCGACCGCGTGAGAGGTGGCGCATCGCGGTCGGCATATTGGCTGTCGTCGCCCTTGGTCCATTGCCCGATCCCGCCGAGATCGATCGTCCAGCCATTCCCCGCATCGAGCCGCAGCGCAGCTCGACCACCACCGATCCGCGTCCGGTTGACATCGCGCCGGTCGAGCACCGGATTGTCGATATATCCGCCCTCGCTGACGCCGTAGCCGACGACGCGCAGCGCCACGCGCTCGCCCAATGGCACGTTCAGCGTGGCGCCCAGATCCGCGCCAGGATCGCCGTGCCACGTCGCCGAGAGCCCGCCCGCGATCGAAGCCGACACCGCGCCCAGCTTCGGCGCGTTGGGCACCGTCCGGATGATCCCACCGAGCGACCCCGCGCCGTACAGCGTCCCCTGCGGCCCTTCGAGCACCTCGACCGACGCGATATCGTACAGCCGCAGATCGGGATCGGGCGCGTTGTAGCTCAGCCGAAGATCGCCAAAATACTGCCCCACCGTGGTCTGTGTCGGTCCGGTGAAGCTGGAATCGGCGATCCCGCGAATGAACAGCTTGTTGCGGCCCGCCCCCAGATGCGTCGATGACACGCTCGCCAGCCGTGCAAGGATCGCCTCGGTCCCGCCCGCACCGCCGAGCGCAAGATCGACCCCGTCGAGCAACGCGACCTGTCCCGCGAAATCGCGCAACCGCACGTCGCGCTTGCTGCCGGTGACGACGATATCCGCGCCCTGGACCGCCGGTGGTGCGGCGATCGTAACGACCTTCGGGCGCTTCACTGGAATGGCTCGCGGTGCGCGAGCGGTCAGCCGCCATCCGACCGCGCCCGCTGCGACGATGTCCGCATGCGCCGCAGTCGCCAGCCGGTCGAGCGCCTCGCGCGCGCTCATCCGCCCGCGCACCGCCGGCACGCGCCGCGCCCACAGCGCCGGATCGCCGACCACGATGCTCGTCCCCGACTGACGCCCGAGCGCCAGCAGCGCGTCCCCAAGACGCCCCGCCGGCAAGTCGACCGTCCCCTGCCCCGCCTGCGCAGGAGCGGCGACGGCGAGCGCCGCGAAGACCAGACATCCGCGCATTCTCACGAGCGGGAGGACATCACCCAGTGACCGCCACGCTTGCGGATCGCGACACCCAGCAGCGGCCCGGCGAGCCGTGGGTCGCCGGACAGCTTGGCGGTCGCGATGCTACCGCTGAACGCGCGCTTCGCCACACCCGGATCGGCGCGCAGGTCGACGCCGAGCGCGCGCGACAGATCGTCCGCGACCTCCGCCAGCGTCGCGCCTTCATAGGCCAGCACGCTGTCGCGCCACGACCCGACGCTCGCGACATCGACATTGGTCACGGTCGCCTCGCCGTCGCGCACGAGCAGCCCCCGCCCCTTCAAGAGCCGGATGCCGTCACGCCCCGGATTATAGTCGACCGCGCCCTCCGACACCGCGACGCGCGTCTCACCACGCGCGAACTTCACGTCGAACGCGGTGCCGACATCGACCAGCCGTGCGCCGCCGACGCTGACCTCGAACGGATCGCTGTCGTCGTGCCGGACCACGAACATCGCCTCGCCGCGCTCCAGCGTCGCGGTCCGCGGGTCGTTGCGATCGAGCATCAGCCGCGTCGCACCACCCATCGCGATGCTGCTCCCATCGGCGAGTTGCACCGTCCGCATCGCCCCCGCCGCGGTTTCGACGGCATAGGGCTGAGCGCGCGTCTCGATCGCCTCATACCCGACGAACAGCGCGAGCGACGCGGCGATCGCTCCACCGGTCCAGACCGGCCAGCGCCTCCGCGGGGGCTGCATCACGATCGGCGCGACCTGCACAGAAGGCACGGATGCCGCCATCTCCTCGATATCCATCGCCGTCGCATGATACGCCGCCGCATGGCGCGGATTCGCCTCCAGCCAGGCGTGGAACGCCGGCCAGTCGTCGAACGCGTCGCTACCCGTCCGGACCACCCAGTCCAGTGCGGCCAAGTCCAGCGCGCGTGCGTCGATATCGTCATGCTCCGCCATCATGGCCTCCTATAGCCGAAGACGGAGACGATCGTATCAAGCCTCATCATAGCGTCGCTTTGCATCGATCATCGCGCGATACGCCTTCCGCAAGTCGCCCTCGACGGTGCTGAGGCTCACCCCGAACTCGGCCGCGATCACGCGCTGCTCGATGCCATCGATCCGGTGACGTCGGAAGATCCGCGCCGCCCGATCGCCGACCGACTGCAACGCCGCCTCAGCCAGCGCCGCCTGTTCGCGCGCGATCACGACGCGTTCGGCGGAGGGTTCTTCGGACCGGTCGAGCGCGGGGCCACCGGTCGCCTCGGTCCATTCGCGATCCCGCTTCTCCGCCTGCCGCACGGCGCGGTGGCGATCGAGCATCAGGTTGTTCGCCATCCGGTACAGATACGACAGCGGCGACGCGATCGGCCCGGTCGGCGCGGTCTGGATGCGCATCCACAACTCGTGCAGCAGATCCTCGGCCGCATCGCCCGCACCGAGCGACCGGAGAAACCGCAGCAGCGTATCGCGGTTCGCGAGGAAAACGGCCTCAAGGCCCGAGGAGTCCATATTCCGCCCGTGTCGATAGGCCGCCGATCGGCGCTCGACGGCGCCGTGTTCCCGGCGGGACGTACAGCGCTTGGCGAGGAGACACAATCGACGCGCCCGGCACCCTGTTATCGGTGAAGCAGCGTCCAGCCCTGCGGCAGATAGTCCGTCGACATGTAATAATAGAACAGGCACGTCCCGTCGCGGCGATAGGTCCCTCCCTTGACGAGACCGAGTGCGGTCGTGCCCTCGAACACCGGCGCGCCGCTGTCGCCGGCCTTGCAGGTCGGCCCCTCGACCGCGACCCAGGTCGGCAGGCACGCGCCGCCGCACAGATCGCCCGCGGGGGCGAAATCGACCATCGCGATCACCGCGCAGCTATACCCGGTCCGCTCGCCGCGGTGGCACACGAAGTCGCCCGCACGTGTGCTGGTGCGATACCGCCATGTGGCGACGGGCCGCGCAAGCGTCTTTGCGGTATCGGCGTAGAACAACGGTGCATAGCTGACGTCAGGCGCGGTCGCAACGTTAACCTGTACGTCCTGATACCCCCAGCCCCATTGCCCAACGAAATCCAGCGGCCATTCCTCGCGGCTGCCGTCCGACGCGCGCTTGCCGACATAGGATAGCGCGTCCGGGCAATGCGCCGCTGTCACCACGCCGCTGCGGCGTCCGTCGGACACGACGAAACCGGTCGTGCAGGCATAGCGCTTGCCATCGACCGTCCCGACGACGCGCCCGCCACCCTCGATCGCGCCGCCTGATATTGGAGCCACTTCAGTTGCAGGGGGAGCAATTGCCACCTGCATATCGACCGGCGGCCGATCGACGATATCGATCCGCACCGGCACGCCGGTCATCGCCGCGATCCGCGCGCGCAATTCGCCGTTCCGATCGAGATCGGCGTCGGCGCTGGCGGTCATCACGACGAGCTCGCCGGTCCGCTGGTCCACGCCAAGTCCGGGCGGATGCGGCAGGGAGTCGCGGATCTTCGCCTGATAGGTGGTGATTGCGGCGAGCACCGCGTCGCGCGTCGCGGTGGCGCCGGTGCGGAAGACGATCGGAACGGTCATCCCGCCCGCGACGACCTGCTGGTCCGGCACGGGATCGGTGCCGGTCAGCAGCACGACGATCCGGTAGGTCGGCAAATGCTCGATAGCGATTCCGGCCCAGCGATCCTTGAAGGTTTCGCGTAGTGCATCGGTCGTCGGTACGCTGTCGCCCTGCGCACGCAGCCGCCGCAACGCCTCGTCGAACGGCACGCCGAACCGGGTCGCATACTCACCCGCGTCCTGCATCAGCGCATCGACCGGCAATTGCACATGCACCGCGCCGCTCGCGGGTGGAGGAACGACCTGCGCTGCGGACGCGGTGGCCATGGCAAGCACGAGCAGCACGCTCGCCGTCCCGCGGATCAAGGTCTTCAACATACGCGGCGATCCTGGAGGCGTTGGGCAGTTTTGAACTGATACCGCCATGATCTGAACCGGTGCTGTCCTGCAAGCGAAGCCGGGGCGTGCAAGCGATCGAGGTGATTGCGCGCGATCTCGCAAGCGTCCTATCAAGCACGCCATGAAGATCATGCTCTCCGCCAGCCTCGCCGTGCTCGCCTTTACGAGTGCCCCCGCCGCCGCCCGGCAACTCACCATCGATGACGTGACGATGCTCAGCCGCGTTGGTGCGCCGACCGCGTCGCCGGACGGGCATTGGCTCGTCTGGGCGCAGCGTGAGACCGATCTCGCGGCGGACAAGGGGCGTTTCGACCTCTGGCGGCTCGACCTGACGACACCGGGTGCGACGCCGGTGAAGTTGCTCGCCGATCCGCAGGTCAACGAGAACGATCCGCAGATCGTCGGCAGCACGGTGTATTTCACGTCCGACAAGGGCGGTGAGGATGCGGTCTGGTCGGTGCCCGTCACCGGCGGCACACCGCGCAAGCTGACGGCTTTCAAGGGCGGGTTCAGCGGCTTCAAGGTCGCGCCGACCGGCGACAAGCTGCTCGTCTGGGCCGATCGCAAGCCGGGCGCGCCGAACCTCGAACCAGCGATGATGAAGAAGGATCCGAACGCGGGCGCCGGCCGGACCTACGATCAGTTGTTCGTGCGACACTGGGACACCTGGGCGGACGGCACGCGCTCGCAACTGTTCGTCCTGCCGCTGACCGCGACGGGCGCGACCGGCAACGGCATCCCGCTGGTCGGCGCGCTGGTCGGCGATACGCCATCGAAGCCTTACGGCGGCGGCGAGGAAGTGTCGTGGAGCCCCGACGGCCGCACCGTCTATTTCGCGCTGCGCGAAGCCGGCCGGATCGAGGCGCTGTCGACCAATCTCGACATCTTCTCGGTCCCGGCGGACGGCTCTGCGGCGCCGGTGAACCTGACCGCGGCGAACAAGGCCACCGACAACCTTCCGACGGTATCGCCAGACGGCCGTACGCTCGCGTTCTTCGCGATGCGGCGGCCGGGGTTCGAGGCGGATCGTCAGGTGCTGACGCTGCGCGATATCGCCAGCGGCAAGACGGTGTCGCTGACCGAGCGCTGGGACCGGTCGGTCGGCTCGATCGCCTGGGCGCCCGACTCGAAGTCGCTCTACGTGACGGCGGACGACACGCAGGAGACGCCGCTGTTCCGTGTCGATGCGACCAGCGGTGCGGTCACGCGGCTGACGCAGGAGGGTCACGTCAGCGCGGTGGCGATCACCCCGCGCGGTCCCGTGGTGGCGATCGACAGCCTCACCGCACCCGCCGATTTCTACCGTGTCGCGGGTACCGGCGCACCGCAGCGCCTGACGCAGGTCAACGCCGCCAGGCTCGCCGGGATCGACATGCCGACGGTCACGCGGTTCAACTTCAAGGGCGCGAACGCGGACACCGTCTGGGGCTATGCGGTGAAGCCGTACGGTTCCGCGGGGAAAGTGCCGATCGCGTACATGGTCCACGGCGGACCGCAGGGATCGAGCAACAACAGCTGGTCGTATCGCTGGAACCCCGCGGTGTTCGCGGGCGCAGGCTACGGGCTGGTCGCGGTCGATTTCCACGGGTCGACCGGCTACGGTCAGGGCTTCACCGATGCGATCAGCAACAACTGGGGCGGCTGGCCGCTCGAGGATCTGCAAAAGGGCCTGAAGGCCGCGACCGACAAGTTCGCGTGGCTCGACGCCGACAATGCGTGTGCGCTCGGTGCATCCTACGGCGGCTACATGATGAACTGGATCGAGGGGCAGTGGCCCGATCGCTTCAAGTGCATCGTCCAGCATGACGGGGTGTTCGACGCGCGCGCGATGGCGTACGAAACCGAGGAGCTCTGGTTCGACGAATGGGAGCATGGCGGCAAGGCCTATTACGAGGACCCGCAGGCGTTCGAGAAATGGAACCCGGTCAATTACGTCGCCAAGTGGAAGACGCCGATGCTGGTGATCACCGGCGAAAAGGACTTCCGCATTCCGTACACGCAGGGGCTGGCGACGTTCACCGCGTTGCAGCGGCGCGGTATCCCGTCGCGGTTGCTGGTGAACCCGGGCGAGAACCACTGGGTGCTGAAGCCGAAGAACTCGCGGCAATGGTATGGCGAGGTGCTGGGGTGGATGGACAAGTGGACGGCTAAGTAGGGAGGTAACCCTCTCCCTACCTATGCTCCACCCGGCGAATGGCACTACCCCGGCGACTGAAAACCACCCCGGCGAAGGCCGGGGCCAATTGGAAAGGTCGAAGTAACGAAGAGCTGTCCCCCGTTACCGCCGTTCCCCAATTGGGGCCCGGCCTGCGCCGGGGTGGTGTTAGGTGATGGTAGCGTCTTGTAACCAGCGGCGACGTGTTTCCCCGCGAAGGCGGGGACCCAGTCTGGGCTCCCGCCTTCGCGGGAGAACAAGGAAGGGCGGACGGCTTTCTCCTGCTTAGTGCGCCTTCTTGCCCTTCACCGCATGCAACCCTAGCGCGATCCCCCCGCCCAGGATCAACCCTACGATCCCCGAGAAGAACGCATTCATCGCCCAGTTCACCGCCCCCTTTGCAAACGGCACCGCATGCGAAGCCGCCTCCGCAGTATGATGGATCCAATGCGGCACCGTCGTCAGCCCGAACGTCTCAATCCCGTGGACGATGATCTGCCCACCGACCCACACCATCGCCGCCGTCCCGATCACCGACAGCGCCGACATCACCAGCGGCATGCCTTTCACAAGCCCGCGCCCGATCGCCTGCACCGCGGCACTGCTGCGCTGCGCCAGATGCAGCCCGATATCGTCCATCTTCACGATCAGCGCGACCACGCCGTAGACGCCGATCGTGATGACGATGCCGACCAGCGCGAGCACGATAGCCTGCTCCCAGATCGGCTTGCTCGCCACATCCGACAGCGCGATCACCATGATCTCCGCCGACAGGATGAAGTCGGTGCGGATTGCCCCCGACACCTTCTGCGCCTCGAGCGTCGCCGCATCGACCGGCTCGGCGACGACCTCCTCGGCATGACCGCCGCCGAACGCCTCGAGAATCTTCTCCGCGCCCTCGAAGCACAGATACGTGCCGCCGAGCATGAGCAGCGGCGTCAGCAGCCACGGCGCGAATGCGCTCAGCGCCAGTGCCGCGGGCAGGATGAAGACCAGCTTGTTGCGGAACGAGCCGAGCGCGATCTTCCAGATCATCGGCAGCTCGCGCTTCGGTTCGAACCCGACCATGTAGCGCGGCGTCACCGCGGCATCGTCGACCACCACGCCGATCGCCTTGCTGCCCGCCTTGCCGGTGGTCGCTGCGATATCGTCGAGGCTGGCGGCGGCGAGCTTGGTGATCCCGGCGATGTCGTCGAGCAGTGCGACCAATCCTGTGGGCATCGATGGTGTCCTTAGCGTAGGTTTACGCGCTCGGTAACGTGACAGGATTGTCATGCAACGGCTTTCGCACTTGCGGTAGTGCACGGCGCACGGAATGGTTGCAGCCACCGCGACCCAAGCGACAGGATCCGCCATGACCGACGACTTCATCACGAACCTGCCAAAGGCCGAACTCCACCTCCACATCGAAGGTAGTCTCGAGCCGGAGCTCATGTTCGCGCTGGCCGAACGCAACAAGGTCGCGATCCCGTTCAAGAGCGTCGAGGACGTCCGCGCGGCGTACAGCTTTACCAATCTCCAGACCTTCCTCGACATCTATTACGCCGGTGCCGCGGTGCTCCAGACCGAGGAGGATTTCCGCGATCTGGCGGTCGCCTATTTCGACCGCGTCGCGCAGGACGGCGTCGTCCATGCCGAGATCTTCTTCGATCCGCAGACGCACACGCACCGCGGCATCCCGTTCGACGTCGTCGCGCGCGGGCTGTTCGCGGGGATCGATGTCGCGCAGGAGAAGCACGGCATGTCAGTCGGGCTGATCATGAGTTTCCTCCGCCATCTCGATGAGGAGGACGCGTTCAAGACCTTCGCGCAGGCCGAACCCTGGCTCGACCAGTTCATCGGCGTCGGGCTCGATTCGTCCGAGGTCGGCCATCCGCCCTCGAAATTCGCACGCGTGTTCGCGGCGTCGGCGGATGCCGGGCTGATGCTGTGCGCGCATGCCGGCGAGGAGGGCCCGCCCGCGTACATCCATGAGGCGCTCGACATCCTCCAGGTCGACCGCATCGACCACGGCAACCGCGCGCTGGAGGACCCGATGCTGGTCGCCCGCCTTGCGCGTGACGCGATGACGCTGACCGTGTGCCCGTTGTCGAACGTCGCGCTGCGCAACGTCGATCGGCTGGAGAACCATCCAATCGACCGGATGCTAGACCTCGGTTTGCGCGCGACGATCCATTCGGACGATCCGGCCTATTTCGGCGGCTATATCGGTGAGAATTTCCGCCAGACGGCTCGCGCGAAGACCCTGTCGCGCGAACAGGTCGTGACGCTCGCCCGCAACAGCTTCCTCGGCAGCTTCCTCGACGACGCGGCGCTCAGCGGCCACCTCGCGACGCTCGACGCATACGTAAAAGCGCATCCATGATCGGACGCTTCCTGGCTGTCTTCGAGCCGTTCATCCTGATGTTGATCGGTACCGTCGTGCTGGCGAGCCTGTTGCCGGCGCGCGGCGAAATGGCGACGGTCGTGGGTTATGCCGCGGATATCGGAATCGTCCTGCTGTTCTTCCTCCACGGCGCCAAGCTGTCGCGCGACGCCATCTGGGCGGGGCTGCGCAACTGGAAGCTGCATCTGGCGGTGCTAGCGGTGACGTTCGTCGCGTTCCCGCTGTTCGGCCTCGGGCTCAGCGCGCTGCCGTTCGTCACCGGACCGCTCGCCGCCGGTCTCCTGTTCCTGACTCTGCTCCCCTCGACCGTGCAGTCCTCGATCGCCTTCACCGCGATCGCGCGCGGCAACGTCGCGGCGGCGGTGTGCAGTGCGTCCTTCTCCAACCTGCTCGGCATCCTCATAACGCCCGCGTTGGTAGCAGTGCTGATGAACGCTTCGGGCAGCGCCGGGATTTCGATCGACAGCATCGAGTCGATCGTGCTGCAACTGCTCGTGCCGTTCGTCGCCGGGCACCTGCTGCGTCCGTGGATCGGCGGGTGGGTCACGCGGCGGAAAGCGATGCTCACCGTCGTCGATCGCGGCTCGATCCTGCTGGTCGTTTACAGCGCGTTCGGCGCTGCGGTGGTCGAGGGCCTCTGGACCAAATTGTCGATCGGCGACCTGATCCTGATCGGGCTCCTTTGCGCCGCGCTGCTGGCCTTCGTTCTCGCACTGACCTTCGCGGTTGCCCGCCTGATGAAACTGCCACGCGAGGATGCGATCGTGCTCCAATTCTGCGGTTCCAAAAAGAGCCTCGCGTCGGGCGTGCCGATGGCGGGCGTGCTGTTCCAGCCCGCGCTGGTCGGCGTGATCCTGCTCCCGCTGATGCTGTTCCACCAGTTGCAGCTGATCGCCTGCGCTGTGATCGCGCGGCGTTACGGCGCGAACGTACCGGGCGATACTGATTCAAGTTAATATCCTAACCCCTTGCCGGTATTTGCTTTGTTCCACCGGTGGCGGCATGATCGCGGCGCTATCACGAGAGTTTCGAGTTCATGAACGCGTCGAGCGATATTGCCGTCCCCGCTGCGGAGGTGGGGCTCGATCTCACCGCGTGCGACCGCGAGCCGATTCATATCCCCGGCGCGATCCAGCCGCACGGGCTGATGCTCGTCGCCGACGCCAAGACGCTCGCGATCGTAGCTGGCGCCGGCGATATCGAAACTCGGCTCACCGACGAGTGGCTGGGACGCGACCTGTCCGCGCTGTTGGCGCAGGACATCGCAGCGCTGTTCGCCACCAGCGAGACGATCGCCGGGGTCGCGCTGACCGGTACGCCGGTGACCGGGGTTTTCGAACGCTTCGACGTCACGATCCATCGCGGCGCGAACCGATTGCTGGTCGAGCTCGAACCGGTCGACGCAGTGCCGGTCACCGCCGCCGCGATGCTGGGCCGGCTCAACGCGATGGCGATGACGTTCGAACGCGCCAGCAATCTCCAGGCGCTGTGCGAACGCGCCGCGGTCGCCTTCAGGCAACTGACCGGGTTCGACCGCGTCATGGTGTACCGCTTCCTCGACGACGAAGCGGGACGCGTGATGGCTGAGGACAAGGTGAAGGGTCTCGGCACCTTCCTTAACCATCATTTCCCCGCATCGGACATCCCCCGGCAAGCCCGCGCGCTGTATGTGCGCAACCGGACGCGGACGATCCCGGCGATCGATTACCTGCCCGCGGCGCTGCGACCGGCAGGGTTCGAGACGCTCGATCTCAGCGACGTCGCGCTGCGCAGCGTGTCGCCGATCCACCTCCGGTATCTCGCCAACATGGGCGTGGCGGCCTCGGCATCGATCTCGATCGTCAAGGACGGGCTGTTGTGGGGCATGATCGCCTGCCATCACGGATCGCCGCGCGCCTTGACGCCCGATATCCGCGCTGCATCGGCGACGCTGGCGAGTGGCCTGGCCCGCCAGATCCGCGCGAAGGAGGAGGCCGAGACGTACCGCGAACGGCTGCGGCTACGCGCGGCGGAGGACGCGGTGATCCCCAAGCTTGCGACCGACCCTGCCCCGCGCAGCATCGTCACAGCATTGCGCGACGACCTGAGGCGGATGCTCGACGGCGACGGATTCGCGTTCGTCGATGGCGCGGTGGTTGCGATGCATGGTCTGTGCCCAGCCAAGGATGACGTGCTCGACCTGGCGGAATGGGCGGTGACGCAGAACGGGATCGAGCCGTTCGCGACGCACGAACTGTCCTCGCTCTATCCCCGCGCGGAGACCTACAGGGCGACGGCAAGCGGTGTGCTGGCGCTCCCACTGGCCGATGAAGGCGCGATGCTGCTGTGGTTCCGTGCCGAGCAGATCGAGGAAGTCGAATGGGCGGGCAATCCGCACAAGGCGATTTCGGTCGATCCCAACGCCGTCCTCACGCCGCGCAGTTCGTTCGAATCCTGGACGCAGGCGGTCAGTGGTCGATCACGGCGCTGGACCCGAGAGGAGATCGAAGCCGCGCATCGTCTGCGCCGGGCGTTCCACGACGCGCACGTCAACCAGCGGCTTCGTCTGCTCAACGGCGACCTGCAGCGCACGCTCGCCGACAAGGACATCCTGATCGCGCAGAAGGACGTCCTGATGAAGGAGGTCAATCACCGCGTCCAGAACAGCCTTCAACTGGTCGCCGCGTTCCTGTCGCTCCAGGCGAAATCGTCGGACGACGCGAAGGTGAAGGAGCATCTCGCGGAGGCGCAGGCCCGGCTCGCGGCGGTCGCGCTGGTCCACCGCCGGCTCTACCGCGACGACCAGGTCGAGTCGGTCGACCTGTCGCGCTATCTCGAGGAGCTGACCGACGACATGAAGACCTCGCTCGGCGAGGATTGGGCGGCGCGGATGAGCCTCGACCTCGCGCCGATCCTGGTCGCGACCGATCGGGCGGTGAACATCGGGCTGGTGCTGACCGAACTGGTGATCAACGCGAGCAAATATGCCTATGAAGGTCGCGCCGGACCGATCGAGATCGTGCTGGAGCAGCATCGCAACCGGCTGCGCCTGATCGTCGCGGACCAGGGCGTCGGCAAATCGGGCACGCGCGAGGGCTTTGGCAGCCGGATGATGAAGGCGGTCGTCGCCGGACTGTCGGGCACGATCGAGCAGGACGACAACATGCCGGGCCTGCGCGTCATCCTGACCGCGCCGATCGAAGACGTGCGCTGACGTCCCGTCCGTTGCGGACGAGACGCCAGCGCGACTGCTTCACCAGTTGAAGCGCAGCGACCCGACGACGGTGCGCGAGGCGCCGAAGTAACAGCTGTTGACGAAGAAACAGCTGGCGATGTGGCGCTTGTCGAACAGGTTGGCGACATTCGCGGTCAGGCTCATGCCCCTGAGCGACTCGTCGAACTTGCCGAGATCATAGCCGAGCACCGCATCGACCAGCACATAGCCCGGCGACTGGAACCGGGTGGTCACCGTCTGGCCTGCTGCCACGCTAGTCGCGGTACCGTCCGACTTGCCGACATAGCGGACGCCGCCGCCGACGTTGAACCCAGATAGCGCACCGCCGCCGGTGCGTGACAGGTCGTAGTTGACGAAGCTCGATGCGCTCCATTTCGCGATGCCGAGCGGCTTGGTGCCGGTGACGCCGCTGAGCTGATCGCCCGTGCCGACGACTGGCGTGCCCTGCGTGACTTCGGGATCGGTATAGGTGCCTGCGACCGTGACGGTCAGGCCCGGCGTGATCTCGCCCCGTCCGTCGAGTTCGATCCCACGCACCGCGACCTCGCCGATCTGGATTGAGAAATTGGGGTTGGCGGGATCGGTCGTCGGCACGTTCTGGCGACGCAGATCGAATGCGGAAAGCGTGAACAGCGCGCTGGTGCCGCGCGGCTGGTATTTCAGCCCTGCCTCGTACTGGCGGCCGGTGACGGGCACGAACGACGTGCCGTCGAAGCCGGTGCCGGTCTGTGGCTCGAAGCTTTCCGAATAGCTGACGAAGGGCGCGAGACCGAGCTTGGTCTCGTACAGCGCGCCGAGGCGGCCGGTGAACGCGGTCTGGTGAAGGCGCGTCACGCCGCTCGCCTGCCCTGCCGCGGCGTTGCGGTTCACCGTCATCTGGTCGTACCAGTCGTAGCGTCCACTCGCGATCAGTTGCAGCCCGCCGATCGCGATCTGGTCCTGCACATAGGCGCCGACCTGGTCGATCTTGCGGAAGCTGCGCGTCTGGGTGAGCGGGAAGCTAGGCTGCACCCCGCCATAGACCGGCGCGAACAGGGTCAGGTTCGGAATGCTGGTCGCCGGATTGGCGGTAACGCCGGTATTGAACTGCTGGTCGTTGTTACCCTGGTTGTTCTGCCAGTCGACGCCGGCGAGCAGCGTATGCTGCAAAGCCCCGGTCGCGAACTTGGCGGTCGCGTGGTTGTCGATCGTGATCGTCCGGAACGATTCGTCGGACCCGCCGCCGCCGCGCACGATCGTTGAGAAATCGGTGTTGCGATTGACGCCCGTACCGGTCGTGGCGAACGCCGAGAGGTAGATCTGGCGGTAGTGGAGATCGACGTCGAGGTAGCGCGCGCTGGTCGCCCAGCTCAGCCGGTCGTTGAAGTCGTGATTGAACAGCAGGGTGGCCGATTTCTGCTTGCGATCGAAGGCTTCGTACGCCGGCTCGCTCACGTTGAAGTCGGTCGCGAACTGGCCAAGCGGATTGGCGAGCGCCGAGCCGTAGACCGGCACGCCGCTGTACGACGCCGATTCCGGATCGCGCTGGTAATTGAGGATCAGCGTCACGCTCGTCGCCTCGTCGGGCGCAAAGGTCAGCATCGGCCGCGCGTAATAGCGCCGGTTGCCGGTCATCGCGACGAACCCGTCCGACCGCTCCGCACCCGCGATCACGCGGAACAGCCATTTGTGGTCCTTGTCGAGCGGCTGGTTGACGTCGATCGCGCTGCGCAACAGGTCGAAATTACCACCGGCCAGCTCGATCCGCCCGCCGGACTCGGCATAGGGGACCTTGCTGGTCAGGTTGACGAGGCCGCCCGGCGTCGAGTTGCCGTAGAGGACTGAGGCCGGTCCCTTGATCACATCGACGCGCTCGACCAGGTGAAAGTCGATCTGCGGCGAGGAATAGACACCGCCGAGCAGCCGCATCCCGTCCATATACTGACCGGGCGCGAAGCCGCGGACGTACAACTGGTCATAGCGGGTTGCGACGTTGCCACGCTGGTTGGGCGATACGCCCGCGACGTAGCCAAGCGCCTGGTTGATCGACAGCGCGTTGCGGAGCGTCAGTTCCTTTTCGTCGATGCTGGTGATGACCTGCGGCGTGCGAATCAACGGCGTCTCGGTCTTCGTGCCCGTGCTGCCGGTCTTGCGGATGCGCTCGCCACTGACGACGATCTCGTCGCTGCGGGTCTGCGTATCGTCGTCGGTCAGCGCGGGGTCGACCGCGATAACGCCGGCGGGGGCCGCCACATGCTCATCCGCGAATGCCGGGATCGCGATGCTCCCCAACGCCGTTCCCAACAGCATCCCGACCATGAAACGTCCCCGCATAGGCGATACTCACTTTGATATTGATAATTACTCGCAAGTCGCGCTAAAGGCGGTTTGGAAGCGCGGCAAGGAAAAATGACAAAATGTTCATGCACGGCCGGATCCTGAAAGCCGGCCCATTTCCGTCGGGTCGAAAAGTGCGTCCGCTCGTCTCGAGCATGGCGTTCCGGAGCGTGACCGCGCTGATCGGCGGCTATTCGGCAGCGGCCGTGCTGGCGACGCTGCTCGCCCGCCTGCTGCCCATCGCGCGGGTCGAAGCGACGAGCTGGGGTATGATCCTGTCGTTCCCGATCTATGCGGGAATCGCGCTATGGTGCTTCCACGAACACCGCCTTTTGCGGGTCACTGCAGCGGTGTGGGGTATCGCGATCTTCGGCGGCGGATTGCTCTGGCTGCTTGGCATTCGTCCATGACCTCGACGGTCGAAACCACGCTGCGCCAGAGCATGGCGTGGATCCACGGCTGGCTGGGGCTGCTGGCGGGATGGGTCCTGTTCGCGATGTTTCTGACCGGGACGGCGAGCTATTTTCGGCCCGAGATCACGCAGTGGATGCAGCCGGAATTCCGCGTAACGCCGGTCACCACGATCCAGGCAACCGAGACTGCGATCGCGCATATGCAGCGCGTCGGTGCGGACGACCTTCAATGGTATATCTATCTTCCGGATGCGCGCACCGCGGTCACGCGAGTCTTCGAACTGCGCAAGCCGGACCCCAAGGCCGCCAAGCGTCGCGCGCCGGAGATCGTTCTCGATCCCGCGACCGGCGACGACGTGCACGCCCGCGAGACGCGCGGCGGCGAACATTTCTATCGCTTCCATTTCCAGCTGCAATTGCCGCATCCCTGGGGACGCTGGCTCGCCGGGCTGTGCGCGATGTTCATGCTCGGCGCGATCGTGTCGGGCGTGATCACGCACAAACGGATCTTCGCCGATTTCTTCACGCTGCGCTGGAACAAGGGGCAGCGCAGCTGGCTCGACGCGCACAACGTCTCGGCGGTGCTGGCGCTGCCGTACCACGCGATGATCACCTATACCGGGCTGATCACGCTGGTGGCGATGTACATGCCGTGGCCGGTCGCCGCGAACTACGCGAAACCCGCCGATTTTGCGCAGGCGGCATTCGGCACGCCGACCGAGCGCACGGCGACGGGCGTACCCGCACCGCTGGTGGCGATTGGCCCGCTGGTCGCGGATGCGGAGCGTCGCTTCGGTGCGTCCGTCGCGACGGTCGTGGTGCGCAACCCGAACGACGCCGCGAGCACGGTTACGCTGTACCGCCATGCGAGCGCCTCGCTCAACGGACGCGGAACGTCGGTCACCTATGCGGGCCGCGACGGACGGTTTCTGGAGTGGACCGGCGATGTCGGACCCGCGCTCGCCACGGCGGGCGTGATGCTCGGGCTGCACGTCGCGCAGTTCGCGGGGCCGGCGTTGCGCTGGGCGTATTTCGTGCTGGGGCTGACCGGTGCGGCGATGGTCGGGACCGGGCTGCTGCTGTGGACCGCCAAGCGTCGCAGGCCGGGTGCGCCGCCGTTCTTGGGCTTGCAGCTGGTCGAGCGACTGAACATTGCCGTCATCGCCGGCCTGCCGATCGGGATGGCCGCCTATCTGCTCGCCAACCGCCTGATCCCCGCCGAAGCCACACACCGCGCCGACACCGAAGTTGCGACAATGTTTTGGGTGTGGGCCGCCATCGCCCTCCTCCAATTGCTGCGACCGGCGCGCCGCGCGTGGACAGAGGGCTTCGCCATCGGCGCCATCGCATTCGCGACGATCCCGGTGGCTAATACGCTCACCACCTCGCGTGGGCTGCCCGGATCGATGCTGTCCCGCGACACGCTGTTTGCGGCGTTCGACGTCGCCATGCTTGCGGTCGCCGCCCTGCTCGCGCTCGGCGCATGGCGCTCGGCCCGGAGCAAGCCCGTTGCAAAGATCCGCAAAACACAATCGGAGACCGTTCATGCTTGAGGCTACGATACTGTGCTTCTTGGGCTGGCTGCTGCTCGCGGCGACTGCGTTCAAGTATCGCCGCGACCTCGGGATCGTCGCGCCGTCTGCAATCCGCGCGCTGCGCCTCGTCGCGGCGCTCGTGCTAGCGGTGGCGCTGTTCCAATGTGGCGCGCCGCTGATCGGCGAGCGTTTCGTGCGGTTCCTGGGCGCGGCGTCGATCGCTGGCGTAGCACTGGTGATGCTGCTGTCGTTCAAGCCGGTAGAGACGATGCAGCCCGTCCGAATCGCGCTTAAGGCCGTACGGCCGCGGCGCTGACATCATGGATCGGAACGGGCGTGATGCGCTGACGTTTCAGGGAGATAGCGTCCCGTCGGCGCATCCTCCCGAGAAGGACGTCATCATGCGCAGAACCAAGATCTCCACTCGTCTCCGTATGATCGTCCTTACTGCATCGGCGCTTACCGCAGGATCCGCTACCGCTCAGACGATCGCGCTGACCGGTGTCCGGTTGATCGACGGGCGCGGCGGCGTACCCGTGGACGATGCGACCATCGTAATCGCAAACGGACGGATCGTCGCGGCCGGCAAGGTCGCGGTCCCGGCAGGCGCGGAACGGCGCGACTATCGGGGCCGCACCGTGATGCCAGGCCTAGTCTCGGACCACAGTCACGTCGGACAGGTTAGCGGCACCGAGACGGGCGCGCAGAACTATACGCGCGCCAACATCGTCGCACAGCTCGCCCAGTATCGCCGCTACGGCGTGACGACGGTGACGGCGCTGGGCAATAACGGCCCGGCGTTCGTCGGGATACGTGCCGACGCGCATGCCGGCCGGATCGACGGCGCAGACCTGTTCGGCGTGATGCAGGGGATCGGCGTCCCCAATGGCGCGCCACCGCAGGCGATGCTCAAGGTCGGTCCCGACCAGCTCTTCCGCCCCTCGACGCCCGACGAAGCGCGCAAGGCGGTGGCGATGATGGCGGCCGAGAAGACCGACCTCGTAAAGCTGTGGCTCGACGATTTCGGCGGCAGCGTACCAGTCAAGATGAGCCCCGCCATCTACCGTGCGGTGATTGCCGAAGCCCATGCTCGCGGGTTGCGCGTGGCCGCGCACATCCACGACCTGGCGGATGCGGAGGCGATCGTCGCGGCGGGCGCGGACATCATCGCGCACGGTATCCGCGACACGTCAGTGCCTCTCGCCTTCGCCGCGACGCTGAAGGCGAAGGGCATCTGGTACACTCCGACGATGCAGCTCGACGAGGCAACGTTCGCCTGGGCCGATCGAGCGCCGTGGACGCAGACGCCGTTCGCCCGCGCCGCGCTGTCGCCGGCCCTCGCGCATCAGGTCGACGATCCGGCATGGCGTGCGAAGATCCTGGCGGATCCGAAGACGGCGGATGCGCGGAAATCGCTGGCGATGAACCTGCGCAACCTGAAGACGCTGTACGACGCTGGCGTGAAGATCGGGTTCGGCACCGACAGCGGCGCGAGCGCGGTGCGCGTGCCGGGGATCGCCGAACACCGCGAGCTCTCCCTGATGATCGAGGCGGGACTGACGCCGGCACAGGCCCTGCGGGTTGCCACGGCTGCCGGCGCAGACCTGCTCGGGTTGCACGATCGCGGCGTGATCGTGGCTGGAATGCGCGCCGACTTGCTGATCATCGACGGCGATCCTTCCCGTTCGATTGCAGACGCCGACAGGATCGTAGAAACCTGGGTCGCAGGACGCTCTGCGCCCTTCTGATACGACGGAGAGCGACTTCGGCGGCAAAAACACGTGTAAGATTGGGTGGTTACGCGGGCCTGGGGGAACGGAAACCAAGTCACGCGGTTTTAAGCGGCGAGTGGGGGCACTCGAAACAGGATACCATACCGCATGACCAGCCGTTCATCGCGCACGCTAATGACGCTCGCAACCGCGACCCTGATCACGACATCGGGTATCGCCCTGACGAGCGGCGCGATCGCACAGTCCGCACGGTCGGTCGATGCACCGCTACCGCCGGTAGCACCGGTCGCTGCAACGGAGCCCGCCAAGGCCGCGCCGGACATGCAGACCGTGCTCGATCAACTGGCGGCGCTGGGCGGCAAGCCTATTGAAACGCTGACGCCGGCGGTAGCGCGGACGCAGCCGTCGCCTGCCGATGCCGTCAAGCAGGTCATGATCAAACATGGTCTGTCGGCAACGCCGGATGCGACGGTGACGACGCGTGACGTGGCCTATGGCAATGACGCCAGCCAGTTCGCACGCATCTACAAGCCAGCGTCGCTCGCCGACGCAAAAAACCTGCCGGTGGTCGTATATTATCACGGCGGTGGCTGGGTAATCGCGACGGTCGACACCTATGACGCCGCCCCGCGCCTGCTCGCGAAACAGCTTGGTGCGATCGTCGTGTCGGTCGAGTATCGCCATGCCCCGGAATTCAAGTTCCCGGCGCAACACGAGGATGCCGCCGCCGCGTATCGGTGGACGTTGCAGAACGCGGCAAGCTGGGGTGGCGACCCACGCAAAATTGCGGTCGCAGGCGAGAGCGCAGGCGGCAATCTGGCGGTCGCGACGGCCATCTACGCGCGCGACAATCGGCTGACGATGCCGCTCCACATCGTGTCAGTCTACCCGATCGCGAACGGCAGCATGACGCTGCCCTCACGGATGGACTCGGCCAACGCAAAGCCGCTGAATGCCGCGATGCTGAAGTGGTTCAGCTATTACTACCAGACCACACCCGCCGACGCGCAGGATCCAAGGCTGAACCTGGTAAAAGCGAACCTGCGCGGCCTGCCGCCGACGACGATCATCAACGCGCAGATCGATCCGCTGCGTTCCGATGGCCAGACGCTGGCGGCCGCAATGCGCACGGCCGGCGACAAGGTCGAGCAGCGCACCTTCCCAGGCGTGACGCATGAATTCTTCGGCATGGGCATGGTCGTACGCGGTGCGCAGGATGCCAACACGCTTGCGATCGCGCGACTGAAAGCGGCATTTGCTGCCAAGCCTAAGCGGTAATCACGAAACATCGGGGCGGTGTTGGCCACCCTGATATCCTACCGATGGCGTTACCGTTCCCGCGTCGCGGCGAAGCGGATTTTCGCATAGCGCTCGGCGATGTAGTTCACTTCCCAGGCGCTCTTGGCGAGGAAGACGGGGTTGCCGTCGCGGTCCTTGGCCATCGCGCCGCGATTTATCTCGGCGAAGGTTTTCAGTTCGAGCGGGTGTTCCGCCGTGATCCAGCGCGCGGTCTCGTAGGGGGCGGGTTCGAGCCCGGCCGCGACCTTGTACTCCGCATCGAGGCGCGAGAGCAGCACTTCGAGCTGGAGCTGCCCCACCACGCCGATGATCCAGTTCGAGCCGATGTCGGGGTAGAACACCTGCGTGACCCCCTCCTCGGCCATGTCGTCGAGCGCCTTGCGCAACTGCTTGGTCTTGGTGAAGTCCTTCAGCACCACGCGGCGCAGGATCTCGGGCGCGAAGTTCGGCAGGCCGGTGAAGCGGATCGCGGCCTTTTCGCTGAGCGTGTCGCCGACCCGCAGCGTGCCGTGGTTGGGGATGCCGATGATGTCGCCGGGGAACGCCTCGTCCGCCAGCTCGCGGTTCTGCGCGAAGAACAGGATCGGGGAATGCACCGCGATCGGCTTGCCGTGGCCGGTAGGCGTCAGCTTCATGCCGCGCTTGAACACGCCCGAGCATAGGCGCATGAACGCGATCCGGTCGCGGTGGTTGGGATCCATGTTCGCCTGCACCTTGAACACGAAGCCGGTGACTTCGGGTTCATCCGGGGACACAGGCGCGGGCTCGGCGGGCTGCGCGCGCGGTGGCGGAGCATAGTCGGCGAGCGCGGCGATCAGTTCGGCGACACCGAAGTCCTTGAGGGCCGAGCCGAAATAGACGGGGGTCAGATTGCCCGCGCGATAAGCCTCGGGGTCGAAGCTCGAATAGCCACCCTGTGCGAGTTCGGCCTCGTCGTTCAGGCGGATCATCGCTTCGGGGCTGAGGATCTTGGCGAGTTCGGGATCGTCGATGCCGGTAAACGGGATCGCCTTGCCCATGAACTCGCGGCTGTCGCCTTCGGGACGGCTCAGCGTGTTGGCGTAGAGATCGTAGACGCCCTCGAATTCGCCGCCCATGCCGACCGGCCAGCTCATCGGGCAGACGTCGAGCTGGAGCATCTCGGCCACCTCGTCTAGCAGCGAGAACGGATCGCGACCCTCGCGGTCGACCTTGTTGACGAAGGTGATGATCGGCACGTTGCGCAGGCGACAGACCTCGAACAGCTTCCGCGTCTGCGGCTCGATGCCCTTGGCGGCGTCGATCACCATGACCGCCGAGTCGACCGCCGTAAGCGTGCGATACGTGTCCTCGGAGAAGTCTTCGTGGCCCGGCGTGTCGAGCAGGTTGAAGGTGATCCCCTGCCGCTCGAACGTCATCACCGACGAGGTGACCGAGATGCCGCGCTGTTGCTCGATCTTCATCCAGTCGGAGCGGGCGCGGCGGGTCTGGCCGCGCGCCTTCACTTCGCCAGCGAGATGGATCGCGCCGCCGAAATACAGGAGCTTCTCGGTCAGCGTGGTCTTGCCGGCATCGGGATGCGAGATGATCGCGAAGGTGCGGCGGGGAAATTGGGTCATGGCGTGGGTCCGGTGCGCCGAGTCTGGGCTCGGAAGGTAAGGAAGTTCAGGCTACGTGCCGCTCGCAATCCCCTTCCCGCGCGGGACGCGGCGGGATCGGGAGGAGGAGGCATGCAGCGATCATCGCGTGCTATTGGCAGATGCGGGGCGTGTAGGACAGAGGGGGCCTCGATGAGGACCGGTGGCAGGAACGCCTCTGCTCCCCAAACGCAACGCTCGCCCCTCCCTGGAAGGGAGGGGTTGGGGGTGGGTCGGTCAGCTTTGGTCGCAACCGTGCCGTGATGCGGAAACCGACCCACCCCCTGCCCCCCCTTTCAGGGAGGGGAGTTCGTCAGTGCTCCTGGACCAGCGTCACGCTCATTTCGATGCGCTTCGTGCCCCCGGCGGCGATCTCGAACACACCGGGTTTGTCGCGATAATCGCCGGTATAGCCTTCGGGGTCGGCGATGCCGTGCCACGGTTCGACGCAGACATAGGCCGCGCCGGGCTTGGTCCAGATGCCGAGCTTGCGCGTATCGGGGAAAGCGATCTTCAACTGCGGGCCGGTCTTGGCGCCGTAGGTGACGGCGTCGGAATGGATCGGGTCCCAGACCAGCGCATCCTTGGCGAACAGCTCGTCGCGCAGGGCGATGACGCGGTCCTCGACCGGAGAGGGGCGCTCGTCGACGGCGATCTGGCCGTCCGGGCTGATCGCCTTCAGCTTGCCTGGTTCGTCGGCGTCGAACGTGATGCGGTGGTCCGCGCGGACTTTGCCGTAGGGGAGTGGCCAGGCGAAGGCGGGGTGGAAGCCGAAGCTTGCCGGCATCGCCGCGTCGGTGCGGTTGTGGATGTGCGCCTCAAGCGTCAGCGTCGCGCCGTCTAACGTGAAGACGATGTCGAGGGCGAACGCGAACGGGTAGGCCTTCCGGGTTTCCTCGCTGTCGGTGAGGCGGAAGGTGGCGGAGCTTTCCGACTGCGCGACGACGTCGAACGTCGAATGACGCGCGAAGCCGTGCTTCTGCATCGGGTAGGCCTGGCCGTCGAGGCGAATGACGCCTTCGTTGACGACACCGACGACGGGGAAGAGGATCGGCGCGTGACCGGTCCAGAAGGCCGGGTCGGCGTTGGTCATCAGTTCGCGGCCGTCGGCGTCGTGGAGGTGGGTGAGCTCGGCACCGTGCGGGTTGATCTGCGCGGTGAGGTCGTCGTTGGCGATCGTGATCAGGTCGGTCATGGGGTTCCTTCCGTCATTCTTAACGCGCGAGTCCGCGTAACGCTCACAAAACAACCCGCGACATCAGCACCACCCCGGCGGAGGCCGGGGCCCAATTGGGAAACGTCGCCAACTGCGCGCATCGGTCCGTTACATCGGCCTTGCCACTTGGGCCCCGGCCTTCGCCGGGGTGGAGCTAGGGTACACGGCGCGTGCCCTCACCCTCGCCGCCTTCGGCGTCTCTCCCTCTCCCCTCGGGGGAGAGGGAAGGGGCCCGCGGCTGCTTGGCCGTGGGAAGGGTGAGGGCACGTTAGACGCGCAGGCTCGCGCCCTGCTTGGCGGCGGCCGCTACCACCTTATCGGCGATCGCCTTGATCTCTTCATCGGTGAAGCTTTTGGCGGTCGGTTGCAGGACGACCTCGACCGCGACCGACTTATGGCCCTCTTCGACGCCCTGCCCGGTGAACACGTCGAACACGCGGGCCGAGACGATCGCGACCTTGTCGGCGCCCTTGACCGCGCGAACCAGCGTGTCGGTGGCAAGCGCCGCCGGCACGAGGAAGGCGAAGTCGCGGCGGACGGCTTGCAGCGCTGGCGGCGTGTAGGCAGGGCGGGTGAAGCCAGACGCGCGCTTGGGCGGGATCGCGTCGAGGTAGACTTCTACCGCGGCAACCGCGCCGTCGAGGTCGAACGCCTTCAGCACCGACGGATGGAGCATACCGAAGCTTGCCAGAACCGTCTTCGGTCCGAGGCGGAGCGTACCGGACTGGCCGGGGTGCCACGCGTTGCCAGCTTCACCCATGACTTGCAGGTTATCGACCGGCGCGCCCGACGCGGCGAGAAGCGCCAGAGCCTCTGCCTTCGCGTCATACGCGTCGAAGCTAGCTGCCTTTCCGTCGCGCCAGCCGCGCGGACGGCGGTCGCCTGCCAAGACTACGCCCAGGGTCGCACGCTCCGCTTCGGCCAAATAGCGGCGGCCGATCTCGAACAAGCGGACGCTCTGCTGGCCACGCTTGAGGTTGCGGCCGGTCGCTGCGAGCAGGCCGGGGAGCAGCGAGGGGCGCATGACTCTCAGGTCTTCGCTGATCGGGTTGGCGAGCGTCCACGCGCCGCCGCCGAACGGTGCGGCTTCGGCTTCGGAGAGGAAGCTCCAGGTTACCGCCTCGTCGAGGCCACGGGCAGCGGCGGCCCTGCGCGCCCTACGTTCGAGCTTCTGCTCGGGCGTGGCGGTCGGCTTGGCGACGCCGGGCATGCGGGGGAGCGGCGTCGAGGGGATAGTGTCGATGCCCTCGATGCGGACGACTTCCTCGACGAGATCGGCAGGGCCGTCGACATCGCGGCGCCAGCTCGGGATCGTGACCGGCCATTTGCCCTCGATCGTCGAGAACAGCGCGTCGCTGAACGCGTCGGCGGACGTGATCGCGCCAATTGTGAAGCCAAGCGACAGCAAGGTCCGCGCTTGGCGTTCGGGGGCGACATGGAGACCACCGAGGTCCGCGCTGAGGCGTGGATCGTAGTGGATCACGCGGGGGTCTAGCGGGGGTTCGCCCGAGCGGGTGACATCGCTGGCCGTGCCGCCGCAGATGTGGAGGACGAGCGCGGTGGCGATCGCGAGGCCGTCTTCGAGGAACGCCGGATCGACGCCGCGTTCAAAGCGGCTGCGCGCGTCGGAGGTGAGCGTCAGCTTCTGGCCGGTGCGCGCGATGTGGTCGGGATCGAAATAGGCGCATTCGATCAGCACGTCGGTGGTGTCCGCCGAGACGCCCGAATGCTCGCCGCCCATGATGCCGCCGATGTCGTGCACGGCCGCGTCGTCGGCGATGACGGTCATGGTCGCGTCGAGCGTGTAGGTCTTGCCGTTGAGCGCGACGACCTGCTCGCCGTCCTTGGCTTTCCGCGCGACGAGGCCGCCGGAGAGCTTTGCGCGGTCGTAGACGTGCAAGGGGCGGCCGAGGTCGATCATCAGGTAATTGGTGATGTCGACGAGCGCGGAGATCGGCTTCTGGCCGATCGCGATGAGGCTGCGTCGCATCCACTCGGGGGACTCGCCGTTGCGCACGCCGGTGACGGTCTGGGCGAAGAAGGCGGGGCAGCCGGCTGTGTCGTCGGTGCGAACGTGCGGGCCTGCGCCCTCGCTCGTGAACGTGTCGAACGTCAGCGGCGTAAGCGTGCCGAGGCCGGCGGCGGCGAGGTCCCGCGCGATGCCCCGGACGCCCATGCAGTCCTGGCGGTTGGGCGTGATCGCGACGTCGATGACCGGGTCGGTCAGGCCCGCATAGTCGGGGTACGCGGTGCCAATCGGGGCATCCGCGGGCAGTTCAATGATGCCGTCATGATCTTCGCCCAGCTCAAGTTCGCGCGTCGAGCACATCATGCCGTTGGATTCGACGCCACGGATGCTGGCGAGCTTGAGCGTCACGTCGAGGCCGGGGACGTACGCGCCGGGGGCGCCGAACACGCCGACCAGGCCGGCGCGCGCGTTGGGGGCGCCGCACACAACTTGCAGCGGACCGTTACCGGCGTCGACCGAGAGGATCTGGAGCTTGTCGGCCTGCGGATGGCGTTCGGCGGTGAGGATCTTGGCGATCTTGAACGCGGCGAGCTTCTCGCCGGGGTTCTCGACGCCTTCGACTTCGAGGCCGATGCGGGTGAGGGCCTCGACGATCTGGTCGAGCGTGGCGGTGGTTTCGAGGTGCTGCTTGAGCCAGCTGAGGGTGAACTTCATGCGCCGACTCCGCCGGACAAAGTGGGGACGTCGAGGCTCGAAAAGCCGTAATGCTTGAGCCAGCGGATATCGCCGTCGAAGAACGGGCGGAGGTCGTCCATGCCGTATTTGAGCATCGCCAGCCGGTCGATCCCGCAACCGAACGCGAAACCCTGCCATTCGTCGGGGTCGAGTCCGCAGGCTTCGATCACCTTGCGGTGGACCATGCCCGAGCCGAGGATCTCGAGCCAGCCATCGGGCTCGGCGCCGCCGACGACGCGCTTGCCCTTGACCAGCGTGTAGCCGACGTCGATCTCGACCGAGGGTTCGGTGAACGGGAAGTAGCTGGGGCGCAGGCGGAGCACGATGTCGTCGCGCTCGAAGAACGCCTTCACGAAGGTTTCGAGCGTCCATTTCAGGTGGCCGAGCGTGATGCCCTTGTCGATGACCAGGCCCTCGACCTGGTGGAACATCGGCGTGTGCGTCGCGTCCGAGTCCGAGCGGTAGGTGCGGCCGGGGGCGATGATGCGGATCGGGGGTTTCTGGCTCAACATCGTGCGGATCTGGACCGGCGACGTGTGCGTGCGGAGCAGCGAGAAGGTCGTCTTTTCGTCGGCGGTGCCGGCGGTCTTCGCGTCGATCCCCTGCTGGAGGTAGAACGTGTCGTGCATCGCGCGGGCGGGGTGCGTCTCGGGGATGTTGAGCGCGGTGAAATTGTGCCAGTCGGTCTCGATCTCGGGGCCGGTTGCGACCGCGAAGCCCAAGTCGGCGAAGATCTCGGCGAGTTCGTCCATGACCTGGCTGACTGGGTGGATCGTGCCGGCGGGCGTGGCGTCGGCGGGGAGCGTCATGTCGAGCGTTTCGCTGGCTAGGCGGGAGTCTAGGGCGGCGCGTTCGAGCGTGGCTTTGCGCTCGGCGATGCCGTTGGCCACTGCCTCACGCAGCCCCTGGATCTGCGGGCCCTGCACGAGGCGTTCTTCCGGCGTCATCTTGCCGAGCGTCTTCAGCAACGCGGTGATCGTGCCCTGCTTGCCGAGCGCCTCGACCCGGCACGCATCGAGCGCGTCGAGCCCGGATGCGGCGGCGATCGCCGTCAGCATGTGGTCGCGCATCTGGTTCAGGTCTTGCGTCACGTCATACTCCCAGGGCGGGTTCGGTTAGGCGGGGCAGCCCGAGGCCGATACCCAGATCGTCCCAATTTTCGTTGTGCGCTTCGATCAGGTCGATCTTCCACGCTCTTCGCCATTCCTTCAGCCGCTTCTCGCGTACGATCGCGGCCTCCATACTGTCGAATATCTCGTAATAGGCGAGACGCTTGATGCCGTACCGGCGAGTGAAGCCGGGGATCAACCCCTCTCGGTGCTGAACCAGCCTTGCGAGCAAGTTTGAGGTGACGCCGATGTAGAGCGTGCCGTGGCGGCGGGAGTGGAGGATGTAGACGCAGGGCTGGAAGGTTTCGCGCATTTCGTGCTCCCCTGATCACCCGCGTTCCGGATCTTTTTGATCCATCATCAACCCCCGTCATCCCGGCGGACGCCGGGACCCACGGTAGCGGGCCGGGTGATGGTAGCACGTTATCGCCGGGTCCGCCGTAACCATGGGTCCCGGCGTTCGCCGGGATGACGGAGGAGGGGCGAGGAGGTTGATCATAGTTAGGACGCCCACTTCGCCCCAAACGCAGAAAGGGCGCCGATGGTCTCCCACCGACGCCCTCCCCAAACTCACCTCAGTCGCGAATTACGCGGCCTGGGGCAGAGCCGCCTTCACCTGAGCGACGATCGCGCTGAAGGCTGCGCCCTCGTGCATGGCGATGTCGGCCAGGACCTTGCGGTCGAGTTCGATGCCCGCAAGCTTCACGCCGTGCATGAACTGCGAATACGTCAGACCCTCGGCGCGGACGCCGGCGTTGATACGCTGGATCCAGAGGCCACGGAACGTGCGCTTCTTAACCTTGCGGTCGCGGTAAGCGTATTGTCCGGCCTTCTCGACGGCCTGACGGGCGATGCGGATGGTGTTCTTGCGACGGCCATAATAGCCCTTCGCCTGAACCAAAATACGCTTGTGCTTGGCGCGGGTGGTAACACCCCGTTTTACGCGTGCCATTGTCTAATTCCTTCTCAGCTCAACGCAGGCCGTAAGGCGCCCAGGCCTTCACTGCTGCGGTATCGGCCTTCGACAGCAGCTTGGTGCCGCGGTTCTGACGGATGTACTTGCCGTTGTGATGCGCCAGACGGTGACGCTTGCCGGCTACGCCGTGCTTGAGCAGGCCGGTGGCGGTGAGCTTGAAGCGTTTCTTGACGCCGCTCTTGGTCTTCAGCTTGGGCATTTTTATCCTTTCGGTTACGAAGGAGGACGCTGAAATCGCCGCGGCAGCCCACACTGGCCGGGCGATTCGTCGAACGCGTTCCCTTCGAGGAAGCGGGGCCGATACCCGCATTAATCGGGAATATCAACCGCTGTGGAACTGCCGACGCAGCCATGCGATAGGGCTTGCATGGACGCCAGCCCGACGCAGCCGATCGACGCCCCCTCCCCGGCACCCGAAGCGAATTCGATTCCGGGCGACGCGCAAAAGCGTCGCAAGCGGCGGATACTGCGCAACATCCTGCTCGGGATCGTCGCGGTCTTCGTCGCGATCTGGCTGGTGCTGTACATCACCAAGGGGCGCTTCCTGAAGCACCCGTTCGAGCGCGTCGTCGGCTCGCTCACCCACCGGACGCTGACCGTGCGCGGGGATTTCCAGCTCTATTTCGCGCCGTTCCGCATCAAGCTGTACGCGGAGAATTTCACGCTCTCGAACCCCGACTGGGCGAGCAAGCCGAATCTGTTCCAGGCGGACAAGCTCGACACGCGGATCGCACCGCTGTCGCTGCTCTTCGGCAAGCGGCGGCTGCATTGGCTCGATCTGGTCAACGGCGCGGTCGACCTTGAGTGGAATGCCTCGCACTCGGCCAACACCTGGACGTTCAGCGAGAAGAAGGGCGGCAAGCCGCTCGAATTCCCGCGAATCGACGTCGCTACCGTGACCGGAACGACGGTGCGCTATCTCGATCCGCGGATGCGCGTGCTGGCGGACCTTAAGGTCGCTGACATCCGCTCGGTCGATGCAACGATCGGTCGTGCGGTCGGGCTGACCGGCAAGGGGCGGTTGCGCGAGACGCCCTTCACCGTGACCGCGCAACTGCTGTCACCGGACGCGACCGCCAACCGCGGGCAGAACAAGCTCGTCGCGCGGATGCGGGCGGCGGGGAACGTGATCGACGTCGCGGGGACGCTGCCGAGCATCGCCGATGTCGAGAACGTGCCACTGGCGGTGACCGCACGCGGTGCGAACCTGTCGACGCTGCTGGGTGTGATCGACGTCGCAATTCCGAACACGCGGACCTACAAACTGCGCGCGCAACTCATCAAGCAGGGCGACGAATACGCCTTCACGCATCTGCGTGGCTTTGCGGGCCGGACCGATCTCGCGGGCAAGCTGACGATTCTCAACGGCGAGCGCATCCATCTCGCTTCGGTGCTCACGACCAAGAGCCTCGACATCATCGATGCGGCGCCGTTCATCGGTTTCAATCCCGATATCGTCGAAACACGCGGCGCGGTGGCGGCCGCTGCGGCGACGGGAGCCGCCCCGCAGCGCCTGCTGCCCGACGGGAACCTGCCGGTCGCGACGATGCAGATCTTCGACGCCGACCTGAAATGGACGATCGGCACGGTCAAGTCGCGCAACCTGCCGATTTCGAACGTCGACCTGACTCTCGACCTGGAGCGCGGTCGACTGGCCTTGTCGCCGCTGACCTTCTCGATGGCACGCGGCAACGTGGCCTCGGACGTTATCTTCGATACGCGCGCACGGCCCAGCGCGGTGTCCTACGACATCCGCCTTGCTCCGACACCGCTGGGTCGGCTGCTCAAGGGCTATGGCCTGACCGAGGCTGGGACGACCGGGACCGTCAAGGGTCGGATCAAGCTCGACGGGCGCGGCGACTCGATCCACGATTCGCTGGCGTCGTCGCGCGGGCGGATCGCGTTCGTGCTGCCGTCGGGAGCGCTATCGGTGCGCAATGTCCAGCTCGCCGAACTCGACATCGGCACGTTCGCGCAGCGGATGTTCCAGGGGAAGCTCGACGAGCCGGTCCAGATGAACTGCGGGCTGATCGGCTTTACCGTGCGCGGCGGGGTGGCTGCGGCGGACCCGATCCTGATCGATACCCGCAAGAACGTGATCGTCGGACGCGGCGGGTTCAGCTTCCGGAATGAGGCGGTGGATCTGGCGTTTCGAGCCGATTCGAAGAAGTTCAGCCTGTTTGCTGGGCAGTCGCCTGTGAGTGTTGGCGGGATGTTCGCTGCGCCGAAGCTCAACGTGATCTCGAAGGACCTGCTCGCGCGCGTCGGCAGCGGGCTTGGCCTGGCGCTGGTGGCGACGCCGGTCGCGGGCATCCTGGCGTTCGTCGATGTCGGCGATGCGAAGTCGACCGCCTGCGGCCCGGTGCTGGCGGGGGCGACGGCGGCGGCGCAGCGGACCACGAAAGGTCAGCCGCGCGACGACGTCGGGCATGGCACCACCACTAAGGCCGAGGATGGCAAGCCAACCCGCGCGGAGGGCAAAGCACAGCGGAAGAAGTTCCTGGGGATCTTCTGAGCGCGCGACTGCGTGGTTCCGGCCGGCCTCGTCATGCCAGCAGGGTTCGTCATGCCAGGACATCCTCGTCATCCCAGCAGAAGCTGGGATCTCGTTCCGCTGGGGCGACACCCAATTTGGAGACCCCAGCGTTGGGGTGACGGACGGGGCGGAGTGACGGACGGGGAGACCGTTGGTCCGCTAGCGTGAAGGCGTAGCTTCTGCCCCGGGTGGAGAACGGCGCTTTCGACCATGCCCCTCCCCAACCCCATCCGCCCCGTCACCCCGACGGACGCCGGGGCCTATCGTCAGGGTCGGATTAGTCGGCTGGCAGTCCGTGTCCGTGGGTCCCGGCGTCCGCCGCGCTGACGGACTAAGGTGCGAGTAGGAGGCGGAGCGGTTTATGCGCTTCTGCCCCCTTCCGCTTGCGGGAGGGGTCGGGGGAGGGGATCGCCTCGCGGGCCGGACGCCGGTATGTACGTCGCGCCCTCCCCTAGCCCCTCCCGCAGGCGGGAGGGGGACTTTTAGTGATCGTGCCCGCCATGATCGTGCCCCTCACCCTGTAACCGGTGCATCGCCTCGAGCACGTCATCCATTCGCGCCGGGTCGCCGATCGCCAACACATGGCCTTCGCTGGCGGCGGTCAGCGGGTCGCCGTTCCAGTCGCACATCATGCCGCCGGCGCCTTCGACTACCGGGACCAGGGCGGCGAAGTCGTAGAGGTTGAGACCGGATTCACACACAACATCGAGATGGCCGCTCGCGAGCAGGCCGTAATTGTAGCAGTCGCCGCCATAGACCGGGCCCTGGCGCGGATTGCCGCCCGAGATCGCCGCGACCAGCGCGAGATAGGGCTGCACATCGCCGTCCTCGAACAGATGCGGGCTGGTGGTGGCGATCGTCGAGCCAGCGAGTTCGCGGCAGGCGCGAGTGCGAACCGGCACGCCGTTGAGCGTCGTCGGGCGGCCCGCGACACCGACCCAGCGTTCACGCTGGATCGGCTGGTCGATGATCCCTAGGACCGGCCAGCCATCCTCGACCAGCGCGATCAACGTGCCGAAGATCGCGCGGCCGACGGTGAAGCTGCGCGTGCCGTCGATCGGGTCGAGCACCCATTTGCGGTTGGTAACGCCGGGCTTCTCGCCGAACTCTTCACCGATGATGCCGTCGCCGGAGCGCTCGGCGTCTAGCAGCCGGCGCATCGCGGCCTCGGCCTCGCGGTCGGCGCGCGTCACGGGGGACTGGTCGTCCTTGATCTCGACGCCGTGCTCATGACGGAAATAGGGTCGGATGACGTGGCCCGCAGCATCCGCGAGGCGGTGTGCGAGATCGATATCGGCTTGGGTTACTGGCATGCCCCCTGCCTATCGGTCGCAGCCGCAGGGAGCAATGGACGGAACGCCTGCGTCGGCGTAGGTCGTTGCAATCCAATCGGAGTATCGTCCATGCGCCTCGTCCAGACTCTCGCCGCCGCTGCCCTTATCGCTGCAACGCCGGCATTCGCCGCGCTTGCGCCTGGCGCCAAGGCGCCCGATTTCACGACACGCGGCGCGATCGCTGGCAAGGTATTCACGGTCCACCTCGCCGAGCAGCTGAAGAAGGGCCCGGTCGTGCTGTACTTCTTCCCGGCGGCGTATACCGGCGGCTGCAACGCCGAGGCACATGCGTTCGCCGAAGCGATCCCCGCCTTCACCAAGGCGGGCGGCACGGTGATCGGCATGTCGGCGGACAATGTCGAGACGCTCAGCAAGTTCTCGGCGGAGAAGTGCGCGGGCAAGTTCGCGGTCGCCAGCGCCGGACCGGCGGTCGTCAAGGGGTACGACGTCGCACTCGGCAAACAGATGGGCGGCCGCGATATCACCAAGCGGACCAGCTACGTCATCGCCAAGGACGGCCGGATCGCCTTCGTGCACGACGACATGAACCCCGCCGAGCACGTCGCGACGACGCTGGCAGCCGTTCAGAAACTGACGGGAAAATAATCATGCCTCACCAAACCGGCAAATATCTGCCGGTTTGGTGACTGTATGATAACGCTTTCGGGTGTATCCGGGCTACGGAGCATGCGGAGGGTAACATGCGGGACGCGCGAGCGAGAAGACCGGCGCATAAACCGGTGCAGGACAACATGCTGTTCGATCGAATCGGCCAGTTTTTGGAGGCGCAAGGTCTGAGCGCCGATCCTGCGCATTATGACTTCGCGTTCGCGGTGCTGTCAGCCCCCGATGAACCTCTCGCCACAGCGGTCGCACGGCTGACCGAAGATGGTGTCCGCCTTACCCGGCGCGACATCGAGCGACTCGGCGGCCGAGTGGTCGAAGACTCGGCGCCGGTACGATCACGACATCCAACGCCTGCGCTAGATACCCAAGTCGACACTGCGATTGCGTTGGTTGCCGAAACGCAGCAGCAGGTCGACGGGTTCGCGCAGATCATGCGGACGATGCAGGACGAGACGCGCGGCTTTGGCCGCGATCTGGAGCAGAGTGCCGCAGCGATCACGCAACTGGCGGAAATCGACGAGGTCACGCGAATCACCAGCACGATGATCGGCCGCATCCGCGACAGCGAGATTCGACTGGCCGAGGCGACCGCAGAGGCGGATGCGTTGCGTGCGAAGCTGGTCGAAGCACAGGACACCGCACGGCGCGATATGTTGACGGGTCTGCCAAACCGGCGCGCCTTCGAGGAAGCCTTTGCGGCGCGCGATCTGGCCGCCGGGCCGCACTGTCTGGCAATGTGCGACATCGACCGGTTCAAGCACGTCAACGACGTTCACGGCCATGGCGTCGGCGACCGCGTACTGACGGCAATCGGGCAAGCGATGTCTGCCGAATGCGCACCACATCTGGTCGTTCGCCACGGTGGCGAAGAGTTCGCGGTGCTGCTTGCCGGGCTGAACTTGAGTGAGGCGGCAGCGCTACTCGACTCGGTGCGGGCGATCGTAGCCGCCAAACGGTTTCGCAATCGCGAAACCGACGCGTCGCTCGGGGTTATAACGTTTTCCGCGGGAATCACCGCGATCCATGCCGACGAGGTCGCTGAGGCAGCGTTCTCGCGCGCGGATCGACTGCTATATACAGCGAAGGCCGCAGGCCGCGACAGGGTCTGCGCCGGCTGATCCCGCAGATTGGCACAATTTGCTGCGCAAAAGTGGTGGATTTTCCCACCCGCGCAAAGGTCGAAACGGATAAGACAGGTATATCAACAGTTTAATAAACTGGCACGGGCCATGCAATGACTTCGATATCGGGCCGGACGGTCCGACACATTCTAATCGAAGGAAATCCCATGTCGCTCCGTTTCGAAACCGCTCAGCGTATTGCCCTCTCGTTCGTCGGCGCACTGTTCTTCGCTGCAATCGCGGTCAGCGCTGCCGTGCCGATCATCCCCGTCGCGTGAGTCCGACTTACCATCATCATGCCCGGAGAATCATCATGGGCCGCAGCATCCTCATCGGTCTGGTCGCCTTTTCCACGACGATCCTGCTGATCGTAACGCATAACGGCACAAGTCTGATCTGAACCCGCCGGGTTCAAGCGGGTACGCCGACCCCGACAGGTCCAACCGGGACGACTTCGTCTCGCGAATACGTACCGATCAACAGCCCCGCCGCCAGCACATGGCCGGTAATCGCCTCGATCACCGCCGAGCGTCCTGGAGTAGCACCGGCATCACCTGCCCCCGCGCCGATCGCGAACAGCTGAAATGCATAGCGGTGCTCACCGTGGCCGCTGGGTGGATCGGGCGGTAGCCAGCCCTCACGCATATACGAATTACGACCGACATCGCGCCCTACTGCATCGTCCCGTTTTTCGGTAACGCCAGTGGCGGCGGCATCGGCAACGATCGCGCCCTCGGCCAGCTGCCCCGCATTGGCTTCGAGGGCCCAGATGATCGCATGGACCAAAGGCTGCGGCGTCGGCGCGTCGGCATCCTCGACGATCAGGACCATGCGCTCCGTCCCGACCGGTGGCTCGCTCCAGACGAGCGGCGGCGACACCCCCTCGCCATCCGCGGTGAACCGTGGCGGCAGGCGGGCTTCATGCGCGAACGCCGGGCTGGTCAGGTCGAGCGTTTCGAAATTCTCGCCGAGTTGAACGATTGCCAATTTGTCGGCACCGGCGCGCAGACCGCTCATCGCATGGCCGAGCCAGGCGGGGATGTGTTCGAGCATCGCTTATCCTTCCGAGGGGCAGATTTCGGCCCGACGGACGGGCGCGGCGCCGTCGTACCAATCGCTCTTCGCGCCCATGGTTGCCGCGTCGTGATAGCAGACCTGGGTCTTGCCGTGCGTGGGATCGACGATCACCGTCCAGTTGTGATCGCCGCAATTATGCTGTTCGCAGCCCCAAGCCGCGACACGCTCTCCCATTTTGAACACCGGCGTCTCGGGGCCGGTGCGACCGCGGATCGTTGCGCGCAATTTCGCATCGCCGACCGCGGTGACGAGCCCGGACGCGACATCTGTACGATCGTAAAAGTCCACACCGCCGACCGCATCGTGCGGGTATTTGCCGACATACGCAGTGATCGGCGTGGTCTGCGCCTGTCCGGGAATCGGCGTCGGTGCACGCGTCTGGGGCGGCGTATAGTTGCTCGCGGCGAGCGTGTCGGTCGGATCGTCCTTCTTGTCGCAGCCGCTCAGCAGAGGCAGCGCGAGCGCTGCGATCGCCATCATCGTCTTCATCTGCCATCCTCTTCGTTGGTGGATCAACGTATCGCCGCATGTCGGGGTTGCGTCGAGCCGAGGTGCGACCATTTCAAGCGCATGACTCACGATCTTGATCGTTTCGTCGCCGCGCAGGACGGCGTGTATGCGCAGGCGCTTGCCGAGCTACGGCGCGGCGCTAAACGCAGCCACTGGATGTGGTTCGTGTTTCCACAGATCGCCGGGCTCGGGCAGAGCGCGATGGCGCGGACCTATGCGATTGCCGATGCTGGCGAGGCGCGGGCGTATCTGGCGCATCCGGTGCTGGGCGCGCGGTTGATCGAGGCGACGGCGGCGGTGACGGCGGCGGGGGGCTCGGCGGAGGCGATCCTGGGCGGGATCGACGCGGTGAAGCTGCGCTCGTCGATGACGCTGTTCGCGACGGTGGCGGACGATCCGGTGCCGTTCCGCGCGGCGCTGGATCGGTTTTTTGGCGGCGCGGAGGATCCTGCGACTCTCGACCTGCTGGGTCGGAGGCCGAATCGATAAGATGGGGGCATTGCCGGCAACGCGTGTAGGGTAACCGCGGGGCCTTCCGCCCCATGAGGTGCCGTGATGGCGAAGAGCCAGAAGAAATCGAGCAAGGAAGTCCGCAAGCCCAAGGCCGAAAAGGCACCCAAGGCGAACGCGTCCAACCCGACCACCAAGGGCAAGCCCGTCGAGATGACGACGCTGAACTGAGCTGTCGAACCGGGTGTCGACCGGTACGATCTTTCACCGGGCAACGACGGGGTGGCCCCCGTTGCTCGGGCCGATCTGCGCGGCGCGGTTGGCGCGAGAGTGTGCGGACTCCCGTCCGCCAAACACCGGATCAGGCGGACCGGGTCAGCCGGCCGCGGCGATCTGGCGTAGCGCCTGTTCGAAGACCTCGACCGGTTGACCGCCCGAGATCAGATGCCGGTCGTTGATCACGATCGCCGGCACCGCGTTGATCCCGCGGGACCGCCACAGTTCCTCGGCCGCGCGAACTTCGTTTGTATAGAGTCCCGACTGCAGCACCTCTTCGGCGGCAACCGGATCGAGCCCGGCCTGTGTCGCGGCATCGATCAAGACACGGTGATCGCCGGGGTTGGCATTGTCGGTGAAATTCGCGGTGAACAGCGCGTGCTTGAGCGCAGCCTGCCCCCCTTCGATCTGCGCCCAGTGTAACAAGCGGTGCGCGTCGAACGTGTTGTAGATCCGGCTAGCGTCGGTCATCGTCATCGTGAAGCCGAGTTCGCGCGCGCGGTCGACGATCATCGCGCGGTTCGCGGCCGACTGCTCGCGGGTCGAACCGTATTTCTCCGCGATATGCTCGCCGATATTCTGGCCGCCGGCCGCCATCGCCGGATTGAGTTCGAACGGCTGGAAGACGATCGTCGCGTCGAGCGCATCCGCCGCGCGGGCCAGGGCTTCCTCCAGCGCGCGCAGGCCGATGATGCACCACGGACAGGCGATGTCCGAAACGAAATCGATCTTGAGATGGGCGGTCATGTCAGTCTCCGGGATGCGCGCTTCGCCGTAGATGGCAGCGGCTGGGTCGGCAACCGCGGGGCTTTCGGATGGGTGCGTCGCGTTCCTACATGCCGTCGATGACAAACCCGACCGCGGATCTTTTCGGCACACCGCTCCTCCCCGGACTCGCGTACCGCGACGCATTGATCGACCGGGACGAGGAGGCGGCGCTGATCGCCCGGATCGACGAGCAGGACCTAGCGCCGTTCCAGTTCCAAGGCTGGCTGGGCAAGCGGCTGACCAGGTCGTTCGGCTGGCATTATGATTTCGACACGAGCCAGTTCGGCGCCACCGATCCGTTGCCCGACTGGCTGCTGCCGATCCGCCAGCGCGCCGCCGCGTTTGCGCAACTCCCGGAGGAGGCGCTCGTCCAAGCTTTGCTGATCCGGTACGATCCGGGGGCGGGGATCGGCTGGCACCGCGACCGGCCGGTCTTCGAGCATGTCGTCGGCGTTTCGCTCGGCGTGCCGGCGACGATGCGGTTCCGGCGGCGCAAACCGGGCGGCTTCGACCGCGTTGCCGTGCCCTTGCCGCCGCGCTCCGTCTATCATCTCAGCGGCGAGGCGCGGCATGACTGGGAGCACAGCATCGCCGAGATGGAGGTGACGCGCTGGTCGATCACCTTCCGCAGCTTCACCGCCAGCGCACGGGATGGCGCACGCTGACGGTCGAAACTCAGACGTCGAGGTTGGCGACGTTGAGCGCGTTGTCCTGGATGAACTCGCGGCGAGGTTCGACGACTTCGCCCATCAGCTGCGTGAAGATCTCGTTCGCGCTCTCGGCGTTGACCGCGGTGACGCGGAGCATCGAGCGGACCGACGGGTCGAGCGTGGTTTCCCACAGCTGTTCCGCGTTCATCTCGCCCAAGCCCTTGTAGCGCTGGATCGCGAGACCCTTGCGCCCTGCCGTCAGGATCGCGTCGAGCAGATGGCTTGGACGCGAAACCTGCGTCGAGCCGCGCGCGGCGACCGCGGTGACCGAGCCGATCACGCCGGCGCCAGCCTCCGCACCCTCGTCGGCCTCGGGTTCTTCGGCCTGCGAGGCCTTGCTGGCGGGAACGAGGTTCGAGGTGTGGGCGTAGCTCTCGGCATGCTCGCCCGACAGCGCGTGGAGTTTGCGCGCCTCGGCCGACACCAGGAAGCTGGCCTCGATGATGTGGTGGTCGGTGACGCCGCGCCATGCGCGCTGGAAGTGGATGCCGCCGTCTTCAGTCAGCACCGCAGTCCAGCGGGCATCGCCGTCGTCGAGTTCGAGACGACGCGTCACGACTTCGAGACGCGAGGTCCGGTCCTCGACCGACGCCTCGGGATCGAACACGCCACCGAGCGCGAGCGCCTCGATCATGCCGGCGTCATAGCGCTTGGGAACGTAGCGCATCAGCGTCCGCATCCGGCGCGCGTGATCGACCAGATCCTTCAGGTCGCGACCCGAGCGAGCGCCGCCGGGGCCGTCGAGCACCATCGTATTGACGCCCGCATCGACCAGATATTCGTCGAGCGCCGCGTCGTCCTTGAGGTATACCTCGGACCGGCCCTTGGTCGCTTTGTAGAGCGGTGGCTGGGCGATGTAGAGGTAACCGCCCTCGATGATCTTGGGCATGTGACGGTAGAACAGCGTCAGCAGCAGCGTGCGGATGTGCGCGCCGTCGACGTCTGCGTCGGTCATGATGACGATCTTGTGGTAGCGCAGCTTGTCCGCGTTGAAGTCGTCGCGGATGCCGGTGCCCATCGCGGTGATCAGCGTGCCGATCTCGCGGCTCGACAGCATGCGGTCCTCACGCGCGCGCTCGGTGTTGAGGATCTTGCCGCGCAACGGGAGGATCGCCTGGAAATGGCGGTCGCGGCCCTGCTTCGCCGAGCCGCCTGCCGAGTCACCCTCGACCAGGAACAGTTCGGACTTGGCGGGATCGCGCTCCTGGCAGTCGGCGAGCTTGCCGGGCAGCGAGGCGATGTCCATCACGCCCTTGCGCCGGGTCAGCTCGCGCGCCTTCTTGGCGGCTTCGCGCGCCGCGGCGGCGTCGATGATCTTGGCGACGATCGCCTTGCCGTGCGCCGGATTCTCCTCGAGCCATTCGGCCAGCTTGTCGGCCATCAGGCTTTCTAGCGGCTGGCGCACCTCGGACGAGACGAGCTTGTCCTTGGTCTGCGAGCTGAACTTCGGATCGGGCAGCTTGACCGAGACGATCGCGGTCAGGCCTTCGCGCATGTCCTCGCCGGTGAGCTGGACCTTTTCCTTCTTCAACATGCCCGATTTCTCGGCGTAGTTGTTGAGCGTGCGGGTCAGCGCGGCGCGGAACGCGGCCATGTGCGTGCCGCCATCGCGCTGCGGGATGTTGTTCGTGAAGGCGAGGACGTTCTCGTAATACGAGTCGTTCCACTGGAGCGCGACGTCCATCGTGACGTCGTCGCGCGTGCCGCTGATCGCGACCGGTTCGGGCATCAACGGCACCTTGGCGCGATCGAGATACTTCACGAACGCAGCGATCCCGCCTTCGTAATAGAGCTCGACGGTCTTCAGTTCCTCGTGCCGGGCATCGGTGAGGAACAGGCGGACACCCGAATTGAGAAAGGCGAGCTCGCGGTAACGATGTTCGAGCTTGTCGAAGTCGAAATCGGTGATCTTGAACGTGGCGGGCGACGGGAAGAAGGTGACGCGCGTGCCCTTCTGGCCTTCCGTGGCGGGGCCGACGACCTTCAGTGGCGCGACCGCATCGCCGAATGCGAAGCGCATGTAATGCTCTTCGCCGTTGCGCCAGATCGTCAGGTCGAGCCATTCGCTGAGCGCGTTGACGACCGAGACGCCGACGCCGTGCAGGCCGCCCGAGACCTTGTAGGCGTTCTCGTCGCTGGTGTTCTCGAACTTACCGCCGGCGTGGAGCTGGGTCATGATGACCTCGGCTGCGGACACGCCTTCCTCGGTGTGGATGCCGGTCGGAATGCCGCGGCCGTTGTCGGTAACGCTGACCGAACCGTCGGCGTTGAGGACGATGTCGATGCGGTCGCAATGCCCGGCGAGCGCCTCGTCGATCGCGTTGTCGCTGACCTCGAACACCATGTGATGGAGGCCGGAGCCGTCGTCGGTATCGCCGATGTACATGCCGGGGCGCTTGCGGACCGCGTCTAGGCCCTTGAGGACCTTGATCGAGTCCGCGCCATAGTCGCCCATGTTCGGGAGGTTGGGATTGTTGGTTTCGGGGTTGGATGCCATGCCCATCATATAGGCATCCGGAGGCCGAAACGGAAGCGAAATGGCCTACGCCGTGGTGGGGTACGGGTAGAGCGAAGCGAACGTCAGGCGTCGGCCCAGCGGCGCAGCAGATTGTGGTACACGCCCGTCAGCCGCACCGTGGCCGGATCGCCCTGCCCTTGTGCGGATGCGACCGCCTGCACGCCCTGATCGAGATCGAACAGGATCCGCCGCGCGCTGTCGTCGCGGACCATCGACTGTAGCCAGAAGAACGACGCGACGCGCACGCCGCGCGTCACCGGTGCGACGCGGTGCAGACTGGAGGCGGGATACACCACCATGTGGCCAGCGGGCAGCTTGACCGATTGCGAGCCAAACTGGTCCTCGATCACCAGTTCGCCGCCGTCGTAGGTTTCGGGATCGGCGAGGAACAGCGTTGCCGACAGGTCGCTGCGGATACGAAAGTCGGAGCCGCGCTTGATACGGATCGCGTTGTCGACGTGCAGTCCGAAATCCTGGCCACCGGCGTAGCGGTTGAACAGCGGCGGGAAGACTTTCAGCGGCAGCGCGGCGGCGACGAACAGCGCGGAGCGACCGAGCGCGTCGAGGATGATCCCGCCGGCCTCGCGCGCAGCCGCGGAGTCTTCGGGCAGTTGCTCGTTGCGCTTGGCGAGCGCCGACTGCGGGCCGGAAGTCGCGTTGCCGTCGATCCATTCGGCCGCATCGATCAGCGCTCGGACACGCGTGACCTCGGGCGGATCGAGCACGTCTGGAACGGCGATCAGCATGCCGCCCCCTCGCGCAATGCCGCCACGCCGGACGTCCGGAACGCTGGGATATCGCTCGTCGCCAGCCACGCTTCGGCCTTGGCGAGGAACGCCGCGTTGCCCCGTGCGCCCGCCTGTCTCAGCCAACCAAGTGCCATATCGATCTCCCCCGCCGCACCGAGCATCCGCGCGTGATTGAAACACCCGCGAAAATCGCCGCCTTCCGCCGCACTTGCATAGCATGCCGCCGCACGCGTCATGTCGCGCTCGCAAGCCCAACCGTCTTCCGCGAAACTGCCGACGAAGTTGATCGCCTTCGCGCTGGCAAGCCCCGAGTCCATCGCCGCGACCTTCTCCAGCAACGCCAGCGCAGCGGGCTTGTCCTTGGCAACGCCCTCGCCCAGCGCCAGCAACGTCGCATAATTATACATCGCCCAGTCCAGCCCGCGCTCCGCCGCGATCCGGTAGCATTCGGCCGCGCGCGTCTTGTCGACGCGCGTGCCCCAGCCGAGATCGTAGCAACGCCCGACCATGTTGAGCGCCATCACATGATGCTGCGCCGCAGCCTTCATGAACCAGCCGAGCGCTGCTTGTCGGTCGGCGACCACGCCAACCCCGTCGAGCAGCATCTGCCCATACACCGCCTGCGCCTCGGCCACGCCCGCGTCCGCCGCCTCACGCAGGAACGCCGCGCGCTCCTCCGGACTTCCGGAGAGGCGCGCGGCGATAGCGTCGGGCGTGAGCGTATCGATCGCCGTCATGTCCTCAGAACCGCAGGTTCACCGTGCCGAAGATCGTCCGGCCCGCGGCGATCGCGGCATAGTGGCTGGTGAAGGTCTGCGAGAAATAGGTCTTGTTGGTCAAATTCTGCGCGTTGACGCTGAGGTCGACATTGTCGGTCAGCTTGTAGCTCGCGCGCGCATCGAAGCGCCAGTAATCGGGGATGCTGCGCGTCAGGGTTTTGGTTGCGGCATTGACCGTGACCACGCCGGCGGCGTTCTGCGTCGCGGTGCGGTTGTCGGCATAGCCACCGATCTGCTCGTCCATATACAGCGCCGTGCCACCGATCTGAAGCCGCTTGGTCACGTTGACGTTGGTCGTCGCGGTGAAGCTGTTCTTAGCGGTCTGTGGGACCTGCTTGCCGGTGTTGACCGAGACGACGCCGATCGTCCGTGCCGGCTGGAGACCGGGGAGCGCGGCGGCGGTCAGCGTCGTGAAGCCACCGTCGATGATCTTCGGATCGAGATGCGTGAAGCCGCCGAACACCGTCCAGCCGGGCAGGATCGTGCCGCTGACGTTGAACTCGAAGCCGCGGATCCGCGTCTCGCCAATGAACGATGCAGTGTTGTTGTCGTCGAGCACGCGCGCGTTGGCGATGTCGGTCTGGAACACCGCCGCGCCGAGCTGGAGCTTCTCGCCGAACAAGCTCGCCTTCGCACCGACCTCGTACGACTTGGTCTTTTGCGGCTTCAGCAGATTGAGCACGGCGGCAGTGATCGCATTGTCCTCGCGGCCTTCGCCGAGCAGGCTGTTGGGCGGCGTCGCGGCGGTCGCATAGCTTGCGTACACACTGGTCTCCGCGGTCGGCTTGAATACGAGGCCCGCCTGCCAGTTGAACAGGTTGTCGACGCGCTTGATCCGCGTCTGCTGGGCGCCGGGGAGGATGACGGTCGACTGGAACCGGTCGTAGCGCGCGCCGAGGTTGAGGATCAGCGACGGCATCAGCGTGATCGAATCGAACGCGTAGACCGCCTTGGTATTCGCGTCGTTCTGCGTCTCGGTCGAGGGCGCGCCCTTCACGATCGGCGTCGCGGTGGTCGACGTGTCGCTCGTGTAATTGACCCACGGCGCATACGGGTTCGGGTCGAACAGGCTCACGCAATAGGAGCGCGCGATCGTGACCGTGTCGCAGCGCGGGCTGATCGTCGATCCGTTGGCCGAGACGAACGTACCGCGCCGCGTCTTCTCCCACGAGATTTCAGTGCCGAGCGAGAAGCTGTGCTCGATGCCCCCGGTGTTGAACTTGCCGTACAGATCGGTTTGGTCGACGATGCTCTCGCTATAGCCGTAGCGCGTGTTGCCGCGCGTCCAGACATAGCCGCCGCCGGTCACCTTCGTACCGCCGGTAATCGGATTGACGCCGCTCGTGGCGGTCGCGGTGGTACCATAGACGTTGCCCTGGCTGTCGTCGGGCAGCGTGAAGATATAGCTCTGGTCGCTGTGCGTGTAGCGCGCGGTGTTGCGCAGCGTGATGCCGCCGAAATCATGCTCGACGCGGATCGTCGCCTGGTTGGTGGTCGCATCGCGGAAGTCGCGTGCCGCCAGCCCGTAGAAGTTCTTGCGCGAGACATAGCCGGTCTGGCCGCTGGCGGTCGTCACAGTGCCGAGCGCAGGCTGTGTCGTGACGTTGCCGGTGCCGGGATGGTTGGCGATCGTGTAGAGATACGGGATGCCGCTGTCGGGCAGTTCGCTGCTTTCCATGTGATAGAAGCTGGCGGTCAGCCGGGTCGGCGTGCCGAGCCCGACCGCGAACGACGGCGCGATGCCCCAGCGCTTCTGCCAGATCGCATCGCGCCCGGCGACGTCCTGATCGTGCCACATCCCCTCGATGCGGAACGCGGCGGTGTCCGAGACCTTCAGGTTCACGTCGCCGGTGATGCGCTTGTAATCTGCCTCGCCGTAGCTGGCGCTGAGCGATCCGAAATTGTCGAGCTGCGGCAGGCGCGACAGGATGTTGATCGTGCCGCCCGCCGAGCCGCGTCCGCCGAGCGTCGAATCCGAGCCGCGGACGATCTGGACCGAATCGACCGCGAACACTTCACGCGTCTGCGCGGCGAGATCGCGCACGCCGTCGACATAGATGCTGCCCTGGCTGTCGAAGCCGCGGATGAACGGGCGATCGCCGATCGGATTGCCGCCCTCCGCTGCGCCGAAGGTGATGCCGGGCACGGTGCGCAGCGCATCGGCGAGGCTGTTCGACCCGGTCTGCTCGATCACTTCCTTGGGCAGGACGATTACCGAGCGCGGCGTGTTGACCAGCGGCGCGACCTGCTTGGGACCTTCGTCGCGCTGGCGCTGGCCGTTGACGAGGATTTCCTCGCGCTGCTGGTCGTCCGTCGCTGCGGGGGCCGGTGCCTTCGCCGAATCCGCCGCATAGGCCGGCGCGGTCGCGAATGCACCGACGCAGGACAGAGCGAGAAATGCAGGCACGGAGGACGAACGCGGCAACGATGCGCGCGGCGAAGGTAGCGACATGGACAAACCCCTTTGTTCTTGAGGGGCTCGCTATTGAGAGTCGTTCGCACCGTCAACGCTAATGCGAGTAGTTCTCAACCTGGATTATCGAACAGCCATGTTCTCAATGCACTAGCGAGGTTTGGTGGATCGTCCGCGACGATGCGAATCGCGTCGATCTCGGCGACGAGTGCGGACAGCGGCAAGGCAAAGCGCACGGCAGCGGCTTCGAGCGCTTGCCAGAAGACGGGTTCGAGACTGATCGAGGTCTGGTGGCCGGCAATCGTGATCGAGCGTTTGACGGGCCCGTGGAACCCAGTCGCGGGCGCCGTAATGACGCCGCCCGCGGTCACCGGCGGATCACTCGGTGTCGAACAGCGAGGCCAGCTGCTCGATGATCGTGCCGCCGAGCTGTTCGACGTCCATGATCGTGACGGCACGCGCGTAATAGCGGGTTACGTCATGCCCGATGCCGATCGCGACCAGCTCGACCGGCGACTTGCTCTCGATCCAGCCGATCACCTGCCGCAGATGCCGCTCCAGATACGAGCCTGAGTTCACGCTGAGCGTCGAGTCGTCGACCGGCGCGCCGTCGCTGATCACCATCAGAATGCGGCGTTCCTCGGGCCGGGCGACCAGCCGGGCATGCGCCCACATCAACGCCTCGCCGTCGATATTCTCCTTCAGCAACCCCTCGCGCATCATGAGGCCCAGCGAGTTGCGCGCGCGCCGCCACGGCTCGTCGGCGCGCTTGTAGACGATGTGACGAATGTCGTTGAGGCGCCCCGGCTGCGGCGGACGTCCGGCGGCCAGCCACGTCTCGCGACTCTGCCCGCCCTTCCAGGCGCGGGTAGTGAAGCCGAGGATCTCGGTCTTCACGCCGCAGCGCTCCAGCGTGCGTGCGAGAATATCCGCGCTGATCGCCGCGATGGAGATCGGGCGCCCACGCATCGAGCCGGAATTGTCGATCAGCAGCGTTACGACGGTGTCGCGGAAATCGGTCTCGCGTTCGGCTTTGTAGCTCAGCGACAGAGTCGGGTTGACGATCACGCGTGCGAGGCGCGCCGCGTCGAGGATGCCCTCCTCCTGATCGAAATCCCATGACCGCGACTGCTGCGCCATCAGCCGCCGCTGGAGCCGGTTGGCTAGCTTCGACACGGTCGACTGCAGGTGCACGAGCTGCTGGTCGAGATAGCCGCGCAGCCGCGCCAGTTCGTCGGCGTCGCACAGCTCGGTCGCCGCGATCACCTCGTCGAACTGCGTCGTCCATGGCTTGTAGTCGAACGCGCCGCCCATGTCCGCGAACGGACGGTTCGGGCGGACCGGCTGCATGCCCTCCTCGCCGTCGTCGCCGGGCTCGCCGTCGATGTCGTCCATCGACTCGTCGCTCTGCTCCTGACCGTCGCTTTCCTCGTTCTGCTGCTCGGACTGTTCGCCGCGCGCCTCGACTTCGCCCTGGCCGTCCTCGCCCTGGTCGTCGCCTTCGTCGCCCTCGTCCTGCTGCTGCTCGTCGGTGCCCTCGTCCTCGGAGCCGCCTTCGTCGCTTTCCTCGGGGACCTGATCGCCTTCGACCAGCTCCAGCTCCTGCAACATTTTCCGCGCGAGACCCTGGAACGCCTTCTGGTCGTCGAGCGCATAGGTCAGCGCGTCGAGATCGGTCTTGCTCTCGATCCACTCGCGCACCAGCGCCAGGCCGGGCGCAGCGATGGCGGGCGATTCCTGCCCGGTCAGCCGCTCGCGCACCATGAGGCCGAGCGCGGTCGACAGCGGCACCTCGTCGCGATTGCGCGCACGCGTGATCGGGTCGGCGCGCAACCGCACATCGAGCGCGCGGTCGAGGTTCTCGGTGATGCCGGCATAGCCACGCGAGCCGAGCGCTTCGATTCGTGCAGTCTCGACGGAATCGAACACCGCACGCGCAACCGCCTCGACCGGCGCCGCACGAGTATGCAGCGCGATGTCGTGATGCTTCAACCGGAGCGCGAATCCGTCCGCGAACCCACGCGCCTCGGCGACCTGATCCAGCGGTAGGGCACGCGCGGGCATAGGCACCTTGATGTGCTTGCCCGACTGCGTCGGTGCGTCCGCGGTGAAGGCGAGTTCGACCTCCGGCTCCTCCGCGATCGCACGCGCGGTGCCGGCAAGAACCGCCTTGAAGCGATCGAGAGGGGTTTCGTTGGCCAAAGGCTCAGGCCTTACCCACCACGCTCTCGGGCAGGTCCTTACCGAACACGCGCTGGTAATATTCGGCGACCAGCGGCCGTTCCGCCTCGTCGCACTTGTTGAGGAACGACAGGCGGAACGCGAAGCCGACGTCGCCGAAGATCAGCGCGTTCTGCGCCCAGGTGATCACCGTACGCGGGCTCATCACGGTCGAGATGTCGCCGTTGACGAACCCCTTGCGAGTCATGTCCGCCACCCGCACCATGTTCTCGACGACCTTCTTGCCGTCCGGCTTGTCGTATTCGCCCGACTTGGCGAGGACGATCTGCGCCTCGACCTTCGCCGGCAGATAGTTGAGCGTCACCACGATGTTCCAGCGGTCCATCTGGCCCTGGTTGATCTGCTGCGTGCCGTGATACAGCCCGCTCGTGTCGCCCAAGCCGACCGTGTTGGCGGTCGCGAACAGGCGGAACCACGGGTTCGGGCGGATCACGCGGTTCTGGTCGAGCAAGGTCAGCTTGCCTTCGGTTTCCAGCACGCGCTGGATCACGAACATCACGTCCGGGCGGCCGGCGTCATATTCGTCGAACACCAGCGCGGTCGGCGTCTGCAACGCCCAGGGCAGCAGGCCTTCGCGGAACTCGGTGATTTGCTGGCCGTCCTTCAGCACGATCGCGTCGCGGCCGATCAGGTCGATGCGGCTGATATGCGCGTCGAGGTTGATGCGGATGCACGGCCATTTCAGGCGCGCGGCGACCTGCTCGATATGCGTCGACTTGCCGGTGCCGTGATAGCCCTGGACCATCACGCGGCGGTTATGTGCGAACCCGGCGAGGACCGCGAGCGTCGTATCGGCATCGAAGACGTACGCCGGATCGAGATCGGGCACGCGCTCGTCGGCTTCGGAGAAGGCCGGCACTTCCATGTCGGAATCGATCCCGAACATCTCGCGCACCTTCACCATGCGGTCGGGTGCGTCGAGGATCGTGGTCTCGCGGCTATCGGGCTGGGTATTCGGGATATCGGTCATGTTGGCCTCGTGTTCCCGACCGCTCTAGGACAAGCGAGGGGCGTTACTCAACCGCGACCTTATCCGGTAGCGGAAAGAGTGTGACGAACCGCTCGGCGAGCGCACGGTTCCCGGTGATCTGCAATGTGCCCGCGGCTTCCGCATCGCGAAAGGGCCTTGCGCCATAGACGAGCGATGCGATCGTCATCGGATCGCCGTCGAACGTGACGTCCGCTGCCGACGGGTCGGCGCGCACGACATGGATCCAGTCGCCATCGACCCGCCCGACGAACCCCTCGCCGCCCAGCCGAAAACCGACGACCGCGGTCCAGCCATCGGCACGCTGACGTGAGAACATCGTCCGGAACGACAGCATCAGCGAGGCCGCGCTGAGCGGCAGGGTGGGATCATGCGCAGGCGACCGCGCCGCCCATCGACCGAGTTCGCGGATCGCGGTCTCGCTCTCATACCCCCAGGGCGTCAGTTCATAGACCTGCACGCTAGCCGGCGACGGCAGCATGCGCCGGGTCAGGATACCGGCGCGCGCCAGTCCCTCCAGCCGCTGCGTCAGGACGTTCGCGCTGATCCCGCCGAGGTCGGCCTTCAGTTCACCAAACCGGCGCGGACCGAACATCAGTTCGCGCACGACCAGCAGCGACCAGCGCTCTCCAATCAGTTCGAGCGCCATCGCCGTGCCGCATGCATCGTCATACCACCGCTTCGACGAGGCATCAGTTACATTTTCTAACTTCATAGTTGTTTTAAGTAACCATTGCGAGCATGCAATGCAAACACCGGTGCAAAACCGAGTCGAGCCAGGAGAGCCGCCATGAGCAAGGCCATATTCTTGAACCTGCCGGTCGCCGACGTCGCGGCCGCGACGGCATTCTACGCAGCGATCGGGTTCGAGCGGAACGCGATGTTCTCGAACGAGCAGGGATCGGCGATGGCATGGTCCGATACGATTTCCGTGATGCTGCTCGATCGCGCGTTTTATTCGACCTTCACGTCCAAGCAGATCATCGACGCGAAGACGACCAGCGGCGTGCTGCTGGCCTTGTCGTTCGACAGTCAAGCCGAGGTCGATGCGATTACGGAAGCGGCCCTGGCGGCAGGCGGACGCGAACTGCACGACCCCGAGGACATGGGCTTCATGTACAGCCGCGCCTTCGAGGACCTCGACGGGCATGGCTGGGGACCGTTCTTCATGGACATGGCCGCCGCGGCGGCGACGATGGGCGGGGCCCAGCCGACCTGATACGGCGGGGCAGCGGCGCGAACCAAACGCCGACGCATCATGCGAACGCCGCTGCGCCCTTCAGGTGCTGGTAGGCCGCGATCACCTTTTGCAGGTCGGCCTCGTGCGCGCGGTCGCCGCCGTTGCGGTCGGGATGGAAGCGCCGCACGAGTTCGCTGTAACGTTTGCGTAGTTGCGTGCGGTCGGTATCGGTCCCCAATCCGAGCACGCGCAACGAGCGCCGTTCGCCATCGGACAGCACGCGACCGTCTTTCCGCGCCGCCGCCATCCGCTCGCCGAACCGCGCGCCGATCGCATCAATCGGGTCGGCGAAGTCGGCCCATTTGGGTGGCGTGTCGCCGCCGCCATGCGCGAACGCCCGCGTCTCGCGCTCCCAGCCTGCCATCGGTCGCTGGGCGTAATGGATCTCATCCGCGGTCATGCCGTCGAAGAAATTATAGCCCGAGTTGAACGCACGAACATGCTCGAGGCAGAACCAGCGGAACTGCGGCGGTCCGCCATCGCTCGGGCCCTCCAGCGGCGGCGCGCGAAATTCGCCAGGCTCCTCGCAGTCGCGCCACATGCAGACGCGCCCGGTCCCTTCCACGCGGCCGTGAAACCGTGGACTGGGGCGTTCCTTCCGCTCTTTTTGATCGTCGTCCGCCACCGGCTCCCCGCGCTTCCAAAACGGGCTATATAGGGAGCATGACAGACCTCGCCACCGGCTCCGTTCAGGACCAGATCACCGCCCGCCTCACCGCGACCCTCGCCCCGACGCACCTGATCGTCGTCAACGAGAGCGGCCTTCATGCCGGCCACATGGGCGACGACGGCACCGGCGAGACGCATTTCCGCGTCGAAGTGGAAACCCCGAAATTCGAAGGCCTTAACCGCGTCGCGCGCCAACGCCTCGTGAACCAGGCGCTTGCCGACCTGTTGAGCACGAAGATCCACGCGCTCGCCATCAAGGCCCGCGCACCCGGAGAAATCTGATGGCGTACAAGCTCTGGTACTGGCCCTCCATCCAGGGGCGCGGCGAGTTCGTCCGGCTCGCGCTCGAAGGCGCCGAGATCGAATACGAGGATTGCGCGCGCGGCGTTGGCGAGGACGGGCTAATGGCCGATCTGAACGACCGCACCGGCCGCACCCCGTTCGCGCCGCCCTATCTGGAGCTCGATGGCCTGGTGATCGCGCAGGTCGCCAACATCCTGATGTATCTCGGCGAGCGTCACGGTCTCGCGCCGTCGACCATGGCCGATCGGTTGTGGCTCAACCAGCTCCAGCTGACGATCGCCGACCTCGTCGCGGAGGTTCACAACGTCCACCATCCGGTCGCGATGATGGACTATTACGACGACCAGAAACCCGAAGCCGCGCGTGCCGCCAAACAGTTCCGCGAGGAGCGCCTGCCGAAGTTCCTCGGTCATTTCGAGGATGCGGCGCAGGCGAATACCGGCGACTGGCTGATCGATCACAAATGGAGCTATGCCGACACCTCGCTGTTCCAGCTGGTCGAGGGCCTCCGATACATGTTCCCGCAGCGGATGAAGACGCTCGAGCCCGAGTACCCGAACCTGATCCGCATTCACGATCAGGTCGCCGACCTGCCGGGCATCAAAGCGTATCTGAGAAGCGACCGGCGCTTGGCGTTCAACACCGACGGCATCTTCCGCGCCTATCCCGAGCTCGACGCCGAATGACGGCGTATCGATCCTCCCCCGCCAGGGGGAGGTGGATCGCGCAGCGAGACGGAGGGGGCGGTAAGCGGCCAACCATCGTTTCGCGTCCTCCCCCTCCGTTAGGCTACGCCTGCCACCTCCCCCTTGCAGGGGAGGATCGATGAGCGGGCGCACGCCCCGCCCAGCCGCGCGCATCCTGCTCGTCGACGGACAAAACCGCGTCCTGATGTTCCGCTTCACCCCCTCCGATCGCCCCCCGCTCTGGTGCACGCCGGGCGGCGCGGTCGACCCCGGCGAGAGCTACGCCGCCGCCGCTCGCCGCGAGCTATGGGAGGAAGTCGGCCTCGACATCGACTGCGGACCCGAGGTCGCGCAACGCACCATCGATTTCGTGACCTTCGAAGGCACAGAGGTCACCGCCGACGAACGCTATTTCCGGATCGACGTCGATACCTGCGAGGTGAAGGCGGGCAAGCTCACCGAACAGGAGAGGCAACTGCTCGTCGGTCACCGCTGGTTTTCCCGAAACGACATCGCGGGCTTTCACGAAACGCTCTATCCAGCAGACTTGGTCGAACTTCTCGACGCCACGGAACCTGCCAAGGGATAACGCGTATGCTCGATGATTTCGTCCTCCAGACCATCCTGCCGTCGACGCACGATCTCGGCGGGTTCAAGGTCCACCGCACGCTGCCCAACAAGGAGCGGACGATGGTCGGCCCGTTCCTGTTCTTCGACCAGATGGGCCCCGCGCATCTCGAAATAGGGCAAGGCATCGACGTGCGCCCTCACCCGCACATCAACCTGTCGACCGTCACATACTTGTTCGACGGCGCGATCGACCACCGCGATTCGCTCGGCACGCAGGCGCGAATCGAGCCCGGCGCGGTCAATTTGATGACCGCGGGTCACGGCATCGTCCATTCAGAGCGCTCGCCCGACGACGAGCGTGCCGAGGGGCCGAACTTGTCGGGCATCCAGACCTGGCTGGCGATGCCCGAGGCGGTCGAGGAGATCGACCCGGCGTTCGAGCACGTCACCAAGGCGCAGCTGCCGACGATCGAGGCGCACGGCGCACGCTCGCGGATCATCATGGGGAGCCTGTGGGGCCAGACCGCGCCGACCACGACCTATTCGGGGACGATCTACGCCGACATCGCGCTCGATCCGGGCGCGAGCGTGCCGATCGACGCCGCGGCGGAGGAGCGCGCGATCTACCTCGCGATGGGCGAGGCGACGCTGGAAGGCGTGAAGCTCGAGCCACAAGTCCTCTACGTCCTCCGCCCCGGTATCTCGGCAACGCTACGGTCCGCGCATGGCGGCCGCGCGATGCTGTGCGGTGGCGATGCGTTCACGACGCCGCGCCACGTCTGGTGGAACTTCGTCAGCTCGAACCGCGACCGCATCGAACAGGCGAAACGCGACTGGAATGCGGGCAATTTCCCGAAGGTGCCCGGCGACGAAAAGGAATGGATCGAAATCCCCGCGATCCCGAAAACGGTCAGCTATCCGTGACTCCTCCCCTCCCGCAAGCGGGAGGGGGCAGGGGGTGGGCACGCGCTATCAACGAGCGATCCGCTTGCGACTGACCGCGAGCCCACCCCCAGCCCCTCCCGCGAGCGGGAGGGGAGATACACCTTCTGCTCCCCTCCCGCTTGCGGGAGGGGTCGGGGGAGGGCATGACCAGCAGGCAGCGCGACGGGTAGGCCCTCCCCTAACCCCTCCCGCCAGCGGGAGGGGAACGATGACACTACAACGCATCCCACTATCCACAGGCGTAACCCTAGACGTCGCGATCTCGGGCGACCCGGCCGACCCACCCGTCATCCTCCTCCACGGCTTCCCAGAATCGCACCGCACCTGGCGCGCCATCGCCCCGGACCTCGCCCGCGACCATTACGTGATCGCCCCCGACCAACGCGGCTTCGCGCGCTCCTCCAAACCCGAGGGCGTCGACAGCTACACCCCCGACAAGATCGTCGCAGACCTGGTCGCGCTCGCCGATCACCTGAACATCGACCGTTTCACGCTGGTCGGCCACGACTGGGGCGGCGCGGTCGCGTGGATGGCCGCACTGCGCCACCCCGAGCGCATCGCCAGGCTCGTCACCATCAACGCCCCCCACCCGCTCGTCTTCCAGCGCACCATGTTCGACGATCTCGAACAGCGCGCCGCCAGCCAGTATATCCGCGCCTTCCGCAACCCCCATCTCGAACAGCACATCGAGTCGATCGGCCTCGAAACCTTCTTCGACACCAGTTTCTCCAAGCACGTCGATCTCGCCGCGATGGCCGAGGACAAGGCTGCCTATCTCGACGAATGGGGCCAGCCCGGTGCGATCACCGCGATGCTCAACTGGTACCGCGCGAGCGCGATCGTCGTCCCCGCGATGGACGAAACCCCGCCCCGCCCCGCGTTTCTGGATGCGCCGTTCCCGCCGACCGCGATGCCGGTGCTGGTGATCTGGGGAATGCAGGACAGCGCCTTGCTGCCCAGTCAGCTCGACCTCGCTGAGTATGTCCCCGATCTCACGATCGAGAAGATCGATGCAGGCCATTTCGTACCGTGGCAAAAACCCGACGCGGTGATCGCCGCAATGCGCCGCTGGGGGATCTAACCGCCCTCTCGATCCTCCCCGCAAGGGGGAGGTGGCGCTTGCCAGACGGAGGGGGCGAAAGGGTAACCTCTGTTCCGTGTACTCCCCCTCCGTCGCCTTCGGCGCCACCTCCCCCTGGCGGGTAAGGATTGGAAACATTGCCGGCTGATCCGTACACGCACGACCCGCGCCCCACCTGTCTAAATCCTGACGACCACATTCGGCGATCGTTCAGCGGCGCGGGAGCAAAACCCTGTCCATGCCGTTGATTCGGCGTCGAACACAGGAGAGCAGTCATGCGTAAGATGATCCTCGCGGCCGTCGCCGCCGCCACCCTCGTACCCACCTTCGCCACGGCACAGAGCTACGGCGAAGTCCGCCGCGACCAGCGCGAAGTCCGCGAGAGCCAGCGCGACCTGCAGCGAGCACGCCGCTACGGCGACCGCGGCGATATCCGCGAAGCCCGCCAGGAACTGCGCGAGGACCGCAAGGAGCGCCGTGAGGACTGGCGCGACTATCGCCGCACGCACGGCAACGTCTATCGCCGCCCCGCCTATGTCGGCCCGCGCGGCTATAACTATCGCCCGGTGACCGTCGGCTACCGGTTCGCACCGGCCTATTACGGCCGCAACTACTGGATCAACGACTACCAGACGTATCGCCTGCCCCGTCCGGGCTACGGCTATCAGCGCTGGGTCCGCTACGGCCGCGACGTCGTTCTGGTCGACACCCGCTCGGGCCGCGTCGTGCAGGTCAACAACGGCTTCTTCTACTGATGACCTGAGATCCTCCCCCGCAAGGGGGAGGGTTTTACATCTCGTACGCCCCACGTCGCATGACGTACTCACGCGTCTCATACGGGCCGGCGAGACCTTCGACCCAGGCGCCGTGCGCATGCGTCAGCGCCACCAGTTCCATCGCCCGCTCGCCCGGCCAACCGCGAACGCGGACCTCATGCCGGTGCAGATCGCGGTTAGGCTCCATCATAACCCAGCCTAGCGGCCGTTCGACCGTCGCCCGCGCCCCCGCCGCCTCCATCGCGACCCGGATCCGCTCGCGCGATGCCGCCGACAGATACTGCCACACCACCGAATGCATCAGCACGCGCGTGACGCCCTCGAGCTGCGGCTCGGCCAATTGCGCTTCGACCCAGTCGGCTGCATCGCCTTCGACCAGATCGACGCCACCCTCGCGCACCATCGCGATTGCCGTGGCCAGCCGCGTCTGTCGCTCGACCGCATCGACCCAGACATACGCCTCGAGCCGCGCCGCCGCGACCGGATCGGCGACGTCGACCGGCTGGATATCGACGCCGCGCGTCGACTCGATCTCGACCGGAGCGCTCGGCGGCGGAGGCCCCCGCCATTCAGGGCGGATCGTCACCGGCGAGGCGGACGGCCCGATCGTCACGCCGCCGAGATCGAACCGGTAGCGATCGATCAGCAGGTTTAGCCCCGCGCTCGATCCGATCTCCAGCACCTCGAACCGCGGCCCGTAGCGCTCGGCAAGGTGCAATATGCCGGTCATCATGCCCGCCGACCGCGCCGCCTCGTTGGTCTGCGGCGGCCCATCGAGCCACGGCAGCAACGCCGCATCGTGCGCGACGAGCGTGGCGTTCAAAATGGCCGTGACGCGCGCCGGGTCGGTCTCAGCACCGGAAAACACCGCCGAAAGCGCAGGATCCAGCCCGGCCCGGTGCAGCGCATGCAACCCGCCGACCAGCCGCAGCGCCAGCGCATCGGCAACCGGCGCACCCGCCCAGTCGAGCACCCGCCGCCCCGTCTCGCTCTCCCGATCGAGCGCCCCCGCCAGCGCGGTGCAAACCCGCGCCGTGACTGGGGCATCCATCGCCGCGCAATACTCCGCCTGGATTTCGAACGCCGAGCAACTTGCCTTTACATTTGCCATGCGCAGGTTGTTGCACCCGCCATGCCCCCCCCGTAAAGCCCGGCGCGTGCCAGACTCCCAGATCATCATCGCCGTTCCCAAGGGACGCATCCTCGCCGAGGCCCTGCCGTTGCTCGCGCGCGCCGGGGTGCATCCTGAGGCGTCGTTCTCCGACGAGAACTCACGCGCGTTGCGGTTCGCGACCAACGATCCGGCGATCTCGCTGATCCGGGTGCGCGCGTTCGACGTCGCCACCTTCGTCGCGCACGGGGCGGCGCAACTCGGCATCGTCGGCTCGGACGTGATCGCGGAGTTCGGCTATTCGGAACTCTACGCGCCGGTCGATCTCGGCATCGGGCACTGCCGCCTGTCGGTCGCCGAGCCTGCCGAAATGGCCGCGCAGGACGATCCGCGCGGCTGGAGCCACGTCCGGGTTGCGACCAAATACCCGCATGTGACGGCGGCGCATTTCGCCAGCCGTGGCGTGCAGGCGGAGTGCGTGAAGCTCAACGGCGCGATGGAGTTGGCGCCGACCTTGGGATTAGCGCCGCGGATCGTGGATCTCGTGTCGTCGGGGCGGACGTTGCTGGAGAACGGACTGGTCGAGGTCGAGACGATCATGCAAGTCACCAGCCGCCTAGTGGTCAACCGCGCCGCAATGAAGACGCGCAGCCGCGTGGTGCCACTGGTCGAGGCATTCCGCCGCGCCGTCGAAGCGCAGGAGATCGCGGCATGACCGCGCTATTCTGCTCCCCTTCCCGCATGCGGGAAGGGGTCGGGGGTTGGGCTCGCGCTATCCTCGACCGTAACGCTTGCGGTGAGCGCGTGCCCACCCCCAGCCCCTCCCGCATGCGGGAGGGGGGCAAGTCATGATCCGCCTCTCTACCTCCGACGCGGACTTTGCGACGCGCTTCACCGCTCTGGTCGAGGACCGTCGTGAGTCCGATGCAGGCGTCACGCAGGACGTCGCTGCGATTATCGCATCCGTCCGGCGTGATGGCGAAACCGCGGTCCGTGACCTCACGCAGAAGCACGACCGCCACGATCTGGAAGCCACGGGCTGGCAGATCGACGCCGCCGACTGCAAGGCCGCGTTCGACGCGCTCGATCCGGACCTCCGCACCGCGCTCGAACTCGCCGCGACCCGGATCCGCGCATATCATGAGAAACAGCGCCCGCTCGACAGCGACTCGGTCGACTCTGCTGGTGTGAGGCTCGGCGCACGTTGGCTATCCGTCGATGCCGCTGGCATCTACGTTCCGGGTGGACGTGCCGCCTATCCCTCGTCGCTGCTGATGAACGCGATCCCCGCCAAGGTCGCGGGCGTCGGACGTCTCGCGATGGTCACGCCGACCCCGGACGGCCAGATCAACCCGCTGGTTCTCGCCGCCGCGCATCTCGCCGGCGTCGACGAAGTGTGGCGCGTCGGTGGCGCGCAGGCGGTCGCGGCGCTCGCCTATGGCGCAGGCCGGATCGAGCCGGTCGACGTCATTACCGGCCCCGGCAACGCCTGGGTCGCCGAAGCCAAGCGCCAGGTCTACGGCGTCGTCGGCATCGACATGGTCGCGGGTCCGTCGGAAATCGTCGTCGTCGCGGACGCGCTCAACGACCCTGAATGGACCGCCGCCGACCTGCTCAGCCAGGCCGAGCACGACCCCAGCACGCAATCGATCCTGTTCACCGACGACGCGGCGTTCGCCGACAAGGTCGTGGTCGCGGTCGATCGCCAGTTAGGCGAGCTTGCCACCGAAGCGGTCGCGCGTATCGCGTGGGACACCAACGGCGCGGTCATCGTCGTCGAAACGCTGGCCGACGCGATCCCGCTGGTCGACCGCCTCGCGGCCGAGCATCTCCAGCTGGCGATCCCCGACCCGCAGGGATTCTTCGACCGCATCCGCCACGCCGGCTCGGTCTTCCTCGGCCGCTACACGCCCGAAGCGATCGGCGATTACGTCGCCGGGCCGAACCACGTCCTCCCCACCGGCCGCCGAGCGCGGTTTGCCAGCGGGCTGTCGGTGCTCGATTTCATGAAACGCACCAGCTTCCTGGCGTTGGACGAAGCGGCGTTGCGCGAACTCGGCCCCGCCACCGTCGCGCTTGCCAACGCCGAAGGGCTCCCCGCGCACGCAAAATCGGTGGCGCTGCGGCTTCGCCTCAACAGCTGATTTTGTTCGCGCAGAGGCGCAGAGGCGCGGAGATGTTGCGTGCGCGGGGAGCCGCTTCGATCGCCTCGTTGCCGAGTGATTGGAGGGCGGCTTCGCGGCAAGGTCGACATCTCCGCGCCCCTGCGCCTCTGCGCGAACCAATCTTCTTCAACTCGACGCGCGGAACGCAAAGGGCTGACACACAGCCCCCCCGCGCCTACAGGCAACCGCTTATGACTCGAACCGCCCCCCGCACCAAGGCGCGTGCCGCCGCTCGCCTCGCCGCCGTTCAGGCGACTTACCAGCACGAGATGGAGGGCACCGCGATGCCCGTCCTGCTCAACGAATTCCACCAGCACCGGCTCGGCGCGACGATCGAAGACGTCGAATATGCCGAGGCCGACGTCGATTTCTTCGACGACCTGGTGACCGGTGCGAACGCGCGCGCCGGCGAGATCGACGTGTTGATCGAGGGCAAGCTCGCCAAGGGCTGGACGCTGGCACGGCTCGACAAGCCGATGAAGGCGATCATCCGCGTCGGCACGTACGAGCTGCTTGCGCGCAAGGACGTGCCGGTGGCCGCGGTGATCAGCGAATATGTCGATGTGGCGCATGCGTTCTACGACAAGCGCGAGTCGGGCTTCGTGAACGGGCTGCTCGACGGCATCGCGAAAGAGGTGCGTGCCTAAATCCTCCCCGGCACGGGGAGCGGGACCATGCGCAGCATGGTGGAGGGGGGCTTCCGCAAGCGTACCGGTGGTTGAACGTTACGGACCTTACTTCGCGGCCGGGATGCACCCCGCTGGCGTAACGCTCGCGGCACGCCCCCTCCACCATCCGCTTTGCGGACGGTCCCCCTCCCCGTTCCGGGGAGGATTTGCGTGACCGAAGCCGAGTTCATTGCCGCTCTCCGCCAACTCCCGCTGCACCCGGCGGCGCGTGGCCTCAACGACGATACCGCGCTGCTCGACGCGGGCCCGCTCGTCGTCACCACTGACACGCTGGTCGAAGGCGTCCACTTCCTCCAGACCGACCCCGCGCAGGACGTCGCGTGGAAGCTGGTCGCGACCAACCTCTCCGACCTTGCCGCGAAGGGCGCGAAGCCCGAAGGCATCCTGCTCAACTACCCGCTCGGCGGCGACGCGTGGGACCGCGCCTTCCTCGAAGGGCTCCGGAATGTCCTGACGGCCTTCGACACGCGGATTATCGGCGGCGACTCCGTCACGCTCCCCCCGAACGCCCCGCGCATCCTCACCGTCACCGCGTTTGGCAGCGATGCCGCCGCCCCTGCCCGTAACGGCGCGAAAGCGGGCGACGCGCTCTACGTCACCGGCACGATCGGGGACGCCGGCGCGGGACTCGCGATCGCGCTCGGCGTGGATGGCCCGCCCGAACTCCTGGCCGCGTACCGGCGCCCGCAGCCACGGCTCGCCGACGGTCGCATCCTCGGCCCCCAGGTCCACGCGATGATGGACGTGTCCGACGGTCTGCTCATCGACGCATCCCGCATGGCGCTAGCCAGCAACCTCGCCGTCAGCGTCGACCTCGCGCGCATTCCGCTCTCCGACGCCTATCGCGCGTTCTCCGGCGACCGCCTCGCCGCAGCCACAGCGGGAGACGACTACCAACTCCTTTTTGCTGCGCCGCAAGATTTCGTCACCGACGCCGCTCGGATCGGCACGTTCTCGACCGGCTCAGGGCTTACCCTCCACGACTCGGGCACCCCTGTCCCACTCCCGCCAAGTCTAGGCTACGAGCACAGCCCCCGAGGATAACTTGCGCAATGCCCGTGCACTGATAGGTTCCTGACATCGGGACTCGGCAAAGTCGGGACCGGAGAGGACCTGACAAGAGGGATAGCGCCGTATGACGACCGTCTATTTGGCCATGATCTGCGGCGTCATCGCCGTCCTATATGGTTTCGTCACCAGTCGACAGGTGCTCGCCGCCTCCCCCGGCAACGCAAAGATGCAGGACATCGCCGCGGCCATTCAGGAAGGCGCGAAGGCCTATCTCGGGCGGCAATACACCACGATCGCGATCGTCGGCGTCATCGTCGCGGCGATCTTGTTGTTCACGCTCGGTATGATCTCGACGGTCGGCTTCGTCATCGGCGCGGTGCTGTCGGGCGTCGCCGGCTATGTCGGTATGAACATCTCGGTGCGAGCCAACGTCCGCACCGCGGAAGCCGCGCGCACGTCGTTGCAGGCGGGGCTGACGCTGGCGTTCCGCTCCGGCGCGGTCACCGGCATGCTCGTGGCGGGTCTCGGCCTGCTCGCGATCAGCGCATTCTTCTGGTATCTCACCGGTCCCGCGGGCCACGCCCCCAACGACCGCATCATCGTCGAGGCGCTGACCGCACTCGCGTTCGGCGCGTCACTGATCTCGATCTTCGCGCGATTGGGCGGCGGCATCTTCACCAAGGCGGCGGACGTCGGCGCGGATCTGGTCGGGAAGGTCGAGGCGGGTATCCCCGAGGACGACCCCCGCAACCCGGCCGTGATCGCGGACAATGTCGGCGACAATGTCGGCGACTGCGCGGGCATGGCGGCCGATCTGTTCGAGACCTACGTCGTCACGTTGGGCGTGACGATGATCTCGATCGCGCTGCTGATCCAGGCGAGCGGCGCCGAGCTGATGCGGCTGATGACTCTCCCGCTGCTCGTCGGCGGGGTGTGCATCGTCACCTCGATCATCGGCACCTACATGGTCCGGCTCGGTGGCGGCAGCATCATGGGCGCGCTCTACAAGGGCTTCTTCACCTCGACGATCCTGTCGATCCCGGCGATCTACCTCGCGACGCAGTACGTGCTCGGCGACCTCCACCGCGTGATCGGCGGCGCCGGCTTCCTCGATCCCGCGACCGACGACCTGACTACGCAGGCCGCGCCGTCGCTGACGCAGAGCTTCACCGGGATGGACCTGTTCTGGTCGATGATGATCGGGCTCGTCGTCACCGGGCTGATCGTGTGGATCACCGAATATTACACCGGCACCAACCACCGCCCGGTCAAGAGCATCGCCAAGGCGTCGGAGACGGGTCACGGCACCAACGTCATCCAGGGACTGGCCATCAGCCTCGAATCGACTGCGCTGCCTACGCTGGTAATCGTCGTCGCGGTGATCGTCGCGTACCAGCTCGCCGGTATCATCGGCATCGCGTTTGCCGCTACCGCGATGCTCGCGCAGGCCGGCATGGTCGTCGCGCTGGATGCCTATGGTCCGGTCACCGACAACGCAGGCGGTATCGCCGAGATGGCGGGACTGCCCGATGATGTTCGTCAGCGGACCGACGCACTCGACGCGGTCGGCAACACCACCAAGGCGGTCACCAAGGGATACGCGATCGGCTCGGCCGGGCTCGCCGCGCTCGTCTTGTTCGGCGCCTACACCACCGATCTCGCGACCTACTTCCCCGACGTAACGGTCGATTTCAGCCTGTCGAACCCGTACGTCATCGTCGGCCTGCTGCTCGGCGCGCTGCTCCCGTATTTGTTCGGCGCATTCGGCATGACCGCGGTAGGTCGCGCGGCCGGTGCCGTCGTCGAGGAAGTCCGCGAGCAGTTCCGCAACAACCCCGGCATCATGCTCGGCACCAGCCGCCCCGACTACGCGCGGACGGTAGACCTCGTGACCAAGGCGGCGATCCGCGAGATGATCGTGCCCTCGCTGCTGCCGGTGCTATCGCCACTCGCCGTATATTTCATCATCACTGCGGTCGCGGGGCAGGCCGCCGGCTTCGCCTCGCTCGGCGCGATGCTGCTCGGCGTGATCGTCTCCGGGCTGTTCGTCGCGATCTCGATGACGAGCGGTGGCGGCGCATGGGACAACGCCAAGAAATACATCGAGGACGGCCATCACGGCGGCAAGGGGTCCGAGGCGCACAAGGCGGCGATTACCGGCGACACCGTCGGCGACCCCTACAAGGACACCGCCGGCCCCGCGGTGAACCCGATGATCAAGATCACCAACATCGTCGCGCTGCTGCTGCTGGCGGCACTGGCCGGCGGCGGGGTCGGCTGACCAGGCCGGATCGCCGAACGGTCAAGTTACGCCGACCGCTCGGCGATCATCCTTTCGAGCAGGGCAAGAACACGCTCTCTGTTTCGAATATACCACGCACATGAATCCCGTGTGTTAGCTCCATAACGGAGCATACCCACCGACTACGGATGCATCTTGCTTGGACGAACGCGATTTTGTCTTCGCATCCTACGCCCATGCGCAACCGTCCCGAGAATCATCTCTTCTACGGCGACAATCTCGCCGTCCTCCGCAAGGAAATCGCCGACGACAGCGTCAACCTGATCTATCTCGACCCGCCGTTCAACTCGAACGCCAACTACGGAATCCTGTTCAAGGAGCCCGATGGCAAGTCCTCGAACGCGCAGATCGAAGCATTCGAAGATACTTGGCATTGGAACGAGCGCGCCGAGGATGCCTTCGACCAGGTGCAGCGGAGCGGCAACACCAAGGCGTTCGACCTGCTCAACGCGATGCGCGGGTTCCTCGGCGACAACGACATGATGGCGTATCTGGCGATGATGGCGGTCCGGCTGCTCGAACTGCACCGCGTCCTGAAACCGACCGGCAGCCTGTATCTGCACTGCGACCCGACCGCGAGCCATTACCTGAAGCTCCTGCTCGATGCGGTGTTCGGCGCACACGGTTTCCGCAACGAGATCATCTGGCATTATCGACGCTGGACCGGCGGCGCGCGGCGCTTCCAGCAGCTTCACGACACGCTGTTCTTCTACACCCGGTCGAGCGAGTACGTCTTCAACACCGGCTATACCGCGTACACCGAAAAATCGCTGCGGCGGAAACAGAACCATCATACGCGGATCAAGGGCGCGGAAACCTATGTCACGTCGATCGACGATCGCGGCGTGCGCGAAAACGACGTCTGGCAGATCCCGCTGCTGAACTCGCAATCGCACGAGCGGCTCGGCTATCCGACGCAGAAACCGGTGGCGCTGCTCGAACGGATCATCGCCGCCTCGTCGAACGAGGGCGACGTGGTGCTAGACCCGTTCTGCGGGTGCGGCACGGCGGTCCACGCCGCGGAAAAGCTCAAGCGGCAGTGGATCGGCATCGACGTCACGCACCTCGCCATCTCGCTGATCGAAAAACGCATGAAGGACGCCTTCCCCGCGGTCACCTTCACGGTCGAGGGCACGCCGAAGGACCTTGCCTCCGCCTATGACCTCGCGCTGCGCGACAAATATCAGTTCCAGTGGTGGGCGGTCTCGATGGTCGACGCGCTGCCGTTCGGCGGACGGAAGAAGGGCGCGGACGGAGGGATCGACGGACTGATCTATTTCAACGACCACGATGTCGCGGCGGGCAAGATGGTCACGCACCGTGCGATCGTGTCGGTGAAGGGCGGCCGCAACCCCGACGTCGCGATGGTCGAGACGCTCGCGGCAACGATCGCGCGCGAGAAGGCGCCGATCGGCATCCTGATCATGAACGCTAAGCCGACGCGCGAGATGGAGCGCCGCGCCGCCGCGGTCGGCATCTACCGCGCCGGTGTCGACGAGGCATTTCCCAAACTCCAGATCCTGACGCTCGCCGACCTGTTCCAGGGCAAGCGGCCGCGCATCCCCAACGTCGACCGCGCCGCGTTCCGGCGGGCCGCGCGCGAGGCGACCGTGCTGCAGCCAAGCTTGCTGTGACCTCTTGTTTCTTCGGTGCGGACATCCGACATCGTGTCCACACAGGCGGGCATGGGTATCGGGCCCGTGACCGCGGTTCGGCCGTGCTTTCCTTTTTCGCGAACCTGCGGTAAGGGCGCTCGTCCCGAAATTCCCCCAATTCAGAGATTATATTTGGCCAAGGAAGAACTGCTCGAGATGCGCGGCCGCGTGGTGGAACTCCTCCCCAACGCGATGTTCCGGGTTCAGCTCGAAAACGACCACGAGATTCTCGGTCACACCGCCGGCAAGATGCGCAAGAACCGCATCCGCGTGCTGGTCGGCGACGAGGTGCTGTGCGAACTCACCCCGTACGATCTGACCAAGGGTCGCATCACCTACCGCTTCAAATAAGCGCCGCGCGCCGTTCGCGCGGTCGCGTAGCCCAAGCATCGAGGCACCTGTGCTGGTTCTAGCCTCCTCCTCGCCCCGCCGCCGCGATCTGCTCGCGCGGCTCGGCGTCGTACCGTCGCGCGTGACTTCTCCCGATATCGACGAAACGCCGCGCAAGGCCGAGCCGCCGCGTGCCTATGCGCTCCGCCTCGCAGTGGAAAAAGCCAGTGCGGTCACGCGCGCCGAGGGCGAGATCGTGCTCGCCGGCGACACGACGATCGCGCTCGGCAGCCGCATCCTGCCGCCTGCCGACACGCTGGAGATCCAGCGCGACCTGCTCGGCAAGCTGTCGGGCCGGCGTCATCACTGCCTGTCCGCGGTTTGCGTGATCGACGCTACCGGCAAGGTCCGCACGCGGATCGCCGACACGATCGTCGCGTTCAAGCCGCTCTCCCCCGCCGAGATCGACGACTATCTCGCGTGCGGCGAAGGGCTGGGCAAGGCCGGCGGCTACGCGATCCAGGGCCGTGCGGAGGCGTTCGTCCGCTTCCTGTCGGGCAGCCATTCGGGTGTCGTCGGCCTGCCGCTGTTCGAGACGCGCGCCTTGCTGGAGACGGCTGGCGTCGCGCTTGCCTGAGTGGCTTTACGAAGCCGGTATCGGCGAGGCACGCGCCGCGCTGGTGGAGAATGACGAGATCGTCGAAGCCGCGATCGAACTAGACGACGGGAACGCGCTCAGGGTCGGCCTGATCGCCCGCGCACGTCTCGTCGAACTGCTCTCGGGCCGGCGTGGCCGCGTAGTGCTCGATGGCGGCGAGGCGTTGATCAATCACCTCCCCCCCGGCATCGCGCAGGGCGCGAGCCTCACCGTCGAGATCGTCCGCGAGGCCCTCCCGGAAGCGGGCCGTGCGAAGCTCGCCAAGGCCGTTCCCAGCGATCTGCTCCCCCGCCCCGCCCCGACGCTGTACAAGCGCCTCGTGGCGACCGCGCTGCCCGTCCGCAGCCCCCGTGCGCATGAATTCGACGCGCTAGAGGCGGCGGGCTGGTCCGAGCTGCTCGACGAAGCGGTGAGCGGCGAGATCGTCTTCCCGCTCGGCGCGCTACGCCTGTCGCCGACGCCGGCGATGACGCTGTTCGACGTCGACGGTGCACCGCCGCTGGATACGCTCGCAGTCGCCGCCGCGAATGTCGTGGCGCGCGCAATTCGCCGCCACGGCATCGGCGGCTCGATCGGGATCGATTTCCCGACCCTCGCCGGCAAAGCACAGCGTAATGCCGTTGCCCTGGCAATCGACGAATCATTGCCGCAACCGTTCGAGCGCACCGCGATGAACGGCTTCGGCTTCCTCCAGATCGTGCGCCCCCGCCCGCGCGCGTCGATTCCGGAAATCCTCCGCAGCGATCCCGTCGGTGCCGCGGCCCGCGCGACGCTCCGCACGCTCGAACGCACGCCGCCGACCGCCTCGCGCCGCCACACTCTGCCTGCGAATGTCCACGCACGTCTCGTGGCGCGTCCCGAGTGGCTGGCGGAACTCGCGCGCCGCACGGGCGTCGTCCATGAATTGGAGAGCGCCCGATGACAACCGTCAAATGCCCGATCTGCGACCAGCCTGCCGTGCCCGAGTACAAGCCGTTCTGCTCGAGCCGCCACCGCGATCGCGACCTGTTGCAGTGGCTCGGCGAAGGCTATCGCATTCCCGGCCGATCAATTGCGCAAACGGGGCTGGACAGCGCCGAAGACCCCGACTAAACGCGCCCTTCCGATCGCAAGGTCGGACGCTTCTCCGGTCCCAGACCGGACGTGCCCGGATAGCTCAGTTGGTAGAGCATGCGACTGAAAATCGCAGTGTCGGCGGTTCGACCCCGTCTCCGGGCACCACTCTCTCGCTAAAGCCTTGAGAGCACACATTATCCCGCGAACTCTGCGTCTTAGTTCCCGCTCGAAGGTACATTTGACGGTACGCGAGGGGTCACGGTATGGGCGTGTAGGCGGAATATCTTCAAGCGCACAAGCTCACAGGTCGATTGAGTTATCGGCGGGTGTTGCCGCCCGAGCTGCGCCTCTTTCTGGCCCCGTCCGCTGCGGGCACCCTGCCACCCACAGAGGTCAAGCGCTCCCTTGGTGCCACGAGTATCCTAGCCACTGGCGCCTTGGAACGGTTTCGCGCTGCCGAGGCAGAATTTGCCGCCATGATCGCTCAGGCGCTCCGTGTGCAGGCGCGTGCCGAAGCTCTTGCGCGGGGTGCCTACGACACCCTGGAACCCGCCCGGATCGACTACTTGGGCAAGGTTTTCGAGATCGAGTTGCTCAAGCGCGACGCCGCCGCCATTTGGACCAAAGGCCCGACCGGACCGACCGGATGCGTGCGGGCTGGAGCGAGAACCTGGGCGACTTTCGGCGCTGGCACGGCGAAGGCGACATGGAGGCTATCCAGGCCGAATGGCAGGACGCGGCCCACGCTCTACTTGACGACCAAGGCCTAACGATCGACCCCGCCAGCGACGGTCTGCGGTTGCTCTGCCGCGAACTCAACGCCGCCACTATCCGGGCTGCCCCCGTAGCCCTTGCCCAGCTCAATGGGGAGATGCTGCCCGCCCTCACCCCGCCGCCGCCGATGCCTTCCCCCTCCCCCGGCGTCGCTGCCCACCCCTCGCCTTCCACAAGCTTCGCGGCGATTGCGGAGGACATCCTAGAGAACTCTGTGCCCCCAGTGGGCCAATCGACCCAAGAAGGAATGAGAACAGCGCTCCGGTTCTTTCGCGAGGTCAACAGCCGCTCCGGCCCTCGCAGATCACAAGGGCGTTGGTGACCGCATGGGTACGCGTCATGGCTCAACGCCCCGCTAAACTGCCCTCGTCGGAACGCTTATTAGGCCTTCCAACGTTAGCTGACATCTATGCCGATCGGCCCGACGTCCCCCGGATGTCCCAGACGCCCCTGTCGCGCCATGTGGCAAACCTAAGCTCACTCTGGACCAAAGCACAAGGTGACGGGCACATCGCGGAGGAAGCCACCAACCCGTTCGGGCGCCGCAAGTTCGAGATCACGCCGCCGCCCGAGGAACCCCAAGAGTTCAGTGCCGAAGAGCTGACCGCGATCTTCTCCCTCCCGATCTTCACTGATGGGAAGAGACCCCTAGGGGGAAAAGGCGAGGCGTCATACTGGATGCCCCTGCTGATGTTGTGGACGGGCGCTAGGACGGCCGACGGCAGTATCTCGAACTCACCGAAGCAGGGTTCACGAGCATGCCGACCTACCTTGCGGAAGAAAGATGATGACCGGAACCTGTTTCACATCGGATCGGCGTGGAAGGAGAGCCGAGCATACGATGCGCAAGGTGACGTAGAATGAACAATGGTTCGGACGAACGGGGACGACTCGAGCCGCTCGAGTGAAGAGAAAGGTCGGGATCCGTGCGAACATGCAGGCCTGGATGTCCCATCGTCTTGACTCAGTGCTCCTCCAGGCGTGCACTACGCTTGGGCTGGACTGCCGGCCCTGTCTGCGTAGATCCAACCAACCGGGAGAACATCCATGAAGCGCATTGCAATCCTCGCGACCGTTCTGTCCTCCGCGATCATGCCGATGACGGCCGTCGGTGCCGCGTCCGCCAGGGTCACGCCTAAACAGGCCGTATGCGTTCCCGTCATCGTGGACGCCGGCGAAGGGCCCGTCGAAGGGGTTCTCTGCTACACGCAGGGCGGCCGAGTCTGACCGGAACCATCGCATAGTATCCGGGGAAGGCGCCCATCCTTCATAAGCGTCTTCCCTTCCCCATCGTTCTGGTGAAATCATGATCATATCGAAGCGATCGATGGCCAACTCGGCTCTTCTGGCGCTCCTGCTGACATCCGGTCCATCGCATGCGATGCAGGTCGAGGCCGGAACCGTGCAGGCGAGCAGCCTGGCGGGTGTCTGGACCGGCAGCCTTCTCCAGAAGGAATGGACCTTCGAGTTCAAGATGGAAGGGATCGACTGGTCGGGAAGGTACATGCCCCCCGGCGGGGTCAAATGGCATCCGCTGACGGCGGTCCGGGTCTCCTCCCGGTCCGTCACGTTCAGCATGGATTCCAAACCGAAGCTCGGTTTCGAGCTCCAGATCGACGCGCCCAGACCCACCATGTCGGGCACCGTCATCATCGAAGGGGTCGCGACGGTGCCGTTCCTGGCGACGCGCAAGCCCTGATGCATGTGGGGTAAGCGAGGTTCCGCGATACTGTTCGCTCTGCTGGTTACGGTGAAGCTGGGCGCGGAACCCATGCCCGGGTCCGGATCGGAAACCACCGCCGTCTTCGGGATCGTACGGGTGGCCCCGGAGGACCGGAAGGCAGCGATACGGGAGGGAGAAGCCGCGCGTTCCGCGGCGAGGGACGTGCTCGCGCTACCCGACGCGAGGTTCGACATCGTCGAAGCGGGAAGCGGTTCCGCTCCGTGGGGAAGCCTCTCCCGGACGGGTCATCCCGTCTACGCGTGGCGGTTCGCAAGGGGCACCGGAGATCGCTCGATACCACCGCCCGCGTACCTGCTGCCCCATGAGATCGGTCACGACCTCTTCGTCCGCCATCTCGTTCCCAGCACGAAGGACGACCAGTACGGCGGAGATGCACCGGACTGGCTGGACGAGATGGCGGCCGTCGCCTTCGAAGGCGATGAACTGCGGACCGTCCGGCGACGCGCGGCGACGCGCTACGCCAGGGAGAAGGGACTGATCCCTCTCCAGCGATTCCTGACGATGACCCACCCCGAGATGGAGGCGAAGTCCATTCCCGCCTCGCCTGACGGAGCGACGCTGGCGTTCGAAGCGGTGTCGGACGACACGCCCCGCTTCTACGCCATGGCCTCCGCCTTCTACGACTTCCTGCGCGTCCGAACGAAGGGCCGGTCCATCATTCCGGAGATGGCGTCCGTCGTCCGTCGGGGAGGTTCCCTCGAGCGATGGCTGCTCGACACGACCGGCCATGGCGGCCCGACGGGCGGCATCGCGTCGCTGAACGAGGACTTCCTGTCGTGGATCGCCGAGGATCCGCGCTACGGCGGCGCCCCGCTTCGGTGAGGATCGTCGAAACGAAGCTGGGTCTCCTCCTCGCGCTGGCGGCCGGGGGAGCGATGGAAGCGCCTCTCTCATGCCAGAATCCACCTGCGGGTCGGCCGGCGACCACCACCGATAAAGCCGCTGCGGAGAAACTCGGCGGATCGCCGCCGCGGACCCGGATCCTGGACGCCGATGGCGATCCCCTGCCCTCCTCCACCGAGCTGGACCTCCAGGAGGATCTGCGAACCGCCCTGCCCGCGGTCGCAAACCAGAAGGCCTCCCCGCCGCCGGCGTCTCCGATCACCGCTCCGCCCCATGCCGACGATGGGGACATAGTCGTCGCGGGCGTACGCCCCCGGGGTTCGGTGGTCGGCGACCTGCCGCCCGAGCGGACGTTCGGTCCGTTCGAGATCAACGCTTACGGCGCGAGCAATGTGAGGGAGCTGCTACCGGCTCTGGGTCCCCAGGTGAGCAACGGACGCACGCAGGACGGCAGCGGTCCCCTCACATTGCTGAACGGTCGACGCGTATCGAGCTTCACCGAGATCGCGGAGATTCCTACCGAGGCGATAGAGCGGATGGAGGTTTTTCCGGAGGAGCTCGCGCTGCGGTACGGCTACGGGCCCGACCGGAAGGTGGTGAACATCGTCACCTTCGAGAAGTTCAGTTCGCTATCCGGTCAGGTCTCCGAGCTCGTGTCCACTGAAGGCGGATACCGGAACCTGAGCGTCCAACCGAACCACTTCGCGATCCGCGGGAACACGCGGTTTGGCCTCGGCGCCGACTACGGCAGAACGGCCCCATTGCTGGAAAGCGATCGAGACCTCAGGCAGCCCGATGGTACGCGAGCCGGGGGCGGATACCGGACCCTGGTGCCCGGAACGGAACGACTGGCGGTCAACGGCCTGATCAGCGGAAACCTGCTGGACGACGTCTCCTCCACGTTGAACGGTCGATACGAGACGAGCAGCAGCGAGAGCCTGCTCGGACTCGGTTCCGACGGGCCGTTGACCCGTGACGTGCGTTCGAACGTCGGCCATCTGGGAACCACGCTGAGCGGGGTCACGGGGAGATGGCTGTGGTCGTTCACCAGCAACTACGACCGCACGATCACCGACACGTCGACGGATGCCGGCGAAGCATCCTCGGCACGGGACGAGGCGAGATCGGTGAACTCGACGGCGAATGCGGATCTGGTCCTGAACGGTTCGGTGCTGAAGCTGCCGGCCGGACCGGTCTCGACCAGTCTGCGCGGCGGCATCGAAATGCGCGACTTCAGCGGTCGGTCGTCGCGCGGGGGAGTGATGCAGGGAGCCGCTCTGTCCCGCGACAGGGGCATGATGCAGGCGAACCTCGACGTGCCGATCGCAAGCCGCCGCGCGAACGGGTCGTCGTGGCTGGGCAATCTTTCGGTCAACGCGAACCTCGCGGTCGACGGGCTCTCCGATCTCGGCACCTTGCGTACGTTCGGCTACGGGTTCAACTGGTCGCCGATCACGGCGATTAGCCTCATCGCCTCCGTCACGAACCAGGAGAGCGCCCCGACCGTGGAGCAGCTCGGAACGCCTCTCGTCGTGACGCCCAACGTCCGCACCTTCGATTTCGCGAGACGCGAGGTCACCGACGTCACGCAGGCCTTCGGGGGCAACCCCAACCTGCGTTCGGACGATCGACGCGTCACGAGGCTCGGGGTGAATTCCAGGCCCTTCTCGGCGATCGATCTCACCGTCAGCATCGAGTATCTCGAGACGAGGATCGACGATCCGATCGCCTCCTTTCCGATCGTGACGCCGCAGGTCGAAGCGGCGTTCCCCGAACGGTTCACGCGCGATATCGGCGGCCGGCTGTCACGGATCGACAACACGCCCCTCAACTTCGAGCGATCCGATCAGGAGCAGGTGCGCTGGGGCTTCAGCTTCGTCCGGCCGTTGGGAGCGGTCGAGTCATGGATGCGGAGCGCCCCCGTGCGCTCCTACTCGAACGAGGCGGAGGCCCGAGCGGCCGCGCCACCCGGCGCGATGGTCGCCATGGTTCAACCGGGAAGCGCGATGGCCCGCCGCTTCGAGAACCTGTCCAGCCGGCTCTTCGTCAACCTCTATCACACGTGGCGGCTGAGGGACGAGGTCCTGCTTCGGACCGACATGCCGAGGCTCGATCTCCTCGACGGACAAGCGATCGACTTCATGGGCGGCGCGAGGCGGCATCGACTGGAACTGCAGGCGGGAGTCTTCAAGAAGGGCCTGGGGGGACGGGTCACGGTCAACTGGCAGAGTGGAAGCACGGTCCATGATCTCGGGGGCGGTGCCGGCGATCTGACGTTCTCCGATCTCGCGACCGTGAACGTCAATCTGTTCGCGAACCTCGCGGACCATTTCGGAGAGACCAGAACGCCCCACTGGCTCAAGGAGACCCGGATCAGCTTCGGCATCAACAATCTGTTCAACGAGCGCCAGGACGTGCGGGACGGGACGGGATCGACACCACTCAGCTATCAGCGAGCGTATCTCGACCCCCTGGGCCGATCCCTGAGCCTCAGCGTTCGAAAGGTCTTCTGAGATCGATCATTCCGCAGGCGTGGTCGCGCTGCATCGACCGACCAGCCCTCCGGCGCACTGGCGATGACGAACACGCCTCCGCCCGCGCCGTGGTAGCAACGATGGGCGAGGGTCAGCGCGCGGCGGCTCGGCCCCTCGTCGACGGATCGGCACGACGATGCTCCGAATGGGCCGGGTCGATCGAAGTGGCGCCGGTGCCCCCGCCGTGGGCGCGCCGCGATGAGATCACGGGGTGGCGCACGAGCTGGCCGCGCTAGTCCGGATGCGATGGTCTCAGCGCGGCGCGTCAGACCGCGGCGCACGGCGCCATCGTCCTCCTTCACGAACGCACGGCATACCGGTCGGGCCATTCCGACCGACGGGAACATCTGCCGGATCCGCGCCGATCACGAGCATCGTTCCTCCCGGTCGCGAAGGCGTTGAACAAAACTCTGTCCGTCAAAGTAACGGTAGAGCAGGACATTCCGGACGCGATTCTGGAGCCCACCAGTCCATCCGGACTGCCGGCTCCCAGCGCAACGGGAAGTGCGCGCAGGCTCGAGGCTGGCGTCGTGTCACATGACGGTTCGTTGCCGAGGATCGACGCTGGAAAAACTTGGCCTCGCGGGACCGACGGAAACGCAGGACCCGTTCCGGCTCAGATTGCCGAAAAGCTGAACGGGCGATCGTTCCGTAATTTCGGAGAGTTTCGAAGCGAATTCTGGAAAGCGGCTGCGAGCGATCCGGTTCTAAGCGCGCAATTCTCGCCTAGCAATCGGACGCTGATGTCCCAAGGTCTTGCACCCTTCGTCGTACCGAACCAGAGGCTCGAAAGAAACAGGCGTTACGAACTCGACCATAATCAGCCCGTGGCAAAAAGTGGGAACATATACGATCTGAACAATATTATTGTTCGGACTCCGCTCAACCACTTGAAAGGAAAATGACCATGGACGACGAGACAAAGTCCGAGATCGCACGTTTGATCAGTCAGTTGCTCTCAAAAAAGACTGAAGAAGAGCAGGACGAAGTGTATGATGAAATAGATCAGCTATCCCCCGATCCAGAATGGTCGAGATACGTTTCCCACTCTTCGGAATTTTATGACGGAGCCGACAAACTTGATATTGAGGCCGTCGTGGAGAAAATTGCGGCATACAAGCCGATTATTCTTTAGACGGGTGGTCGAAACATTTTAGCAAAAGTGTTATGGCTTCCGCAGATTGTATCGGTCAGCAGTAGCACATTCAAGCCCGGGCTCCAGGCAGCTGCGAACGTCCGTGGTCCGAGCGGGCGATCACATCTCGATCGGAGCTTCCACTCGAACGCTGCGCTCGGTCGCCGCACTGACGATCGGCGTAACGAACACGGCGGGGCATCTCGGCCGAGTTGATGCATCACGCTGGCATGGCACGAGCGATAGTCGAGCAGAGATCGACATCGGCTCCAGCGTGGCTGGAGGTGCCGCGTGACTTTCCCGTTGCGGGACACTCCCATGGAGGAAGGAGCGCCACGGACCAGATAGGTCTGGATGTCGCTGACCTGCGTGGCTCCGTCTGCCGTGATACGGATGCCCTGTGGGTAGGTTTGGGCAACAGAAGCCCTGAATCGAAATTTATAGATCTTACCACCAGAATCATGGTTCGGATAATTTGAGTTGTGGTAATCATATATTTATGAATTGCTGGCCTGAATTCGTTGGGACACTTGGTGACCGAGAGCATAGCTCTACCGTAAACGATCTATTTTCGTCACTGGGTGAGGCTCCGGTAATTTCAGAAAGTCCTGATATATTCGATGATTCACAGGGCCGAACGCTGGCCTACAAGTTTATCGCCTCAGGATTGGAGTTTGGCTTTCGTGCGCAAAGACTGAATCATATACATGTCTTCGTAACGAGCCACGAGGGATATTCGGCTTACGAGGCCGATATGCTTGGTCAACCTGCCCAAGTCTGGAATCGTGACCAGATCATCAGGCATCTCGGGCCCGCGCAAGACGAAGCTCCGAGCAGGTCGGACGCGCTCATCGGCCATACAAAAGCATGGGTTATTTATGAGTTCGACACATTCGACCTGCGCATCGAGTTCTCCGACGACGGACACCTTTGGAAGGCGACGCTCATGGACAAATAGATGGATGTCACCTTGGAGAACCTACTCGGCGCCGCGTCGAGTTCCGGCTCAGCATCGATGGCGGTCGGCTTAGTCGCTCGCTCGTACCTACGCGCCATGTTCGGATCGTAGCACTCAGTCGGTCATGTACCGCCGGAAGACACTGTCCAGACGATCTGCCGCGACCTCCGTCATGACGGCCGGCGTGACGTCGCCCGTCATGACGGAGGCGTTGTGCGCCGTGATCTCGTGATCGATTATCAGACACGCTTCGGACAGGCTCATGGGTATCCGGCCAGCCTTCGCCAGGGCTTCGGCACGGGTCGTGCGGCCGACGAACCCATCGGCCGCGAACCGCGGCCTGAAGTCCAGTCGCCCGATGCGGCCGTCGAACGCCTTCATCAGTTCGGATCCCGGCGCCCGCGCAGAATGCACGACCTCCACGCCGTCCGACGATAGGTCGGCCAGCACGCGGAGCGTACCCACTGCGTCCAGTGGGATCGTGGTGACGACGACCGGCTCGGCGTCCGGGTCTGCGTCCGCGGTCATGCTTCGCAGTCGAGCCGAGGCATCGGACGCCGCCGCTGCGTGCAGCGCCATGTCCGCAGGCGCCCTGTCCAGCGCGCGACCGAAGACGTAGCCCGTCGCGGCATCCCAGACGAGCGCCGTCACCGCCCATTCGAACGCGTCCTCCCGGTCGTCGGCCTCGGCGTCCGACGCCCCGTCCGAGCCGACCGGACGCAGCGGAAGAGGCAGCGTCGTGCTGTCGACGATCATGCGGCTCGCGAACCCCGTCGCTCCTCCGGCGAGCTCCCGCTGGAAATCGCGCCGGGCTTTGGCGACCATTCGACCAGCGCTAGAGCACGTCCACAACCCGATATCGGATCGAACGCCTACGGTTGAACCATGGCTTTTCGGCCGCAGCGCCAAGATCGATTGCCGCAGCGGCAGCGGGTTCGCCTTCGGATTCCTGTTCCACGGCCCGTGGAATAGGTGACGCGAGCGTACGGGGGCAAGCTCCCGTTCGACCGCCCGGTACTTGCTCCGACGACGAACGGTATCCCAGGCGAGCTGTGAGATATTGGACGGGGAACGCTGCGGGGCGTCCGACGCTGTAGCGACCCGCGACCGCCTTCTGGCGGAAGCCGACAGCGAACACGATCACGGCCCGGAGGCGGCATGCGCTCGGTAACCCTGTCTGCTGGACTCCGGCGGCGCCGTCCCATACCCTCCGTCGAATGCCCAACCTCCATGACCCAGCGAAGCTGGTGCCTGCACGGCTCGGCCCCAAAGCCCCTCTCGGATACTTCCGTTCCTTCGACATGGAGGCAAATGCGACGGAGTTCTGGATCGTCGAGCGCGATGGGGTCAGGTCCGCCATCATCCTTAAGGCGAGCGATCCCAAATGGGCCTTCGAAGCGTTCGTTCTCGACGACGACGACGCGGCATGGACGGGCATCGGTCTGGGTCCGGTCGAGGTGATGGTAGATCTGGACGCCGGAAGTTTCGTCGACGTCCCGCGCTTCGCCAAGGGTGCGATCAGCATCACCGGCGGCAAGGTCTACGTGTCGGCGGTCCCGTCCGGCCGGTTGGGTAGCCGCGTGACCTTCATGGTCGGCACGAGCGTCGATGTCTCCGACGAAGGTACCGCGCTGTTCACGAAATGGCAGCTCGTCCAGCGCGATCATGAGGGCCGTCCCGTCGTAGTCTTCGAACAAGATTGAACGGTACTCGACCAGCGACGGATGGATGCAGCAACTCGTGCGTTGCATAGGCTCGCGACCTGTAGGCTCGAGACTCAAGCCGAACCTCACGTCACCGACGTCCGCATCGATCACCAAGACGCCTTGAACGGCGATCCATGATGCGGCGTTTCTTTGAGGCAGCAGCATTCGATCATCGACGACCCAAGACCCCGTCGATGTCATGAAGTGGACAAGCAAGGAGCCGTAGCTTGTTATACGATACTAAGGATGCTTCGCCCAAACCGTCTAGGCCTTCAGGCGGTACAGGCTTACCAACCGTTAGGATAAAGGCAAAATACGTTACATCCATTAGGTTGCAAATCGCCTCGCCGCCTTAGGGACCAAGGGCAAGACAAGGTAGCGCCCACAACGTGATTTAAGCTGCCGGTTCACTCGCAAGGCCGCGAGCTTGGACCACAAATTCCGCTCGTGCTGAGCGAAGTCGAAGCACCTTCGCTTGGGGCAAACCCTTCGACTTCGCTCAGGGCGAACGGAAGGGGGTCGAACGGAATTTGGGAGTATCCCTGATGGAGCCTTTAGCGGCGGATCCGCGTGACGTGGCCCATTTTCCGTCCCGGCCGCGCGGTGCCCTTGCCGTAAAGGTGCAGGTGCGCGCCGGGTTCGGCCAGCAACTCCGCCCAGCGCTCCGCATCGTCGCCGATCAAATTCTCCATCGTCGCTTCACGCCCGGTCAGCGCTGTCGCGCCCAACGGCAGACCGCAGATCGCGCGGATGTGGTTTTCGAACTGCGAGCACTCGGCACCCTCGATCGTCCAGTGCCCGGAATTGTGCACGCGCGGGGCCATCTCGTTGAACACCGGCCCATCGGCGCCGACGAAAAACTCGCAAGCCAGGACGCCGACATAATCGAGTTCGGCGGCGATCCGTTCGGCCAGCACAGCGGCCTCCTCGGCTTGGGCCAATACCGCGGCGGGTGCGGGGACGGTCGAGTGGCGCAGGATCGCGTCCCGGTGGACGTTGAGTGGTGGATCGTAGCGCGCGATGCCGCCATCGAGGCCCCGGGCGATCAGGATCGAGAATTCATGCTCGAAGGGCACAAAGGCTTCGACGACCGCGGGGCCGCCGATCGTGTCCCAGGCGGCTTGTGCGCCGTCCGGAGCGTCGATCTTGACCTGCCCCTTGCCGTCATAGCCGAACCGGGCGGTCTTGAGGATGGCGGGGGTGCCGATCGTCTTCAGGCCCGCCTGCAGGCTTTCGAGGCTGTCGACTGCAGCCCATGGAGCCGGACGGCCGCCGACGCTCTCCACGAAACGTTTCTCGCCGATCCGCTCCTGCGCTACACGGAGCGCGCGCGGGCTCGGGTGGACGGGGACGCGGTCCGCAAGCCATTCGACCGGGTCGACGTCGATGTTCTCGAACTCGTAGGTCACGACGTCGCAGGCGTCGGCGAAGTCGGCGAGCACGATGCGGTTGTGATAGTCGGCGCGAGTCATCGTCGAGGCGGACTGCGCGGCGACGCTCTCCTGGTCGGGCGCGAGCACGTGGGTGTTATAGCCGAGCTGCGCCGCGGCGGTGGCGAGCATGCGGCCGAGCTGGCCGCCGCCGAGGATGCCGATGGTCGATCCGGGAGGAAGCGGCGTCATGTCAGCGTCTTTCAGGCTATCGTCTTCAGGCGGGGTCGGTGGCGACGGCGTCGGTTTGCGCGGCACGCCATGCCTTCAGGCGTTCGGCCAGCGCATCGTCGGACGTCGCCAGGATCGCCGCGGCGAGCAGCCCCGCGTTGATCGCGCCGGGCTTGCCGATCGCCAGCGTGCCGACCGGGATGCCGCCGGGCATCTGGACGATCGAGAGCAGGCTATCCATGCCCTTCAGCGCCTTCGATTCGACGGGCACGCCGAGTACGGGGAGGTGCGTCATCGATGCGGCCATGCCGGGCAGATGCGCCGCGCCGCCTGCGCCTGCGATTACCACTTTCAAGCCGCGATCGGCCGCCGTGGTCGCATAGTCGTATAGGCGTTGCGGGGTTCGGTGCGCGGAGACGACCTTGGTCTCGTAGGCGACGTCGAGCGCGTCGAGCGTCTCGGCAGCGTGGCGCATCGTCTCCCAATCGGAGGTGCTGCCCATGATGATGCCGACTAGAGCCACGATCGCCCCCCGATTCAAGGAGCGCCGTGCCTAGCGACGGGAGGGGGCTAGGGCAACCATTGCCCGATCGCCCCCCCCTATCCGTCATCCTGGGCTCGACCCAGGATCCAGAGCCGCGAACGTCGCTGTCCTTGGCTCTGGATCCTGACTTTCGTCAGGATGACGGAGAGGCTCAGCGCTCGCTGAGATAATAGCGGTCCGTCGCGTTCAGGTCCGCATCCAGTTCGTAAACAATGGGCTGACCGGTCGGGATCTCCAGACCGGTGATCTCGTCGTCGGGGATGTTCGACAGATGCTTGACCAGTGCACGGAGCGAATTGCCGTGCGCGGAGATCAGCACGCGTTGGCCGTCCTTGAGTGCCGGCGCAATCCGCTCGTCCCAGTACGGCAGGACACGCGCGATCGTGTCCTTGAGGCTCTCGGTCCTGGGGATCGCGATGCCGTCGTAACGGCGGTCCTTCGACAGGTCGAACGCGCTGCCGTCCTCCAAGACCGGGGGCGGAACGTCGAAGCTGCGGCGCCAGATATGGACCTGCGCATCGCCGTGCTTGGCCGCGGTCTCGGCCTTGTCGAGCCCCGTCAGGCCGCCATAATGCCGCTCGTTCAGGCGCCAGTCCTTCTCGACCGGGAGCCAGAGACGCCCCATTGCCTCCAACGCGATGTTGAGTGTCTTGATCGCCCGCGTTTGGAGGCTGACGAAGGTCTGGTCAAAGTCGAGGCCCTTGGCGGCCATCAGTTCGCCCGCAGCCTTGGCCTCGGCCTCGCCCTTTGCGGTCATGTCGACATCCCACCAGCCGGTGAAGCGGTTCTCTAGGTTCCAGGTGGACTGGCCGTGGCGGATCAGGACTAGGGTCGGCATTCGGGCTCCTGGGATGGCGGGATTGAAACTAGGTAAAAGGCGCAGGCCAAAACCCGTATCCGTCATCCTGACGAAAGTCAGGATCCAGGGTAACGAAACGTCAACCCTCTTGGCTCTAGATCCTGACTTTCGTCAGGATGACGGGACGAGGTCAGATTTCGTCGATCATGCCGGCGAGGGTCTCGAGCATCGCATGCGCGAGCTGTTTCGAGCGTTCGGGCGACCAGCCGAATTCGGGATCAGCGTTGGCATCGTGATCCTTGAACGGCATCTCCAGCGTCATCGACACCGCACCGAAGCGCTCGGCGACCTGGTTGGTCGACATCGACAGGTTCGCCGATCCGGGCGCGGACTTGGGATAGCCCTTCTCGGTCTGGAAATCGGGCGTGTGCGCCGCGAGACGCCGGCCGTACTCGTAGAATTTCTCGCCGTGCGCGTCGGTCCAGGACGGGATGCCCTCAAACCCTGCGATGAAGTTCGCCGGGATCGCCTCGTCGCCGTGGATGTCCATCGCGACGTCGACGCCGGTCAGATCCATCGCGTTGCGCACGCACAGGACTTCGGGGCTCTTCTCCGGCGTCGGCGTGTGCCATTCACGGTTGAGGTTCACCCCCACGGCATTGGTGCGCAGATGACCGCGGCGCGTCCCGTCCGGGTTCATGTTGGGAACGACGTTGAAAGTCGCCTTCGCCAACAGCGCGGCGGTGATCGGATCGGTCGGATCGGTAAGGCGGTCCAGCGCGCCTTCCATCCACCACTCCGTCATCGATTCGCCGGGATGCTGGCGACCGTAGATCCAGACCTGCTTGGGCCCCGAGCCGATCGTGAAGCAATCGATCGCCTGACCGTCGAGCGACTGGCCGAGTTCGCGGTGCGCGACGCCGGGCAGCAACGCGGTGCGCGCCACCAGCGCCTCGTGCATTTCCATCGTGTAGGGCGCGAAATAGGCGAACCAGGCGAGATCGGTATCGGCGGTGAAGTCGAATTCGAGCACGCCGTCGGCATAGCGCGTCTCGATCATCCGCCATGCCTGGCGATCGGTGCTGGCGCGCGTCTTGTAGCCCGGCCAGCCAAACGGATAGGCCGACTTGTCCGCATTGAGAATGCGGTAGGTCAGTTTCCGCCCGGCCGTGCCCGCCACCCGGAAATAGAACCATTGGAAGAAGTCGGACTGGAAATCGGTGACGATCTCCAGGTCGATTCGATCCCCTTCGATGGCGACAACACGGATGTTGCCGCCATCGAAGGCTGCATTGATGGTGACGGGGCTCATGGTCTGTACGTTCATTTCACCTGAATAGTGCGACCGGACTCGCCGGGGAACCCCATGAACAAGGCCTGCGCCAGCTTGGTGGCCTGGATATCGGTCCGGGCATCCTCCTTGCGGGCGTCGGCGAACGACTGGGCGCGACCTTCCCAGACGGGCGACTGGTCGGCGCTGCGCTTGATCGTCACCGACAGTTCGGAAACGAGGATGGCGGTACGCCCGCCCCCGCCGATCGGGAACCCGACGCCGCCGCCGAGCCCGACGCCGCCACCACCACGACCGCCGCTGAAGCCGCCGCCGCCGAGCCCGATGCTGAACGGCGCCGGCTTGGGAGGACCAGCCTGCGTCGTGCGCGTGAAGCCGACCGTCGCGATCAACACCGGCTTGGCGCCCGGGGTCGGCACGCTATAGCCGGCTTTCAGCAACTCACCCTGCACAGCGGCGGCATAGGTCTTGAACTCGAGGCTGGCGGGGCCGCCACCCGTCAGCGGCTGGACGGCGATGGTGCCGCGGTCGATCGGCTCGCCGAGGTGATAGCGCAGCACTTCGGTGGGCGGCAGCGAAGGGCCGGTCGCGCACGCGGTGAGGGATGCGCCTGCCAGCGCCAGAACCAGGATCGAACGAACCGCCATCGGGACTTCCTTAGAATGTTGCGCTATAGTAACGCTCCGACCAGCCGAGTGGGTTCCCGGATGGTAGGAGCGTGTCCGTTGCTTGACTTGGACACACCCCGCCATTAGGCGATCCCGTCTTTCCGCACACCTAGATTTGAAAAGAAGCGAATCGATCATGAAGATCCGCAATTCCCTGAAGTCGCTCAAGGATCGTCACCGCGATAACCGCGTGATCCGTCGTCGTGGCCGTACCTACGTCATCAACAAGACCAACCGTCGCTTCAAGGCACGCCAGGGCTAACCTCCTGGTTACCGCCGTCATTTTCGACGTCGGTCGTGTCCTGTACGACTGGGATCCGCGGATCCTGTACGAGCGCCTGATCGACGACGATCGGGCGCTCGACGCGTTCCTGCGCGATGTCGTGACGATCGACTGGCACTTCCAGCATGACGCTGGCCGCGACTTCGCCGACACCTCGGCGGAGCTTGCCGCGCTGTATCCGCAGCATGCCGACTTGATCGCCGCCTGGGGGCCGCGCTTCAACGATAGCATCGGTGCGCGAATCGCCGGGATGCAGGAGATCGTCGAGGAGCTGGACGCGGCCGGCGTACCGTTGTTCGCGATCACGAACTTCAGCCACGAGTTCTGGCCGCCCTTCCGCGCGCGTGAAGCGCAGCTGTTCGACCGGTTTCGCGACGTCGTCGTGTCGGGCGAGGAGAAGATGGTGAAGCCCGATGCGGCGATCTATCGGCTCGCACTGGCGCGATTCGGGTTGGCGGCGGCGGATGCGGTGTTCGTCGACGACAATGCGGCGAACGTGGCGGGTGCGCGGGCGTTGGGAATCGAATCGGTGCTGTTTACGAACGTGGCGGATTTTCGTGCGCGGTTGGTCGAGCTCGGGCTCCCGATCGCGGCCTAGTGTGTTTCTCCGCGAAGGCGGGGACCCAGTCTGTTCTCCCGCCTTCGCGGGAGAACAAGAGAGAGATGATTGCCCTCATCTGTCTGTCATCAGCGCTCCAGCGAGACCGACTGGCGTAAATTGGCGATTGCGGTCTCCTGATCTGGAACCGGCGCCTCAGGCACCGCTCCACTCTCGAAATCATCCGTTACCGTCACGGTCGTGCCCAGCGTCGTCACACCGAACAGCTGCTTGGCAAAGCCGAGCGGCACGCGGATGCAGCCGTGCGACGCGGGAAACCCCGGGTTTCGTCCAGCGTGGATCGCGATGCCGTCCCAGGTCAGCCGCTGCATGAACGGCATCGATGCGTCGTCGTACAGGCTCGACTTGTGGACCGCGTTCTTCTGCAGAATCGGATAGGTGCCGAGCGGGGTATCCTTGCCGTCCTTGCCGCTGGAAATCGTCGTCGCCGCGATCATCGTCGATCCACGATAGACGAACGCGCGTTGCTCCAGCAGGCTGATGACGATGCTGACCGGCTCGCTCGAACCATTGTCCTTCCAGACGAACTGGTTCGGCGAAAGTTCGGTCGCAGCCTGCTCGATCGGCATCGCGGCAATGGCGGCGGCCGATGCGGCCTGCGCGGGACATGCACCCGCGAACAACGTGGAAGCCAGTCCGATTGCCGCAACGGTCCGCATCATCCTGGTCATCATTCCGCCCGTTCTCGAATCCCGATATTTTCGCTCAACGCGCGATTCTGCGAATCGTGCCGTCGGAGGATTGAGTCGACGAACCGACCCCAAGCCGGGGTAGTTCGAGGGAACGGACCCACAACCAGTGGAAATGGTTGCAGAATATTCACCGAAAATCGGCTATACACTCGTCCACGGGAACTGGGGCAATTACGGGAAAATCGATGCACGACGAAGGTCTTGTGCGCGAACGACGCGCGCTTCTGAAGAACGGTTTGGTTTTGGCGGGGGCACTTGTGGTACCGGGGGCGGTATCCGCGACGCCACATCTTAGCCGCGCGCTGACCGCGCGCGATCTGAAGCCGATGACGCAGCCACCGCTGCCACGCACCACGGTCGCGATCACCTCGCCGAAGGTGGTCCGCCCGGATCTGCTGCGCCAGGCGATGGCGTCGCTCAGCCGCCACGGCAGCCGCATTCCGAACCATGACCGCATCGCGATCGCCGATTTCGCGGCGCCGTCGGGCAAGCCGCGGTTCCACTTCATCGACCTCGCCAGCGGCCGCAGCACGTCGTTGCTGGTCGCGCACGGCAGCGGCTCGGATCCGGCACATACCGGCTATCTCGAGCGCTTCTCGAACCGCTTCGGCTCGAACGCCTCGTCCGAGGGCGCGTTCGTCACGGACGATTATTATGTCGGCAAGCATGGCCGCTCGCAGCGCCTGATCGGTCTCGACCCGACCAACGACAACGCTTTGGACCGTGCGATCGTCGTGCATTCGGCATGGTATGCGAACAAGGACATGATCGAGAGCCACGGCATGCTCGGCCGCAGCCAGGGCTGCTTCGCGGTCGGCGAGCGCGATCTCGACCAAGTGTTCGCCCGGCTCGGCGCAGGCCGGATGATCTACGCGGCGAAAGTCTGAGATACCGGCCCCGACCGCGCTACTCCGCGGTCTGGGCCATCCGGCTCTGTTGCATCCGCCGGCGCGCGCGGCGTACGCCGCCGATGAACCCAGACCACAGCAGCGCTTCCAGTCCGGCATAGCCGAGCCCGAGATGATCGGGCCGCACCGCCAGCACGTCCGCCAGCCGGACCGTTCCCGCACGTAGACCCGCCCGGCCGATATCGCCCCAGCGTCGCGCGGTTTCCCAGCGGATCAGGCGGATGTCGTGTGCGGAACAGTCGTGCGTCGCCAGGAAATCCGCCTGGATCACGCTCAGCGCACTTCCCAGCGTCGCCAGCGCCGCGCGATCGGGGACCGGGCGCTTGGCCATGTTGTGCAGCATGATCAACCGCGCGACCCGCTCCGCGCGATCGTCGAACAGCCGGGCATAGCGTTCGGTCAGGACGCGAACCGAGGCCGCCTCCATCGTGTCGACGAATCGCTTCGAGACGCCGCCGGGATGGACGCGGTAAAACACCAGCGGCTCGTCGAGCCGCGCGATCGCGCCGAAATGCTGGATCCGCTGGTACAGGTCGAAGTCCTCGGCATACAGAAGCTCGGGCCGCGTCACCGGATCGAACCGCCGCGCGACCTCGGTCCGCATCATCGTCGACGACCAGACCAGCGGGTTCTCGATGCACGTCAGCCATGCGACCAGCGCGGGCGTGGTGGTCGGCGCATAGCTGGACGGGCCGACCACGCCTGCGGTCAGGAGTTCGGCAGCGGTACCCAGCAGCACGGTGTCGGGATGCGCGTCGAGATACGCCACCTGGCGCGCGAAGCGATCGGGGCGGCAGATATCGTCGTGGTCGAGCGCGGCGATGTAGCGCCCGCGCGCTTCCGCAAAGCCGCGGTTGCGCGCGATCACCGGGCCGCCGTTCTTCGCCATCACGACCAGTCGCACACGCGGATCGGGCCAGGCGCGCACGACTTCACGCGTGTCGTCGGTCGAGCAGTCGTCGACCACGATCACCTCGAAATCGGTGAGGGTCTGCGCCTGGAGGCTCGCGAGCGTCTCCTCGATCAAGCCTGCGCCGTTATACGCGGCCATGACCACGCTGACGACGGGATCGGCGTTTCGATCGCCCGACGTCACGCTGCCGCCAAGGCCTTCGACGCCATCACCTGATCGATGATCATAAGCCCCACATCGTTCTGCCAAAGCCACAAGCCATTGGCCTGGCCCGTAAAACTACATTCGCCGCCAAGCGGTCCCCATGGCACGAAACCCGCCGCCAGTCCCAGCCCGTAAAGGCCGGGGATCGGCGCGCCGTCGGCATCGACGATCCGGCAATGGCGGTCGACCATCGGCTGACCAGCGTGCGCCGCCAGCGGTATCGGCACACCGTCGCGATCCGCGATCGGCATGGCGATCGGCCGATAGCCGAGCGCGGCGATGACCAGATCGGCCTCCTCGATCGTCGACCGGGCACGCGCATCGTCCTCGCCGGTGATTCGATGCAGCGTCACGCGGGGATCGGGCGCGCGACCGTCGATGCCGAGCATCCGCAGCACCAGATCGCGCGCCTCGAGGCGGAAGCCGGCGAGACGGTAGACGAATCCCGACACCGGGCAGATGTCGTCGGGGCCGAAATCGGTGAACCCTTCGGCATGCGCCGCCTCGATCGAATGATAGAAGGGGCGCAGCGGCCGGCGGTGCAGCAGCGTCACCGCCCCTGCCCCCAGCGGCAGCGCCGGCTGACTCTTCAGCAGCAATGCGATCGTCGTCAGCGCGCTGGTCGAGCCACCGATCACCGCGATCTTCGGGTTGCGCTTGCCGGTCAGGATATCGGCGACCTTCTCGAACCCGCCGACGGTCAGCACGTCGTCCGACTGGAGCAGCCGTCCGCTCGCGAGATCGACCAGGCTGGCCCCCGCAACGCGCTGCGTCGCGAGCCGGTCGAGCGGCTGGTGACCACCGGTCGCGACGACGACGTTGCGCGCGAGCTGGTCGAAGACATGGCCGTCGGCCAGCCGGCGGACCTGTACGCTCCACAAGCCGTCGCCGACCCGTTTCGCGCCCAGTGCCTCGTGCCCGGTCAGCACGGTGCCGCCATGCTCGCGGACGATATCGGTCAAGCGATCGCCGGTCGCACGCAACAGCGGCCCGACCTCGGTCAGCGGTACGCCCAATGCGCCCTCATGCGCCGCGACCGCGCGCCCGGCGGGGTGATCGACCAGCCGCGCGAGTTCGGGATGCACATTGTCGCGCACCGCGGTCAGGAAAGTCTGCGCAGTCGAATCGGAGGTGATCGCGTAGCGTCCGAGCCGCCCGCCACCGATCGCGTTGCCGCGCTCGATCACCATCAGCCCCGACGCGGCGAGATCGGGGAGGAGTCCGCGCTTGGTCGCCGAGGTCAGCATCGCCGTCCCCGCGGGACCGCCGCCGATCACGATGACCGACGCGATGGCGCCGCCAGCACCGCGCACCGACGCCCGCCGGTCGAGCGGCCGGACGATCGCCGCACAGGCGTTCGCAAGCGCTTCGGCAGCCCGCCCCGCGTCGGCGATCGACATCGCGTCGGTTATCGGCAGCGACAGCATCCGTCCGGCGATCCTGTCCGCGACCGGGGTCGGCTCGATCATCGCAGTCGCCTGGAACCAGGGCTGTTCGCCGAGATGCGGGCTGAAATAGCGGCCACAGCCGATGCCGTCCGCTTCGATGCTCTCGACGATCGCGTCGCGGTGGTGCGCGATATGTTCGGGGAGCAGGACAGGCATGAACTGCATCGCGCGGCGGCGGCCCGACACCGCCTGGAACTGGAAATCAGGCAGCGTCGCGCGGTAGGCGCCCTCCAGCGCGGCACGGTGGTCGGTGATCGCATCGATTTCGGCAAGCTTGGCCTGCGCGATGATCGCGGTGATCTCGGGCAGCTTGGCGTTGATCCCCGGCAGCGTGGCGCTGCGGCTGCCCTCGAACCCGAAATTGCCCATCGACCGCAGCGTCGCGATCAGGTCGACGTCGCCGCTGTGGATCAGCCCACCCTCGCCCACCGCGAACGTCTTGGTCGCGTGCATCGAATGCACAACCGCGAACGGCGCGCGCGCGCCGAAGCCAAGCCCGGCATCGTCGAGCGTGCCGAGCGACGAAGCCGCATCCACCACCACGCCGACCCCGTATCGCCGCTGGAAATGCACGTAGCGGTCGAGGTCGATCGCATTGCCGAACGTCGCATAGGGTACGACCACGCCGATCCGTTCGCCGTGGCGCTGGAGCAGACGCTCCTCCTCGAGCGCGCACGCGCCCCAATCGTCAGGATCGATATCGCAGACCAGCGGTGTCAACCCGGCCCACGCCGCCGCCTGCGCCGTGGCAGCGAAGGTCAGCGCCGGCATCAGCGCGAGCGTACCCTGTTTGGCGTTCAGTCCGCCGGTCCGCATCCCCGAAGCATGGCGGATCGCGAGCATCAGACCCAGTGTCGCGTTGCCGACGGCGAGACACGCGCCATGCCCACCGAACAGCGTCTCCGTCACGCTGGTCTCGAACGCGCGCACCTCGGGGCCGTTGTTGCTGAACACCCCCGATGCCTCGACCCGGCGCAGCGCATCGAGGTGCTCGCTGAGGCGTGGCGGGTTCGGCGCGATCAGGGGGAGGCGTATCATCGGCGATCCGGTCTGTTGTGCGACAGGTCTATGGCCCACCGCCCCCTAAGAACCAGTTACGCGAGCAAACGCCAATATATGCAGGATGGTCTTTTCCTTACATCACCCCGGATCGCGTCCGGGGTGATGCAAGCACTTTCAGCGCACCAGCGGCAGGCTGATATAGCTTTCGTCGGGGCCGGCGACGGTGATCTTCTGCGTTGCCTTCACGTAATCCTTGGGTTGCGCGAAGAAGATGTTCGGGACGAAGGTCTGCGGGTTGCGATCGTAGAGCGGGAACCAGCTCGACTGCACCTGCACCATGATCTTGTGCCCCGGCAGGAACACGTGATTGGTGGTCGGCAAGGCGAACTTGTATTTCAGCGGCACATTGGCGGCGATCGGCTTGGCGACCGCAAGGTTCTCGCGATACCGCCCGCGGAAGATGTCCATCGCGACGGACAATTGATACCCCGCCATCGCCTTGTCGCCCGGCGTCACGTCGGGATACACGTCGATCAGCTTCACCACCCAGTCGCTGTCGGTACCGGTCGTCGAGGCGGTCAGGTTTACTTCCGGAACACCTGCGATCGTCGTCGGCGCGGTCAGCGCGTCAGTCGTAAAGGTCAGCACGTCGGGACGGCCCGAAACCGCGCGCTGGTCGTCGACCAGCCACTGTTTCCAGGTCGATCCGCTCGCATAGGTCGGCAGCGTCGGCCGCACGCGGTAGCTGACCGGCGTTGCCGGGTCGGAGATATAGTCCGCCGTGGTGGCTGCGCCGCCGGTGGCCTGGAATCCGAGCGCACCGCCGGGTTTGAGGTAGAGCGGCGTGCCAGCGGTCGCGGCGGTCGGCCAGCTCTGGAGCTTCTGCCACTCGTTGCGCCCAGACTGGAACATCGTCACAGGCGCGACATCCATCGCCGGCTGATCGCTCTTCAGATAATGCGCGAGGAACGGCGCGAGGACGTGCCAGCGCCACCATTTGGCGGTGTCCGCATCCCATTTGATCGCGCCCAGTGCGCTGCCGTCGCGTACCTCCTGGCCGTGATACCAGGGGCCCATCGACAGATAGACCATGTCGTTGGCGGTGTCCTTGGGCTCGAGCGCACGGTAGACCGCGGGCGCGCCGTAGATGTCCTCCTGATCCCAGAGGCCGCCGACTATCAGCGTCGGGACCTTCAGCGGCTGGCCGGCGAGGACGGTGTCCATCGCCTGCGTGGACCAGAACGAGTCGTAGGCGGGATGCTGCGTGATCTTGCGCCAGAAACCGAGCTGTTCGAGGCCCTGTGCCTTGCCGATCGCGCCCGCCGAGCCGCCCTTGAGGTAATAGTCGTAATCGTCGGCGGTGTCGGTGATCCACGGCGTGCCGGCGTCCTTGGTCGCTTCCTGGCCGAGGACGTACGGCATCATACCCTCGCGGAACGCGCCGTTGTGGAACCAGTCGTCGCCGCGCCAGCCATCGACCATCGGGTTCATCGGCACCGAGACCTTGAGCGCCGGATGCGGATTGATCAGCGCCATCAGTGGCAGGAAGCCGTCATAGCTGATCCCGCTGATGCCAACCCGCCCGTTCGATTCGGGGACGTGCTTCACCAGCCAGTCGATCGTGTCGTAGGTGTCGGTCGAATCGTCGGTCTTGGTCGGGTTCTGCGGCGTGCCGGCGCGCGCGGGGTTCATCATGTAGATGCCCTCCGACGCGTGCATCCCGCGGACGTCCTGGATCACGCGGATATAGCCCGCCGCGGCGATCACGTCGGCCGCGCCATCGCCGTTCTGGAGGATGCCCGCATAGGTGCCGCTGTCGACCTTCGTCTGGCCGTCGGCGTCATAGGGTGTGCGCGTCATCAGGATGCCGGCGTCCTTCGCGCCCTTGGGCACGACGATGACGGTGTGCAGCTTCACCCCGTCGCGCATCGGGATCTCGACGACTTTCCTAACATAGTCGTAGCCGACGTCGCGCGGCGCCATCTTGGCAGGGCGCTCGTCGTAATTCTGTGCGGTCGCGGGGGCGGTCGTTGCGGTAGCGAGCGCGGCGATTGCGCAAGCCGTGAACAAACGGGTCATCGATTTCATCTCTTCTTCCTTCCCTCCCGGACCGAAAAAGAAAAAGGCCCGCCTTCCCGTATGGAAAGACGAGCCCCTCTCGTAGCAATTCAGGCGATCAGGCCGTCCGCGTGCCGGTCAGCGGGAAGCTGCCGAAGGCGCCGGCCGCGACGCTGCCCTTGAGAACGTCGTCCTCGACGGTCGCCTTGCAGTCGAGCGTCATCGGCATCGGCACGGTCATGCTCTGCTTCCAGGTGATCGTGTCGCCATCGACTTCGCCGGTAACGTCCATGCCGCCCATCGCGCCCGACACCGCACCAGTGAAGGTGTTGCCGGCGCTGTTCACGGTCAGCGTCATCTTCTGATCGCCCAGCGGCGACTTGACCACGCAATCCCAGCTGCCATCGACGTTTGCCATTGCACTCTCTCCTGAATTTACTTGGCGCCGGCAACCGACGCCGCGGGGATGACCTCAACCGGCAGGCCGATGCTGTCAAGCTGCGGTCGCACCGTCTTCGCATCGCCGACCACGACCCAGATCGTCTTCTTCGGATCGAGCGCCTGCTGGATCGCAGCGTTGAGTTGCGGCAGGTTAAGTCCCTGGTATCGCTGCGTGATCGTCGCGTAGTAATTGTCGGGCCGCTTCAGCAGGTCGTTCTGCTGCATTGCGCTGAGCACCGCGTCGGACGTCTCGAAATTGCCCGACAGCGAACGGATCGCGCCGTTGATCGCACGGTCGAACTCGACCTGCGTCATCGGCTCCTTGCCGAGGAACGCGCCGATATCACCACGCAGCGCGGCGATCGACGGGCCGGTCTGGTCCGCCTGCACCGGCGCCGACAGGACATAGGGCGCGGCCTGCTCGTTCTGCTGGAAGCGCCCCGACACGCCGTACGACCAATGCCTGGTTTCACGCAGGTCCATGTTGACGCGACCGAGGAAGCTGCCGCCGAGCGCATCGTTTGCGGTCGCGATCGGCAACAGGTCCTGCGTGCCCTTGAGCCCGGTCGGCACGCCCGCGACGATCAGCGACTGCGGGCTGTCGGGCCGGTCGATCAGCACGATCTTCGGCGCGGACGGCGTTACGGTCGCGGGAAACGCCTTCACGCCGGGCGCGCCGGTGGGACGCCACGACCCGAACCGCGCATCGAGCGCCGCCTTCACTTCGGCCAGCGGGCGATCGCTGACGACGAAGATCTTCGCCTTGTCGGGCCGCAGCCACGCCTGCTGGAACGCGATCAGATCGGCACGCGTCAGTGCCGCCACTGCCTTAGGATCGCCGCTGCCCTGCGCCTTGGCATAGGGCGAAGTCGGCCCGAGCAGCTTGGGCAGCACGCGCGTCGCGAGCCCCTGCGGGCTGGTCAGCTCCTGCGCGATCTGCGCCAATTGCTGGTTCTTGACGCGCGCGACTTCAGCATCGGCGAATGCCGGGTTCTGCGCGATGTCCGCGAACAGATCGACCGCCGGCGCGAGGTTCGCGCTCGGCACCTGCAACGACAGGAAGGTTCGATCGTTCGACGCGCCCGACCCGATCTCCGCGCCCAGTCGCTCCTTGGCTTCGGCGAGCGCAACCGAATCGCGCGTCGACGTTCCCTCATCCATCAGCGACAGCGTCAGCTTCTGCGTGCCGAGCTTGGTGGGCACGTCGGCCGCGACGCCGGCATCGAAGCTCAGCACCGCCTGCGTCACCGGTACCGCATCGCGCTGCGCGTAGACCAGCTCGATACCGTTGGTCAGGCGGGTGCGCTCCACCTTCGGGAAGCTGAGCCCCGCTACCGTACCGACCGCCGGCAATGCGCCACGCGTGCCCTTCGGCGGCGCCTCGGGCGCGGGCACCACATCGGCCTTGGGCGGCACGACCGCATTGGCATAGGCATCGCGCGCGCCGGGCACGACGGTCAGCGAGTAGGCCGGACGCGACAGCCACTTCGCCGCCGCCGCACGGACGCTCGCGGGCGTTTCGGCCGCGAGCTGGAGCAGCTGTTTCTTGTAGAAGCCGGGATCGTTCGAATACAGCGCGCCTTCGGCCAGCGTCACCGCCTTGCCGCCGAACCCGCCGACCGATTCAAGCCCCTCCATCTTCCGCGCAGCCGTCGTCGTCGCGACCCGGCTCACTTCGTCGGCGGTCGGGCCGTTCTTCAGGAAGTCCGCAAGGATCTCGTCGATCCGCTTGCTTACCAACGCCGGGTCGACGCCCTCGCGCACGATCGCCTCGATCTGAAACATGCCGAGCTGGCTGAAGCTGCTGTTCGACGCCGAGATGCGCGTGACCAGCTTCTCCTTCTTGACCAGCGCGGTATCGAACCGGCTGCTGGCGAGGCCGCCGAGCACGCCCGCCGCGACGTCCAACGCGGTGCCGTCCTTGTCGTTCAGGCCGGGTACCACCCAGTTGCGACTGATCATCACCGCCGCGACCCGGTCCTTGATCGTCTCGCTGACCGGTGCCGGCAGCGTCGGGATCGGCGCGGCTGGGACGATGCTCTCGGCGCCCTTGGGGATGCCGCCGAAATACTTCTCGGCGAGACGCTTGGCGGTCGCCGCGTCGACGTCGCCGGCGAGCACGAGCACCGCGTTGTTCGGGCCGTAATGATCCTTGAACCAGTCCTTCACCGTCTGCAGCGATGCCGCGTCGAGATCGGCCATCGAGCCGATCGTGGTGTGGCCGTAAGGGTGCGTCGCAGGGAACAGCCCCTCGGTGATCTTGTATTCGGTCAGGCCGTAGGGCTGGTTGTCGCCCTGACGCTTTTCGTTCTGGACGACGCCGCGCTGCTCGTCGAGCACGCCCTGCGTGATCGCGCCGGTGAGGTATCCCATGCGATCGGATTCGAGGAACAGCGCGCGATCGAGCGCCGCGGTCGGCACCGTCTCGAAGTAATTTGTGCGATCATAATAGGTGGTGCCATTGAAGTCGGTCGCCCCAACCTGTTTTAGCGGTTCGAAGAAGTCGCCAGGTGCGTTCTCGGAACCGTTGAACATCAGATGCTCGAACAGATGCGCGAAGCCGGTCTTGCCCTTGGGCTCGAACTTCGACCCGACATTATACCAGACCGACACCGCCACCACCGGCGCCTTGCGATCGGTATGCACGACGACGCGCAGGCCATTCTTCAGCGTGAACTGCTGATACGGAATATCCACCGACTTCACCAAATCGGCGACCGCCGCGGGCTTCGCTGCCGGGGCGGCGGGCCGCCGTGCCTGACCGAATGCTGGCGAGACGAGAGCGATAGCGGCAACGCCGGCAAGCCCGGTCAATTTGAGAGTCATGATCGCACGATACCCCGATTTCGAATGATATTGCCGCAGCATAAGCGCGCTTCGTCGCTGGGCAACAGGATTGATAGATCGATTTTCGAACGACCGATGCCGCTTGTGTCGCGAGCCTTGCCGGAGAGTTCACAGATACCGTCAAAGCGCCTGACAAGGCCGCCGGCGAGATCTTGCACCATGGGTAGGCCAACGCGGACAGGCCAGCTCGCGTCGAGACGGTTGACAAAATCGAGACATCGCGGTCATTGGGATGATACATCATTACAAATAAGGTATTGCCTTGTCGACGATTCGCCGATCGGCCTCACCCTTGGCCGCGCTTCTCCTGTTCGCGTCTCCCGCTCCGTCCGAGGCCCAGGAGCGGACGGAGCGCGAGATCGATGGCGACGAGATCGTCGTGCTCGGGACGCGCGGCGCGCAGGTCGATCGGACGCTGTCGTCGGACGTCGCGACCGAGCGCATGTCGCAATCGAGCCGGTCACTGGAACGTGACCTGCTGACGGCAGCGGGGACATACCGGTTAGGCGACGCGCTCGAACTGGTCAGCGGGGTCAGCAACCAGAATAATCGCGGCGGATTTCTCGATAATTTCGCGATCCGCGGGTTCCTCGGCACGCCCGATGGCGGCGCGGAATATTATGTCGACGGATTTCTTGCCAATCGTGGCCTTGCGCCACCGCGCGATCCGGCGACGACCGAACGCATCGAGGTCCTGAAAGGCCCGGCCGGCGCTCTGTTCGGCGACATCGATCCGGGCGGCCGCGTGAACCTCGTCAGCAAGACACCGCGCTTTACGCCGAGTGCCACCGCGACGCTCACCTATGGCTCGTTCGATACCCGCCGGGTCGAGATCGATGCGACCGGGCCCCTGTCTGCGACGCTTGCCGCACGGATCGTCGTCGCCGCCGAGGATAGTGATGGCTGGCGCGATTTCGTGCCGTTGCGGCGTCGGGTCGTTGCCCCATCGCTGACCTGGGCGCCGCGTGCTGGTCTTCGGTTGACCTATATCGGCGAGATCACGCAGTTCGATGCGCCGTTCGACCGCGGCATCCCGGCGATCGGCGGCAATGCCAATGCGCTGCCGCGATCACGCTATTATGGCGAGCCGGGCGACGGGACGACACGCTTTCGCAATCAGCGGCATCAACTCACCGGCGAGGCGAGGCTCGATGATCGCATCTCGCTGAACGGCGGCGTGGCGTGGCGGACGGGCTCGCTACGCGGCTTTTCATCGGACCAGTCGCGGCTGGTCAATGGGCAGACATTATGGCGCCAGCGCCGAGCACGCGATTATACCGTCGATGATTTGTCCGCACGGATCGAAATCGCCGGGCGGTTCGGCGCGCACCGGCCAAGCATCGGTCTCAAGGGCTATACGCTCGACTATCACGAGGGCCTGCTGCGGCGGAACCCGACCGCGGCCAATCCCTATGCGATCGACGTCTACGCCCCGGTATATGGTGGCCCAGCGCTACCGCTGGCGCCGTTCACGGACAATGACGAGACACGGCGGTCCGCGACGCTGTATGCGCAAGACATGTGGGACGTGACCGAGCGGTTGACCCTGACCGGGGGCATCCGTTTCGATGCGTATCGTCAGCAGATCCGCAACAACCGTACCGGCGTGGTCGGCCGCACGATCGACGAGCCCGTGAACTTTCGGCTCGGCGGCCGATACGCGCTGAACGACGTTTTTGCGGTGCATGCGAACTGGGGCGAGAGTTTCCTGCTCAACTCGGGCACGGGTCGCGACAATCAGGGCTTCGCGCCCGAGCGCGGCAAGGGCTTTGAAATCGGCGCGACGGCCGCCTTGCCGGGGATGGACGTCGCGGTGACATGGTTCGACATCGCCAAGCGCGACATCCTGACCAACGATCCGGTCGATGCCAATTTCCTCGCCCCGGTTGGCAGGCTGACGAGCCGCGGGTTAGAATTCGATGCGTCGCTGCGGCTCGCAAAGCAGTGGCAGATCGTCGCGAACTATGCCTGGACCCGCGCGCGCGCCGACGACAGCATCTTCGCAACCGACCGCGTGCTGAACGTTCCAGAGCATGCCGCGACGCTGTTCGCGCTCGGCCGGTTCCTTGATGACGATGGTCGTGGCCCGTCGATCAGTGCGGGCGCCAGCTATGTCGGCAAGCGCGCGGGCGCGATCGATTCGAGCGGTCTGGTGCTGCCGGACTACGTTAAGGCGAAGGCGGCGATCGACTATACGTTCTCCAGACGCCTGTCGGTGCGGGCCGAGGCGGACAACCTGTTCGACGCGCGATATGCGCAGAGCTCGTATAGCCCCGTCTGGATTTTCCCCGGCGCCCCGCGCACGGTCCGTCTGTCGATCCGGCTGAGCCAATAGACTAACGTGCGTCCAGCGGGTCGGCACAATCCTGCGACAATTGGCGGCTAGTCGAGCCCTTCGGTCGTCGAACCGATCAAGGGATGAAACGGGTATGCGTACATTGGGTCTGATGCTGGCGGTGAGCCTGCCTGCGATGGCGCCCGCCGCGGCGAGCGCTCAGCAGGCGCCGACGAACCCTGCGCCCGCCGCCACGCCCCTGCCGACGGCGGAACAGGACGACGCCGCCGATGCCGAAGAAATCGTCGTGACCGGATCGCGCAAGCTGCCCGGCTCGGTGATCGGCGACATCCCGCCCGACCAGATGCTGGGACAGTCCGAAATCCGATCCTATGGGGTCAGTTCGATCTCCGACCTGCTGACCGAGCTCAGCCCGCAAACGACCAGCGGGCGCGGCAGCGGCGGTGCGCCCGTCGTCCTGCTCAACGGCCGCCGCATCTCAAGCTTCTCCGAGATCCGCGACATCCCCACCGAGGCGATTCAGCGCGTCGAGATCCTGCCCGAGGAGGTCGCGTTGAAATACGGCTATCGGGCGGACCAGAAGGTGGTGAACTTCGTGCTGCGACGTCGCTTTCGTGCAGTCACCGCAGAAGCGATCGACAAGCTTCCGACCGAAGGCGGCAGCAACTCGCCGCAGGGCAAGCTCGACATGCTGACGATCAACCGCGATCGTCGCGTCAATCTGCATGCGGAATATACCTCGACTTCGGGCCTGACCGAGGCGGAGCGCGATATCCTGCCCACTGCCACCACGTCCAGCAGCCCGCGCGGCGCGGACGGTAGTTTCGTCGACCAAGCTCCGTTCCGCTCGCTCCAAGCCGCAACCAGTACGTTCACTGCGAACAGCGTGTATGCGCGCAACATCTTCGGCAATGTCGGCGCGACCATCAACGGCAGGCTCGAATCGACCGACAGTCGCAGCCTCAACGGCCTGCCCGTCGCTGGGCTAATACTGACGGATGGCACGGCACTGAACCGCGCGCTCGACGATCCGGCGTTCCTGCCGCTGGCACAGCGTGTGTCGTCGATCTCCGCACACCTCGGCACGACCCTGAATGGGGATATCGGCACGTGGCGGTGGAACGTCACGGGCAATTACGACCGTAGCGACACGCAAACCTTTACCGATACCGGAGTCGATGCCAGCGCGTTCAACGCGCGGCTGAAACGCGGCGATCCGACCGCAATCCCGTTCGCCCGCCTGACCGGTGCCGATATCGGCGCCGCCGCCGGCAACCGCGCCTATGCCACGCAGAGCACTGGCGGCATCGACGCGGTAGCCAATGGCACCTTGTTCGATCTGCCCGCCGGCGCGGTATCGTCCACGATCAAGCTCGGCGTCGAAACCGCCGATTTTGAAAGTCGCTCCTACCGGGCAGCGCTGACGCAAGGGCAGGTCTCCCGCGATACCATCAACGGGCAGGTCAATGTCGACCTGCCGATTGCGAGCCGATCGAAGGGCGTGCTGCCATTCCTCGGCACCCTTTCGGCAAACTTCAATCTGGCCGAGGATCACCTCTCCGACTTCGGCACGCTGACCACGCTCGGCTATGGCGCGAACTGGTCGCCGGTCGACGGTGTCCGGCTGATCGCGTCGGTGACCGATACCGATCAGGCGCCGACCGCGCAGCAGCTCGGCAATCCGTCGATCATCACGCCCAATGTCCGGATCTTCGATTACGTGCGCGGAACGACCGCGACCGTCACGACTATCAGCGGTGGCAATGCAGGCCTCGTCGCGGACAATAATCACGTCCGCAAGCTTGGCCTGACGCTGAAGCCATGGGGGGCGAAGGACCTGTCGATCACCGCCAATTACGTCGACAGCCGTACCGACAATCCGATCGCCGCCTTCCCATCGGCGACGGCAGCGATCGAGGCGGCGTTTCCCGATCGCTTCGTGCGCGATGCAGCGGGCAGTCTGTTGCAGGTCGATCGCCGCCCGATCAATTTCGCGCGCAGCGAACGCAGCGAACTCCGGTGGGGGATCAACTTCTCCGCGCCGCTCAAATCCAAGATCCAGCGCGAGCTCGAGGCCTATCGTGCGGGCACTGGCCCCAATCCGTTCGAAGGATTGCAAAGGCCGGGTGGCGGCGGCCGGCCCGATGCAGACGGCACCAGGCGGCCCCGCGCAAATGGTGGTGGTGGCGAAGGCCCCGGAGCTGGCGGCCCCGGAGCTGGCGGCTTTGGGCGTGGCGGTCGCGGTGGGCGCGGCGGACGGATTCAATTCGCGGTCTATCATACCTGGCATTTCACCGACCGGGTGCTTGTCGCGGACGGCGGTCCGAGCCTGAACCTGCTCGATGGCGATGCGATCGGGGCCAGCGGCGGCCAGCCCCGCCACGAACTGGAGGCGCAGGCGGGTTACAGCAACAACGGCATCGGCGCGCGGCTGTCTGCAAATTACGCCAGCGGAACACGCGTCAACGGCGGCACGCTGGCGGCGCCGGAGACGCTCAACTTCGGCGGGCTCGCCACCGCGAACATGCGGCTGTTCGCCGATCTGGGTCAGCGCCTCGAATGGGTGAAGGCGCATCCGTGGCTGCGCGGCGTACGCGTGACGGCATCGGTCGACAACGTCTTCAACACGCGACAGCGCGTGACCGACGCCACCGGCACCACGCCGATCAGCTATCAACCCGACTATCTCGATCCGCTGGGTCGCACGGTCAGGCTGAGTTTACGTAAACTGTTCTTCTGATCGCGGTGCGCAGGGTGCGTCCGATCGATCCGATTCGCCGCAATTTCACGACCAAAACACCCGTTTCAGGTCTTTGAACGCGCATTAACGAATGCCCCCTTAGCCCTGCTGCCGGAGACAGGTTCCAGGGGGCGAAGCGTTGACGACCGGATTGACGAAACTGTTCTTCGCCCTCGTGGCCTGCACGCCGTCCTCGGCCTGGGCGGCGTGCGCGGTCACCAATACCGGTCCGACCGCGCTCGGCACCTATTCCCCCCCGGCGCTGGTCGCCGGTGCGCCGCCGTACAGCGCCGTGCCGGGCGGCTTCGATTGCCCCTCCACGGTCATATCGTTGCTGACGGGCAATTTCCTGCGCGCGACGGTGACCAGCGCGGACGGGTTCAAGCTGACCTCGACCAACGTCGCCGATACCGTCACCGCACGCTATGTCGTTGCCGCAGACAGCGCCGGGACCTATCCGTTCACGCCCGGCACGCCGTTCGTCTACATGAATGGCGGTATCATCAACCTGCTCGGACTGCTCGGTGGATCGGCGCGCAACGTCCAGGTCCATGTCCGCCCCTCGTCGCTGACCGCCGTCGCGCCGGGTACGTACAAGGGCAGCTTCACGATCGGCTGGGAGTGGCGCTTCTGTTCGCTGCTCGGCGTCGGTTCGCTATGTGCGGGTACGCTCGACCAGAGCAGCGCCGTCACCTCGGCAAAGGTCGACGTGACGATGATCGTCTCGGCCAGGCCGGTGGCGGTCGTCATCACCACACGCACGACCTATGATCCGATCTCGACCACCAACAATCCGCGCGCGATCCCCGGCAGCAAACAGCGCACGACGATCACGCTGACCAACCCCGACATCGTCGCGGTCGACGCCAATTCGGTGGCCGTGGTGCTGCCGACGCCCACGCGCGCCGCGGTCGCGCTGGACGGCGACGGAACCGCCTCGTCCGCGTTCGTGACCACTGCGGAGGGATCGCCCGCATCGTCGCTGGCGGTGACCTATGCCACCCCCGCGAGCGCGACCGACGACGTCGATTTCTCGGCGAACGGCGGGACGAGCTGGAGCTATGATCCGACCACCACGCCCAAGGCGGTCACCACCATCCGCATCCGCCCGCGCGGGACGATGGCGGCAGGGTCGAGCTTCAGCGTGTCGCTGCCCTACGCCCTGTTCTGATCGGCGCTCTGATCGGGATTCTGATCGGCAACGGGCGAGCCCGGCAGCGCGCCGATCAGCTCCATCTTGGTCGCGGTCGAGCCGACCTCGATCCCGGCCTCGCGGAACTGGCGGAGCAGCGTGAACAGCAGTTCGCTACGGATCGGATAGGCATCGCGGGGGGACGCGACATACGCAAAGCAGTTGAACTTGGCGCGGCCGGCGTCGATCGAATCGATGAACACCTTGGATTCGGGATCGTCGAGCACCTCGTGCTTCTCCGCGAATGCCGCGAATAGCATTGTCCGCACCGCGTCGAGATCCTCCTCGAGCGGCACCGAGAATTGCAGTTGAATGCGGCCGATCGGCGCTGCCAGCGTCATGTTCTGGATCGTCTTGGTGATCAGTTCGGAATTCGGCACGATCAGCGTCGAGCGGTCCGCGACCTGGATTTCGGTCGAGCGCACGTTGATCCGCTTCACGTCGCCCTCCATGTTGCCGATCCGAACGAGATCGCCGATCTTCACCGGGCGCTCGGCGAGCAGGATCAGCCCCGAGACGAAGTTCTGCGTGATCGCCTGGAGACCGAAGCCGATCCCGACCGACAGCGCGCCGAGCACCACGGCGAGTTTCTCCATGCCGATCCCGAGCGCGCCGAGCGACCACAGCACCGCGGCGATGATCCCGGCATAGCGCGCGACCATCATCACCGAATTCTGCGCGCCGGCATCCATCGCGGTGGTCGGCAGATAGCTGTTCACCAGCCAATGCTGCAGCCCGCGCATGATCGCGAGCGCGACGAACAGCACCGCGATCGACCGCAGGACGGCGCCCGGCGAGATCGTCACCTGGCCGATCGTGACGCCGTTCGCGACCGTGCCGAACAGCTCGAACACCGAGCCCACCCCTGCCCCGAACGGTGCCATCACCGCGCCGACCGCTAGCATGATCAGCAACAGCCGCAGCACCGCCGACAGCAGCACGCCGATCTGGTCGACGGTCTTGTTGTCGACGCCGAACCCGCTGTTCGCCGACCGCCCGAGCCGGTTGCCGCTCGACAGCAACGTCCGGCACGCATCGTCGGTGAAGGTCATCATCAGGTACAGGCTCGCGCCGACGATCGCGCCCCAGACCAGCCAGGTCGCGACCTTCAGCGCCAAGTTCACATAGCCGATCAGCCCGGCGCCGAGCGCGACGATCAGGACCAGCCAGACCAGCGTGGCGACGATCGCGAGCAGCGTGTTGCGCGCAGGCTTCGTCGGATCGGGCAGCGCGGCGGCGCGTAGCCTGCCTAGCGTCACCAGGATCGCGCCGAGCAACACGATATGGAGCAGCGCGACAACTGCGTTGGCCGCACTCGACGCGGGCGCGCTGACGCCGATCAGCAGATTGGTCGCGATCAGCAACTGCCCGAAGAAGATCAGCGCCGCCGCCATCCAGCTATACGGCCTGAGCGCCTGCGCGGCGGCGTCGCCGATCGGCAGCAACCGCCAGGTCGGCTGGGTCCGCAGCAACAACGCGCCGCCGAGCGACGACACGAACGCGCAGAACCACGAGATCCCGACGAAGATCGCGCCGAACCGGCTCCAGGCGGGCGAGACGAGCCCACCCCAGCGCAGCGACGCGACGATCGCCCACGCCGCAAACCCCGGCAGCGCGGTCCCGATCACGACTAGCCACAACGCATAGGCCGAACGCCGCAGACGGCCGCCGGGCGTATGGTTGGCGGCATAGCGTCGACCGACGCCGTGCAGCCAGCGCCGCAGCGGCACGATCAGCATCAGCGCGGCGAGCATCCCGACGAGCAGGCCGGTACCCGCGCGGGTATCGAACCGCGTGCCGAACTGACGCACCTCGACATTGGCGAACCGCGTCAGCCGCGCGGTGTCGCGGGGCAAGTGATCGACGATTGCAGCCCACAGCGTCGGCGACAGCGGCGAACCGGTGTTTTCGGACAATTGCTGGCCGAGTTCCTCCGCCTCGGCCGCACCGATATCGTCGATCTGTTGCTTGGCCTCGATCCCGATCAGCCGCGCGCGCTTGATCGCCGAGTCGATCGCCGACTGGCTCTGCGCGAGGAGTTTGCGTTGCTGACGGATCTCGGGGGCTTCGACGACGCCGGGAGTGGCGGCACCGAGTTCGGTCACGCGCGCCTGGACGAGCGCCATCTCGGGGGTGAGCGTGCGGACCGCGTCGGCCGCGGTAGTCTGCACGACCTGCGCGCGATCCCGCAACGCCTGCCGCGCCTTGTCGTCGCGGGCCGCGGGGGTAGCGTCGTCGATCGCCTGGAGCTCGGCCGAGGCTCGGGTCAGGCTGGCGGCGACGGTCGCGACCTTCGCCTCGTCCTGCGCGATCGCGGGGAGCGCGGTGACGGCGAGGAGCAGCGCGGCGAGGTAGCGGAGGAGGGTCATCCGGGGTGCTGTACAGTGGCGGGAGGCGAAACGGGAGGGGGCGGCGGAACGCTGGATTGGGATGCCTGCCGTTCCACCCCTACAAACCACCCCGGCAGAGGCCGGGGCCCAATTGGGGTCCGATAATGGTCGAGGTCAGCGCTCCATTACGAAGACCTTTCCAATTGGGCCCCGGCCTTCGCCGGGATGGTGTTATTGGAGGGCGATCCCGGACACGTCACCCCGGCGGAGGCCGGGGCCCACGGACCCGCACACTCAAGTCTCTCGGATGTGGGGAACGGTGGATGCCGGAACGAGTCCGGCATGACGGGGCGATAACTACAGACGTTGGCTAGGGAACTGGACGGCGCGTCGCTTAGTCCAGTTCGAGGATCACCTGATCCACCGCGAGACTATCCCCGGTCTTCGCGGCTACCGACTTTACCGTGCCCGTCTTCTCGGCGCGGAGGATGTTCTCCATCTTCATCGCCTCGACCACGGCCAGCGGCTGCCCCGCCTCGACCTTGTCACCGGCCGCGACGTCGAGCCGCACCAGCAGACCCGGCATCGGGCAGATCAGGAACTTCGACAGATCGGGCGCGACCTTCTCGATCAGGTGCGCGGTGTAGGGCGCGACGCGTGCGGCGAGGACGCGGGCGACGTGGCTTGCACCGCGGGTCGTGAGCTTGAAGCCGGCGCGGGCCTTGGCGATGCGGATCGTCAGGTGCTCGTCGCCATCTGTCCCGTGACCATCGGCGACCACCATCCGGTCGCCTGGGGTGTATTCGAGCGCGAGGTCTAGGTCCTCGCCATCAACCATTATGCCATCGGTCGAGACCGTTACGGCGTGGTCAACCGTGGCGATCGTCACAACCCAATCCGCTGGTGGACGAAGGCGCTTGCCGAGCTGGCCGTCGATGCGGCGCGCGCGGTCGGCCTCCGCGGTGGCGGCGAACGCAGCGACCGCGGCGAGCGTCTTCAGCAACTCGGCGTCGGCCGGAGCGCCTTGGAAACCTTCAGGATACTCCTCGGCGATGAAGCCGGTGGTCAGCGCGCCCGACTGAAAGCGCGGGTGCTGCATGATCGCCGAGAGGAAATCGATGTTGTTGCCAGGGCCTTCCAGTTCGAACGCGTCGAGTGCGGCGATCTGCGCGGCGATCGCAGCCTCACGGGTGGGGGCCCAGGTGATGAGCTTGGCGATCATCGGGTCGTAGAACATGCTGACCTCGCCGCCCTCGCGGACGCCGTCGTCAACGCGGACTCGAGGTTCCGCGGAGGCGTCTGCGCCCGCGCGCCCGATTTCCGTCACCCCAGCGAAAGCTGGGGTCTCCCCGTTCGGGTCGCCTGCTCCATTACCGGGATACCCCAGCTTTCGCTGGGGTGACGGGGTTTGGAGGGGCGATGTCTCGGGCGGGTTATAACGCACCAGACGCCCGATCGACGGCAGGAACCCACGATACGGGTCCTCGGCGTAGACGCGGTTCTCGATCGACCAGCCGTTCAGCTTCACCTCGTCCTGCGTGAACCCAAGCGGTTCCCCGGCGGCGACGCGGATCATCAATTCGACCAAATCCAGCCCGGTGATCTCTTCCGTCACCGGATGCTCGACCTGGAGCCGCGTGTTCATCTCGAGGAAGTAGAACCCCTCCCCCGTCGTATCCGCACCCGACACGATCAACTCGACCGTCCCCGCCGAATAATAGCCGACCGCCTGCGCCAGTGCGACCGCCTGCTCGCCCATGGCTTTGCGCATCTTGGGCGTCACGAACGGCGACGGCGCCTCCTCGACGACCTTCTGGTGGCGGCGCTGGATCGAGCATTCGCGCTCGTTGAGATAGACGATGTTGCCGTGCTGGTCACCGATCAGCTGGATCTCGATGTGGCGCGGTGATTCGATAAACTTCTCGATGAACACGCGGTCGTCGCCGAAGGACGCCAACCCCTCGCGCTTGGTCGCCTCGAAGCCTTCGCGGACGTCCTGTTCGCTATAGGCGAGCCGCATGCCCTTGCCGCCGCCGCCGGCGGACGCCTTCATCATCACCGGATAGCCGATGCCGCCGGCGATCTCGACCGCGTGATCGGTGCTGTCGATCTCGCCGAGATAGCCCGGCACGACATTGACGCCCGCGGCCTTGGCGAGCTTCTTCGACTCGATCTTGTCGCCCATCGCGGCGATCGCTTTGGGGGGTGGGCCGACGAACGCGATCCCGGCCTCGGCGCAGGCCAGTGCGAAACTCTCGCGTTCGGAGAGGAATCCGTAGCCGGGGTGGATGCAGTCCGCGCCGGTTTCCTTGGCCGCGAGCAGGATCAACTCGGCCTTGAGATAGCTCTCCGCGGCGGGTGCCGGCCCGAGCCGGACGGACTCGTCGGCCATCAGCACATGCGGCGCGCGCGCGTCGGCGTCGGAATAGACCGCGACGGTCTTGATACCCATCGCCTTGGCGGTCCGCATGACCCGACACGCGATCTCGCCCCGATTGGCGACCAGGATTTTCTTGAACATCACTCGCCCTAATCTGTGCCGTCTTGCCGGACGCGGTCCGGGTGCGGACTGTTTATTGGTACCAAATCATCGTCTTGAGCTGCTTCGTGCGGGCCTGCGTCAGGTCGGTCCTACACCCGGCAATCGTCATGCCCTGCGCCGAACCGCCAGCGTATTGTCCGCCTTCGATCACGCACTGCGTATCGCGGAACTTGAGCCACGCACGCTGGCTCTCCAGCAGCGCCGCGGCATAGCCGAACCCGCCGCCACGCGATCCGTCCTGCGCGTCGCGGCCCTTCATATACGCGTAGGTCCGCTTCCACTGCGCGGCCATCGCCGCGTCCGCCCGCGCATAGCTCGTACCGGCGGACGCGTTCATCGTCGCCTGCGACTGCATCGGAGCAGCCGCGGTCATCAAGAGTGCAATCAACAGCATGTCTTGGCCTCCCGCATCGGCTCCGCGCCGACCATCGGCTTCATCCCCAGCTTCGCCAGCAGCGTCGCATCGGCGCTGTCGCCAGCGTTGCCGGTGGTCAGCAGCTTGTCGCCGGTGAAGATCGAGTTCGCGCCTGCCATGAAGCACAGCGCCTGAGTCGCCTCGGACATGCTCTCACGCCCGGCCGACAGGCGGACCATGCTCAGCGGCATCGTGATGCGCGCGACGGCCACCGTCCGGACGAACTCGATATCGTCGATCTGCGCCATCGGCGTGCCGGCGAGCATGTCGCCGAGCGGCGTGCCCTTGACCGGGACCAGCGCGTTGACCGGCACGCTCTCCGGGTGGCGCGGCAGCGTGGCGAGCGCGTGGACGAAGCCGACGCGGTCGCTGCGCGTCTCGCCCATCCCGACGATCCCGCCGCAGCAGACCGAGATGCCCGCATCGCGGACGTTCGCCAGAGTCTCCAGCCGATCGCCGAAGGTACGCGTGGTGATGACGTTGCCGTAATTCTCAGGGCTCGTGTCGATGTTGTGGTTGTAGTAATCGAGGCCAGCGTCGGCGAGCTGCTTCGCCTGGTCCGCGTCGAGCATGCCGAGCGTCATGCACGTCTCGAGCCCCATCGCGCGGACGCCCTCGACCATCGCGACGACCTTCGGCATGTCGCGCGGCTTCGGGTTGCGCCAGGCGGCGCCCATGCAGAAACGTTGCGATCCGGCGGCCTTGGCTTGGGCTGCGTCGGCTAGGACGGCGTCGACGTCCATCAGCTTTTCCGCCTTGAGACCGGAGTCGGACGAGGCGGACTGCGAACAATAGCCGCAATCCTCGGGGCAACCGCCGGTCTTGATCGAGAGCAGCGTGCAGAGCTGCACCTCGCCGATCGCATGGTGTGCGCGGTGGACGGTCTGCGCGCGGAACATGAGTTCATCGAACGGGAGGTCGAAGAGGGTCGCGATTTCCGGGCGGGTCCAGTCGGTCCTAGACTCCCCTCCCGCCTGCGGGAGGGGTCGGGGGAGGGGCTGTCCAGAAGCGGCGGCGGCAGTGTTTGCGGCACTGCCCTCCCCGAGCCCCTCCCGCGAGCGGGAGGGGAGAAGATCTAGAGTGTCGGTCGTCATTCGGCGGCTTCCTCTTGCGGGGCCATGTTGTGGCCGAGGAGCTTCAACACGTCCTCGGCGGCCTGGATCAGGTTGGTGCCGGGGCCGAAGATCGCCTGGACCCCGGCATCGCGCAGCGCCTGATAGTCCTGTGCGGGGATAACGCCACCCGCGATCACCTTGATATCGGCGCGGCCCGCCTCGCGGAGATAGCCGATCAGTTCGGGGATCAGCGTCTTGTGGCCGGCGGCGAGTGACGAGGCGCCGACGATGTCGACGTCGTTTTCGAGTGCCAGCGCGGCGGCTTCAGCGGGGGTCTGGAACAGCGGGCCGGGGACGATCTCGAAGCCCAGGTCGCCGAACATCGACGAGACGAGGTTGGCGCCGCGGTCATGGCCGTCCTGGCCCATCTTGGCGACGAGCATGCGGGGCTTGCGGCCCATCCGGCGTTCGGTGGCTTCGACCCCATCGGTGAGGCGGGTCCAGCGGGCGTCGTCTTCGTACGCGCCGCCGTAGATACCGGAGACGGGGGTCGGCTGCGTGCCGTAGCGGCCGAACACGTCCTCCATCGCGGAGGAGATTTCGCCGAGCGTGGCGCGGGCTCGGGCGCACTCGACGGCGAGGGCGAGGAGGTTGTTTTCAAATCCTCCCCGTTCCGGGGAGGTGTCGGCCGCAGGCTGACGGAGGGGGGCTTCCACGGGCGTATCCGTTTGTGGGACGCCCCCTCCACCAGCCGTTGGCTGGTCCCCCTCCCCGTTCCGGGGAGGAATGCGCGCGCCTTCGCGGAGGGCGTTCAGGGCAGCACGGCATGCCGCTTCGTCGCGCGTGGCCTTGACCCGCTCGATGCGCTCGATCTGCCCCGCCCGCACCGCGACGTTATCCACGTCGAGGATGTCGATCGCGTCCTGTTCGGCGAGCTTGTACTTGTTCACCCCGACGATGACGTCCTCGCCGCGATCGACGCGCGCCTGCCGTCCAGCCGCCGCTTCCTCGATCATCGCTTTCGGCCAGCCTGCCGCGACCGCCTTCGCCATGCCGCCCTCGGACTGGATCCGCTCGATCAGCGCCCACGCGCCGTCGACCAGCGACTGCGTCAGGCTCTCGATATAATAGCTGCCGCCGAGCGGATCGACGACCTTGGTCATCCCCGTCTCTTCCTGGATCACGATCTGCGTGTTGCGCGCGATCCGCGCGGAGAAGTCGGTCGGCAGCGCGATCGCCTCGTCGAGCGCGTTGGTGTGGAGCGACTGCGTGCCGCCCAGCATCGCCGCCATCGCCTCGATCGTGGTGCGCATAACGTTGTTGTACGGGTCCTGCTCGGTGAGCGAGACGCCGCTGGTTTGGCAATGCGTGCGCAACATTTTCGACCGCTCGTCCTGCGCGCCGAGCTGCGTCATCGCGCGGTGCCAAAGGACGCGGGCGGCGCGGAGCTTGGCGATCTCCATGAAGAAGTTCATGCCGATCGCGAAGAAGAAGCTCAGGCGGCCGGCGAACTTGTCGATGTCGAGGCCGGACGCGACGCCGTATTTGACATATTCCATGCCGTCGGCGATCGTGAAGGCGAGCTCGTGGAGCTGCGTCGCCCCCGCTTCCTGCATATGATAGCCGCTGATCGAGATGCTGTTGAACTTGGGCATCTCGCGGCTGGTGTAGCCGAAGATGTCCGAGATGATCCGCATGCTCGGCTCGGGCGGGTAGATGTAGGTGTTGCGGACCATGAACTCCTTGAGGATGTCGTTCTGGATGGTCCCGTCGAGCTGCGCGCGCGGCACGCCCTGCTCCTCGCCCGCGACGATGAAGAAGGCGAGGATCGGGATCACCGCGCCGTTCATCGTCATGCTGACCGACATCTTGTCGAGCGGGATGCCGTCGAAGAGGATCTTCATGTCCTCGACCGAATCGATCGCGACGCCTGCCTTGCCGACGTCGCCGGTGACGCGGGGGTGGTCGCTGTCGTAGCCGCGGTGCGTGGCGAGATCGAACGCTACCGAGAGGCCCTTCTGGCCCGCGGCGAGGTTGCGGCGGTAGAACGCGTTCGAGGCTTCGGCGGTGGAGAAGCCGGCATATTGGCGGATCGTCCAGGGGCGACCGGCGTACATTGACGCGCGGACGCCGCGGGTGAAGGGCGCGAAACCGGGGAGGCCGGGGTCGTCGCGCACGTCTTCCGCGGTGTAGAGCGGTTTGACGTCGATGCCTTCCGGGGTCGGCCAGGTGAGGTCGGCGCCCTTGACTTCCTTGGCGGCGAGCGCCTGCCAGTCGGCTAGCGTGGGGTTCGGTTTGTCAGTCATTACCTAGCACCTAGTTCCCCGGCGAAGGCCGGGGCCCAGCCCCTCAAATACGCCGCGCGCGGGAGCGCGTTCGATGCTGCGCATCGAGCCTGGGCCCCGGCCTTCGCCGGGGAACGAGAAGAGAAGCGGCGGGTCACTTTCCCGTGAACACCGGCTTGCGCTTCTCGAGGAAGGCACGACCGCCCTCCATCGAGTCCGCAGACCCGCGCGTGTCACGCTGGTTCGCCGCCTCCGCCTGCATCGCGGTCGCGTAATCCGTCTCGTACGCCGTGGTTATCGCCCGACGCATCAGCCCGAGCGCGACCGTCGGCATCGCCGCCAGCCGCTCAGCCAGCGCAAACGCCTCCGCATCCAGCGCATCGTCCGCGACGACCTTGTGAATCATACCCCAGTCGAGCGCCTTGTTCGCCGGCACCCGCTCGCCAAGCATCATCATCTCGGTCGCGCGGGCGCGACCGATCAGCCGCGGCAGCATCCACGACGAGCCGCCATCCGGCACCAGCCCGATGTTGACGAACGCCTGTAGGAAATATGCCGTCTCGCTCGCGACGCAGAAATCGGCGGCGAGCGCGAGGCTGCACCCGATCCCCGCCGCCGGTCCACGCACCGCGCTCACCACCGGCACCGACAGATCTGCGATCGCCGCCATCGTCGGATTATAACTCCCGGTCAGAGCTGCGAACGTAGCCTCGCCCGGATTGTCCGAACCGAGCGCGCCGCCCCCAACATCCGCCCCCGAACAGAACGCGCGACCAGCGCCCGCAATCAGCACCGCCCGCGCCCCGTCCAGCTCGCCCAGCGCCGCACGCAATTCCTCGAACATCGCCGGCGGCGCGGCGTTCAGCCGGTCGGGCCGGTTCAGCGTCAGCACCAGCACGTCACCGCGCCGCTCGCTCAGGATATGCTCGTACGCGGCCATCAGATCTCTCCTAGTGCGCGCCGGTATCGCCCGGCGTCTCCATCAACTCGACCAGCATGCCGCCAAAGTCCTTCGGGTGCACGAACACGATCGGCGTGCCATGCGCGCCGATCCGCGGCTCGCCCAGCACGGTCGCGCCCTTCGCCTTCAGGTCGGCGACGGCGGCGTCGATATCGGCAACCTCGAAACAGACATGATGCTGCCCGCCCGCCGGGTTCTTGCGCAGGAAGCCAGCGATCGGCGAACGCGCGTCATACGGCTCGATCAGCTCGATCTGCGTGTTGGGCGCATCGATGAAGCAGACCTTCACACCCTGCGCAGGCAGGTCGAACGGCTCGCCGATCGCAGTCGCGCCGAGCAGCAGGCGATACGTCTCCACCGACTTCGCGATCGACGGCGTCGCGACCCCGACATGGTTGAGGCGGCCCAGCGTCATTGTGCCGCCTTCGGCGGTGGAGGTGGTGTTGGAACGACACCCAGCGTGTAACCGCACACACCGAGCACCTGCCGGATCATCGCGTCGCCGGTCGGCGCGACGAAGTTAGCCTGCACCGCGAAGTTCGCGCCGTTGGTCGTCTCGACCCGCACCGTCTTCGACTTCACCAGGAACGTCGTCAGCCTGGTGATCGCTTCGGGGTCGGCGGTGTACGTACCGGTCCCCGGAAACTGCCAGTTGTAGGTGAACGCCGGCCCGCCATCGAAGCGCACTGCGACGGGCTTGTCCGCGCCCGATCCGAGCGGCTGCGGCTGAATGAACTGGATCGAGACGATCGGCTCGGATGCGACGTCGCACTTCACGACGAACCGCGAGAGCCCGTCATTGCCGGTTACCGACGCGGAGATGCTGCGCACGCCTGCCGCGTTAGTGCGATCGGCGAGCTTCCAGGCGGGCGCCACGGCGGGAATCGCGGCCTGTGCAAGCAGCAGCGCGATCACCGCTCGATCCTTGGCATAGGTCGCACCCCTGATCGGACTTCTTCAAACGCTTCCAGGCGGATCAGGCGTCCGTTGATCTGGATGACCGAATCGACCACGCGTCGCACCTGTGCATTCGTCGCGGCCAGTTCTTCGTTCAACCGCTCCACCTTGCTGCGGAGCAGGATGACGGACTCGATCGTCCGCATCGCGTCGCCGATCATGCTCATGCGACACACTCCGCTTCGGACAAGCCGGCGTCGCGCAACTTGGCGTCGATATCGGCCCGCAAACGCTGTTGCCCCTCGATCGCCTGATCGAGCGCGGCGTGCATCGCCGGCAGCGCCTCGTCGAGTTCGTGGATCAACAGCTTGAAGCGGTCGTCGTCGCTCATGTCGCCCTCGATGACATAGCGCGTCGTCGCCTCGCGAACGACATGGCCGACGGACATGCCATTGCTGGCGGCAAACGCATCGAGCGCGGCCTTGTGATCGGGGGTAGTCAGAAACGTCACGCGTTCGGTCTGCATGTCACGACTCCTTCGCATGACATGCTAATGTGCTTATCATTACCGAACAAGCATGGCTCACAACGGGATGTTGTCATGCTTCTTCCAAGGATTCTCGAGCGACTTGCCGCGGAGCTTCCGCAGGCCGAGCGCGATGCGGCGGCGCGTCGAGTGCGGCTGGATCACCTCGTCGATGAAGCCCTTCGACGCGGCGACGAACGGGTTGGCGAAGCGCGCTTCGTATTCCGCGGTGCGTTCGGCGATCTCTTCGGGCGTCTTGCCGCGAAAGATGATCTCGACCGCGCCCTTCGCGCCCATTACCGCGATCTCGGCGGTCGGCCACGCATAGTTCAGGTCGCCGCGCAGATGCTTCGACGCCATCACGTCGTACGCGCCGCCATACGCCTTCCGCGTGATGACGGTGATCTTCGGCACGGTCGCCTCGGCATAGGCGAACAGGAGTTTGGCGCCGTGCTTGATGATGCCGTTATGCTCCTGCGCGGTGCCGGGCAGGAAGCCGGGGACGTCGACGAAGGTCACGATCGGGATCTCGAACGCGTCGCAGAACCGCACGAACCGCGCTGCCTTCTTCGAGCTGTTGATGTCGAGCACGCCCGCGAGCACCATCGGCTGGTTCGCGACGAAGCCGACCGTGCGGCCCTCGATGCGGCCGAAGCCGGTGATGATGTTGGCCGCGTGCGCCGGCTGCGTCTCGAAGAAATCGCCCTCGTCGACGGTCTTCCGGATCAGCTCGTGCATGTCGTAGGGCTGGTTCGCCGACGCCGGGATCAGCGTGTCGAGGCTCTCCTCGATCCGGTCCCATTCGTCCGCGGTCGGGCGTTCGGGCACGCCGTCACGGTTCGACGCGGGCAGGAAGTCGAAGAAATCGCGCGCGGCCAACAAGGCCTCGATGTCGTTCTCGAACGCGTTGTCGGCGACCGACGTCTTGGTGGTGTGCGTTACCGCGCCGCCGAGCGCCTCCTGCGTCACGACCTCGTTGGTCACCGTCTTGACCACGTCGGGGCCGGTGACGAACATGTAGCTCGAATCCTTCACCATGAAGATGAAGTCGGTCATCGCGGGGGAATAGACCGCGCCGCCGGCACAGGGCCCCATGATCAGCGATAGCTGCGGCACGACGCCGGACGCGAGCGCGTTGCGCTGGAATACTTCGGCATAGCCGCCGAGCGAGGCCACGCCCTCCTGGATACGTGCGCCGCCGCTGTCGTTCAGGCCGATGATCGGTGCGCCGACCTTCATCGCGCTGTCCATCACCTTGCAGATCTTCTGCGCATGACGCTCGCTTAGCGACCCGCCGAACACGGTGAAGTCCTGGCTGAAGACAAAGACGAGGCGGCCGTTGATCGTGCCCGAGCCGGTGACCACGCCGTCGCCGGGGATCACCTGGTCCTGCATGCCGAAATCGACGCAGTTATGCTCGACGTACATGTCGAGCTCCTCGAACGAACCCTCGTCCAGCAGCACGTCAAGGCGCTCCCTCGCGGTGAGCTTACCCTTGGCGTGCTGCGCTGCGATCCGCTTGAGGCCCCCGCCGACTCTGGCGGCTTCGCGGCGGCGTTCAAGCTCTTCGATCGTCGATGACATCGTCTCTCCGTCCTGTTGCTGGCCTTCACAGAGCGGGAGGCTTCGCGCAAATGCAATGTTGCAAAGTTGTACGGAGCATGTTTGCAAACTAGGTGGAGGCATGACCCTTCCCGCACGTCGCCTCTTCGTCGGACACCGCCTGCGCGACCTGCGCCGCGTCCTTGGGATCAGCCAGGCGGCGATGGCGGCGCGGATCGGCCTGTCGGTGAGCTACCTCTCGCAGATCGAGAATGGCGACCGGCCGGTGACGGAGGGCGTGCTGATCACGCTCGCACGCGAGTTTCCGGCGGACTGGGGGAGTATCGACGCGGCGGACGATACCGCGCTGCTGATCGCGACGCTGGAGGCGGTGTCGGATACGAGCGTCGAAGCACCCGCGCTCGACGAGACCGCGGTGCGGCGCGCGGTGAAGCACCAGCCGTTGTTGGCGCAGCGGTTGGTCGCGATGCACGACGCGTATCGCCGTGCACAGGAGCAATTGCGGGCGCTGGACGACCGGCTGGTGGCGGGATCGGGTGCGCCGGGGTTGCTGCCGTGGGAGGACGTGCGCGACTGGTTTCATGCCGCGGGCAATTACGTCGATGCGCTTGATCGCCGGGCGGAGGAGATCGGAGAGACTTTGGGTGCGGACCGGATTGCGGCGCTGGAGGCTCGGCTTGCGGCGCGAGGCGTTTCGGTCGCGATCTCGGGAGCGCTGGCGGCTCCTTTGCGCGATTATGACGGTGCGACTCTGCGGCTCGATGGATCGCAGCCTGGCGAGACCACCTTGTTCTCGCTCGCGCATCAGGTCGCGCGGCACGAGTTCGGCGACGTCATCGGCAGCATCGTCGCGGCGCCGGAAATGGCATCGGAAACCGCGCGCGCGCTGCTGACCGCGGGGCTGACCAACTACGCGGCGGGGGCGATCGTCATGCCCTATACCCGCTTCCGGACGGAGGCGCGCAGCGTCCGCCACGACATCGACCGGCTGCGGCGGATCTTCGGGACGAGTTTCGAGCAGACGTGTCACCGGCTGTCGACGCTCCAGCGGCCTGGGGCGCTCGGCATCCCGTTCTTCTTCTGCCGCGTCGACATGGCGGGCAACATCACCAAACGCCACTCCGCCACGCGGCTCCAGTTCGCGCGGTTCGGGGGGGCGTGTCCGTTGTGGATCGTCCACGAGGCGGTGGCGATTCCGGACCGCATCCTGACGCAGCTGATCGAGACAACCGACGGCATCCGCTACGTCTCGATGGCGAAGGGGCTGGTGAAACCGTCCGAGACGTACACGCGACCGGCGCGGCGCTATGCCGTGGCGCTGGGGTGCGAGGAGGCGAACGCGTCGGAGTTCATCTATGCCGATGCGCTGGGGACCGGAGGGATTGCGACGCCGATCGGGTCTTCGTGTCGTGTTTGTTTGCGGACGGACTGCGACCAGCGCGCGTTTCCGCCGGCGGCGAGTGGGATACGAGTGGATCCGGACCGGCGCGGGGCGGTGCCGTACGAGGTGATTTAGCGGAGACTACCGCCTGCCGTACCACCCCGGCGAAGGCCGGGGCCCAATTGGGGGACAGCGATGACGACGGACCGCGAGCCGTTACTTCCGACGTTCCAATTGGGCCCCGGCCTTCGCCGGGGTGGTAAGTCCGCCGGGGTGGTGGTTTCAATCAGGCCGCCGCCGGGTCCTTAGGGAAGAAATGCTCGACCACGCTGTTCGCCAACCGCGACGGCCGCAGCGTTTCCGCGTCGAGGCAACACCAACTCGACTTCACCTCGGCCAGCACATCCTCGCCGCGCTTGATGATCGTTTCGTAGAACGCCCGCGCTCCCTGGACCTTCTCCAGCAGCACAGTCGCGATAACGTCGTCGTTCAGGAACGCCGGCTTGCGGTATGTAATCTCGTGTTTCAACGCGACCCACAGGTGTCCGGCGACCGCCTCGGCAGGCGCGAGGCGCTGCCAATGATCGATCACGGCGGCCTGCACCCACTTCAGATAGTTCGCATTGTTGACATGACCCATGAAGTCGATGTCGGCCGGCTCGATGCCGATGGCGTAGCTATGGGGAATGGCTGTTGTCACACGGCGTATATAGCATGCGAACCTGAACATAGCGATGACGGCAGGGCTTAGATACCGACAATAAACGCTATTCCGGCCGCAACGCGTGGCGCCTAGCATGCCTCCAGCCTCGCCTCTTGTGTTGCCATAATACAACACCATCTTTCGGCCAACACCGACCCAAATCCCACAGGAATTCGTCATGAACATCGACAAATTCACCGACCGCGCAAAGGGCTTCCTCCAATCCGCGCAGACCGTCGCGATCCGCATGAACCACCAGCGGATCGCCCCCGAACATCTGTTGAAGGCGTTGCTGGAAGACGAGCAGGGCATGGCCGCCGGGCTGATCACGGCCGCGGGTGGTGACGCCAAGCGCGCGACCTCGGAGACCGATCTCGCGCTGGCGAAGATCCCCGTGGTGTCGGGCTCGGGAGCACAGACCACGCCCGGGATCGACAACGACGCCGTTCGCGTGCTCGACCAAGCCGAACAGATCGCGACCAAGGCGGGTGACAGCTTCGTCACCGTCGAGCGGCTGCTGGTCGCGCTCGCGCTGTCGCTCAACACCGCCGCGGGCAAGGCCTTGAAGGCTGGCGGCGTGACGCCCGAAGGTCTGAACACCGCGATCAACGGCCTGCGCCAGGGTCGGTCCGCCGACACCGCTGGCGCCGAGGACCGCTATGATGCGCTGAAGAAATTCGCGCGCGACCTCACCCAGGCGGCGCGCGACGGCAAGCTCGACCCCGTCATCGGCCGCGACGAGGAAATCCGCCGCACGATCCAGATTCTTGCGCGCCGGACCAAGAACAACCCCGCGCTGATCGGCGAGCCCGGCGTCGGGAAAACTGCGATCGCGGAAGGGCTCGCCCTGCGGATCGCCAATGGCGACGTCCCCGATACGCTGAAGGATCGCCGGCTCATGTCGCTCGACCTCGGCTCGCTGATCGCAGGCGCGAAATATCGCGGCGAGTTCGAGGAGCGCCTGAAGGGCGTGCTCGACGAGGTGAAGGCGGCCGAGGGCGACATCATCCTGTTCATCGACGAGATGCACCAGCTGATCGGCGCGGGCAAATCCGAGGGCGCGATGGACGCGGGCAATCTGCTGAAACCCGCCCTCGCGCGCGGCGAGCTGCACTGCGTCGGCGCGACCACGCTCGACGAGTACCGCAAGTATGTCGAGAAGGACCCGGCGTTGCAGCGGCGGTTCCAGCCGGTCATGGTCGGCGAACCGACGGTCGAGGACACGATCTCGATCCTGCGCGGTCTGAAGGAGAAGTACGAACTCCATCACGGCGTACGGATCACCGATGGCGCGATCGTCGCCGCCTCGACGCTCTCGAACCGCTATATCACCGACCGCTTCCTCCCCGACAAGGCGATCGACCTGATGGACGAGGCCGCGTCGCGAATCCGCATGGAGGTCGAATCGAAGCCCGAGGCGATTGAGAATCTCGACCGGCGGATCATCCAGCTCAAGATCGAGCGCGAGGCGTTGAAGCGCGAGACCGACGATGCCTCGGTCGACCGGCTCGACACGCTGGAGGGCGAACTTGTCAACCTGGAGGAGCAATCCGCCGAGCTGACGACGCGCTGGAAGGGCGAGAAGGACAAAATCAATGCCGAGGCACGGCTGAAAGAACAGCTCGACGCCGCGCGGCTCGAGCTGGAGCAGGCGCAGCGGTCGGGCGATCTCGCCAAGGCGGGCGAGCTTTCCTACGGGACGATCCCGGGGTTGCAGCGCCAGCTCGACGAGGCGGCAGGGGCGACCAAGGGCGCGATGCTGCGCGAGGAAGTGACTGCCGACGATATCGCCGGCGTCGTCAGCCGCTGGACCGGCATCCCGGTCGAGCGGATGCTGCAGGGCGAACGCGACAAGCTGCTGGCTATGGAAGCGACGATCGGCAAGCGCGTGATCGGCCAGGCGCATGCGGTGAAGGCGGTCTCGACCGCGGTGCGGCGCGCGCGCGCGGGATTGCAGGATCCCAACCGGCCGCTCGGGTCATTCCTGTTCCTAGGGCCGACCGGCGTCGGCAAGACAGAGCTGACCAAGGCGCTCGCCGAATTCCTGTTCGACGACCCCAGCGCGATGGTTCGCATCGACATGAGCGAGTTCATGGAAAAGCACGCGGTCGCGCGGCTGATCGGCGCGCCTCCGGGCTATGTCGGCTATGAGGAAGGCGGCGTGCTGACCGAGGCCGTGCGCCGGCGGCCGTACCAGGTGATCCTGTTCGACGAGGTCGAGAAGGCACATGGCGACGTGTTCAACGTGCTGTTGCAGGTACTCGACGACGGGCGGCTGACCGACGGCCAGGGGCGCACGGTGGATTTCAGCAACACGCTGATCATCCTGACGTCGAACCTCGGCAGCCAGTATCTGGCGAACATGGCGGAAGGCGACGATGTGTCGTCGGTCGAGCCGCAGGTGATGGAGATCGTCCGGTCGCACTTCCGGCCCGAGTTCCTCAACCGGCTCGACGAGGTGATCCTGTTCCACCGCCTCGGCCAGTCGCACATGGCACCGATCGTCGACATCCAGGTGTCGCGCGTCGACAAGCTGCTCGCGGATCGCAAGATCGTCCTTGACCTGACCGACGCGGCGCGCGCGTGGCTCGGCCGCGTGGGCTATGATCCCGTCTACGGCGCGCGGCCGCTGAAGCGCGCGGTCCAGCGGTATCTGCAAGACCCGCTCGCCGACATGATTTTGCGCGGCGAGGTCAAGGACGGCTCGACCGTCAAAGTCGACGAAGGCGACGGCAAGCTGGTGCTCCAAGTCGCCTGATACGCCTATCGTCGGACGACAAAAAAAGGGCGGCAGATCGATGATCTGCCGCCCTTTTTTGCCCCGAAGGATTGATTACATATCGATGGTCATATCAACGAACAGGTAGCGACCGATCGCTTCGTAGATGCCCGGATAGGTGTTGCCGTTGCCGAACGAGCCGATCGGCGAAGCCGTCGCGCTGAGGATCGGCGGCGTGTTGTCGAGGATGTTGTTCACGCCGAGACGGAAGGTGAACTTGTCCTCGACCCGAACCGTGCCGGCCAGATCGAAGTAGTTCTGTGCCGTCACGCGGGCATCCTTTGCGTAGAACGCATCCGACAGATTGAAGCCCGGCAGGAACGAGGGACGCAGGATCACGCCGGCCGTAAACGTATTGGCCTTTTCAAGCTTCAGGTTCACGTCGCTGCCGACTAGGTCTTTATACTGCTCGGACGGGTTGTCCTGAACCAGACCGAAGCGGCTCGCCGGTACGCCGGTCAGTGCGCACTGCGCCTGCATGTTGCCATTCACGAGGCCGCCAACGGCCAAGGCTGCGCAGGGATCGGTCGCACCATCGATCTGCACCGACTGCGGGGCGAACAATTCCTGCGTATTCGGTGCGCGGACCGCACGGTTGTAGCCGCCACAGAGGCGGATAATCATAGATCGGCGCCTAGGCCAGCTCACCCTTGTACGAGTGTGCCAAACCAGCCGTGCTGTAGCTCAAATAGCGGAAGCCACCGCTGACCTTCAGCTCGTTGAAGAACGGGCAGTCGCTGACGAGCGGCGCCTGCAGTTCGCCGAACGCTTCCTTGACGTTGTAGCTGCCACGGATCGGCAAGGTCGCACCGCCCTGGCCGGCGAGATCGCCGCTCAGGAAGCCGTTGTGGACCTCGAGGCTCAGCGACTCCTTGCGGTACTCGCTACCGACGTTCAGCGCGATGCCTTCGCTAGCGAGTGGCGACTGGACGCCATATTCACCACCCTCGAAGGTCATCGACGCGTTGACGACCTATCCCTGTTCTTGCCCGACTGGAAACCAGGGGTCTGGACATAGCCCAGTGCCGCCGGCGTGAGCTTCGTCATGGCGCACGGCGCGCGCTGGACGCAGACCGACGACAATATCATCGCCCGCCGACCGCGCGCGAACGACAAGATCATCATTAAGCGGGCCGCACTCGGCAGCTTCCGGTTGAGCGTCGGCAGCCAGCCTGGGGTTAAGGCGAAGCACCAGAATGAGGGGCGCCAGAATTAGGGGCGCATCGGTCCCGCGATCAGCATCGGATCCAACTTCGCGTCGTTCCAGCGTAGGCTCCAGTGGAGGTGCGGGCCGGTGGCGCGACCGGTCATGCCGACGGCACCGACTGGTTGACCCTTTGTGACATGCTCGCCGGGTTTCACGTCGATGCGTGACAGATGCAGGAACGCGCTGTTGAGGCCCATGCCGTGGTCGATCATCAGCAAATTGCCCTCCAGCGTGAAGGGGTGGCCGGCGGCCAGGATCACGACGCCGTCGGCGGGAGCACGCACGACCGCCCCTGTCTCACGCGCGATATCGATTCCGGAATGATAGGATCCCGCCTCGCCGTTGCGGTAGATGCGCTGCGACCCGAACAGCGTCGAGATCCGCCCCGTCACCGGCCACGCGAATGCCTGCCGCCATCCGTCGGACACCGTGGATATTTGTCGTGCAGCCTTGATCTCGGCGAGTTCGCCGGGGCGGATGCGCGTGAATTCCGCTTCCGGGACGGGGTATTTGGGCAAGGTGGACAGGCGCGAGATGTCCCAGCTTCGCGGTGCGATCGTCAGCGATTGCTGAATCGTGCGACCGTCGGATAGTGTCGCGGTCAGTGACGCTTGCGGGCCGGCATCGCGGTCGAAGCCGGCGAGGAAACGGCCGTCGGCGGCCAGCGCGATCGGCTTGCCGTTCAGCATGACGCTGCGCGTTCCGACGGGGGCGGTCCCGAGGATCAGTCCGCCCTGGCTGAGCGTGCCGGTCCAGCGGAAGGGGCTCGCAGCTACGGTAATCGGGGGCGGCGCTTGCTGGGCGGTGGCGCTGGTCGCGACCATCAGGACGAGCACCGCCGCCCGCATCATCGTGGCGCCATCGCTTCGCTGGCTGCCGCTGCAGTCGAATAGGCTTCCTGGCGGGCGACGCTCCAGTAGCGCAGATCCTCCAGCGCGATGCGGTGGCCAGTCGCGGCGCAGGGCACGTGGTCGCCGGGGCTGAGCACGCGGAAACCGTTCGCCATATAGTGCAGGCGCGCGGCGCGGTCGGAGTTGGACATCAGCATTGCGGAGCTCTTCTTTACAGCAGGGTCGGCTGGCGTGGCGCCGGATCGGGCGCGGGCTTTGCCTTGGGGGCAGCATAGGTTTTGGCGGCGGGGCGCTCAAGACCGGTGTCGGTGACCGCGTCGACCACGCCGTCGCGGAAGTGGAGCGTCAGCGCGCCCGCGTCGCGCGCCGACTTGGCGGAAGCAAGCGTCTCGCCGCCAGGGCGGGCGGTGACGCGGGCATAGCCACGGTCGAGGATCGCGTCGGGGTTGAGCGACTGGACCAGGCGCCACGTTGCGTCGAGCTGCGCACGTTTCGCCTCAAGCTTGCGTTCCAACGTGGCGGGGCGGAGCGCGGCGCCCGACCGATCGAGACTACCGCGCGCCAGGGTCAGCCTCCGCTCCAGCCCGCGATCGAGCCGCTGGCCGAAATCGTCGGCACGCTGGCGCTGCGGGCCGAGCAACTGGTCGCGCTTCGGCAGCAGCCGCGCCAGCGCATCGAGGCGCTCGCGGTTGCGCTCGACATGACGGCGGGCGCAGCGTTCGGCCCGGTTGCGGTGGCTGTCGATCGTCAGGCGCAGGTCGGCGAGCACCGGCACCGCGATCTCGGCTGCGGCGGTCGGCGTCGGCGCACGCAGATCGGCAGCGTAGTCGCACAAGGTCGTGTCGGTCTCGTGGCCCACGGCGGAGATGATCGGGATCGTGCAGGCCGCGACCGCGCGGACGACGACCTCCTCGTTGAACGACCACAGATCCTCGACCGAGCCGCCGCCGCGCGCGACGATCACGAGGTCGGGCCGCGGCACCGGCCCGCCCGATTGAATCGCGTCGAACCCGCGGACGGCGGCGGCGATCTCTGTGGCCGAACCCTCGCCCTGCACCTTGACCGGCCAGACGATGACGTGGGTCGGACAGCGATCCTCCAGGCGGTGGAGGATGTCGCGGATCACCGCGCCCGTGCCCGAGGTGACGACGCCGATGACCTTCGGCATGAACGGCAGCGCCTGTTTGCGCGCGCGGTCGAACAGCCCCTCGCCGGCCAGCTTCGCCTTCAGCTTTTCGAGCAGCGCCATCAGCGCGCCAGCACCCGCCAGTTCCATTCGCTCGATGACGATCTGGTATTTCGAGCGGCCGGGATAGGTGGTGAGCTTACCGGTCGCGATCACCTCGATGCCGTCCTGCGGCACGAACGCGAGGCTCGACGCATTGCCCTTCCAGATGACGCCGTCGATCACCGCCTGGTCGTCCTTGAGCGACATGTAGCAATGCCCGGAGGCGACGCGTTTCCAGCCCGAGATTTCGCCACGCAGGCGGACATGGCCGAACTCGCCCTCGACCATCCGCTTCAGCTTGAACGCGAGTTCGCCGACCGACATGGCGAGTGCGTTGTCGCCGGGGACTTGCTCGGCTACCAGCCGCCCCATGTTTGCCACCATGTCGCTGGACAAGTCATCGGAAAAGGGATCGGGCATGAACGTCCTGCTGCTGGGCTCGGGGGGGCGCGAACATGCGCTCGCGTGGAAGCTGGTGCAATCTAGAGGCCTCGATACGCTGTATGCCGCGCCGGGCAACCCCGGGATCGCGCGGCTTGCGACACTCGTGCCGCTGGATGCGACGGACCACGCCGCCGTCGTCGCGTTCGTGCGCGAGCATGAGGTCGGGCTGGTCGTGATCGGGCCGGAAGCGCCGCTGGTCGATGGGTTGGCGGACTCACTTCGGGCCGCGGACATTCCGGCGTTCGGACCTTCTAAGGCGGCGGCACAGCTTGAGGGGTCGAAGGGCTTCACCAAGGATCTGTGTCTGCGCGCCGGGATCCCGACCGCGGGCTATGTCCGCGTAAAGACGCGCGAAGAGGCAGATGCCGCACTCGCCCGGACCTTCTCGCTACCGGTGGTCATCAAGGCGGACGGCCTCGCGGCGGGCAAGGGCGTGGTCATCGCGTTCAGCGCCGCCGAGGCCGATGTGGCGCTCGACGCGCTGTTCGCCGATGGGGAAGCCGAGGCGGTGATCGAGGAGTTCCTCGAAGGCGAGGAGGCGAGCCTCTTCGTGCTGACCGACGGCGTGTCGCTGATGCCGTTCGGCTCGGCGCAGGATCACAAACGCGTCGGCGAAGGCGATACCGGGCCGAACACCGGCGGGATGGGCGCGTACAGCCCTGCCCTCGTGCTGACGCCCGCTCTCGAACAGCGCGCGATCGACGAGATCGTCGCGCCGACCGTGGCGGCGATGGCGGCGGAAGGCGCTCCGTTCTCCGGCGTGCTGTATGCCGGGCTGATGCTGACGCCGCAGGGGCCGAAACTGATCGAATACAACGCGCGGTTCGGCGATCCCGAGACGCAGGTGCTGATGATGCGGTTCCAGGGCGATCTGCTCGCGACGATGCTCGCCACGGCGGAAGGACGGCTTGGCGAAATGCCGGCGGCGAAGTTCAGCGATGAGACAGCGCTGACCGTGGTCATGGCGGCGGAAGGGTATCCGGGCACGCCCAAGGCGGGCGGATCTATCGTTGGGCTCGATTCCGCGCGCGCGGCCGGCGGCACCGTGTTCCACGCGGGCACTCGCTTGGAGGACGGTGGACTGGTCGCGTCGGGTGGGCGCGTGCTTGCGGTGACCGCGACCGGCGATGACGTCGCCGCGGCGCAGGCGAACGCCTATCGCGCGGTCGAGGCGATAGACTTCGCGGAAGGCTTCTACCGCCGCGACATAGGCTGGCGCGAAATCGCGCGCGGGTAACCCGCCTTTGCTGATCCCCCCCGCCAGAGGGGCGTGGCGCCGAAGGTGACGGAGGGTGAGGATACGCAACCTCGGTTTCGCTCACCTCCCCCTCCGTCTGGCAAGCGCCAGCCACCTCCCCCTTGCGGGGGAGGATCAGTTTCGGCCGATTAGGTCTCGCCGCCTTTCGCGCGCATCGCTACGAGTATGAGCATGAACGAAACTTCCGCGACCTCCGCCTCGGGCCTGAGCCTGCTGCCTGACGGCATCGCCACGCTGACCGCGATCCATTTCACGATCATCGCCGTGGTGGCGATCCTGGTGATCCTTGGCCTGATCTGGGGCATCAAGGCGAAACGCAGCCGCGTGCAGGCATCGCGCGACGTGATCGCCAATGCCGAGGAAGCGGGCGTTCCACCCGTGCCGATCGCAGCCGAACCGGAAGCGCGTACTGCCTCGCAGTCCCAAGTCCAGACGCAGACCGTAGCCCCGGTCGCGCCGCCCCAGGCTCAGCCGCCGATCCAGCCCCAACCCCAGCGCACACCCGCGGTTCGGACTGCGCCTGCACGAATCTCCGATACGCCTGACTCCGACGCCGCGCCAACGCCCGATCGTCTGGCCGACGAACCGATCGCCGCCGCCGCGCCGCTGGAGGCCAGCCCGGCGACCGAAATGGCACCGTCGGCGCCGGTCGAACCGGCCGCGCCAGAGCCCGCACCCGCACCCGTCGAATCGACACCGCCAACACCATCCTATGCAGACGACCCCGTCACGCAGTTGAAGGGGCTTGGACCGAAGGTTGCTGCGCAATTGGGCGCGCTCGGCGTTGCGACGATCGGCCAGATGGCGGCACTGTCGGACAGCGAGGCGCAGCGCATCGACGCGCAGCTCGGCAACTTCACCGGGCGGATGGGCCGTGATCGCTGGATCGAGCAGGCGCGATTGCTTGCGGCGGGCGACAAGGCGGGCTTCGAGGCGGTGTTCGGCAAGCTGTAAGCCGCGCCGATGCGTGCAACCGCGATATGCCGCGCGTTCAACACGTAACGGCCTTCCAACCCGGCCGGTAATGTCGATTGGCTCTATGCCGAACGCGTGGCGACGGGCATGTCTGGACGCGTCGCACCTCGAAATATGAGGGCGGTAGACAGGGCGATGAGTTCACATGCTGGTAATGATGAGTGCGATGCTGTTGACGTCCGCCCCGGTGCATCTCACGGCTGCGCCCGTCGTGATCGGCGGCGATGCGCGCGCGATTCCTGGGGTATCGCTTGGTGCCGTGCTTTCGCCGTTCGCGGGTGATATGCCCGCGATCACGGCCATGGCGGTGTCACCGATCGCGTTGACCGCGTCGCTTCCGGCGGTCGACCTGCAGGCACAGGGCCAGCCGCAAGGCCTGCCGACCCAGCAGATTCCGCCGATCGGCCCTCCCCCGATCGGCACGCCGGCTTCGGAGCGCGCGCAGACCGACATCGTCGTCACCGGCCGCAAGGAAAGCGCGGGCGATCCGCTGCGCGCGGTCAACGCCGAGTCATTCGCGGTGACGCAGAAAGTCGACGACGCGGTGATCGGCCCGGTCGCGCGCACTTACAAGAAGACCGTGCCAAGCCCGATCCGCCGCGGCATCCACAACTTCCTCTACAATCTGCGCGAGCCGATCGTCTTCCTGAACTTCATCCTGCAGCTCAAGCCGGGCAAGGCGGCGGAGACGGTCGGGCGGTTCGCGATCAATACGACGATCGGCGTGGCGGGCGTGCTCGACGTGGCGAAGCGCAAGCCGTTCCATTTGCCACGGCGCTCGAACGGCTTCGCCAACACGCTCGGCTATTACGGCGTGAAGAACGGCCCGTTCCTGTTCCTGCCGATCGTCGGGCCGACGACGATACGCGATCTGCTCGGCGGCGCGGTCGATCGCCTGATCCTTCCGGTCGGCGTCGGCAAGCCCTTCACCAGCGCGACGTACACGATCCCCGCGGGAATCCTGGGCGCGCTCGATCACCGGTCCGAATTCGACCAGACGCTGAAAGACCTGCACGACAATTCGCCCGATCCCTACGCAGCGACACGGTCGTTCTATCTCAATCGGCGCCAGGCGGAGATCGACCATCTCCACGGGCGAGTCGAGGGTGATCCGGCAGGTATGTCTGGGCCACCGCCAAGCGTGGTGCCGTTCGTGCCGAGTGATCTGGAGCCAGGAGCACGGCCGGTTACGACTGGACCGGTAAAGGCTCCGGTGGTCAGCACTCCGGCGGCTATAGACCCTGTAGTTGGGTTGCCAGCGGACGAACCCTCTGTCGAACCGCGATCGACACCGTGAACGTCGCCTTCCCCATCAATGTCCGCTGCCGCTTGGATATCATCTCGTGCAGCCCTGCGTTTCCCTTTGGGATTTCGTTTCCAGTCTGAGGAAGAGACTCCAGCATATCCGGGGACGACGGCCGGACGCCATGGCCTCCGTGTTCGCGTAGGTCAGGTCTTGCCGCTCCATTCGTCGTCACGGCAGGCGATTGACGATTCCGTACGCAACCTCAGTTCGACGACGCGATCGTGCGGCGGCGTGCTGCGCACCGACAGCGCGAACCCGGTGGCCGTTCCGCAATTGAAATTGCCGCCAGCGCCGGGTCGTCGGCGAGACACTGTGCTGCCTCCGCGTTGCCACCGAGCGCAGCGGATCACCGTATAAGATACATGGTCAGTGTTCGACGTGACCGGGGGCTTGCGGCAACGCCAGCAGAGGCGCGAGTACCAGCGGCACGTCGGCGTCGGCATCCAGGCCGGTATGCGTTTCCGGTCCCCCGAGCGAGAATGTATAGGGACGATTCTGCTCGTCTTCGGTCTCGACCCGATACCCCGGCAGGTCGGCGCCGAGATGCTCGCTGCCCTCAACACCATGATACGCGGCGATCAACTGGTCGCAGGCCGCGTCCATCAGCGCGCCACCGTGCTCGTCCAACATACGGCGATCGAGATCGATCAACGGCGGCATCGCAACATTGCCGGCAATGCCGCCGACCTGGGTCACGCGCAACTTGGTACATTTACCGATCAAGTTCATGTCCTTGCTTGTCGCCACCGCATCGACCGGACTGGTCGTCACGCGCGGTGTCATCATCGATAGACTACACGCGGCAAGCATGGGAACGTAGATCAATCCTACGCCCCCACGCCACCCGGTCACTCTGCCGCGATCAACTCGGGGGTTTCGCTCCCCCCACCGAAGCCGCCGCGAATATCGGCAATCTCCTGCGCGAGCATTGCCGGTGTCACGCTGTATTCGCGCAACCTGAGCGTTCCGCAGCACCCAGAACGATCCTGCAGCCCCGTTCCCGTCACCGTCAGGTGCGGGTGATCGACCGCCGCAAGCGTGACATGCTCGTCGACATCTACATCAAGCGGGACCGGCGAGACCACGACCTCGCGCAACGTAAACCGATTGCGGAGAAAGTTTCGATATTGCACCGGTTTGCCGTCCGCCGCCGCGATCGTGAGCATAGCGTTGACGACGTGGGCGAAGGTTGCGTCGGTCGCCGGTGCCGCCTGGATCCCGCGCAAGAGCAGCGTGAAGAGATACTGCGCCGTCTTGAGCAGCGTATGCGCCTCGTCCTCCTTGTCGATGTGTCGGTCGAACACGAACATATCCGCCAGCACATCGTAGATTCCGCCGGTGAACACTTGGCTGAGATCATGGACTTCGGACGTCACCTCGCTCAGTTTCTTGTCGTTATCGGCGTTGCGCAAACCGTTATCGCGCCCCAGTGCAAGCCCGAACTCTTCCGCCATGTCCGACAGGAAGGACTTGCTGTGGAGGTTGCCCTTGGTCTGGACGATCAGCGCCTCGACCTGATCGAGTTGCGCGAGCGCCGAGAAGATCGCCAACAAATCGCCAAACGCTTCGTGCAGCGCGCCGGTCTGAGGATTGGAACTCGCGCCGATCCAACCGGGCTTGAGCGAATCGAGCACCGCATGTCCGGTTTCGTGCGTCACGATGTCGAACGAGCGAACCGTGTAGATCACCGGCGCGGGGCTCGGCACCCCGGGCTTGTTGAAGTAGAAGAACTTCAGCGCCTTGTCCGACCGGCTGTAATAGGCGTTCATCGTCACGCCAGCGCGCGGCGAAACGGTGATCGGATCGGTATTGGCGCCGCTGTTCCACTGCCATTTGATCGTTCCGCCCAACGCACGCTGGCACATCGTCAGCGCCTGATGAACGACGCTGAATCCCTGTACCGTATCGAACGCCTCTGAACCGGGAACCTGGATGAAGTCGCTCATGCTGTTCGGGCTGACTGGGGCGACACCCGCCATGGCGATCCGGGCGGTCTTCGGGCCCGGCGCGATCAGACCGCGTAGGAACACCTTACGGATGCCGATCTCCGCAACGCTAGGGTCCTGTTTGTAGATGAGCGATCGCGATCCGAAGAGTATCGGGAGAGGAAACGGAATCGGTATCGGAAAGGGGCGGAGCACCGGGTCGCCCTTCAAGCCTCTGTCGATCGCTTTCAGTCCGCTCTTCGGCGACGGTCGATCGCTGGCGGCATCGGCCGACCGCACCAGCTCCAGCGCTGGCTTGACGGTCTGTCGCCCCGCATTGCGGCGCGCGGACGCCACGTTGAATTCCTGTGTCGGTGTCGGAACGAAGGCCGCTGGCAGAACGGCGTCGGGATCGAATAGATCGGTCATACAATATCTCCCCTGGTTCACAGCAGAATATATCCTGCCGATCGAAGTGGGAGCCAGCACCCGACACTATCATCCTCTTGCTTCAGGACAGTGTTTCGACTCGCCCTCAAATTCCGATAAACTATAGATACAACAAATCTGGGTATTTTACCGATATAAACGTAATTTATTATTGGCTGTACGATAGCGGACAATATTTCGAGCAAGCTTGAACATTTACCTATAATCCGCGACTAATACGTATCAGTATGTGGGACCGATTGGTCTCGCCAAATCAGATTCTGCGCGAAGCGGCGTTAGACTTCGCTCACCAGCAGCTTGTCGATCCGGCGGCCGTCGAGATCGACGATCTCGAACTTCCAGCCCTGTTCGACGAAGCTTTCGCCTTCGCCCGGCAGGTGGCGGAACACCGACAGCGCCAAGCCCGCGACGGTCGCATAGTCGCGGTCCTCGGGTAGGTCGATGCCGAGGCGGTCGGCTAGCGAATCCGCCGCCATCGTTCCCGCCACCAGCAACGAGCCGTCGTCACGGACCACAACCGAAGGCGCATCGTCCGGATCCGAGTCCGACTTGAACTCGCCGGCGATCGCGGCGAGCAGGTCGGCCGGCGTCACGATGCCTTCGAAATGGCCGTATTCGTCGTGGATCAGCGCCATCGGCACTTCGGCTTCGCGGAGTGCCAGCAGCGCGTCCATCGCGTCGATCTGGTCGATCACGACGGGCGCTTTCCGCATCAAAGCGCGCAGGTCGATCGGCTCGCCGCGGAACAGCGCGGCCGCGATGTCGCGTGCCTGGACGACGCCCTTGACCGCGTCGATCGAGCCTTCGCCGACCGGCAGGCGGGTGTGCTGCGACGCCAGTAGCGTCTCGCGGATCTCGTCGGGGCCCCAGTCGCAATCGAGCCAGTCGATCTCGGTGCGCGGCGTCATCACTTCGCGCACCGGGCGGTCTGCGAGGCGGACGACGCCCGAGATGATCGAGCGCTCATGCTCCTCGATGATCCCCGACTTCGACGCCTCGGCGACGATCATGTGGAGTTCTTCGGCGGTGACGTGCTCTTCCGATTCGCGGTTTAGGCGGAGCGCGCGAAAGATCAGCGCGCTGGTCGAATCGAGCACCCAGACGATCGGCGCGGTGCCGATCGCGAGCCAGCGCATCACCGGCGCCATCAACGAGGCGATCGCCTCGGGCCCGCGCAGTGCGAACTGTTTCGGCACGAGCTCGCCGATGATCAGCGATGCATAGGTCGTAAGGCCGATGACGATCGCGAACCCGGCGGTCTCCGCAGTCGAGGCGGAGAGGCCGAGCGCCTGCAACCGCGCCGCGGTCGGCATGCCGAGGCTCGAGCCCGAATACGCACCGGCGAGGATGCCGATCAGCGTGATGCCGATCTGGACGGTCGAGAGAAACTTGCCGGGATCGGCGGCGAGCACGAGCGCGGCGCGCGCGCCCTTCTTGCCAGAACGCGCCATCGCCTCGAGCCGCGCTTTCCGCGCGGAGACTATGGCCAGTTCGCTCATCGCGAACACGCCGTTCAACGCGACGAGCGCGAGGATGATCGCGACGTCGATCCAGGGGAAGGGGGGAAGCGGTGCCATTGGCTCGCCGCCTCTTTGCAGGACAACGGCCCGTCGCACAACCGTCCTTGCATACCGGCTTTCGCATACTCGACATTACGCCGCGAAGATGGTCAGGCTCGGTTCAGTGCGCAGGCGGAACAATCGTCGCGACACCGGGTTATCGGGCGTATCGGACACGAAGCCGTCATTCGTCATGTCTCAGGGAGATTATCTATGAAAACCAAGATGTTCGCAGGCGCAGCGATCGCCGCACTGATTGCCACCAGCGGTTGCACCACCGATCCCGAGACGGGGCGCCAGACGATTTCGAAGACTGCGCTGGGCGGTATCGGCGGCGCGCTGGGCGGCTATCTGCTCGGCGACGTGGTCGGCGGACGGCATGACCGGACCGAGAAGCTGCTCGGCGCGGGCATCGGCGGCCTCGCGGGTGCGGGCATCGGCGCGTATATGGACAAGCAAGAGCGCGACCTGCGCGCGCGCACCGCGGGCACCGACGTGCAGGTGATCCGCCAGGGCGACGATCTGGTGCTGAACATCCCGTCGGGCATCACCTTCGCGTACGACAGCGCCAATGTGCAGCCGCAGTTCCAGCGGACGCTCGACCAGGTCGCGGATACGCTGTCGCAGTACAACCAGACCTATGTCGACGTGTACGGGCATACCGATTCGACCGGCAGCGACGCGTACAACCAGACGCTGTCGGAGCGTCGGGCACGCTCGGTCGCGGATTATCTGTCGGGTCACGGCGTGCAGGCAGCGCGGATCGGCACGCGTGGCTACGGGAAGACGCAGCCGATCGCGTCGAACGACACCGATGCGGGCCGCGCCGCGAACCGTCGCGTCGAGGTGAAGATCGTGCCGATCACGCAGAACGACCTGCGGCAGTAGGGGCCTCGGCTGATCCTCCCCCGGCAGGGGGAGGTGGCGCCGAAGGTGACGGAGGGGGAGGATACGCAGCAGCGGTTTCCTGTCCTCCCCCTCCGTCTGGCAAGGGCCAGCCACCTCCCCCTGGCGGGGGAGGATCTTTCTTTAGAACAGCCTCCCGCCGTTCGGGACTGGTCCGGTCGGCGAGATCAGCACCACTTTCCCATCCGCGTCGGGGAAGCCGAGCGTCAGGACTTCGGACATCATCGGCCCGATCTGGCGTGGCGGGAAGTTCACCACCGCGGCGACCTGAAGACCGACCAAAGTCTCAGGCGTATAATGCTCGGTAATCTGCGCGGACGAGCGCTTCACGCCGATCTCGTCGCCGAAATCGATCCGCAGCTTGAACGCGGGTTTGCGTGCCTCCGGAAAAGGTTCAGCCTCGACGATCGTGCCGACGCGGATGTCGACCTTCTCGAAGTCGGGATAGGCGATCTGCTCAGAAATCGACATTGTCGTAGTGCGCCGGGGGTGAGATCAGCTCCATCCGTTCGGACAGCAGCGGGCGGAAGCTCGGGCGGCTCTTGAAGCCGCGATACCAGCGCGCGGTCTGGTCGTGGCCCTTCCAGTCGATCCCGCCGAGATAATCGGTCACCGAGATCTGCGCCGCCGCGGCCAGATCGGCGAGACTCATCGTCGCGCCGCCCAGCCAGTTCCGGTGATCGAGCAAATAGTCCATATAATCGAGATGCCCGACCGCGGCCTTCATCGCCTCGCGCAGGCCCTTCGCGTCGGGCGCGGTGCGGTGGGCTAGGCGCTTCACCATGCGCTCGTGGAGCAGCGGCCCGGTGACGTCGCGGTAGAAATGCGTGTCGAACCACGTGACCAGCCGGCGGATCTCGGCGCGGTTGGTCGCGGTGCCGTTGATCATCGCCGCCTTCTCGACGGTTTCCTCGAAGAATTCGCAGATCGCCATCGAATCAATGAGCGGCGCGACGCCGCGGGATGCGTCGACCATAACCGGGGTCTGGCCGGCGGGGTTCATGTCCATGAATTCGTCACGGCGATCCCACGGCGATTCGCGAACCAGTTCGTAGCCGACCCCCTTCTCGCCCAGCAGCAGGCGCACCTTTCGCGAGAAGGGACACAGGGGAAATTGATAAAGCTGCCACATGCGCTTCGTTTAGGCGGTGGTGGGCGGGTGTGTCACTAGCGCGGGTTGGGTGGCGTGGCGTTTGTCTCGAGAAGTTTTGTTCGCGCAGAGGCGCAGAGAGCGCGGAGGTGTTGCGCTTGTCGCGAAGCGAGCCTCTCAACAACGCACGTTGTAATGTCGAGCGCTCGCACCGAGCGAAACAGCTCCGCGTCCTCTGCGCCTCTGCGCGAAACCAACTGACTTCACCCCTACACCTCCCCGGCGGAGGCCGGGGCCCAGTTGGAAAGGTCGCAGTAACGAAGCGCCGTCCTTCGTTTGCGACGTCCCCCAACTGGGCCCCGGCCTTCGCCGGGGTGGTGTGAAGGCTTGGGGTTATTCCGCCGCCACCAGTTCCACGCTGTCATCCAGCGGGTGGCTCAGGCGGGTGAGCATTTCCTTCGGGACGATCTGCCAGAAATGCGGCGCGACACGATCCCAATCCTCCAGCAGGCCCTTCGACCATTTGCTGTCCGTGGTGTCGGCATGATCACGGACCAGATCGAGCAGGACATCGGCCCAGTGGAGCGACTTTACGCGGTCCCAGGTGATGTTCTCCGGGTTCGCCCGCTTCGCGAACACGTCGTCGGGATCGTAGACGAACGCCATCCCGCCAGTCATCCCCGCACCGAAGTTCGCGCCGACCGCGCCGAGCACCACTGCAATGCCGTTGGTCATGTACTCGCAGCCGTTCGCGCCGCAGCCCTCGACGACGACGGTCGCGCCCGAGTTGCGGACCGCGAAGCGCTCGCCCGCCTGCCCCGCCGCGAACAGTCGGCCCGACGTCGCACCGTAGAGCACGGTGTTGCCGATGATCGTGTTGTCCTGCGACGCCAGCGGCGAACTCACCGCCGGCCGCACGATGATCGTGCCGCCAGACAGCCCCTTGCCGACATAGTCGTTCGAATCGCCGAACACTTCGAGCGTGATCCCCTTGCACAGGAACGCGCCGAGCGACTGGCCCGCCGACCCCCGCAAACGGATCGTCACGTGATCGTCCGCCAGCGTCGACATGCCGAACTTGCGCGTGATCTCGCTCGACAGTCGCGTACCAACCGCGCGGTGCGTGTTGCGCACCGAATAGGTCAGCTGCATCTTCTCGCCGCGCGAGAACACCGCGGACGCGTCCTTGATGATCTGCGCGTCGAGGCTGTCGGGCACTTCGTTGCGGAAGGTCGAGAGCGAGAACCGGCGCTGCGAATCGTCGGCGTCGACCTTCGCCAGGATCGGGTTGAGATCGAGATCGTCGAGATGCTCCGCGCCGCGACTGACCTGCCGCAACAGTTCGGTCCGCCCGATCACATCGTCGAGGCTCTTCACGCCGAGCCGCGCGAGGATGTCGCGGACTTCCTCGGCGATGAACGTCATCAGGTTGATCACCTTCTCGGGCGTGCCGACGAACTTCTGCCGCAGCGCGTCGTTCTGCGTGCAGATCCCGACCGGGCAGGTGTTCGAATGGCACTGCCGCACCATGATGCAGCCCATCGCCACCAGCGACAGCGTGCCGATCCCGAACTCCTCCGCGCCGAGGATCGCGGCAATGACGATGTCGCGCCCGGTCTTGAGGCCACCATCGGTGCGCAACCGCACGCGACCGCGCAGGCCGTTGAGCGTCAGCACCTGGTTGACCTCCGACAGGCCCATTTCCCACGGCGTGCCCGCGTACTTGATCGAGGTCTGCGGCGACGCGCCCGTCCCGCCGACATGGCCGGCGATCAGGATCACGTCGGCATGCGCCTTCGCCACGCCCGCCGCGACGGTGCCGATGCCTGCGGACGAAACGAGCTTCACGCAGACGCGGGCGCGCGGATTGATCTGCTTCAGGTCGTAGATAAGCTGCGCGAGATCCTCGATCGAGTAGATGTCGTGGTGCGGCGGCGGCGAGATCAGCGTCACGCCGGGCGTCGCATGGCGCAGCTTGGCGATGAATTCGGTGACCTTGAAGCCGGGCAGCTGTCCGCCTTCGCCGGGCTTGGCGCCCTGTGCGACCTTGACCTCGATCTCCTCGCACGCGTTCAGATATTCCGCCGTCACGCCGAAGCGCCCGGACGCGACCTGCTTGATCGACGAGTTGGCGTTGTCGCCGTTCGCGTAGGGCACGAAGCGCGACTTGTCCTCGCCGCCCTCGCCCGACACGGCCTTCGCGCCGATCCGGTTCATCGCGATCGCCAGCGTTTCGTGTGCTTCCGGCGACAGCGCGCCGAGCGACATGCCGGGGGTGACGAAGCGCTTGCGGATCTCGGTGATCGCCTCGACCTGATCGACCGGCACGCCCTCCGCAGGGAAGTTGAACTGGAGCAGATCGCGCAGATACACTGGCGGCAGGTCGGACACGCCGCGCGAGAATTGCAGGTAGCTCGTATAGCTGTCGGTTGCGACCGCGGTCTGGAGCAGGTGCATCAGTTGCGCGGAATAGGCGTGCGTCTCGCCGGTATGGCGCTGGCGATAGAAGCCGCCGATCGGCAACGTCGCCACCGCCGGATCGAAGGCCGCCTCGTGCCGGTCGGTTGCGTTGACGTGGAGCGAGGCATAGCCCTCGCCGCTGATCTTGGCGGGCATGCCGGGGAACAGGTCGTTCACTAGGCTGCGCGACAGGCCGACGGCCTCGAAATTATAGCCGCCACGGTAGGACGAGATGACCGCGATGCCCATCTTCGACATGATCTTGAGCAGCCCCTCCTCGACCGCGACGCGGTGGCGGCGGAGGCATTCGGCGAGGTCGAGATCGCCGAACAGCCCGCGCGACTGGCGATCGACGATCGCGGCTTCGGCGAGATAGGCGTTCACGGTGGTCGCGCCGACGCCGATCAGCACGGCGTAATAATGCGTGTCGAGGCACTCGGCCGAGCGGACGTTGATCGACGCGTAGGAGCGCAGGCCCCGGCGGACCAGGTGGGTATGGACCGCGGCGACCGCGAGCACGCCGGCGATGCCGACGCGATCTTCGCTGATCGCCTCGTCGGTGAGGAAGATCTCACTCTTGCCCTGGCGGACGGCTTGTTCGGCTTCGTTGCGGATCCGCTGGATCGCCGCGCGGAGTTTTTCCGGACCGCCACCGACGTCGAACGTGCAGTCGATCTCGGCAACCGCGTTGCCGAAATGCGCCTTCAGCCGTGACCAATGCTCGCCCGTGAGCACGGGTGAATCGAGCACCAGCACGCGCTCGCGCTGATCACGCACGTCGAGGATGTTGGCGAGATTACCGAACCGCGTCTTGAGCGACATCACGTGACGCTCGCGCAGCGGATCGATCGGCGGGTTGGTCACCTGCGAGAAGTTCTGGCGGAAGAACTGGCTGATCAGCCGCGGCTTGTCGGAGATGACCGCGAGCGGCGTATCGTCGCCCATCGATCCGATCGCCTCCTTCGCGGATTCGACCATCGGCGATAGGATGAGCTCCATGTCCTCCATAGTCTGCCCTGCGGCGACCTGGCGGCGCGCGAGTTCGGCACGGTCGTAGCGGACGATCGCGTCCTCGACCGAGGGCAGGTCGGCGAGCGTGTGGAACTCGCCGATCATCGCGGCGTAATCCGCCTCGCCCGAGATGCGATCCTTTACTTCGCGATCCTGGAGCAGGCGACCTTCGTCGAGGTCGACCGCGATCATCTCGCCCGGCCCGAGCCGCCCCTTGGCGACGATGGTCGATTCGGGAACGACGACCATGCCGCTTTCCGAGCCGACGATCAGCAAGCCGTCCGAGGTCAGCGTGTAGCGGAGCGGACGCAGCGCATTGCGATCCATGCCGGCGACCGCCCAGCGGCCATCGGTCATCGCCAGCGCGGCGGGGCCGTCCCACGGCTCCATGACGGAGGCGAGATACTGGTACATCGCGGTATGCTCGGGCGGCATGTCCGGGCTGGCGGCTTCGGGCACGAGCATCAGCTTGGCGGTCGGCGCATCGCGGCCCGAGCGGCAGATCGCCTCGAACACGGCATCGAGCGCAGCGGTGTCGGACGCGCCGGCGGGGATCACCGGCTTGATGTCCTCCGAATTGTCGCCGAACGCGAGGCTCGCCATGCGGATCTCGTGGCTGAGCATCCAGTTCTTGTTGCCGCGGATCGTGTTGATCTCGCCGTTATGCGCGAGGCAGCGGAACGGTTGCGCCAGCCACCATTGCGGGAAAGTGTTGGTCGAATAGCGCTGATGGAAGATCGCGACGCGGCTCTCGAAGCGCTGATCGCACAGATCTGGATAGAAGACCGAGAGCGATTCGGCGAGGAATAGCCCCTTGTAGATGATCGACCGGCACGACAGCGAACAGATGTAGAAGCCCTGGATCTGCGCCGCGATCACGCGCTTCTCGATCCGGCGGCGGACGAGGTACAGCGTCTTCTCGAACTCGGCGGCGTCCTGCTCCTCGGGCAGCGGCCCCGCGATCATGATCTGCTCGATCTCGGGGCGCGTAGCCTGCGCCTTCTGGCCGATCACCGACACGTCGACCGGCACCTGCCGCCAGCCATAGATGGTATAGCCCGCCTCGATGATCGCGCTCTCGACGATCGTCCGGCAATCCTCCTGCGCGCCGAGATCGGTGCGGGGGAGGAAGATCATGCCGACCGCGAGGCGATTCGGGCGGACCTTGTGGCCCGAGGCGGCGACCGCGTCATCGAAGAAGCGGACGGGCAAGTCGATGTGCAGGCCGGCGCCGTCACCGGTCTTGCCGTCCGCATCCACCGCGCCGCGGTGCCACACCGCCTTCAACGCATCGACCGCCGACTGCACGACGCGGCGCGACGCGCGCCCGTCTGTCGCTGCGACGAGCCCGACACCGCAGGCATCGCCCTCGAATTCGGGGCGGTACATGCCTTCAGCGGCGAGGCGGGCGCGTTGATCGATCATCGGGGAACCCTGTTCGTTGCTCATGCCGCCACCTTCGCGTTCGCAGCCTTGGTCTTCAGCCATTTATGCATCGTCGCGGCGACGTCGCGACCGTCGCGGATCGCCCAGACGACGAGGCTCGCACCGCGGACGATGTCGCCCGCCGCGAACACGCCGTCGAGCGAGGTCATCAACGTCTTGCCGTCGACCAGTACGGTGCCCCAGCGGCTCACGCCGAGTTCGGGCGTCGCGAAGAGCGTCGGCAAATCCTCGGCATCGAAGCCGAGCGCCTTGATGACGAGATCGGCGTCGACCGAATAGTCGCCGGCGGGATCGGGTTCGGGTGCGCGGCGGCCGCTCGCGTCGGAAGCGCCGAGACGCATCTTCCGGACCTTGACGCTCGACACCGTTTCGCCGCCGTCGAAGCTTTGCGGGCCTGAGAGCCAGACGAACTCGACGCCCTCCTCCTCGGCATTCGCGACTTCGCGCTGCGAGCCGGGCATATTGGCGCGGTCGCGGCGGTACAGGCACTTCACCGACTTGGCGCCTTGGCGGATCGCGGTGCGGACGCAGTCCATCGCGGTGTCGCCGCCGCCGATCACGACGACGTCCTTGCCCTCCGCATTGAGGCTGCCGTCGTCGAACGCGGGGACGGCATCGCCGAAACCCTTGCGGTTCGAGGCGACGAGGAAATCTAGTGCTGCGACCACGCCGTTCGACCCGCCGCCCGGAAGATCCATCGCGCGTGCCTTGTAGACGCCGGTCGCGATCAGAACCGCGTCGTGGCGCTGGCGGAGATCGTCGAGGCCGGCATCGTCACCAACCGCAAAGCCCTCGTGGAAGACAATGCCGGCGGCCTTGAGGCGCTCGACGCGGCGCATGACAATCGGCTTTTCGAGCTTGAAGCCGGGGATGCCGTAGGTGAGCAACCCGCCGGCGCGATCGTAGCGATCGTAGACGTGTACATCGTACCCGTGCCCGCGCAGATATTCCGCCGCGGTCAGACCTGCCGGCCCCGCACCGATCACGCCGACCGACTGGCCACGCGACTTTCCGGGGACCAGCGGTTCGACCCAGCCATTTTCCCAGGCGGTGTCGGTGATGAACTTCTCGACCGAGCCGATCGTGACGGCACCATGCCCGGTGAATTCAATGACGCAATTGCCTTCGCACAGCCGGTCCTGCGGGCAGATCCGGCCGCAGATCTCGGGCATCGTCGAGGTCGCGTTGCTCAGTTCATAGGCCTCGCGCAGCCGGCCTTCCGCGGTCAGCCGAAGCCAATCGGGGATATGGTTGTGCAGCGGGCAATGGACCGAGCAATAGGGGACGCCGCACTGCGAACAGCGCCCGGCCTGCTCTTCCGCGGGTTCGACGGCATAGCGTTGCGCAATCTCGCGGAAGTCGTCCGCCCGCTCGTCCGCGGTGCGCTTGTCGGGATAGGATTGCTCCCTGTCGACAAATTTGAGCATCGAATCGTTCGCCATGATAGCCTCCGACAGCCGCGTTATTGCGCGATCGGAGGCTTGTCACGGTCTAATCAGCACTTGAGACAGTTTTACTGTCCTATAAAACCTTAATTCGACGCCACTTAGCTGAGAACCACTTGCAATAGCGTCAATTGGTTCCGTTTCGGGATTATTTGCTCAGCAACCAGATCAGCGCTGCCGAGCCGGCAACCACGCGGTACCAGGCGAACGGAACGAACCCATGCTTGGTGACGATCCCGACGAACCACTTCACCACCAGCAGTGCAACGACGAACGACACCGCGGCACCGATCGCGATGGCGCCCAGCCCGACCCCACCGCCGCTCGCGATCGCATCGCGGTTCTTGAGCAACTCGAGCGCGCTCGCGCCCAGCATCGTCGGGATCGCGAGGAAGAAGCTGAATTCCGCCGCGGTCCGCCGCTCGACGCCCAGCGCCAGCGCACCGAGGATCGTTGCGCCCGATCGGCTGACACCCGGGACCATCGCCAGGCACTGCAGGAAGCCGATGCCGATCACCGTCTTTAGCGGGATGTCCGCCACGCCGCTGATGTCGCTGCGCGGCGCGAACCGCTCGACCGCGAGGATCGCGAAGCCGCCGACAATCAGCGCGATCGCGACGACCTCCGCATTCCCCAGCAGCGCCTCGATATACTTGTGCAGCGCGAGGCCGATCACCGCCGCCGGGATGAACGCGACCACGAGGTTGCGCAGGAACAGCCAGGATTTCGGCTCGCGCTTCAACAGCCCCATGCCGACCGCCCAGAACGTCCGCCAGTACAGCACGACGATCGCGAGAATCGCGCCGAGCTGGATCACGACGTTGAAAACTTCCCAGCGCCCCGCGTCATAGCCGAGCAGCCGTGTCGCGAGAATCAGATGCCCAGTCGACGAGACGGGGAGGAATTCGGTGATCCCTTCGACGATGCCGAGGAGGATGACGGTGAGAAGTTCGGTCAAGCAGGCGCTCCGGCGTCGCGGGTTTCAAAAAAAGGCGCGGGTGTCAGGGCAGGCTTAGCACGTGCAGCATCAGCCTGCGTGAACTTCCGCACGCGTTTCGGCGCGGCGGCCGAACCGTCCGGCCTTGCGAAAGCGCACCAGCCAGCCCGGCGCGACCGTCGACAGCGGCGTCGCCTCGATCCCGAACGCGGCGAGGCCATCGGTGCCGGTGACGACATTGTCGCTCTGCAACATCGTCCACTGATCCTTGGTGATCGGCGCGCCCGGCAGGAAGCCGCCCTTCGCGATCAGCGCGCCGGCAAAGTCCGGCAGCTCGACGATCGAGGGATTGCGGCCGATCGTCTTGGCGATCCAGCGGATCAAATTGCCCATCGTGATGATATCCGGCCCGCCGAGCTCGAAGGTCTTGCCGCCGAACGTCTCGGGATCGGATGCCGCCGCCACCACCGCGTCGGCCACGTTGCCGACAAATACGGGCTGGAACTTCGCGCCCGCGCGCAGCACCGGCACGACCGGCGCCTTGGCGATCATCCCGGCAAAGCGGTTCGCGAACTGGTCTTCCTGGCCGAACACGATCGATGGCCGCAGGATGGTCGCGTTCGGGAACGCCTCGAGCACCGCTGCCTCGCCCTGTCCCTTGGACTTGCCGTATGCCGAAGCGGACGCGGGATCGGCACCGATCGCCGAGACGTGCACGAGCGCACCGACGCCGGCCTTCGCCGCAGCCTGCGCCACCGTCTGCGCGCCGAGTGCCTGGACGCGCTGGAAATCGCCCGCGAGCACGCCGACCAGGTTCACCACCACGTCCGAGCCGTGCACCGCATGCGCGATCGTCTCGGGCTTAGTGACGTCGGCACCGACGAACTGCGTCTGGCCGAGCCCGCCGAGCGGTTTCAGGAAGAACGCCTGCCGCGGATCGCGCTGCGCGATGCGGACGCGTGCGCCCGTCGCCAGCAGCGCCTGTGCGACATAGCGGCCGACGAAACCGCCACCCCCGATCAGCGTCACCAGTTTGTCGTTCATCGCGCGTCCGTCCACTTTGTTTTGCCTGCCAATCACGAATAACCCCTTGCCCCAGCAAGAGGCGTGTTGACAAGCATCGCACCCCTCCACTAGAGGCGCCCTCCTACCCAGTGCCCGGATGGCGGAATTGGTAGACGCACCAGCTTCAGGTGCTGGCGATCGCAAGGTCGTGGAGGTTCGAGTCCTCTTCCGGGCACCATCTTCCCCACAAGGGGTTGAGACGACGAGAACCGCCCACATTTGCGTGAGTTACGCTGCCAAATCCGGTACAGGGAATGGGACGAACTCCGTCATGGGCAAATCGCTCGATTGGGTTCGCGAAGAACCGACAGGCCGCCTCATTTTCCGTCGCGCCTACCCCGAAGCCATCCGAACTTTCTTCCAAAAGCTGGAAAGCGGGAGCTGAAGGTCCCGTTGAGAGCCAAGCGCGACATGACGCCGGAAGCGTTTCGACTGTACGACCAAACCATAACGCGCTTCAAAGCGGACGTGCGCCACGCCATCGCTGCCCAGGCCGTAGAGAGCCGAAGGCTACCGGGACGGTCGACGCGCTCACACCGCACCTGATCGCCTACCGCGTGACCGCCTTCAGAGCCGACGACCTGGAACTGGAACAGGAAGTACGATGGACCGCTCGCCCCCTCAAAAGGAAACCGGAGGCCGCCAGCGACTGGAGGAGAATTGCCGGGCGGACTTGACGGAAGCGCTTCAGCTTCGCGCCCTTGGGAACATGAAAACGATACTCAGTCACTGGGAAGGATCCGGAATTCACTGCGATCATCATTTCGCTTCCGCGAGATAGGCATGCATGTTGGAAAATCCGACGTCCGTCAGTTCGAGGTACTGGCGCCGTCCATCCTGAGGGTCCTTGGCCCGCCTTACGAGCCCCTTCTTCTCCAACAGCCCAACGTAGCGCAGCGCGGTGGACTGCGGTGTCGACGAGGCTATGCATGCGCTGCTTACGCTGACGGGCCTCGATCTGCCGTGTGCGATGAAGAGATCCAACAGCATATCCCACGATGGTTCTCCGAAGAGTTCGCTCATCCCACCCATTCTCGCGTCCCGGCGACGCCTTTCACGGTAGAGACGCTCGGCTCGTTCGATCAGTCCGGGACTGACCTGATGCTCCGCGACACGGTAAGTCTCGATGCACTTCTTCGATCCGTTGGAAACGATTCCGATACGCTTCGGCGACAGCGCGCGATCCGGCAGACGGGTCGTCCTGGTCATGCCAGGAACCCCGCATGATGGAAGCTGTAGACCTTTTCGGCTCCTACGATGAGATGATCGATCACGATGACGTCGTGCCGCAGCGCGTCTGCGGCGATCCGGAGCGTCAGGGCGATGTCCTGTCGGCTTGGCGTGGGATCGCCGCTGGGATGGTTGTGCACTAAGATTAGCGACGCCGAGCCTAACTCCGACGCCCGGTCGACGATCGATCGGACCGTCATCGCCACTCGCGTCCCGGTACCTTCGCTTACCTGCTCGTCGCGCATCAGGCGATTACGAGCGTCGAGGTATAGTATGCGTATGCGCTCGTGGGAGGCGAAGCTCAGGCGGAAGCGCAGGTAGTCGACTACGTCGGGGAGACAGGACAGCAGCGGCCTGTCGGCTATCCGCGATCGCAGGACATGAGCGGTGGCGGCGTTGAACCGGGATATGCCCTGGGCGGCGTTTCCTCGCCCATCGACGGCACGGCTGAGACGGCGGGGCGGCGCCGCCAGCACCGCACCCAGCGAACCGAACTCGGCGAGCAGTTCGTCCGCGCGCGCCATTGGGTCGTGCTCGCCGCCGGCAGCGACTATCCAGGCGAGGTGCCGTCGCGCCTCGCCGTCCTGAACCTGCATCGAAGGACGCCCACGGCCAGTACGGCCACCATCGGCCATGATGCCCAGATGGCCATCAGCTGGTACCCGTACGGCCAAAGCGCCGGGTTCACCGCCTTGCCCACGTGAGACAAGATCGTGAGCAGTTGCAGGGCTGTCGCGCATATTGGCCACCAACGATCTGCCCGGACGGTGACCACCACCAGTCCGGCGAGTAGAAGACTGTCGATCAGGAACACGCCGATCTCCACGTCACGGTACGAGACGGAGGCGGCCGGGCGGACCAGCGAGGTAGCGACCGCCGCCCCGAGGAACATGACAGACACCGCCTTCTCGGGCCTACCGCCCCACTGGAACGACGCCAGCGAAACGATCAGCAGAGACGACCAGAACACCAGGAAATAGATCGACATCGGCAGCGCGGACCCATTGGCTTGACGTCCGCGCTGTTCGCATCAGGCTGCTTCGGAGACAACCCGCATCGGGAACCGAGCGCTCCCGAACAGACCATTGGGCGCCTGCTCCTTGTCGGGTCCAAAACCGACAAGGCCGAGATCGCGAGCCAGTTCGTCCAACAGCGGATGCGCGGCGACGATGGCATGACGGGCTTCGAATGCGCTGCTGGACGACCGCGCCATCAACGAGAATATCTCCGAACCCACCGCCGGGGGCAGATGGGCCTTGCCACGGGCTTCGACGAGGGTCGCCGCACACCGGGCAATCGTCGCGGCACTGTGCTCGGCTGCGATCTCCGCCTCACGGAACGCTTCATAGACTTCGCGGGCGACTTCCAGACGGGTCTTGGGCATTCGATCTGCTCCCGGCCCACGGGACGAAGCCCGGGGCGTCAGTGTTTCGGTGGATCGAGAACGTCGGCGAAGTGCTGGAAAGCCTCCGAAAGCGGAAATGCGAGAATTATGAGCATGACCAGCAGGATTCCCATTCCGGTCACGATCAGCATCCGCATCGACGCCGACAGAGGATTCCTCTTCTTCTCCTCCCAAGACGCAGAAGCCATGAACGATGATGGGCCGTAGTCGAAGACCACGCGGTCTTCATGAAACGCATCATCGTCCGGGTCCCGCTCCTCGGGCCGTTTCGATGACTCGTTCGTGATCGATGGCGGTGAACTAGGCTCTCCCTCAAAACGGGGTATACCCCTTCCTGGGGGATGCGCCTCCTGCTCGGCAAGCGCACGGGCAAGAGCAAAACTTGTCCGCACTCCGGTCTTCTCTCGGGCGTTGCGGAGATGGGTCTTAACCGTTTCGGGGCTCAGGTTCAGCTGCCGAGCGATCGCCTTCTGGTCCCGTTCCCGAAGCAGCACCCGCAGTATTTTTCGCTCACTCGGCGTAAGCGAATCAAGGGGATACGGTTCCATCGGAGCTTTCACCGGAGCTATGATCATGCCATCAAGCTTGGCGGAAACATTTGGGCAATGCCAGCAAGACAACCGTTTTGATGGCTATCGCGGCCTCTTTCCTGCGCGACGCTCACGGCTGATCCCAAGGCTTTCGACTCGGCTAGAAACGATCCTGGCGGCGGAGCACTTTGCACGTTGGCGACGCACATCCGGGTGCATCGTGGCCGAAATCGGGCCGGCATCGTCGGCCCGTTCGCGGTCGTTCTCTGTGCGATCATGCGCCGGTCATCTCCGCCGGACTGTCCTTCACGGATTGCATGGCATGAAAGTGGATGGACCCATCGGCTCAAATTATCGCCGACAAGCCTGTGCAGGTCCGTAACGACGACGCGGTCATCCGTATGCGTCGAAGCCCAGTCGCCCTGCGGCCCGCAACAGCGCTGCCTGCGCGATCAGAACGTCGGCGCGCGCCGATGCGACCGCCAGCTGTGCCCCCCGGAAGCTCTGATCGGCGACGAGTATGTCGATGGTCGACCGCAGCCCGAAGCCGTACTCGGCACGCACGCCCTTCAGGGCCAGATCGGCTGCCTTCAGCCCTTCGACGTTCGCCTGAAGTCGCGCGCCCGCAGCGGTCAACGCCGCCCAGGCTGCGTCCGTGGTCCGCATTGCCTCGCGTGCGGCTGCGTCGGCCTGGAACCGCTCCGCTCGAAAAGTGGCCTCCGCCTGCCGCACTCGCGACGGTACGAGTCCTCCGGTCAGGAGGGGCATTCTGAAGCTGAGACCGGCAGACGCCGCGGAGTTGAACCCGCGGGTATTCCCGTCGACAAGTCGCCCCCCCCGGCCATACGATCCGACCAGATCGACCGAAGGCGCTCGTTCGGATCGTGCCTGATCGATCCTCGCAGCCGACGCTTCGACGACCTCACGCTGTTGGAGCAAGAGCGGATTGCTGGACGCCGCCTGGACTCGGGCATCGGCCAGCGTCTGCGGCAGGGCGGCAGGGACCGGTACGTCCGCCGTCAGCACGCCCGCCTCCTGCCCGACGACTGCCCGGTAATCGGCGGCCGCCGTCGCCAGCGCGCCTTCGGCATCCGCTAGATTGGCGACGACCGTGGCACGCTGCGCCTCCAACTGAGCCACGTCTGTTCGCGTCGCCTGCCCCAGTCCGTATCTGGAGCGCGCCTCATCGACCTGCCTGTCCAGCCTCTCTATCCCGACCCGGGCCACCTCGACGGCCTGTTGGTTGTAGAGCAGGTCGGCATAGGCAGAGACCACCCTCTCCAAAACGGCGGCTTCGGTATCGCGCAGTCCCTCCCCCCCCGACGCGACGTCCGCAACGGCAGCACGCACGGCGGATCGGACACGCCCCCCGGTCCATATCGGTAGAGCAGCCGTAGCATTCACGGATACGGCCCGCCCATAACCGAACCGGTCGTAGCCTGCTCCCGCGTCGGTGGACATCGTCGGCCGTCCTGCAGCGCGCGCCTGCTCGGGTGTCTCCGCCAGCGCCTCCTGACGTGCGCGGGCGGCCGCGAGCACGGGATTGCCCGCATATGCAGCGGCGACCGCTTCGCGCAGGGTTTCCGCCGACGCCGCCGACGCCGCCGCCGCCGCCGCCGCCGGGGCAATCGCAACGAGCGACGCGATGATGGCGACCATTCGCTCAATCATGCCTGAGCGCCCAGGCGGGCGCTGCGCGACTGGCGCGTAGCGACTGACCGATGACCGTGAGCACCGCGATCAGCAGGGCTGCAGCGCTGGCGCCGATGAAGTATAGAGGCGACAGCGTGATCCGATCATCAAATCCCGCCAGCCATGTCCGCATGGCGACATAGGCGAGCGGCCAGGCGACGAGATTCGCGATAAGCACGGGCCTCAGGAACTGTCCGACGAGCAGTCTGACGATATCGTACGACGATGCGCCCAGCGTCTTCCGTATACCGACCTCCTTCACCCTGCGCTGCGTGTTGAACGACGCGAGGCCCCATAGGCCGATGCAGCCGATCAGGACGGCTAGCCCGGCCCCGATTGCGAACAGTCTCGTCGCGCGGTCGTCGGCTTCGTAGAACGTCGCGAGTCGGGTTTCGGCGGTGTCGCCGTCGAACGGCACCTGCGGCGCCATGCGCTGCCATACACCTCGGATCGCAGAGAGCATCGCGCGGGGATCCCCGACGAACCGGACCGAAGCGACCGCGTCTGATGCAAGGTCGCGCTGATAGACGTAATACGTCGCGGTGGTGGGAACGCGGGGGGAGAAGAAGCGCATGTCGTCGATGACCCCGATGATCGTACGGGGCTCCGACCCACCCACGGTCTTGCCGATTGCGTCCTGCGGAGAGCCGAAGCGAAGAGCCGGCACGGCTCGGCTGTTTATGACGATATTGAGCGCTCCGCCCTTGCCTCGCCCGGTCCCATCGTCGGCGCCGTGCGCATCGTCGAAGACCCGACCGGCGAGCAGCCGCGACCCGTACACGTCGAAGAAGCCGGGGCCCGTCAGTATCCAGCGCAAGGAAGGACCCGGGCCGGGTACGCCCGGAAGCGGAACGTTGTTTCCGCTGTCGCTGCCGCTGCCGCCCACCGCGCTGTTGCCGGCGGCAACGCCGGTGACGTTCGGCAGGGCACGGATTGCCGACATGATGGCGCGCCCCCGCGCCGCGTCTATCTGGGAGTCGGCGAGCGAACGCACGACGAGAAGGCCATCGCGCTTGAAGCCCAGGTCGGCCTGCCGGACATGACGCGTCTGCGCCAGAAGTATGCAGGTCGCTATGATGAAGGCGATCGCGAGCCCGAACTGGAACACGACCAGTCCCTCGCGTGTCCGCGTGCCGGCGCGGCCGCCGCCCGGCGCGCGCGCAGAGGCCAGGACTGCCGCCGCCGGAAACCTCGAGAGAAGTACCGCGGGATAGAAGCCGGCGATGCACCCTACTACCAGCGTCAGCAGCGCGAGCGCGGGAACGACGATGACATAGGGGACCGTCAACGAAAGTCCGCCCGCCGCATTAACCAGCGGCAATCCGAGCTCGGCGAGTATCAGACCGACGAGCGCCGCAACGAGAACGGTTAGGACCGCTTCGCCGAGGAACTGTCGGATCAGCGCGCGACGATCCGCGCCGAGCACCTTTCGCATCGCGACCTCCCTTGCGCGCAGACCAGCTCGTGCGGTTGCGAGGTTCACGTAGTTGACGATCGCGATCATGAGAGTCAGCAACCCGACCAGTCCAAGGGTGATCACGGTCATCTTCCTGCTGGCGCTCTGCCTGCCCACCGGCTCCAGATGCTGACGATCGAGCGGCAGCAGACCTAATGTGAGCATCTTCGAAGCATTCTTGCCCATGTCCCTGAACGCGCGGCGATCAACGAACGGCGGCAGCTTCTGCATGAGGGCACGCGCCTCTTCGGGTCTATCGAAGCGCAGATACGTCTGCAGCGAGGCACTGCCCCAATGCTCCCAATTCGCGTCGGCGGTAACCTTGGGAAGCGGGATCAGGATCGTGAAGTCGAAGTCGCTGTCCTTGGGCAGGTCACGGAACACCCCGGTCACCTGGTACACGGCAGGCGAATCCAACGCGATCGTCATCGTCCGGCCTATCGGATTGCCATCGCCGAAATACTTGCGGGCGATGCTCTCGGCTATCACGGCGCCTGTGGGACTGGCGAGCGCTGCCCCCCCCTGCCCGCGAACCATCGGCAGATCGAAGACCTCGAAAAAGTTCGGATCGACCTGCGCGACGGCTTCGGTGGTGGCCACCCCGTCGCGTACCACGCTTCCGGATCCCTCGCCGCCGCGGACGCGGGTGCCGACGATACCGGGAAAATCCTGACGCAGCTGATCGAGCAGGCCGCCCATGGAGTAGTTGGATGCACCGTCGAACGCGCTTCCCGGCATGTTCCAGATGCTCTGGACGACCTGGATTCCGGCATGACGCGGCAACCATTTCTCATAGCCGGTCTCGAACCGGACATAGAGACCGAGGATGAGGAACACCGCGATGCCCACGGCGAGGCCACCTATGTTTAGGAGGGCATAAAGTTTGTGACGCGTGAGCGAGCGGTAGAGCGTCAGGAGCGCGAAGCGGTTCATCGGGCGCGTATCCGTATCGGAGAGATGAGTTTCAGGCGCATCGGACGACGGCACCGCCGCCGTTGCGCACCTCGCAGCGCGCGCCTCCCGTGACGCTGATCCTGCCCGAACCGCCAGCGCGAACCGTGGCGGACTGCGACGCGGCGGCAAAGATCGATCCCGCGCCGCTCATGTCGATGCTGACCGCCGGTGTCGCCAGCTCGCGAGAATCGACGCGACCGGTTCCGCTGAGATCGATACCAACGGTTTCGGCACTACCCTGCGCCACGATCGTTCCGGCGCCCGAGATTCCGAACCGCACCGTGCGTACGCGTAGACCGATGAGTTTCAGAGTTCCGGAGCCGGATATGCTGCCGGAGAACGCCGGGACGCTCATCGGCCCTATGCTCATTTCTCCTGATCCCGAAATCATCGCTGAGCGCATCGAGGGGATCGTAACGGTCAGGACCGCGCCGCGACCGTGCGGACGCCCGGCCTGCCGTGCAACGCGGAGCGTTCCGTCGCGCACGCTTATCGCCAATGCGGCGACGGCGCTCGGCTGACCCGTCGCGACCACGGAGAAGGCATCGCCCGCAACCACCCTGACAGTGTCCGACCCTGCAAGATCTATGGCGTCGAAGCGGCCGACTTCGAACCGCCGTTCGTCGGCCTGAGCGATTGAAGGCGAGGTCAGACCGGCGGCAAGGAATGCGGCGGCGAGAGCGAGATGGTTCATAAGGAAGCCTTTCGTATCAGATGGCGCATGCGGTGGAGGCCACGATGCGACCGTCGAGCATCTCGATGCGTCGACGCGCCATGTCGGCGTGCGACGGCGAATGGGTGACCATCACGATCGTGGCCCCGTCTTGGTTCAAACCGGTGAGGATGTTCATGACCTGCGCACCATTGTCGGTGTCGAGGTTTCCCGTAGGCTCATCGGCCAGGATCAGTTTCGGATCGCCGACAATGGCACGTGCGATAGCCGCCCGCTGTTGCTGACCTCCGGACAACTGGTGCGGGTAGTGTCGCGCACGATGAGCGATGCCGACCCTATCCATCGCATCGGCGACGCGAGACCGCCGGTCGCCGCTCCGATCCTTCCGGTAGGCGAGGCCGAGTTCGACGTTCTCCGCGATCGTCAACTCGTCGATCAGGTTGAAGCTTTGGAATACGAAGCCGAGCGTTTCTCCCCGAAAACGGGCAAGGGCCGCCTCGTCCAAGACGGCCAGATCACGATCCCCGAAGAGGTATCGTCCCGCCGTCGGGCGGTCGACCGTTCCGAGCGTGTTCAGCAACGTGGATTTGCCGCAACCGGACGGGCCCATGATGGCGACGAACTCGCCGGCGGCGACCACGAGGTCGATGTCGTGAAGAGCGGTGGTCTCGACGTCGTCGGAGACGTAGCGCCGCTGTATGCTTTCCAGACGGATCATGTGTTGGCCTTGTCTATCGGATGTTGAGGATGTCGCCGTTCACGGACGATGTGTTCGACGTGACGATGCGTTCGCCCGCGGCCAGGCCGGAAACGATCTCGACCTGCTCCGGATTTCGTCGGCCGATCTTCACAGAGCGACGCCGAGCATGGGCACCGTCGGGATCGAGCACGAACGCCGACGATCCGCCTCCGGCTTCCAGCCAGCCCCCGACCGGCGCGACGGTCGCGCGGGAGGTGGCGCCGAGGGTGATCCGGATGTCGAGCGTCTGGCCGCGGTTCAATCCTGCAGGCGGATTGCGGTCGAACGTCAACTCGACGCGGAAGCGTCCTTCCTTGACGGCTGGCAGGACCTTGCTGACGGTGGCGGCAGCTTCACCGGCCAAGGCCTTCTGTCCGACGCTGACCCGGCCGAGGTAGAATTCGTCGACATCGGCCTCCAGCTTCCACGACCCTTCGCTGTCGATCTGACCGGCTGGATCGCCCGGCTTCAGCGTTTGACCCGGCTGGATCGTAAAGTTGGTGAGCCGTCCGCCGGCCGGCGCCCGTATCACTAGGCCGTCGAGGCCTGCGCGCACCGCCTCCAGATTCCCCGAGAGACGGTTCCTGGTATCGTCCAGTCGTGCAACCTGCGTGGCGGTGATCCGTGCTTCCGCAGCGCCGCCGGACTGCAGCTGTGCGAGACGCTTGTCCTGATAGGCCGCTTCTTCGGCAAAGCTCCTTACGCCGGCGTCCGATACGAAGCCTTGATCATGCAGCTGCTGGCGGATGCCGAGTTCGCGACGCGCCTTGATGAGATCGTAATTCGCCTGAGCGATCTGGCCCGCGCGATCCAGCCGGTTCCGCTCGATACCCAGATTCTCGCCTGCGAGTCCGCCGAGTTGACCGGCGATCTGGGCTTCTCGCGTCAGGACGTCCAGTTTGAGTTCGGGATTGGCCAGCATGGCGAGCGGCTGGCCGCTCGCGACCATCGCACCGTCCTGGACCATCAGTTTCTCGACCTGTCCTCCCGACAACACGCCCACCAACGTGGTGACGCCGGGAGCTACGGTAGCACGAACGGGCAGGTAGTCGTCGAACGCCGAACGCGTCACGCTGCCGGTTTCGATGGCGGCGCCAGCGACGTCGGTGGACCCCATCGCCGGCAGGAACCGCCAGATCAGGAGGGCGACGAGGATCAGAACGAGCGCGCCGAACGTCGCCGGCCGTCTCCACCACGTCCTGATCGGACGCTCGATCCGGCGGTCCATCGCAGCGCCAGGGGGCGAACCGGAAGTTGCGGTTGCTTGTACGGACTGTTCGGTCATCATGGGATCAGTATCTCCCGAAATCGGGAAAATGCCTAAACCACTGTCAAATATGGATATTGTACCGATGCATCCGAGGGTAACCGTCCAGCAATGAACACACCGTCCGAAAATGGACGGCTCCCGGAGACGTCAAGTCCTATCACGGCACTGCTGATAGACGACAATCCCGCGGTATCCGTCGCGATGGAGATCGCCTTCCGGATGGCCGGTTATCGACTCGATACCGCAGTCTCTCCTGAAGACGCGTTCTCGCGCCTGGCGACGCGACGGTATGACGCGATCCTCCTCGACATGAACTTTACCGCGGGCCGGGCCGACGGCAACGAAGGGCTGGCATGTCTCGAGAGGATCGTCGCGGACGACCCCGCGGCATGCGTGGTGGTCATCACCGCACACAGCGGGATCCGCATCGCGGTCACCGCGATGCAGGCCGGTGCGCGCGACTTCGTGATGAAGCCCTGGCGCAACGCAGAGCTGCTCGACAAGGTGAAGACAGCGATCGCACGCAGGTCCGACCGAACCCCGGCATCGAGGACGCTGCCAATCGATGCGGATCCCGTCTGCCTGTTGGGGGACAGCCAAGTGATGCGGTCGCTGCGCGACCTCATACGGCGCATCGGCCCGACATCGGCCAGTGTGACCATCACCGGCCCCTCCGGGTCCGGTCGCAGCCTTGCAGCCATGGCGGTCATCGCTGCATCGCGCGACGCAGGCACCGCGCCGGTGCGCATCGACCTGCGGGACGAGGATGCCTGGGGATTGTTGGAGGTCAGCACGGGCACGGCCCTCATGCGCCATGCGGACGCACTGCCCGACGTGGCTCAGATGCGCTTGCTCGACCGCCTCCCCGCACAGCTGCGCTGCATCGTTGTCGCGGACGACGTCTCACGATTGTCGCCGGCGTTGTACCGACGGATCGCGACGGCGGAACTGACGCTCCCCCCGCTTGCCTCCCGTGCCGATGATGCCGTCCTGCTTGCGCGACATTTCGTCCGCATGGCCGCCGAGCGATTCGGGCGGCCGGTTCCGACGCTGACCGGCGCGGCGGAAACGTTAATACGATCGACATCCTGGCCGGGCGAGGTTCGAGGTCTGGCGCTCGCGATCGAGCGAGCGGTTCTGCTGGTCGAATCCGGAACCATCGATGCTGCGGCGCTCGCTGTTCGGGATCCTGCTGGTGTCCGTGCCGTTCAGGCGGGTGATGCAGTCTTCGACTTGGGCCACACCGAAAAGGCGGTGATCGAAGCTGCGCTCCACCAGCACCATCATAACGTAACGCACGCCGCCGACGCGCTTGGGCTCAGCCGCGGCGCACTATATCGCCGGATGGCACGTCATGGGCTCTAAATCGGCCGTCTCGCCCGTCGCAACCGCCGCCGGGCTGCTCGCCTGTGGAGCGATCGGTTCAGCCGCGGTGCGACATAGCCTTTGGGGACTGCTAGCGGGCGCGGCGCTCGTCGCGATCTGGCTGACCGTACTCCACTGGCTGAATACCTCGCGCGCGCCGCCGGCGATATACCCCAGGGAACAGTCCCAGGACGCGAAAAGCTCGGCCGTGACGAAGATGCTGCTGGACGCCGCCCCCACGCCTCTGCTCGGCATAGAAGGCACGACGGTGCACGCGTTGAACCGCGCAGCCCGCCTGCACTTCGCCTCCGATGATCGCATCCTGCCCGTGCCCGCAGCACTGCTGGACGGGGCAGCGAGCCACTTGCGCCATGAGGGACGGAGTTGGCGCATAGACCGCGTCGACGTCCCGAATACGGCCGGAGACGTACGTACCGTGGTGGCGCTAGTCGACGTCGAACACGAGGAACGCGTCGCCGAAGCCCGGGCGACCTCCGAACTGATCCATGTGCTGGGTCACGAACTGCTCAATGGCCTCGCGCCGATAGTATCGCTCGCGGAAAGCGGATTGGAAGCCGTCGGAATGCAGGCGAGCGATCCGACGCTGCTTCCCGAGATCCTCGGCACGCTCGCTCGACGCGCCGAGGGCCTGCAACGCTTCACCGAGGCCTATCGTGCGCTCGCGCGACTACCGGAACCGTGTCTGCGTTTGGTGACGATCGAAGAGATGGTGGAGGATCTCGCCCGTTTGTTCGCGGCACGCTGGCCGCACGTCATCCTCACGGTCGATCTGTCGACGGGACCGGCATGGCCCTTGGATCGCGATCAGTTAAGTCAGGCCATATGGGCTATTCTGCAGAACGCGAGCGAAGCCGCATCCACGGCAGGAGAAGGACCTCCTCGTGTCCGGCTGTCCGTTCATGAAAAGGGAAACGACCTCGTGATCGGAGTCGACGACAACGGTGCCGGCATCCCCGAGGGCTGCTCGGACCGAATCTTCAGGCCGTTCCACACGACGAAGCCGGACGGTACCGGCATTGGTCTCAGTCTGGCCCGCCAGATCGCACACGCCCATGGCGGTACATTGTCGCTCGAGCAGGGCGCTCCCACAACGTTCCGGCTGACCGTGCCTAAGCGGATCGTTCGCCTAGCCCCGTAGGCTCTGTCCCGAGGTCGCTGGCGCGACGAGACGATCGGCGGCCGAAAGCGGCGGCCGAAAACCTGTGCTGTCAGCCTTGTAACGAGCCGGACCGACCCCCGTTCGGGCACTAGGTTACGGGCGGCGCGTGCAGCACCTTCGATGCCGGACAGCCCAAGTAGGCGTCGTCGAGACTGCTGATCCCCCCCAACCAAGGGGCGAGCTTGTTAGAATCGATGTCGAGGCGCCCGTCCGGTAGGATGGAACCGATGTCGTTCGCCGGATTCGTCAGTGCCACCGTGCATTTGTTGACCCGACCGTTGGCACGAACGGCGATGGAGTTCGCGCGTGAAGCGTAGCAGACATATGGGACGTCCGGGCTTCCCGCCGTGGCGCCGCCTGACGAACCGCCGCTTTCCTCGACGCCGGCGTTCGATACCCGGGCGGCCATCGTTCGAAGCTGGTCGTAGGCATCGTTCAGGGTCAACGATCCGTTCCTGAACACGGCTGGATGGTTCTCGTTCGCGCCACCCCAGAAGCCGACCTTCTTGAACATTATCTCGAAGCGATCGTCATTCAGGTGTCTGTTGATGTTTTCGACAAGCTCGAAGACGCTGTCGATGTTCGAAGGCAGCAGATGGACGCGCAGGAGGTAGTTGAAATCCAAGGACGTGCGCTTGGCCGCAAGCAGGTTTTCCCAGATCCGTTCGAAGGATCCCTTGCCGTTCCTCTGGACGCGGCTCTTGTCATGATGCTCATGCCAGCCGTCTAGACTTATCTGGTACCCGGTGCAGTTAAGACCGATTAGTTCGGTCAGCAGAGCCTCGTTCAGAAGGAAAGCGTTTGTCGTCGCTCCCGAGGTGAACTCCATTCCGGTCTTCGCCGACAACTCCTGCGCGGTACCAGATATTCGTCGTATCGCGCGCATGTTCATCAACGGCTCACCGCCAAAATAGCTCACGTGCAGCTTATCGAGGGTAGGAGCCTTCTGCGTGATCAGGCTGCATATCCCGGAAACCACCGGCTCCCGCATATGCCCTATCGAAAAGTCCTCGTAACAGTAGGTACAGCGGAAATTGCATTGTTCCGTCGTGAATACGATCAGTTCGAACTGCTTGTTCGTGAGAGCCCGGTATCTGATGGCCCGTTCCCTGCTGAGCAGCGGATCTTCGGGCAGAGACGTGTCGAGCATATGAGTTGCCATAACACCAGCCTTACAACCTTGGGATATTGACGCCCCCGGAGACGCCGTGTGTTCGTATCGGGGGGCGCCGGTCGGTTCTTAGGCCTGCGCCGGTTCGCTCTTTGTTGACGGCTTGCAGTTGTTGGTCACGCAATGACCAATATTCGTTGCCGCGAGCAACTCCTTCTCCAGAGCAGGCGAAGCACCGTAAGCTTCGGTGAGCGCCTGATCGGCGCTCATACCGGCGAGAGTCAGGTTGCCGAGCGCGTCCATGGTGATCGATGGATTGAAACTAACGGCTACGTCCTTGGACGTCGAGGCGGCAGGTGCCGCCGATGCTGGAGCAGAGATCGTCGCGACAGCAAGAGCGGCAACGATGAGCGACGAGGCATTTCGGAGATTCTTGTCCATTCCAAAATATTCCCTTCTAACCAGCCGAATCGGCGGGCACGGTCATGCTACATATTATTGGACCGCCTTTTCCTTAGTTGGGTCGGATCCCGTTTTATCTCCTGCTTGCAAGCGCTTCGTGGATTCGGTGTCAGGACGTCTTGTGACATGCTCGTATCGCCTCAGCGTAGACAACGCAGGAGGCATGCGTCGGAATCCGTCCAGCCGGAGGCACCATGATCGACCATGATACTTGGCGCCTCACAAATTTGAGTCCGCCGGCTTCTAGGCACAGCCCTTCCCGGCTGGGAACCGCCGCTGACACGGTTGGAGCCGCAAGTCTCACGATCCGCACCCGAGTTCCCAGTCCTCTTCCGCACCCCCGTCGTTCAAGTGGAACGCGCCCTAGCTGGGCGGGAACGCAGCGAACCTTTCCAGATTGGCAGGCAGTCCCATAAGCCCTGCCTTTGCACGTGCTTATCCCTTGCCAGGTGATAACGTGGCAGGCGTAAATGGAAGCGACGTGGCCGGTACTTGGCGCTATCCGGCAATTCGAGCGGCTGTCGCACCGACAGACGAGGCAGGACAAGCACGAGGGCCGAACGACGTGGGCGAGATACCGGCGTTTCTGGATTGCGGCGGCGAACTGGGACGCCTGATCGCCGCACATGACTGGTCGGACTCGCCGATCGGTTCCATCGAGACATGGCCATCCTGTCTTCGGGCCGCGACCGGGATCGTGCTGCGATCGCCGCTGCCGATGGCGCTGCTATGGGGTGCCGAAGGCCTGTTGCTCTACAATGATCGCTATGCCGAGATCGCCGGCCAGAGCCACCCGGACATTCTCGGACGACCGATCGGAGACGCGTGGCCCGAAGCGGCAGCGTTCAACGAGGCGGTGGTGCGCACCTGCCTGACCGGGCAAACGCTGACCTATTCCCGCCAGCCGATGACGCTGTACCGTGCCGGACCACCCGAAGACCTTTTCTTCGATCTGAACTATTCCCCGGTGCCGGATGCCGACGGCAAGCCTGCCGGGGTGATTGCGGTCGTCATCGACGTCACCAGAACCGTCCGCATGGAGGACAACCTGCGTGCCGAGACGCGTACGCTCGAAACGCTGAACCAGACCGGTGCCGCGCTGACCGCCGAACTGGAACTCGAACCGCTCGTCCAGATGGTGACCGATGCGGCGGTCAAGCTGACCGGCGCGCAGTTCGGCGCGTATTTCCACAATCTGATGGACGAGACAGGCGAGCGCCTCCACCTCTTCACCCTGTCCGGAGCGCGACGTGCAGATTTCGAGGCGCTCGGCCGCCCGCGCGCGACTGCGGTCTTCGGTCCGACATTTCGCAACGAGGGCGTCATCCGGTCAGACGACATCCTCGCCGACCCCCGCTATGGGCGCAACGCACCCTATTCGGGCATGCCGCCGGGCCATTTGCCGGTCCGCAGCTATCTCGCCGTGCCGGTCGTCTCGCGATCAGGAGAGGTTCTCGGCGGTCTGTTGTTCGGTCATTCCGAAACGCATCGGTTCGGCGAACGTCACGAGCGATTGATCACCGGCATCGCCGCACAGGCCGCGATCGCGATCGACAATGCGCGGCTGTTCTCCGCAGTCCAGGAGATCAACACCACGCTGGAACGGCGGGTCACGGAGCGCACGGAAGACCTGACCCGCGCGCATGATGCCCTTCGCCAGGCGCAGAAGATGGAGACCCTCGGGCAGCTGACCGGCGGCATCGCGCATGATTTCAACAATTTGTTGACGGTGATCCGCGGGTCGACCGACCTGCTCAAGAAGCCGGGGCTGAGCGAGAGCCGTCGCGATCGATATATCGACGCGATCTCGCAGACCGCCGACCGGGCAACCAGACTTACCAGTCAGCTTCTCGCCTTCGCCAGACGATCGTCGCTGACCCCGCGCGTGTTCGACGTCGGCAGTACGATCCGAAGCCTCAACGAGATGATGGAGATGCTGTCCGGCGCATTGATCGAGGTGGATCTCTGCCTGCCCGACACCGTGTGTCTGGCGAACACCGATGTCAGCCAGTTCGAGACGGCGATCGTGAACATGGCGGTCAACGCTCGCGATGCGATGGGCCAGCAAGGGCGGCTGACGATCACGGTCGAGCCGCGGAGCGTGATCCCGCCGGTCCGTGGACACGAGGCGCGCCACGGCGACTTCATCGGCATCTCGATCGCGGATACAGGCGCGGGCATCCCGCCAGAGCATATCGAGCATATCTTCGAACCCTTCTTCACCTCGAAGGACATAGGCCATGGCACCGGTCTCGGCCTGTCGCAGGTCTTTGGCTTCGTGAAGCAGTCGGGCGGCGAAGTGACCGTCGCCAGCGAACCCGGCCACGGTGCGACCTTTACGCTCTTCCTTCCCCGCGAGCGTACCGAAGCGATCACCGAAAGCGTCGAGACCCCGAGCGGCGAGAGCGATGGCGCGAGCATCAGGATCCTGGTGGTCGAGGACAATCCGGAAGTCGGTGCGTTCGCGACGGGTGCGCTCCACGATCTAGGCCATGACGTCGTCCTCGCGCGCAATGCGGCAGAGGCGCTAGCCCTGCTCGATCGCGAACCCGATACCTTCGATTTCGTGTTTTCCGACGTGATGATGCCGGGCATGAACGGTATCGAACTCGCCCGCGAGATACGCCGCCGCCGGCCGTCGCTACCGGTCGTCCTGACCAGCGGCTATAGCGAGATCCTGTCGCGGGAGGGGACGGGCGAATTTACGCTCCTGCGCAAACCCTATTCGATCGACAGCCTGAGCGCGGCGTTTCAGGTACCGCTATCGAACGTGAAATAGCCGTCTCCCCTGCGGCGCAAGATGGGCCTCTGGCAGCAGCGTAGAGTCACATTAAGGAGGCGATACGGCTGGATCGGCGACGGAATTCGGCATGTCGGCACTTTTGCCGCCGTGGCGGATTTCAACGACGTGCTCCGCGATCCGAAGCGCCGCGATCATCCCGCTGTGCTTACGATAGTGGCGACTATTCCATCCGGCGACGGTGGCAACACAGCCATCATCGACGCGCTCTCCCCCAATCGTCAGGACACCGATCCATGAATATCGATCTCACCGGCAAGACCGCGCTCGTCACCGGCTCCACCGAGGGTATCGGCTTCGGCATCGCGCAGGGGCTCGCACGGGCTGGCGCCACCGTCATCGTCAACGGCCGCACGCGCGCCAAGGTCGACGCCGCAGTCGCGCGGATCGGCGGCAACGCACGCGGGGTCGCCGCCGATCTCGGCGGCGTCGAAGGCCATGATGCACTGGTCGCCGCCGAACCGAAGGCCGATATCGTCGTCAGCAATCTCGGCATCTTCCAGCCGGCCGATTTCTTCGATGTCGACGACGCAACCTGGGATCGGCACTGGCAGGTCAACGTCATGGCCGGCGTCCGGCTCGCCCGCGCCTATCTGCCGGGGATGGAAGCGAACGGCTGGGGACGCTTCCTGCTGCTCGCCTCCGAATCCGCGTTCAACATACCAGTGGAGATGATCCACTACGGGGTCAGCAAGACCGCCGATGTCGCTCTCGCCCGCGGACTGGCCAAGCGGATGGCAGGCACGGGCGTCACGGTGAACTCGGTACTGCCCGGCCCGACGCTGTCCGAGGGTGTCGAGGCGATGCTGGAAGACGAACGCGCCAAGACCGGCAAGCCGATCGAGGAGGTCGCGGCGGCATTCGTCCAGGCGCACCGTGCCAGTTCGATCATCCGCCGCGCGGCCACCGTCGAGGAAGTTGCGAACATGGTCGTCTACCTTGCGTCGCCACTTGCGTCGGCGACCACGGGCGCCGCGATGCGCGTCGATGGCGGCGTGATCGATACGTTGTGATGTAGGAACAGCGTGCAATCGTCCTCCGGTCTCATCGAACCGCGATCGACTTGGCTCCCGGCGCATCGACGTTTGCCTTGCGCCGGGCACCCGGGCGATACAGTATCTCATGTCGGATCGGTCGCACCTGATTGCCGTCGGTTGCCTGCCAGCGAACCAGGGGATGAACGATCGGAAAATATCTAGTTGCGGCATCGGCGATGATCGTCGCGCTCACCACGTCAACCAGCGCGCAGACCAGTCAGTCCCGTTACCAGCCGAGCGAGACGTTCGCGCCGTTCGACATGGGTCAGCCGGCGGGACGCGTGCGCTCGGCGAACGGCTTGCCGGGTCCCGATTACTGGCAGAACCGCGCCGACTATCAGATCCGTGCAACCCTCGACCCGGCGGCCAGGACGATCACCGGCAGCGTCGATATCCACTATACCAATGCCAGCCCCGACGTGCTGGACGTGCTGTGGCTCCAGCTCGACCAGAATCTGTATCGTCCCGGATCACGCGGCGCGGACTCGCGGGGCGGTCCACCGCGAGGCAATACCGACGGCATGACGCTGGAGACCGTGTCGGTCGAGATCGGCGGGCGGACGTCGACGGTGACGCCGTTAATCTCGGACACACGCGCGCAGCTGCGGCTCGCGACACCGCTGGCGGCGGGGGCAAAGGCGGTGATCCGGATCCGCTATCGGTACACCGTGCCGTCCGAGGCGTTCGGCGGGCGGACCGGCTGGCTGACATCGAAGAATGGCGGCGATATCTTCTCGATCGCACAATGGTATCCGCGCATGGCGGTGTACGACGACCTGCGTGGATGGGACACGGCGCCGTATCTCGCGCAGGAATTCTACCTGGAATATGGCGACTTCGATTACTGGCTGACGCTGCCGTCGGACATGCTGGTGGCGGGATCGGGCGAATTGCAGAACCCCGCCGAGGTGCTGACGCCGACGCAGATCGCGCGGCTGGCCAAGGCACGGACGAGTGACGCGACGGTGATTATCCGCGCGCCCGGCGAAATCGCCGACCCGGCGACGCGCCCCAAGCGGGGCGGCACGCTGACCTGGCATTACCGGATGGAGAATACCCGCGACGTCGCGTTCAGCGCCTCGCGGGCGTTCGCCTGGGATGCGGCGCGGATCAACCTGCCAGACGGCAAGTCGTCGCTGGCGATGTCCTTCTACCCGGCGGAATCGCAGGGTAAGGATCGCTGGGGCCGTTCGACCGAATATCTGAAGGATTCGGTCGAGCGGTTCTCGGCGAAGTGGTTCGCGTATCCGTGGCCGGCCGCGGTCAACGTCGCGGGGCCCGCGTCGGGGATGGAATATCCGGGCATCGTGTTCGACGGCATCGACGACAAGGGCAAGGAGCTGTTCTGGATCACCGCGCACGAGATCGGGCATAGCTGGTTCCCGATGATCGTCGGCTTCGACGAACGCCGACACGCGTGGATGGACGAGGGCTTCAACACCTTCATCGACACCTATCAGTCGGACGCGTTCAATCGCGGCGAATATGCCCCCAAGCGCGACAGCGAGTACGCGCCGGGCGGTGGCAATCCGGTCGACGAGATCCTGCCGGTGCTGGCGGATCCCGACGCCCCGCCGATCCTGTCGCGGTCGGATACGGTGATCGAAAAGTGGCGCCATCCGGTGACGTATTTCAAATCCGCGCTCGGCCTCGTTCTTTTGCGCGAGCAGATCCTCGGACCCGAGCGGTTCGATCCCGCTTTCCGCAAGTTCACTACTGCCTGGGCGTTCAAGCACCCCAAACCCGCCGACTTCTTCCGCGCGATGGAGAGCGATGCGGGCGAGGATCTGTCGTGGTGGTGGCGGGGCTGGTACGCGAACACCTGGCAGATGGACCTCGCGGTGGCGGGAATTTCGTCTGCAAAGGACGGCACGCCGCTGGTGACCGTGGAATCGCGCGATCGGCTCGTGATGCCGGTGACGTTGCGAGTAACCTACGCCGATGGCCACAAGACCGATCTTCGGTTGCCGGCCGAGACATGGATCCGACAGGCGACGACCGCGATTCCGGTGCCGCAGGGAAGCGTGATGCGAGCGGAACTCGACCCCGATCACGCGCTGCCGGACCGCGACCGGAGCAACAATGTCGCGCAGGCGGGCGCTCGGCCCCCCTTACCGTGACGGGGTCGAAAGCCCGGAACCCGGATCGATCACGAGCAGCAACCGCGTAAGGCCGGTGGCGGCGATCGGGGGCGAACGGTGGAGTATGACTGGCTCCTCCGCCCAGACCCGCCCCTTGAAAAGCCCGACATCGCCGATCTGCAGCGCGCCTTCGGGAATCTGCGGCTCGATGTTCGCGTGCGTCCACTGCGTGCCGGGACCGACCAGCGGCATGATCAACCGCACCGTCACCTGATCGGCGTGGAACTTGCGGCAGGCGTCGGTCTCGATCACGTCGAGCCGGATGCGAAGCGCGTCGCACGCCATCAGAGCAGCGAAACCCGACGCGAGCGAGACGATCGCGCCGGCCAGCGCGGTGGCATCGCGATAACCGGCCAACGTCAGCGCGTCGGGAATGGCAGATGCCAGCCCCGCGACCGGCACGTCCTGGTCGATATCGGCAATCTCGTCCCAGTCGAGCCCCTCTAGGTCGAGCGCTTCCCGGCGCTGCCAGATCGCAAGATGCACATTGGGGTCGAGGATACGCTGGAGCACCGCCTGATCGTCGCCGATCACGACCGCCTCGTTCCGCGACGCATCCTCGCGCAGCGCCCGGACCGCACTCACTCGGCTGCCTCCAGCACCTGCTCGCCCCAGGCCGGAAACGGATCGCGCAAGTCCTTCCACAGCTCGGGCGTGTAGACGCAGACCGGCATGAGGCAGGCGTCGAGCCGCGCGCGGATCATCGCCTCGTCCATGCCGATCCCGATGAACACCAGTTCCTGCCGTCGATCGCCCCAGATCTGGTCCCAGTGCCCCGCCACGAACCGTTCGAACCAGTCGTCGACCGGCCATTGCGTCTTTGGCACGGTCGCCCACCAGCGGCCCATTCGCGACGTCACGGTCTCGCTTCCGGCGACGGCCAGTTCGCCGACCCAGTCGGGCCGTGTCGCAAGCCAGAAATGGCCTTTCGCGCGGACGACGTGATCGAGCCCGCCATCGACGAGGAAGTCGTGCAACCGGACCGGGTGGAACGGCGCGCGTGCCCGGTAGACGAAGCTTTCGATACCGTATTCCTCGGTCTCGGGCTGATGATGCGCGTAACCGTAGAGCTCCTTGGCCCAGAGCGGGTTACGCGCCGCCTTCTCCTCATCGAACAGCCCGGTATCGAGGATCGCGGCGAGCGGCACGCGACCTTGGTCGCAGGTGACGATCCGCGCGTCGGCGTTGAGCGAGGCGACCAGCTTCTTGACCACCGCCAGCTGCTCGGCCGACACCGCGCTTGCCTTGTTGACGATCACGACATCGGCGAACTCGATCTGTTCGACCAGCAGTCCGACCAGACTCCGGGTATCCTCGTCGCCAAGCGACTGCCCGCGATCGGCGAGGAAATCCCGGCTCGAATAATCCTTTAGCAGGTTAAGCGCATCGACCACGGTGACCATCGTATCGAGCCGCGCGACATCGCCCAGCGAGACGCCGTCCTCGTCGCGGAACGAGAATGTGGTCGCAACCGGCAGAGGCTCGGAGATGCCCGTGCTTTCGATCACCAACTGGTCGAACCGTCCCGCCTCCGCCAGTGCGCGGACTTCGGCGAGCAGATCGTCGCGCAGCGTGCAGCAGATGCAGCCGTTCGACATCTCGACCAGCGTCTCTTCGCTGCGGGCGAACGCGGCATCGCCACCGCGGACCAGATCCGCGTCGATGTTCACTTCCGACATGTCGTTGACGATCACCGCCACGCGCCGGCCTTCACGGTTGGCGAGGATATGGTTGAGCAAGGTCGTCTTGCCGGCTCCGAGAAATCCCGACAGCACGGTTACGGGCAATCGGCGATCGGGCGTTGTCGTGTCTGCTCCAGCGCCGGGGGCAGCGATCGTTTCTGTCGGGCTCACATTTTCACCTTGCGAATCATGATATGATGTATCATCCCAACATTGCTGTCATTGATGGCCTCCAAGGTCAAGCCACGCGGCAGTAGGAGAATTCACGATGCGACATCCCGACGAACCAGCCGGCTCGATCCCGCGCCCGGCCCCTGGAGGCGATATGCTCGACGGCCTTGCGGTCTGCGCATCGGTCGTCTGCATGATCCATTGTCTCGCGCTCCCGTTGCTTCTCGCGGCATTGCCGGCGCTGACGGCATGGTTCGATCCGGGCGAGACGTTCCACGTCGCGGTGCTCGCCTTCGCGATTCCGACCAGTGCGCTGGCGTTGATCGGAGGCTGGCGCTCGCACCGCGCTACCCCGCCTTTGCTATTGGGCGCGAGCGGACTCGTGCTGATGACGCTTGGGATCGTCTTCGGCGGACGTGCGGCGCTCGAGACCGCATTGTCCGTCAGCGGCAGCCTGATGCTTGCGTTCGCGCATGTCGCCAACTGGCGCAACCGCGCCACGCACCCCGCAGCCGCAGCATGAAGCGGCAGATCACGCCCGGCGTCGTTCGTGCAGCGATGCTGGGCGCGCTGTTGCTGGGGAGCGCGGCTGTTGCGCGCGTCGAGACGGCCAAAACGTTATCCGGGTATCTTACCCCCGGCGCGTTCGATCTGCTTTCCGTCCTGCCGCCCGCACCAAAGCCCGATGATCCGCGCGGCATCGCCGACCGGGCGATCTTCAAGGCGACGCGTGCGTTGGTCGGAACACCACGCTGGGCAATGGCCATCAACGACGTCAAGCTCGCGCCTGCCGACATGATGCGCAATTTCAGTTGCGCGACGGGCGTCGCACTGAGTCCGCAGATCGCACCACGCACCGCCGCGCTCATCGCTCGCGCTTCGTCAGACACCGCTCGCGGCACGGGTATCGCCAAGAACTTCTACAAACGCCAGCGCCCGTTCCTGATCGACCAGGGCGCGATCTGCCAGCCGGCTGCCGAAATAGCGGACAGCTACGATTATCCATCAGGCCATACGACGGCCGGCTGGACCTGGGCGACGCTGCTCGCCGAACTCGCCCCCGACCGCGCCGCAGCGATCCTGGCACGCGGCCGGGCGTTCGGCGAAAGCCGCGTGGTCTGCGGAGTCCATAACGCGAGCGCCGTAGAAGCCGGTCGCCTGTCGGCGTCGGCTACGCTGAGCGCGGAACGCGACGTCCCGGCGTTCAAGGCCGACTTCGCCGCAGCACGCGCCGAGATCCATGCCCTCCGCCGCGATCCGACGACACCGAAACCGGCGCCCGCGCTCTGTTCGCAGGAGGCAGCGCTGATCGCGCAACGGATCGGCTGACCCATGTCGCAGTGCGATCTCGGTCGATCCGCAGCACCGCGCGACAAGAAGCTACAAAAAATATTCTCCCAAAATCTTGACGCTTTCCGGGCCGAAATTATTTGCGTCTCCGCCGGACGCGTCGATCGGTCCGGTGACTGAGGGCACCGGCTCTCCCGGTGCTCCTCGTGCTCAGATTGCTCATGAGGAGGATTTGGATATGAGGACGAACTTCGATTTCACGCCTTACCGTCGGTCCACTGTTGGTTTCGACCGGTTGTTCGACCTGCTGGAGGCGACCGCGCGGACCGAGACGGTCGATGGCTATCCGCCGTTCGATATCGAACGCGAGAGCGAGGACAGCTATCAGATCACGCTCGCGGTTGCCGGGTTCCGACCCGACGATATCGAGATCGTCGCGCAGAACAACCAGCTGACGGTCAGCGGGCGCAAGCCGGACGACCGCGACGAGGGGCGCTTCGTCCACCGCGGGATCGCAACGCGCGCGTTCGAGCGGCGTTTCCAGTTGGCCGATTTCGTCCAGGTGCAGACTGCGACCTTCGATAACGGGCTGTTGCGCATCGCGCTGAAGCGCGAAATCCCCGAGGCGATGAAGCCGCGCCGGATCGAGATTACGGGCGCCGCGGCAAACGATTGCAACGCGCACGATAGCGACGTCCGGATCGAGGATCATCAGGTGGCACGCAACGCCGCCTGATCGGCCCTAAAGTATCGGCCCCGCATTATCGAAGGGCGGTTGCCGGCACGAAGGCTGGCAACCGCCCTTTCTGTGCCTGCGACACGGACGGCGCTTTGCGAGGTCTAGCGAGGTTTAGCGTGGCGGGGGCAGCTTGACGTGGATATCGGCTGCGGACGGGACGATGGGGTTCGGCCGCGAAGACAGCCGCAACCAGCCGGCGCGTACGAACACCAGTGCAGCCGCGGCTGCGACGACGACCAGCCCCAGTTCGATCTTGCGGAGCGTGTCGCGGTTACGCTCCTCGGTGTTCCATACGCCTTCCCATTCCTCCTCGGAACGGGACTCGTGATGCGCTTCGTCGAAGTCCGCATCGTAATCGCTGAGATCGCTTTGATCCGTCATGCGCGGCCTCCCTCAGCAGGAGTGCGATCGTCGCCGACCAGCAGCTCGACGGGGGTATCGCCGATCGGACCGGGCGACTGATCCTCGTCGGTATGCGCGAACAGCCAACGGCCTAGCAGCCCGGCGACGGCGGCGCCGGTCAGCGGTGCGAGCCAGAACAACCAGAGCTGCGACAGCGCCCAGCCACCGACGAACAACGCGGGACCCGTGCTGCGCGCAGGGTTGACCGACGTATTGTCGATCGGGATCGAGATCAGGTGGATGAGCGTCAGCGCGAGGCCGATCGATAGTGGCGCGAAGGCGGCTGGCGAGCGTTCGTCGGTCGCGCCGAGAATGACGGTCAGGAAGCCGGCGGTCAGGATCGCCTCGGCAAGAAACGCGGTCGCGGCGCTGTAGCCGCCCGGCGAATGAGCGCCATAGCCATTGGCAGCAAACCCGCTGGCGACGAGGTCGAACCCGGCCGTACCGGACGCGAGTGCCGCAAGCGCCGCGCTGGCGAGAATCCCACCGACAAGTTGCGCGAGGACATAGCCGGGCAGATCGCGCGCTGGAAACCGCCCGGCGATCGTCAGGCCCAGGCTGACCGCGGGGTTGAAATGCCCGCCGGAAATGAAGCCGACGGCAAAGGCCATCGTGAAAACTGTGAGGCCGAAGGCGAGCGAGACGCCGACCAGCCCGATAGAGCCGGGAACGTTGGTGCCAGCTGCCAGCACGGCGGCGCCGCAACCACCAAGGACCAGCCAGAAAGTCCCGATCGTCTCGGCTGCCAGGCGGCGCGCGGTGGCGATCGGACGCGGACGCCGCGCTGTCCCTGCAACGGCGCGACCTTGTGACGCTTCGGTCATCCTCTTGTGCCTCGTACAGGACGCCTCGACGTGCGTCTCTGATCCTCGAAAATAGGGGCGACGGAGGTCTTTCGACCATCCGCCGCCCATACGGCTTACTTGCCGCGAAGCGTATTGATCAGCGCGATGCCGAGAACGCCGGCGACGGCTGCTGCAGTGAAGGGGCGCTCCTTCGAGAACTGGCGCACATAGTCGACGAGCGGACGGATGTTGTCCTCGACGACGTCCTTGGCCTGACCGACGGTCTTCTGGACGGTGCCGCCCAACTGATCCGCAACGCCTTCGCTCTTGAGCGACTTGTCGCCAGTCGCGGTGCCGAGCGCTTCCTTGGCCTTGCCACCGAAATCGGTTGCTGCGCCTGCGAGGGTGTCGGTGTTCATGGATAGTCTCCTTGGTTGATAATGGTTTGAAGAGAGGGAATCAGATACGGGGCGTGTCGGTAACGTCGCGGGCGTCGTTACGATCCTCGAACGATTTGGATTGCCGACGATTCATCGCATCTGCCGTCGTTTCTTCGCCGAGCGAACGCTTGGCGGCGGTGTCGTCGATAGCCTTGGCGCCATCGAGCATCCGCTTCACGGCATCCCCGGCCGCGTCGCGACCACCCAGGCCGAACGCCAGCGCGAAGGCGACCGCGATCGCGCCGAGCAACAACCCGAACGCCAGATTGATGATGTCGTCCGCCAGCCCCATGAAGCGCAGGCCGATCGCCGTGCCGAGCACGATGATCGCGACGCGCACGACCGGTGCTGCGACGCGCGTGCCCTGATCGCCGTTACGCTCGATGGCATTGGCCACGAAGCGCGCGATGACGACCGATGCGAAGATGATGATCGCTCCGAACACGACCTGCCCGAAGAGCGTCAGCACCTCGGCCATGATCTGCGAGCCATAGGCGAAGTTCAGCTGGCGGAAGGCTTCCATCAGGCCGAAGATCAAAATTGCGACGAAGGCGCCGGTACCGACTGCCTTGGACGGCACGAACGACGGTCCGGTCGTGCCGAGTTCGCGGTTCTCCGCATTGCCGAAGATGCCGATCGAACCGATCGTCCGGTCGAACCCGGTCGTCGCCAGAAATTGCGTCAACAGACGCGACGCGAACTTGGCGATGACATAGGCGACGGCCAGGATCATGCCGGCGGCGATGACGTGCGGGATCGCATCGAGGATGATGCGCAGCATGGCAGTGGCCGGCTGCGAGATCGCCGCGATGTTCAGCGTGTCGAGCGCCGCGATCGACACCGGGATGATGATCAGCGCGAACACTATGCCGCCGATGGTCCGGGGCAGCATGGTAGGATCGGTCGGCTTGGTCGCACCGACATGCGTCGAGAAACGCTCGACATGGCTGGCCGTGATGACTGCCTCGACCGCCTTCTTGGCAACCTTGGCGAGCACGTAACCGAGGAAGAAGATCAGCGCGGCGCCGATGATCCGCGGTACCGCCTGGCCAAAGCCCTGCAGCATGTCACCAAGCGGGCCGGTCGCACCGGCAAGACCCAGCGGCTGCGTGGCGAGGAACAGCGCGATCAGCAGAACCACCCAATAGGCAGCATCACCGACCTGCGCACCGATCGTGGTCGGGTTGCGCGGGTTGGCGTTGGGCTCGTTGGCGTGGATCGCGAGCGGCGTCTTGTTGACGAGCTTGGCGACGCCCCACTTCACGGCGCGGGCGATCGCCCAGCCGATCACCAGGATGATCAGCGCGGCGATGATCCGCGGCGTCCAGATTTCCACATAGCTCCAGGCTTGCGCCCCGAAGTCGCGGGTGTTCGACACGACCGTATCGCCCGCATAGGTTACGTCTTGCATGATTAAGTCCCTAAAAACCCTCTCCGGGGCCTGATCCCGGAAGGTACGCGGCATCGTGCGAATGGATGCCGATGCCGCGTCCGATTTCTTATCTCAGAGCGGCGACGCCGGATCGGTCAGGATGCCGCACGCAGCAGCGGCCTTGCCGACTTCGAGCGGAACCTTGGGATCCTTGACCTGCCCCGACACGCGGATGAAATCGCCCACGGTCAGGCGGCCCGGCGTCGTATCGCCTTCGCGTGATGCCTTGGCGGCACGGCCGAGCTGCTGGAGCTGCCCGAGCGACAGGTTCGCCTCGAGCCGATCGCCAACGCACTGCGACTGCGCTGGCTGGAAGCCATAGCCCTCGAGCGAGGTCGCGATCTTTGCCGACGGGTTGACGCAAGCGGATAGCGACAGTGCGCCGATCCCGATGGTCAGAACCCCTGCGATACGTGCGAAACTACGATGCTGAGTCATGATAAGCCCCTGTCCTCGGACACCATGCGGTCTTCGTCCTATCGAACGAAAAACCCATATTTGCCAAACGCATAACCAGCATCCGACAGAATGTATCCCAGGTAGAGAATGCGTAGCTAAGGGGTGCTTTTGTACCAGGCGAGCCGCTGGTGGACACGCAGTGTCAGGTGACGAGCGGAAACCAGGCGAATCCAGCCCCTACGCCCACATCTCTCAATCACCCGTAGGACGCGGGCGGGCGAAGCGCTGTGCGAGATGATCGGAGTTTGTGCTCTGTGTGCGTGTAAGCGTCGCTAGGGCGAGTGCGGCCGAATGCGTCGACCTCGAAACGCAAAAAGCCGCCACAGGGTGTCCTGGGCGGTTGTGGGTATGTCGAGAATGGTTGCGGGGACAGGATTTGAACCTGTGACCTTCAGGTTATGAGCCTGACGAG
>JAZKCH010000012.1:0-188668 GCA_040388215.1 Pseudomonadota bacterium | reverse complement strand
CAACTCCAGCGTCTGCGGCTTGCCGTCCACGCTTGCGCCGATGAAGATGCCGTCGGTCATGGGTCTCGTCCTCTGTATCCGGCGCAGATCCTAACCCCGCGCGCCGCAAAGAAAAAGGACCGCCGCTCAAGGGAGCGACGGTCCTTTCACATCAGTCGTGTCGGTCGTGGATTACTTGATCTTGACCGGCAGGAACTGCGCCGGACTGCGGCCGCGCTTGACCTGCAGCAGGACCTGCGGACGACCGGCGGCCTTGGCGACGTTGACCGCGTTCTGGACGTCGACCGCGGTGCGAACGGGCGTGCCGTTGACCGAGATGATGACGTCGCCGCGCTTGAGCTTGCCGGCCGCATCGCTGGTCGGTGCGACCACGGCGATGACGACGCCCTGCGTGTTCGTCTCGACGCCGACCGCCTGCGCGATCGCCGGGGTCAGCGGCTGGACGCCGATCCCGAGCGCCGCGCCTGCTACCGGAGCGGCGGGCGTGGCGGAATCGTCGCCGTCATCGCCGTCGTCGGTGCCGAAGCCCTGCGCATCACCGCCGAGCGTCGCAGCCAGCTTGTCGGCGCTCGGACGCGGTACGACGACCACGTTGGCGACCACCGGCTTGCCGTTGCGCAGGATGTCGAGACGCGCGGTCTGGCCAGGCTTCACGTTCGAAACGAGGTAGGACAGCGACTGTTCGGCGGTCACCGGCGTACCGTTGACCTTGGTCACCACGTCACCGGCACGCACGCCGGCCTTGGCCGATGGACCACCCGCGGTCACGTCGTTAATCAACTCGCCAGAGTTCTTCGCGATGCCGAGCGCAGCGGCCGTGTCCTCGTCGATCGGACCACTACGACCCAACTGCACGCCGATATAGCCGCGCTCGATCGTGCCGCCCTTCATGAAGGTGGCGATGATCGGCTTGGCGACGGCCGCGGGGATCGCGAAACCGATACCGATATTACCGCCCGACTGGCTGAAGATCTGCGAGTTCACGCCGATCACGTTGCCGTTGAGATCGAACATCGGGCCGCCAGAGTTGCCTTGGTTGATCGAGGCGTCGGTCTGGATGAAGCGGTCATACGCGCCGCCCTGACCGGTGACGCGGTTGATCGCCGAGACGATGCCCGCGGTGACGGTGCCGCCAAGCCCGAACGGCTCGCCGATCGCGACGACCCAGTCCCCGACGCGCGCGCCGTTCGAATCGCCGAACTTCACGAATGGCAGGTTGGTCGCATCGATCTTGAGCAGCGCAAGATCCGAGTCCAGATCCTTGCCGATGACCTTTGCGACATATTCCTTCTTGTCGCTGAGCGTCACGGTGATCGAGTCGACCGTCGCGCCCTGCGCGCCCGGCGAGATCACATGGTTGTTGGTGACGACATAGCCGTCGGGCGAGATCAGGAAGCCCGAACCGAGCGAGGCGCCTTCGCGCTTCACCGGCGCGCCACCCTGGCCGCCGCCGCCCATGCCGCCGAACAGATCGCCGAACGGCGTGCCCGCGAACGGATTGGCCTGCTGCTTCTGGACGATCGTCTGCTTGGTCGAGATGTTGACGACCGCGGGCTGGAGCCGCGCGACCATGTCGGCGAAGCTCATCGGCGCGCCGGGTTTCGGCGACACGGCCTGGATCGCACCGGGTTCGTTCTGCGCGACCTGCGCGCCGCTTGGCTGAAGCGCGAGCGTCGCGGTCGCGCCGCCGAGGAGAAGAGCACTGGTAATGGCGTAGGCGTAACGCACTAGATGTTGTCCTCTCGTTTCATCAATCGAAACAGGTGGCGCTTAGCCACACCGTCCTGAATGATGCTTGAATATGGCGGGGGTTCAAAGGTTCCGCAGGCTCAACGCCCGCGGCCCTCGAATTCCCGCAGGTAACTGTTGTTCGGCGAAAGAATGATCGAGGTCGATCCTTCGGGCGCCTGCCCGCCATCCGCGCCGAACGTGTGCCGATACGACTGCATCGCGCGGTAGAAGTCGTAGAAATCGGCGTCCTTGCCGAAGCTCTCGGCATAGATCTTCGCCGAATCCGCATCGGCCTGCGCACGAACGATCTGCGCCTGCTTCTGGCCCTCGGCACGGATCGTGATCGCCTCCTGCTGGCGCGCGCTCGACATGCGCTTGAGCGCGCTTTCGAGCGGCAGGCCGACCGGGAGGTTCGCCTGCTTGATGCGGACGTCGACGATCTCGACGCCGTACTGGCTGGCGACGCGCTGGAGGCCCTTCTGGATGTTGTCCATCAGTTCGGACCGCTCGGGGCTGAGCAGTTCGACGAAGCGCCGCTTGCCGAGTTCGTTACGCAAGGCAGAGCCGAGGATCGGACGAAGCTGATCGGGGATCCGGTCCTCGCTGCCGACCGCGTTGCGCATCTTGCGCGGATCGACGATCCGGTAGCGCGCATACGCATCGACTTCGAGGCGAAGCTGGTCGGTCGACAGCACGAGCGTGTTGTCGAGTTCGAGATCCTGCACGCGCTTGTCGATCCAGACGATCCGGTCGACGAACGGCACGCGGGCGATCAGCCCGGCGCCGGTCTGGCCGAACGGCGTGTTAGGCGTCCACGCGTTGACGGTGCGGATCGGCTGGCCGAAGCGCAGGATCACCGCCTGCTTGGTCTCGGGGACGATCGCGAAGGTCGATGCGGCGAGGATCACCAGCAGCAACGCGACGATGCCGGCCACGATCGGATTACGGAAACTCACGGCGTTCACTGGGCAGCTCCAGACTGGGGGGCAGCCGCCGCCGCGGCGGGCGCTGGCGTAGACTGGACAGCCTCGGGGTTCGGCAAGCGCTTGGCGTTCGACAACGGCAGATACGGCACCACCCCGCCCGGCGTCTCGACGATCGTCTTGTCGCTCTTGGCGAGCACCGCCTCCATCGTCTCGTAATACATCCGGCGACGCGTCACTTCGGGGGCGAGCTTATACTGCTCATACACCTTGTCGAACGACGCGGCCTCGCCCTGCGCGCGCGCCACGACCTGCTGCGCATAGGAGCGCGACTGGTTGAGGTTGGCGATCGCCTCCTGCTGGGCTGCGGTGACCGCGTTGAAGTCCTCGACGATCCGTGCGGGCGCGGCGGCCTGCTTGATCGCGACGCCCTGGATGCGAACGCCCGATTTATAGTCGTTGAGAATCTGCTGTGTGAGTTCGGCGACGCGCTGTTCGATCACCGTACGACCGGTGCCGATCGCCTGGTCGAGCGTGGTCGTCGCGACCACCGCACGCATCGCGCTCTCGGCGGCGGCGCGGACCGTCTCGTTCGGCTCGGCGAGCTGGAACACGTAATCGCGCGGATCCGAGATGTCCCAACGGACCGAATAGGCGAGATCGATGATGTTCTGGTCGCCGGTCAGCGTCAGGTTCTCACCATCGCCGACGGGAAAATTGTCGGTGCGGATTTTCTGGACGTCGACCACCGTCACGTCGGCGATCGGCGCAGGCATCGTCAGGCGAACGCCGGGATCGAGCGTGCCGGCGTATTTGCCGAAATAGGTCACGACGCCGCGTTGCTGCGGGCCGATCTGGTGGATCGAGGTAAACAGTACCCAGACGACCAAGATGATCGCAACGCCGATCGCCCAGAGCGCGCGAGCATTGGCGCCCGACGGCAGGCCACCAAAGCCGCCATTGCCGCCGCCACCACCGCCCGATCCACGGGCTTTGCGCAGGAACTCGTCGAGCGCAGTCGGCTTGGCCGTCGTCTTGCGGCCACCCGGAGGTTGCGCCCAGGGGTTGCGAGGGCCGCTGTTACCGTCGTCGCCCGAGCCGCCCCAGGGGCCTTTCGGTGTTTCGGTGGCGAGGATATCGGGGCGCCGGAACCAGCGCGAGAAGATCGTCATACCAACCTTTATAGGTAGGCGCTGGCGGAAAAACAGTGCCAAGCGCCCTTGGCGGCCCTATCTGGCCCGCATGATCGATATCGAAGGCGTAAAGGCGGCGGTTGCTGCAGTGGCGGGCAAGCGGGCGACCGTCCGGATGGAAGGTGCGCGGGCGGGCATCATCATCGACGCGACCGGGCTCGACCCGCAGGCGCGCGATGCGCTGGAGGCGACCGTGCGAATGGCCGCGACGCAGCCCGGCGTGACCGAGGTGCGGATCGCAGTGACGGCGGAACGCTCGACCCGCCGGCTGATTGCGGTCGCCAGCGGCAAGGGGGGCGTGGGCAAATCGACGCTCGCCGCCAACCTCGCGATCGCCATGTCGCGCGCGGGTCGTCGCGTCGGGCTGGTCGATGCCGATATCTACGGGCCGTCGCAGCCGCGTCTGATGAACGTCGAGGGCACGCGCCCGACCGCAAAGGACAAGGTGCTCGACCCGGTGCCGACCCCGTACGGCGTGCCGTTGCTGTCGATGGGCCAGCTGGTCGAGCCGGGCAAGGCGATCGCGTGGCGCGGGCCGATGGCGGCGGGCGCGCTCGGCCAACTGGTCGAGGCCGACTGGGGCGTCACCGATACGCTGGTGCTCGATCTCCCGCCCGGCACCGGCGACGTCCAGCTGACGATGGTCCAGAAATACCGACCGGCGGGGGCGGTGATCGTCTCGACCCCGCAGGATCTCGCGCTGATCGATGCACGCCGTGCGATCGACCTGTTCGAGAAAGCGGGCATCCCGATCATCGGGCTGGTCGAGAACATGGCCGGCTATATCTGTCCGCATTGCGGCGAGGCGTCGGACCCGTTCGGCAATGGCGGCGCGGAAGTGGCGGCGCGCGAACTGGGCATCGCGTTCCTCGGTCGCGTGCCGCTAACGATCTCGATCCGCACCGCGTCTGACGCGGGCACGCCGCCGGCCTCGAACCCCGACGACACGGTGTTCATGCCGATTGCGGCTCAGGTCGTCGCATGGCTCGAAAAACTGTGAAACTCGCGGGCCTGATCCACGTTGTCTGATTACCGGTCGTACCGAGTGGCCCTCTGCCACGGTACGAGCGGACCAGGTTTCCCGCATAGGAGGCATCGATGCCGTTGACCGCCGATGCCGACATCAAGGCCTTGCTCGAAAGCGCACGCACGATCGCGATGATCGGCGCCTCGGACCGCCCCGATCGCCCCTCCTACGGTGTGATGGCCAAGCTCCAGGCGCACGGCTACCGGGTGATCCCGGTCAATCCGCAGATTACCGGCGAGCACATCCACGGCGAATTCGTCTTCCGCGACCTGTCGCAGCTTGGCGACCCGATCGACATCGTCGACATCTTCCGTAACTCAGCAGCAGCCGGCGAAGCGGTCGACCAAGCGATCGCAGCGGGTGCGAAGGCCGTGTGGATGCAACTCGGCGTCGTCAACGAAGAAGCGGCGGCGCGCGCCGAGGCCGACGGTCTTCAGGTTGTGATGGATCGCTGCCCGGCGATCGATATTCCCCGGCTCGGAGTCGCCAAGATCGCGCAATGACGCTTGCTCCTTGGGACGATCACGGTCAGGTTGCGTGTCAGTCCGGGAGATGCCGATGCTGGTCATGCTGCTATCGATACTGATCGAAGACCCACTGATGGCGACCGCGAGGGCGCGCATGGCAGCCGAACAACCCTGTATCCAGAGCGCAGACGAGACTGACATCACGGTCTGCGGCATGCGGACCGCCGATCGATTTCGCGTGCCGTTCGTCGTCCATGACGCCGGCGATCCCAAGCATGAAAGCCTCAGGGACGAACGCACCCGCCTGCTCCACCGAACCTCGCCGCTCGCCGATCTCAGCCCTTTCCAGGTCGGCGGCGGGATGGCAGGCGTCACCATGACGGTGGGCGGCGAAGGCGGCACGTCGTTCCGCAAGCCGGCACCATAGGGCCCGCGCCGCGCCATAGGAATCAAGTATGATCGCCGTACTTCTATCTGCCCTGCTTCAGGCGGCCTCGGCCCCGGTGGCGCCGCCCGTGCCCGAGCGTTTCTCGATCCTCGTCGATCCGTGCGCCACGCAGACGAAGGACGGCAACGAGATCGTCGTCTGCGGCGGCCCCGCCGCGAACAGTCCGCGCCTGCCACTGCCTGACGAACGCGGACCGCCCGATCACGCGGTCGCCTCCAACCCCAACCTCAGCGCCGTCCGCGCCCTGGATTTGTCGGATACACCGTGTGCCGCTCGACAGGGAGGATGCCAGGTTGGCTTCGGTCCACCGATCGCCCCGATCGCCAAGGCCGCGGTCGGGCTGATCAAAGGCGCGCTGGCGAAGAAGCCCGACAAGACCGGCCGCGTGCCGATCGACCTCGATGGCCCCGTCGGCACCGTGAACTAGACGGCGTGAGCTAAACGGCGTGAGCTAAACGGCGTGAACTAAACGGCGTGAACTAAACGGCGTGAACTAAACGGCGTGAACTAAACGGCGTGAACTAAACGGGGGCGCACGATGATCCTGCTGCTGGCACTGCTGCAAGCTGTCCCATCGACCGCGCCGACGAGACCGATCGTCGCGCCGCCGCCGCAGAGCTGGTCGATCCTGAATTCGCCAGCCTGCCCGGGCTCGAGCCCGACCGAAATCATCGTCTGCGGCAGCAACGGGTCGTCGGAGCAACGTCTACCACTGCCCGGTGAGCGCCCGCCGCAGGATCGCCCGCGCCAGCCGACCGGCGATCCGCGCGCGGCGCTCGACAATGCGGGCCCGGTGTGTCCGCCGGGCGGATGCACGGGCGTCGACCTGTTCACGGTCCCGGTCGTGCTGATCCGCGGTGTGGGCGCGCTGATCGATCCGCATAGCTGTTGCGAGAATGGCGAGGGGCATGATGCCATGGCGCTGCTGCGGGATGTCGGGCGGAAGTTTCGGAAGAAGCCGGATACATCGAACCGCGTGCCGATCATGCTCGATGAGCCGGTGAAGTAAGGTAGCTCGGCATATCAGTTCAGCACGATCGCCCTCCACTTGTTTCCCCGCGAAGGCGGGGACCCAGTCTGGACTCCCGCCTTCGCGGAAGAACAAGGTGGAGAGAGACTTTAGCACTTTAATACAGGGCTTATACGGGGCGCTACCCCGGCGAAGGCCGGGGCCCAGTTGGGGGACGAAGCTAACGAAGCGCGCGCGTCGTTACTGCGACCTTTCCAACTGGGCCCCGGCCTTCGCCGGGGTAGTCGATCGTTTTGGGGTGCTCCGAGCCCCCCTCAATCCAGAATATGCATCCACATCGGCTGACCCACGAGACTCTGCGACCCCCGCAGCTTCTCCAACGCCTGCGCGATCGAGCGTTCCGGGCTCTCATGCGTGACGATCGCCACCAGCACGCTGCCATCGGCGATCGCCCCCCGCTGGATCAGGCTCTCGATCGAGACACCGGCGTCGCGCATCGCCGCCGCGATCTCCGCCAGCACCCCGACCCGGTCGGCGACGGTGAACCGCAAATACGCACGCCCACGCCGCTCGCCGCTGTCCGCCTTGGGCGCCGCGGTTAGCGAGACCACCGGCATGGCGAACGGCGGGCCGAACTCGCCGCGGGCAATGTCGATCAGGTCGGCCACCACCGCGCTCGCGGTCGGGCCATCGCCGGCGCCCGCGCCCTGGAACAGCAAGCGGCCGACGAAATTGCCTTCCGCCACGACTGCATTGAGCGATCCGGTGACATGCGCGAGCGGATGATCGATCGGTACCAGATGCGGATGGACGCGCTGGAACAGCCCGTCCGCGCCTGCTTCCGCGAGGCCCAGCAGCCGCACGCGATAGCCCAAGGCCGCCGCCTCGGCGATATCCGCGCCCAGCAGATGCCGGATGCCGCTGATCGCGACGTCGTCGAACGCCGGCTGAGTCCCGAACGCGACCGCGGCCAGGATCGACAGCTTGTGCGCCGCATCGACGCCGTCGATGTCGAAGCTCGGATCGGATTCGGCAAAGCCAAGCGCCTGCGCTTCGGCGAGCACCTCGGCGAAGTCGCGGCCTTCGGATTCCATCTTCGACAGGATGAAATTGCAGGTGCCGTTGAGGATCCCGTAGACGCGGGCGATCTCGTTTGCCGCAGCGCCTTCGCGAAGCCCCTTGATGACCGGGATGCCGCCCGCGACCGCCGCCTCGAACTTCAACGCGACCCCGGCCAACTCCGCCGCCTGTGCGAGTTCGAGCCCGTGATGCGCGATCATCGCCTTGTTCGCGGTAACGAAACTCCGCCCCGCCCCCAGCGTGCTGCGCGCGAGTGTCAGCGCTGGACCATCGGAACCACCGATCAGCTCGACCACGACATCCGCCCCCGGCTGCTTCGCCAGCGCGGTCGTGTCGTCGACCCACGCGAAGCGCGTCAGGTCGACGCCGCGATCCTTGCCGCGATCACGCGCGGAAACCGCGACGATCTCGATCTCGCGCCCGGCACGCCGCGCAATCAACTCACGGTTCGCATCGAGCAGCCGGATCACCCCGCCGCCCACCGTCCCCAGTCCCGCAAGGGCCACACGCAATGGTTCGCTCATTTTCGTCCTCCACTCGCGCGTCCGGTTACGTTTCACAGACGTTTTGCGCAATCCTGATGACGCACGCGGTCGGCGCCCCTATCTGAGCGTCATGTCAGGCCGCTTCGATCACCTCCCCAACCGTCGCACGATCATCGATCGCCGCGCCGTCGCCGAAACCATCGCCGCGCTGGAGGGCGTCGACGCGACTGCGCTCCGCCGTGACGCGACCGCGGTGCTGAAGGCCGCGCTGGAGAAGGGACGGGTCGAGGTCGAGCGCCGCCTCGTCGAACACCCCTCGCGCGGGTTGGAAGCGTCGAGCGCGCAGGCGTATCTGGTCGACGCGCTGCTCCGCATCCTGTTCGATTTCACCACGCAGCGCCTGTATCCCCTGCCCAACCCCACCTCTGGCGAGCGCCTTACGCTGATCGCGGTCGGCGGCTATGGCCGCGCGGAAATGGCGCCGCATTCGGATGTCGACATCGGCTTCCTGACCCCCGGCAAGCAGACGCCATGGGCAGAGCGCGTGATCGAATCGATGCTGTACGCGCTGTGGGATCTCGGGCTAAAGCTTGGCCAGTCCAGCCGCTCGCTCGACGAAATGGTCCGCCAGGCAAAGGCTGACGTCACCGTCCGCACCGCGCTGCTCGAGGCACGCTACGTCTGCGGCGATACAGACCTGTACGAACAGGCGTCGCACCGCTTCAAGACCGAGGTCCAGGCCGACACCGCGCGCACCTTCATCGCCGACAAGCTCGCTGAGCGCGACGCGCGCCACCGCAAGATGGGCGACACCCGCTATGTCGTCGAACCCAACGTGAAAGAAGGCAAGGGCGGCCTGCGCGATCTTCACGCTTTGTTTTGGATCGGCAAATACATCTACGACGTCCAGCGCGCCGCCGAACTGGTCGAGGTCGGGCTGTTCACCAAGGCCGAATATCGGCTGTTCCACCGCGCCGACAATTTCTTCCAGGCGGTACGCTGCCACCTGCACAGCATCACCGGCCGCGCCGAGGACCGCCTTACCTTCGACCTGCAGCGCGAGATCGCCGACCGGATGCGGTTCTCCGACCGACCGGGCAAGTCGAAGGTCGAACGGTTCATGCAGTTCTATTTCCTGCAGGCGAAGACCGTCGGCACGCTCAGCGGCGTGTTCCTCGCGCATCTCGACGAGAAGTTCGCGGCGCGTGGCCGGCGCTTCGGATTGCCGACGATCCGCCGCTCACCGCGAAAGCTCAACGGCTTCGTACTCGATCGCGGTCGGCTGGCATTGCCGAGCGACGACTTTTTCCAGGCCGATCCCGAGCGCCTGATCGAGATCTTCCAGCTCGCCGATAAGCACGGCGTCGAGATCCACCCCCTGGCCATGCGAGCCGCCGCCCGCGACGCCAAGCTGGTCGACGACGTCCGCACCAGCCCGACCGCCAACGCGCTGTTCCTCGACGTCCTGACCTCGCCGCGCGACCCCGAACTCGTGCTACGCTGGATGAACGAGGCGGGCGTGTTCGGCCGGTTCGTGCCGGATTTCGCGCGCGTCGTCGCCCAGATGCAGTTCGACATGTATCACCACTACACCGTCGACGAGCACACCATTCGCGCGATCGGCCTGCTCGCGCGTATCGAGAGCGGTGCTCTGAAGGAGGAGCATCCGCTCGCCAGCGCGATCTTCGAACAGATCGTGTCGCGGCGCGCGCTGTACGTCGCGGTGCTTCTGCACGACATCGCCAAGGGGCGTGGCGGCGATCATTCGATTCTCGGCGCCGAGGTCGCTCAGCGGTTATGTCCGCGCTTCGGCCTCACCCCGGCTGAAACCGAGACGGTCGCGTGGCTGGTGCGCTGGCATTTGCTGATGTCGGCGACAGCGTTCAAGCGCGATCTCAGCGACTTCAAGACGATCCTCGATTTCTGCGACGTGGTGCAGAGCCCGGAGCGCCTTCGTCTGCTGCTGACGCTGACGATCGTCGACATCCGCGCGGTCGGGCCGGGTGTGTGGAACGGCTGGAAGCGCCAGCTGCTCGGCGATCTGTACGAGGCGGCGGAGGAGGTCCTCCGTCTCGGCCACAAGCAGAAAGGCCGGGTGGAACGGATCGCGGCCAAGCAGGAGCATTTGCGCGACGCGCTCGGCTGGGACGAGGCGACGTTCGCGACGCTGGTCCACCGCCTGCCCGAAGCCTACTGGATCGCCGAGCCCGAAGACGTGTTGGCCCATAATGCTCGCTTTCTCGCCGATACCGGCGATGCACAATTGGCGATCGACGCACACGTCTATCCTGGGCGCGGCGCGACGCTGGTGACGATCTACGCGGCCGATCATCCGGGGCTGTTCTACCGCATCGCCGGCGCGATCCATGTCGCCGGCGGCAACATCATCGACGCGCGGATCCACACCACGCGGGACGGAATGGCGGTGGACAATTTCCTCGTCCAGGATCCGTTCGGGCGACCGTTCGACGAGTCCGGGCAGCTCTCGAGGCTCAAGACTGCGATCGAGGATGCGCTCGCCAACCGCGGCAAGCTCGCCGACCGGCTGGTGGCCAAGCCCCTGCCCCGGACGCGCGCGGAGGCATTCGACATCGTTCCCAATGCTCTTGTCGACAACAAGGCATCGAACCGGTTCACGGTGGTCGAGGTCAACGCGCGCGATCGGCCCGCGTTGCTCAACCAGCTCGCAAATGCGCTGTTCCAATCGAAGGTAACGATCCATTCCGCCCATGTCGCGACCTATGGCGAGCGAGCGGTGGATACGTTCTACATCACCGACCTGACGGGGGACCGGATTACCCAGCCTGCGCGGTTGAAAACGCTGGAGCGCAGATTGCTGGCAGCCGCGGCGGGCGAAGAGATCGACCTCGCGGCGTAGCTCCACCGGTTCTCCCGTGAAAGCGGGAGCGCAAGGTACGGGAACCGAGCGCTCGTGACCCTGGGCTCCTGCGTTCGCAGGAGAACGAGATGGCGTATTCAAGCAATTTCCCGGACACGAAAAAGCCGGCCCTCAGCAAACTGCGGGCCGGCTTTTCATTTACTCACCCAATCAGAAGCGCGAGCGCAGCGTCAGGCCGTAGGTGCGCGGCTCGGCGAGGAACGCCGAGTAGAGTGCATTGCCGGTGCCGCCATATGCTGCGACGTTGGCCGACGAGCCCGCACCCTGGAACGGCGTGTTGAACGCGACCTGGATGTAGTTCTTGTTGAACACGTTCTGCGCCCAGAACTCGAGTGCCCAGGCCTGATCTTTCCCACGCAGACCGACGCGTGCGTTGACCACCGCAAAGCCATCCTGCTTCTTTTCGGGGGCCAGATCGGACCCAGTATTGTAGTCGGACGACAGTCGGCTATCGACATAGAACAGTCCCGACATGCCGTTCGCACCGATATCGGGCGTCCAGGCGAACGACGTGGTGACGACGTTCTTCGGCGCGTTGGACAACTGGCTGCCTGGCAGCAGGAAGAGTGCGCGGTCGAGCGCCTCGCCGGTGGTCGAACTGCCGATCAGATTCTTGCGGAAGTGCGTGTCGGCGTAGGTGTAGCCTGCGGTGAAGGTGACCTGCTTGATCGGCGACATGGTCGCTTCCAGCTCGACACCCTGCGAGATTACACCCGGCTTCTTCGAGCGGTTCGTCGGGCATGACCCGGTCTGCGCCCCGGTGACCGGGTTGAAGCCGTTGTCGGAGTCCAGGCCGTTGAGATTGTCCTTACACGCTTCGATGTTCTGCACGACGAAGATCGAGCCGTTGAAGGTGTTCAGCTGGAAGTCGGTAAACTCCTCGCGGAACGCGGCGACGTTGAAGGTGAAGCCACGCGTGTTGAACTTCGCACCGATCTCGTAGTTGTTCACCTTCTCGGCGTTGAACCGGAGCCCCGATGCATCGGCGTTGCTGCGCGGCGAGAGTACGCCGTTGACGCCACCCAGATCCGAACGATCGAGGTTGTAGCCGCCGGCTTTGTAGCCCTTTGCGTACGAAGCGTAGGTCAGCAACTTGGTAAACGGCTTCCATGACAGCACGGCGGTGCCGGTGAACTCGCCGTCGCTGAAGCTGTCGTTGAGGTTGAGCGCGTTCAGAGCCGGGCTCGAATTGCCGGTGCAGGTCAGCGTGACGATGCCCTGAGCGAACGCGGTGGCGCCACTCTGCGTCAGCGTCAGCGGCGCAAGCGCTGCCTGCTGGATCGGGCAGACCGTATTGTTATTATTGAACTTGGCGTTGAACTTCTTCGTTTCGTGTGTGTAGCGAAGACCACCGGTCAGCGACAATGTGTCGGTCAGATGCAGGATATTGTGCGTGAAGAACGCGTAGTTCTCGCTCTTCTGGCGATAGATCGAGCCGGAGTCGCCGACGTTGTTGACGCCGCCACCGAGACCGACCCCACCGGTCAGGCGATCGAGCGCCGACGTGATCAGCGGTCCCGCCTGCGCACCGAACGCACCATTGAGGGTAGCACGACCCGCTGCACTGAGGCAGCCAGGTGCATTCTGGTTCTGCAGCGCGGCAACGGGACTGACCGTCGCGACGAGGCGACAGGCAGCGAATTGTCCATATTGTGAACCGAATACGACGTTATCAACAAGCTTCAGCTTTTCGTTCGAGTAGAAGCCGCCGACCAACCAATCTAGCTTGTCGTTGAACAGCGAGCCCTGCAGGCGCGCTTCCTGCGTGAAGGTCTTGAATTGGCGGTAGGCATTGCCGTCGCCCGCGCGGTGCGTGAGGTCGACGTTCGTATAATCGACATCGCCCGCATTGCCCGACTTGTACTGCCGATACGACGTGATCGACGTCAGCGTGGCGCCGCCCAGATCCCAGTCGGCCTGCAACGAACCGCCGTAATCCTTGGTGGTATTCCGGAAGGTCTGACCCGGCGTGATCGCGACATCGCGACTGAACGGATCAGGCGTGTTGCCGGCCAGCGGGAACACGGCCCCTTGGCGACGCAGGATGTCGACGATGCGGTTCGAGGCATTGTTGACGACCGCGCCATCGGTGTTGACCGTCCCGAAGAACGGCGCGACGGCGGCCGCGTTCGGCGTGGGGTCGGTCGTCTCGACCTGGTTGTAGTAGACCGCGCCGCAGCAGCTTTCCTTGCGATGCGAATAGTCACCGATCAGGCGGAAGCTCAAGGCATCGGTCGGCTTGAACAGCAACTGGCCACGGACGAAATAGCGGTCACGGTCATTGACCCGGCTTTCGCTGCCGTTCGCCGCCGTGACGTTCTTGTAGAAACCGTCGCGATTCACGTAAACGCCATCGACCCGGAAGGCGAGCTTGTCGGCGATCAACGGGCCGGTGATGCCGCCGGCGAGACGCTTCTGGTCATAATTGCCGTAGGTCGCCTCAGCGTTGCCATGCCAGTCGAACTCGGGCGACCGCGTGATGATGTTGATCAGGCCCGCAGACGCATTGCGACCGAACAATGTGCCCTGAGGTCCACGAAGCACTTCGACGCGGTCGATTTCACCCAGTTCGTTGAGACCGACGCCGGTACGGCTGCGATACACGCCGTCGATGAATACCGCGACCGAGCTTTCGAGGCCGGGGTTGTCGCCCACCGTACCGATTCCGCGAATACGGGCAGACGCGTTCGATTCGTTGCCGGTCGACGAGATCAAAAGCGACGGCGCGAGCTGGTTCAGCGAGCGGATATCGCTGCCACCTGAATTCTGGAGCGCTTCCTGACCGACGGCCGACACCGCGATCGGTACGTTCGACAGGCGCTCGGAGCGACGCGTCGCAGTAATGACGATGTCGCTGGCGTTGCCACCCGTGTCGGCTGCCGCGCTGGCGGCGCGGGTCGTGTCGGCATCCGTCGCACCATTGGTCTGGCCCGCGACCGATGCGTTCGCCGTTCCCTGCGACGGCGTCGCCTGCGCCTCGACGGTTGAGGTCGCCTGCTGAGCGAAGGCCGGCGTGACGATTGCCGCGGTCGCAACGGCGGACAACAGATATGCGGTCATACGCATCGGCATTCTCTCCCTGGACGTGTCCGAATGTTTTCGAACTTATGGTTTGGACGTTAGGTAGAGATATATGGCCATGAACGTCTAGCGATTTCCGCATACGGAAAGAGATTTTTGAACATTGTGTCTCCAAACCGCCACAGAGTGACAGGCAGCAAACCCTAGTTTCAAAATGCAACCGTTCCACGCGTTCGCGTTCTCCTGCAGGCAATGCCGATCATGCTTGGATATTTACTGGAAGCGCACCTGCAGGCGTGGCGGGACCGGGCGCTGCAACCACGGTCGACACGTTGCTTCTTGTTCTCCCGCGAAGGCGCGAGCCCAGTCTGGCTTACCGACTTCGCGCGGAAACGCCGCCGCCGCCGCCTCCTCTCATCGAGGAAGAAGGGGCGGCGGAGCCGGCAATAGGTAAAGACGTGCCGCAAGCGCACCAGACGTGAAAAAGGTCGGCTAGTCCTGGGGGACTAGCCGACCTTTCAAACTTCGCATCGCTACGGCCAAAGCCGCGTCGCCATTACTTCGGTGCAAGCACCATCAGCATCTGGCGGCCTTCCATGCGCGGATACGCCTCGATCTTGGCGATTTCCGCGACGTCGTCCTGGACGCGCTTCAACAGGTTCATGCCGAGCTGGCCATGGCTAAGCTCGCGACCGCGGAAGCGCAGCGTGATCTTGACCTTGTCGCCCTCGCCGATGAAGTCGTTCACCTTCTTCATCTTCGTGTCGTAGTCATGGTCGTCGATGTTCGGACGCATCTTGATCTCCTTGATCTCCTGCGTCTTCTGCGACTTGCGTGCGAGATTCGCCTTCTTCTGCGCCTCGTACTTGAACTTGCCGACATCGAGGAACTTGGCGACGGGCGGATCGGCGTTAGGCGACACTTCGACCAGGTCGAGGCCATGCTCGGCTGCCTGCTCGATCGCTTCGCGCGTGTACATCACGCCCAGATTCTCGCCCTCGTGATCGATCACGCGGACCTTCTGGCTCTGGATGAATTCGTTGAATCGCGGGCCGTTCATTGCGGGCGTCTGCATCGGCCGGCGTATCGTGGGAGGACGTATGGGGGTTGCTCCTGAAGTTTCTGACAATATTTGGGCCGGCGTATAGCGCAGAAACGCGCGTCCGAACAGATGGCGAATAGCCGGCCCTTGCGATCACATATCGGGTGCGCGCGCCTCGATCGCAAGACGCGCGATCGCTTCGTCGAGCGTCAGGATGGTCTGCGCCTGGCTGCCTAGCGTGCGCAGCGCGACCTTGCCCTCCTCGGCCTCGCGCTTGCCGACGACCAGCAGGTTCGGCACCTTCGCCAGGCTGTGCTCGCGCACCTTGTAGTTGATCTTCTCGTTGCGAAGATCGGTTTCGACGCGGATCCCGGCCGCCTTCAGCTTGGCCGCAACCTCGACCGCATAATCATCCGCGTCCGAGACGATCGTCGCGACGACCGCCTGCACCGGTGCCAGCCAGAGCGGGAAGCGGCCGGCGTGATGCTCGATCAGGATGCCGAGGAAGCGCTCGAACGTGCCGAGGATCGCGCGGTGGAGCATGACCGGGCGGTGGCGCTCGCCGTCCGCGCCGACGTACGATGCGTCGAGTCGCTCGGGCAGGACGCGGTCCGACTGGATCGTGCCGACCTGCCACGTCCGGCCGATCGCGTCGGTCAGGTGAAATTCTAGCTTCGGCGCATAGAAGGCGCCCTCGCCCGGCAGTTCCTCGAAGTTCGCCTTGATCGTGTCGCTGAGACCCGACTGCATCACCGCCTCACGCAGTTCGGCCTCGGCCTTGTCCCACATCGCGTCGTCGCCGAACCGATTATCGGGGCGCAGCGCGAGCTTCACCGCATAATCCTCGAAGCCGAGATGCTTGTAGACGCTGTCGAGCAGCTCGCAGAATTTGCGTACCTCCTCGACCAGCTGGTCCTCGCGGACGAAGATATGCGCGTCGTCCTGCGTGAACTGGCGGACGCGCATGATGCCGTGCAGCGCGCCATGCGGCTCGTTGCGGTGGCAGCAGCCGAACTCGGCCATCCGGATCGGCAAGTCGCGGTACGACTTGATCCCCTGTTTGAAGATCAGGACGTGCGCCGGGCAGTTCATCGGTTTCAGCGCCATCAGGTCGCCTTTGCCCGACAGGATCGCGCCCTCGTCTTCCGCATTGGGGATTTCGTCCGGCACCACGAACATGTTCTCGCGGTACTTGCCCCAGTGGCCCGACTGTTCCCACTGCTTGGCATCCATCAGCTGCGGAGTCTTCACCTCGGCATAATCGGCCGCGTCGAGGCGGCGGCGCATGTATGCCTCGAGCTGGCGCCACAGCACGAAGCCGTTTGGATGCCAGAACACCGAGCCTTGCGCCTCGGACTGGAGGTGGAACAGGTCCATCTCCGCGCCGATCTTTCGGTGATCGCGCTTGGCGGCTTCCTCGAGGCGGAAGAGATGCTGGTCGAGCTGCTTCTTGTTAAGCCAGCCGGTGCCGTAGATGCGGCTGAGCATCGCGTTCTTCTGGTCGCCGCGCCAATACGCACCCGAGACGCGCGTGAGCTTGAAGGCGGCGGGGTCGAGCTTGCCGGTCGACGCCATATGCGGCCCGCGGCACATGTCGAGCCACTCGCCCTGGCGGTAGATCGTCAGTTCCTCGCCCTCGGGCAGTTCGGCGGCCCATTCGGCCTTGAAGGTCTCGCCCTGCTGCGTCCAGCGATCGATCAGCTGCTGGCGGGTCCAGACCTCACGCACGAACGGCTCGTTCCGGGCGATGATCGCGCGCATCTCGGCTTCGATCGCGGGGAGGTCCTCGTCGGTGAACGGGCGATCTTTCGGCGCGAAATCATAGTAGAAGCCGTCATCGGTCGCGGGACCGAAGGTGATCTGCGTGCCGGGGAACAGGTGCTGCACCGCCTCCGCCATGACGTGCGCGAGATCGTGACGGACGAGTTCGAGCGCGTCGGCCTCGTCGCGCGCGGTGACGAGCGCGAGCGCGGTATCGCCCTCGAACGGCCGGTTGAGATCGCGAACCTGGCCATCGATGCGCGCGGCGAGCGCGGCCTTGGCGAGGCCGGGGCCGATCGCCGCGGCGACATCCGCGGGGGTAGTCCCGGGCGCAACCTCGCGGACGGAACCGTCGGGCAGCGTGATTCGGAACATGGCGGACATGAGCAACTTTCTCGTGTTGGAAGAGGCGCGGCTTATGCCGTCGCACAACCTATATAGGCAACCCGCTTCGCTGGAGCCACTGCGTCGGTGTTCCACGTCCGCGCACGGCGTGTATATAAGGTGATACGCGCACAGGGCTACTCCAGACGGACATGCGCCGGATTGGGAAGTGGCTGGGCGTTTTGGGAGAGTGCGATGCTGGGTGTGGTGATGATGCTGTCCGCCGCTGCGGGTCCTGCTGCAACATGCGCGCCGACGCGGTTGGCGGCGTGCCGCGATACGAACCAGCTGATCGTGACGCCGGCGTTCACGGCTGCGATCCGGCGGTTCATCGGCAAGCGCAAGGCCTCGTTTCTGTATGCCAACGGTGACGTCGCGGATCAGCAGATCGAGGTGCTGCACGGGCCACCCGACGAACCGACGCGGATCGGGAGTCTGTACCGCTTCACCGCGTGCCGCGCGCATAGCTGCCCGGAGAAGGGCGCGGCGGTGCTCGATCCGACCGGGGCAATCGTGGCGTTGGCGATCTTGTATTCGCCGTGCGCGACGGCGGACACGCGCGACTGCAACCGGCGCGACGATCTGGTCGTGTTCATGCGTGAGCGGGATAGGTTGCAGCGAGTGGAAGTGGTGGCGAATCTGCGGGCCTGGGCGGTGGATCAGGTGGCGGAGAGCTATACGGTACCGGGGCAGCCCAAGGTGCGGTTCGGGGGCGTGCAGGTGATCGATCCGACGGCGTCACAATAGTCCGACTGCAGCACAATAGAAGGGGGTTGCACCCAAACTACCACCCCGGCGGAGGCCGGGGCCCAATTGGGAAAGTTCGCTAACGGAGAGATGCGTTCAATTACTCCAAACTTTCCAATTGGGCCCCGGCCTCCGCCGGGGTGGAGCAATGTCAGATGTTATCTGATACCCACACAGCTCAAACCACGCCGAACGGCACCACCCGGTTCGCCTGCGTATGCCCGATCTCCGCCCGCCCCAAATACGGCACGCCCATGTCGCGGCTCCAGCGGATCATCATGTAGTCGAGCGTCTCGCCCCAAGGCGGATCGTTCTCCTGCACCGCCGTCACCGCGCCGAGCCGCAACCCCGCAATCCCCTTCAACTGCGTGGCGTTGGCGACTTTGAACAGCATCCGGTCGATCGCGTACATCGGTTCCGACACCTCCTCGACGATCAGCACGTGATCGGTGAGGTCGGGCAGCCACGGCGTGCCGATCAGCGACGTCAGGATGCTGAGGTTGAACGCCGCCGAAGGGCGTCCATCCAGCCCCGGCTCCAGCCCCGACCGATCGCCGTGCACCATCCAGCCGAGCGACCGCGCGACCGTCGCCTCGCCGTCGTGGCGGTTGATGTCGCTGACCATCGGCCCGTGCACCGGCCTGCCGATCCTGCGGGCGTAGAGCGCGCCGAGCAGGAAGCCGACGTCGGAATAGCCGAGATACGTCTTGTGGCGCGCCGCGCGACCGAGTTCGGGCATGACCATCGCGAGGATACGGTTCGCGCCATAGCCGCCACGCAGGAACCAGAGCGCGTCGAATGCCGAATCGTTGGCATATTCGAGAAACGCGGCCGCGCGGCGAAAGTCGGAGCCGGCGAAATGGCCGTCGGTCTCCAGGCATTGCGGGTGGAAGACGAGCTCGACCTCCGGGAACGCGGTCGCAGCGTAGGCGGTCATCTTGGCGATCGCCGCGGGATTGGTCCGGCTCGACGCGGCGAGGACACCGATGCGCATTGTTCGTGTTCCCGACCTTGCCCCGTTACCAAACCGCCCATATCGCGAGCCCATGGATATCAGCAAACCCTGTTTCTTCGTCGGCATCGGCGGATCCGGCATGATGCCGCTCGCGATGATCCTCGCGGGGCGCGGCGCGACCGTCGCCGGTTCGGACCGCAACCTTGACCAGGGCCGCGTGCCTGCCAAGTTCGACGACCTCGCGGCAAAGGGCGTCGCGCTGTTCCCACAGGACGGCAGCGGGATCGTCTCGGCGGACCAGCTCGTCATCGCCTCCGCTGCGATCGAGGCGAGCGTGCCGGACATGATCGCGGCGGATGCGCTTGGCTGCACCCGCTCGACCCGTGCGGCGATGCTGGCGTCGCTGTTCAACGACAGCCGGTTGCCGATCGGCGTCGCCGGGACCAGCGGCAAGTCGACCGTCACGGGCATGATCGGCTGGATCCTACATGCCGTAGGATGCGATCCGACCGTGATGAACGGCGCGGTGATGAAGAACTTCGCCACCCCCGACGCGCCGTTCGCCAGCGCGTTGGTCGGAGAGGGAGAGGCGTTCGTCAGCGAGGTAGACGAGAGCGACGGATCGATCGCCGGCTATGCGCCGAAGATCGCGGTGCTCAACAATGTCAGCCTCGACCACAAGTCGCTTGAGGAACTGCGCCTGTTGTTCGGGGACTTCGTCGCGAAGGCCGAGACGGCTGTGGTGAACGCCAACGATCCGGATGCCATCGCACTCACCGCCCGCTTGCCGCGCGGTCAGGTGACGACGTTCGCGATCGATGCTTCGGCCGATCTGCGTGCCGAGAACCTCAAGCCCGAACCGTTCGCGATCCGCTTCGATCTCGTGTCGCGCGGCGTGCGGACGCCGGTGAAGCTCGCCGTACCGGGGCGCCACAACGTGTCGAACGCGCTCGCCGCGATCGGGGCGGCGATGGCGGCGGATGTGTCGTTGGCCGATGCGGTGAAGGCGATCGCGGGGTTCACTGGCTTGCGGCGGCGCTTCGACCTGGTCGGCGAGGCGGGCGGGGTCTCGGTGATCGACGATTTCGGGCACAACCCGGACAAGATCGCCGCGACACTCGACACGCTGCATGCCTTTCCCGGTCGGCTGCTGCTGTTCTTCCAGCCGCATGGCTATGGCCCGCTGAAGGTGATGGGCCGCGAACTCGTCGCGACGTTCGTCGAGCGGATGGCGGAGGATGACGTGCTCGTTCTCCCCGACCCGGCCTATTACGGCGGGACGGTGACGCGGGAGGTCACCAGCGCGGACATCGTCGGGCAGATCGTCGAGGGCGGTCGCGACGCGCGGCACGTCGCCGACCGGTCGGATGCCGCCGCCGCGCTGGTCGCCGAAGCGCGGCCGGGGGACCGCATCGTCGTGATGGGCGCGCGGGACGACACGCTGAGCGTGCTGGCGGCGGGGATGGTCGACGCCTTGGCCGCCGCCTGATATAGAGCAAGCAGGAGACTGCCGATGTTTCGCCGCCTGTTCCTCGACCACCCCGCCACCGTCGGCGAGAGCTATGCCGAGCATTTCGGCGTCGCCGGACGCTTCGGGCTGACGATGATCAAGGGCGGCCTCGGCGCGCTGGTCCATGCGGTCGTCCCGGCGCTGTGCAAGACGCGGGGGAGCGACACGGTCGCAGACCTGCACCGCCAGATCGTCGAGAAGCGCGGCGCGGTCGCGGCGGATCAGACGCAGATGAAGACGGTCGAATTCATCATCTGACACGCGCCGCGAGGTCGTCCCATCGATCCTCCCCCGCAAGGGGGAGGTGGCTGGCGCTTGCCAGACGGAGGGGGCGGCCGGTGCCAACCTCGGTTCCATGTCCTCCCCCTCCGTCACCTTCGGTGCCACCTCCCCCTGGCGGGGGAGGATCAAGATGGCCTGTAAAGCGTCGTTGACTCGGTGCGCCGTGAATGACAAGCTTCATTTACTAATTCGCAAGGAGGCTTTCCATGATCAAGCGCCCGGCCGTTCGTCGCTACAATCGCCGCGTAATCGTGCTGATGCTGATCTACGCCGCAGTGCTGATGCTAGCGGTGTATGGGTTCAACCGTCATCTGCTGAGCGGCCCGCTCGCGTATCTGGTCGCGATCCTGCCGGCCTTGCCGATCATCGGCGTGTTCGCGGCGATAGGACGCTATCTGGTTGAGGAAACTGACGAGTATGTCCGGATGCTGACGGTCCGCCAAACGCTGTACGCGACCGGTTTCGCACTTAGCATCGCGACGATCTGGGGGTTCCTTGAGGCGTTCGACCTCGTCGGCCATATCGAATCCTATTACATCGCCGTGCTCTGGTTCGGTGGCCTCGGGTTCGGCAGTTGCATGAACGCGCTGACTAAGGCGCGCGAGGCATGAAGAACCGCTTGAAAGTTTTGCGTGCCGAGCGCGACTGGAGCCAGGGCGACTTGGCCGAGCGCCTCGAAGTCTCGCGGCAGAGCGTCAATGCGATCGAAACGGGGCGCTATGACCCGTCGCTGCCGCTCGCGTTCAAGATCGCCGAACTGTTCGACCTTGCCATCGAGGATATCTTCACCAGCCCGTCGAAGGAGCCTGTGACATGATCTCGCATCTGAAAGCGCGCCTTGCCGCCACCGCGTCACGCTGATGATCGTTCTGCATCCGGGCGCGAGCCATGCGCAGGCTGCCCCGGCACAGCGCGGGCGTCGGTCGAAACGACGATGCCCCACATCTCTGTCCAGAAGGTCGGCTCAGTTCAGAAGGTCGAGAGGGGCACGCCGGTAATCCTCATTCCCGGCCTCTCCTCGCCGCGCGCGGTTTGGGACGGCGTCGTGCCAACGCTCGCCAAGACGCATCGAGTGTATGTCGTGCAGGTCAACGGCTTCGGCGGCGACGATCCGCGCGCGAACCTGTCGCCCGGTATCCTCGACGGGATCGTCGCCGATCTCCATACGCTGATCACCCAGTCGAAGCTCGGCAAGCCCGCCATCGTCGGCCATTCGATGGGTGGCCTGGTCGCGCTGATGCTGGCCAAGGCGCACCCGGACGCGGTCGGCAAGCTGATGATCGTCGATTCGCTCCCCTATATCGGCGAAATTTTTGCGCCCGGTGCCACCGTGGCGGCACTCGAACCGCAAGCGAAGGCGATGCGCGCGGGGATGGCCGCCGCGTACGGCAAGCCGGCAAACGTAGCGGCGAACGAAGCGCTTGCCGCGCGCATGGCGCTGAAGCCCGCGTCGCGGACGACCGTTGCCGAGTGGGCGGCCAAGGCGGATGCGCGCGTCTCGGCGCAGGCGATGTACGAGGATCTGACCACCGACCTTCGCCCGGACATGGCGTCGATTGCGGCGCCGATCACGCTGGTCTATCCGTGGAACGCGGTGGGGCCGACCAAGCCGGTTGCCGACGCGCTCTATCGGAAGGCCTATGCCACTGCGCCGCACGTCACCTTCGTCGATATCGGCGATGCGGCGCATTTCGTGATGCTCGATCAGCCTGTCGCGTTCCAGGCTGCATTGGACGACTTTCTCCGTCCGTGACGCGCGGCTAAGGATGGCGGCATGACCGATATCGCCCCCGCCGCCGCCACACCCGCCGAGACGCCTCCCGCCAAGGAGCGCCCTCGCCTCGCCTATCACCACAGCCCCGGTACCGGGCCGACGATCGTGTTCCTGTCAGGCTATGCGTCGGACATGGCGGGGACCAAGGCAGTGACGCTGGAGGCCTGGGCGAAGTCCGAGGGCCGCGCGTTCCTGCGGTTCGACTATGGCGGCTGCGGGCAAAGCGAGGGCGCGTTCGAGGACCAGACCCTGGTCGACTGGCGCGACGACGTGCTGGCGATGATCGATGCGCTTGTGGAGGAGTCCGCGATCCTCGTCGGATCGTCGATGGGCGGCTGGCTGATGCTGCTGGCGGCGAAACTGCGCCCTGACCTGGTCAAGGGACTGGTCGGCATCGCGCCGGCGCCCGACTTCACCGACTGGGGCTTCACCACCGACGAGAAGATGGCGCTGCTCAGCAACGGACGGATCGAACGCAAGAACCCGTACGGCCCCGAACCGACGGTCTACACCCGCGCGTTCTGGTCGTCGGGGGAGGCGAACCGGCTGATGTTCGGCGAGATCGCGTTCGATGGCCCGGTCCGACTGGTCCAGGGGCAGCGCGATCCGGATGTGCCGTGGCAGCGGACCGCGCGGCTGGGCGAGTTGTTGCGTTCAGCCGATGTGCAGACATGGCTGGTCAAGGACGGCGACCACCGCCTGTCGCGCGATAGCGACATTTCCCTCATCATCCGGGCGGTCGAGGATGTGATCGCCGCGCTATGATCCTTACGCTGCTTCTCGCCGCTGCTCCCCTTCAAGCCGGCCCCGTCGATGCGCAGGAGGCGCGGTTTCGGCAATGCGTCGCGCTGACCCAGACCGATCCGGCGGCGGCGCGGGCCGAGGCCGGACGCTGGCGAATTTCGGGCGGGCGGTATTTCGCGCGGGAATGCGCAGGGATCGCGTTTGCGGCGGAGAAGAGCTGGCCGGCGGCGGCGGGTGAATTCGAGGAGGCGGCGCGCGAGGCGCAGCTCGCCAAGGACGCGCGGGCAGCGAATTACTGGGCGCAGGCGGGCAATGCCTGGCTGGCCGCGGCGCAGCCGGCCAAGGCGCGGGCAGCGCTCGATTCGGCACTGACCGCGGGGACGCTGACCGGGTTGCCGCTGGGGGAGGCGCAACTGGATCATGCGCGGGCATTGGTGACGATAGGCGATCTGGGATCGGCGCGGACCGACATCGATCTGGCGCTGACCAATGCAGCGGATGATCCGCTGGCGTGGCTGCTGTCGGCGACGCTGGCGCGGCGCGAGGGGAACCCGGTGCGGGCGAAGAAGGATATCGGCGAGGCGCTGAAGCGATCGGCGGACGATGCTTCGGTGCAGCTCGAGGCGGGGAATATCGCGGCGATGGCCGGCGACGAGACCGCAGCGCGGGAGGCCTGGGGACAGGCGGCGCGGCTGGCGCCGGATACGCCGGTGGGGCGGAGCGCGGTCACGGCGTTGCGGCAGTTCGATACGGGAGGCGTCGCTCCTCGTCCCAGCACGCCGATCGGACGCTAGCACCCGCTTCCTTGTTCTCCCGCGAAGGCAGGAGCCCAGACTGGGTCCCCGCCTTCGCGGGGAAACAAGCTTCCCTAGCCATCTACCCTTTCACGCCACTCCCCCCATCCCTATCTGCTTTTCCGAACAACCCTCGGAGCAAGCATGAAATACCTCCACACGATGATCCGCGTGACCGACCCGGCGAAGACCATCGCGTTCTTTGAACTGCTCGGGCTGAAGGAGGTCCGGCGCATGGAGAACGAGAAAGGTCGGTTCACGCTGATCTTCCTCTCGGCCCCCGGCGACGAGGGCGCGGAGGTCGAGCTGACGCACAATTGGGATCCGGAAGACTATGGCGAAGGCCGCAACTTCGGCCATCTCGCCTACCGCGTCGACAATATCTATGAGACCTGCCAGCGGCTCCATGATGCCGGCGTGACGATCAACCGGCCGCCGCGCGATGGCCACATGGCGTTCGTGCGGACCCCCGACAACATCTCGATCGAGCTGTTGCAGGCCGACGGCGCGCTCGATCCCGCCGAGCCCTGGGCGTCGATGCCGAACACCGGCAAGTGGTGAGCCGCTGATGCTCGATATCGTCCGCGTGCCGGTGCTTTCCGACAACTACGCCTGGCTGATCCACGACACCGTCTCGGGCGAGACGGTGGTGGTCGATCCGGGCGAGGCGGGGCCGGTGATTGCAGCGGCCAAGATGCGCGACTGGCGGATCGACCGGGTGTGGACGACGCACTGGCATCCCGATCACACCGGCGGCAATGCCGAGATGAAAGCGTACGGCGCCACGGTGGTCGGGCCGGCGGCGGAGGCAGACAGGATCCCAACGCTGGACGAGCAGGTCGGTGAAGGCGATGTCGTCCGTCTTGGTGCGCATGCAGCGACCGTGATGACCGTGCCCGGGCATACGCAGGGGCACATCGCGTTTCACTTTGTCGACGATGCGGCGATCTTCACCGGGGATACGCTGTTCGCGATGGGGTGTGGGCGGCTGTTCGAGGGGACACCGGCCGATATGTTCGCGAACATGCAGCGCTATGCGACGCTGTCGGACGAGACCGAGGTGTTCTGCGGACATGAATATACGCAGAGCAACGGGCGCTATGCGCTGGTTGCCGAGCCGGACAATGCTGCGATCGCCGCGCGAATGGTTGAGGTCGATGCGGCGCGCGCTAAGGGCGAACCTACCGTCCCGACGACGATCGGGCGCGAGCGGGCGACCAACCCGTTCCTGCGGGCGACGTCGGTCGAACAGCTTGCCCGCTATCGTGCGGCCAAGGATGATTTTCGCGGGTAAAAGGCGTATGAGGGCGGCGGGGATTTTGAGGAGCGTTGCGATGCGGATGCGGACCCTGCCACTCTTGATGCTGCCGGCTTTACTGCTTTGCGCGTGTACGCAGACTCAAGCCGAGGTCGAGCGCGCGCAGGTGCGCGAGGCGGGCGTGCAGGAAAAGCTGGCGAAGGAACTGGCCGGACTTGTGCCGGGCAAGCCCGAGACTTGCATCAGCCAGTTCCCGCAGAAGCAGAGTTCGGGGTACGGCACGACGATCCTGTATCGGGTGAACAACGGGCTGGTATATCGCAGCGATACTGCCGGTGGGTGCGAGGGGATAGGGCGCGGCGATATCCTCGTGACGCGGACGCCGAGCGGGCAGTTGTGCCGCGGCGACATCGCGCGGACGTTCGATCAGGCGTCACGCTTTCCGACCGGCAGTTGCAGCTTCGGCGACTTCGTACCGTACCGGAAGCCGTGATGCGCGCGCCGGTTCTGGCGGCGGTGGCGCTAATGCTGGTCGCGGGGAAGTCTGACCCGTTGGCGGGACGGATTGCGGGGGCGCCGGTGCGGTGCATCGATCTTCAGCAATCGAACGGGCCTGAGATCGTCGATCCGCAGACGATCCTGTACCGGCAGTCGGGCAAGCGGATCTGGAAGACGGGGCCGGTTGGCGAGTGCGCTTCGCTGCGGCCACTCGATACGTTGATCGTCGATGTTTACGGCGGGCAGTTGTGCCGGAACGATCGATTTCGAACGGTGTCGGCGAGTATGTCGATTCCGTCTGGGTATTGCCGGTTTCGGGATTTCACGCCGTATGACAAGGTGAAGTAGGGGTCGGGACTGCCAAGTTCATCGCCTCAATACCCCCGCACCTAGCTGCACCACCCCGGCGGAGACCTGGGCCCAGTTGGAAAGGCCGTTGTAACGACGCAAGGTCTTACACCATCGTCCTCCTCCAACTGGGCCCCGGCCTTCGCCGGGGTGGTTGGAGGTGGGGTGACGAATCTTGTCTCCCCGTCATCCTGACGAAAGTCAGGACCCAGGGTTACTGAGGGCTGCGCGTGGTACTCTGGGTCCTGACTTTCGTCAGGATGACGGAGGCTTCAGTCCTCGAACACTGCCGCCCGCTTTTCCATGTTGGCGCGGACCTGTTCAATCTGGTTGGGCGTGCGGATGACCTTTAGCTGCTCTTCGGTTTCGGCGTGCAGGATCGCGGTCGCATCCGCATCTGCTGCGAGGTTGTAGAGGCGTTTGGAGCCTTGGATCGCGTGGGGGTTCCTCGCCGCGATCTCGCGGGCGAGCATCATCGCTTCGCCGAGCGGGTCTTCGGACAGACGCGTTACGAAGCCGTGCCGCAACGCTTCCGCACCGTCGAACTCGCGTGCGGTGTAGGTGAGTTCGCGCAGCACGTCGTCGCGGGCCAGCGTGCGCCAGAGGGCTATTCCGGCCATGTCGGGAACCAGGCCCCAATAGCTCTCGCGGATCGCGAAGCGCGCGCTGGGGTGTGCGATGCGGATGTCGGCGCCGGACATGATCTGGAAGCCGCCGCCGAACGCTACGCCGTGGACTGCGGCGATCACCGGCATCGGCAGGGTGCGCCAGCCCCAGGCAACCTGCTGGGGGAGATTTGCGCCCTCCGCTGTCCGCTCGCCGAGTGCCAGCCCCGAGCCGCCGCTCGCCATCGAGGCCATGTCGAGACCGGCGCAGAACGCCTTGCCTTCGCCCGACAGGACGACGCAGCGGACTTCGGTCATCCCCTTGAGGCGGTCGATGGCGGCGGCGATGCCCTCGAACATCGCCGGGTCGATCGCGTTCATCTTGTCGGCGCGGTTGAGGCGGACGTCGGCGATGCCCTCGGCGACGGTAATCGTGACCCGGTCGTTCATTCTGGCGATCCTCTCGAACTTTGCGCGAACGCTAAACGCCCCTGTCTCCGCCCGCAATGTTGCGTGCGCTCACACGGCGTGTAGAGGCTCGCGCATGGCTGGTTTTGATCCACAATGGTTTGCGACGCGCGGGTTCGGCGGGCACGGCGCCGCGCTGGGGATGCGCTATCACGCGCATGGCGACGACTGGGCGGAGCTTGCGCTGCCCTATGACGAACGACTGATCGGCGATCCGGCGAGCGGCGTGATCGCGTCGGGGCCGATCATCACGATGATGGACATGGCGACGAGCCTCGCCATCTGGATCAAGCGCAACGCGTTCGTGCCGCATGCGACGCTCGATCTGCGGGTGGATTATCTACGGCCGGCGACGCCGGGGAAGACGGTGATCGGGCGCGGCGAATGCTACCGGATCACGCGCTCGATCGCGTTCGTGCGCGGGCAGGCGCATGACGGCGATCCGGGCGATCCGCTCGCGCATGTCGCGGGGACGTTCATGGTGGTGGGTGATGTTGCCGGCATGGGTCTCAACCGAAGGATCGAGGCATGACGATCGGCCTACCGCCCTATGCGGAGATCCTTCGCGTTTCGGTCGAGGCCGAGGACGGCGCGCCGCCGGTGTTGCTGATGCCGTTTGCGGATGACGTGCTGGGGCGGCCTGGGTTTTTGCATGGGGGTGCGATCTCGGGGTTGCTGGAGATGGCGGCGATCGCGGCTTTGCAGCATGCGTTGGAGGCTGAGGGTGGTGCCGACGCGCGGATCAAGCCGGTGAACGTCACGGTCGATTTCATGCGGGGTGGTCGGGATAAGCCTACGCGGGCGGCTGGGGTGGTGACGCGGTTGGGGAACCGGGTGGCTAATGTCGAGGCGACGGCTTGGCAGGACGAGCGGGAGAAGCCGATTGCGGCCGCGCGGATGAATTACCTGATCGTGCGCGACTGACTTCCTCCCCTCCCGCTTGCGGGACTGAACTTCCTCCCCTCCCGCAAGCGGGAGGGGACCGAGGGGTGGGCGCGCGGTTTCGGCACTGGCTGCCGGTGCGATAATGGCGCAGCATACTGCGACGTCAGCAATCGAGGACAACGCGTGCCCACCCCTAGCCCCTCCCGCTTGCGGGAGGGGGATGGCGTTGTGGGTTACTTCGCGGTGAGTTTGATCAGGCGGCCTTGGGAGTCGCCGCCGTCTTCCAGCACCCAGATCGCGCCGTCGGGGCCTTGTTCGACTTCGCGGATTCTTGCCCCCATGTCCCATTGGTCGCCCTTGGCGGCGTTGGTGCCGTTCAGGTCTACGCGGACCAGCGACTTTGACGACAGGCCGCCGATGAAGGCATCGCCCTTCCACTGCGGGAACATGCTGCCCGAATAAATCATCAAGCCGCCGGGGGAGATCACCGGGTTCCAGAACACTTTGGGCGGCTCATAGCCATCGCCGGGCTTGTGATCGGGGATGTCGGAGCCGTCGTAATTGCTGCCGTTCGAGGCGTTGGGCCAGCCGTAGTTTAGGCCGGGCTTGATCAAATTGACCTCGTCGCCGCCCTTCGGCCCCATCTCTTGCTCCCAGAGATTGCCCTGCTTGTCGAATGCGATGCCCAGCAGGTTGCGGTGGCCGTAGCTCCAGATTTCGGGTGCGAAGCCCTTCGAGACCAGCGGGTTGCCCGGGGCGGGTTTGCCGTCGAGCGTCAGGCGCAACACCTTGCCGAGCGTCATCTTCGGGTCCTGCGCGGGGGTGAACTTCTGGCGCTCGCCATTGGTGAAGAACAGATATTTGCCGTCGGGCGAGAAGGCGATGCGGCCGAAATAATGGCCGTTGCCCTCGACGAAGGGCCGCGCGCTGAAGATTACCTCGATCTCGCCGAGACGCTCGCCGCCACCACCGTTGGGGCGCAGGCGACCGCGGGCGAGGACGACGCCCTTGCCGCCCTCGCCTGTGGTTGAATAGCTGAAATAGACGCGGTTGCTGGTCGCGAAATCGGGGGCGAGGACGACGTCCATCAGCCCGCCCTGCCCTGCCGAATCGACCGTGATGGTCGCGACCGTCTGGCGCGACTTGCCATCGGCGGAGACGAGCAGCATCTCGCCCTTCTTTTCGGTCACCAGCATGCGCTTGTCGGGCAGGAACGTCATCGCCCAGGGCGAATCGAAATCGGCGACCACCGTTTCCTTGAACGGCTTGCCCGCTGCGGGTTGCGCAGAACAGGCGGTCGAGGCGAGCAGCGTGGCGGTCAGCAAACCCGTGGCGAACAGCGTCTTGCGAATCATGATCTTCTCCCGGAAATCTCTCCGCAAACGCGGCGTTACCGATGAAGGTTGCCCCGGCTTGCGGAGCAGCGCCACCCCGCGTATAGAGGCACCACTTCTCTACATCGCCAGATGAAGAGGCTGCGGGGCTTGCTCCGCGGCGGCAATCACCTGTGCTTTGGCCCTGTTTGGAATTTCGATGGCGAATATCGCCCTGCTGACCGACCTGATCGAACCCGAGGCGACCGCGCTCGGCCTCAGCCTCGTGCGCGTGCGTATGCAGGGCGGCAAGTCCGATCCGACGTTGCAGGTGATGGCCGAGCGCCCCGACACCCGCCAGTTGCTGATCGACGATTGCGCCGAGCTGTCGCGCCGGATCTCGGACAAGTTCGATGCGCTCGAGGCCGAGGGCAAGGATCCGGTCGGCGAGGACGCGTACCGTCTCGAAGTGTCGAGCCCCGGTATCGATCGCCCGCTGACGCGGTTGCAGGACTTTGCCGACTGGGAAGGCCAGGAGGCGCGTATCCGCCTCGTCGAGCCTTTCGAGGACCGCAAGCAGATCTCGGGCAACCTGATGGGCGTCGAGGGGACGAAGATCACCGTCGACGTCAACAAGCACAAGCTCATGACGATCGACTTTTCGCAGGTCGCCGACGCCAAGCTCGTCATGACCGACCGACTCATCGCCGCGACCGCGCCACTTTCCACCGAAGGCGCGGACGAAGTTTTCTATCAAGACGTGGCCGAGCCTGATGCTCAGGGCACCGAGACCGAAGAAGGACAGCATTGATGGCCACGGCAGTCACCGCAAACCGCGCGGAACTGATCGCGATCGCGAATTCGGTCGCGTCGGAGAAGATGATCGACAAGGCGATCGTGATCGAGGCGATGGAGGACGCGATCCAGCGCGCCGCCCGCTCGCGCTACGGCGCCGAGAACGACATCCGCGCGAAGCTCGATCCGAACACCGGCGATCTGCGCTTGTGGCGCGTCGTCGAAGTGGTCGAGGCGGTCGACGATTATTTCAAGCAGGTCGACGTCAAGGGCGCGCAGAAGCTGCAGAAGGACGCGGCACTCGGCGACTTCATCGTCGATCCGCTGCCCCCGATCGAGTTCGGCCGCATCGCCGCACAGGCCGCCAAGCAGGTCATCTTCCAGAAGGTCCGCGACGCCGAGCGCGAGCGCCAGTTCGAAGAATATAAGGACCGCGCGGGCGAGATCATCACCGGCGTCGTCAAGCGCGTCGAGTTCGGCCATGTCGTCGTCGACCTGGGCCGCGCCGAGGGCGTGATCCGCCGCGACGCGCAGATCCCGCGCGAAGTGGTGCGCGTCAACGACCGCATCCGCTCGCTGATCCTCAACGTCCGCCGCGAAAACCGTGGGCCGCAGATCTTCCTGTCCCGCGCGCACCCGGACTTCATGAAGAAGCTGTTCGCGCAGGAAGTGCCCGAGATCTACGACGGCATCATCGAGATCAAGGCCGCCGCCCGCGATCCGGGTTCGCGCGCGAAGATCGGCGTCATCTCGCATGACTCCTCGATCGATCCGGTCGGCGCGTGCGTCGGCATGAAGGGTAGCCGCGTCCAGGCCGTCGTGCAGGAAATGCAGGGCGAGAAGATCGACATCATCCCCTGGTCGCCCGACATCGCGACCTTCGTCGTCAACGCGTTGCAGCCGGCTTCGGTCAGCCGCGTCGTGATCGACGAGGAAGAAGAGCGCATCGAGGTGGTCGTGCCCGACGACCAGCTGTCGCTGGCGATCGGCCGTCGTGGCCAGAACGTGCGGCTTGCGTCGCAGCTGACCGGCAAGGCGATCGACATCCTCACCGAGGCCGATGCATCGGAGAAGCGTCAGAAGGACTTCGTCGAGCGCTCGGCGATGTTCGAGAAGGAGCTCGACGTCGACGAGACGCTCGCACAGCTGCTGGTGGCCGAAGGGTTCACGAACCTCGAAGAGGTCGCGTATGTCGAGGTCGAGGAGATCGCCGGCATCGAGGGCTTCGACGAAGACCTCGCGGGCGAGTTGCAGAACCGCGCGACCGAGGCGCTCGAGCGTCGCGACGCGGCCAGCCGCGAGGAGCGTACCGCGCTCGGCGTCGAGGACGCGCTGGCCGGCATGCCGTATCTCAACGAGGCGATGCTGGTCACGCTCGGCAAGGCGGGCATCAAGACGCTCGACGACCTCGCCGATCTCGCGACCGACGAGCTGGTCGAGAAGAAGCGCGTCGAGCCGCGTCGTCGTAACGAGGACGCGCCGAAGCGTCCCGAGCCCAAGGGCGGGATTCTTGCCGAGTATGGCTTGAGCGACGAGCAGGGCAACGAGATCATCATGGCCGCTCGCGCGCACTGGTTCGAGGACGAGGCTCCGGAGGCTTCGGCCGACGAAGTCGAGGCGGACGAGACTTCGGTGGAAGAGGCTTCGGCTGATGACGCCGTGGTCGAGGACGCTGCGACTGAAGAGACGACGGCCGACGAAGCCGTGGCTGAGGACGCTTCGGCGGACGACGCTTCGGTCGAGGACGCTTCGGTCGAGGACGCTTCGGTTGAAGACGAGGCGGACAAGACCGACACGAAGAGCGAGGGCGACAAGGCCTGATGCCGTTCGTCAGCATCCGCATCTCGGGGTCCGCCACCAAGGACCAGAAGTCCGGCATCGTCGCCGACGTCACCCAGTCGCTCGTGCAGCGGCTGGGAAAGAACCCGGCTGCGGTGCAGATCGTGATCGAAGAGGTCTCGACCGAGAATTACGGCGCCGGCGGCCAGCTGCTGGTCGACCGCGACGCTCCGAAGACGACTCCGGCACAGGAGGACGCAAATGCGGAACCCTCCCGATGAGACGCTAGGCGCTACCGACACCCTACCTTCCTCCCCTCCCGCAAGCGGGAGGGGACCGAGGGGTGGACGCCCGGCTTCGGCTAAAGGCGACGCTTCGGCTAAGTCTCACGCTTCCAAGGCTAAGGCCAAGGGCGGCAATAGGGGTGAGCGCGAGCCCACCCCTAGCCCCTCCCGCTTGCGGGAGGGGGATGATGATGCGCCCATTCGCAAGTGCATCCTCTCCGGCGAGCGCGATGTGCGGCCGCATCTGGTGCGACTCGCGTTGTCGCCCGATGGCCAGATCCTGCCCGACGTACGCGCCAAGGCTCCCGGCCGCGGCGCTTGGATCGGGGTGACTCGAGTCGAGCTCGAAGCCGCGATCAAGAAGGGCAAGCTCAAGGGCGCTCTTTCCCGCGCGTTCAAGACCGGCGAGTTCACCATCGATCCCGAGTTACCAGCCAAGATCGAAGCGGCACTCGAGCGTAACGCGCTCGACCGGCTCGGGCTCGAATCGCGCTCCGGCACGGTGCTGATCGGCTCCGACCGGATCGAGCAGAACGCACGTCAGGGCAAGCTGAAGACGCTGTATCACGCGTCCGACGCGGCCGAGGATGGCAACCGCAAGCTCGATCAGGCGTGGCGCATCGGCAACGATGTCGAGGGCTCGGGTTTGCGGGGGTTGGCACTCCCTGTGTCACGCACCATATTGGCGTTGGCGCTGGGGCGGGAAAATGTGGTACACATCGGCCTGACAGACCGCGCTGCAGCAAAGCGGGTGAGCGAAGCGCTCGACCGTTGGCTGCATTTTATCGGCTCCGAACCTTCTTCCGTGTCTTGCGAAACGGCCTCGCAGGGCGCATCGGCGTCACAAAATATAGGGGCGTCCGGATCGACCGGACAACGCCCGGCCGTGGACATGACTGAGGAATTTGAGTGAGCGACACGGACAACGAGAAGCCGAAACTTGGCATGCGCGCACCTTTGGGTGTGAAGCGCACGGTCGAGACCGGCCAGGTGAAGCAGAGCTTCAGCCACGGCCGATCGAATACGGTGATCGTGGAAACCAAGCGCGCGCGCGTCCTGCGCCGTCCGGGCGAGCCCGACGTGCAGGTCGCGGACGCCCCGGTTGCCGCGCCCGCCCCGGCTGCGGCGCCCGCCGCTCCGGCACCGCAGGCGCGCACGCCGCAGCCTGCGCCCGCCCCCGTGCGCCAGCAGCAGAGCAATCTGTCGCCGCAGGAGCGCCAGGCCAAGCTGCTCCGCGAGGCCGAAGAGCAGCGCATGAATACGCTGGAAGAAGGGCGTCGTCGTCAGGAGGCCGAACGGGCCAAGGCGATCGAGGACGAGCGTAACCGCGTCGCCGAGCGTGCGCGTGCCGAGGCGGAAGCCAAGGCACCGAAGCCGGTCGAGGTTGCGCCGGCACCTGCACCAGCTCCTGTGGTCGAAGCGGCTCCCGCTCCGGTCGCGGCACCGACGCCTGCGCCGGCTCCTGCTCCAGTCGAAGCCCCCGTTGCTGCGGCGCCTGCCCCGGCTCCGGTTGCTGCACCAAAGCCTGCGCCCGCGCCGGTCGCGGCGGCGCCTGCGCCGGCTCCCAAGCCTGCGCCGGCTCCTGTCGCACCGCCCGCACCGCCGCCCATCATCGAACTGACCCGCGATCCGGCATTCCCGGCACCGCGTCGGTTCTCGCCGGTTGCACGTCCAGAGCGTCCTCCGCCGCCGCCAAAGCCTGTCGCCGCACCCGCTGCCGCAGCGCCGGCAACGACGGGCAACGCCGGCACGACCGCCGCGCGTCCAGGTGCGACCGGTGCGAATGCTCCGGCCGGTGGCGTCCGTCGCGATGCCGTCCCGGCGCGTCCGCAGCAGCGTGACCGCAAGGGCGACGACCGTCGCACCTCGGGCAAGCTCACCGTCAACCGCGCGCTCGGCGATGGTGACGGTGCACGTGCTCGCTCGCTCGCCGCACTCAAGCGTGCGCGTGAGAAGGAGCGTCGTGGTACCGGTGGTCCGCGCGAGGCGCAGGCCAAGCAGATCCGCGACGTCGTCGTCCCAGAGGCGATCACGGTGCAGGAACTCGCCAACCGCATGGCCGAGAAGGGTGCCGACCTCGTCAAGGCGCTGTTCAAGATGGGCATGCCCGTCACGATGACGCAGACGATCGACCAGGACACCGCCGAGTTGCTCGTCACCGAGTTCGGCCACAACCTGACGCGCGTCAGCGATGTCGACCAGGATCTGGCCAACGACACGATCGACGATGCCGAGGAGACGCTGAAGCCACGCGCGCCGGTCGTCACGATCATGGGTCACGTCGATCACGGCAAGACGTCGCTGCTCGATGCCCTGCGCGGCACCGACGTGGTGCGCGGCGAAGCGGGTGGCATCACCCAGCATATCGGCGCCTACCAAGTCACGCTGAAGGACAAGTCGAAGATCACCTTCCTCGACACCCCGGGCCATGAGGCGTTCACGCAGATGCGTGCGCGTGGCGCGGACGTCACCGACATCGTCATCCTGGTGGTGGCGGCGGACGACGGCCTGATGCCGCAGACGGTGGAGGCGATCGCCCACACCAAGGCGGCGGGCGTGCCGATGATCGTCGCGATCAACAAGATCGACAAGGAAGGTGCCAATGCCCAGAAGGTGCGCGAGCGCCTGCTGAGCGAGGAGATCGTGGTCGAGGACATGGGCGGCGACGTCCAGGACGTCGAAGTCTCCGCGACCAAGAAGATCGGTCTCGATGCGTTGATCGAGAAGATCCAGCTCCAGGCCGAACTGCTCGAACTGCGCGCCAATCCGGATCGCGCCGCCGAGGGTACGGTGATCGAGGCCAAGCTCGACAAGGGCCGTGGTCCGGTCGCGACTATCCTCGTCAACCGCGGTACGCTGCGGGTCGGCGACATCTTCGTGGTCGGTGGCGAGAGCGGCAAGGTCCGTGCGCTGGTCGATGACAAGGGCAAGCAGATCAAGGAAGCGGGTCCGGCCATGCCGGTCGAAGTCCTTGGCCTGTCGGGTGTCCCGGCGGCGGGCGATCCGTTCCAGGTGGTCGAGAACGAGGCACGGGCCCGCGAAGTCGCGGAATATCGTCGCAGCGTGAAGACCGACAAGCGGACCGCGTCGGTTCCGGCCAGCCTCGAGAGCATGTTCTCGGCGCTGAAGGAAAAGCAGGCGATCGAATATCCGCTGGTCGTGAAGGCGGATACGCAAGGCACCGTCGAGGCGATCGTCGGGGCGATCAACAAGATCTCCACCGACCTGATCAAGGCGCGCGTGCTGAGCTCGGGCGTTGGCGGCATCACCGAGTCGGACGTCACCCTGGCGGCGGCTTCGGGGGCTCCGATCATCGGCTTCAACGTTCGTCCGAACGCCAAGGCCCGCGAGATCGCCGAGCGCCAGAAGGTCGCGTTCAAGTACTACGACGTGATCTACGACCTGATCGACGAGATTCGGGCGGGGATGGCAGGCGAGCTTGGGCCGGAAGCGTTCGAGACGGTCGTCGGTCGTGCCGATATCCGCGAGGTGTTCTCGGCGGGCAAGCACGGCAAGGCGGCGGGTCTGCTCGTCACCGAGGGCAATATCCGCAAGGCGCTCAAGGCGCGCATCACGCGCAACGACGTCATCATCTACCAGGGCGAAATCGCATCGCTGCGTCGCTTCAAGGATGATGTCGCCGAGGTCCGTGCAGGGCTGGAGTGCGGCGTGACGTTCACGTCGAACTTCGTCGACATCAAGGCCGGCGACGTCCTCGAGACGTTCGAAGTCGAGATGCGCGAACGCACGCTTTGATCTGACAACTCCCCCTCCCGCATGCGGGAGGGGGTCGGGGGGTGGGCACCCGCCATCCACGGTGCAAGACGCCGAGGCCGGGAGCCCACCCCCGGCCCCTCCCGCAGGCGGGAGGGGAGTTAGAGATTATGAAGACCGATACCCCAGAAGCAAAAGCCGTCCGCTCGCTACGAGTCGGCGAGCAAGCGCGTCATGCGCTATCCGACATCCTCGCGCGCGGCGACGTGCACGATCCGGTGCTCGAAAAGCATCTCGTGACGATCACCGAGGTTCGCATGTCCCCGGATCTCCGCCACGCCACCGTCTTCGTGAAGCCGCTGCTCGGCAAGGACGAGGAAAAGGTGTTGAAGGCGCTCCGCACCAACACCGCCTACCTCCAGCGCGAAGTCGCAAACCGGGTGCAGATGCGGTATGCCGCGAAACTGAAGTTCCTAGCGGACGAGAGCTTCGACGAGGGCACGCACATCGATACGCTGCTCCGGGACCCGCACATCGCGCGGGATCTGACGGAAGATTGACGTTAGCGGGCTGCGAGCGCCGCCTTTGTAGTCAGTCAGGAGTTGTAGTCAGTCAGGAGTTACGGCGGGGTGAGCGATTGCTCCACCGCCGCCCCCCCTTGCCTGTCCCTCCGCTTTTCGTGCCCCTCCCTCTCCGTTCGTGCTGAGTAGAGACCGAGTAGGCTCGAAGAGCCGTATCGAGGGCTCGTATCGAAGCACAGGTTCCCCGCGCCAACCCATCCTTCGATACGCCGCTTCGACGAGCTCAGCAGCTACTCAGGACGAACGGGTGGTGGGTGGCGAGAGGTGGAATGGTAAGCGGCGGTCGTGTGGAAGCGGGTTTCAGAATTCCCACGCCAAGACCGTGACGCCTCTGGACATCCCCCCTAGTTCCCGCTCTTTGCCCCCATGGCCAAGCTGTATTTCTACTACGCGTCGATGAACGCGGGGAAGTCGACGAACCTTTTGCAGGCGGACTTCAACTACCGCGAGCGGGGGATGCGGACGATGCTGTTTACCGCGGGCGTAGACGATCGGTTCGCGGCGGGGACGATCACGTCGCGGATCGGGCTGGAGGCGCCGGCGATCGCGTTCGATGCGGGGACGGATATCGGGGCTTGCGTGGTTCGGCAGCACGGCGAGGACGCGATTTCGTGCGTGTTGGTGGATGAGGCGCAGTTCCTGACGTCGGCGCAGGTCGATCAGTTGGCGTATGTCTGCGACGTCGTTGGGATACCGGTGCTGGCGTACGGGTTGCGAACCGATTTTCAGGGAGCGCTGTTTCTGGGGTCGGCGCGGTTGCTGGCGCTGGCGGACTCGCTGGTGGAGATCAAGTCGGTTTGCGGGTGTGGGCGGAAAGCTACGATGAACCTGCGGGTCGATGGGAGCGGGCGAGCGATTGCCGAGGGGCAGCAGACCGAGATTGGCGGGAACGACCGGTATGTGGCGCTGTGCCGGCGGCATTTTACCGAGGCTTTGGGGTAACGTCCCTACCCCCGTCATCCTGACGAAAGTCAGGACCCAGGGTACCTAACACCGTCGCTTGTGGCTCTGGGTCCTGACTTTCGTCAGGATGACGGAGTGGGTGGGGTACGGTCCCACCTCGATAAGCACCGTCGCACGCTACTCGCTTGATACTTTAGGACTTACGCGCATGCATGGCTGGATCATTCTCGACAAGCCGCTGGGGCTTGGCTCGACGCAGGGGGTGTCGGCGGTGAAGCGTGCCTTGCGCAGCGGCGGGTATGGGAAGTTCAAGGTGGGGCATGGGGGGACGCTTGATCCGCTCGCGACGGGCGTGCTGCCGATCGCCGTTGGTGAGGCAACGAAGCTGGCTGGGCGGATGCTCGATAGCGACAAGATCTATGATTTTACGGTTATGTTCGGGGTTCAGACGGATACGCTGGATGCCGAGGGGGTGAGTATTGCAACCTCCGATGTGCGGCCGACTTTCGCGGCGGTGGAGGCTGTGCTTGCGCAGTTCACTGGGCCTATTTCTCAGGTGCCGCCTGCTTACTCCGCGCTTAAGGTGGATGGGGAACGGGCTTATGATCTCGCGCGCGCCGGGCATGAGGTGGTGCTCGCGAGCCGGGATGTGACGATCCACAGCTTGAGATCCTCCCCGGTACGGGGAGGGGGACCAGCGCAGCTGGTGGAGGGGGGCTTCCGCGAGCGTTCCGCTGGTGGCGAGCCCCCCTCCACCACCGTCCAAGCGGACGGCGGTCCCCCTCCCCGTGCCGGGGAGGAATTGCAGGATGCGCCCCTGCCCCACACTCCCCTTGAGGAGGTCCTGCTCACCGCGCATGTCTCGAAGGGCACCTACATCCGCTCCCTCGCGCGCGACATCGCGCTAGCCCTCGGCACCGTCGGCCACGTCACCATGCTGCGCCGCACCAAGGCCGGTCCGTTCGACCTCTCGCAGGCGATATCGCTGGACAAACTGGACGAACTCGCTAGAGGCAACGCGCTTGAAGATGTACTTCTGCCCTCGAGGGTGGCGCTGGACGACATCCCGGCTCTCTCCCTCACCCCCGACCAGGCAGGGGCGCTCCGACAGGGGCGTATCTTGGCCGGGATCGCCGCAGACGATGGCCAATACTTCGCCGAACTGGACGCTGTCCCGGTCGCGCTGGTCGAGGTCGAGGACGGAAACGTCCGGGTCGTTCGCGGTTTCAATCTGTGATGTCGAGGACATGAATTCATGACGATTACCGCTGAACGCAAGACCGAGCTCGTCAAGGAGCATTCGCGCGCCGAGGGTGACACCGGTTCGCCGGAAGTCCAGGTCGCGATCCTGACCGAGCGCATCAAGAACCTGACCGAGCATTTCAAGGGCCACAAGAAGGACAACCACTCGCGTCGTGGCCTTCTCATGATGGTCAACAAGCGCCGGACGCTGCTGGATTATCTCCGTCACAAGGACGGCCAGCGCTACCTGGATCTGATCGCGAAGCTCGGTCTCCGCAAGTAACCAAGTAACCAGAGGGGCGGCCGAAAGGTCGCCCCTTTTGGCATCATGGCAAAAAGAATTTAAACTGGCGGCGCGCGCGACAAGCAGCGTACCCCAATTGGGCCCCGGCCTTCGCCGGGGTGGAATTTAGGGAGAGGCAATTCGGCCGATCCCTTTAGGAGCGACAACTCGCTCCACACCGCCGCGGGCCGGCTAAGCCCGCACATAGGCCCCAAACGCATCTGGCGTTTGGAGTGAAGGAAAAAGAATGTTCGATACCAAGACCGTAAGCGCCCAGTGGGGCGGCAAGACGCTGACGCTCGAGACCGGCCGCGTTGCGCGCCAGGCTAACGGCGCAGTCCTCGCCACCCTCGGCGAGACCGTCGTTCTGTGCGCCGTGACGGCTGCACGGACCGTCAAGGAAGGGCAGGATTTCTTCCCGCTCACCGTCCATTACCAGGAGAAGTTCTCCGCGAGCGGCCGCATCCCCGGCGGCTTCTTCAAGCGTGAGCGCGGCGCGACCGAGAAGGAGACGCTGACCAGCCGTCTCATCGATCGCCCGATCCGCCCCCTCTTCCCAGAGGGTTTCTACAACGAGATCAACGTGATCTGCCAGGTTCTGTCGTATGACGGCGAGAACGAGCCGGACGTCCTCGCGATGGTCGCGGCATCGGCAGCGCTGACGATCTCGGGCGTGCCGTTCATGGGCCCGATCGGCGCAGCGCGCGTCGGTTACGTCGATGGCGCGTACATCCTGAATCCGACGCTCGAGGAAGCCAAGGCTGGCGATCTCGACCTCGTCGTCGCCGCCACCGGCCAGGCCGTGATGATGGTCGAATCGGAAGCCAAGGAGCTTTCGGAAGAGATCATGCTCGGCGCCGTGCAGTTCGCCCACAAGGCCTGCCGCGAAGCCGCGAACCTGATCATCGATCTGGCCGAGAAGGCTGCCAAGGATCCTTGGGAAATGGCCGAGCAGGCTGATCTCTCGACCGCCAAGGACAAGCTGAAGAAGCTGATCGGCAAGGACATCGCGGCTGCCTACAAGGTGACCGACAAGTCCAAGCGGTCGGACCTGCTGAATGCCGCTCGCGCGAAGGGCAAGACGGCGTTCGCCGATGCCTCGCCGCAGGACCAGATGGCAGCCGGCAAGCTGATGAAGAAGCTGGAGGCGGAGATCGTCCGCGGCGCCATCCTCAAGGACGGCACCCGCATCGACGGTCGCACCACCACGCAGATCCGTCCGATCGAAGCGATGGTCCACTTCCTCCCACGTACGCACGGCTCGGCGCTGTTCACGCGCGGCGAGACGCAGTCGATCTGCACCACCACGCTGGGCACGCGCGATGCGGAGCAGATGATCGATGGTCTCAACGGTCTGTCGTACGAAAACTTCATGCTGCACTACAACTTCCCTCCCTATTCGGTTGGTGAAGTCGGTCGCTTCGGTGCGCCGGGTCGTCGCGAAGTCGGTCACGGCAAGCTCGCATGGCGCGCGCTGCACCCGGTGCTGCCGACCAAGGAAGAGTTCCCGTACACGATCCGCGTTCTGTCGGACATCACGGAGAGCAATGGCTCGTCGTCGATGGCAACGGTCTGCGGCGGTTCGCTGAGCATGATGGATGCGGGCGTTCCGCTGAAGCGTCCGGTGTCGGGCATCGCGATGGGCCTGATCCTCGAGGGCAAGAACTTCGCGGTTCTGAGCGACATCCTCGGCGACGAGGATCACCTCGGCGACATGGACTTCAAGGTCGCGGGCACGTCCGAGGGCATCACCACGATGCAGATGGACATCAAGATCGCCGGCATCACCGAGGAGATCATGGGCAAGGCGCTGGCGCAGGCCAAGGAAGGCCGCGCGCACATCCTAGGCGAGATGGCCAAGGCGCTCGACCACACTCGTGAGGAACTGTCGGCACACGCACCGCGCATCGAGAGCTTCCAGATCGACAAGTCGAAGATCCGTGAAGTCATCGGCACCGGCGGCAAGGTGATCCGCGAGATCGTCGCGCAGACCGGCGCCAAGGTCGACATCGACGACGAGGGCGTGATCAAGGTGTCGTCGTCCGACCCCGCGCAGATCGAAGCCGCGATCAAGTGGATCAAGGGCCTCGTCGAGGAAGCCGAAGTCGGCAAGGTCTATGACGGCAAGGTCGTCAACCTGGTCGATTTCGGGGCGTTCGTGAACTTCATGGGTGGCAAGGACGGTCTCGTCCACGTGTCCGAAATCAAGAACGAGCGCGTCGAGAAGGTGTCGGACGCGCTGACCGAAGGCCAGGAGGTCAAGGTCAAGGTTCTCGAGATCGATCCGCGCGGCAAGGTTCGCCTGTCGATGCGCGTCGTCGACCAGACGACCGGCGAAGAGCTGGAGGACACGCGTCCTGCACGTGAGCCCCGCGAGGGTGGCGATCGTGGTCCGCGCGGCCCGCGTCGTGATGGCGATGGCGGTCGTGATGCAGGCGGTAACGGCGGTGGTCGTGGTCCGCGCGGCGAAGGCGGCGGCGGTCGTGATGGGGGTGACCGCGGCTCGCGTGGCCCGCGTCGTGACGGCGACGGTGGCCGTGACGCAGGCGGCAACGGCGGTGGCCGTGGCCCACGTCGTGATGGCGGTGGCGGCGAGCGCGCTCCCCGCGCCGAGCGTACCGAGGGCGACAAGGCCCCCGAGTTCGCCCCGGCGTTCCTGACGGGCGATCGCGACTAAGCCATTGCCGCACCGCGGTAATGCAGGAAGGGGCTCGGGAAACCGGGCCCCTTTTCTCGTTAATGGCTCGCCCTGTCGCTTTGTTCGACGAGAAGAGAGTTAACCTCGGAACGGAGCGATTGGTCAGCGGTTCGACCCATTATGAATGCTAGTCCGAAGTCCGTTATTCTCGTCGTAGACGATGATCCCCTAGTGCGCGTTCACTCGCTCTTCGTACTGGAAGACGCAGGATACGAAGTCGTAGAGGCGGGTAATGCGGCCGATGCGCTTGCGTGTCTGGAACAGCGTCCGGATATCGGTGCACTCTTCACGGATATCCGGATGCCAGGCTCGCTCGACGGCGTTGGCTTGGCCAATGTCGTTCATGCGCGCCGCCCCGACATCGCGATCCTGGTGACATCGGGTTCGGAAGATGGTGCCGAGCGAACGCTACCTGCAACCGCGAGCTTCGTTCGCAAACCCTATACCGGCGTTCAACTCAGCCGCTTGCTAGCGCGTGACGAGATGCTGGCGAGCGCACCGCACCCGGTCTGAATCGCGCGCCCTTGCGCGATGCCGAGAATTGCTGATCCCGATTAACCTTTGGCTTACGCTCCTTGCCTAAGATCGCCGCATAGCAAGGGGCAAGGCGCAGTGGCGCAAAACGGTGTTCAGACTCTAACGACCAGCGCTAAAGGTAAGCTCGACCGCCCGCCGCTTTGGGCAGCGATCGGTAAGATGTGCGTGGCGTTGGCGGTATTCGCCAGCGTGTTTGGCGGGTGGTTGGTCGTGGTCCAGTCCCGCGCCGAGATGCGCGATGCCGCCGCTAGACTTCCTGGAGGCGGCGCCGCCGGCCGGTGCAAAACCTGGTTCATCGGCAGTTCGTCGATCCACAAATGGACGACCCTGGAAACGGACATGATGCCGTGGGATGCGCGCAACCGCGGCGTGAATGGTGCCAGGATGCCGGAGTTGCTCCAGATGCTGCGCAACGAACCACGCGGGTCGCGGCCGCGTGCGATCGTCTACTATGCCGGCGAGAATGATATCGCGAAAGGCGCGAGCGCTGCCGACGACATCGTCAACCTGCGCGCTTTCCTGACGTTGAGCAGACACCGCTGGGCGGACGTGCCGGTCGTCGTCGTAGCGCTGAAACCGTCTCCGACACGTTGGGGCAATCTCCCCGAACAGACCCTGTTCAATACCGCAGCCCGGTCCATCGCGGCGCAGACGCCGGGCGTGACGTTCGTCAATATCGTTCCCTATTTCCTGGTGAACCGCCGTCCCGGACCGTTCTATGTCGACGACGGTATCCACCTCAATCCTGCCGGATACTCCCGGATGACGCACGCTATCAGGCCCGTGTTGCAGACGATCTTGCAACGCGATGCGCCCGTATCCTGCATGCGACACGAACCGCAAACATGACGTGTTCGGTTCCTCACGCAGCATGAACCCGGACACCGCGAGCAACAGGATCGAAGGCCTGTCGGTGTGGCGCGCGGTCCTGATGCTTAGTGGCGTCGTCTTACACAGCGCGATGGGGCTGGAACGGCTGCCCGTCTTCGCCGCGATCCCTTTGATATCTCATGCCTTTCGGATGGGAAGCTTCATGCTGATATCGGGGTTGCTCTGCGGCCACGCACTTGGCCGGCCGCGGTCGCCACTGGCATGGCTTGGCCGACGCAGCGTCCAGATCGGCGTGCCCTTGCTGTTCGGATTACTGGTGATCTGCCCGTTGATCGGCTGGACGATCGGCGACCTGTCGGATCGGACGCATGGGCCGTTTGCCTTGGCACACGACTGGTACCATCTCTGGTTTCTGGTGGCGCTGCTCGCCTATGCGCCGCTCAGCTATGCCCTTCATATGGTCGATCGACGTCATGACGTGATCGCCGCGCTCGAGCGGATCCTCGCGGACGGCCGTGGCCGGGTCGGTTCGATGCAGACGGTGATATTGCTTGCGACCGCGTTCGCCTGTTGCGCGCTGATGATGATCACGCGGCAGATCCTGGCGGGACACACAGCGACGTCGTACGCGTCGGCGCTGTCGCATGTTCAGCTGATGCTCGGCTATGCGCCCTTTTACCTGCTCGGCTTTCTCCTCGCGCGTTCGCCGATGCTGTTCAGCGTTTTGACGGACTCGGTTCGCACACCGACCCTGATCCTCATCGCGCTCGCCGGACTTTACGGCAGCTGGTTCGGTTGGCTGAGCGTGATAATGGACCCGCTCCGACAAGCGATCGTCGGCGATCTTGTCGAACTCGTCGGTATGTCACTGGGCCCACCCGCCGCCTCGGTCCTGATCTTGCGATCCGCGTTCGCGATCCGGACAGTGCCGCTGATCATACGCCGACTCTCGGATGCCTCGTTCACGATCTATATCCTGCATTTTCCGGTGATCATGCTGGCAAAACGCGCGCTGATGAATGTGCCGTGGAACCCTTATGCAGAATTTCTGATCGCCATCATCACCGGCACAGCGATCTCGTACGCCGCGCACATACTCTTCGTGGACCGATACCCGGCAGTATCGTTCATTTTAAACGGCAAACTCCCCGGCGGTGCCAAATCACCTGGATTCGTCCGCACTTAGATTGGATCGAAACGCCGTCCCCTGCCACTAAGATGGGGAACGTCGACCGCTTACGGCTTTCGCGTCGATAGCGACGAAGTTGGTCGTACGCGTGTCGAGTAAGTCGAACAGCACCGTCGGCTCGATATGCAGCATCACTGTGGGGGGTAAGATCGAGCGTGGCGCGTTCGTCCGATTCGCGCGGATTCACACTACACTTGCCGACGCATCGGGCAGCGACGTCGTACTAAGAGAGTGGGGAGCTTCTGTTGCTCGGTGCCCCCCGTACCGCCGGTGTCCACTTCTGTTGCCCGGTGTGGCCCGAACCGCGCTTTCGTCCGTATAACCTAGGTCGTTAGACCGTCAGTTATGCGGCAATTGCGAGTGCTTCGTTATCGTTGGCACTTGTGTATGGGCCGTTGCGGTGGTCCCATTCCGAGCGAAACATAGCGTCGTTGAACACACGTCGATCCTAGTTCGACCCCGTCATCGTCCCCCTCTTGCGAAGAGGGCGGTGGTGGAGTCGCCGGGTACTGCCCCCGGGTCCGCTGTGTCTATGACACGCCACGGTTTATCGCCATAGCCGCCAAGAGAAGATTCCCCCGACGGCATCCCCGATATAGGCGCGCCGCAACGCGATGAAAAGCCCGGGCTCCGATGCTTTTTTATCGAGAAACGCCAATGTCCTAGCATGCGGCGTGCCAAACCGCCTTCCGCTCGCCACAAAGCGCGTGCATAGCAACCTGCATTATGTTGACGCAGCGCTCCCGCTACGCGCTCCGCGCGATGATCTTCCTTGGCGGTGCCCCCGCCGGTGGCCCGCCCATCCCGATGACGCGGATCGCCGCCGAGGCGAACGTGCCGCGCAAATTCCTCGAGCTGATCCTCGCCGACCTGCGCGAATCCGGGCTGTTGATCAGCCATCGCGGCAAGATGGGCGGCTATTGCCTGTCGCGGCCGAGCCATCTGATTTCGCTCGGCGAGATCATCCGGATCATCGAGGGGCCGCTGGCGCTGGTGCCGTGCGTGAGCCGCACCGCGTACCGGCCGTGCCTCGACTGCAAGAGCGAGGCGGATTGCGCGATTCGCTATGCGATGATGCGCGTTCGGGACGAGACCGCGCGGATCCTGGATGGGACGAGCCTGGCGGACGCCAACGCCGAGGATCTGGTAGCCGCGTAATTCTACCCTTTTCCCCTGCGGGGAGAAGGTGGCGCGGTAGCGTCGGATGAGGGGAAGTTGGGATGCAACGTCCTGAGCCTCAAGCCTCTCACCCCTCCGTCGCCTACGGCTCCTCCCTCCCTCTCCCCGCAGGGAGAGGGACAAGACGGTCACCCCCGCGCCTTCAACTCGTCGCGGATCTCGCGGAGCAGCGCGATCTCGACCGGTTCTGGCGCAGGCGCGACCGGCGTGGCCTCTTCCTCGCGCTTCAACCGCGCCGTCTCGCGCTCGATCAGCCCCGCCGCCCGGTTCACGACGCGGAGGATCATGAAGATGATACCCGCGACGATCACGAAATTGACGAGCTGCGTCGCAAATTCGCCGTAACCGAGCAGCGGCACGCCTGCCTTCTTCAGCGCGGCGTAATCGGTCAGCGAGCCGACATAGCCCGCAGGCACCGGCCCCATCCGCCAGAAATAGCTCGAGAAATCGAGCCCGCCGAAGATCTTGCCGATCACCGGCATCAGCACGTCGTCGGTCAGCGACGTCACGATCTTGCCGAACGCCGCACCGATGATCACCGCGATGGCGAGGTCGAGCACGTTGCCGCGCATGATGAAGGCCTTGAATTCCTTGAGCATCCGCGCTCCCCTTGCTGTTCGACCTTCAGGCTAGCCACCGATTTCGGTTTCGCCAACCCTGCCGACTGTCCTATGAGGGTGACACAGGTATTCAGGAGAGCCCCGATGTCACGTGCCCCAATCGCCCGCGGTACCGCCGCAATCCTCCTCGCATCCGCACTCGCCGGCTGCGGGATCAATAGCGTGCCGACCGCCGAGGAAAACGCGAAGGCGCGCTGGGCGGACGTCCAGAACAATTATCAGCGTCGCGCCGACCTGATCCCCAACCTCGTCGCGACGGTGAAGGCGGCGGGCGCGCAGGAGAAGGATATCCTGGTCCAAGTGACGCAGGCGCGCTCCGCCGCCAACTCGGTCCAGGTTTCGGCCGCCGACCTCTCCGACCCCGCGAAGATGGAGCAGTATCAGCGTGTGCAAGGCGCCGTCGGGCTGTCGCTCCAGCGTTTGCAGGAGGCGTATCCCGAGCTGAAGAGCCAGGCCAATTACACGACGCTGATGAGCCAGCTCGAGGGCACCGAGAACCGCATCACGATCGCGCGCCGCGATTACAACGGCGCGGTGCAGGCATACAACACCAAGATCCGCACCTTCCCCGACGCGGTCGGCGCGAAGATCTTCTACGGTGCCAAGCCGATGGTGCCGTTCGCGGCGACGACGCCGGGCGCCGAAACCGCGCCGACGGTGAACTTCGGCAACGCGAGCTGATCGGGGCATTATGCTCCGCCACCTCCTGACGCTGGCGTTCGCGGTGCTGCTGGGAAGCGGTAGCGCGAGCGCGCAGACTTTGCCCAAGTTCACCGGCTTCGTCGTCGATGCGGCGAACGTGATTCCGCCCGACCAGGAAGCGGCGCTCACCCAGCGGCTCGACGACCTGCAAAAGTCGACCGGCAACCAGCTGGTGGTCGCAACCGTGCCCGATCTCGAAGGCTATCCGATCGAGAATTACGGTAATGCGCTGATCCGAAGCTGGGGCGTCGGGCTGAAGGACGCCAATAACGGCGCGATCCTGCTGGTCGCGCCGAACGACCGGAAGGTGCGGATCGAGGTTGGTTATGGCCTGGAGCCGGTACTGACCGATGCGTTCTCCAGCGTCGTCATCAACCAGCAGATCCTGCCGCGCTTCAAGGCGGGCGACATCCCCGGTGGCATCGTCGCGGGGACGAACGCGGTGGCGGACCAGCTTGCGCTCCCCGATGCGGAGGCGCGCGCGAAGGTGACGGCGGCGGCGGCCGAATATGACAAGACGCATCGTCGCGCGAACTCGGGTGGCGGCGGCGTGCCGATCGGGCTGATCTTCTTCGGCATCGTGCTGGCGGCGATCGTCATCCCGATGATCTCGCGGCGCGCGGGCGGGAAGCATTATGTCGATGGCGGAAGCCGTGGCGGTGGCAGCGGTGCCTTGCCGATCGTGCTGTGGAGCATCGCCGATGCGATGACCCGCGGCGGCGGCGGTGGCGGTGGCAGCTTCGGTGGCGGTGGCGGCGATAGCGGCGGCGGCTGGGGCGGCGGTGGTTTCGGTGGCGGCGGCGGTGGATCCGGCGGCGGCGGCGGCGCATCGGGGAGTTGGTGACATGCGGCTGAGCGAAACCGACCACGACCGCGTCACCGCGGCGGTCACGCAGGCGGAGACCGTGACGACCGGCGAGATCGTCACGATCGTCGCGCGGCAGTCCGATGCGTATCACGACGTTTCGCTGCACTGGGCGGTGCTGGCGATGCTGCTGACGCTGGCGCTGCTCGCGTTCCACCCGGTCGCGGCGGATCATATCTACGCGCTGGTCGATCCCTGGCAGGCGGTACCGCAGGGTGCGCTGTACGTGGTCGCGCTGGTGCTGGTAACGCTGGTGTTCCTGGCGGTTCGGCTGGTACTGGCTTGGACGCCGGCGCGGGTGGCGCTGACGCCGGGTGCGACCAAGGCGCGGCGCGTGCGGCGGCGGGCATTGCTCCTGTTTCGGGCGGGGGCCGAAAAGCGCACCAAGGGCTCGACCGGGGTGCTGCTGTACCTGTCGCTGGCCGAGCATCGTGCCGAGATCATAGCGGACGATGCGATTCACTCGCGCGTGCCGAACGAGACCTGGGGCGCGGCGATGGCGGCGGTGCTGGCAGGCGTGCGCGACGATCGTCCCGCGGACGGCATGGCCGACGCGGTCGCTCAGATCGGCGCGGTGCTCGCCGAGCATTTCCCGCGGACCGGGGCGCCGGTGAACGAACTTCCCGACAGGCTGATCGAACTATGAGCAAGACCGTATGGGCCGGCAAATACATCACCGTACAGACCGAGGGCACGTGGGAATTCGCCGCACGCCAAGGCGAGATCGCAGCGGCGGTGATCGTCGCGATCGACGACGGCGACGTGATCCTGGTGGAGCAGTTCCGCGTGCCGCTAGGGCGGGCGTGCCTCGAGCTACCGGCCGGCTTGGTCGGTGACGAAACCGCGGGCGAGAGCGTCGCAGTGGCAGCCGGGCGCGAGCTGGAGGAAGAGACCGGTTACCGCGCGGACGCGATCAAGGATCTGGGGGTGTTCTATTCGTCGCCGGGGATGACGTCGGAATGCTTCACGCTGGTCCGCGCCACCGGGCTGACCAAGGTCGGCGATGGCGGCGGAGATGGCGACGAGAACATCACCGTGCACCGCGTGCCGCTGGCCGACGTGCCTGCGTTTGTTGCCGAGAAGCGCAAGGCGGGCGTGGCGATCGATACCAAGATGCTGCTGATCCTGGCGGGATCGATTCTCTAACCAAGACCTGTTTCCCCGCGAAGGCGGGGACCCAGACTGGGCTCCCGCCTTCGCGGGAGAACAAGGAAGTGCGAGAGGGCCTAGCGCCGCCCTCCCCGCTTACTTGAAATTATCCGCGTAGCTCTGCAGCTTCAGCGTCTTCTGCGGCGCCGGCACCACCGTGTAGCCGAACCCTTCCCGCTCGCAGTGCGCGATCGCGGCCTCCGCGGTCGGGAACAGCAGGCGCACCTGGTCGCGGGTGTCGCCGCTGCCGGCCCAGCCGGTGAGCGGGTCGGGGCGCTTGGGCTCCGAGGGTTCGAATTCGAGCTGCCAGGCGTCGGTCCGGTGCTTGCCGGACTGCATGGCGTTCTTGGGGCGCTGGAAGATACGGGCGGTTGGCATGAGCCCCCCTTATCGCGAACCGGCGGCCCTTGCATCCGCCTTTTTCGTGCGCAGCGTCGCGGACGCCGCGGCGGGGTCTTCGGGCCAGGGATGCTTCGGGTAGCGCCCACGCATTTCCTTCGCCACCGCGGTCCAGCTGCCGGACCAGAAACCGGGGAGATCGCGCGTCGTCTGGATCGGGCGACCGGCGGGGGATGTGAGGCTCAGCACCAGAGGCACGCGCGCCTCGCCGATCGTCGGATGCACCGCGAGGCCGAACAGGGCTTGCACGCGGAGCTCGGCTCGGGGACCGCCTTCCGCGGCGTAGTCGATCGCGTGCGTACTGCCGGCCGGGCTGGTAAAATCGGGCGGGGCGAGGCGGTTGACGGTCTGCATCGCGTCCCATCCGAGCAGGTTGCGGAGGGCTTCGGCGAGCGCGCCGGGGGCGATTGCGTCGAGTCGACGCTTGCCGGTGAGGAGCGGTGCGAGCCATTCGTCGGCGCGGTCGAACAGGGTCGCGTCGTCGAGCGGGACGCCGGCATAGGCGGCGCGGTCGCGCAGGGCCTGGGCGCCGTCGCTCCACGGCAGCAGCGCGAGGCCGTGTTCGCGGACGCCTTCGATGAGTGCGGCGAGGATCGCGCCGGGGTCGGCGCCGCTGTCGGGGCCGCTGGAGAGGCGGATCGCGCCGAGGCGGCGTTCGCGAAGGGCTTGGATGCCACCGGTTGTGCGGTCGAACGTGACGGTGCGGCGGGACTCGACGCGGTCGGCGAAGAGGGTTTCGACGGTGGCTTGGTCGATCGCGACGGCCGAGAGAATGCGCGCACCGGCGGCGGCCCCTTGCGTGTCGGCGACGGCGAGCCATTCGGAGCGGGCGAGCGGCGAGGTCGGGTCGAGCTTGAACCCGCGGCCGCCGACCGAGGCATAGGTTTCGCCCGACGCATCGCGGCGGCGTGCGACGCGGTCGGGGAAGCCGAGCGCGACGCACACGTCTGCTCCCCTCCCGCTTGCGCCTTGGGGCCGCGTTCGGTTTTCCAGCGGCGGAGGCGGGTTTCGAGATCGACGTCCTGTCCACCGATGCCGCGTTCGCCGAGCAGGACAGCGATTTGCGCTGCTGTGTTTGCTAGGCCGCGCTCCCCTGCCCTCAGCAGCATGTGCGCCAATCTCGGCGGCATCGGCAGCTTGGCTATCGCACGGCCGTGCGGGGTTGGGCGACCATCCTCGATCGCGTCTAGCGTCGTCAGGCGGGCCATCGCCTCGTCGATCGCCGCGGCGGGGGGTGGGTCGATCCAGCGGAGGTCTCGCGGATCGCCGACGCCCCAGAGCGCGCAGGCTAGGACCAGCGCGGAAAGGTCCGCCTCAAGGATTTCAGGCGGATCGTAGCGCGGGAGGCCGGCGGTCGCGGCTTCTTCCCACAGGCGATACGCTATGCCCGGCCCGAGGCGCGCGGCGCGGCCGGCGCGTTGCGTGACGGCCGCCTGGCTCGCGCGTTCGGTCACCAGCCGCGTCATGCCGGCGGCGCGGTCGTAGCGCGGGCGTCTCGCCAGCCCGGAGTCGACGACGATGCGGATGCCGTCGAGAGTCAGGCTGGTCTCGGCGATGCTGGTGGCGAGCACGACCTTCCGCCGGCCATCGGGCTCGGGGAGGATCGCCGCACGTTGCGCCGCAGGGTCGAGGCTGCCGTGGAGTTCGTGGAGGATGATGTCGTCGGGCAAATTGGCGAGCCGGTCGGCGGTACGTTCGATCTCCGCGACGCCGGGGAGGAAGGCGAGCACACCGCCGTCCGCCTCACCGAGCGCGCGGCGGATCGCGGTGGCGACCGAGTCCTCGATCCGCAACTCGGCTTGGCGGCCGATGTGGCGCAGCGTCAAAGGATAGCTGCGACCCTCGCTCTCGCTGACGGGGGCGCCATCCATCAATGCCGCAAACCGCGCGCCGTCGAGCGTGGCGGACATTGCGACGATGCGGAGGTCGGGGCGGAAGCCGGCCTGGACGTCTAGCGCCAGCGCAAGGCCGAAATCGCCGTCGAGGCTGCGTTCGTGGACTTCGTCGAACAGCACCGCGGACACGCCGGCGAGTTCTGGATCGGCCTGGATGCGGGCTACGAAGATGCCTTCGGTGATCACCGTGACGCGGGTGGCGGCGGAGCGCTTGCTGTCCATGCGGGTTGCGTAGCCGAACGTCTGGCCGACGGGTTCGCTAGCGGTCGAGGCCATGCGTTCGGCGGCGGCGCGGGCGGCGAGGCGGCGGGGGGAGAGGAGAAGGATCTCGCCGGTGCACCAGGGTTCGGTGAGGAGGGCCGGCGCTACTGCCGTGGTCTTGCCGGCACCTGGGGGAGCGACGAGGACCGCCGACGTGCGGTCGCGGAGGGTGGCGAGGAGGTCGGGGAGGACGGCTAGGATCGGGAGCGGCGGCGGCGTCATGCACGCCTGCTGCCACAGTAGTGGGGTTGGCGACAGGTTTTGCTTGGGCGGTCCCTTGGGAGGGTGCGGGTTCAAACCGATGATCGCGCGCCTTCGATCCTCCCCCGCCAGGGGGAGGTGGCAGGCACTTGCCTGACGGAGGGGGAGGTAAGCGACGACTTCGGCTCCGTGTCCTCCCCCTCCGTCACCTTCGGTGCCACTTTCCCTCGCGGGGGAGGATCGTTCGAGCTCACGGACGTCGACGGCTTACCTACCGGCCGACAGCACCGCCCCGGCGAAGGCCGGGGTCCAATTGGGAAACGGCGCTGACTGCTGTTGCGCTCCGTTATTGCCACCTCTCCAATTGGGCCCCGGCCTCCGCCGGGGTGGTGCGCATATGCGGACGGGCCAGGCACCAGACGAGTTGATCGCTGACGAACGCGTTGCGACAGCCCACCCCGCCCCCTTGCCACCGAAGGCTGGCAAGCGCGCGCTAACCTGCTAGACGCTCCGCCAGTAATCATGGCGTCCGATCCCTCCCCCACCTCGACGACGGCGACAGGCCGCACTTCCGACCGGCTGCGCGGCAGGGTCTCGCGTGCCTGGGCGAGTCGGTGGGCCAAGGCGGCCCTCGTACTGGTCATGCTCGGCTTCGTCGCGATCTTCGCGTTCTGGTTCACGGTCATGCGCGACCTGCCCTCCGTGGACACACTGCGCACCTACGAGCCGCCGCTGCCGACCAACGTCCGCGGGATCGATGGCGCGCCGATCCACAGCTACGCCCGCGAACGGCGCGTCGAGCTGAGCTATGCCGAATATCCGCCGCTGCTGGTGAAGGCGTTCCTCGCCGCCGAGGACAAGTCGTTCTTCGAGCATCACGGCGTCGATTATCCCGGTCTCGCCGGCGCGGTGTACGATTATGCGACCAAGCTCGGCACCGGCAAGCGCGCCAAGGGCGGCTCGACCATCACGCAGCAGGTCGCCAAGAACCTGTTGATCGGCAATGCCTATTCGCCGTCGCGGAAGCTGCGCGAGGCGGTGCTGGCGTACAAGATCGAGGATACGCTGACCAAGGAGCAGATCCTCGAGCTGTACCTCAACCAGATCGCGCTCGGGCGTAACGCGTTCGGCGTCGAAGCGGCGAGCCATGCGTATTTCGACAAGGAGCTAGACCAGCTCGATCTCGCGCAGATGGCGTATCTCGCGATCCTGCCGAAGGGGCCTTCGAACTACGATCCGGTGCGCAACACCGAGCGCGCGATGATCCGGCGCAACTATGTGCTCAACCGGATGCTCGACAACGGCTTCATCACGCGCGCGCAGCATGACCAGGCGAATGCCGAGCCGCTCGGCGCGGTGATGCGCCGGACGCCGAAGTTCGAGAGCGTCGGCGGCTATTTCGTCGAGGAAGTCCGTCGCCAGCTGATGGCGAAGTTCGGCGAGAACGCGAAGGACGGCCCGTACAGCGTCTATTCGGGCGGGCTGTGGGTGCGGACCTCGTTCGACGCGAAGCTGCAGAATCTGGCGCAGCAGGCCTTGCGTGATGGTCTTGTCCGGTTCGACAGCGGGCGTGGCTGGAACGGGCCGATCCGCCATGTCGAGATCGAGGACGACAACTGGCTCCAGCCGTTGCTCAACAGCAATATCGCGCTCGATTACCGCGATTGGGTCGCGGCGATCGTGACGGGCAAGGACGGCACCGCGTGGAGCCTCGGCTTCCGCACCGGCAAGACCGGCACGCTGCCGCGCTATGCGGCGCAGATGCCGGTGCGCGGCAAAGGCGGCAACGCGTTCGGCGCGATCAAGACCGGTGACATCATCGCGGTGGCGCCGGACGGTGGTACGTTCGCGTTGCGGGCGATCCCGAAGGTATCGGGCGCGTTCGTCGTTGAGGAGCCGGCGTCGGGCCGCGTGCTGGCAATGCAGGGTGGCTTCGACGACCGGTTGCAGGCGTTCAACCGCGCGACTCAGGCGATGCGCCAGCCGGGTTCGACGATCAAGCCAATCGTCTATTCCGCCGCGCTCGACAACGGCATGACGCCTGCGTCGATCATCGTCGACGGGCCGTTCTGCGTCTATCAGGGCGCGCGGCTCGGGCAGAAATGCTTTCGCAACTTCGGCAATTCGCGCGGCGCCGGGCCACACACGATGCGCTGGGGCATCGAGCAGTCGCGCAACCTGATGACCGTGCGGACCGCCGCGCAGACCGGCATGCCGAAGGTGGTGGCGACGATCAAGAAGATGGGCGTCGGCGATTACGCGCCCTATCTCTCCTACGCGCTTGGCGCCGGCGAGACGACCGTGGGGCGGATGGTCAACGCGTATTCGATCCTTGCCAACAACGGCAAGGGCGGCCCGCCGTCGCTGATCGACTTCGTGCAGGACCGTCACGGCAAAGTGATCTGGCCGGAGAGCTGGCGTCCGTGCGATCGCTGCAACGCACCCGACTGGGACGGCAAGCCGATGCCGCGGCCTATCACGCGCCAGCGCCAGGTGCTCGACGCGATGACCGCGTACCAGATGGTCCATATCACCGAGGGCGTTGTCCAGCGCGGCACCGCCGTGACGTTGCGCGATCTCGATCGGCCTATGTTCGGCAAGACGGGTACCAACAATGGCCCGACCGACGTGTGGTTCGTCGGGGGCACACCGCAGTTCGTCGGCGGTTTGTATATCGGCTTCGATACGCCGCGGAATCTCGGTGGTGCGGCGCAGGGCGGTACGCTCGCCGCGCCGATCTTCAAGCAGTTTGCGATCAAGGCGTATGAGGACCTGCCCAAGCTGCCGTTCCGCGCGCCCGCAGGGATCCGCATGGTCCGGATCGATCGCGCGAGCGGCCGGCCGGTCTATGGTACCTGGCCGAACACCGACGATCCGAAGCCCGCGGTGATCTGGGAAGCGTTCAAGCCCGAGAGCGAACCGCGGCGTGCCGCGCGACGCTCGGATGTCGCGCCGACTGCTGCTGCTACGACCACCGCGGTGAAGAAGGCCGAAGCGCCGCGCGACAGCGATTTCTTGCAAAGACAAGGCGGAATCTACTAGCGCAGTTCCTACATCGTCATCCCAGCGCACGCTGGGATCTCAACCCGCACCCGCGCCCTCGCGGACGGAGATCCCAGCGTTCGCTGGGATGACGGACATTTTGGAGAATACCCATGCGCGCCGAAGCGCAGGCTCACGTAGACACCATCAACGACGCGCTGGCGCTGCTGCGCCGCTTCCTCGACTGGGACCGCGCGCTGCGTCGTCTCGACGAGCTGAACGCGCGCGTCGAGGATCAGGCGCTCTGGTCCGATCCCAAGGCCGCGCAGGAGGTGATGCGCGAGCGTCGTCGTCTCGACGAGGCGATCAGCGCGACGCGTGCGATCCAGAGCGAACTCAGCGACACCGCCGAGCTGATCGAGATGGCCGAAGCCGAGGGCGATACCGAGATGGAGGCGGACGGCGTCGCCGCGCTTGCCGAGCTCGCCGCGCGCGCCGACCGGGACAAGATCAAGGCGCTGCTCGCGGGCGAGGCCGACGCGAACGACACCTATATCGAGGTCAACGCCGGCGCCGGCGGGACCGAGAGCCAGGACTGGGCGGGCATGCTCAGCCGGATGTATTCGCGCTGGGGCGAACGCCACGGGCTGAAGGTCGAGCTGATCGACCAGCATTCGGGCGAGCAGGCAGGGATCAAGTCCGCCACGCTGCTGCTGAAAGGCGAGAACGCGTACGGCTATGCGAAGACCGAGAGCGGCGTCCACCGGCTGGTCCGGATCAGCCCGTACGACTCGGCGGCGCGGCGGCATACGTCGTTCGCGAGCGTCTGGGTGTATCCAGTGGTCGATGACAATATCGAGGTCGAATACAACGAGAGCGACCTGCGGATCGACACCTATCGTGCGTCGGGCGCTGGCGGCCAGCACATCAACACGACCGATTCGGCGGTGCGCATCACCCACATCCCGACCGGGATCGTCGTGCAGTGCCAGAACCAGCGTTCGCAGCACAAGAACAAGGCGGAGGCTTACAACCAGCTCCGCGCGCGTCTGTACGAGCGCGAACTAGCCATTCGGGAAACGGCCGCGAACGCCGAGAATGCCGGCAAGACCGATATCGGCTGGGGTCACCAGATCCGTTCGTACGTGCTCCAACCGTATCAGATGGTGAAGGACCTGCGCACCGGCGTGGTCTCGACCAGCCCGTCGGACGTGCTCGACGGTGATCTCGAGATGTTCATGGCGGCGGCGCTGTCGCAGCGTGTGACCGGCGAGGCCGTCGAGGTGGAGGACGTCGATTGAAGCTGAAGGGTGCCCTTGCCCTGATGCTGTCGCCGGTGGTCCTGCTCGCAGCGTGCGACGGGAGCAAGCCGCTGATCAAGCGCGAGCCGAAGGAGCCGGTGTTCCCCGCGGCCGACCGTCCGGTCGCCTCGATCGTGTCGTCGCGCTGGTCGAACGAGGAGGCGCGCGACCGGCTGAACGAGGCCGGCGAGGTGATGAACAAGGCCGAGATCCGCAAGGGCATGACGGTCGCGGATATCGGCGCGGGCGAAGGGTATTATACGATCCGCATGGCTGCGCGGGTCGGCAAGGACGGGCGCGTGCTGGCCGAGGACATCGTCGCGAGCGTGCGCGATACGCTGGCGGAACGCGTCGCGCGCGAGGATCTGGCGAACGTCAGCGTGAAGCTGGGCGAGGCAAACGATCCCAAGCTGCCCGAGGCGAGCTTCGACCGGGTACTGATGGTGCACATGTATCACGAGATCGAGCAGCCGTATGAGTTCCTGTGGCGGTTGCGGCCGTCGTTGAAGCCCGACGGACTGGTGGTGGTGGTCGATGCGAACCGGCCGACGCAGAACCACGGCACGCCGCCGGCACTGTTGAAGTGCGAGTTCGCGGCGGTGGGCTATACGCAGGTCGATATGGACGAGATGCCGTCGGCCGGCGGGTATCTGGCAACCTTCCGCGCGGCCGGGCCGCGACCGAAGCCGGAGGCGATTCGGGCTTGCAGGTTGAAATGAGCACCAAGTCCTCCCTGCAAGGGGAGGTGGCAGCCCATCGGGCTGACGGAGGGGTATCGCGCTATCGAGAGGGTCTCACCCCTCCGTCTGGCAATTGCCAGCCACCTCCCCTTATAGGGGAGGATCGATGTCGAAGCGTCAAATCACTCCCATCGCCCTCAGGCTCGTCACCTGCACACCAGCGATCACCAGATGATCGAGCAACACCACCTCCAGCGTCCGCAACCCCGCAGCCAGCGCTCGCGTGAACGTCACGTCCCGCGCACTTGGCGTCACACTGCCGCTCGGGTGATTATGCGCGATCACCACCCCAACCGCGCCGAACGCCAACGCATCCGCTGCAACCGTGCGGATCGAGATCGCCGCCTGATCCCGCCCCCCGACGACATGCCGCATCCCGAGAAGCCTCCGATTCGGATCGAGATACGCGACTGCCACCATCTCGACCGTGGCATTACGCAGCCCTGAGAACAGCGCGCGAGCCGCGGCGAGGTCGGCGATACGAGGAGAAGGCACGGGCAACGGCGGCACGTACCCGCCTGCCCCGCGGTACCGGCGACCGCACGCGCAACTACATCCGCTTGAGCCCCCGCCCCTGCACCGCTACGTCCCCGGCATGCGCCAATATCTAGACCTCATGGACCGCGTGCTCTCGACCGGCGTCGAGACGATGGACCGCACCGGCACTGGCACGCTCAGCGTGTTCGGCGCGCAGATGCGCTTCGACCTCGCGCAGGGCTTTCCCGTGCTCACCACCAAGAAGCTCCACCTCCGCTCGATCATCGTCGAACTGCTGTGGTTCCTGCGCGGCGACACCAACGTCCGCTGGTTGCAGGAGCGCAAGGTCGCGATCTGGGATGAGTGGGCGAACGAGAATGGCGACCTCGGCCCGGTCTACGGAAAGCAGTGGCGCGACTGGGTCGCCGCGGATGGCCGCCACATCGACCAGATCGCCGAGCTGATCGAGCAGATCAAGACGAACCCTGCCTCACGCCGCCAGATCGTCAGCGCATGGAACCCCGGCGACCTCCACGCGATGGCGCTCGCGCCGTGCCACTGCCTGTTCCAGACGCACGTCGCGAACGGCAAGCTGTCGCTGCAACTCTACCAGCGCTCGGGCGACATTTTCCTCGGCGTGCCGTTCAACATCGCCAGCTACGCGCTGCTCACGCATATCCTCGCGCAGCAATGCGGGCTGGAGGTCGGCGAGTTCATCTGGACCGGCGGCGATTGCCACCTCTATTCGAACCATCTCGATCAGGCGCAGCTGCAACTGACGCGCTCGCCAGGACCACTCCCGCGCCTTGAGATTTTGCGGAAGCCGGATTCGATGGACGCGTACGAATATGAGGATTTCGTGCTGCACGATTACGTCGCGCAGGCGCACATCAAGGCGCCCGTCGCGGTCTGAACAGAGAGCGAATCGCAATAGGAACCGGCTGCGTGCTGCGTGGTTCAGAGCCGCATGGACATTACTCAACTCATCCTCGACGAACACGCGCAGCAGCGTAACCTCTTTGCGCAGATCGATTCGATCGATGCGAAGGACACCGATGCGCTGTCGGCCTTGTGGACGCGGCTCAAGAACCTGCTCGATGCGCATGCCGAGGCGGAAGAACGCTTCTTCTACCCGCGGCTGATGAAGATCGGCACCGGCGGCAATGATGCCGACTCGGCCGCCGAGGAGACCGAGGACGCGATCGAGGATCACAACGACATCCGCGAGACGGGCGAGGCGGTCGACAAGCATCCTGTTGGGTCGGACGCGTGGTTCGAGGCGGTTGGCGAGTGCAACAAGGCGAACAGCGATCATTTGGCGGAGGAAGAGCGGCAAGGGCTGACCGATTTCCGCAAGCATGCGACGCTGGAAGAGCGGCATGAGCTGGGCGTGCGGTTTGCGGCGTTCGAGGCGAACCATCTGAACGGGGTTAAGGTCGTCGAGAAGGATCCTGAGGCGTATGTGAAGGAACACGCGCCGAGCTAAACCGCGCCACCACCTTACTACTACCCCGGCGAAGGCCGGGGCCCAACTGGAAAGGCCGGCGTAACGGAGCGCAGCGCTCATCAGCGTCGTTCCCCAATTGAGCCCCGGCCTTCGCCGGGGTGGAATTGGGCTCTTATGGTTCTCCTGCGCACGCAGGAGTCCAGGGTTACGAACGATGACGCTTGGTATCCTGGGCTCCTGCGTGCGCAGGAGAACAAGAAGGGTAGCCTCGCGATATCACCTCCGGCATGACCACCGCATGATCACCTTCTACCTAGCCCGCGCCAGCAACGGCGTGATCGGCCGCGACGGGCACCTTCCGTGGCGTCTCCCCGCCGACCTCAAGCGCTTCAAAGTGCTGACGATGGGCAAGCCGATGGTGATGGGGCGCAAGACCTTCGAGAGCTTCCCGAGCCCCCTCCCCGGTCGCCGTCACATCGTTCTCACACGCGGCGACTGGACCGCGGAAGGCGCCGAGGTCGCGCATTCCGTTGAAGAGGCGCTGGCAATGGCGGGCGACGATGTAGCCGTGATCGGGGGCGCGCAGATTTACGCGCTGCTGCTTCCGCACGCGGATCGTATCGAACTGACCGAAGTTCATGCCGAGCCAGAGGGCGACGCGACTGTTCCTGCATTCGACGGCTGGGTGGAGATCGCCCGCGAAGACCACCCGGCCGAAGGCGAGCGCCCGGCATACAGCTTTGTAAGCCTAGTTCGCTCCTAGGTTGTTCTCGCGCGAAGGCGGGAGCCCAGGCTGGACTCCCGCCTTCGCGGGAGAACAAGCTTACAGAAGGGCTATCGCCTTTCGCGACGGCTGGTTACTGACCCGCGCATGCAACGGCTCGACGGTGGCGCTTCCATCCCTTCGTATCTGGCGAACGGGATCGTGGCGCTGGGGAATTTCGACGGATTTCACCTTGGTCATCAGGCCGTGGTCGCGCGCGCGGTCGCTTGGGCGAATGCCGAGGGGCGCCCCGCAATCGTTGCGACATTCGACCCGCATCCGGTCCGCCATTTCCGCCCCGACACCCCGCCCTTCCGCCTGACCACGCTCGATCAGCGCCAACAGCTTTTCAAGAAAGCCGGCGCCGACGCGATGGTCGTCTTCAATTTCGACGGCGATCTCGCCGCGCTGACCGCCGAGCGCTTCATCACCGAGCGGCTCGAACGCAATCTGCGCGTCGCCGGCGTGGTCACCGGCGAGGACTTCACCTTCGGCAAGGGCAAGGCCGGCACCGTCCGCACGCTCGCCTCGCGTGGCCCCGCGCACGGATTTCGCGCGGAAACGGTGAGCGCGATCGAGCTGGAGGGCGAGACCGTGTCCTCCACCCGCATCCGCGAAGCGCTCCGCGCGGGCGACATGGTCACCGCCACCCGCCTGCTGACGCGTCCGTTCGCGATCCAGGGCTTCGTCCAGCACGGCGACAAGGTCGGCCGCACGATCGGCTATCCGACCGCCAATCTCGACATGGGCAATTACCTGCGTCCCGCCTACGGGATCTACGCGGTGACCGGGCGGCTGGAGGACGGCCGCGTGTTGAAGGGCGCCGCCAACCTCGGCATCCGCCCGAGCTTCGATCCGCCCAAGGAATTGCTCGAGCCGCATTTCTTCGATTTCGGCGAAGACCTGTACGGTCAGCGGATCGAGGTTTCGCTGATCGAGTATCTGCGGGCCGAGGCCAAGTTCGCCAACCTCAATGCGCTCATCACCCAGATGGACGCCGACTGCGCGCGCGCGCGAACGATCCTCGCCTGATCGCGCGCCTCTTCCCCGAGGGAGAGGGATGGCAACGCGGCGCGCTACCCGCTACAGCCCGGCCCACTTATGAACGATACTCCTGCGCCCGCCCGCGATTACCGCGACACCGTCTTCCTGCCGAAGACCGACTTTCCGATGAAGGCGGGCCTCGCCGCCAAGGAGCCCGCGATCCTCGAGCGCTGGGCGAAACTCGGCATCTACGACCGGCTGCGCGAACAGCGGCTCGGGCGCGAGCGGTTCATCCTGCACGACGGCCCGCCGTACGCGAACGGCGACATCCACATGGGCCACGCGATGAACAAGGTCCTGAAGGACATCATCGTCCGCTCGCAGTCGCTGATGGGCAAGGACGCGCCCTATGTTCCGGGCTGGGACTGCCACGGCCTGCCGATCGAGTGGAAGGTCGAGGAAGCGTATCGCGCGAAGAAGCTCAACAAGGACGACGTCCCCGTCGCGCAGTTCCGCGCCGAATGCCGCGCCTATGCCGAGAAATGGGTCGCCGTGCAGAAGGCCGAGTTCGAGCGGCTCGGCGTGATGGGCGACTGGGCCGATCCGTATCTCACGATGAAGTACGACGCGGAAGCGACGATCGTCGGCGAATTGCTGAAGTTCGCGGAGAGCGGCCAGCTGTACCGCGGCGCCAAGCCGGTGATGTGGTCGCCGGTCGAGAAGACCGCGCTCGCCGAGGCCGAGGTCGAGTATGACGACATCGTCTCCACGCAGATCGACGTCGCGTTCGAGATCGACTCTGCGCCGAATGCGCCCGAGCTGGTCGGCGCCTATGCGGTGATCTGGACGACGACGCCGTGGACAATCCCGGTGAACCAGGCGCTGAGCTATGGGCCTGAGATCGATTACACGCTCCTTGTTGCCGACGGCAAAAAGTATCTTGTCGCCGCAAAACTAGTCCCGTCGTTGATGCAGCGAGCGGAACAAGACGCGGCTGCAAATCGTGATGGAGATCTTGGTCGGATCGAATGGAAGCATTGGATGCTCAACGGCGCTCCTGTCGTCATCCAAGGTTCGCAACTCGCCGACGCGACCGCGCGGCACCCGATGTACGCGCTCGGCGGGTTCTTCGCGAAACCCCGCCCGTTCCTCCCCGGCGCGTTCGTCACGACCGATGCGGGCACCGGGCTCGTGCACATGGCGCCGGACCACGGCGAGGACGATTTCGAACTCTGCAAGCAATACGGCATCGACCCGGTCTTCGCGGTCGACGGCGCGGGGATGTACCGCGCCGACTGGGCGTGGCTCGGTGGCCAGGGCAGCGTCATCAACAAGAAGTTCGTGAGCGCCGACGGCCCGATCTGTTCGGACCTGCGCGAGACCGGCGCGTTGCTGGCGGCGAGCGACGACTTCAAGCACAGCTACCCGCATTCGTGGCGGTCGAAGGCGAAAGTGATCTTCCGCGCGACCCCGCAATGGTTCATCCCGATGGACCGGAGCGACACCGAGTCCCCCTCCCGCCTGCGGGAGGGGTTAGGGGAGGGCAGTGCCGCAAATGCTGCGCTCGACGCCTCCCCTCCCCCAACCCCTCCCGCAAGCGGGAGGGGAGCAGAAGCAGAAAGTGGCAACGGCGCAACCCTGCGCGAAATCGCGCTCGACGCGATCGCCGCGACCACCTGGATCCCCGCGCGTGCCGAAAACCGGATCACCTCGATGGTGCAGGGCCGCCCCGACTGGGTCATCTCGCGCCAGCGTGCCTGGGGCGTGCCGATCGCGCTGTTCGTCGACCGCGCCACCGGCCAGTACCTCAACGACGCGAACGTCAACGCGCGGATCGTCGAAGCCTTCCGCCAGAGCGGCGCGGATGCGTGGTACGCCGACGGCCACCAGGCACTGCTCGGCCCCGACTACGACCTCGCCGACTATGAGGTCGTGAAGGACATCCTCGACGTCTGGTTCGACTCGGGCTGCACGCACGTCTTCACGGTCGAGGCACGCTACGGCGAGGGCACGCGCGCGAACCTGTATCTCGAAGGCTCGGACCAACATCGCGGCTGGTTCCAGTCGTCGCTGCTCGAAAGCTGCGGCACGCGCGGTCGCGCACCGTACGACGCGGTTCTGACGCACGGCTTCGCGCTCGACGGCCAGGGCCGGAAGATGTCGAAATCGCTCGGCAACGTCGTCGATCCGCTCAAGATCATCGGCGAGAGCGGCGCGGACATTCTCCGCATGTGGGTCGCCTCGACCGACTATTTCGACGACGTGAAGATCGGCAAGGAGGTGCTCGCCACCGCCTCCGACGCGTACCGGAAGCTGCGCAACACGTTCCGCTACATGCTCGGGGCACTCGAAGGCTTCGAGGAATCGGAGCGCGTCGCGGTATCCGACATGCCCGAGCTGGAGCGCTACGTGCTCCACCGCCTCGGCATGATCGACACCGAACTGCGCCAGGCGGCCGAAGCGTACGAGTTCAACCGCTACACGCGCCTGCTGACCGATTTCGCGAACGAAGACCTGTCCGCGTTCTTCTTCGATATCCGTAAGGACTCACTCTATTGCGACGCACCGAGCGATATCAAGCGCCGGTCGTACCGCACCGTCCTCGACGTGCTGTTCCACGCGCTCGTCCGCTACGCCGCGCCAGTGCTGTGCTTCACCGCCGAGGAAGTGTGGCAGTCGCGCTTCCCGAGCGACGACAGTTCGGTCCACTATCTCGAATGGCCGTCGCTGCCGTCGCTCGACGCCGACGACGTTGTCGGTAGCAAGTGGCACGAGATCCGCCAGCTGCGCGTGGCCGTCACCGAAGCGATCGAGCCACTCCGCCGGGAGAAGACCGTGCGCTCCAGCCTCGAAGCCGAAATCACCGTGCCATCGATGCTGCTCGACGCAGACGCGCTGGCCGAGGCGTTCATCGTCGCGAAGGTCACGCCGGGCGACGCGGTCACCGTAACCCGCACCGACTTCCACAAATGCGGCCGCTGCTGGCGCCACCTCCCCGAGGTGACCGTCGATGGCGACCTGTGCGATCGTTGCGAAGAGGTGGTGGCCGATGCGTAACCTGCCAAAAGCCGGGTTCGGCGCGGCGATCGCGCTCTTCCTCGCCGATCAGCTCAGCAAATGGGCGGTGACCAAGCCGCTCGGGATCGATTCGCTCGGCGATTCGCAGACGATTACCTCGTTCTTCGACCTGCGCTTCGTGCCGAACATCGGCATCTCGCTCGGGCTGCTCCCCGCCGACGGCCACCTCACCCGCTGGGCGCTGGTGCTGCTGACCGGCGCGATCGCGGTCGGCGTTGCGGTATGGATGACGCGCGAGAAGAACCCCGCCGACCAGGTCGCGCTCGGCTTCGTGCTCGGCGGCGCGATCGGCAATATCCTCGATCGAATCCGGCTCGGCTATGTGGTCGATTTCGCCGACTTGCATATCGGCGAATGGCGTCCGTTTTTGGTCTTCAATGTCGCCGATGCAGCGATTACTGTCGGCGTGCTCGTCCTGCTTGTTCGGGCGCTCCTCGTGCGCGAGAAGCCCCCTGTGGAGAATTCCCATGCGTAAGTTCGTACCCCTGGCCGCCGGCCTCACCTGCGTCGCGCTGCTCTCGGGTTGCGGGGCAGGCCGAAGCCTCGACCGCGCACGTCCGGACGAGTTCGCCGTCGCCCGCCAGGCGCCGCTGGTGATCCCGCCCGACTTCGCACTGGTGCCGCCGCAGCCCGGCGCCGCCCGTCCGCAGGATACCGCCGCCAACGCACAGACGCTCGATGCGCTGTTCGGTGGTGCCGCCGCGCGCAGCCCGGCGGAGTCGGGTGTGATCGCCGATGCCGGTGTCGACAACGACGATCCCGGCATCCGCTCGAGCGCAGGCGATCCCGGCACGACCGTCGTCGACAAGGGCTCGACCACGCGCGACATCGTCGCGGCGCCAGAGGGCGATGGCCAGGACGCGAAGACCACAGCGAACTGATTGGGGTCTTTTTGACGCATGAAAAAGGGCGGTCCTTCGCGGGCCGCCCTTTTTCGTATCTGCTCCCCATCCCGTCATCCCAGCGGAAGCTGGAATCTCGTCGTGGGGCGAACGTCGCCTTCCTCGAGAGATACCCCAGCTTCCCCTGGGATGATGGAATAGAAGGGCAAGGGAAGCACTCCCCTCCTTGTTCTCCTGCGAAGGCGGGAGCCCAGACTGGGTTCCTGCTTGCGCGGGGACAAGGCTTGGGTCGTGCAAGCCGCACGCGTTCCAGAACCCGTCCGGAACGCGTCGTCCTGAAGCGTCAGAACGCCGCGGTCAGCGACACCAACACCTTGCCGCCAGCGATCGAACCGTTGCCGTCCTGGCCCCGGCTGAAGCTCGGCTGCAGATACGCCGACTCGCTCTTGCTGATGTCAGTGTCGACATACGCCACGCCAAGCGTCAGCGGGGTCGTCGGAATCACGTAGTCCGCACCGAACAGCCAGTCCCAATACTCACCCGTCGGCGACACGCTGGTGGCGAACGGCCCAAGACCCTTGTTGCCGTTCGAATGGCCGACATGCGCCTTCACGGTCAGCCCGGTGTTGGGGATACCGCTGCTGATGTCGCCCCAAAGGTACAGATTGTCGTCCTTGGCGTTGACCCGGTCATACCCTACCGCCACCGAGGCGCCGTTCGAATACCAGGGCCCGAGCGCCTGTTGCTTGGGCGCATAGGCGACACCGGCAAGCAACGCGACGGGGCCGACCGTGCCCGAAAGCTTGGCATAGGGCTCGATGAAGTCGGTGTTGTCGAAGCCGCCCGGATACATGTACCAAGTCGCGCCGACGTCGATCGCGCCGCCGCCGATCGGCATCTTGTAGCCGGCGATCAGATCGAGCTCCATGTTGGCGCCGCCGAACGTGCCCCAGCCCGCGAGATTCGAGCCCCAGGTGCCGATATATACGCCGCTCTTGTGCGCGATCGTAATGCCGCCCTGGATCGCAAGGTTTTCGTCTGACTGCGACACGCCGCGAAAGCGATAGTCGTTGGTCAGCCCGACCGAACCGGAGACGGTGACCTCCTTTGGAGGGGCCGTGGCCGCATCCTGTGCGAACGCTGGCGTAGCGACGACAGCCAAAGCAATGCCGCTGAGAAGGATAGTGGTGAAGCGCATCGTTTCCCTTTCGATACCGGAAGTCGATGTCCGCCCTGCATCCGTGGGACGCCGCATCTATCGGGGCGAACCCCATGGCGGTCTTTCCAACGGTGACTCCGAGATGACAGCGCCTGTTGCAGCGCACAAGCGAATCTTGCGTACAATCGGGCTTTGACAGCACCCATGTTGCGCAAGCGCCACACCCATTCAGCCCTGCAGGCGTTGCATCCAGACTCCGTTCAACGTGACAGGATGTCGATAGAGCGCCGTTTTTCCCACCCTTGCCGTTCGAGTGCGGGGGTAACCTCGTCGGTTTCGGGATAGCCTATGCAGAGATACCCGACGAGGTACCAAGTCTCGGGCACGTCGAGAATCGTACGAATGCGTGACGGGTCCAGGATCGAGACCCAGCCAAGGCCGACCCCTTGGGCTCGTGCCGCCAGCCACAGCGTGTGGACCGCAATGACGGCGGAATAGGCGACGCTTTCGGGCATGGTTTCGCGGCCGAGGCCGTGGCCCTGCGCCGGATCGGGTTCGACAAACACCGCGACATGACTGGGTGCGTGTGCGAGCCCCGCGAGCTTCAGGCGCGCGTAGTTGGCGGCTCTCGCCTCGTCCTGCGCCGTCAACGCCGCCGCATTGCACGCTTCGAAGTCCGCACGCACTGCGGCACGGCGGGCGGGGTCGTCGACTGTGACGAACCGCCAGGGTTGGCTGAGCCCGACTGACGGCGCCGCACCGGCGGTCGCCAGCAACCGGTCGAGCAACCCGGCCGGTAAAGGGTCGCGACGGAAATGCCGGACGTCGCGGCGCCAACGGAACAAAGTGTCCAGTTCCGCTTGGAACGCGGCGTCGAAGATTGGTGCGTCGGTGGACTCGTGCACTGCCCCGCCTTGACCGAAAATCGCTTAAGTCCGCGCTGCAGTGAAGGCGGTGAGCCCGGCTTCGAGATCGGCGATCAGGTCGGCGGGATCTTCGAGGCCGATCTGGAGGCGGACCATTGGGCCTGCCGCGTCGCGCTGCGTGACGCTGCGGTAGCGGTGCGGGTCGGCTGGGATGGCGAGGCTTTCGAAGCCGCCCCAACTATAGCCTATGCCGAACAGTTGAAGCGTATCGATCAGCGCGGCCCGCGACGTCTCGTCGCCGCCGTTCAGGACGAACGAGAATAGGCCGCTGGAGCCTTTGAAGTCGCGGACGAACAGGTCGTGGCCGGGGCAGTCGGGGAGCGCCGGGTGGAGGACCTGCGCGACTTCCGGGCGCGATTGCAGCCACTTGGCGATGGTCAGCGCGCTCGACTGATGCTGCGCGAGGCGGACCGCCATCGTGCGCAGGCCGCGGCTACCGAGCCAGCAATCGTCCGGGCTGGCGACCTGGCCGAGCTGGAAACTCGTCTCGCGCAGTTTCTTGAAATAGCCGGGTGCCGCGGTAACCGAGCCGAGCATGACGTCGGAATGGCCGACGACGTACTTGGTGCCGGCGAGGATCGTCAGGTCGACGCCGCGCTCGATCGCGGGGAAGAACAACGGGGTGGCCCAGGTGTTGTCTAGCAATGTCGTCACGCCGCGCGCCTTCGCGGCGGCGACGATCGCGGGAACGTCCTGCACCTCGAAGCTCAGCGAGCCCGGGCTCTCCATGAAGATCGCCCGCGTCTTGTCGCCGATCAGGTCGGCGATGCCGGCGCCGATCATCGGGTCGTAATAGCGCGTGGTGATGCCGAACCGCTTGAGCAGTCCGCCGGCCATGCCGCGTGTCGGGTCATAGGCACTGTCGACTAGCAGCAGTTCGTCGCCGGGCGACAATACCGAGAGCAACGCCGCCGCGATCGCCGCGACACCCGAGCAATACAGGAATGTCCCCTCCGCACCGGGCTCGAGAGAGGTCAGCGCGTCGGCGAGGCTCCACTGCGTCGGCGTGCCCTTGCGGCCGTAGAACAACCGGTGATGCGTATCGCGCGTGGCGCTGTCGCGGAGGTGGCCGACCGAATCGTAGAGGATCGTCGAGGCGCGCCAGACCGGCGGGCTGACGATGCCTTGAGTCCATTCCGGACGGCGGCCGGCGAGGACGACCTTGGTCGCGTCGCCGACCGGCTTGTTCGTATCGCTCATGCCGTACCCGTCGCCTTGGGAGTCGAGGGATCGCCGCCCCATTCGGACCAGCTGCCATCGTACAGCGCTGCGTCGTTGCCGAGCAGATGCGCGCCGAATGCGAGCACCGACGCGGTGATGCCCGAGCCGCAGGTCATCACGAGCGGTTTCGACAGATCGATGCCGGCCTTGTCGAACTCGGCCTTAAGCGCGTCGCCGGTCTTCCACGTGCCGTCGGCGTTGAACACCGTGCCCTGCGGAAGGTTCTTGGAGCCAGGAATATGGCCCGGCGCGGTGCCCGGCCGAGGGTCTTCCTCCACACCAGTGAAGCGCGCCGCCGAGCGTGCATCAAGCACCTGCTCCGCGCCGCTCTCCACGTTAGCCTTCATCTGGTCGAGATCGCGCACGCCCTTCAGGTCCGCCCAGGTCGTGAAGTGACGATGCCGCGGCGTTTCCTTGCCCGATGCGGTTTCGCGTCCCTCGGCCTGCCACTTGGCCAGCCCGCCATCGAGGATCGCGACGTTGTGCGCGCCGAACAGCCGCAACATCCACCAGGCGCGCGCCGACGTGTGCCAGGGTGAGCTGTCGTACAGCACGATCCGGCTGCCATCGCCGAGCCCCAGCGTCTGCATTCGGCTCGCGAATTTTTCCGCAGAGGGCAGCATGTTGGGCAAATCGCTGTCGGTATCGCGCAGCTCGGCGAGGTTCATGAACACCGCGCCGGGAATGTGCGCCGCCTCATACTCCGCCGCCGCATCGCGGCCCTCGGCGTAGGTCGCGTCGACGATTCGCAGATCGCTCGCGCCCAGTTCGTTCGCCAGCCATTCGGTGCTTACCAACGCGTCCATATGCGGCTCCTTGTGCTCGATCGGTCAGTAGCCAGCGGGGCCGCTCGCGTCGAGGGAGGCGAGGAACCCCGCCGCCTGCTTGCGCGTCGCCTCGCGGTCCGCCTCGGACTGTTTCGCCCAGTTGCGATACGGCATCGCCAGCCGGTTGTTGCGGCCGAGCTTGTCCTCGTGCCGGTCGAGGAAATCCCAATACAGCGCGTTGAAGGGGCACGCGTCCGGGCCAATCCGCTGCTTCACCTTATACCGGCAGCTCCCGCAATAATCGGACATCCGGTCGATATACGCGCCCGACGAGATATACGGCTTCGATCCGAGCAGCCCGCCATCGCCGAACTGGCTCATCCCCAGCGTATTGGGTAGCTCGACCCACTCGTACGCGTCGACATACACCTCCAGATACCATTCGTGAACCTTGGCCGGATCCGCCCCGATCAGCAGCGCGAAATTGCCCGTCACCATCAGCCGCTGGATGTGATGTGCGTGCGCGGTCTCCAGCGTCTGGCCGATCGCCTCGCGCAGGCAGTGCATGTCGGTCTCGCCGGTCCAGTACCAGCCGGGCAGCTCGCGGTGGTGGTCGAGGAAGTTGCGCTCGACATAGTCCGGCCCCTCACGCCAGTAGATCCCGCGCATGTATTCGCGCCAGCCGATGATCTGGCGGATATAGCCCTCGACGGCATTCAGCGGCGCGCGACCGGCACGATATTCCGCCTCCGCGCGACGGCAAAGATCGAGCGGATCGAGCAGCCCCGAGTTGATGTACGGCGACAGGATCGAGTGCCACAGATGCGGCTCGCCGGTGAGCATCGCATCCTCGTAATCGCCGAACTGCGGCAGCGCGTGCTTGAAGAAGTTCGCCGCCTGTCGCTCGGCATCCTTCGCGGTCACGGCGTATTCAAACCCGTCAAGGCTCCCTGGATGATCCGCGAACCGGTCTGCCACCAGCGCCAGCACGTCCTGCGTTATCGCGTCCGGCTTGAACACGATCGGGCGCGGCATGAGCAGGTCGTTCTTGGCGGGCTTGCGGTTTTCCTTGTCGAAGTTCCAGCGGTCGCCCTCGGGCTTGCCGTCGGTCATCAACAACCCGGTGCGCGTCCGCATCTGGCGGTAGAACCACTCCATTGTCAGCGTCTTGCGCTCCGCCGCCCAGGTCTCGAAGTCGGCATGGCTGGCGAGGAAGCGGTCGTCGCTGCGGATCTCGACCGGGATGCCGAACAGCGTCTCCCAGCTTTCGAGCATCGCCATCACCCGCCACTCACCGCCCTCGGTGATGACGATCCGCTCGGGGTCATGCCGCTCGACCGCACGCGCGATCTCGCCGGTGAAGCTGCCCGCGTTGTCAGGGTCGTCGAGCTTCGTATATTCGACCGTCCACCCAGCCTCGCGCAGCGCGTCGGCATGATGCCGCATCGCCGACAGGATGTACGCGATCTTGCGCTTGTGGTGGCGGACATAGGTCGTCTCCTCGGCGACCTCCATCATCAGCAAGATAGTCGTCGTCGGGTCGCAGTCCCGCAGCGAAGCGAGGTCGATCGTTAGCTGGTCGCCAAGGATCGGTACGAGTGTGGTTTTCTTGCGCGTCATCGCGTCCTACATGGCGCACTATGACCGCACCCGCCAACCCATTGCATCTGGGCCAGAACAGCGCCCTCCCCGCCTCTCCCGAAGAGGCCGTACTCGATTATGTTCCGAACCCGCGACCGGGGCGGACGTATCTGGTGCGGTTCGCCGCGCCTGAGTTCACGTCGCTGTGCCCGGTGACCGGCCAGCCCGACTTCGCGCACCTCGTCATCGACTATGTCCCCGGCGAGACGATCGTCGAGTCGAAGTCGCTGAAGCTGTTCCTGAGCAGTTTCCGCAACCATGCCGGGTTCCACGAGGATTGCACCGTCGGCATTGGCGAACGCCTGTTCGACGAGATGAAACCGGTGTGGCTGCGCATCGGCGGATACTGGTATCCGCGCGGCGGAATCCCGATCGACGTGTTCTGGCAATCGAGTGCACCGCCGCAGGATCTGTGGCTGCCCGACCAGGGTGTCGCCCCGTATCGTGGCCGCGGTTGAGGGCCCGGGACGAGGACGCGAAATATCGGATTGATTTAAATTGATATTATTCCCGTGCTGCACTGCAGTATGCGATGAAACTTTATGCTACCTGAACCGTTCAAATGGATGCGCGACCGGGTTCTCCCAGAAGTGCGCGCTCAAACGAGGGACAGGGTATGGTGAAACCGGCGGACGGTGGGAATATCGCGCGACTGGCGCTGATCGGTAATTTCCTGCCGAGACAGTGTGGCATCGCCACCTTCACGACCGACGTTTTCACGGCCATGCGCGCGCGCTTTCCCGAGATCGCCGTCGACGTCTACGCGATGGACGATCATCCCGGCAAATACGACTACCCGCCCGAGGTGACCGGCACGATCCCGCAGCCCGACCTGTCGGCGTATATCGACACCGCGCGGAAGATCGAGGCAAGCGGCGCGCAGGCGATCTGGGTGCAGCATGAATACGGCATCTATGGCGGCCCCGCCGGCGAGCACATCCTCGCGCTGCTCGACCGCACGACGCTGCCGGTCATTGTCACGCTCCACACGATCCTCGAAAAGCCCAACCCCGACGAGCGTCGCGTGCTCGAGGGTCTGCTGCGCCGCGCCGCCCGCGTGATCGTCATGGCCGAGCGTGGCCGCGACATCCTCCAGCGCGTGTACGGCGCCAATGCGCGCCAGATCGTCATGATCCCGCACGGCGTGCCCGATCGCGCCCTGCTCGATACCGCCGCCGTGAAGGGCAAGTTCGGCTGGGATGGCCACAAGGTCATGCTGACGTTCGGCCTGCTCGCGCCCAACAAGGGGATCGAGACGGTCATCAACGCGCTGCCCGCGGTGATCGAGAAGCATCCCGACTTGTTGTACGTCGTACTCGGTGCGACGCATCCGAACCTCGTCGCGCATGAGGGCGAGAAGTATCGCGACAAGCTGAAGGCGCTTGCTGCCGACCAGGGCGTGGCGGACAACGTCACCTTCGTCGATGCCTTCCTGGAGCACGGCGAACTCATCGACTATCTGCAGGCAGCGGACGTCTATGTGACGCCCTATACCAACCCTGCGCAGATCACGTCGGGCACGCTCAGCTACGCGATCGGCGTCGGCAAGCCCGTGATCTCGACGCCCTACGTCCATGCGACAGAGATCCTCGCGGACGGCCACGGCGTGCTCGTCCCGTTCGGCGACGTCGACGCGTTCGCGCGCGAAATCGATACGCTGCTGTCGAGCGACCGCGATCGCCTCCGTCTCGCGGAGCGCGCCTATGCGCGTGGCCGTACGATGATCTGGCCGAAGCTCGCCGAGGCGACCATGGCGGAGATCAACGCGATCGTCGCAGCACGCCCGTTCAGGCTCCCCAAGGTGCAGACGCACCTGAAGCAATTGTCGCCCGACTTCGCCGCGGTCGAGCGGATGAGCGATTCGACCGGCATGCTCCAGCATTCGATCTTCTCGATCCCCGATCGCCGCCACGGCTATTGCATCGACGACAACTGCCGCGCGCTGATGCTGATGAGTGCGTTGCCCGATCTCGACGACGTCACCCGCGACAAGTGGATGACGATCTATGCGTCGTTCGTGCAATATGCATGGAACCCGGACACGCGCCGCTTCCGCAACTTCATGAACTTCGATCGCACCTGGTGCGAAGACTCGGGCTCGGAAGATTCGAACGGCCGCACCCTCTGGTCGCTCGGCGTCACCGCGCGCGATGCGCAGGCTGGCAAGCACCGCGACTGGGCGACCGCGATGTTCGATTCGACCGCGACGATGGCACTCGAACTCGGCAGCCTCCGTGCGCAGTCGTTTGCGATGCTCGGCGCGGCGGCAATGCTGGAGGCCAAACCCGGTCACCAGCTGTCGCTGTCGATCCTCGAGGCGTTTCCGAAGATCCACCTCGATCTGCTCGCGGCAGCACGTCGCCCCGAGTGGCAGTGGTTCGAGATCGTCCTCGCCTACGACAATGCGCGGCTTCCGCAGGCACTGATCCGCGCCGGGCAGGCGCTCGACCGTCAGGACCTGATCGACTGCGGCATCGCCACGCTCGACTGGATCGTCGCCAAGCAGACCTCGCCCGAGGGCCGTTTCCGTGCGGTCGGGTCGGAGAGCTTCAACAGGCCCTATGCCGAGCCGTTGCAGTTCGATCAGCAGCCGCTCGAGGCGCAGGCCACCGTCGATGCGTGCGCCGCGGCGTTCGAGGCGACCGGCGACATGCGCTGGCATGACGAGGCGCAGCGCGCTTATGGCTGGTTCCTCGGCGCGAACGACCTCGATTTGCCGCTCGCGAGCGTGCTCGATGGTGGCTGTTTCGATGGGCTGATGCCGAGCGGGCTCAACCGAAACCAGGGTGCCGAGTCGATTTTGGCGCTCCAACTCGCGAATTGTGCCATTTCGGGGGTATCAAAGGCAGCGCAAAGCGTGGCAGGAGCGACCCGCGTCGTCGCCTAGTTCGCTAGCGACAGCCTTGCAGGCGACGGTGCGCTGAGTGGAACGACGCGGGGCACTGCTACGATGGATCTGTTCAACCACCAGCTACGGCTGCACGCGGACCCTTCGCGTGTCGTCGTGCGGCCGTTCCACATCGCCTGGGGCGGTCATGGCGGCGCACCGAGCCGCACCGAGCGGCTCGTCGGCGAAGTGCTGGAGATGTCGCCCGCACAGGCGCGCGCGCAGCTCGAGGTCGTGCTGAAGGATTTCGAGGCACGCCACTGGCAGACGCGGCGCGTGTTCATGACGCGCTACGACCAGATCGAGGATATGCTCGGGCTGAACGGCGCGGAGATCGGCGACGAGAAGCGCCAGCTGATCGGCGCCTATTTCTGCCACGAATACAGCTATGCCGCCGCCGCGCTGATGAACCCGAGCGCCGTGCCGCATTTCGACCAGTCCGGCATGCCGCCGGGCTCGATGCGCATCCTGATGAGCCTGCGGGCCGTCGGCGAGGGTCACATCTCCTCCGTGGCGTTCCGCGAAGGCATCATCACCTGCGAAAACCAGATGAAGCTCGCGCCCGAGCCCCCGTTTGCGACGGCCACGGATGCGGTCGGCAGCGGCGAGGACGAGATGCCGATCGGCCCCGTCACCGTCTATCGCCACCGCGACAGCACGCTGAGCGGCACGGTGATCTTCCCGATCACGCAGGCGCAGTCGAAGGGCCTCGAGGATCTGCGCATCGTCCGATTCCAGCACGAGGACGGCGACTATGAGTGGATCGGCACCTACACCGCGTATAACGGCTCGGTGATCCAGTCCGAACTGATGCGCACCCGCGATTTCCGTGCGTTCGACCTCGTGCCGATGACCGGCCCCGCCGCCCGCAACAAGGGCATGGCCTTGTTCCCACGGAAGGTGAACGGCCAGTACATGATGATCGGCCGGCAGGACGGCGAGAATCTGTTCCTGCTCAAGTCCGACACGCTGACCGACTGGGACGACGGCGAGAAGATTCTGACGCCCGAATACCCGTGGGAGCTGGTGCAGATCGGCAATTGCGGCCCGCCGATCGAGCTCGACGAGGGCTGGCTGCTGCTGACGCACGGCGTCGGCGCGATGCGCAAATACTCGATCGGCGCGGTGCTGCTCGACAAGGACGATCCGTCGAAGGTGATCGGCCGGACCAGCCAGCCGATCCTGGCCGCGAAGGACCAGGACCGCGAGGGGTATGTGCCCAACGTCGTCTATAGCTGCGGCGCGTTGAAGCATGGCGACACGATCTTCATGCCGTACGGGATCGCCGACAGCTCGGTGGGCTTCGCGTTCGTACCGATCAAGGACATGCTTGCCGCGATGAAGTGAGGGGGGGCATGGCTCAAATGGAGCGGGCGCTCACCCGTCCTCCGTTGCGCCCTTCCTCCGTCCGTCTCCTCTTCGTTCCATCCCTCTTCCGTTCGTCCTGAGTAGCCATCGAGTAGCTGCTCTTGCAGCGTATCGAGAGGGCGTATCGAAGGACAGGTTGGCGCACGGAACCCATGCTTCGATACGCGCCCTCGATACGCTTCTGCGAAGCTACTCGGTCGCTACTCAGCACGAACGGGAGGGGGTCTGGTTATCCCGCGAAGGCGGGAGCCCAGTCTGGATCCCCGCCTTCGCTGGGATACAAACTCTCTACTCCCTCTCCCCTAGGGGGAGAGGGAAGGGCCCCGCCCGGCGCTTGCCGGGTGGGAAGGGTGAGGGCACGCGCCTAGCGCGAAGCCGCCATAGTCCGCCGGTACATCACCCAGGTCAGCAGCGCGAACAGCAGCGTCCCGCCAATCAGCGCCACGCTAGCAAACCCATCGCCAACCAGCGCCAACGGCGTCTCCTGGTTCGTCAGATACACGATCCCCGCAAAGCCAACGCCCCACAGCGACTCCCCGACGATCATGCCGGTAGCGGTCAGCACGCCCATCCGCTTCGCCAACTCAGGATCCCGAGCCCGGTCCGCCCAACGATCGTAAGCAAACCCCACGACCGCCCCGATAGTCACCGGCAACGTCACCGACATCGGCAAATACACACCGAGCCCTACCCCAAGAGGCGGCAGCCGCAGCTTCCCCGCCTTGCCAAGCAACTCGTCGACCGCGATCACCAAAACGCCAGTCAGCGCCCCATAGCCGATCATCGCCCAGTTGAGGTTCCCCCCCAGCACACCCTTCGCAAGCGCCGAGATCAACGCCGCCTGAGGCGCCGCCAGCGCATTCGGCCCCGCCCCCGGCGCGCCCGCGAACCCGAGCGTGCTTCCTAGCAAGTTCAACACCGGCGGCACGACGATCGAGCCGAACACGACGCCGATCAGCAACGCCACCTGCTGCTTCCACGGCGTCGCGCCGACCAGCTGGCCGGTCTTCAGATCCTGGAGATTGTCGTTCGAAATCGTCGCGATCCCGAACACGATCCCCGTCACGATCAGCCCGTACGCGACCAGCGCCTGCGTCGTCCCCGGCTCGACCGCGCGGCCGAACCACGACACCAGCAGGATCGACGCCGCGAGAATGGCGAGGATGCCGATTCCAGACACCGGCGAATTCGACGCGCCGATCAAGCCCGCCATGTACCCGCAGACCGCTGCGATCACGAGGCCGATGACGAGGATGAACACCAGGCTGCCCGCGATCAATCCGATCGCCGACGCCTCCAGCGGCCCGCCCTGCAAGACGGTCCAGAGCAGGATACCGATCGGCACCAGCATCGCCAGCGAGCCGATCCCGACGATCCCGATCGGAATGTCGCGCTCCTCCAACGCCAGCACTTCGCCGCCCCGCTTGGCCGCCGAGGCCGCCAGCGCCGAGCGCACGCCGCCGACGACCGGCCCGGCGATCTTGAGCAACGTCCATATCGCCGCGACGCCGATCACGCCCGCACCGAAAAAGCGAACGTCCGACCGGAACACAGTCGTTGCAATCACCTCGGCGGTGCCGGTGACGCTGCCGCCCGAGGTCAGGATCGGCAGCAGGATCCACCAGCCGATCACCACGCCCGCAAACATCGCCATCCCGACTGAGATGCCGACCAGATGTCCCGCGCCGAGCAACGCGAACGACAGCCCGCCCGAGATCCCGGTCGCGCCCGCGCCGACGCGGAACCACGTCGCGGCCTCGGCGGCGGCGAGCTTGGTCTGCGTCAGGATCGCGAACCCGGCCGACACGACCGCGTTGACGACGATGATGCCGAGCCCGCGTGCGCTCTCCTCGCCGCCCTCGCGACTGCCCGCGCCGACCTTCAGAACCTCGGCAGCCGCGCGGCCCTCAGGGTATGGCAACACCGTGTCGACGACGAGCGCACGGCGCAGCGGCACCGAGAACAGCACGCCGAGCACACCGCCGAACATCGTGATCGCCGCGGTCGTGAAGAAGGGAAAACCCTGCCACCAGCCGATCATCACCAGCCCCGGCAGCACGAATATGATCGCCGCGAGCGTGCCGGCGGCGGACGCGATCGTCTGGACGATGTTGTTCTCGAGGATCGTCGAGTCCTTGAACAACCGCAGCACCGCCATCGAGATCACCGCGGCGGGGATCGAGGTCGCGAAGGTCAGTCCAATCTTGAGCCCGAGATACACGTTCGCCGCGGTGAACAGCAGCGTGATGATCCCGCCGAGCACGATCCCGCGGAACGTGAGCTCGCGCATGCTCGTTTCGGGCCCCATCTGGGATACGCCCCGCGTCGCGTCGGTCATCTGGTCAGCCTCAAAGCAATTTGGGCGACTTGTGGCATGATGTGAGGCGGGAGGAAACCGCAACTCCCGCTACAAGCTTGTTCTCCCGCGAAGGCGGGAGTCCAGTCTGGGCTCCCGCCTTCGCGGGAGAACAAGGAAGGGCGGGTTTACTTTGCCTACCCGCTACCGGTCCTACCGCGCAGCCATCCGCCGCGCAAAATTCACCTCGACCGCGCGTGTCACGCTCTCCGCGATCCGGTGCCGCCCCTCTTCACTATCTAGAAACGCCGCGTCCTGCGGGTTCGAGATATAGCCCGTCTCGAACAGGATCGACGGCATGTCCGGCGCCTTCAGTACCATCAGCGACGCCATCCGGTGGAAGTTCGCCTTCAACGGCATCAACGGCCTGGCCTCGCGCCCCAGCAGCCGCGCGAAGGTCGCCGACGCGTTCATCGTCTCGCGCTGCGTCAGGTCGATCAGGATAGACGACACGTCGGCCGGCGCCTCGCCTAGGTTCACGCCCGAGATCACGTCCGCCTTGTTCTCGCGCGCCGCCAGCCGGGCGGCCTCCTTATCGGACGCCACTTCGGACAGCGTGTACGCGGTCGCGCCGGTCGCATTCTCCGACCCGGTACTGTCGCAGTGGATCGAGATGAACAGGTCGCCCTTCAGCCGCCGCGCCACGCCGTAGCGCTCGCGCAACACCAGATAGCGGTCATCGCTCCGCGTCAGCGCCACGCGCACGCGGCCAGAGGCGAGCAACTCGTCGCGGATGGCCTTGGCGACCTTCAGCGTCACATCCTTCTCGCGCAGTCCGTTCGGCCCGATCGCACCCGGATCGACGCCGCCATGCCCCGCATCGATCACCACCAGCGGCCGCGTGTCGTCGCCCTGCACGCGCGGCAGTTTCATGCGCCGCGCCTTGGGCGGCACCGCGATCGACACCTTGTATTTAGGCCGCGACGCAGCGCCGAAATTGAATGGGAAGAAATTTAGCGGCCCGGCTATCCCCGCCTGTACGAACTGGTCGTCATCGACGTTCCGCAGCGCCAGCGTTAGTTCGCGACCCTCTGAATCGAACCCGCCGTCGGTGACGATCGCCGGCGCGGCCAGATCGAACACGATCCGCGCGCCCGTCCCGCGGCGCATCTGCGTTACGCTGGTAATCACGCCGCGCCCCGCGAAATCGCGCCCCGGCGTCAGGCCCGACACGTCGACCGCGATCTGCTGCGGCCCGGTCAGAATTTGGCTGGCGGCATCGCCGACCGCCTCATCGAAGCGGATGACGATCTGTCCGCCCCGAATCGCGACGCTCTGCACGGTCGCCGCCCAGGCGGGAACGCTCGACAGCCAGCCGGCCATGAGGGCGATTACCGTGAACACCCCACGTCCATGCCGTGCGGATCGACCGCCGGTCCAGCGAAAAGCCATGATACACCCCTTTGATCGATACATCCGATCGCTGCACGGACAGGTAAGCCCCGGCGTCCCAAGAGCGGGTTGCGGTGTGCGGTTAATTTGCCGTTTGCCATGAATTTGCCGGCAAGGCTCTGCCGCCCCGGCAAGTCTGCGCCTCCCCGCCCCTATTTCGAGCCGAAACGCGGCGGAAAGCAGCCAATATCGGGCTAGTTGCGAGATCGGGTATGCAGTGCTAGTCCTGTCGTACAGCCGTGTGTCGCCTAGTTTTTACCAGCGACGCGCCGGTCTTCACGCCCGCCTGCGGATCCTTCGCCGGCGCGGCACTTCAGGTTGACGCTCGAATGACGCATTCCCCCCGCCCCGCACTCCGACCGGCCTTCGCCGACGGACTCGCGGTCGTGCGGGCGCCGCAGGGAGAGTTCCCGCGGCATGCACTTCAAGCAGAGGCAGTTTCGCACACCATCCGCGAGTCCGGGCGTCCGTGCCCGACCGCACCACCATCAAGCGCGCGACGGCTGCCGACAGGCCCGGCGCGCGCGCGGAGAATCTATTATGACAACGCGTATGCTGATCGACGCACGCCACCGGGAAGAAACCCGGATCGCCGTCGTCAAAGGTAACCGGATCGAGGAATTCGATTTCGAGAGTGCCGAACGCAAGCAGCTCAAGGGCAATATCTACCTCGCCAAGGTCACGCGGGTCGAGCCGTCGCTCCAGGCGGCGTTCATCGATTACGGCGGCAATCGCCACGGCTTCCTTGCGTTCAGCGAGATCCACCCCGATTACTACCAGATCCCCAAGGAAGATCGCGACGCGCTGCTCCGCGAGGAAGCCGAGCACGCCGCCGAGGAAGCCGCGCTGCGCGCCGACTACGACTCGGACGAGGACGAGGGTGACGACGAGGACGACATCGAGCGCTTCGAGGACGATGGCGGGGTAGATCCCGACGTCGCCGAGGAACTCGAAGGCGGCGAGTCTGGCGAAGCCCCGCGACGGAAACGCAAGCCGAGCGCCGACGATGCCGCGGTCGAGGACCTGCGCGAGCGTCGCATGAACCTGCGCCGCCGTTACAAGATCCAGGACGTGATCCATCGCCGCCAGGTGCTGCTCGTCCAGGTCGTCAAGGAGGAGCGCGGCAACAAGGGCGCGGCGCTGACCACGTACCTCTCGCTGGCTGGCCGTTACTGCGTGTTGATGCCGAACACGTCGCACGGCGGCGGCATCTCGCGGAAGATCAGCAACGCGGGCGATCGCAAGCGCCTCAAGACGATCATGGCCGACATGCAGTTGCCGCCGTCGATGGGCTGCATCGTCCGCACCGCGGGCCTCCAGCGCTCGAAGGTCGAGATCAAGCGCGACTTCGACTACCTCGCACGGCTCTGGGACGGCATCCGCGAAGCCACGCTCAAGGCGTCGGCCCCCGCGCTCGTCTACGGCGACAGCGACCTGATCAAGCGCGCGATCCGCGACATCTACAACAAGGAAATCGAAGAGGTCATCGTCGAGGGCGAGGACGGCTATCGCCAGGCGCGCGAGTTCATGCGCCTGCTGATGCCGACGCACGCCCGCCGCATCAAGCATTACGCCGACCCCGTGCCGCTGTTCCAGCGCGCCGGTGTCGAGGATCAGCTGTCGGCGATGTACCATCCGGTCGTCCAGCTGAAGTCGGGCGGCTATCTGGTCATCAATCCGACCGAGGCGCTCGTCTCGATCGACATCAACTCGGGCCGGTCGACGCGCGAGCATTCGATCGAGCAGACCGCGACCGCGACCAACCTCGAGGCCGCGCAGGAAATCGGCCGCCAGCTCCGCCTGCGCGACATGGCCGGGCTCGTCGTCATCGACTTCATCGACATGGATAACAATTCCAACGTCCGTAAGGTCGAGAAGGCGATGAAGGAGGCGCTCAAGAACGATCGCGCGCGCATCCAGATCGGCCGCATCTCGTCGTTCGGCCTCATGGAAATGAGCCGCCAGCGCCTGCGCACCGGCGTGCTCGAGGCCTCGACCCGCGCCTGCCCGCATTGCGAGGGCACCGGCCTGGTCCGTACCGCGTCGTCGTCGGGCATCTCCGCATTGCGTCTGATCGAGGACGAGGCCGCCCGCGGTCGCGGTTCGCTGCTTACCCTGCGCGCGAGCCAGGAAGCGGCGGTCTACATCCTCAACCGCAAGCGCGCCGATATCGCCGAGATCGAGGATCGCTACGGCGTGATCGTCGAGATCATCCCCGGCCAGGACGAGGAAGGCGCGCACATGACGGTCGAGGCCAGCGGCCCACCGCCCGCGCACGCCCCGAAGTTCGTCCAGATCATCGAGGAAGACGAGGACGACCTTCCCGAGGAGATCGAGGACGAGATCGAGGAAGAAGAGGTCGAGGAGACCGAAGCCGAGCAGCCGCGTCGTCGTGAGGGGGGTCGTGAGCCCCGCGAGGGTAACGGCGAGCAGCGCGCACCGCGTGAAAACGGTCGCGATGCGGACGGTGAAGCCGGCAAGAAGCGCCGCCGCCGTCGTGGTCGTCGCGGTCGTGCGCGTCCGGGTGAGGAAGGTGCCGCAGAGGGCGTCAACGAGGACGGCACGTTCGAGGACGCCGACACCAACGTCGAGGAAATCGACGAGGTCGAGGGCGACATCGTCGAAGTCGGCGGTAACGAAGCGGTCGAGAATGGTGCGCCTGCCGAGCAGGCTAACGGCGTCGAGGGCGAAGGCCGTCGTCGTCGCGGTCGTCGGGGACGTCGCGGCGGTCGCCGCAACGAGCAGGGGTCCGAGAACGGCCAGTCGGTCGCCGTCAGCAGCGTCGACGACGCCCAGCTGATCGCCGAAGCTCCAGAAGCGGAAGCGTACGAGCCGGTCGAGTCGACCTATGCCGAGCCGCCTTACGAGCCGGCCGTCGAGCCCGCTGCGGAGCAAGCCCCGGTCGCGGAAGTGGCCGAGGGTCCGAAGATGCGCCGTCGTCCGCGCGCGCGTGCGGCAGCAGCCGCGGCGAACATCGCCGAGGCGGTTGCCGATGCAGCCCCCAAGGCTCGCCGTGGTCGCAAGCCACGCGCGGTCGAAGCGGAAGCCGAAACGGTTGCACCGGAGCCCGTGGTTCCGGCGCCGATCGCTCCGGAGCCCGTCGCTGCCGAGCCGGCTGCACCAAAGCCCGGCCGTCGCCGTCGCGAGGCGATTGCGGAAGCGACGATGGACGAGGTGAGCGCAACGCCCGCCGAGACCATCGAAGCGTCGGCGCCCAAGCCCAAGCGTGCGCGCCGCAAGGCGTCGGACGCGGTGGTCGAAGCCCCGGTAGTCGAGGAAGCGCACGCCAAGGTCGCCAAGCCCCGCGGTCGTCCGCGCAAGGCAGCCGTGGTCGAAGCCGGCGATGCCGCCCCGACCAGCGAGCCGCTCGCCGAGCCGATCGCAACCACCCCGCCCAAGGCCGAAGTCCAGCCCCAGGACGCCGCGACATCGGACACCAACGACGGCGCCAACGACGACCCCGACGGCGCCCCCCGCCGCGGCTGGTGGCAGCGCACCTTCGGCTAACCCCGGACGCTGAGACCAAAGAACGGGCGCGACCGAAAGGCCGCGCCCGTTTTTGTTTGTGAGGAGCGATCGTCAGCCTGTGTGGCGCTGCTGAATGTCTAAAGCCCCTTCCCGGTAAAGCCAAAGGCTTGTGTCCCCGCGAAGGCGGGGACCCAGACTGGGCACCCGCCTTTGCGGGTGAACAAGACAGAAGAGCAGTCCTTTGTTTGGGTTCTAGCGCCGTAGTGAAGCATCCCAAACTCCCCCTACCCACCACCACCCCGGCGAAGGCCGGGGCCCAATTGGACAGGTGGCAATAATTGAGCACCGCCCTCAGTTAGCCCGGTCCCCCAATTGGACCCCGGCCTCCGCCGGGGCGGTGCCCTGATAGCTAGGGAGGAAACCGATAGCCGGCGAAGTGGCCGACAGCCGGCGCAGCAACCTTTTAGGGCGCCCCCTCAAACCCCTGTCCTACACACCCAAACCCTGCTCCCCTCCCCCAATGTCCCCCACACTCCCACCAACCGCAAAACAGCTCCCAGCGTCTGCACTTCCTGCACTTCACTCCACCACACCCCCACCGCACGACCATTGCCCCCCCGCCCCCAATCGACGATACCCCACAATATGAAGCGCCTAGTAGCCGCCGCAGCCACCGCCCTCCTCCTCTGGACGACGCCCCTCCAGGCCCAGTCGATCCTCCGCGATGCCGAAACCGAAACCATGTTCGCGGAAATGTCGAACCCGCTGATCAAGGCGGCAGGCCTCTCCACCCGCGACGTGAAGGTCGTCCTCATCAACGACGAATCGATCAACGCGTTCGTCGCCGGCGGCCAGACCGTCTACGTCCACTCAGGCCTCATCCAGGCCGCCGACAACGCCAACGAAGTCCAGGGCGTGATCGCGCACGAACTCGGCCACATCGCCGACGGCCACGTCGTCCTCGCCGACCGCGGGACCAAGCCGGCGATGGGCATGTACCTGCTCTCGATGGTCCTCGGCCTCGCCGCGATGGCGGCCGGCAGCGGCGAAGCGGGCGCGGGCATCATGGCGGCGGGCCAGCAGGCGGCGATGGGCAGCTACCTCTCGTTCAGCCGCGTCCAGGAATCGACCGCGGACGCGACCGGCGCGAAATTCCTGCGCGAGGCCAACGTCTCCGGCCGCGGCATGCTGAGCTTCTTCAAGAAACTACAGCAGCAGGAATACCGCTTCGGCACCGCCAACATCGATCCGTTCATGCAGTCGCATCCGCTCTCGGGCGAGCGCGTCGCCACGCTCACCGCCGACCTGCAGGCTTCCCCCGCCTGGGCCAACAAGCCCGACGCCGCGCTGGAGGAACGCTTCCGCCGCGTGAAGGCCAAGCTCGCCGGCTACGTCATGCCCGCCGACCAGACGCTGCAAGCCTACCCGCCCAGCAACCAATCGATCTACGCGCACTACGCTCGCGCCTACGCGTACCATAAAGCCGGCTACCCGGAAAAAGCCGATGCCGAGGCCAACGCGCTGGTAAAGGCCGAACCGACCGACCCCTATTTCCTCGAGATCAAGGGGCAGATCCTGCTCGAAGCCGGCAAGCCCACCGAGTCGCTGGTCCCCTTGCGTGAGGCGACGGAGGGGTCGAACAACAACCCGCTGATCGCCACCACCTTCGGCCACGCGCTGATCGCGACCGAGAACAAGGCGAACTATCCCGAGGCGACGAAGGTCCTGCGCACCGCCGTCGGCCGCGACGACCAGAACCCGTTCGCCTGGATGCAGCTCGGCACCGTCTACGAACTGACCGGCGACACCGCGCGGGCGGCTCTAGCGACGGCCGAGCGTGCCAGCATGGGCGGCGACATGCGGACCGCGTCGGCGAGCGCGCAATATGCACTCGCGAACATTCCCGCGAACACCACCGACTGGATCCGTGCGCAGGATATCGCGATGGCTGCGCAGAACGAGATGGACGACAATCCCAAGCAGTATAAGCGCCGCAAATGAGCAAGTTCACATTTCCGGCAATCGCGGTCGCCGGCGCCGTCATCGGAGGCCTCGCGGTCTGGGGCTATGATCGCCAAGGCGGCGGCGTCGAGCGCGCGCAGGTCGAATCGATCGTCCACGATTACGTGTTGGCGCACCCCGAGATCCTCCCCGAAGCGATGGAGAAACTGCGCGACCGCGAGTCGGGCAAGACCGTCACCGCCAACCGCGACGCGATCGTCACGCCGTTCGGCAGCGCCTGGGCCGGCAACCCCAAGGGCGACGTCACGCTTGTCGAGTATTTCGATTACAATTGCGGATATTGCCGCGCGAGCCTGCCGATGATCGCCAAGCTGATCGCCGCGGACCCGAAGGTGCGCGTCGTCTTCCGCGAACTCCCGATCCTCAGCGCCGAAAGCCGCATCGCCGCGCGCGCCAGCCTAGCCGCCGCGCAACAGGGCAAGTTCGCCACCTTCCACGACGCGCTCTACGCCGGCGGCCCGGTCAGCGACGCCTCGATCGCCGCGGCGGCGAGCAAGGCCGGGGTCGACACGACGCAGGCGAGCTTTACCAAGACCGCCGACGCCGAAATCGCCAAGAACATGGAAACCGCCGCCAAACTCGGCATGACCGGCACGCCGAGTTGGGTTGTAGGCGACCGAGTCCTCTCCGGCGCACTGCCACTAGAGGACCTGCAAAAAGCAGTAGCCGCGGCGCGCGCAGGCTGACCCAACCACTCCCGTCATCCTGACGAAAGTCAGGACCCAGAGCCACAACCGCAACGCGCATGGCTCTGGATCCTGGGTCGAGCCCAGGATGACGGGATTTGGGTGGCCCGCCCCCTATCAATAGGCACGCCCCACCCCCATCTGACACCCACGAAAAAGGGGTGCCAATGACCGAACCGATCCTGTCCATCGCGGGCGTCACCAAGACCTACAAGAGCGGCACCACAGCCCTCCACCCCGTCGACCTAGACATCCAAAAGGGCGAGATCTTCGCCCTCCTCGGCCCCAACGGTGCGGGCAAGACCACGCTCATCAGCATCATCTGCGGCATCGTCACGCCGTCCGCCGGCACGATCAAGGTCGCCGGCTACGACGCGATCCGCGACTATAAGCAGGCGCGCAGCCGCATCGGCCTCGTGCCGCAGGAACTCAACGTCGACATGTTCGAGACGGTGCTCGCCACTGTCACCTTCAGCCGCCGCCTGTTCGGCCGCTCGGGCCACAGCGCGTACATCGAACAGGTGCTCCGCGACCTCTCGCTCTGGGACAAGCGCGACGCGAAGATCCGCGAACTCTCGGGCGGGATGAAGCGCCGCGTGCTGATCGCGAAAGCGCTCGCGCACGAACCCGAAATCCTCTTCCTCGACGAGCCCACCGCGGGCGTCGACGTGGCGCTGCGCCGCGACATGTGGAAGCTCGTCCACCGCCTGCGCGAAGGCGGCACGACGATCATCCTGACGACGCATTACATCGAGGAGGCCGAGGAAATGGCCGACCGCGTCGGCGTCATCAACAAGGGCAAGCTGCTCCTCGTCGACGACAAGGCATCGCTGATGAAAAAGCTCGGCAAGCGCGAACTCGACATCGCGCTCCAGGATCCGATGTCGACGATCCCCGCCGACCTCGCGGAGTGGGACGTGTCGCTAGAGGACGACGGCAAGCGCCTCCGCTACGTGTTCGATGCGCAAGCCGACCACACGGGTATTCCCTCGCTGCTCCGAAAACTCGCCGAACTCGGCATCGGTTTCAAGGACCTTGAAACCAGCAAATCGAGCCTCGAAGACATCTTCGTTGATCTCGTCGGAGACCGCGCATGAACACGCCCCCTCTTCTGAATAGACATGGCATCTGGGCGATCTATCGCTTCGAAATGGCGCGCGCCTTACGCACCCTGTGGCAGAGCCTCGTCACCCCGGTCCTCACCACCTCGCTCTATTTCATCGTCTTCGGCGGTGCGATCGGCAGCCGCATGCAGCAGGTCGGCGGCGTCGGGTATGGCAGCTTCATCGTCCCCGGCCTGATCATGCTGTCGCTGCTCACGCAAAGCATCTCGAACGCGTCGATCGGCATCTACTTCCCCAAGTTCACCGGGACGATCTACGAACTGCTATCCGCCCCCGTGTCGGCAATGGAGATGGTGATCGGCTATGTCGGCGCAGCGACCACGAAGTCGGTGATCCTCGGCCTCATCATCCTCGCGACCGCGTCGTTCTTCGTGCCGCTGCGGATCGAGCATCCGTTCGCAATGATTGCGTTCCTGATTCTGACCGCGGTCGCGTTCAGCCTGTTCGGGTTTATCATCGGCGTCTGGGCCAACGGCTTCGAGCAGTTGAACTTCGTCCCCGCACTGCTGATCACGCCGCTGACCTTCCTCGGCGGCGCGTTCTACTCGATCGACATGCTGCCCCAGCCCTGGCGAACGTTCAGCCTGTTCAACCCGGTCGTCTACCTGGTGAGCGGGTTCCGCTGGAGCTTCTTCGGGGTCGGCGATGTCGCGGTCGGGGTCAGCCTCGCGGTGACGGCCGGCTTCCTCGCGGCATGCCTGATCGCGATCGCTTTGATCTTCAAGACCGGGTGGAGATTGCAGAACTAATACTTTCTGTTACTGTTCCCCGTATACATGGGGAGCAACGTCATGGACTGGTTTGTGGTATTCGGAACAGGCAGCTTAGGGTTGGTTGTCGGCTGGCTAGTCTGGACATTCGTTGATCGTGCAAAAACTCTTACAATTGCTGCACTTGGGTCGCTTGCATCTATAATTACGGGCGGAGGCGTTCTTGCAGTCTGGAAGCACACGGATACCGGCGGCTTAACTTCGGAAGCGAATACATTTTTTGTCGGCGTGGCGCTTTCCGTGATCATTCTTGGATTGGTTCACGGAAAATTCCCCGAGTCGGTAAATAAATAGCGCGCCCAATCATACCGAACATAAAAATCTCAAGTTTTTCTAATCCGGCGAACTACGGCATCACCGGCAAAGTGATTCGCGACCCGGCGCAAACCCGTTGCGTAGCCTTCACGTAATCCCCCGGTTTGGCCCGCGCGATGTTCGGCACGAACGATTGCGGGTTGCGGTCGATCATCGGGAACCAGCTCGACTGCACTTGCACCATGATCCGGTGCCCCGCCTTGAACACATGGTCATGGTCGCGCAGCAGCACGTTCCACGCAACCACCTTGCCCGGCACCAAGGGCTGCGGTGCGGTGTCGCTCGCCAGGAAGCGGCCGCGGCGCACCTCCATCGCGATCGGCAGCTGATAGCCGTTCAACGTCTTCGCATAGTCGCCCGGTTGCGCGGCGCGGGCGTCGAACGCCTCGGTATCGTCGGGCATCACGTCGATAAGCTTCACCACGAAATCGCTGTCCGTGCCGCTCGTCGACGCCTGCAACGTCGCCGACAGCGCGCCCGTCACGGTCAGGTCCGCGGCGAGAGGCTCCGACACATACCCCAGCACATCCGGCCGGTGGTCGACGAAGCGCTGGTCGTCCGCCTCCCACCATGCCCAGTCCGGGCTGGCATAGGTCGCCGACATCGGCCGCTTACGAAACGGCACCGGGTTCGCCGGATCGGACACGTAATCGCGACACGCCTCGCCAGCGGCCGGCGCGGTGAACGACAGGCTGCCGTCCTCGTGCAGATACAGGTTCGTCGCCTTCGCGTCCGTCGGAGGCCAAGCCGCATAGGTCTTCCACATGTTCGAGCCCGACTGGAACATCTTTGCCGCGAAGTCCGGCCGCGGTCCCTTCCCGTGCAGCCAATAGGCGAAGAACGGCGCTTGGATCTGCTCCTGGAACTGCGTCCCGCTCGCGGTGCCAAGCGGGATCGGCCCTAGGTGATCCGCCGTGCCCTGCCACCCGCCATGCCGCCACGGCCCCGCCACCATCTGCGCCAGATGATCCGGATCGTTGCGCTTCTGGCGCGCGTAGATCTGCCAGGAGCCCCACGGATCCTCCTGGTCCCAGAACCCGGCGACGTTCAGCGTCGGCACGGTCGTCTTGCCGAGCGAGGCGGTCCAGCGCTGCGCAGTGTAGAAGCCGTCGTGATTGGGATGATCGAGCAGCGACGTGAACATCGGCACGCGCCCCTTGAAGACGGTCCGGTCGATCGCCTCCGCCGAGCCCGCCTTTAGGAAATAGTCGTACGTATCGCTCGGATAGGCGAAGTCGGAATTCTTGGTCTTGTCGAGTTGCAGCGACGACACCCAGTCGGTCGCATAGCTCAGCCGCAGCGCGCCGTTGCGGTGCAGGTCGTCCGACTGCCAGTAATCGATCCACGCCGCCTGCGGGGAGACCGCCTTCAGCGCCGGATGCGGGTTCGCCAGCGCGACGGCGGCGGCGAAACCGGGGTAGGACACACCCCACATGCCGACCTTGCCGGTGTTCGCGGGGACGTTCTTCACCAGCCAGCCGACGGTGTCGTAGGCATCCGTAGCCTCGTCGACCGCCTTCGGATCGTTCGGATGGACCGCCGTCGACAGCGTGAACACGCCGTCCGACTTGAACCGCCCGCGCATCGACTGGAACACGAAGATGTAGCCGTCCTTCATCAACGGACCGAACCGGCTGGCGTTGGGAAACGGCGCATCGGGCACACCGTACGGCGTCCGCTGGAGCAGGATCGGGAGCGGCCTGGTCATGCCGTGCGGCCGCATGATGACGGTCTGCAGCTTCGCCCCGTCGCGCATCGGCACCATCACCTCTTCGAACGTAAAGGGGGATTGGGTCGCGGTTTGCGGCGCGGCCTGGGCAAACGCCGCGGCAGGCACCGCGGCGGTGATCGCGAATGCGAGCAGGAGGGCGTGGCGCGACATGGAATTCCCCTTCGTGAACCGTGCCGCGATTGGACGAACCCGCGAAGGCGAAGTCAAGCCGCGCGCCACGCTCCGGTCAGCGCCGGTCGCAATGCCAGCGAATTGAGATCGATCAGCGCGTGCAGGAGCATCGCCAGCCACAACTCGCCGGTCATCAGGTAGATCGCTGCCATCAACGCGCCGACAAGCGTGGTCGCGATCACGCCGGCCCGCCCCTGATACAAGTGCATCGCGCCGAACACCGCGATCGCGACGCCGAACGCAATGAAGGCGTTGCCCGTGACGAGCACGATCAGCAGCGGCAGGAACAGGCGGAAAGCGAGTTCTTCCGAGACGCCCGCCGCGATCGACATGGCGGCGGCATGCGCGATCTCCGCTCGGTTGCGTGGGAGGAGCGAGCCGACGTTGCCGATCGTCTTGAGGATACGCCAGTTGCGCCGCGTAGCCAGGATCGCGCCGATGATCAGGCCTCCGAGCGCACTTCCGCCGATCATGCCGAGCAGTTCCGCGCGGCTATTGCCGGCGAGGCTTGGCAGGAGTTTGCGGAGGGCGTCGAACTCAGGGGGGACGGTGGCGATGGCATCGAGGCGCCCCAGTAGCGTGAGGCCCATGATGGCGGGCAGGACGAAGGCGATCGCGGCCTTGGCGATCCACAGGCGGTAGGTCCTCTGCCGCGAGGCGGTGTCGGGAAGGCGCTTGATGCGGCGATAGCCGAGGAGGTCGCCCTTGAGGAACCAAAGCAGGCTCATGAGGATGGCGAGGAGGAGGGCGTTGGGAAGGATCACATGCATACTTCCCTAATCTTGTTCTCCCGCGAAGGCGGAAGCCCAGTCTGGGTCCCCGCCTTTGCGGGGAAACAATACTTGGTCAGTCCCCCGCCCTAGCCAAGTGCCCCACCCCGGCGGAGGCCGGGGCCCAATTGGGAAACGTCGCTAACGGAGCGATCCACTTCATTACTCTGGACCTTCCAATTGGGCCCCGGCCTTCGCCGGGGTGGTATTGGGAAATCAATCGGTACGATGCTCGCCCTTGACCCACCGCACCGTCCCCGACGACGCGCGCATCACCACGCTCTCGGTGGTCATCTTGCCCTTCTTCCGCTTCACGCCCGCGAGCAGCGAGCCATCGGTAACCCCGGTCGCGGCGAAGATGCAGTCGCCCTTGGCCAGCTCGGACAGGTCGTATTGCTTGTCGAGATCGGTGATCCCCCACTTCGCCGCACGGCCGCGCTCGTCGTCGTTGCGGAACAGCAACCGCCCCTTGAACTGCCCGCCGACGCAGCGCAGCGCCGCGCACGCCAGCACGCCCTCGGGCGCGCCACCGGAACCCATATACACGTCGACGGTAGTCTCCGGATCCGACGTCGCGATCACGCCGGCGACGTCGCCGTCACCGATCAGCATGATCCCGCATCCGACTTTCCGGAGCTCGGCGATCAGCGCCTCGTGACGCGGCCGGTCGAGCACGCACACGATCAGGTCCCGTGCGGGAACGCCCTTGGCGGCGGCGACGGCGTTGATGTTCTCGGTCGGCGTCTTGTCGAGATCGATGATCCCCTCGGGATAACCCGGGCCCACCGCGATCTTGTCCATATAGACGTCGGGCGCGTTGAGCAGCCCACCCTCTTCGGCGATCGCCAACACGGCGAGGCTGTTCGGCCCTGCAGTCGCGCAGATCGTCGTGCCTTCAAGCGGATCGAGCGCGATGTCAATCTTCGGACCCTTGCCGATCGCGGAACCGACCTTCTCGCCGATGAACAGCATCGGGGCCTCATCGCGCTCGCCCTCGCCGATCACGACGGTGCCGTCCATATACAGCGAGTTGAGCGCCTCGCGCATCGCCTCGACCGCGGCCGCATCCGCCGCCTTCTCGTCACCGCGCCCGACGAGGGTGGAGGCGGCGATCGCCGCGGCTTCGGTCACGCGGACCATTTCGAGGACGAGGACGCGGTCGAGAACCTGGCTTGCGGCTGCGGTCAAAATATTTCTCCTCGGACTGTTTCGGCGGGGATAGGCAGCAGCCGCAGCATTGTCGACCCGGTCAGTCCCTGAGCAGGTCGTTGATGCTGGTCTTGGAGCGGGTTTGTGCGTCGACCCGTTTGACGATTACGGCGCAATACAAAGCGGGCTTGCCGTCGCCACCGCCGATCGAGCCCGGCACGACGACCGCATACGGCGGGACTTCGCCCTTGAAGACTTCGCCGGTCGCGCGGTCGATGATCTTGGTCGACGCGCCGAGATACACGCCCATCGACAGGACAGCGCCCTCGCCGACGCGGACGCCCTCGGCCACTTCCGCACGTGCGCCGATGAAGGCGCCGTCGCCGATGATGACGGGGTCGGCCTGCAACGGCTCGAGCACGCCGCCGATGCCGGCGCCGCCCGACAGATGGACGTTCTTGCCGATCTGCGCGCACGACCCGACCGTTGCCCAGGCGTCGACCATCGTCCCCTCACCGACATACGCGCCGATGTTGACGAAGCTCGGCATCAGGATCGCACCCTTGGCGATGAAGCTCCCGCGCCGCGCGACCGCACCCGGCACGACGCGGATGCCCGCCGCGCGGAACTCGGCATCGCCCCAGCCAGCGAACTTCGACGGCACCTTGTCGAACCCCGGCGCACCGGCCGAACCACCGTCGATCACGACGTTGTCGTTGAGCCGGAACGAGAGCAGCACCGCCTTCTTGAGCCACTGGTTGACCTGCCAGCCATCAGCGGTCGGCTCGGCAACGCGCGCGGTGCCCGCATCCAGCATCGCCAGCGCGGACTCGACGGCGTCGCGAACCTCGCCCTTGGTATCGAGGCCGAGGTTGGCGCGGTCGTCCCAGGCGGCGTCGATGATAGTCTGCAAGGTCATGATGTCTCCAGGATGGTTTCGAGCCACGGCGCAAGCACCGGCACGGTAAAGTCGATGTGATCGCGCGCCGCGTCGGGCGACTGCTCCGAGCCGTTGTCGATCCACACGGTGGTCATCCCGATCGCCTTGGCCGGCGTCAGGTTGCGCGCCATGTCGTCGGCGAAGAGCGACTCCCGCGGGTCGATATCGAACGCCGCGCAGAACCCGACATAGGCCGACGCATGCGGCTTCGGCATCAGGTTCATCGCATGGATATCGTGGATCGCCTCGAAACTCTCGCTCAACCCAAGCCGATCGAGAATCCGCGTCGCATACGGCGTGTCGCCATTGGTGAAAACGAGCTTGCGCCCCGGCAACTTCGCGATCGCCGCGACCAGCGGCGCGTCATGCTCGATCACGTCCATCTCGATGTCATGGACGTGCGCCAGGAACGCGTGCGGGTCGACGTGGTGCTCGGTCATCAACCCCGACAGAGTCGTGCCGTGGTTGTGGAAATAGCTCTTCTGCACGCGCCGCGCCTCGTCGTGATCGAGCCCGAGCAGATCCTGGATGAACCCGGTCATCCGCGCGTCGACCTGCGCGAACAGGTCCGCGCTCGCCGGGTACAGCGTGTTGTCGAGATCGAAGATCCAGTTGCGGACATGGTCAAGGCGGGCAAGCATCGCGCGAACCTCTAGGCACCCCACACCGAGCGGGCAAGCCAGCTCCGGCCACCGGGGTGTTTACGATCGCGTAACGCTTTGTAATCCAATAGCTTGGCGGGGCAATAGGGGTGGGACTCATGCGACGCATCAAGGCCGACCTGCTGCGATCGGCGACACTGGCGACAGGATTTCTCCTCGCCGCGTGTGGCGGTGGAGGTGGCGGCGGCATCAACAGCACGCCGACTCCGCCCTCGGCAGCGGTGCCCACACCGACGCCCACTCCAGCGCCCGCTCCGACTCCGACCCCCGCCCCGACGCCAACGCTGACTCCCTCCGGCAACGACACCGCCGAATATCGCGCGACCGTCGGCGCAGTCTCGATGAACGCACTCGCGGCCTATAATGTCGGCGCGACCGGCAAGGGCGTGAACGTCGGCGTCATCGACAGCGGCATCGACCTGCAAAGCCAGGAGTTCGGCACCCGCGTCTCGTCCGCCTCTCAGGACGTCGCCGGCAATGCCTCGATCGACGACGAAGGCGGCCACGGCACCGCGGTCGCGTTCACGCTCGCCGGCCGGAGGAACGGCGCGGGTTCGCACGGCGTGGCGTTCGACGCGACGCTGATCGTGCTGCGCGCCGACCGCCCCGGCACCTGCGCCACCGCGAGCAAGGACGACGAGGATTCGGGCTGCAAGTTCGGCACCGATGCGATCACCAGGGGCCTCGACGCGGCGCGCGTCGCCGGCGCGAAGGTCGTCAACATCTCGCTCGGCGGTTCCGACATGCCGCAAAGCCTCAAGGACGCGGTCGGCCGCGCCACTGCCGCCGGCCTGGTCGTCGTGATCGCGGCGGGCAATGACGGCTCGGCCAACCCCGATCCGTTCACCAACGTCGCCAGCGAGGCACAGGGTCGCAACCAGGTCATCATCGCCGGCTCGGTCGGCGCAGGTGACGCCATCTCGACCTTCAGCGACCGCGCCGGCAGCGGCGCCGCGCACTTCCTCACCGCGGTCGGCGAAAACGTCCGCGCGCCGGACCAGACCGACACCGCCTATCTCTGGTCCGGCACCTCGTTCGCCGCCCCGCAAATCTCGGGCGCGGTCGCGTTGCTGGCTCAAGCCTTCCCCAACCTGACCGGCGCACAGATCGTCGACATCCTGTTCAAGAGCGCCCGCGATGCCGGCGCCCCCGGAGTCGACACAGTCTACGGCAACGGCGTGCTCGATCTGACACGCGCGTTCCAGCCGCTCGGCGCGACCTCGGTCGCAGGCTCCAAGGCCGTGGTGTCGACCACCAGCAACGCCACCCTCTCCGCGCCGATGGGCGACGCGGTGCAGGGCGAACTCGGCGCGGTGATCCTCGACGGCTACGACCGCGCGTTCGCGATCGACCTGGCGAAGACGATCGCGCGCCGCAGCCCCGAGCGCTCGCTCGGCGGCGCGCTCCAGTCGCGGTTCCGCACCGTGGCGCTGGCGCAAGGGGGGATGACCGTCTCGATGACGCTCGCGCCGCGCGCAAACGGCGCCGTCGCGCTCGACCGGACGACTCTCTCGACCGCCGATGCGACCAGCGCGCGGGCGATCGCCGGCATGGTGACACAGACGCTCGGCAGCACGCTGTCGTTCGGCTTCGGCTTCGCGCAGGGCTCGGGGGCGCTGAGCGCACAACTCTCGGGCCAGTCCGAACCCGCCTTCCTGATCGCCAACACCGGCGGCATGGGCTTCGACAGCACCACGCGAGCCTCGAGCGCGATGCGGCAGAGCATCGCCGGGTTCGGCTTCACCGCCGGCATCGAGAGCGGCGACGTCCTGTCGCAGAGCGACGGAGACCTCCGCCTGCGCGACCGGTGGCAACGCTCCGGCTACAACCGCACCTCGCTCGCGGTCGACCGGCGTTTCGGCAGCCTGTCGACGATGGTTTCCGCCACCCGCATGGACGAGCGCGACACGGTGCTCGGCGCGCGCTTCGACGCGGCACTCGGCGCCACGCGGGCGGCGACGTGGTTCGTGGACACCAAGGCGCGGTTCGACGCCGGCGCCGGCTGGAGCATCGGCGGATCGATGCGCCAGGGCTGGACGCAGGCGGCGGTCCGCGGCGGGCTCGGCGGCGACGGCCTGATCCGCACCAACGCGTTTGCCGCCGACATCGGCAAGGACGGCATCTTCGGCCACGACAGCGTCGGCCTGCGTATCGCCCAACCCTTGCGCGTGGCGCGCGGCGGCGTCGACCTCCGCCTGCCGACCTATTTCGATTACGCCAGCGGCACCGTCACCGACTGGACCACGCAACGCCTCAATCTCGCGCCGCAGGGCCGCGAACTCGACGTCGAGCTTCGCTACGGCTTGCCTGCATTCGGCGGCGGGCTCGACACGAACCTGTTCTACCGCCGCGACCCCGGCAACTTCGCGGCGCTCCCGAACGACTACGGCATGGCGATGCGGTACAGCCTGGGGTTCTGACTTCCCACCCCCCCACCCCGTCATCCTGACGAAAGTCAGGATCCAGGGTTACGGCCGGTGCCCTCCTTGGCTCTGGATCCTGACTTTCGTCAGGATGACGGGGGTGGATAAGCTACCGCTCGGTACCTATCTCTACCGCATGACACGCTATTCCCTGCTCGATCTCGTCCCCGTCGTCGAAGGCGGCACCGTTTCCCAGGCGCTTGCCAACGCCGCCGACCTCGCGCGCCACGCCGAGAGCGTCGGGTTCCAGCGCTACTGGGTCGCCGAACATCACGGCATGACCGGGATCGCCTCCGCCGCGACCGCGGTCGTCATCGCGCACATCGCCGCAGCGACCAGCACGATCCGCGTCGGCTCGGGCGGCATTATGCTCCCCAACCACGCGCCGCTGACGATCGCGGAGCAGTTCGGCACGCTCGACGCGCTGTTCCCCGGCCGCATCGACCTCGGTCTCGGCCGCGCGCCCGGCTCCGATCAGCGCGTCGCCCGCGCGATGCGCCGCACGCTGGAAACCGACGCCAATGCCTTCCCGCAGGACGTGATGGAACTGCAAAGCTACTTCGCCAACGACGGCCAGACGGGTATCGTCGCTACCCCCGGCGCGGGCGCGGATGTCGATATGTGGATCCTCGGCTCCAGCACGTTCGGCGCGCAGTTAGCGGCGGCACTCGGCCTGCCCTACGCCTTCGCCTCGCATTTCGCGCCCGACGCGCTCGATGCAGCGCTGGCGATCTATCGCCGCGATTTCCGCCCGTCGGCGCGCCTCGCCAAGCCTCACGCAATGGCCGGCTTCAACGTGTTCGCCGCCGAAACCGACGCGGAAGCCGAACTGCTCGCCAGCTCGCAGCAACAGTCGTTCGTCGCGCTCCGCACCGGCAACCCGCGCCAGTTGCCGCCGCCGGTCGCAGGCTATCGCGACTCGCTCGGCGCACAGGGCAACCAGATCCTGGGTCACGTCCTGCAATGCTCGGCAGTCGGCAGCCCCGCCAAGGTTGCGCGCGGCATCGCCGATTTCATCGCCCGCACGGGTGTCGACGAGGTGATGGTGACCAGCGCGATCTACGATCACGAAGCGCGCAAGCGTAGCCTGTCGATCACGGCGGACGTGATGCAGGATCTCAAGATCGCGGCGTAAGCAGTCTGCCACCGCCCCTGCTGAAAGGCACCACCCCGGCGGAGGCCGGGGCCCAATTGGGGGACGGTGGTAACGGAGGGCAGCACGTCGTTTCTGCGACCTCTCCAATTGGGCCCCGGCCTCCGCCGGGGTGGTGCATGCGGAGGGCCGCGACCTATTCCCCCGCCCATTCCTTCAACAAAGTATACGCGATCGCATAAGGCGGCGGCGCGACGAACGGCCCGTCCTCCCCGCGCAGCACCGCGCGCACCATTTCGCGCGGCACCCACATCGCGTCCTCCAGCTCGTTCGCATCGAGCGTGATCGCATCGTCCTCTGCCTCGGCAACGCACGCCATCATCAACGACGACGGGAATGGCCAGGGCTGGCTCGCGACATACCGCACCTTGCCGACCCGAACGCCCGACTCCTCGAGGATCTCACGCGCAACCGCCTCCTCGATCGATTCGGCCGGCTCGACGAAACCGGCGAGCGCGGAATACCGCCCCGGCGGCCACCCCTTGCCGCGCCCGAGCAGCGCGCGCCCGTCGTGCTCGGCGATCATGATCACCACCGGATCGACGCGCGGAAAATGCTCGGTCCCACAGTTCGGACACTTGCGCGCCCAACCGGCTCTGAAAACCTCGGTCGGAGATCCGCATTTCGCGCAGAAGCCATGCCGCACATGCCAGTCGATGACGCTCCGCGCCCCCGCATAGGTCGCCGCCTCACCCGGAGCCAGCGCCGCCAGTACCGCCATCAGCGCAGGCGAGCGCATCGCCGGTGCATTGTCGACGCGCATCCCGTTCAGCAGCGCCGCGAAATGCGGCCGCCCGGTCTCGTCCAGCCCAAGCAGAATCGGCTCGGCATCCTCGGGCATGTCCGTCATCGACGTCCAGGCAAGATGCCCGTCGTCGGTGGTGCCCGGCAGTAAGCCGTCGAGCACGAGCAACCGCGCACGCCAATCACGCTGCGCCGCTGCCAACCCCTCCGGATCGTGCCGCAGCGCATCGGACCGATCGAGCGTTCCACCGGTAAATCCAGGAGTCTCCATCACGCTCATCGGCGCAACCTCGCCGCATCCTGCATCAGCGCCGCGACCACCTGCTCACGCAGCGGGATACGATCCGCCGGGAAGTAATTGACCATCACGTTGCCGCGCGAATGCTTCAGCGGATCGACCCACGCGATCGTTCCTGCCGCGCCGCCCCAGGCATAAGTGCCCTTGCCCGGGCCGTTCGGCGTCGTTTCCAGCACGACCGATCCGCCCGCTCCGAAGCCCATGTTGCTGCCCTTCGTGCCCCCGGTACCGCCGCTCACGCCGCCATAGGTCACACCCGGCGGCAGGAGATTCGACGTCGCCAGCGCGATCGTCTCGGGCTTCATCACGCGGACGCCGTCGAGCGTGCCGCCGTCCTGGATCATGTGCAGGAACCGGTCGTAATCGCGCGCCGACATCACCAGGCCCGCGCCTCCATACGGGAAGCTCGGCTTTTGCAGGAACACCGACGTCGCTGCCGGATCGAGCGGCGTCCGCGTGTCGCCGACGAACGCGTAGTTGGTCGCGAGCCGCCCGACCTCGCTCTGCGGCACCTGCCAGAAGCTCGACTTCATCTTCAGCGGATCGAACAGCCGCGTCTGCACGAACCGCTCGAAGCTCATGCCCGAGGCGACCTCGATCACCCGGCCCATCACGTCGAGCCCGATCGAATAGCTCCACTTGGTGCCGGGATCGGCGATCAGCGGCAGCGTCGCGACTCGGTTGGCGAACTCCTCCAGCGACTTCGGCCGAACTAGCTTCATCTTCGCTTCCATGTCGGCGTTGACCGACAGCGGCAGGATCCCGAGCCGCTCATATTCCTTGAGCAGCGGCCCCTTGGTCACGATCGTGTAGCCGAGCCCGGCGGTATGCGTCAGCAGGTTGCGGATCGTGATCGGCCGCGTCGCCGGGCGCGTGGCGAGCGACGTGTCGGGGCTGGTCGCCACCTTCATGTCCTTGAACGCCGGGATGTATTTGCTGACCGGATCGTCGAGGTTGAGCTTGCCGTCCTCGACCAGCATCATCGCCGACATGCCGGTGATCGGCTTGGACATCGAATACACGCGCCACAGCGAGTCGGGCCCCGCGGCGGGCGCATTCGGGTCGTCGCTGATCTTGCCCGCGGACGGGAACAGCGTCGGACCGTCGCCGACCCCGAACGCACCGACGATCCCCGGCATCTTGTTCTGCGCGACATAGCCGTCGAACAGCGTGGTGGTCGCTGGCAGCAACGCGTTGACCGGGATCGTCATACGCGGCGTCGGACGCACCTGCGACGAGGGCCGTGGTGACGCTTGCGGGCTGACCTGAGGCCGGGGTTGCGCCTGCTGGGCATAGGCCGTGGCGGCAGCCAGCGCGGCGAGGCCGCCCGTCGAAATCCAGTGCACCAGTTTCATGCAGCTCTCCGTATGGCCTTCCCAGCCTTGGCGAAAACGGTCGGCAGCCCGGCGGTATCCAGGTCGTCGATCAGCCACCATTCGCTTCCAGCTGGAACGCGAGGTTGATGCGCCTCGACCGTCGCCACGGCAAGCGTCAGTTGCAGATCGAAATGCGTAAATCCGTGCGCGACGGTGACGTCCAGCATCTGCCAGTCCGCCTGCGCGGGCGCGTCCTCGAACCCAGGCGGAAGGTCGCCCCAGGGCCCGGTCGGCAACGCGCGCATCCCGCCAAGCAACCCCTTGTCCGGCCGCCGCACCAGCAACACCTGCCCTGCCCGCTCAAGCCAGAAGATCGTCCCGTAGCGCTTAGGCTTGGTCGCCTTCTTCGCCTTCACCGGCAACCGCTCGGGCGCGCCCTGCCTGAAACCCTCGCAATGGTCGCGGATCGGGCAGAGCAGACATTTGGGACTGCGCGTCGTGCAGATCCCCGACCCAAGATCCATCATCGCCTGCGCGAAATCCCCCGCCCGCGCGTCCGGTGTGATCGAATCCGCCGCCACCCGAATCGCCGGTCTCGCGGCAGGCAAAGGCGTATCTATCGCGAACAGCCGAGCGACCACCCGCTCGACGTTCGCATCGACCACCACCGCACGCTCACCAAACGCGATCGCCGCCACCGCCGCCGCGGTGTATGCCCCCAGCCCCGGCAGCCCACGCAACTCGGCCTCGGTCCGCGGAAACACGCCACCGTGATCCGAAACCACAGCCTTCGCCGCCTTCACCAGATTGCGCGCCCGAGCATAATATCCAAGCCCCGCCCAGGCCGCCATCACATCGGCATCATCCGCCGCAGCCAGACTAGCGAAATCCGGCCACCGCGCAGTCCACGCCAGGAACCGAGGTGTCACCGCGGCCACCGTCGTCTGCTGCAACATCACTTCCGACAGCCACACCCGGTACGGATCGACCGCCTCGCCCGGCTTCGCGCGCCACGGCAGGTCGCGGCGATGCGCGTCATACCAGTCGAGCAGGGCCCCGGAGACCGAAGAGCGCTTGGCGTTCACGCGTCGCCTATGGCATGGGATTGCGGATGAGCAAGCCGCCCGTTTCTTTGCCTAAAGCTGCGACGCCCAAGCCGGCGACGAAGCGCATAAAAGGCAAGACCGATCCCGACGCCCCGCGGGAAAACCGCTCGCGCGCGGTCGCCGAGCTGTTGCCCGCGATCGGCGGCGCGGCGTTCCGGCGATTCGGCTTCGTCCAGTCGTCGATCGTCAGCCGCTGGCCCGAGATCGTCGGTGCGAAACTGGCCGGCGCCAGCATCCCCGAATCGATCCGCTTCCCGGTCGGCAAGAAGCAGGACGGCGTCCTCACCCTCACCGTCCGCGGCGCGCACGCCCCGATGATGCAGCACATCGCGCCCGAGATCATCGAGCGCGTCAACCGTTTCTTCGGCTATGCGGCCATCGTGAAGGTCGCGATCCGCCAGGGCGAAGTAGCGCCGCCGGCTCCACGTCGGGCGCCACCTTCGATCCGCCCGGTCCCCGTCGATCTCGGTGCGAGCCTCAAGGGCATCGCCGATCCGGAACTGCGCGCCGTCCTCGAATCCCTCGCCGCCGGCGTCGCCTCGACGCACGGCCTTCCCAGGATCACCTGATGCGCGTCCTCTTTGCCGTCTTCGCCCTCTTTCTGCTGACCGGCGCCGCACCCAAGCGCGACTGGTCGCAAACCGCGCGCATCCTTCCCTCGGGCGCCTACCTGATCGGCAACCCCGCCGCGCGCGTGAAACTCGTCGAATATGCGAGCTACACCTGCTCGCACTGCGCCGACTTCTCGGTGAAATCCGAACCCGTATTGAAGCGCCAGATGATCGCATCCGGCTCGACCAGCCTTGAATTTCGCCACTTCATTCGCGACCGGCTCGATCTTTCTGCAGCGATCCTCGCGCGCTGCACTGGCTCGAAAGGCTTCTCCGCCACCTCATCCGCGATCTTCGCCGCGCAGCCGCAATGGCTCGAGCGCGGGATCGAGTACCAGCAGGGCAACGCCGCGCGCCTGAACATGTACCCGGCCGCCGCCCAGATTCGCGCCAACGCCGACGGCTCCGGCCTGACCGCTATGGTCAAGGCTCGCGGGCTCTCGGATGTCGCCATCAACGCGTGCTTCGCCAACCAGCCCGAGATCGACCGCATCGTCAAACTGACCGCCGACGCGCCGAAGGAGATCGATTCCACCCCGACCTTCTACCTCAACGGCAAGATCGTACCCCATGTCGGCTGGGAACAGCTCGAACCCGCGCTCCGCAAGGCCGGCGCTCGTTAATTCACGTGATCCACTGGAGTAACCCGATGAAGTTCCTGACCACGCTCGCCGTCCTGCCGCTCGCGCTCGCCGCCTGCTCGAAGAACGATTCGACCGGTAACGTCGACCAGCCCGCCGCGGCGCCCGTTGCGGCCGCTGCCGCGCCCGCCGGCCAGAACTGGACCGAGACGGTCGTGAAGACCCCCGAGGGCTATCTGATGGGCAACCCGAACGCGGCCATCAAGCTCGTCGAATACGGCGCGCGCTCCTGCCCGACCTGCGGCGCGTTCGCGCGCGAGGCGTATCGGCCGCTGACCGAAAAGTACGTTGCGACCGGGAAAGTGAGCTTCGAATTTCGCGACTTCCTCGTCCACGGCGCACCCGACGTGGCGCTGACCTTGCTCGGCCAGTGCGGCGGCGTCGCACCGTTCTTCTCGATCCTCGAGCAGATGTACGGCAACCAGATCGCGTTCCTCGACAAGCTCCAGACGATGACGCCAGATCAGCAGAAGGCGCTCGCCAACCAGCCGCCGACGGTCGTCGCGACCAAGCTCGCCGAGCAGATGGGCGCGATCGATTTCGTCAAGCAGCGCGGGATCCCGGAAGCGAAGGCGCGTGCCTGCCTGGCGGATCAGAAGCAACTCGAAGTGATGGCCAAGCCGACCGAGACCGCGATGCAGGCGGGCACGGTCACGGGCACGCCGACGTTCCTGCTCAACGACAAGAAGCTCGATCAGGTCGTGAGCTGGGATCAGATGGAGAAGGCGCTGAAGGCGGCTGGGGCGTAAGGCTCCTTCCCACCTCACGGGAACCACCACCCCGGCGAAGGCCGGGGCCCAATTGGAAAGGTGGAAATAACGAAGCGCGACCTTCGTTAGCACCGGCTCCCAATTGGGCCCCGGCCTTTGCCGGGGTGGAGGCCTAAGTGCGGTGTACCTGCCTGCCAGACGGCAGCTCCTCCTTGTTCTCCCGCGAAGGCGGGAGCCCAGACTGGGTCCCCGCCTTCGCGGGGAAACAACGGGCGCAACGGTTCGGCACACGATCAAAACCAACCGTCGGGGGGCGCAAGACATGCAGATCAAGCGCCTCCGCATCACCGGCTTCAAGAGCTTCGTCGACCCCGCCGACCTCCGCATCGAACCCGGCCTAACCGGCGTCGTCGGCCCCAATGGCTGCGGCAAGTCCAACCTCCTCGAAGCACTCCGCTGGACGATGGGCGAGGCCAGCGCCAAGTCGCTGCGCGGCGCCGGCATGGAAGACGTCATCTTCGCCGGCACCGCGACCCGCCCCCCACGCGACTTCGCCGAAGTCTCGATCCTGGCTGAAATAAGCGGGGACGAGAGAGAAATCGTTCGCCGGATCGAGCGCGGCGCCGGCTCCGCCTACCGGATCGACGGCCGCGACGTCCGCGCCAAGGACGTCGGCCTGCTCTTCGCCGACGCCGCCACCGGCGCGCACTCCCCCGCCCTCGTCAGCCAGGGCAAGATCGGCGCGGTCATCGCGGCAAAACCCGCCGACCGTCGCGCGATGCTCGAGGAAGCCGCGGGGATCGCCGGCCTCCACGTCCGGCGGAAAGACGCCGAGGGCAAGCTCCGCGCCACCGAAGCCAATCTCGCCAAGCTCGACGAGATCATCTCCGACCAGGACGCGCGCGCCGCCATCCTGAAACGCCAGGCCCGCGCCGCCGAACGCTACCGCCTCATCTCCGCGCAGATTCGCGTCGCCGAAGCGCGCACATTGTTCGCCCGATGGCGCGAAGCCGCCACCGCAGCCGATGCCGCCAAAGCCGAAGCCAGCGCCGCAGAAACCCGCGTCCACGCCACCGCCGAAGCCGAGCGCGCAGCCGCCGCAAACCAGCACCGCGCGATCGAAGCCGTCGCCACCGCCCGCACCGCAGCGCTCGCCGCACGCGACCTGGCCGGCGATCTCGCCCACCGCCTCGCCGCGCTCAGGACCGAAAAGGCCAGCGTTGAGCACAGGATCGCCGACCTCACCGACGCCCGCGCCCGCATTGCCGACGACCGCGCCCGCGAAGGATCGCTCGCCAGCGATGCCGCCGCCGCGCTTGCCCGCCTCGCCGACGAGGCCAAGGCGCTCGACACCGCGATCGCCGACGCCACCGCCGCGATCCCCGATCTCGACGCCGCGCTCGCCGAAACCGAACGCAGCGCCCGCGACGCTGAAGTCGCGCTGGCCCAGGCGCTTGCCACACAGGCCCGCGACGCCGCCGAAGTCCGCGTCGCCAGCGCGGCCCTCGCCGCCGCCCGCACCCGCGCCGACCGCGCCGATCGCGACGCCGCCCAGATCGCCGCCGCCCTCCGCGCCCTCGGCGACCCCGCCCCGCTAAACGTTGAGCGAGAAGCCGCCGCCGAAGCCCGACATACCGCAACCGCTGCCGCCGAGTCCGCCCGCCAGGCCATCACCCAAGCAGACACCGACGAAGCCGCCGCAACCAGCGCGCGGGACGCCGCCGAAACCATCCGCGCCACCGCCCGCGCGGAGCTCGCGGCGATCGACAGCGAAGTGGCAGCACTCACCAAGGCAACGCAGCGCAGCGGTCGTGACCGATTGCTCGACCATGTCTCGGCGAGCTCGGGCTATGAACGCGCGCTAGCCGCAGCACTCGGCGACGATCTCGACACCGGCCTCGACGCATGGGCCGGCGCCGAACCCCGCGACGACGCCCCCGCCCCACCCGCCGACGCCGAACCGCTGGCAAAGCATGTCGACGCGCCCCCCGCCCTTACCCGCAGGCTTACGCAGGTCTTCGTCGTCGACACCGACACCAACCAACCACTCGCCGTGGGCCAGCGCATCGTCACCCGAGACGGCCAACTCCGCCGCTGGGACGGCTTCACCGCAACCGGCAATGGCGCGGCCGCCGCCGAACGCCTCGTCCGCCGCAACCGCCTCGCCGCGCTCCAGGCCGCACGACCCGCTGCGGCCAAGGCGCTGGACGACGCCGAACGAACGCGCGCCGTGATCGACGAGCGCATCGCCCAGGCTAGAGGCCAGTCGCAAACCGCCCGCGCCGCCCTGCAACGCGCCGAAACCGCCACGCGCGACGCCCTCCGCCAGGAAGACCGCGCCGCCGCGGCGCTCGAACGCCTCGCCACCCAGCGCGCAGACCTCGACGTCCGCGCGCACCGTATCGCCGACGACGTCGCCGACGCGCACGCCGACCGCACCCGCGCCGAAGCCTCGATGGCCGCCGTCCCCGACGGCACCGCCAACGCGCGCCAAGTCGCCGCGCTCCAATACGACGCCGAACGCGCCCGCGCCGCCGTCGCGCAGGCCCGTGCCGATCGCACCACGCTCGACCGCAGCATCGCCACCCACCGCGAACGCCTGTCCGCCGCCCAAGCAGACACCCGAAGCTGGCGCGCGCGTGCCGGTGAAGCCGCCAAGCGCATCGCCGCCATGGACTCGCGCGAAACCACGCTCGGCACCGACCTCGCCGCGATCACCGCTCGCCCCGCCGCCCTCGACGCTGAAATCGAGACACTCGACGCCGAACACCAGGAAGCGCGCATAACCGCCGACGCGCTCCTCGCCACCGAACGCACCGCGGAAACCGCCGCCCGCACCGCCGACGACGCCTACCGCACCGCCACCGAAGCCCTGTCCCAAGCCCGCGAAGCCCGCGCCGGCGCGATCGCCCGCGTCGAAAACCACGAAGCGCGCCGCCTCGATCTCGGCCGCCTCTCGGGCGAGCGCTTCCAATGCCCCGCCCCCGTCCTCCCCGAACGCCTCGGCTTCGCGGTCGCCGACGTCCGCGCGACGGCCGAAGAGTCCGCCAACCACGACCGCCTCACCACCGACCGCGAACGGATCGGCCCGGTCAACCTCGTCGCCGAGACCGAACTCGCCGAACTCGAAGATTCCGCGCGGGGCAACGCCGTCGAACGCGAAGAACTCGGCCAGGCGGTCAACCGCCTGCGCGGCTCGATCGGCACGCTCAACCGCGAAGGTCGCCAGCGCCTGCTCGCCGCGTTCGAGGCGGTGAACGGCCATTTCCAGCGCCTCTTCACCACGCTCTTCGACGGCGGCGCCGCGCATCTCGAACTGATCGACTCCGACGACCCGCTCGAAGCCGGACTCGAGATCATGGCGCAACCTCCCGGCAAACGCCTCCAGTCGCTCACCCTCCTGTCGGGCGGCGAGCAAGCGTTGACCGCGGTCGCGCTGATCTTCGGCCTGTTCCTCACCAATCCCGCGCCGATCTGCGTCCTCGACGAGGTCGACGCGCCGCTCGACGATGCGAATATCGAGCGCTTCTGCGACCTGCTCGACCGGATGTCGCGCGACACCGACACGCGCTACCTCGTCGTCACGCACAACGCCGTCACGATGAGCCGGATGCACCGCCTGTTCGGCGTGACGATGATCGAACGCGGCGTCAGCCGGCTGGTCTCGGTCGACCTTCAGGCGGCCACAGGTCTGATCGCCACCGGATGATGTTTGGGATAGGATGGCATCCCACCTGTTTTCGAGGACTCGAAGCCATGACCGTCAAGGTAGTTGCGTTGGTTACCGTCAAGCCCGGCCAGGACGAGGCGTTCGTCGCCGCCGCGAAGATCTGCGTGGCAGCATCGCGTGCCGAACCGGGCGTAGTGCACTATGAGCTATGGCAGGAAAGCGAAGGCGAACGTCGCTTCGTGTTCAACGAGCTGTACGTCGACGACGCCGCGGTCCAGCAGCACATGGCGTCCGATCACTTCAAGGCGTTCGGCCTGGCTGCGCGCGATCTCGCCGCTGCCCGTCCGACGATCATCGTGACGCATCCGGTCGATATCGGCTGATCAGGCGGCGATCAGGCGAGGTTGCGCCGATATGGCGCGCACCGCGCGCCGTGCGCGGTGCGTTGCGGCGGTTTGCAGGACACGCTCAAAATGCTCGATCCGGTCATTGCCGGGGACAACGGGCCTGCCCACGAGATAACCCTGCACGGCATCGCACCCGATCATCCGCAACAGATCGAGCTGGTCCTTGGTTTCGACTCCTTCTGCGTGGGTAAGGACGCCGAGCTCGCGACCGATGCCGACGATCCCGCGCAGTACCGCCATCGAGCGCGGATCGAAGCCCGCACGAATCACGAAGCTCCGGTCGATCTTGATCCGGTCGAACTTGAAATCGCGCAGATGCGACAGCGACGACTGGCCGGTGCCGAAATCGTCGAGCGCCACCTTCACGCCGATCCTGCGAATCCGGTCGATCGTCGCCGCGGTCCGGTCCGCATCGTCGATCAGTGCGGTCTCGGTGATTTCGATCTCGACCCGCTCCGCCGCGATCCCATGAATGAGAATGGCTTGCGTCAGTTGATGCACCAGCGCCTCGGACTTGAGCTGCGCGGCCGACACGTTGATCGCGACGTGCAGATGCGGCGACCAGCCGGATAGCTGGCGGCAGGCGTCCATGATCACCCACCGGCCGATATCCTCGATCAAACCGCATTCCTCCGCGATCGGGATGAACAATGCGGGCGGGACCCAGCCGCGCGTCGGATGGTTCCAGCGGATCAGCGCCTCGTAGCCGGTGGTGATCCCGGTCGACAGTTGCACGATAGGCTGGAATGCGAGGGCAAATCCGGCGTTCTGGAGGGCTTCGTGCAGATCGTCGACGATGTGCTGGCGTTCGGCAAGGCGTTCGGCAAGCCCTGGAACATAGGCCTGCGCACGTCGACGACCCAGCCGCTTGGCCTCGTACAGCGCCATGTCCGCGCGCTTCATCAGATCCTCAGGCGAGAGATCGCCGGCGAAACCCGAGATACCGATGCTGCAACTCGGCAACAGTCGGCGTCCCTCGACCGTCACCGGGGCGCTCAACCGTACCAGGATCGCCTCCGCCAGAGCGGTCGCAGCCTCCCCCGTCTCGTGCACGAGAATCGCGATCTCGTCGCCACCCATCCGTGCGATGAAGCTGTCGTGCGGGAGCAGACCGGTCAATTGAGTCGCGACATGCACCAGCAGCTTGTCGCCGACGCCATGCCCGAACGCATCGTTGATCCGCTTGAATTCGTCGAGATCGATCAGCAGCAGCGAAAACGGCGTACCTTCCGCGATCAGCGCCTCCTTCGTCTCGCGCAGCGACCGACGATTGCCGAGCCCCGTCAGTGGATCGTGATAGGCGAGATGCTTGAGATCGGCGAGCGCGGTCCGCTCCGCACTGACGTCGGTGAAGGTCATGACGATGCCCTGGCGCGGCACCGGACGACACTGCATCTGATAGGTCCGGCCGTCCTCCATCTCGCATTCGCGGTCGAAGCCGATATCCGCCTCGACCCATTGCTTCATCGCACCACCGACCAACGCACGCTTTTCGGCAGGCCAGTTGCGATATCGCGCGATCGCATCGAGGAAGCCGTCGATCGTCAGACCCGGCGCGATCGCCTCCGCCGGCGTATCGAACAGATCGAGGAAACGGTGGTTGAAGTGACGCAGCCGCCCGTCCTTGTCGATGAACACGAGCCCGTCGGTCATGCTCTCCAGCACCGCCTTCAACGTCCGCGACTCCTGCTCGCGCGCGGCCTTTACCCGGGTGAACGTCAACAGGCTGCCGAGACACGTCACCGAGACGGCGAACGCCATGCAGGCTGCGACCAGCCCAGGCGATAGCATGCCGCCCTGCCGTTCATCGATGCTGCCGATGACGACGTCGCCGGACAGCGAGACGAAATGCGTCACGCACACCGCGAGCGCGAACAGCAGGCAACCGGTCGGACGTGACCGCGACCAGCGGCCGTTGAACTGCCAAGCCGATACAATCGTCGCCCCGAGCAGCAGGCCAGCGATGTTGGTCGGCCAGGAAAAGAAATGCGCGCAGTCCATCATGCCGGTGATGCCGACGGCATGCATGCACCAGATTCCGCCACCGGCGACGGCGCCCGCCAGGCTCCGCTGGGCCCGCGTCCGCGCTTGCGTGATCGCCACCATCGGCAGCCCGACCATGGCGATGCCGACGAACGCCGACATCACCGTCATGAACGCGTCGTAGCGGAGCAGCAGGTCGGGGCGATAGGCGAGCATGGCGACGAAATGCGTGGTCCAGACGCCCAGCCCGGCGGCCAGCGCGAGCGCGCCATGTCGCCACCCGATCGGCTCACGCGCATTCGGATCGCCAAGATCGGTGGTGAGCAGCGCCACCGACCACCCCGCAGTCAGGCAGATGCCGACCGCGACCGCCACCAGGGACCCGGAATGCTGAAAATGCAGATTGAAGAGAAAAGGCACGGCGTTCGCTTCGACAGTTTTTTATCTCGTCGCATGAAGGTGTTAACGAAGCTTGTTCCTTACAAAAGTTCGCCAGCAATCGTTTGCGGAGCCGACGCCTAACTGTTCGCGTACACGCATTGATGTCGAGACCATCGCGCCACACATGAGGAGCGTCGATCGCGGCGTATGCGTATGCGTATGCGTATGCGGACGCGTTCGGATCAGGGATGACGGCGGGAAAATCGGGAATGCATGACGATCGAACCTTGCTCGCGGTACGTGCGCTGGGCAAATCGGTTCCGGGGCCGCGGCGCCTGTTCCAGCAACTCGACCTCGACGTCCGCGCGGGCGAACTCGTCGCGATCATCGGCGAGTCGGGAGTGGGCAAGTCGACCCTGCTCAACATCCTCGCCGGACTCGACGACGCGGACGAGGGAAGCGTCGCGATCGACGGGACGGTGCTCGGGACGCTCGACGAAACCGCGCGCACGCGGCTGCGGCGCGAGCGGATCGGCTTCGTGTTCCAGGCTTTCCACATCCTGCCCTATCTGACGCTGCAACAGAATGTCGCACTGCCGTTGGCCCTGGTCTCGCCCGACGCCGCTGTGGCCAGCACGCGGGCGGAGGACATGCTCGAAGCGGTCGGGCTCGGCGGACGCGGGAATGGCTATGCGCGCGACCTGTCGGGCGGCGAGTTGCAACGCGTCGCGATTGCCCGCGCGCTGGTGCACCGGCCTGCGCTGATCCTGGCGGACGAGCCGACCGGCAATCTCGATCCAGAAACCGCCGCGCGCGTGCTGTCGCTGTTCGCCGCGGCGGTGCGCGACAACGGGGCGGCAGGCGTCATGGTCACGCATTCGGACGCCAGCGCAGCGATCGCCGATCGCGTGCTGACGCTCGGCCGCGACGGACTGGTGGAGCGCCGTGATCGCTGACGCGGGCACCGCTGCCGCTCGCCCTCGGGAGCCACGGCTCTGGTCCGCGCGCGTCGCACTGAGTTGGCTGATCGCTGGCGAGTGGCGATTCCACCCTGCCCGCTTCGTCATGACCGCGGTCGCGATCGCAGTCGGCGTCGCGCTGGGGTTTGCGGTCCATCTCGTCAACGGATCTGCGCTCGCGTCGTTCGACGGTGCGATGCGCGGCGTCAGCGGCGCGGCCGAACTGTCGGTACGCGCGACCAGTCCGCTCGGCTTCGACGAACGTCTTTATCCCCGCGTCGCACGAACCGACGGTGTCGCCGATACGAGCCCGGTCGTCCGCCTCGACGCGCGGATCGGCAGCAAACGCCTGACGATGCTTGGTGTCGACGTGGTTCGTGCAGCCGTCGTGACGCCCTCGTTGATCGGTGCGCGACCGCAGAGGGCGGACACCGGCAACGACGCCGTGTTCGACGAGGATACGCTGTTCCTGTCGCGCGCCGCGCTCACGCAGGTCGGTGCGAAGATCGGCAGCCGGGTCACGGTCGTCGCCAACGGGCGGTCGGTGCCGCTTCGCGTCGCGGGCACCCTGCCGGCGACCGACGCCGCAGTCGCGGTCGGCGTCATGGACATCGCCGCCGCGCAGTGGCGCTTCGGTCGGCTCGGCCGAATCGATCGGCTCGACCTCGCACTGTCGGACCGTGGTGCGGCGGAGGCGGCGTTGCGGGCCACGCTGCCGGCGGACGCGATCCTGTCGACCGCCGAGACTCAGAACGCACAGGGCGATTCGCTGTCGCGCGCCTACCGGGTCAATCTCGACATGCTGGCGCTGGTCGCGCTGCTGACCGGCGGGTTCCTAGTCTACTCCGCGCAGTCGCTGTCGGTGGTGCGACGCCAGCGCGCCTTCGCCTTGCTGCGGACGCTCGGCATGCCGCGTGGCGGAATCATCGCGGCGGTCGTTGTCGAGGGGCTCGCGATCGGGCTGGTCGGCGCGTCGGCGGGCTTGGTCATCGGCTATGCGCTGGCATGGGGCGCGCTGCACTGGTTCGGCGGCGATCTCGGCGCGGGGTATTTCGGCGGCGCCACCGCGCACGTCGTGATCCAGCCGGTCGCGGCGCTCGGCTTCTTCTCGCTCGGCCTGCTCGCGTCGATATTGGGCAGTGCGTTGCCGGCAAGGGTGGCGGCCCGCGCGGCCCCTGCCGCTGCGCTGAAGAATGCGGGCGACGTACTCGATCCGCGGCGGCGCGTGGCGTGGTGGCCCGCAGTTGCGTTGCTCGTGGCGGGCGGCGCCGCGGCGTTGCTGCCCGCGGTCGGTGGGCTGCCGCTGTTCGGCTTTGCCGGGATGGCGTTGATGCTCGCGGGCGGCGTTGCGGGTGTACCGTGGTTCGCACGCACGCTGCTGACCCCGCTGGCAAAGCGGACGCGCGGGAGCGTGCCGGGGCTGCTGGCGATCCGCCATCTGCATGGCGCGCCCGGCGAGGCTGCCACCGCGCTGTGCGGGATCGTCGCCTCGACCGCGCTGATGATCGCGATGGCGACGATGGTGACCAGCTTTCGCGGCGCGGTCGACGAGTGGCTGAACCAGGTGCTCGGCGCGGACCTGTATCTGCGCACGACGGCGGGTGCCACGTTCGATCCGGCAATGCGGACACGACTGGCCACGACGCCGGGGATCTCACGGCTCGCGTTCAGTCGGCAGATTCCACTGACGATCGCCGCCGATCGCCCGCCGGTAAGCCTGATCGCTCGACCCGAACGGGGTGGCCAGGATCCGTTGCTCGTGCTGATCGAGACCGCGCCCCCGCTCCCCAAGACTGCGCTGCCTGTGTGGGTCTCCGAACCGGCGCAACGGCTGTACGGCTGGGATCCCGGCGAGCGCATTACACTACCGATCGCCGGACGGACGCAGTTCACGGTCGCCGGGGTATGGCGCGATTACGGGCGTCAGGCGGGAGCGGTGCTGATCGACGAGGGCGATTACCAGCGCCTGACCGGCGACGACGCGCGCGACGAGATTTCCGCGATGATCGCGCCCGACCGGGATGCGGCACAAGTCGCACGCGCGATGACCGCCAAGCTGCCGCCGGAATTGCGCGATCAGGTCGAAGTGAGCCAGCCGGCGACGCTGCGACGGCTCGCGCTGACGATCTTCGATCGCAGTTTCGCGGTGACGTATCTGCTGGAGGCGGTCGCGATCCTGGTCGGGCTTGCCGGCGTCGCGGCGACGATGTCGGCGCAGACGATCGCGCGCGAACGCGAGTTCGGGATGTTGCGGCATCTAGGGCTCACCCGGCGGCAATTGACGACGATGCTGGCGACCGAGGGCGCGATCGTCGGACTGACCGGCGCGCTGGCCGGGATCGGACTCGGGTTGCTGCTGTCGCAGGTGCTCATCCATGTGATCAACCCGCAGTCGTTCAACTGGACGATGACCACGCGGGTGCCGGTCGGCACGCTGATCGGCGTAGCGGCCGCGCTGACCGGTGCGGCGGCGGCGACCGCGGTCCTTGCCGGGCGGCGTGCGACCGCCAAGAGCGCGGTGCAATCGGTGCGGGAGGATTGGTGATGGCACGTTCCTGGATCCCGCTCGGCTGGATCGCGGCGGTCGCGGCGATCGCGCCTGCCGCCACCCCGGCCGTTTCCTATCCCGTCGTGGCGCCGGGCATCACGCTGCGCTTCCCCGCCGATCACGGGGCGCATCCGGCGTTTCGCACCGAATGGTGGTATTTCACCGGGTGGTTGCGCACCACGGACGGCAAGGATCTGGGCTTCCAGGTGACGTTCTTCCGGACCCGCCCGCCGGTCGATATGCGCAATCCCAGCAGGTTCGCGGCCAGGCAAGTGCTGTTCGCGCATGCGGCGTTGTCCGATCCCGCGACGGGCAAATTGTCGCATAGCGAGCGGGCGGCACGCGCCGGCTTCGGGCTGGCCGAGGCGCGAACGGGGGATGCCGATGTGTCGATCCGAGACTGGCGGTTGCGGCGCTCGGGCGCCGGGCGCTGGGCGACGCGCGTGACTGCGCAGGATTTCGGGCTAGACCTGTCATTTAAGCCGACCCAGCCACCGCTGCCACAGGGCCGCGGCGGGTATAGTCGCAAGGGTCCACGTCCCGACGAGGCGAGCTATTATTACTCGGTGCCGCATCTGCGCGTGGCGGGTCAGGTGACGCGTGCCGGCAAGACGGTCCCGGTTACCGGCGAGGCATGGCTCGATCGCGAATGGTCGTCGGATTATCTCGCGCCGGCCGCGCAAGGCTGGGACTGGACCGGGCTCAACTTCGACGACGGCTCCGCGCTGATGGCGTTCCGGATCCGGCGCAAGGGCGGCGGGACGGTGTGGGCGGGCGGATCGCTGCGCCGTCCCGACGGCAGGATGACGGTGTTCGCACCCGGCGACGTCGCGTTCCGCACGCTGGCGACGTGGCGGAGCAAGGCGACCGGCGCGGTATACCCGGTATCGCAGGAACTGAGCGTCCGCACCGAGGGCCGCGTCCAGCGCTGGCGGTTGGTGCCGATGTTCGCCGCGCAGGAACTCGACACGCGGCGCAGCGGGATGCCGGTCTATTGGGAGGGGGCGGTACGAACACGCGGCGGGCGCGGCTATCTGGAGCTTACCGGCTACGACCGCGCGCTCAGGATGTAGCGCTGCGCCGCCAGACCCAGCCGAACAGGCGACCGACGAATGCCGGCAGGCCAGGGCGGAACAGCAGCCAGTCGCGGATCGGCGCGTCGGCCGTGGCGCCGATGACCTGCTTGTAGCCGCTGTCGCCCGCGCCCCAGTCGACCCGGCGGATACCGCGATCGCGCGCCGCGACCAGGTTGCGCCAGTAGAGCAGTTTGCCCGGCGAATGCTTGGCGAAGCGTGGGTCGTAGCTGTTGGCGACCGCGTACAGCAGTTCGCCAGTGTCGATATCGAACGAGAAGGCGGCGGGCCTATCGTCGACCGTCAGCAGCGCGGCGCGGAACATCGCGGCAAGCACCGGATCGGCGACCGCAGCCTGCCAGAAGGCGAGATGCCCGTCGGCGGTGAACTTCATGCCGGTGCGATTGGTGGCGTGCGCGATCCAGCTCGTCTGCTCGACCGCACCGAGACCGGCGAACGCGGCGGGCCAGTCCGCACCGGAAAGGAATTGCCAGTCGGGTACGCCGTGTTCGGCGAGGTGCTTTTCGTGGAAACGATTCTTGCGCAACGTCGAATTGCGCGGCCAGGGCTGGCCTTCTCTCGCAATTGGTAGGTCGAGCGACCAGCTGTCGCCGATGGTGCGATCGATCGCGGTCCAGCCTTGCGCACGGGCAGCGGCGACCAGCGCGGAGGCGGCGGGATCAGTGTCGTAGACCGGACCGATCCTGAGACCATTCACGTTGTTCGCCAGCGTCGACAGTGCAATCTTCAACGCAGGTTCGCCGGCCTCGAGCGCGAGGCCGAAGCTGCGGAACGGCCAGTAGCAACCGGGGATCGCCGCCATCCGCAGCATCCGTGGCCCCAACGGCACGAACGGCAGCGTCAGGACCGGCGCGTCGTCCTGCTCGACCACCAGCGTCCGTGCCTGCCCACCATAGGCAGCGAGCGCCGCGGCGTACCAGCTGAAGCGGAGGAAGCAGTGGCTCCGCGCGCCCCGCTCCGCGACGCTGTCGATCGCGGCGGCAAGCCCCTCCACCACGTCGCCGCGGACATTGGGTGGCAGCCGGACGAAGTCGGCCAGAAGCATCGGCTTTGACATTGCCCGCCTGATACCGCGCAGAAGGTTACGATTGCATGCTCTTTTGCAATCGCCCCCTTTTGCAATCCGGCATTCCCCATCATGGTGGCGGCATGCCGATCATACCCGCCATCTCGACCATCGCCCAGACGATCCAGCTCTCGCTCGCGCCGGTGTTCATGCTCGCCGGCATCGGTCAGTTGCTCAACGTCCTGGCGGGCCGCCTGTCGCGGGTGATCGACCGGGCGCGCAAGCTGGAGCAGTTGCACCCCAATTTCTCGGCAGCCGATCGGACCCGCTATGGCTGGGAGCTGCGGTTGCTCGATCGGCGGATGACGATCATCAACGCGGCGCTCTTTCTAGCGGTGTCGAGCGCGATCATGACCTGCGTGCTGATCGCGCTGCTGTTCATCGCCGAACTCGCCAAACTGCATTTCGGCACGGCGGTCGCGCTGTGCTTCATCCTCGCGATGATCCTGCTGATCGCCGCACTGGTGTCGTTTATCTTCGAGGTCCGGATGTCGTTGCGGGCGTTCCGGATCAGGCCGGAACTGCTGCGGGACCTGCCGTGATCGAGAAGCGCCTGCTGCAAGCCGTGATCGCAATCGCTTGCCTCTTGCCGCTGATCGTCGGCGGCCAGGGCGTGCTGCATGGGCCGGCACCGTTAGGGCATCTCGCCGAGGTGCCGCGCGATCTGGACAGCCATTTCCGGTACATCTCGGGGATCTTCTTCGCGACCGGACTGGGGTTCGTGAGTTGCATTCCGGATATCGAGCGGAAGGGCGCGCGGTTTCGGTTGCTCGGCGGGTTGATTTTCGTCGGCGGCGTATCGCGTGGGATCTCGCTGCTGGCGGTCGGCGTGCCGTCGCAAGGGCATCTGCTCGGGCTGGTGATGGAGACGATGGTCGTGCCGTTGCTGATGCTCTGGCAGTGGAATTTCGCGAAGCGGGCGGCCCTAGCCTGACGATCCTCCCCCGCCGGGGGAGGGATCGCTGGGTCAGCGAGCAGCGTCCAAACCGGGGCCTATGTCGGCAGTCGGCAGATACCGTGGCGCCACGCGAGCCTTCGTTCGTTGCTCAAATGCATAGCCGGCGCCCAGCACCGCGGCGTCGCCGTACTTCGTCGCAATGAACGACAAGCCAACCGGCAACCCGCGGACCAACCCCATCGGCACCGTCAGGTTCGGATACCCCGCGATCGCCGGCAGTCCGCTCGAACTCGGGCCACCATATTGATCGCCGTACACCGGTTCGCTGAGCCAAGCCGGGCCGTAAGTCGGCTCGACCAGAACGCTTGCGCCCGCCGCGTTGAGCATCGCGTCGATCCCCTCCGCCCCCGCCAGCCGCAGCGATTTCGCGCGCGCCGCCTTGTACGCGGGATCGCCCAACCCCTTGGTCTTCGCCGCAGCCTCGAACGTCTCCTGCGCAAAGAACGGCATTTCCGTGCCTGCGTTGGCGGTGTTGAACGCGATGACCTGATCGAGCGTCCGCGTGCGGACCGCGCCCGGCGTGGTCGCGAGATACGTGTCGAGGTCGGCTTTCAGCTCGGTCTGGAGCACCAGCAGTTCCGCCTCGCCAAGACCATCCAATTTAGGCTGCTTCACCTCGACCAGCACCGCCCCCGCAGCCTTCAGCACGTCGAGCGCCGCCTCATATCGCGCCGCGACATCAGCAGTCATCTCCGGCCGGATCACGCCGACGCGCAAGCCCGACAACGCGCGGGTCGACAGCGCCGCGGCATAGTCGCGCTTGTACGCCCCTGCCCCGGCGGTCGCCGCATCCGTTGAGTCGGCTGCAACCATCGCAGAAAACATCGTGGCGACGTCGCGCACGTTGCGCGCCATCGGGCCCGGCGTATCCTGGCTGTGGCTGATCGGCACGACATGCGTGCGGCTGACGAGCCCGATCGACGGCTTCAGCCCGACCAGCCCGTTGATCGACGACGGACACACCACCGAGCCATCGGTCTCCGTCCCGATCGCCGCCGCCGCGAAGCTCGCCGCGATCGCCGCGCCCGAACCGCTCGACGATCCGCACGCGGTCCGGTCGAGCGCATAGGGGTTTTTCACCAACCCGCCCACCGCGCTCCAGCCGCTCATCGAGCGGGTCGAGCGAATATTCGCCCATTCGCTGAGGTTGGTCTTCCCCAGGATCACCGCCCCCGCGGCGCGAAGCTGCGCCACCACGGGCGCGTCGCGGCGCGTGAGGTTGTCCTTCAGCGCCAAGCTGCCCGCCGTTGTCGGCATCGCATCGGCGGTCTCGACATTGTCCTTGATCAACACCGGCACGCCGTGGAGCGGACCGCGGATGCGCCCGGCTTTGCGCTCGGCGTCGAGCGCCTTCGCCTGCGCGAGTGCATCGGGGTTGAGCGCGATGACGCTGCGCAAAGTCGGCCCGGTCCGGTCCATCGCTGCGATGCGCGCGAGATAGGCGCGGACGAGGTCGACGCTGCTCGCCTTGCCCGCGGTCATCATCGCCTGAAGCTGGTCGATCGACTGTTCCTCGACCGCGACGGTCTTCGCTTCCGCCACCGCCGGAAGCGCGGTCGCGAGCAATAGTCCGATGATAAATCTACGCATTTTCCGATTCCCCTTTGTCGGGAAGCTATCGGGGTTGCAGACCCGCGCCAAGCGGTCTGAACGATGCTTGTCACGATGCGTTACGGACCTGCAACGGATAGGGGAATGGCGTGCGTCTGGTATTGAAGATCGTCGGGGGCATAGTGCTGCTGGCGATCGTGGTCGTCGCGCTGGCAGTGACGATCGTGCCACGCTTCCTCGACCGCATCTATTACCGCGGACCAGCCAGTGCCCATTTCGACGGTTTGCGCTTTGCCAATCCCGACAACGACGCCGACACGCAGCAGATCCAGCCGGCGGGTGCCGGCCACGGTGGGGGTCGCGCAAGCTTCTTCTGGCGGTATTTCACCGGCAGCGACGGGCGGCCTGCGTGGCCCAAGTCAGTCGCGGTAAACCGCATCGCACCACCCGCACGCATCGATGGCGAGCGGATGGTGGTGACGTGGGTCGGCCATGCGAGCGTGCTGATCCAGACGCAGGGGCTCAATATCCTCACGGATCCGGTCTGGGCGGAGAAGGCCGGGCCGCTGGGCACGGGCCCGCGCCGCGTCGCCGAGCCGGGGATCGCGTTCGATGCGCTGCCGAAGATCGATGTCGTGCTGGTCAGTCACGATCACTACGATCATCTCGACAAGGCGACGTTGCAACGCCTCTGGCAGCGCGATCGGCCGCGGATCGTCACCAGTTTGGGCAACGACAGCGTAATCGGCCAGACCGGCGCGCAGGCGACCGCGCTCGACTGGGGGCAGCGGGTGGCGATCAAGCCGGGCGTTTCCGTCACCGTGACGCGAAACCATCATTGGGGCAGCCGCTGGTTCACCGATCGCAACCGCGCGCTGTGGTCGAGCTTCGTCGTGACGCTGCCGGGCGGGAATGTGTTCTTTGCGGGCGATACCGGGATGGGCGACGGCCAGTGGCCGGTCGAAGCGGCGGCGCTGGGGCCGGTCCGGCTGGCGCTGATCCCGATCGGCGCGTTCCGGTTCGTCGATAGGCAGATGGAATCGGGGAGCCATATCGGGCCGGTCGACGCGGTCGAGGTCTATCGCCGACTGGGCGCGGCGCACGCGATCCCGATCCACTGGGGAACGTTCCGGCTGTCGTTCGAGGGGTATGACACGCCGCCGAAACTGCTGGCGGCGGCGATGCGGTGTACCGGGCAGACCGGGTTCACGCCGGTCGCGATCGGGCGGCCGGTTGAGGTCGGGAGGTATGCGAAGCTGGCGGCGGTAACGCCGATGGCGAGAGCGGCGTTGCTGCGGTGCCTTGATACCCCAGACGTTCGCGCTTTGCGGTAGTCGGGATCGCTCCCTCATTACCTCCCCGGCGGAGGCGGGGGTCCAGTTGGGGGACGTTGCTAACGGGGCACGGCCCGCTGTTACTGCCACCTTTCCAACTGGGCCCCGGCCTCCGCCGGGGAGGTGTTAATAGGCAAGGGATTAGGACAGGACCGGGACGTCGTGCCCGCCCCTCACCCCATCTTGAACACGCAAAGCTTGTTACCGTCCGGATCGCGGAAATAGGCGCCGTAAAACCCCATCTGCTCGGGCCCGCGCGACCCCGGACCACCCTCGTCCGCACCGCCCAGTTCGATCGCCTTGGCGTAGACCTGATCGACCTGCTCGCGCGAATCCGCCGCCAGCGCGACCATAGTGCCGTTGCCCGCGGTCGCCGCCGCGCCGTCATAAGGCCTGCCGATCACCAGCATCGGCTTGTCCGCACCCGCGCCGTAGAAGGTCAGTTTCCGCTCGTCGGGCATCTGCATGAGCCGCTTGCCGCCAGCGGTCGCCAGCAGCGCGTCGTAGAAGGTCAGCGCCCTATCGAGGTCGTTGGTGCCGAGCGTCGCGTAACCTATCATGGGTCTCTCCTCTTATGATTGAGGCGAGTATCCGCGGGTTGAGCGGGGGACGCAACTAGCTGTTCTCCCGCGTAGGCGGGGGTCCAGGCCCAAACCCTCCCGGCATTCGACGGTAATGTAATCCCTAGGCCCCCAGCGTTCGCGGGGGAACAGTTGAATAGGTCAGCCGACGAAGGCGCGCTCGATGACGAACGTGCCGGGCTTCGAATTCGCGCCCTCCTCGAAGCCCTGCGCCTCGAGCATCACCGCGAATTCCTTGATCATCTCGGTCGAGCCGCACAGCATCGCCCGATCGGTCTCGGGGTTGAGCTTCTGCTCGCCGCGGACCGGATGGCCGAACAACGACGCATCCTCGATCAGCGCGCCGATCCGCCGCGTGGTCCGGAACGGTTCGCGCGTCACCGTCGGAATATAGTGGAACTGCGTCTGCGCCTCGTCGGCGATCAGCGGGTCCTCCGCCAGCAGCCCGACCATCTCGTCATGATAGGCAAGATCGCTCACGCGCCGCACGCTATGCACGACGATCACCTGCTCATACGCGGCATACACGTCGGGATCGCGCATCAGGCTGAGGAACGGCGCGAGGCCGGTGCCGGTCGAGAACATGAACAGCCGCTTCCCCGGCAGCAGCGCGTCGAGCACCAGCGTACCGGTCGGCTTCTTGCCGAGATACACTTCGTCGCCGGGCTGGATCAGCTGGAGCTTCGAGGTCAGCGGGCCGTCCTCGACCTTGATCGACAGGAACTCGAGCTCCTCCGAATAATGCGGCGACGCGATCGAATAGGCGCGCATGATCGGCTTGCCGCCTTCCTGCGGCAGACCGATCATCACGAACTCGCCCGAGCGGAAGCGGAACGTCGATGGCCGTTCGATCGCGAAGCTGAACAGATGTTCGTTCCAGTGGCGCACCCACAGCACCTTGGCGTTGAGGAACGCGGGGGTCTCGGGGATCAGCGCAGGCGCGCGTGTTGCTTCGACGGTCGGGGCGGTCATGCGTCTATTCCTTCGGCCGCGCGGACTCGCGCTGGCGGATCGATTGCTTGCGAAACGGTCGCATTATTGGCGTCGGGGGAATGGGTCAACAACAGCTAATCTTGGCCTTGCCCAAACCCGGCCCTTCTCAATGCGGTTCTCCTGCGAACGCAGGAGCCCAGGATTGCGAACGGCGTCCCTCTGTAATCCTGGACTCCTGCGTTCGCAGGAGAACGGGGTGGCCACCGGCACGATGACTGGCCGTTGCCGACTCACCGCATGTTCCCCATATTCCCCCTCGATGGCCATTCAGATCCGCACCAGTCTCGCCGAGCCCGAAACCGGCGAAAGCTTCGTCCCGCACCGCCCCACCGCGCGCCCGAACAAGGTCGAGGGGGGCAAAGCGTTCAAGCTCGTCAGCGAGTATGAACCCGCCGGCGACCAGCCGACCGCGATCGCCGAACTCGTGTCCGCGATCGCCGACGGCGAGAGGGACCAGGTGCTGCTCGGTGTCACCGGCTCGGGCAAGACCTTCACGATGGCCAGCGTCATCAACCGCGTCCAGCGCCCCGCGCTGATCCTCGCGCCGAACAAGATCCTGGCCGCACAGCTCTACGGCGAGATGAAGTCGTTCTTTCCCGACAACGCGGTCGAATATTTCGTCAGCTATTACGATTATTACCAGCCTGAGGCGTATGTCGCGCGGTCGGATACGTACATCGAAAAGGAATCCTCGACCAACGAGTCGATCGACCGGATGCGCCATTCCGCTACCCGCGCGCTGCTCGAACGCGACGACGTGATCATCGTCGCGTCGGTGTCGTGCCTGTACGGCATCGGCTCGGTCGAGACCTACTCCGCAATGATCTTCGACCTCAAAAAGGGTACGACGGTCGACCAGCGCGAGATCGTGCGGAAGCTCGTCGCACTCCAGTACAAGCGCAACGACGCGGCGTTCCAGCGCGGCAATTTCCGCGTGAAGGGCGACACGCTCGAAATCTTCCCGTCGCATTACGAGGACAGCGCGTGGCGCATCTCGTTCTTCGGCGACGATATCGAGGAGATCACCGAGTTCGATCCGCTGACCGGCAAGAAGGTCGCGTCGCTGAACTCGGTGCGCGTCTATGCGAACTCGCATTACGTGACCCCCGGCCCGACGCTCAAGCAGGCGGGCGAGGCGATCAAGCATGAGCTGGCGGAGCGGCTGAAGGAGCTGGTGCTGGAGGGCAAGCTGCTGGAGGCGCAGCGGCTGGAGCAGCGCACCAATTTCGACCTTGAGATGATCGCGGCGACCGGTAGCTGCGCAGGGATCGAGAACTACTCGCGCTTCCTCACGGGCCGCATGCCGGGCGAGCCGCCCCCCACGCTGTTCGAATATCTCCCCGATAACGCATTGCTCTTCGTCGACGAGAGCCACGTCACGATCGGCCAGATCAACGGCATGTCGCGCGGCGATCACCGTCGCAAACTGACGCTCGCCGAATATGGCTTCCGTCTGCCGAGCGCGATCGACAACCGCCCGCTGCGCTTCAACGAGTGGGACGCGATGCGCCCGCCGACGACTTATGTCTCGGCGACCCCAGGCAGCTGGGAGATGGAGCAGACCGGCGGCGTGTTCGCCGAACAGGTCATCCGCCCGACCGGGCTGATCGATCCGCCCGTCGAGATCAAGCCGGTCGAGGAGCAGGTCCAGGATCTGATCGTCGAGGTCGGCAAGACGACGGCGCTCGGCTACCGCACGCTCGTCACCACGCTGACCAAACGAATGGCCGAAGACCTCACGGAATACATGCACGAAGCGGGCATCAAGGTCCGCTACATGCACAGCGACGTCGAGACGCTGGAGCGCATCGAACTGATCCGCGACCTGCGGCTGGGCGTGTACGACGTCCTGATCGGGATCAACCTGTTGCGCGAGGGGCTCGATATCCCCGAATGCGGGCTGGTCGCCATCCTCGATGCGGACAAGGAGGGCTTCTTGCGCTCCGAGACTTCGCTGATCCAGACGATCGGCCGCGCGGCGCGCAACGTCGATGGCCGTGTGATCCTGTACGCCGACCGCGTCACCGGATCGATGGAGCGGGCGATGAACGAAACCGCGCGCCGCCGCGAGAAGCAGGTCGCGTACAACACCGAGCACGGCATCACCCCGACGACGATCCGCCGCAACATCGGCGACATCATCGCGCACGTGGCGAGCCAGGATCAGGTGACGATCCCGATCGACGAAGACCGCCCGCACATGGTCGGGCATAACCTGCGCGCGTACATCGAGGATCTCGAGAAGCAGATGCGCAAGGCGGCGAGCGACCTTGAATTCGAGACCGCCGGGCGTTTGCGTGACGAAATCCGCCAGCTGGAGAACGAGGAACTGGGCCTGCCGGTCGACCAGCAGAAGGCGCCGGTCATGGGGCGCTCTAACGAAGGCAAGCCGGGCACGCGGAAGACGCGCTACGGCAAGAGTCAGAAGATGCGTATGGGGGGCTCGCGATCGCAATAGAGCCAATAGTACTATTTACACTATAGGGTTTTTGATCTATCCACTTCCGTGGAGGTCGTCATGCAGCAAATTGATATCGATTTTGAGGTTTTCAAAGCGCTGACGATCCTTCGGGAGAGCGAATCTCATACCTACAACGAGGTTCTACGTGACCTTTTAGGGTTGCAAAAAGGCTTGGGCCGTCAGCTATCCGAGGGGATAAACAGGGCCTTTATATCGGGCTCCCCAGCCAAGATCGAAGGATTTTCGTCACGAGGTCTCTTCTTACCCAACGGAACGTTGCTCCGTGCGACTTACAAGAAAGCCGAATACCGAGCTTCGATTGTTGATGGTCAATGGGTCGGTGAAGATGGAGTCGAGCATTCCAGCCCATCAGCCGCAGCCACTCACGTTACAGGAACGACCGTAAACGGCCTGAGGTTTTGGCTAGCTAAGCGGCCCTCCGACGGAGACTGGAAGGGGCTAGATGCTCTTCCTGTCGCATCACGATGAGCCGCTTCATAGCCGACCTGGAAACGCTCCGTATCTGGAACGGCGAACGGAGTCGCAAGTTGCCGCCGGATATTTAGCACACCGCCCGACGCAAATTGCGCCAGCTTGAGAATGCAGATCGCCTGGACGATCTGCGCATCCCCGCGGGTAACCGGTTGGAGCAGTTGAAAGGGTTCACGCCTTTGCGATATAGCATCCGGATCAACGACCAGCGGCGGATCACGTTTGGTTGGTCGAACGGAGGCGCGGACGATGTCCGGATCGAGGATTACCATCGCGGATAACGATCGGTTGGACAACGTTCATCCGGGCGATGTCCTGCGCGAAGATTTCCTGATCGGCAGTGCTATCCCGCTCGAGGAAGTCGCAAGCGGCGCTGGCATCGAACTTGCCACGCTGCGCGAGATCGTTGCCAGCAAGCGGAATATCGATCCGTCGGTGGACGCACGATTGACCCGCTATTTACAGATGTCCAACGGATTTTTCCTGCGGCTTCAGGTCAGTTACGACGTCGAGGAAATTCAGCGGAACGAAGCGGACGCACTGGCCCGCATCGTTCCGCGCGCGGCTTAGCCGACGACAAGATTCTCGCTGCTCGACCCATAATAGCTGGCCACGCGGTCGGCGTACGCCTGGTCGAACACCGGTGCGTTGTTCGCCCAGCTCGGGCCGCCCTCAAGGACACGCTTGTCAATCGTCACGACGTAGAGGTCGCGGACCGCGTCGAACTGGAGCAGCGAAAACGGCAGCGGGTAAAAGCTTTTGCCCATGCCGAGGAAGCCGCCGAGGCTGAGCACGGCGTGCGTGACGCGGCCGGTGCCCTTGTGGACCATGAACGCGTGGACCGAGCCAACGTTGTCGCCGTCGCGGCTCTCGACCTTCATCGTGCCGGAGATGTTCGACTGGACGAGCAGCTGGGTCGGGGTCTGGGCGGCGGTATCGGACATGCATGGTCTCCAAGGATCTTGAACGATGGTCGGACGCTGAACCGGTAGCAGCGCACGGCGGTTCCCGCTACCGATGCGCGGTCGCGGCTTGAGCGTGCGTCAGTGCTGCCCCATACGCTGGGGGATGCGCGTTATTTCCCCTCTCGTTCGCCGCGGCCGATCGCTTGCCGGCCTTGTTTTGCTCGCGCTGGTCGCCGGTTGTGTCGCGCCGCCACGCGCCGAAACGCCACCTCCCCCGCCGCCGCGAGTCGCGGCGCCCGCCCCTGCGCCGCGTCCTGCCCCGATCGCGGCGGACTGGCGCGACTGGCCGTATTCGCCAGGCACGTGGGTGTATCGCCGCGACGCACGTGGATCGATCGCGTTGTTCGGTCCGGGCAATGCCGATGCGTCGCTGACGCTGCGCTGCGATACCGGGACGCGTCAGGTGTATCTTTCGCGCGCCGGCACGACCACGACCCCGCTCACGATCCGCACGTCCAGCGCGACACGCGCGCTACCGGTTCAGCCGACCGGTGGCACGCCGCCCTATGTCGCGGCGGCGCTGATGCCGAACGACTCTCTTCTCGAGGCGATGGGGTTTAGTCGCGGACGGTTCGTGGTGCAGCAGGCCGGATCGGCGCCGCTGGTGGTACCCGCCTGGGCCGAGATCGAACGCGTGACCGAGGATTGTCGCGGCTGATTTCGGCAGGACGACAGCCAAAGAGGATCGGCCGAAATCTCCGGAAAAACAAGGCTTGTATCGCACCCGCAATCGACACACATTGCGGGTGCGGTCGGGCTTGGCCGCGTTGTTTCAACAAGCGAAAGGAGGTGATCCGATGTCTCATGGTTCAGCAGTGAGTTCGGTTCGGTTCGTTCGGGGGACGCACCGCTAACGCCGCCGACATGCGTGGGGAGTATCCTCTCCCAGTCAACGCGTGTGTCACAGGCTAGGTGGTACGCATGGTCCTCCGGGCTGGAGCTCTCCGGCCGCTGACCATGTCAGGGGGTTGTCGGGTCGTTGGGAAACGATCCGGCAACCTCTTTTCATTTGTGGGTTTGATCGATGGGGCCTGAGTTACGCCCGGTATAGGATTGGCGACGTCTCGGATCTCGATACATCCCGGTCGTGAGGCATCCGCCTCCGCGGGAATGACGCGGTATCATTGTGTTCGTACCTCTAGGCACCCCCCCGGCCGAGGCCGGTGCCCAATTGGGAATGCCTGGGTTACGACGCGCCGCCTTATCTAATCTGCGTTCCCCAATTGGGCCCCGGCCTTCGCCGGGGTGGGGTTATCCCCTTACAGAAACGACTTCGCACGGCTGAGGACCAGACTACACATCTGCGTCTTGATCTGGCCACCGAGATCATCGAGCGACAGACCCTGTCCGTTAGGCGCCTGGATTTCCCCAGCCTGCCCCGCTGCGAACCCCGGCGAGGTCTGGACGCCCTGGCGGTTGGTCAGGCGCTGGAGGATCGATTGCGCACCCGAGGCCCGCGTGGCCGCCGGCGACGCTGCGCGCTGGGATCCCGTCAACGCGCCGAGCGCACCGCCTTGGCCGAGCAGCTTGTTCTTGAGGCAATAGCCGAGCAGCCCCGCCGCGTTACCCGCACCGATCGAGCCGACGCTCGGCATTCCGCCGCCGAGCAGGCCGCCGAGACTGCCCATCAGCCCGCCCGACTGAGGCTCGGCCGACGGCTGCGTCTGCGCGGTCGCGCTCGAGGCGAGACTGGCCGCGAGGAGCAGCGTGACGGGCTTGGCGAAGAAACGGGACATGCAACAACTCCTGTGTAACCCCCGTCCAACGGTACAGCCCCCTGCCCGTTCCGAAATCCGGATCACGCCGGTGTCAGCAACCCCTCACGCTTGATCTTCTCGCGCCACACCAGAGGCGCGAGCTGGTGGACGTTCTCGCCCGCGGAATCGACGGCGACGGTCACCGGGAAATCGGCGACCTCGAACTCGTAGATCGCTTCCATGCCGAGATCCTCGAAGCCGACGACCTTCGAGCCCTTGATCGCGCGGGCGACGAGATAGGCCGCGCCGCCGACCGCCATCAGATAGGCGGACTTGCGTTCGGCGATCGCCTTGGTCGCGTCCGCGCCGCGCTCGGCCTTGCCGACCATTGCCAACAAACCCTGGTCGAGCATCATGCGGGTGAACTTGTCCATGCGGGTCGCGGTCGTCGGGCCGGCGGGGCCGACCACCTCGTCGCCGACCGGATCGACCGGGCCGACATAATAGATCACGCGACCCGCGAAATCGACCGGGAGCGGCTCGCCCTTGGCGAGCATGTCGGCGATCCGCTTGTGCGCCGCATCGCGCCCGGTGAGCATCTTGCCGTTGAGCAGCAGGCGGTCGCCATGCTTCCAGGTCTGCACGACTTCGGGCGTCAGCGTGTCGAGATCGACGCGGATCGCGGCCTTGTCGGGCGTCCAGTTCACGTCGGGCCATTCCTCGAGCTTGGGCGCTTCGAGATACACCGGGCCCGAGCCGTCGAGCACGAAATGCGCGTGGCGCGTGGCGGCGCAGTTGGGGATCATCGCGACCGGCTTCGACGCGGCGTGCGTCGGCCAGTCGAAGATCTTGACGTCGAGGATCGTCGAGAGCCCCCCCAACCCCTGCGCGCCGATGCCGAGCGCGTTGACCTTGTCGTAGATATCGATCCGCAGCGCCTCGATATCGTTCTTCGGCCCGCGCGCCTTCAGCTGCGCCATGTCGATCGAACCCATCAGCGACTGCTTGGCGAGGATCATCGACTTTTCCGCGGTGCCACCGATGCCAATCCCGAGCATGCCGGGCGGGCACCAGCCGGCGCCCATCTGCGGGATCATCTCGAGCACCCAGTCGACGATCGAATCGCTCGGGTTCATCATCTTGAACTTCGACTTGTTCTCGCTGCCGCCGCCCTTCGCCGCGACGTCGATCGAGACGGTGTTGCCGGGCACCATCTCGACATGCATCACGCTCGGCGTGTTGTCCTTGGTATTGCGGCGGGTGAAGGCGGGGTCGGCGAGGATCGACGCACGCAGCTTGTTCTCGGGATTGAGATAGGCTTTCCGCACGCCTTCATCGATCACTTCCTGCAGCGAGCGGGTCGACTCAAGCCGGCAATCCTGGCCCCATTTGACGAAGATCGTGACGATCCCGGTGTCCTGGCAGATCGGGCGATGGCCCTCGGCGCACATCCGGCTGTTGGTGAGGATCTGCGCGATCGCGTCCTTGGCGGCGGGGCTCTGCTCGGCCTCGTACGCGACACCCAGCGCGCGGATGTAATCCATCGGGTGATAGTAGCTGATGAACTGGAGCGCGTCGGCGACGCTTTCGATCAGGTCGGCTTCGGTGATGACGGTCATGCAGCGCCTTTACGGATACAGGTTTGCAGGCGTCTTAGCGGCGATCGTACGATTTATGAAGACGGGGCCATTCACGCAATGAGGGACAGGAATGGTGGTTCGTCCACTCCTGCCCCTCTTTTAGCTGGCCGACGCCCCAGCCCAAAGGCTGGCCCGTTTTACATCGGTGGCGTCAGGCCATCCTTGCCGACCGCGACCGACTTGGCGCCCGATGCGCCGGTCGAGACGATCGCGAACAGCTTCTGGCCCTTTGCCAGGACCGAGCGCTCGGCAGGCTCGAACCGGACGATCGGCGTACCCACGGGGACGACGACCTGGGCCTTGCCGCCCTTGTACGAGATGCTGAGCTTGGTCTCGCCGGGCTTGCCTGCACCACCCGTGACGGTGCCGTTGGTCATGCCGCTCTGCTGATCGACCGTGCCGTTCGTCATCGCGCTCTGCCCGTCGACGGTGCCATTGGTCATCGCGCTCTGGCCATCGACCGTGCCGTTGGTCATCGCGCTAGACCCGTTCGTGCCGCCGCCTGCGGCCGCGACCGCGCCGGGAACGTCCCAGGGATAATGACCTTCGCCCGTGCCGCGCATCGCCTCGGGGAAGATGACCAGTTCGACAGCGCGCAGCGCATCGTCCGGGCCGGTCGTCGCGGTGCCGATGAAGTCGCCGTCCTTCAACGTCGACAGATCCGACTTCACCACCCAGGCGAACTTGGTCGCCGCGTCGAGCGGCACGGTGGCCGACTTGCCGTCATAGGTCTGGACGGTCAGCGCATCGGTGCCGACCGCGGTGATCACCCCGCGCACGCGGGTGACGTCGGAGGCCGCGGTCGCCGCAGCGCTGGTGTTGGCAGTGGCGATGTTTGCGGTGGTGTTCGTGTCAGTCGAAGTCGTCTGACCACAGCCGCCAAGGACCGCGACCACGCCGCTCAGCAGCATCAGCTTTTTCGTCAACATCGCATCGGATCCTTCGAATATCGGAGCGCTCGACGCCGCGACGGCACCGGCGATCGGCTTATGGACGGCCACGAAGATATGGTCGGTGTGGTCAACGCTGGAAGGCGGCAACCGGACGCATTGCACGGATTCGACGCACGCCGCGAATTCACTCCCGCTGATCGGGGACACTCTCCGCGCCGCGGCGCACGTCCTGGAACGCACTGATGCAGGACATCAGAAACATCGTCGTCCTTACCGGCGCGGGCATGTCGGGGGAAAAGAGCAGAATCCCGTCGTTCCGCGGGCAGCGGTGGACTTTGGGTAGGATACCGCGCCGAGAAAAGTGGTTGTCCGATACGGTGGGCCTCAATGGCTGCAAACGCCCACACCCGGATGCTCGGGCAAGGAGTCCGAGCGACTCTGGCGTTACGGGTTCGTTTGAGGAAGCCCCTGACCACAGATCCCCGTGACCGTCAGCTCGACCGGTTACGTCGCCCTCGCGTTATCGGCTTCCAATCAAGAAACCGATCTGATCCGGAACGCTGCGAAGTCCACGTCACCGACTGTGCTCCGACGCATTTGCCCTCCATGCCACGTTCTTTGCAATCAAAGCATCCAGTGTTGGCGCTACACAACCACGCATCTCTTCCATCGTCTTCACATCCTGGGCGCAGGCAAGGACGGCGTTGCAGACGGCTCCATCCACGGCGGGGTCTCCACTGCGGCGTTTGAAAACGCATCGGGTGACCCCGGTCGCATGATTGAGTTTCGTTGTCATACGGAGTCGCTTGAGCCGCTTCATACGCTGTGCCGTCACAACGATATCATCGGCCGGGATGGGTGAAGATGCGGCCTGAGCCGCAAGTGCCATAGCAAAAAGGATCATCGATGATGGCCGAACGCGTGCACCAGACGCAAACCAAGGTTGTCGATGCCAGCATTCTGTTCGGAGAACAATTGGCCGTGGCTGAAATGCTCCCAGGTCGCCTCGACGGCCCAATGCGAATTGAGGCGCACGCCCAGCGACGCATTCGGGTTGAACAGAACCTGCGAGCCGAATGAGGTGTGCGTACGGTAGATGGCATACCGTCGCCTGGCCTCGCCGACCGGTACGCCGGGTTCGAACGGATCGGGGGTGAAGCGATAACCGTCGTGGACGGTCAGCCCAATCCCGACCTGCCCATAAAGCCTTCCCTGCAAGATATGCTGCCGCCACTCCGCTCCAAAACTGGCGAAACTTGTGCGGCCAGCGGTGTTGATCTGCAGTTTACCGGTTAGCCGCGGCTTCAGTGCAAACCGCAACGGTGCGCCGCGGTAGATTAGCTGGACATCGACCGTTCCATCTTCTTCGCTGCCCTCATAGATCTGGCCGGCAGGCAGTTTCGGCAAATCGAATGTCAGTTTCCTTCCAAGTGGGTGGAAGTTCGAGCCATGATGAAGGACACCAACGACCACTTCTGATCCAGCCCACTGCGATGGCCGATCCTGCGGCATGCCATCCCCCCGTCCAATGGCCGGAGTGGGGACGAGCATTATCGCCGCGCCGACGGCACCCATTTTCCAACACATTATGCGCCCCCTCAAAATCTGCTGTCGCGCAGCCGATGTCGATCGTGTATTTTAGTAATAAGTTTTCGTCAAACAGAAAGAATATCGTGAATGACAGCTATTCCCTTCCTCAGAGGAAGGCGCGTGTCTGCCGTATCGCAGGAATCATATTCCTGATTATTGCGACAATGTGGGGCGTGGGAGCCGTAGCTCAATCCAGTATACCTGGTTGGTCGGTCTTGTGCAGCGAAGCGGGGTGCCACCAACGCGCCGATCTTGTTGGCTTGCTACCTGACAAAGAGCAGGCTGCGGTTTCGGGTAATCCTGCGGCGCGCGCGCGCTTCGCCGACTATGTCGCTCTGTCGCCTGTGCGCATGGGGTTGGCGTGCCTAGTCCTGTTCGATGAAGGTTTTCTGATCTTCCTCTTCGTTGCCGTCGGATTGACGTTGCGTCGGCTTGGAGGGCGCGGCGGGCGTGTGCTGGCGCGCGCTTTGCCCTGGCTTAAGCGTGGAGCGCTATCTGCGGTACTTTGGGCTCTCGCGCAGCCGTTGACCGACAGTTTGCGGCCCATGTTGCTCTTCCCTGGCACGCCCGGTGGCGCGGCTTGGTATTTTGGGTTCGACCTGACCGTCGCCGGACCGGCATTGCTAATGGCGATCGCGGCCTACGCGACCGCTTGGGGGCTGGAAGCCGGTATCAAGGCCGAGCGCGATCTGGCCGACTTCGTCTGATGCCCGTGATCGTCAACCTCGACGTAATGTTGGCCCGACGCAAAGTGCGCTCGAAGGAACTTGCCGAAGCCATCGGGATTACGGAATCGAACCTTTCCTTGCTCAAGTCGGGCAAGGTCAAGGGCGTACGTTTTTCTACGCTTGCTGCAATCTGTCGGTATCTCGACTGCGAGCCGGGCGACATTTTGGCCTATGAGTTTTCGGATGAAGACCTCCTCCCCGAAAACAGCAATTAAGGATAAATCAATAAATTATCAAAAGTAAGCACAGAATTATCACAGCACTAGATTTAGCGCAGTTAGTTTTTTTAATTTCTGCAATTGCAAGCAATATCCCTATTGGCGGTAGTCGAGGTGTACTTCACCGACGAATGATCGGCTAAAATTGACACCGCCAATGCGCTGTTTCGCGACGCGTCGGAGGTGCAGAAGTGCCATTGCGTCGCGTGGGGAATAAGCTTCGTGCTGGTGATGGCCGCTCCCGACATGGTGGCCTATGAAGCCATCACCCGACGTTTTTTCGCACAGAACGATGCGGTAACAAGCTTCCAAAGCCTTGTTGCACTCGATCCTATCAAAGCCGCCGGTAGCGACCTCGCTATCCCCGAACTATGGCGGTTGCCACTAGCTCAAAGCGCCGTTCAATGGACTATTCCCAGGTCGGCGTAATTTGAAGGCAAGGCGGCAACGCCGAGCAATGTCGGCTATCGCCGCCTGCTTTGCCCAGCGGCCGGGCCACTCCCTCCCTCTTTCAGACATTGCGCGACCGGCGTATCCAACGGTCATGCGCGATATCCAGAACATCGTAATCTTAACGGGGGCGGGCGTTTCCGCTGAGTCCGGCGTTCCTACGTTTCGCTCCAAAAACGGCACAACCTATTGGGACGCATACGAAAACGACCTTGTTCCGAAAAGTTATAGAGTTGAGGATGTTTGCACGCCCGAAGCACTCGCGGCAAATCCCGAGTTGGTGCACCGGTTCTACGATCTGCGGCGTGCGGCTTTGGCGACGGTAGACCCGAATGTCGCGCATCGTGCGTTAGCGCGGCTGGATGCTGCCTGGGACGGGGAATTGCTGATCGTCACGCAGAATGTGGACAATCTCCATGAGCGGGCGGGCGCGACGCGGACGCTGCATATGCACGGCGAACTACTGTCGGCGTTGTGCGCCGTGTGCGGCGCGCGCGAGCCTTGGGCGGACGCATTGCCGGAGGGATCGGCGTGCCGCGCGTGTGCCGCGTCGGCGCTGCGGCCCGACATCGTGTTCTTTGGCGAGATGCCGTACCAGATGGAGCGGATCGAGGCGGCGTTGGCGAAGGCCGACCTGTTCGTGTCGATCGGGACGTCGGGCGCGGTGTATCCGGCTGCAGGGTTCGTTCAGACCGCGGCGTATCACGGTGCGCGGACGCTGGAGCTGAACCTCGATCCGTCGATGGCAAGCGTGTTCTTCGAGGAAACGCGGATCGGCGCGGCGGGCGTGCTGGTGCCGGCCTGGGTCGAGGGGACGCTGGCCGACGCCCGCGCCTAACGCGTAGCGCAGACGCTGGGGTCGACGCGCGATGGCGAGATCACCGGCGCCACGGTGCGTGCGCCCTTGCCGGTGGCGAGATCCCAGCTGGCGACCGGGCGCCCCTTCATCGTCTTCGCCCAGATGTCGGTGTTGGATGTTCCATCCATTTGCCCGCCGACGACGAACGGATCGTGCACACGCCTGCCCGCCGCCAACCCCAATGCGGGGTCGCGAGACGAATGGCCCGCCAAGGGGTCGCGCCTCGTGAGAACGGCGGACGCGATGTGCGTGCCGCTGCAGGACACGCGCAGTTCGTAGAGGTCGCTCACGCTGTCATTGTCGCTGTCGATGTCCGCGACTGCGTCGATCACGCGAACCGAGCCCTCGTCATGCGCGCCGGTCGCGGTGAGCGTCGCCACGCTGCTCTTGCCGCGCTCCGCGACCTGGGGGGCGGCAAGCAACAGCAGGGCAGCGGCGGAGACGATGACGATCATGGCGAGTCCTCTCGTTAAGACGAGGAAGCGCGCATTCGAAGGTCTTGGCAATCGATTTAACCGATCGCCAAGGCTCGCGTACTTAGTCGACCCAGTCGAGGCCCATGTCGCGGTAGACTTCGCGGTCTTCGTCCCAGCCGGGTTTGACCTTTACGTGCAGGTACAGATGCACGGGCTTGCCGGTGATCGATGCGAGTTCGATGCGGGAGCGGGCGCCGATCTCCTTGATGCGGACGCCGCCCTTGCCAAGCACGATCGCGCGCTGGGTGGGGCGTTCGACGAGGATCTGCTGGTGGATCTCCAACGAGCCGTCCTGGCGTTCGATATACTGCTCGGTCTCGATCGTGCTCGCATACGGGAGCTCGGCATGGAGCTGGAGATACAGCTGCTCGCGCGTCACTTCGGATGCCAGCGCACGCTCGGTCGAGTCGGACACCTGATCCTCGGGATAATGCCATTTGCCTTCGGGCATCGCCTTGGCGAGCTCGGTCTTGAAGTGTGCGAGGCCGTCGCCGGTGCCGGCGCTGATGAAGAACGTCTCCGCGAAGGGGAGCAGCGCGTTCAGCTTCTCGGCGTGGATCAGCAGCTTGGTCTTGTCGGCGAGGTCGACCTTGTTGAGGATCAGCCAGATCGGCTCGGTGCGACCGACTAGCGACTCGACGATCGTGGTGACCTTGCCGCCGATCCCGCCCTTTGCGTCGACCACGAGCGCGATGATGTCGGAGCCCTCCGCGCCACCCCAGGCGGCGGCGACCATCGCGCGGTCGAAGCGGCGCTTGGGCTCGAAGATGCCGGGGGTATCGACGAGCAGGATCTGCGTGTCGCCTTCGATCGCGACGCCCATCAGCTTGGCGCGCGTGGTCTGCGCCTTGGGGCTGACGATCGCGACCTTCTGGCCGACGAGGGCGTTGACGAGCGTAGACTTGCCCGCGTTGGGGGCGCCGACGATGGCGACCATGCCGCAATGCTTGGTGGCAGAGATTTCAGGGATAGCAGGTTCGGTCACTTAGGCTCTTTTCGGCATCGGGATATTCGGGGACGGTCATACAGACAAAACGTCCTCGCGTCATTCCCGCCAAACTGCGGCCTCACTCGCCGGCGCGTCGGGCGCAGTCCGAGAAGGAGAAATGGTTCACGCGGAGGCGCGGAGCCGCGGAGATGGTGTGAATGGGTCTCGCGCGGTCCGCGATCATGCGCCGCCGATCATCTCGGAGTCGTTCGGGGCAAGGCCCGAGTTCCAACCGCACCCCCTCCGCGGCTCCGCGTCTCCGCGTGAACCAACCTTCTTAGCCAAGCTTCTCCAGCAAAGCCTTGGCCGCCGCGGTTTCGGCTTCCTGTTTGCTGGAGCCGGTTGCGGTCGCTTCGGCGAGTTTACCGACCGAGACCAGCATCGTGAATTTTGGGGCGTGGCCGGGGCCGGTGCGTTCGACGATGGTGTATTCGGGGGGCTTGCGGTTGTGGGCGGCGGCCCATTCCTGAAGCGCGGACTTGGGGTGCTGCGGGGCCTTTGCGCCAGCCTGGACGCGGTCGCCCCACGCGCCGCGGACGAACTTGCGCGCGGCGTCGAGGCCGGCTTCTTGGTACCAGGCGCCGATCAGCGCCTCCATCACGTCGCCGAGTACGTTGTCGCTGTCGCTGGCGCCGTCGTCGCGGGCCTGCTTGCCGAGTTTGAGATGCGCGCGGACGCCGAGTTCGCGCGCCACGTCTGCGCAGACGGGGCCGGTGACGAGCGCGTTGAGGCGCTTCGAGAGCGAGCCCTCGGGGTCGGTCGCGAACAGTTCATACAACCACTCGGCAATGATCAGCCCGAGGACGCGGTCGCCGAGGAACTCGAGCCGTTCGTAGTTCGCCGCGGCCTGGCTGCCGTGAGTCAGCGCGCGCTCATAGGGGGCGAGGTTGGTCGGTACGCGGCCGAAAAGCGTCTTCAGCCAGTTGGCGAGGTCGCTCAAAAGCCTTCCCCGATACGGCTCCACCGCGCCGCACTGACCCAGGTCCACGGCTTCAGCCATTCGGCATTGCCATCGGTCGAAAAGAAGTTGACGACCGCCTTGCCCTCGACGTTCTCGAGCGGGACGTAGCCCATGCCCTGCGGCGCGGGGAACCGGCTGTCGCCGCTGTCGTCGCGGTTGTCGCCCATCACGAAGATGTGGCCGGCGGGGATGGTGTAGAGCCCGGTATCGTCGCGGTCGGGGAGTTCGGCCTGGTCGAGCACTTCGTAGCTACGGCCGCCGGGCAAAGTTTCGCGGAAGCGCGGGTAGCGGCAGATCTGGATATTGTTGAGCACGTCGACGAACGGCGCGCCGCATTTCTCGGCGTTGAAATTGGCGGTGAGCGGGATCGTGAAGTCGGCGATGCGGAGCTTCGGGATGGCCTTGCCGTTGAGATAGACCGTGCCCTGGCGCATCTGGATCGTCTCGCCGGGCAGGCCGATGACGCGCTTGATGACGTCGTGGTCGAGCACTTCGGGTGCGCGGAAGACGACGACGTCGCCGCGCGTGGGCGTGCTGCCGAAGATGCGGCCGGGGATCAGCGGGATGCCCGCGGGGAGCGACCAGCGCGAATAGCCGTAGTTCCACTTCGAGACGAACAGATAGTCGCCGATGAGCAGCCGAGGCAGCATCGATTCGGACGGGATGCTGAACGGCGCGAAGATGAAGCTGCGCAGGATCAGCACGACCAGCGCGAGTTTCAGCAGGAAGCGGAAGGTCTCGCTCGTTTCGGACCGCTGGGGTTTCGTCTTCACGTCATTTGCCATCCGCGCGGGTTTGCTCAACCTGCGCCTATCGTCAAGCGTATGCGGGATACCTGTCACCGAAAGAACGTTGTCGCGGTCTCGCGCTTGCAGCATGACCGGCGCGCACGTCTATTCGGAGAAGTAGCATGACCGCCGACTGGTCCAAGATCGAAGCCCTGCCCGCCACCAAGCTGACCGACCTGTTCGCGCAGGATTCGGAGCGACTCTCGAAGCTGAGCCTCGACGTCGCGGGCATCCACTTCGACTGGTCGAAGACTCACCTGACGACTGACATGGTCACCGCGTTCGAGGAAATGGCGAAGGCGCAGGATCTGGCCGGCAAGCGCCAGGCGCTGTTCTCGGGCGAGGTCGTCAACGTCACCGAAGGCCGCGCGGTCGAGCACACCGCCGAGCGCGGCGAGGGCAAGCCCGAGAGCGTCGCGATCGCGCAGGCGAGCCACCAGCGGATGCGCACGCTGATCGACGCGATCGAGGCCGATGCGCTCGGCCCTGTGCGCCACGTGCTGCACGTCGGGATCGGTGGGTCGGCGCTGGGGCCGCAGTTGCTGGTGGATGCGCTGGGGCGTGAAGACAAGCGCTACGACGTTGCGATCGTCGCCAATGTCGACGGCGTCGCGCTGGAGGACGTGTTCGCGAAGTTCGATCCGGCGGCGACGCTGCTGGTGGTGGCATCGAAGACCTTCACCACGACCGAGACGCTGATGAACGCCGAAAGCGTGCTGCAGTGGATGACCGAGCATAATGTCGAGGATCCGTATGGCCGCGTGATCGCGCTGACCGCGTCGCCCGAAAAGGCGATGGAATGGGGCGTCGACGAGACGCGGATCCTGCCGTTCGCGGAAAGCGTCGGGGGCCGGTATTCGCTATGGTCGACGATCGGGTTTCCAGCGGCGATCGCGCTCGGCTGGGACAAGTTCGAGGAGCTGCTGGAGGGTGCGGCCGAGATGGACCGGCATTTCCGGCTTTCGGCTCTCCACGAGAACGCACCGGCGCTCGCGGCGTTCGCCGACCTGTATTACACGCAGATCCGCCATGCCGAGACGCGCGCGCCGTTCGCGTATGACGAGCGGCTGCGGTTGCTGCCGAGCTATCTCCAGCAGCTCGAGATGGAATCGAACGGCAAGTCGGTGACGGTCGACGGCCAGCCGCTCGGGCGTCCGTCGGCGGCGATCACCTGGGGTGGAGTCGGCACCGAGGCGCAGCATGCGGTGTTCCAGTTGCTGCATCAGGGCACGCATCTCGTGCCGGTCGAGTTCATCGCGGTGATCGAGCCGGGCGACACGCTGCCCGAGGAGCATCACCGTGCGCTGTTGCTGAACGCGTTCGCGCAGGGTGCGGCGTTGATGGCGGGCAAACAGGTCGAGGATCCGGCGCGGAGCTATTCGGGCGACCGGCCGTCGTCGACGCTGCTGCTTGATGATCTCGATGCGCACACGCTCGGCGCGCTGATCGCGTTCTACGAACACCGGGTGTTCGTGAACGGGGTGCTGCTCGGGATCAACTCGTTCGACCAGTTCGGGGTCGAGCTGGGGAAGGAAATGGCGAAGGCCGCGGAGAAGGGCGGGCAGACGTTCGATCCTTCGACGGATGATCTGATCAAGCGCGCGTTCGGGTAAAGCCAAGCGAAGGGAAGCGCCCTCTCCTTCTTGTTCCCCCGCGAAGGCGGGTGCCCAGGATACCACCCACAGCGCCCGTGACCCTGGGCTCCCGCCTTCGCGGGAGAACAACAGGAGGGGGAGAACAATAGAGGGTGGCGCGTTTTCCCCTAATGTCGATCCTCCTCGCCGTAGCGCTCGCCGCCTCCCCCACGATCGCGCAGATGAAGTGGGAGCGGCGTGTGTTGATCGTCGCCGCGCCTTCCGGCGAAGACGTATCGCTCCGCGAGCAACGCGGCATCCTTGCAGACTGGAAGGTGAAGGCCGACGCCCGCGACCTCTCCATCGTTGAGGTCTTAGGCGATCAGGTCCGCGGCGCCGCCGACACTGCCGCGCAAATACGCCGCAAATACCGCCTTCCCGCCGCCTTCACCGCGATCCTGATCGGCAAGGACGGCGGCGAGAAACTCCGCAGCGCCACGCCCTTCCCCGCCGCTGCACTGGAGGCGACAATCGACGCGATGCCGATGCGCAGGGCCGGCCAGCGATAGACCCAGCCGATCAGCGTGATCGCCGCGCCGGGGTTGTGGCGTCGCGCCCCCTGCCCCAGATGGCATGCAAAGCCGCTCCCAAGCGGCACGCGACGTACAAGGACTGCCCGTGACCGACACCAAATCCGCGACCGATACCCAATTCGACTACGACCTCTTCGTCATCGGCGCAGGCTCGGGCGGGACGCGCGCGTCGCGCGTTGCCGCCGCCCACGGGGCACGCGTCGCGGTTGCCGAGGAATACCGGGTCGGCGGGACCTGCGTCATCCGTGGCTGCGTGCCGAAGAAGCTGCTGATCTACGGCGCGCATTTCGCCGAGGATCTGAAGGACGCCAAGCGGTTCGGGTGGCAGGTGCCAGATAACTGTGCGTTCAGCTGGCCGACGCTGCGCGACAACGTGATGGAGGAGGTCGACCGGATCAACGGCGCCTACACGACCACGCTCCAGAACAATCACGTCGACATCATCCACCAACGCGCGGTCGTCTCCGGCCCGAACGAAGTCACGCTCGCTGACGGCACCACGAAGACCGCCGCCAGGATCCTGATCGCGGTCGGCGCGCATCCTTTGGTGCCTGAGTTCCCCGGCGCCGAGCACGGCATCACCTCGAACGAAGTATTCCATCTCGACGACGTGCCGAAGCGCGTGCTGATCGCCGGCGCAGGCTACATCGCCAACGAGTTCGCCGGGATCTTCCACCAGTTCGGCTCGCACGTCACGCTGGTCAACCGGACCGACGTGATCCTGCGCGGTTACGATGAGTCGATCCGCGACCGCCTACTCCAGATCTCGATGAGCAAGGGCATCGACTTCCGCTTCAACGCGGCGTTCGAAAGCATCGAAAAGGACGAGAACGGGTGTCTCACCGTCCGCATGAGCGGGCATGAACCGATCACCGTCGACCTCGTGATGTTCGCGACCGGCCGCATGCCGAACACCAAGGGCCTCGGGCTCGAGTCCGCGGGCGTCGAGATGGACGCGGCGGGCGCGGTGATCGTCGACGAGGACAACCGGTCGAGCTGCGCCTCGATCTTCGCGGTCGGCGACGTCACCAACCGGATCCAGCTTACCCCGGTCGCGATCCGCGAGGGGCAGGCGTTCGCGGACACTTTCTTCGGCGGCAAGCCGACGCGCGTCGATTACGCCAACGTGCCTGCCGCAGTGTTCAGCCACCCGCCGATGGCCGGCGTCGGCATGACCGAGTCGCAGGCCAAGCAGGCGCTCGGTTCGGTGAAGGTCTACACGTCCGACTTCCGGCCGATGAAGAATGTGCTGGCAGGCCGTAACGAGCGCTCGCTCTACAAGATGATCTGCGACGGCGAGACCGACCGGGTCGTCGGCATTCACATGATCGGGCCGGACTGCCCCGAGATCCTGCAGTCCGCCGCGGTCGCGGTGAAGGCGGGGCTCACGAAAGCCGATTTCGACTCGACCGTCGCGCTGCATCCGACGATGGCGGAAGAGCTTGTCCTGATGAAATAGGCCGCGGTTATTGCGCCGAAAAAACAACGATCTTCCCGGGCTCAACGCTGCAGAGAGGGCAATGGGCGCAGCTGCGAACATACCAGCTTTGTGGCGGCTGACACCAAAATACTCCCGCCGAAATTCTCCAGCGCGTCGACAGCTTTACAGCGCCATTACTGTCGAATGCGACCCGGCAAACATGGATTGTGGCGATAATGACACGGACTGTCGCCGAATCGGTCCCTGGTGCGAACCGGCCATTGGCAGACATCGGAAACCGGGCGTAGAGGCTCGCTCCCGGCAGCGATGCAAACATGCGTGCTGCCCATCCGACTCCATCGGGAGCGGTTAACGGAGAGGTCCAGGGCATGGGGTCGCGACCGTCGCGAGCATCACGATCGGGCACTGCCATGGCTTCGGGCAGAACCGCTACGATCGTGCCCAAGCCATTTGCCGATCCGCGATCCAACGCAGGGGACTATTCGACATGAAGACCATGATGGTCGCGGCGCTGCGCGCTGCGCTGGTGACGACGACGATCCTCGGATCGGCTGCTGCCCTCACGACACCCGCGACCGCCCAGACGACCACCGCCGCCATCCGCGGGCAGGTCCGCGATGCGGCGGGTGCGGCAGTGGCAGGTGCGACCGTGGTGGCGGTCAATGACGGGACCAACCAGACGTTCCGCGCTACCACCAGCGCGACCGGCAGCTATGTGCTCAACGGCCTGCGTCCCGCCACCTACACGATCACGTTCACCGGTCCTGACGGCAAAATTTCGGCGCAGCGTATCTCGGTCGGCGTCGGCCAATCCGCGACGCTCGACGCAGTGCTCGCGGCACCGACCACGGCGGCCCCTGCTGCCGGCGCGACCGCCGAGGGTGGCACGACCACCGGTGGCGCTGGTGAGGGCGGCGAGATCGTCGTCACCGCGGGCAAGCTGGTCGAGACCAAGACCTCCGAAGTCGCGACCAACGTCAGCCAGGCGCAGATCCGCATCCTGCCGCAGGGCGATCGCAACTTCCTGACGTTCGCAGCGCTTGCGCCGGGCGTCCGCTACAACGACAGCGAGACCAATAAGGGCATCACCGCGGGTGCCTCGCCCGCCAGCCAGGTCAACGTCTTCATCGACGGCACCAGCCTGAAGAGCCAGACTCTGGGCGGCATCGCCGGCCAGACCGACAGCCGCGGCAACCCGTTCGGGCAGCTGGCGGTCGGCGAATTCCGCGTGCTGACGCAGAACTACAAGGCCGAATACGAGCAGGCTGGGTCGGCGATCATCACCGCGATCACCAAGTCGGGCACCAACGATTTCCACGGCGAGATGTTCGGCCAATATACCGATCGCAGCCTGACCACCGCCAACATCCTCGACGAGCGCGCCGGTCGCGGGAAACCGAAGTTCGAGCGCAAGCAATACGGCATCTCGCTCGGCGGCCCGATCATCAAGGACAAGCTGTTCTTCTTCGGCGCGTACGAAGGCAACGACCAGAACCGCGCCTCGAGCGTGACCGTCGGCAACCCGACCCCGGCGAATCTGGCGCGCTTCGGCCAATATGAGGGTACCTATGTCAGCCCCTATCGCGGCGACTTCTACTTCGGCAAGCTGACCTTCACGCCCGACGCGCGCCAAGTGTTCGATCTCTCGTTCAGCCGTCGCCAGGAAACCGACGTCACCGGGTTCGGCGCCAATTTCGGTTCGGCCAACATCGCGTATTCGGCGGCGGTCAACAAGATCAACAAGACCGACACCTATACGTACAAATGGACCTATACCGGTGACAGCTTCGTCAACGAATTCAACGCGACCTATCTCGATACGGTCTACAACCCGTCGTCGCTCAACCCCGACGACCCGAGCTTCCAATATGAGGGCGTCATCACCTTTGGCGGCAAGGATTCGACGCAGCGGATCAGCCAGCAGAGCTACACGCTGCGCGACGACCTGACGTATAACGGCCTCGACAACCACGTGATCAAGGGCGGCATCCGCTTCGCCTTCCAGGACTACGACTTCACCAAGAACTTCTACGTCCAGCCGAACTACTTCTTCCAGAACGACGCCAAAAGAGGGCTCGATTTCAGCTTTCCGGCGACCGCGCAGCTTGGCGTCGGCAATCCGCGGATCATCGCGTCGAACTCGCAGCTTGGTGTGTATCTGCAGGACGACTGGGACATCACCAGCAAGTTGCAGCTTAACCTCGGCCTGCGCTGGGACTATGAGAGCAACCTGTTCAACAACAAGTATCGCACGCCCGCCGTGGCGGTCGCGACGTTGAACGCGCTGCCAAAGACCGATTATTTCGATCCAGCGAACTACATCACCGACGGCACCGATCGCCCGACACGCAAGGACATGTTCCAGCCGCGCGTCGGCTTCAGCTACGACTTCAACGACGATCAGCGCACCGTACTGTTCGGCGGCTACGGCAAATATTACGACCGCAACGTCTTCAACAACACGCTCGACGAACAATTCCGCCTGCAATACCAGACCGGCGTCTTCTACTTCTCGCGCGACGGTCTGCCGCGTGATGGCAACCCGACTGTGATGTGGAACGAAAGTTACCAAACGCGGGATGGCCTGCTCGCGCTGCGTCAGACCGCGCAGACCGGCCTACCCGAACTGTTCGCCGTCAAGAACAATGCGAAGGCGCCTTCGACCGACCAGTTCAGCCTTGGCCTACGCCAGAAGTTCGGAATTTTCCGCGCCTCGGTGACCGGGTCGTATGTACGCGGGCAGAACGGCTACACGCACCTGTTCGCGACGCGCAATGCGGACGGATCATGCTGCGATACGACGATCCCGCGCGCGAACGGCTTCGGCAACGTGCTGATCGGCTATGACGGGCTGCGCACGCGCTACAAGGCGTTGCTGGTCACGATCGACAAGGATTACACCGTGTCGTCGGGCTGGGGCTTCAACCTCGCCTACACCTTGTCAAAAGCCGAGCAGGACGGTGGCGATCTGTTCAGCCTCGATAAGGTGACGCCCGATAAATATGGCTGGCGGCCGATCGCCGATCAGGACGAGCGCCACCGGATCGTCCTGTCGGGTATCGTCGACCTGCCGGTTGGGTTCCAGTTCTCGACGCTCACGACGCTGGGCAGCGGCACCGCGTTCCAGCTGCTCGACCAGTCCGCCGGCACCAGCATCAACCAGCAGACCATCCGATCGCTGTACCGGCCGAAGAACTGCCTCGGCAGCGTATTCGCGTTCTGCGAGGTCAATCTGACGCTGCAGAATAACATCAAGGTGTTCAACACGCACAACATCAACGTGGCGGTCGACCTGCTCAACGCCTTCAACAATAAGAACTACACGGGCTATTCGGGTAATCTCGGGGTCGGCGAGACCTATAGCTTCGGCGGTCCGACCAATCTGCCGACCGGGCTGCTCACCCTGCCCCGTCGCTTCCAGTTCAGGGTCGGATATCGTTTCTGATGCGTTCATCGGCGGGCGGCCATGTTGGTCGCCTGCCGCCATCGGCGGTCCCCGATCAGGAATATCCATGCTCGACAGACGGCAGTTTCTGGGCACCGGCGCACTATCACTTGGCGGACTGGCAGCAGGGTGTACATCGGTCGGACGCCCGATCGTCAAAGCGTTTCAAGACGTTACGGGATTCACCCCGGCCCCGGCCCCGTCCGCCAACCCGCTCATCGACAATCTGCAGGAGCGTGCGTTCCTGTATTTCTGGGACACGACCGACCCGGTCACCGGGCTGGCGCTGGATCGCTGGCCGACGCCGTCCTTCTCGTCGATCGCCGCGGTCGGGTTCGCGCTGACGGCCTATCCGATCGGCGTCGTCAACGGCTGGATCACGCGCGAACAGGCGCGCAAGCGAACCCTGGCCACGATGGAGTTTTTCGCGATCGCGCCGATGGGCCCCGAGCCGACCGGCAACAGCGGCTACAAGGGATTCTTCTACCACTTCCTCGGCATCACCAAGGGCCAGCGCTTCGCCCGCGCCGAACTGTCGACGATCGATACCGCGCTGCTGCTCGGCGGGATGCTGTTCGCGCAGTGCTGGTTCGATGGCGATCATCGCGAGGAACAGCGGATCCGCGCGCTGGCCGACCAGATCTACGGTGCGGTCGACTGGACCTGGATCACGCCGCGCGCGCCGTTCCTGTCGATGGGCTGGCATCCCGAGAGCGGTTTCATCGCCAGCGACTGGAACATCTACAACGAGGGGATGCTGATGTATCTGCTCGCGCTGGGATCGCCGACGCATCCGCTGCCGCCGTCGACCTGGGGGGCGCTGACCGCGAAGTTCGAGCCGTCGTGGAGCGGCGACCATCTCCATTACCCGCCGATGTTCGTGCATCAATACAGCCATGTCTGGGTCGATTTCCGCGGCATCCGCGACGCCTATATCGCGACCAAGGACATCGATTATTTCGAGAACAGCAGGCGGGCGACGATCGCGCAGCGCGACTATGCGATCGCCAATGCAGGTGGGTTCGCCGGCTACGGCCCGGACATCTGGGGGCTGACCGCGTGCGACGGGCCAGGCGACTTTAAGGCGACCCTCGCCGGGCGCCCGCGCGAGTTCTTCAGCTACTCCGAACGCGGCCCCGGCGCGCGCGACGACGGGACGCTCGCGCCGACCGCCGCGGTCGGATCGATCGTGTTCGCACCCGATATCGTCATCCCCGCGATCACCGCGATGCACGATCGCTACGGCAAGGGCATCTACGGCAAATACGGCTTCTTCGATGCGTTCAACCCGACGCTGACGGAGATGGGCGAGCCGTTGAAGCATGGCCGGATCGTGCCGGGTGTCGGCTGGGTCGACGTCGATTATCTCGGCATCGACCAGGGGCCGATCGTCGCGATGATCGAGAACTGGCGGACCGGCATGGTGTGGAACACGATGCGGCGAAACCCGCACATCCGCCGCGGGCTGGACCGTGCCGGATTCACCGGCGGGTGGCTGGCGCGCGTCCCCTAACGGGGGTTTCGCGACGGCGCCGGACCGCCTAGAGGGTCGACATACCCGATCCTCGAAAGGTTCCAGCATGCGTGAAGCCGCCATCGTCTCGACCGCCCGTACCGCCATCGGCAAAGCGTATCGCGGCGCGTTCAACGCGACCGAGGCGCCGGTGCTCGCCGGGCACGTGATGAACGCGGTGGTCGAGCGCGCGGGGATCGATCCGGCGCGGATCGACGAGGTGTTCTGGGGGGTCGGCAACCAGCATGGCACGCAAGGGGGCAACGCGGGGCGGATGGCGATCTTCGCCGGTGGGCTGCCCGAATCAGTACCGGCGTTCACGCTCGACCGGAAGTGCGGGTCGGGACTGACCGCGGTGGCGCTCGCGGCGCGGACGATCATGTGCGACGAGGCGGATGTCGCGCTGGCAGGCGGGATGGAGTCGATCAGCTATACCGTGACGAAGGACGCGCCACGCTTCGTCAATGCGAGCGTCGTGGCGAAGGAGCCGGCGGCGTATATCCCGATGATCGAGACCGCGGAGATCGTCGCGGAGAAATATGGGATTAGCCGCGAGGCGCAGGATGCGTACGCCGCGATGAGCCAGCAGCGTGCCGCCGCCGGCCTGGCGAACGGGGCGTTTGCCGAAGAGATCGTGTCGATCACGGTCGAGAAGGCGCTCTACGACAAGCAGGGCGCACATGCCGGAGTCGAGAGCGTCACCTTGTCGCAGGACGAGGGCATTCGCGCGGGGACGACGCTGGACGGTTTGCGCGGGCTCAAGACGGTGTGGCCGGGCGGCGAGTTCTCGGGACCGGGATCGAGCGTGACTGCGGGCAATGCGAGCCAGCTTTCCGACGGCGCGTCGGCGCAGTTGCTGATGGATCGCAGGACCGCCGAGGCCGAGGGGAAGGACATCCTGGGGATCTATCGAGGGTTCCAGGCGGCGGGGTGCAGCCCGGCGGAGATGGGTATCGGGCCGATCTTCGCGATCCCGAAACTGCTCGAGCGCGCGGGACTATCGGTCGGTGACATCGGCCTGTGGGAGCTGAACGAGGCGTTCGCGTCGCAGTGCCTGTATTGTCGCGATTTCCTCGGGATCGATCCGGAGAAGTACAACGTCAATGGCGGCGCGATCGCGGTTGGGCATCCGTTCGGGATGACGGGGTCGCGGCTGGTCGGGCATGCGTTGATCGAGGGACGGAAGCGCGGCGTGCGCTATGTCGTGGTGTCGATGTGCACCGCGGGGGGCATGGGCGCGGCGGGGTTGTTCGAGATCGTTTGACGCGCGCGCCGACCTGGGCGTGCCCTCACCCTTCCCACGGCGGAGACGCCGCGGGCCCCTTCCCTCTACCCGATGGGAGAGGGGGTTGTTGCCAAGACATTGGCGGCGGCGCAGGTTCGTGGCTTCTCGGATAGGGATGCGGGCTATGACGACGGCATTGATCACCGGCGCATCGGCGGGGTTGGGCGAAGGTTTTGCGCGGGCGCTTGCGGCCGAGGGCAATGCGCTGATCCTGACGGCGCGTCGGATCGATCGGATGGAGGCGCTGGCCGCCGAACTGCGTGCGGCGCACGGCGTCACGGTGCATGTGTTTGCCGCCGATCTCGCGGATCAGGCTGGTCCGGACACGCTCATTGCGGCCATCGCAGCCGCCGCGTTGCCGATCGACGTGCTGATCAACAATGCCGGGTTCGGTGCGCGGGGTGATTTCGCGGAGCTGGATAGCGCGCTGCAACTGGGGATGATCGACCTGAATTGTCGTGCGCTGGTGGCGCTGACTCATGCCGTGTTGCCGCAGATGATTGCACGTGGATCGGGCGGGATCCTCAACCTCGCCTCGGTCGCGTCGTTCCAGCCGGGGCCGTGGATGGCGGTCTATTATGCGAGCAAGGCGTTCGTGCTGAGCTTTTCCGAAGCGCTGCACGAGGAGGTGAAGGGCAAGGGCGTGCATGTTGCGGCGCTGTGCCCTGGGCCGACGCGGACCGAGTTCGCCGATGTTGCGGGCCTCGGCGATACCGCGCTGTTTGAGCGACTGGCGAGCGATCCGGCGGCGGTGGTGCGCGACGGGTTGGCGGCGCTGGCGGCGAACCGCGCGGTGAAGGTGTCGGGTGCGCTGAACTTCGCGATGGCCGAGGGGATACGGTTTACGCCGCGGAGCATCGCGCGGCGGATCGCGGGGTCTTTGCAGAAGGCTCGGGGGTGAGGTGGGTCTAGGATGTAAACACCGGTTCCGCTTGCCGCCCCCTCCGTCAGGCTTTGCCTGCCCCCCCCTGGCGGGGGAGGATTGTTTTGGCACTTCACTTGATAAGGCGGGGGCGGCCGGCGGTTAGCGGCTGACCATGCCGGTTATGGTGATCTGACCGCCGCGATCGACGATGTCGCCGTCGATCATGCCGCTCACGAGCACGGTCGCGCCGGGTTCGACGATCAGCGTGCCGTCGATCATCCCGGCGATCTCGGCGGTGGCGCCGGCCGGGACGATCGCGGTGCCGTCGAGCATGCCCTCGAATTTGCCCTCGATCGTCAGATCGCCGCGGTGCATGCCCTTCACGCTCGCTCAGTCGGCGAAGAGCAGGACGGGGGTTTCGAGGTATTTCTTCAGGCCTTGCACGAAGCTTGCCGCGTCCCAGCCGTCGACGACGCGGTGGTCGCAGCTGATCGACAGGTTCATCAGCTTGGCGCGGACGACCTCATCGCCCTTGAAGATCGGGCGTTCGACGATCTTGTTGGGGCCGATGATCGCGACTTCGGGGCGGTTGATGACCGGGGTCGTGGCGATGCCGCCGAGCGGCCCGAGCGACGTCACCGTGATCGTGCCGCCGCCCATCTCGCTGGGGGCGAGCTTGCCGGCACGCGCCGCTTCGGCGAGGCGCGTGATCTCGGTGGCGAGCTGCCAGACGTTGCGATCCTGTGCGTCGCGGATCACGGGGACGGTGAGCCCGGCGTCGGTCTGCGCGGCCATGCCGAGGTGGATGGCGCCGTGGCGCGTGACCACGCCCGCTTCGTCGTCGTAGCGCGCGTTGAGCATCGGGAAGTCGGGGATCGTCTTGCAGATCGCGACGATCATCAGCGGGAGCATCGTCAGCTTGGGGCGGCCGCCGCGGTTGGCGTTGAGGTCGGCGCGCATCGCTTCGAGGGCGGTGACGTCGATCTCGTCGACATAGGTGAAGTGCGGGATCGCGCGCTTCGATGCGGCCATGTTCTCGGCGATGCGGCGCCGCATGCCGATGACCTTGATCGGCTGGTCTTCGCGCGCGCGCGACGCGTGCGGGGGGTGGTAGCCTTCGCCCGAGCCGTAGCGCAGGTAGGCGTCGAGATCGGAATGGCGGACTCGGTCGGAGTCGGTCTTTACCGAGGCGAGGTCGATGCCGAGGTCGCGGGCGCGGGCGCGGACTGCGGGGGATGCAAGGGCGTGGGCCTTGAACGCGGCGGTCTGCGGCTCATTCCCCCCCGGCGAAGGCCGGGATCCAAGTGGAGAGGTCGTCGTAACGTCCGACTGCGCTTCGTTACCGACACCTCCCAATTGGGCCCCGGCCTCCGCCGGGGGGGTGGACGTCGATGCGTCGACTACCTCTTCAACACCGGGGTTTTCGGCTTCGTATTGTTCGGCGGTCTCGGCCTGGGCCGACGTCAGCGGTGCGGCGACGACTTCGTCTGCGGCATCCACCGCATCCGTCTCGATCACCACCAGCGCAGCGCCGATCGAGACCTGGTCGCCGACTTCGCCCGCGAGTTTGACGACGACGCCGGTCACCGGCGACTCCATCTCGACGGTGGCCTTGTCGGTCATCATGTCGGCGATCGGCGAATCCTCCTCGACTCGGTCGCCGATGGCGACGTGCCATGCGACGATCTCGGCCTCGGAGATGCCTTCGCCGATGTCCGGCAGCTTGAAGGTAAAGCGGGCCATTATGCGTCCTTCATGATCTTTTTCAGGGCTTCGCCGATGCGAACCGGCCCCGGGAAATACGCCCATTCGAGGCTGTGCGGGTACGGCGTGTCGAACCCGGTCACGCGCTCGATCGGCGCCTCGAGATGGTAGAAACAGCGTTCCTGGACGATCGCCGACAGCTCCGCGCCGAAGCCGCTGGTGCGAGTCGCCTCGTGGACGATCATGCAGCGGCCGGTCTTCTTAACGGACGCCTCGATCGTCTCGATGTCGAGCGGCACGAGCGTGCGAAGGTCGACGATCTCGGCATCGATCCCGGCCTCGGCAACGACGGCCGCGCAGACATGGACCATCGTGCCGTAGGCGAGGATGGTGAGTGCCTCGCCCGCGCGGACGATCTTCGCCTTGCCGAGCTCGATCTTGTAATAGCCGGTCGGGACTTCGCCGGCCGGGTGCTTCGACCAGTTCTGCGACGGGCGATCCCAGTAGCCGTCGAACGGGCCGTTGTAGATGCGCTTGGGTTCGAAGAAGAGCGTCGGATCATTGTCCTCGATCGCGGCGATCAGCAGGCCCTTCGCGTCGTAGGGCGTTGACGGGATCACCGTCTTGATGCCCGACATGTGGGTGAAGAGCCCCTCCGGCGACTGGCTGTGCGTCTGGCCGCCGAAGATGCCGCCGCCGAAGGGCGAGCGGACCGTGATCGGCGAGGTGAACTCGCCGGCCGAGCGGTAGCGGAGGCGTGCGGCTTCGGAGACGAGCTGGTCGAGCGCGGGGTAGATATAGTCCGCGAACTGAATCTCGGGGACGGGACGCAGGCCGTACGCGCCCATCCCGACCGCGACGCCGATGATGCCGCATTCGGTGATCGGGGTGTCGAACACGCGGGTCTTGCCGTGCTTGGCCTGAAGTCCGGCGGTCGCGCGGAAGACGCCGCCGAAATAGCCGACGTCCTCGCCCATGACGATCACGTCCGGGTCGCGCTCCATCATGATGTCCATGGCGGAGTTGATCGCCTGGATCATGTTCATGCGGGTGGTGGGATCGGCGTCCGTTGTTTCGGACACGGGTGCCTCGATCATGTCGCTCATGCCTTGCGATCCCATGGACGGCCGCTGGCCGTTTCTTCGTCGAGCATCTGCTGGCGCTGCTCCTTCAGATGCCACGGCAATTCCTCGAACACGCCGTCGAACAGCGATTCGAGCGGCTGGTGCAGGCCGTGGCCGAGGATGCCGTTCTTCTCCGCTTCCTTCTGCGCGGCCTTCACCTGCTCGGCGAGTTCCTTGTCCTGCGCGGCGTGGCGCTCCTCGTCCCATTCGCCGATCGCGATGAGATGGTCCTTCAGGCGCTTGATCGGGTCGCCGAGCGGCCAGGCGTTGGGTTCGCCTTCGCTGCGATACTGGCCGGGATCGTCGGAGGTCGAATGGCCTTCGGCGCGGTAGGTAAAGTGCTCGATCAGCGTCGGGCCCTGGTTGGTCCGCGCGCGTTCGGCGGCCCACTCCGTTGCGGCGTAGACTGCGAGCGCGTCGTTGCCGTCGACCCGAAGTCCGGCGATCCCGTAGCCAACTGCGCGTGCCGCAAAGGTCGTCGCTTCCGCGCCGGCGAACCCGGAGAAGCTAGAGATCGCCCACTGGTTGTTGACGACGTTGAAGATCACCGGCGCGCGGTACACCGCGGCGAACGTGCAGGCGGAGTGGAAGTCGCCCTCCGCAGTCGAGCCCTCGCCGCACCACGTTGCGGCGATCCGCGTGTCGCCCTTGGCGGCGGAGGCCATCGCCCAACCGACAGCCTGCGGATACTGCGTCGTGAGGTTGCCCGAGATCGAGAAGAACCCGGCTTCCTTGACCGAATACATGATCGGCAACTGCTTGCCGCCGAGTCTATCGGCCGTGTTCGAATAGATCTGGTTCATCATGTCGACGAGGCTCCAGCCACGTGCGATCAACAGCCCCTGCTGGCGGTACGAGGGGAAGCACATGTCCTCGTAATCGAGCGCGTACGCCGCTGCGACTGCGACCGCCTCCTCGCCGAGCGCCTTCATGTAGAAGCTGGTCTTGCCCTGCCGCTGCGCGCGGAACATGCGTTCGTCGAACGCACGGAGGAGCGCCATGCTGCGCAACATGCGGCGCATCACGTCGGGCGAAAGTTTTGGGTCCCAAGGGCCGACCGCGTTGCCGTCGTCGTCGAGCACGCGGACCAGCGTGTAAGCGAGATCGATGAACTCGGACGCTTTCTCAGCGGTGTCCGGACGACGAGCCTGGCCGGCGGGCGGCACGTCGACTTCGGCAAAGTCCACCGCGTCGCCGGGGCGGAACTTCGGCTCGGGGATATGCAGCGTAAGGGGCTGCAAATTGGCGCGCGGATGCTCGCTTGCCATCGTCATTCCATCTCCATGAGGCCGCTGTGACCGCGGAACACTCTTACCGAAGCTTGTTATTAAATTTCAACGGCGATTGCGAGGGGATTTTCGGGCTTACGATGGCCGGGTAGAAATTACGGGCCGGCCGAAACACTTACGAACGCTATCTCGCCAGCTCCCTGCCCTCCCGCGAAGGCGGGAGCCCAGACTGGGTCCCCGCCTTCGCGGGGAAACAAGGAGGAGCGGGCTATCTATTCGACGGTCTGTTCGATCACGCCGAAGATCGGGTGCCGCTTGTCGTCCTCCGCCCAGATCCGCACGGTATCGCCCTTTTTGAGGAACGGCGTGACGGGCTTGCCGCCCTGGATCGTCTCGATCGTCCGCACCTCGGCGAGACAGGAGTAACCGACGCCGCCGTCCGCGACCGACTTGCCGGGACCGCCGTCAGGGCCGCGGTTCGAGACGGTGCCCGAGCCGACGATCGTCCCTGCCCCCAGCTTCCGCGTCTTGGCCGCATGCGCGACCAGCGTGCCGAAATCGAACGTCATGTCCTCGCCGGCCTCGGCCCGGCCGAGCGGCTGGCCGTTAAGGTCGACCATCAGCTTGCGGTGGAGCTTGCCGTCCTTCCACCAGTCGCCGAGCGCACCGGGGGTCACGAAAACCGGCGAGAACGCGCTCGCCGGCTTCGACTGGAAGAAGCCAAAGCCCTTGCCAAGTTCGCCGGGAATCAGGTTGCGCAAGCTCACGTCGTTGGTCAGCCCAACCAGCAGGATCGCCGCCAGTGCCTCGTCGCGACTCGCACCGAGCGGGACGTCGCCGGTCACGACGACGACCTCGCCCTCCATATCGCAGCCCCAGGCCTCGTCGGCGAGCGGGATCGGATCGCGCGGGGCCAGGAAGCCGTCCGATCCACCCTGATACATCAGCGGATCATGCCAGAAGCTGTCGGGCATCTCCGCCGCGCGCGCCTGCCGCACCAGCGCCACGTGGTTCACGTACGCCGATCCGTCGGCCCATTGATACGCACGCGGCAAGGGCGACTCGGCGTCATGCTCGTGGAAGCGCCGCATCGGGATCATCTCGTGTTCGAGATCGGTCGACAGGTTCTTCAGGTCGATCGACAGCCGATCCCAATCGTCGAGCGCGGCCTGCAAGGTCGGCGCGATATGACTCGCATCGGCATACCAGGCGAGATCGTTCGAGACGACGACGAGCGTGCCGTCTCGTCCGCGAGTGGCATGGGGATTCTTCAGGCTGGCCAGTTTCATGGGGCGGATCCTCTTCGTGTTTTCCGACTCCTACGCCTTTGCCCCGGCGCAAGTCGAGCGCCCACATCGCGCGTGCTCATGGTCATCCCATAACGCCCCCGGACCTGATTTTAGTAAGGGCGGCGCGTCTCGCTTGTCGGTATGACCCACACACCCCCGGATCGAGGATATCCAGCATGCCCAGATACTTCTTCGATATCGCCAATCACGATCATTATGTCGACGAGGAGGGTACCGAGCTTCCCAGCGCGGACGATGCGCGCGTTCAGGCGGTGATTTTCGCGGGCGATTATCTGCGAGAGAATCCGGGGCTCGTCCGTGATGGTGGTCAGCTCGGCGTCGCGGTCCGCGATCATTCGGGGACGATCCTGCTCAATGTCGCTGTAACGGCCAGCGATCCCGCCGACCGCACGCCCTGACCATTCTGCGACGTAACGTGCAGTAAAAGCGAGCGACCGCGCACAACTCGCGACAATAACATGGGTTTTGTCGAACCGCTCAATCCTGGGATAAGGTCGAGTCCTCCACAAAGCGCTATCGCAGTAAAGGTGACAGCGAGGGGAATGCTCCTGCCCGGGATGCGGAGCGTGCACGTGGATATCTCCACAGTGAGTGATCAGTTGATTCGAAAGTTCGCATCGCGCGTGGCGATGAGTGCGGAGGATCGTGCCTGCGTCGCCGCGCTGCCGGTCAAGGTTCGGACGATCGACCCGTCGACCTATATGCTGCGCGAAGGCCAGCATCCGACGCGCTGCGCGTTCATCCTCGAAGGCCTTGCTTACCGCCAGAAACTGACGCCGAACGGCGAGCGCGAGATCGTGTCGATCGTCATGCCGGGCGAATTCGTCGACCTGCAGAACCTGTTCCTCGAGGAATCCGATCACGACATCCAGGCGCTGACCCGGCTGACGCTGGCCGAAATTCCCATCAGTGCATTGCGTGACCTGATCAAGGCCTGTCCGGTCGCCGGCCACGCCCTGTGGGTCGATGCGCTGATCGAATCGTCGATCCACCGAGAATGGCTGTTGAACATCGGCCGGCGCAATGCGCGGTCGCGGCTGGCGCATCTGCTGTGCGAGTTCTCGGTGCGGTTCCGGACCTCGGCGGGCGCGGACATGGCGTATGAATTACCGATGACGCAGGAGCAGCTCGGCGATGCGCTGGGCCTGACCCCGGTGCACGTCAATCGCGTGCTGAAATCGCTCGAGGCGGCCGGGTTCATCGCGAGGAAAAAACGCCAGGTCAGCGTGATCGACTGGCCGGGCCTGCGCGATGCCGCCGAGTTCAACGAACGCTATCTCCACCTCAACCAGAAGCAACTCTGACACGAAACGCCTCCAAGGTTGACTTTTTGCGCGCTTTGCTGCAACTGCGCTCTATCGAGGCGTAATGCAGCGTGATTGGGCCCTAGGGTCTTAGCTCCGCCTCGGTCGTTTCCAACGGGCTTCCCTTTTCACGCGGGGTGTCAAAACACCACCGCCCCTCGCGCGTCCTTGTGTGGATTCGCGAGCCCGGCATCTATTTGAGAGACTCTACATGTCATTTGCAAACCTCGGCCTTGCCGAGCCGCTCGTCCGTGCGCTCGAAGCCAAGGGCTATACCGAGCCGACGCCGATCCAGGCACAGTCGATCCCGATCCTGCTCGAGGGCGGCGATCTGCTCGGCATCGCGCAGACCGGTACCGGCAAGACCGCGGCGTTCGTGCTGCCGTCGATCCAGCGGCTGACCGAGAACCAGAAGCGCGTCCTGCCGACGCATTGCCGCATGCTGGTGCTTGCACCTACCCGTGAGCTGGCGAGCCAGATCGCCGACAGCGCCCGCGCGTACGGCCAGTTCAGCAAGATGTCGGTGACGACCGTGTTCGGTGGCACCAGCATCAACAAGAACCGCCAGGACATGAGCCGCGGCGTCGACATCCTCGTCGCCACGCCGGGCCGCCTGATCGATCTGATCGAGCAGGGCTTCGTGAACCTGTCGATGATCGAAATCCTCGTGCTCGACGAAGCCGACCAGATGATGGACCTCGGCTTCATCCATGCACTGAAGAAGATCGTGCGGATGCTGCCGAAGAAGCGTCAGACGCTGTTCTTCTCGGCGACGATGCCGGTCGCGATCCGTGAGCTGGCGTCGCAGTTCCTGCTCGACCCTAAGACCGTGTCGGTGAAGCCGGCTGCGACGACGGCCGAGCGCGTCGACCAGTATGTCACCTTCTGCAACCAGTCGGAGAAGCAGGCGCTGCTGACGATTACGCTGGCCGATCCGGCGATCGACCGTGCGCTCGTGTTCACGCGCACCAAGCATGGCGCCGACCGCGTCGTGAAGCTGCTGGCCGGTAACGGCATCGCCTCGAACGCGATCCACGGCAACAAAAGCCAGGGCCAGCGCGAGCGGGCGCTGGGCGAGTTCAAGCAGGGCAAGGTCAAGGTCCTGATCGCGACCGACATCGCCGCGCGCGGCATCGACGTCTCGGGCGTCAGCCACGTCATCAACTTCGAGCTGCCGAACGTCGCCGAGCAGTATGTCCACCGCATCGGCCGCACCGCGCGTGCGGGCGCGAGCGGCATCGCCGTCGCGTTCTGCGCGGATGACGAGAAGGCGTACCTGCGCGACATCGAGCGGATCACCCGCCAGAAGGTCCAGGTCCGGTCGCTGCCGGACGATTTCGTGAACCTGTCGAACCAGATCAAGCAGACGCGCGTCAAGACGATGGGCGCCGATCCCGAAGTCCGGATCGATCGTCCGCGCGATCCGGCACGTCCGCGTGCGACGCATTCGCCGCGGGCTACCGGGACGACCGGTCGCAACTATGCGGGTGCTAGCCGTGGTGGCCAGGGTGGCGGCGGCGGCCAAGGCGGCGGCGGTCGTCCCCAGGGCGGTGGTCGTCCTGGCGGTCAGGGCGGTGGTCGTCCGGCTGGCGGCGGCGGTGGCGGCCGTGGTCCTGCGCGCGGTGCAGGCCCGAGTTCGGCACGCTAAAGGAGCATTCGTTCGCCTCGCGGGTTTGGTATAGACCAGCCCGCGAGGAGAATGCTCATGGACGTTTCCACGACACCGGTTGCCGAACGCGTCGCACGCGTCCTGGCAGGACAGCGGATCAGCGCGAACGCCGGCGGCGATGCCGAGTCGGCGTCGCGGCTGATCGATGCGGCGTGGGCGGATTACCTGCCCGATGCGCTGGCGGTGCTGAAGACTCTCCGGGAGCCTGACAAGGCGATGGCCGCGGCAGGTGATCCGGCGATTTGGGAAGCCATGATCCTGGCCGGGATCAAGGGTGCCAAGCCGGTGACGGTCGTTCTCTAGTCCCGTCATCCTGACGAACGTCAGGATCCAGGGTAACTAAGGGCGGTCTCTTGTGGCTCTGGATCCTGACTTTCGTCAGGATGACGGCTTGATCGTTGTCAGCCATTCCGTCTCATCAGCGCGCTCCGTACGAAGTTGATTAGCCTGGGCAGTCTTGTCCTCATAGCCAATCGCCATGCCGCAGAAGAGCATGCGGTCCTCGGGCATGTCCAGGAACGTCCCGACCGTCTCCGGATACATCGCCCAGCATTCTTGCGGGCAGGTGGCGAGGCCGGCTTCTACCGCGAGCAGCATCAGATTTTGCAGATACATGCCAAGGTCCGACCATTGCGGCGGGCCCATTCGCCTGTCGACCGTGCAGAAATACGCGGCGGGGGCGCCGAAGAATTCGAAGTTTCGGGCGAACCATTTTTGCCGCGCAGGCTTGTCATCGCGAGGGATGCCGAGATGCGCGTACATCGCTTCGCCTACGGCGTAGCGGCGGTCTCGGTAGGGGGCGGTCAGGTCTTTGGGGTAGATGTCGTAGGCTGGGGTTTCGGACGCGCCGGTCGCGATCTTGTCCGCCATGGTGGCTTTGAGACGAACCATGGCGTCGCCCTGGACGATGGCGATATGCCAGGGCTGGAGGTTACCGCCAGTCGCTGCTCGGGATGCTTTAACGGCCAGGTCATGGAGTAGAACTGCGTCGACCGGCGTGTCGAGGAAGCCTCGGACGGAGCGGCGAGCGGCTATGGCTACGGTCACGTCCACGTGTGTCTCCTCATGGTCCCCACCCCGTTCGCCCTGAGCGTAGTCGAAGGGCCTTGGCCCATGTGCTTCGACTTCGCTCAGCACGAACGGAAGGCGCACTTACAGCACGAAGCGACTCAGGTCCGTGTTGCGCGCGATTTCCTTCAGCTGGCTGTCGACATACGCGCCGTCGATGACGAGGTTCGAGCCGCCGCGGTCCTCGGCGTTGTAGCTTACCTCCTCGAGCAGCTTTTCCATCACCGTCTGCAACCGCCGCGCACCGATGTTCTCGATCTCCGAGTTCACCTCGGCGGCGATCCGCGCAATCGCGGCGATGCCGTCTTCGGTGAACTCGATGCCGACGCCTTCGGTCGCGATCAGCGCCTTGTATTGCAGCGGCAGCGACGCCTTCGTGTCCGACAGGATCGCGACGAAATCGGCTTCGGTGAGGCCCTTCAGCTCGACGCGGATCGGCAGGCGGCCCTGGAGTTCGGGAAGCAGGTCGCTCGGCTTGGCGACGTGGAACGCGCCCGACGCGATGAAAAGGATGTGGTCGGTCTTCATCGGACCATATTTGGTGGCCACGGTGGTGCCCTCGATCAAGGGTAACAAATCGCGCTGGACGCCTTCGCGGCTGATCGAGCCGCCACGCCCGTCGCTGACCGCGATCTTGTCGATCTCGTCGAGGAAGACGATGCCGTTGGCCTCTGCATCGGCCAAAGCCGCGCGGCTGACCTCGTCTTGGTCGAGGCGCTTGTCGGCCTCTTCCTCGACGAGCTTGTCCCAAGCCGCGTGGACGGTGAGCTTGCGCCGCTTCAACTGCTGGCCACCACCGAACGACTTCATCATCTCGCCGAGATTGATCATCTGCGGCGCGCCGCCGGGAATGTCGAACGGCATGGCGGGGGCCTGCTCGATCTCGATCTCGACTTCGGCGTTGTTCAGATGGCCGTCAAGGAAGCGCTGCTTGAAGCTCTCGCGCGTCGCCTCGCTCGCGTTCTTGCCGGTGAGCGCGTCGAGCAGGCGCGCCATCGCCGCCTCCTCGGCCTTGTCCTTGACGGCGACGCGGCGGCGTTCCTTTTCGAGGCGGATGGCTTCCTCGACGAGGTCGCGGGCGATCTGTTCGACGTCGCGGCCGACATAGCCGACCTCGGTGAACTTGGTCGCCTCGACCTTCACGAACGGCGCGTCGGCGAGTTTCGCCAGACGGCGGCTGATCTCGGTCTTGCCGCAGCCGGTCGGCCCGATCATCAGGATATTCTTGGGCGTGACCTCGTCGCGGAGGTCTTCGCTGAGCTGCTGGCGGCGCCAGCGGTTGCGCATCGCGACGGCGACCGCGCGTTTCGCGGCGGCCTGGCCGATGATGTGGGCGTCGAGCGCGGCGACGATGGCCTTCGGGGTGAGCTGGTCGTTCATTCTGATCTCGCTCCCCGCCCGCTTGCGGGAGGGGTTGGGGGTGGGCTCGCGCTTCCCTCGAAGGTTGGCGCTGGAGGTGAGCGGGCGCCCACCCCCTGCCCCCTCCCGCAGGCGGGAGGGGGAGAAGGAATTACGTGGTGCTGTCCATCGTTTCGACGGTGAGGCGGTCGTTGGTGTAGACGCAGAGCTCGGAGGCGATGTGCATCGCCTTGCGGCAGAGGACTTCGGCGTCGGTCTCGTATTCGACCAGCGCTCGGGCGGCGGCCAAGGCGTAGTTGCCGCCGGAGCCGATCGCGGCGACGCCGTTCTCGGGTTCGAGCACGTCGCCGTTGCCGGTGAGGATCAGCGTCACGTCCTTGTCGGCGACGATCATCATTGCCTCGAGATTGCGGAGGAACTTGTCGGTGCGCCAGTCCTTGGCGAGCTCGACCGCGGCGCGGAGGAGCTGGCCCTGGTGTGCTTCGAGCTTGCGTTCGAGGCGTTCGAACAGCGTGAAGGCGTCCGCGGTCGCGCCGGCGAATCCGCCGATGACGCTGCCGTCGCCGAGGCGGCGGACTTTGCGCGCGTTGGGTTTCATGACGGTCTGGCCCATCGAGACCTGGCCGTCGCCGATGACGACGACCTTGCCGCCGCGGCGGACCGAGAGGATGGTGGTGCCGTGCCAAGTCGGCATGGCGTGTGGGTCGTTGCTCATAGGCGCGATGTAGGGTGTGGTTTTGGGGGTGCAACGGTCGGACCGCCACGGCACGACCGCTTATCGCGCGCCCTCCCCGTCATCCTGACGACAGTCAGGATCCAGAGTAACGCAGGTTGACGTCCTTGGCTCTGGATCCTGACTTTCGTCAGGATGACGGAGGGGGTGGTCACCGCCCCTTCCCCCATTCCCTGGCCACCGTGTAGCCGAGGTAGCCGGTGCCGAAGAGCGCGTAGAGCGGTTCGGGGATGGCGTTGAGATACGCCGCCATCCCTGCCGCTATCGCCTGCGCCATCTGCGGGCGGACGGCGGCGATCAGGCCTGCAGGGATCGCGCCGAGTAGCAGTGCGTACATCACGTAGAGGAAGGTCGGGCGGGCTCGGGTGATCCAGGGGTCTGGTTCTGGATCAAGGGGCTGCGGGGTCATGCGCAATCTCCGGTCGGAGTGAAGTTCACAAAATTCACACGCTGGCAGCGTTTCGCAGGGGCGTCAGGTGCGGTTCGCGAGCCAGCCGTAGAGGAAGGCTTCGTTGGCGGGGCGGGTCTCGGCGAGCGCTACGTAGCGTTCGCCTTGAAGCGCCTCGATCGCTTTTAGGAGCACGGTTTCGCCGCTTGGTTTTCGGCGGGCGAGGAAGGCATCGAGTGCGGTTAATGTTGTTGGGCCGATGCGGCCGTCCAAGGTCATGTCAGGGTAGTCGGTGGCGCCTCGGTTCAGCGCGTTTAGGGCGCGTTGGAGGAAGGTGGCGGCGACCGCGGGGCCCATGTTGACGCCGGTGTCGAAGAGTTCTTCTGCGATTTTAGGGGCGCGAGAAGCGATCTGGTCGAAGGCGGGGCGGGTCCAGTAGAGGCGGCGGTAGATGTCTTCGGCTTGTGCGCGGGAGAAGGTGCGCATGTCGCCGGTGTAGCCGTTGGTTCGGGCTACTGCCTGAGTGATGCCGTAGCGGGTGGGGCCGCCGCGGTCGGCGGGATGATTGGTGTAGCCGCCTTCGCGGTCGATGACGGCGTCGATTAGGGTGCTGATGGTCATTGTTTTTGTCCCGCCCGGTTGCGTCACCGGAGCGAACCATATCGGTTCGCTGTAGGACAGGGGTTTTGGGCGGAGGTACTTCAATCCTCCCCCGCCAGGGGGAGGTGGCTGGCACTTGCCAGACGGAGGGGGAGGTAGCGACAACCTCTGTTCAGGGCCCTCCCCCTCCTTCACCTTCGGTTACACCTTACCCTTACGGGGAAGGATCGATGGAGTTCGCCCTAGCCGCACCACCCCGGCGGAGGCCGGGGTCCAATTGGGGAACGGCGCTAACGGAGGGCGGCGCTTCGTTACCTTCGACGTTCCACCTGGGCCCCGGCCTTCGCCGGGGTGGTGGTACTGTTGGGTTGCTGCACTGATGGGTTGTGGCGTGATGGAGTGACGCTCCCCCGCCCCAACCAAACCGACGCTACGTCCGCGCGGGGTTGGCGGATCGGTGCCCCTGAGGCTATGCGCTCCCTTGAACATTCGCCGCGGGCCTTGCCCGCGCCCACCCGGTCGCCGCCGCGGCCGACAGGTTAGGAAGACCATGGAAGACGATTTCCGCAAAGCCGCGCTCGATTATCACCGCTATCCCAAACCCGGTAAGCTCTCGGTCGAGGCGACCAAGCGGATGGCGACGCAGCGCGATCTCGCGCTCGCCTATTCACCTGGCGTCGCCGCGGCGTGCGAGGAAATCGCCGCCGATCCGGACAAGGCGCGCGACTATACCGCGCGGGGCAATCTCGTCGCGGTGATCACCAACGGCACCGCGGTTCTGGGCCTCGGCGCGATCGGCGCGCTGGCGTCGAAGCCGGTGATGGAGGGCAAGGCGGTGCTCTTCAAGAAATTCGCCGGGATCGACTGCTTCGACATCGAGATCGACCAGCTCGATCCGCAGGCGTTCATCGAAGCGGTCCGCGTGCTCGAGCCGACCTTCGGTGGAATCAATCTCGAGGACATCAAGGCGCCCGAGTGCTTCGAGATCGAGACGAAGCTGCGCGAACTGATGAACATCCCGGTGTTCCACGACGATCAGCACGGCACCGCGATCGTGTGCGCCGCCGCAGTGCGCAACGTGCTCGAACTGCGCGGCAAGCGGCTCGACCAGATGAAGCTGGTGACGTCGGGCGCGGGCGCGGCGGCGCTCGCGACGGTCGACCTGCTGGTGTCGATGGGGCTCAATCCCGAGAACGTGACGCTGACCGATATCAAGGGCGTCGTCCACGCCGGTCGCGACGAGAATATGCCGCCGAACATGGCGCGCTATGCCCGCACGACGAATGCGCGGACGCTGGAGGACGTGCTGGAAGGCGCGGACATCTTCCTCGGCCTGTCGGCGCCGCGCGTGCTGAAGCAGGAATGGCTGCACCTGCTCGCGCCCGATCCGCTGATCCTGGCGCTGGCGAACCCCGAGCCCGAGATTCAGCCGGCGCTGGTCCATGCGACGCGGCCCGATGCGATCATCGCCACTGGCCGCTCGGATTTTCCGAACCAGGTCAACAACGTGCTGTGCTTCCCGTTCATTTTTCGCGGGGCGTTGGACGTCGGCGCGACCGAGATCAACGAGGCGATGAAGGTCGCGGCGGTCGACGCGATCGCGGCGCTAGCGCGCGCTACGGCTTCGGATGTGGTCGTCTCGGCCTATGGCGGCGCGACGCCGGTGTTCGGGCCGACCTACATCATTCCCAAGCCGTTCGATCCGCGGCTGATCCTGCACGTCGCGCCGGCAGTGGCGAAGGCGGCGATGGATTCGGGCGTGGCGACGCGGCCGATCGAGGATTTCGACGCGTATCTGCGTGACCTCGAAGTGTTCGTGTATCGCTCGGGCCAGCTGATGCGGCCGATCTTCGCGCGCGCCAAGCAGGCGGGTCGCTCGATCGCGTATGGCGAGGGCGAGGACCCGCGGACGTTGCGCGCGGTACAGACGGTGATCGACGAGGGCATCGGGCGGCCGGTGCTGATCGGGCGGCGCGAGGTGATCGCCGAAAAGATCGAATCGAGCGGTCTGCGCATGACGATCGGCACCGACGTCGAGGTGCTCGATCCGGCTACCGATCGCGAAGTCTTCGAGCCGCTGCTGGCGGGCTATAGCGCGCTGGTCGGCCGCCGCGGCACGCCGCCGGACAGTGCCGAGCGCGCTCTGCGGACGCGACCCAGCGTCGCCGCGGCGATGCTGCTGCGCGAGGGCCGCGTCGATGCGGCGCTGTGTGGCGGTATCGGCGACTGGTGGACGCAGATGACGTATGTCATGCCGCTAATCCCACGGATGCCGGGCGTCTCGCGGCTTTACGCGATGTCGGCGGTGATCCTGCGGACCGGCAGCCTGTTCTTCTGCGATACGCACGTCACGGTCGATCCGACCGCCGAGCAGATTGCCGAGATGACGATGCTCGCGGCCGATGCGGTGCGCGCGTTCGCGATCGAGCCGAAGGCGGCGTTGCTGTCGCATTCGAGCTTCGGCGCGTCGCGGTCGCCCTCGGCGCAGAAGATGCGAGCGGGGCATGCGTTGCTGAAGGAGATGGCGCCAGAGTTCGAGTTCGACGGGGAGATGCACGGCGATGCGGCGCTGTCCGAAGCGCTGCGGCGGCGGCTGGTCGACGACAGCCCGCTGACCGGGTCGGCGAACCTACTGGTGATGCCGAACATCGATGCGGCGAACATCGCGGTGTCGCTGCTGTCGGCTTCGACCGAATCGGCGCCGCTGGGGCCGATGCTGCTCGGGCTGGCCAAGCCGTTGCAGATGATGGTGCCGAGCGTGACCGCGCGCGGGATCGTGAATTTGAGCGCGATCGCCGTGGGTCATGCGGCAACGGTGAGCGAGACGGCGTAAGGGCGGACGCCATACCAAAGCTGTTCCCCCGCGAAGGCGGGGGTCCAGGGTAACGGGCGGCAGCGTTCGTGGTCCTGGCCCCCGGTGTTCGCGAGGGAACAGGCGTTCGCAAGGGAACTGGCGAGGCTCAACCTAGCCGAACATCGATGTAAGAAAATGGTCGGAGCGACAGGATTCGAACCTGCGACCCCCACACCCCCAGTGTGGTGCGCTACCAGGCTGCGCTACGCTCCGACCGAACGGGCCGCAAGACGACCCGAGGGGGGCGCACTACGCGGGGTCCGCGCCTGATGCAAGCCCGAACACCACAGCTATGTCGGCAGCCATGTCAGATGCGCCCGGTCGCACGGCGCCCACGTCTCATCCTGTGGCGATCTGTTGCGCGCGGTTCCAAGCGATGATAGCGGGCGGACCAATGCGGGCGCGACGCGCGACGTCCGGCCCGACCCATCCTTGCGCCTTATACGGCCCAGCCAGATACGGACCTTCATGTTCATCTCACCAGCTTTTGCCCAGGCCGCAGACGGCGCCACGACGGCGGGGGGCGGGATCGCCTCGTTCCTGAGCCTCGCGCCGCTCTTCCTCGTGTTCGTCGTGTTCTATTTCCTGATGATCCGCCCGCAGCAAAAGCGCATGAAGGCGTTGCAGGCATCGGTCGCGGCGGTGAAGAAGAACGACAGCGTCGTCACCTCGGGTGGGATCCTGGGCAAGGTGACCAAGGTCGAGGATAATGTCGTCGAGGTCGAGATCGCGCCGAACGTCCGCGTGCGCGTCGTCAAGGCGACGCTGACCGACATCACCAGCCCGAACACGAAGCCGGCAAACGACTGATGCTGGATTTTCCGCGCTGGAAGGTCGGGTCGATCATCGGGCTGCTGGCGGCACTCTGCCTGCTGGCGATCCCGAGTTTCCTCCCCGAGAGCACCACGGACCAATGGGGGCGGATTCCGCATTCCCGCGTCAACCTCGGCCTCGATCTCGCCGGCGGCAGTTATCTGCTGCTCGAAGCGGACACGGCTGATCTCGCCGCGACGCGGATCGAGGCGATGCGCGACAGCGTCGCGGGGACGATGCGCAACGGAAGCCCGCGGATCGAGATCGGCGACATTTCGACGCGTGGCGGTCAGCTGACCTTCCTGCTGCGTGATCCTTCGCAGGTCGACGCGGCACGCGAGCGTCTGCTGGCGATCACCGGCGGTGGCGCGGGCATGAGCGGCCAGCGCGAATGGGACATCAACGTCGTCGACACGAGCCGGTTCGTGCTCAAGCCGACCGAGGCCGGCCTGACGCAGGCGATCGACACGGCGATGAAGGACGCGACCGAAGTCGTCCGCCGCCGCATCGACGAGCTCGGCACCAAGGAGCCGACGATCGTTCGCCAGGGTGCGACGCGGATCGTCGTCCAGGTGCCTGGCTTGAAGAGCCCGGATGCGCTGAAGAGCCTGCTCGGCAAGACCGCAAAGCTCGAATTCAAGCTGGTCGACCAGACCGCGAACCCGGCCGATCTGGTCAAGGGCATCGCGCCGGTCGGCAGCCAGGTCCTCCCCTATCCGGGCAATCCGCAGGGCGTGCCGTTCATCGCGGTCAAGCGATCGGTGATCATCTCGGGCGATCAGCTGGCCGATGCGCGCCAGGAGTTCGAGCCGCAGACCAACGCACCGCAGGTGGCGATCACGTTCGACTCGGTCGGCGGACGTCGCTTCGCCAAGGTCACGACCGAGAATACCGGCAAGCCGTTCGCGATCATCCTCGACAATTCGGTGATCTCCGCGCCGAACATCAACGAGCCGATCCTTGGTGGCCGCGCGTCGATCTCGGGTAATTTCACGGTTGAGTCCGCGAACGCGCTGGCGATCTCGCTCCGCTCGGGCAAGTTGCCGGTCGATCTGAAGATCATCGCAGAAAGCACCGTCAGCCCTGATCTCGGCAAGGATTCGATCCGCGCCGGCGTGCTGGCGTCGATCGTCGCCGCGCTGCTCGTGATCGTGTTCATGTTCGTCACCTACGGCCGGTTCGGGATGTATGCGAACCTCGCGGTGGTCATCAACATCTTGGTCATCGTCGCCGTCATGGCGATGCTGAAGGCAACGCTCACCTTGCCCGGTATCGCCGGGTTCGTGCTGACGATCGGCACCGCGGTGGATGCCAACGTGCTGATCAACGAGCGTATTCGCGAGGAGCGGAGACGCGGGCGCAGCGTGATCCAGTCGGTCGAGCTCGGCTACAAGGAAGCATCGCGGACGATCTTCGAGGCGAACATCACGCACGGTATCACCGGCGTGATCATGCTGCTGCTCGGCTCGGGTCCGGTGAAGGGCTTCGCGGTCGTGCTGCTGATCGGGATCTGCACGTCGGTGTTCACCGCCGTCACGTTCACGCGGATGATGGTCGCGCTGTGGCTGCGGAATAACCGCCCCACCACGATCAATATTTGAGGCGGGAGATAACCATGCGCCTGCTGAAACTCGTACCCGATAATACCAACCTGAAGTTCGTCGCGTTCCGGAAATGGGCGTTCGGGCTGACGCTGATCCTGTCGCTTCTCGCAATCGGACTCGTTGCGTTCCGTGGCCTGAACATGGGCGTCGACTTCGTCGGTGGCGTCCTGATCGAACAGAAGTTCGCGACCACGCCGTCGATCGAGGCGGTGCGTGCCGAGGTCGATCGCCTTGGCGTCGGCGAAGCCTCGATCCAGTCGTTCAGCGACCCCAAGACGCTGTCGATTCGCCTGCCGTTGCCGGAACAGGGCGACGAAGGTGCCACCAATCGCCTCGTGAAGAAGGTGTCGGACGACCTGGCGGTCAAGTTCCCCGGCGCGACCTTCTCGAAATACGATACGATCACGGGCAAGGTTTCTGAGGAACTGATCACCAAGGGCCTGCTCGCGGTGGTGCTGTCGATCCTCGGCATCGCGCTGTTCGCGGTGGTGCGGTTCGAGTGGCAGTTCGGCGTGTCGACGATCGTCGCGATCGTCCACGATCTGCTTATGACGGTCGGCTTCTTTGCGCTGATGCGGGACTATTTCGAAGTCGACCTCAATATCGTCGCGGCGGTGCTGACGATCATTTCGTACTCGATCAACGACAAGATCGTGATCGACGACCGTATCCGCGAGAACATGCGGCGCTATCGGAAGATGGACATGCGCGAGATCATCGATCTGTCGGTGAACGAGACGCTGCCCCGCACGGTGATGACCTCGGTAACGATCCTGCTCGCGCTGGTCGCGATGCTGGTGCTCGGCGGCCACGTGCTGCGCGGGTTCACCGCCGCGATGATCCTGGGCATCGTGGTCGGGACGTACTCGTCGATCTACGTGTCGTCGTCGCTGCTGATCACGCTCGGGCTGCGGGCCGATCCTGCCCCACGCAAGGGCGGCGTGCAGGACGGCGCCGAGCGGGTGGGTCCCAAGGTCGAGCGTTAAATGAGGATGGATCGCGAAAAGACCGATGGGCCGATGATCTCGGCGATCGGTCGGGCCGGGTTCAAGGTCGACGACGGCTATTATACCGCGTTGTCGATCAGCCCCGAACGCGCGGATGGCTGGGAGCCGCCGGCGTTCGAGGCGCTCGGCGAGGCGGACGTGGCGGCATTGCTCGCGCTAGATCCGCCGCCCGAGTTCCTGTTGCTGGGTACCGGTTCGGCGCTGCGTCAGCCGCCGCTTGCGTTCAAGCGTGCGGTCGAGGCGCGGGGGTTCGGGATCGAGGCGATGGACAGCCGTGCCGCCGCTCGGGCGTGGGCGGTGTTGCGCGGCGAAGGTCGCTGGATCGTCGCGGCGCTCTACCCTCTCGAGGGATAACCCGCGACGAGCGCCGCAAGGTGCGCGTACAGCGTTGCAGTGTTTCTTTCCCAAGTGAAGCCGGCGGCCATCGCGCGTGTCGCGGACCGAGCGGGCGGACTGGAGAGCAGATCGGCAATCGCCGCGGCGAACGCCAGCGGATCGCCGATCGTTACGCGCCCGGCTTCCGGTGAGATCACCACCTCGCGAGCACCACCGGCATCGGTGATGACGACCGGCGTGCCGCAGGCGAGCGATTCGACCCAGACATTGGCAAGCCCTTCGGATTTCGACGCCAACGCGCTGACGTCGGCGGCAGCGACCAGCGCGGGCAGATCGGCGTGCGGTAACGAACCAAGCAGGCGAACGCGGTCGCTGACGCCGAGCCGAGCGATCAGTGCCTTCAGGTCGGCGCGTGCGGGGCCATGCCCGGCAATCAGGAGCGAAACTCCGGGCAGCGCCGCAACCGCCTGGATAACGACATCATGCCCCTTGCGCGGCAAGAGCCCGCCGATCGCGATGACGAGCGGACCTTGCACGCCGAGCTTCGCCTTGGCCGATGCGCGATCGTCGATGGGGCGGAAGCGGTCCTGATCGACCCCGGTGTGATGCACCGATATGCGGTCGGCCGGCATGCCGAGCGCCACCATGTCCGCCTTCATCGCGGCGCTGACCGCGAGGAGACCAGCTGCCCCCTGCCCGGCCTCGCGCACCTGCGCTGCGGTCGCGGGCGCTTCGCCCCAATGGTGGATGTCGGAACCACGCGCCTTGATCGAGACGGGGACGCCGTAGCGTTTGCCGAGTGCGACCGCGGCGGGGCCTTCGGGGAAAAAGAACGACACGTCGATCACGTCGAACGCGAAGTCCGCGCGGATCGTGTCGAGGACTGGAACGAGGGCGCGTTCCAGTGCCGCGGCATGGTGACGCCCTTGCGTGAACGGCAGCGCGGTAAAGCGGGGGCGGTGGACGTCGACGCCCTTCCAGCTTTCGCGGTGCGGCAGTTTCGCAAGCGGCGCGTAATGGCGGAAACTGCTGAGAATGCCCGGCGGGAGGCCGATCGGCGCGACCACTTTCAGGTCAACGTTTGGATGCGCGGCGAGGCTCAGCGTCTGCCGCTCGACGAAGCCGCCGAAGTTCGGGCGGGTGGCGTCGGGAAACAGGGTGGATAGGGTGAGAACGCGCAGCATTGCGCGGGGGTATAGCGCCGCAGTTAACGGGTGGTGAGTGGGCAAAGAGGGGCCGTGCAATCTTCGCCGGGTGGTTGCCATTGGGAATGGCGTGCTTCTGAACCATCATGTTTCCCCGCGAAGGCGGGGACCCAGACTGGGCTCCCGCCTTCGCAGGAGAACAAGGAAGGGTAGGAAGCGCTCTCCTCCCTCCCTCGCTCGATCTAGCCTTCGCTCAAATCCGCTTCGCCAACGGATACGCGAACAACAGGTCCGCATCCGCGCTCGTCGAAACCGTCTCGCTACCTGTCATCGTCGCGCATTCGCCCGCTTTGAACGCGACGCCAGCGACTTCGCCCGAGCCGGCGATCGGGATCACCCAGCCGGTCGTTCCCTCAGGCAGGTTAACGACGTGGTCGCCGCCCTTCCAGCGTTCGAGCACGAACTTCGGGCCCTCGACCATGATCGTGCGGCCGGTCTCGATCTCGATCGGCGGCGCGACGGGGACGTACGGAGTCGGGTCGGCGACTTCGACACCGTCATCCAGGTGCAGTTCGCGGTCGCTACCGTAATCGTAGAGGCGATAGGTCGTCTCGGAATTCTGCTGAACCTCGATCACGGTCAGCCCGCCACCGATCGCGTGGATCGTGTCGGACGCGCAATACATGAAGTCGCCCGGCTTAACCGGCTTCCAATCGAGCTTGTCCTCGATCGTACCATCGACCGCCGACGCCCGCAGTTCCTCCTTTGAGATGGGCTCCTTCGTGCCGACCGCGATTGTCGAGTCCGACTCGGCCGCGAGCACCGTCCAGCACTCATCTTTGCCGCGCGGCAGACCCCGCGCATGCGCCTGATCGTCATCCGGATGGACCTGGACCGACAGCTTCTGTGAAGTGAACAGGTATTTGATCAGCAGGTCGGGGGTGGTGTCGCCGGGCTCCTGGAACCAGACTTCGCCGATCGGCGGCGAGCCCGTGGCGGGATCCTCGAATCCGGGCCAGAGCGTGTCGCGACCCCATGGCTTCTCGACGCGGTGGGTGTGCAACAATGTGGCCGGCATGACATGATCCTCGACTAAATGGCGTGACACGAACGCATGACCCTTGCCGTGTGATCCAGCCAACGGGAAAGCTCAATAGCGGAGCGATGATATGGGGGGGGCGAAAGGGATTGTTCGCCAAGCCCCGCATACGCTAAGGACAACGCCAATGCGTATCCCCCAGTCTCGTGCCCTCGCGGTCACGCTCCTCGCCGCGCTTGCGCTCCCCATGGCCGGTTGTGCGGGTGGCCGCGCTGCCAAGGGCGATCTGCCCTATGTCGCGCGCGACGTCGGCACGCTGTATTCGACCGCCAAGGCACGGCTCGATCAGGCACGCTACAAGGAAGCCGCACAGCTGTTCGACGAGGTCGAGCGCCAGCACCCCTATTCGATCTGGGCACGCCGGGCGCAGATCATGTCGGCATTCAGCTACTACCTCGCCAAGGATTACACCGCGTCGATCAGCTCGGCGCAGCGCTTCCTGGCCGTCCATCCGGGCAATCGTGATGCACCTTACGCCTATTACCTGATCGCGCTCGGCTATTACGAGCAGATCACCGACGTCACGCGCGACCAGAAGATCACGCGCCAGGCGCTCGATTCGCTGGGCGAACTGATGCGCCGCTATCCCAACACGCGCTATGCGTCGGATGCCCGGCTGAAGATCGATCTGGTCAACGACCATCTCGCGGGCAAGGAGATGGAGATCGGGCGGTTCTACGAGACGCGTGGCCAGTGGCTCGCCGCGAACGGCCGGTTCCGGACCGTGATCGACAAGTTCCAGCAGACCACGCACACGCCCGAGGCGCTGATGCGGCTCATCGAGACGTATCTGGCGCTCGGCGTGCCTGTCGAGGCTGAGAAGGCCGGCGCGGTGCTCGGGCGCAACTATCCCGGGACCGACTGGTATCAGCATGCCTACGACCTGCTGAAGAAGAACCAGGTTCCCGCGGTGCCACCGCTGCCCGCGGGCGAGCAGGTCGTGCCGGTCGGAACAAAGGGTACGCCGTCGGTGATGGTCGAGCTCGACGAGCCGGGTTCGACGCCGACCGGTCCTTCGGTGCGAACGCCGGAGAAGCCGCGTTCGGCAGGCCAGCCGTCCAACACCGGCAGCTAAGGGTTCGATTGGAACATAGGGGGATCGCATTGCGCGCCCGTTCGTCTATGGCGGACATCCTATGCTGACCGAACTTTCCATTCGCGACGTGGTGCTGATCGAGGCGCTGGATCTGGGATTCGGCGAGGGGCTCGGCGTGTTGACCGGCGAGACCGGGGCGGGCAAGTCGATCCTGCTCGATGCGCTCGGCCTCGCACTTGGCGGGCGCGGCGATAGCGGGCTGGTGCGGCACGGTGCCGCGCAGGCGGTGGTGACCGCGACCTTCGATGCTCCTGCCCCCGAGTCGCCCCTTGCGCTGCTGTTCGACGAGAACGGACTGGAGATCGAGCGCGGCGAGCAGCTGATCGTGCGGCGGATCGTCAAGGCGGACGGCGGCAGTCGCGGATTCGTCAACGACCAGCCGGCGTCGGCGGGACTGCTGCGAGCGATGGCACCGCATCTGGTCGAGATCCACGGGCAGCATGACGAACGCGGGTTGTTGAACGCGCGTGGGCATCGGGCTTTGCTCGATATCTTCGGGCGGACCGAACCATGCGCAACCGGCAAGGCTTACGCGGGGTTTCGCGCGGCCGAGGCCGAACTCGCCGCCGCCCGCGCGGATATCGAGACGGCGGCGCGCGATCGCGAGTGGCTGGAGCATACCGTTGCCGAACTGGCTGCGCTGGCGCCCGTCGCGGGTGAGGAAGAGGCGCTCGCGGATACGCGGCGATCGATGCAGCGGGCGGAGAAGATTGCCGATGATCTGGCGGCGATCGACGACTTTCTCGAAGGAAAGGATGGCGGGTTGGCGAAGCTACGCCAAGCCGCACGCGTGCTGGAGCGGATCGCGGAGGATCATGTCGCGCTGGGCGAGGCTTTGGCGGCGGTCGATCGCGCGGTGATCGAGGCGTCGGTCGCCGAAGAGCAGTTGCGTGATGCTCGCGCCGAACTGGCCTATGATCCGCGCGCGCTGGAGGATGACGAGGCGCGGTTGTTCGAGCTTCGCGCGATGGCACGCAAACACCGTGTGCAGCCGGACGATCTGGCGGCGCTGGCGGACGAGATGCGCGCGCGACTTGAGCGACTCGATGCGGGCGAAGGCGGGATTGCCGTGCTGGAGGCGCGGGTGACGGCGGCGCGGAAGGCATTCTACGTTGCTTCGGATGCGTTGACGAAGCGGCGGCTGGTGGCGGCGAAACGACTTGATGTGGCGGTCGCGGGCGAACTCGCGCCACTGAAGCTCGACGCGGCGCGGTTCCAGACGGTGGTCGCGCCGCTTGGTGAAGAGGGTTGGTCTTCGGCAGGCAAGGATCGCGTCGAGTTCGAGATCTCGACCAATCCGGGCGCGCCGTTCGCAGCGCTGACCAAGATCGCGTCGGGCGGCGAATTGTCGCGCTTCATCCTCGCGCTGAAGGTGGCGCTGGCGGAGGAAGGCGGCGCGTCGACGATGGTGTTCGACGAGATCGACCGCGGCGTCGGCGGTGCGGTGGCGAGCGCGATCGGCGAACGACTCGCGCGGCTGGCGCTGAGCACGCAGCTGCTGGTGGTGACGCACAGCCCGCAGGTCGCGGCGCGGGGGGCGAAGCATCTGCTGATCGCCAAGAGCAGCGACGGGACGGTCACGCGGACCGGCGTGCGGGCGTTGAGCGAGGACGAGCGGCGCGAGGAAATCGCGCGGATGCTGTCGGGTGCGCAGATTACCGACGAGGCGCGGGCGCAGGCAGAGCGGTTGCTGGAACGGGCTTAACGCGCGCAGGTTCGGCGCGAACTACCACCAGTCTTGTTCCCCCGCGAAGGCGGGGGCCCAGATACCATCCACAGTCCATGACCCCGGGCTCCCACGTTCGCGGAAGAACAAGTTCGGGGTTACGGCATGGCCTGTCGTGGGTGACCCAAATAAATCTTCAACACCGGCACGACGATGTAATCGCCGCCGACTTTGCGCAGACCATGGAGCGCCCGGCTGCCAAACGCGCCGTCTTCATGGATCGCGGCGCGGACCGGCGCCTGCTCGGCGTGAATCATGTCGTCGAGGCCCGCCGCGCTGGCATCAGACCGCGGCCACAACGACTGCTGGACCCGGTCGTCAATGGATGAATCGTCGTTCCAGTCATAACCGATCGCCGGAGCGGGCTTTAAGGACACGCGCATTTGCTGTGCTGCGGCGGGGGCCGTGTAGAGGAAGACCAACACTAGAGCTGCCGCTTTCATCGCGTCCTCTCCGTTTCCCACCCCGGCGAAGGCCGGGGCCCAATTGGGAAACACCAGTTGGTGAGCGCGGTACCTTAGTTACACCGGCCGTGCCATTGGGCCCCGGCCTTCGCCGGGGTGGAGTGAGGTGCCGGGGTGGATGGCGCGGCGGCATGCCCGCGTTATAGAACCCCGCTGCCACCGGTCGCGGCAAACGCGCTACCACTCGTAAAGCTGGTCCCCGTCTCCGCCAGCGTCACGAACAGCGACGCCAATTCCGCCGGCTGACCCGCGCGACCGAGCGGCGTGTCCTGCCCGAACTCGCCCATCTTGCCCGGCAGCTGACCGCCGGCGACTTGGAGCGGCGTCCAGACCGGCCCCGGCGCGACCATGTTGACGCGGATGCCCTTCTTGCCGAGCTGTTTCGCCAGCCCCTTGGTGAAAATCAGGATCGCACCCTTGGTGGTCGCATAATCGAGGAGCTCCTCGCCCGGGCTCACCGAGTTCACCGACCCCGTGTTGATGATCGACGCGCCCGGCTTCATCAGCGGGATCGCCGCCTTGCAGAGGTGAAACATCGCATAGACATTGGTCTTCATCGTGCGGTCGAACTGCTCGAAACTGATCTCGGCGATCGACGCCTTCGACTGCTGGTACGCGGCGTTGTTGACGAGGATGTCGAGCCCGCCGAGTTCACGCGCGGCGCGCGCAATCAGGTCGGTGCAGAATTTCGCATCGGTCAGGTCGCCGGGAATCAGGACGACCTTCCGCCCCTCGGCACGGAGCAGCTTCGCGACATCCTGCGCATCGGGCTCCTCGGTCGGGTAATAGTTGATCGCGACGTCGGCGCCTTCGCGCGAGAATGCGATGACCGCCGCGCGACCGATCCCCGAATCGCCGCCGGTGACCAGCGCTTTCCGTCCCGCAAGCCGCCCCGAACCGCGATAGCTCGCCTCGCCGCAGTCGGGGACCGGGCGCATGTCGCGCTGAAGTGCGGGCCATTTCTGACGCTGCTCAGGAAATGGCGTCGAGACGAAGCGCGTCTGCGGATCGGCGAGTGGCGCCTGCCCCTGCGCGAAAGCAGGCGCAGCAGCGGCGGCGAGGCCGGTGACGGCCGCGCCCTTGAAGAGGTCGCGACGATTGGTGTCGGTCATGATTGCGGATCCCGGAAAGATTGTCTTGGGATATCAGCGCGCAAGTCGCGCGAATGTTCACGCCATGTTGATCGAGGTCTTGTCGAAAGGTGGCCCCCTCCCCTAACCCGGCGCGATGCCTGACCTTCCCGCGACCGAGACCGAAGCCGCCGCCGAGCTGGAGACGCTCGCCGCACAGATCGCGTATCATAACGCCCGCTATCATACCGACGACGCGCCCGAGATCAGCGATGCCCAGTATGACGCGCTGGTGCGGCGCAATACGGCGATCGAAGCGGCGTTTCCGGCCGCCGTGCGCGGCGATTCACCGAGTCGGACGGTCGGCGCCGCGCCTGCGGGGCATCTGACGAAGGTCGCGCATGCCAAGGCGATGATGAGCCTCGACAATGCGTTTGCGGACGAGGAGGTCGAGGATTTCGTCGCGCGCGTGCGCCGGTTCCTGAAGCTGGCGGACGATGCGCCGGTTGCATTGACCGCGGAGCCGAAGATCGACGGGCTGTCGTGTTCGCTGCGGTATGAAGAGGGGCGGCTCGTGCAAGCGTTGACCCGCGGCGATGGTCAGGTCGGCGAAGACGTCACCGCCAATGTGCGAACCATCGGCGACATTCCGCAACAGTTGAACGGCGAAGCGCCGACGATCTTCGAGGTTCGCGGCGAGGTCTACATGGCGAAAGACGACTTCGCCGCGCTCAATGCGCGCCTGCTCGCCGAGGCGGAGGAAGCCGGCAAGGATGCGCGCCAGTTCGCCAATCCGCGCAACGCCGCAGCCGGATCGCTGCGCCAGAAGGACGCGAGCGTCACCGCGAGCCGGACGCTGCGGTTCCTCGCGCATGGCTGGGGCGAAGCCAGCGTCGTGCCGGGTGAGACCCAGGCAGGGGTCGTCGATAAATTGCGCGGCTGGGGCTTTCCGATCGCCGAGGGGTTTGCGCGGGTCGAAGGGACGGCGGCGGCACTCGCAATCTATCGCAAGATCGAAGCCGAACGTGCCGACCTGCCGTTCGACATCGACGGCGTCGTCTACAAGGTCGACCGGCTCGACTGGCAGGCGCGGTTGGGCCAGGTCGCAAAGGCGCCACGCTGGGCGATCGCGCACAAATTTCCCGCCGAGCGTGCGCAGACGGTGCTGGAGAAGATCGACATTCAGGTCGGGCGGACCGGTGCGATGACTCCGGTCGCGCGGCTATCCCCGGTAACCGTCGGTGGTGTCGTTGTGACCAACGCCACGCTGCACAATGCCGACGAGATCGAGCGCTTGGGCGTGCGGCCCGGCGACCGCGTGCTCGTCCAGCGCGCAGGCGACGTGATCCCGCAGATCGTCGAGAACCTGACCCCGGAGGCCGAGCGCGAGGCCTATGTCTTCCCCAATACCTGCCCCGAATGCGGATCGGCCGCCGAGCGCGAGGAAGGCGAGGTCGTCTATCGCTGCACCGGCGGGCTGATCTGCCCGGCACAGCGAGTCGAGCGGCTGATCCACTTCGCGTCGCGCCATGCGTTCGACATCGGCGGGCTCGGCCAGACGCTGATCGAGGCGTTCTTCCGCGACGGGCTGATCGAATCGCCCGCCGATATCTTCCGCCTGACCGAGGAACAACTCACCGCGCGGAAGAAGGATGGGCGCGTGTGGGCGGCCAAGGTGATCGCGGCGATCGAGCAAAAGCGGACGATCCCGCTCGACCGTTTCCTGTTCTCGCTCGGCATCCGCCACGTCGGTGGGATTACCGCGCGTGACCTTGCGCGACGCTATGTGTCTGCGAAGGCGCTTGGCGCGGTGCTGCGTCATGCGGTGTTCCTGCGTAGGCAGATCGAGCCGGTGATCGGCGAACCCGAGCGGAAGTTCGTGCTCCGGCGCGACAAGCTGCTGGTCGGCACGATCGAGACCGCGGGGATCGGCCCGGAGGTCGCTAGCGCGCTCGTCGGCTTCTGCGCCGAGCCGCACAATCGTCGCGTGGTGTTCGATCTGTTGCGTGAAGTGAAACCGACAAACGTCGTTCACGAAACCCGCGAATCACCGGTAACCGGGCAGATTCTGGTATTTACCGGCAGTCTGGAGACGCTGAGCCGTGACGAGGCCAAGGCGCAGGCCGAGTCGCTCGGTGCACGGGTCGCGGCATCGGTGTCGAGCAAGACCGGCCTCGTCATTGCCGGCCCGGGTGCCGGATCGAAGCTGAAGAAAGCGACCGAACTGGGCATCAAGGTCATCACCGAAGCCGAATGGGCCGAGATCGTCGCTGCGAGCTGATCGCGCCGGAAGTCATTTCCGCGTTGGTTCCAGTGCACCTGAATCGGTTCGAATCCGTTGCTTTTTTGCAACGCGGTATGACCGAGTGCGTCTGTGACAATTCGCTACTCGCCAATGTCACAGAACCGAAATATTCAAAGTGCAGGGCCGGATTAACACGACATGAAGTCGCGAGATCCAGAGCAAATCGCTCAAAAGGGGTAATTACTGATGCGGAACAACCTTTTCCTGGGTGTGGCAGCGATCGCGCTCGTCGCGCCGATGGCCGCTTCGGCACAGGAGACGACCTCGTCGATTCGTGGCACGGTGACGTCGGCCGGCGCGCCCGTCTCGGGCGCGACCGTCACGATCGTTCACGTCCCGTCGGGTACGCGCAGCACGATCACCACCAACGAGAACGGCGCCTACACCGCGCAGGGCCTGCGTATCGGCGGACCGTTCAGCGTCAGCGTGACCGCACCGGGTTATCCCGACACGCAGATCACCGACATCAACACGGTCTTCGGCCAGCCTTACGATCTGCCGATCGAACTCGCAGCCTCGGCAGAGGGCGGTGAAGAGATCGTCGTCAACGCATCGCGCGTGACCAGCGCACGGTCGGTGAGCCAGGGGCCGGTGACCGTTCTCGGTGCCGAGCAGATCAGCCGCATCGCCAGCGTCAACCGCGACATTCGCGATCTGATGAAGCGCGATCCGTTCGCCACGCTCGACACCAGCAGCACCACCGGCCGCAACGTCAGCTTCGCCGGCCAGAATTCGCGCTTCAACCGTTTCACCGTCGACGGCGTCGCGATCAACGACAGCTTCGGTCTGAATCCCGACGGCCTGCCATCGCGCCGCGGCCCGGTGCCGCTCGACGCCATCGGCCAGTTCCAGACCAAGGTCGCGCCGTACGACATCCGCGAGGGGTTCTTCCAGGGCGGCGTGGTCAATGCCATCCTCCGCTCGGGCACCAACAAATTCCAGGGCACCGGCTTCTACACCTACAGCAGCGACAAACTGGTCGGCGATCGCACCAAGTCGTTCATTTCGAACACGACCGGCAGCATCCCGCAGCCCAAGTTCAAGAGCGAAGACTATGGCGTCGAGTTGTCCGGCCCCATCATCAAGGACAAGCTGTTCTTCATGGTGTCGGCGGAACGCGTCCGTGCGAACAATCCGATTACATTCGGCACGACCGAGACCAACTCGGGCACCCCGGTCGTCGGCTTGACCGACGCCGTGCTGGCCAAGACGCTGGCAGCCTATAATGTTCGGTACAGCGGTCGTGACGCTGGCGGCATCCTGGCGAACAACCAGGACAAGGACGATCGCATCGTCGGCAAGCTGGACGCGAACATCTCGGACACGCAGCGCCTGGCGCTGACGGGCATCTACACCAAGGACTCGCTGGCAACGCCATCGACGACGGGCAACACCTCGCTCGGCCTTTCCTCGAACGCCTATACCAAGCCGAACCGCGTTTATGCCGGCATCGTCCAGCTGAACTCGGATTGGTCCGACACCTTCTCGACCGAAGTGCGCGGGGTATATCGCAACTACAAGAGCGGCCAGTTCCCGCTCAACGGCAACAGCTCGGCCTTCTCGATCTGTACCGCTGATACGTCCGATCGCACGAACAACGGCACGTCGACCGGCACGAGCCTGTCGCAGGTCTGCCCGACCAACACCGCACAGGTCGTCATCGGACCGGGTGGTCCGAGCCAGGCGAACATCCTCACCGTCGAGGCGTTCGGTGGGTCGTTCGTCGGTCGTCTTGCGATGAACAACCACAACGTCCGCGTTTTGGCCGAAGGCAACGACACCAAGGTTTACAACCAGTTCGTCAACAACTTCCGCGGTACGTACTATTTCGACTCGCTCGCCGATCTGCGGGCGGGCAATGCGCAGCAGCTGACGTACCAGAACGCACCATCGCTCAATCCCGACGATGCGGCTGCCCGGTTCCGCTATCAGACGTTTACCTTCGGCATTCAGGACGATATCCGCGTCACCGACACGCTGAACGTTTCGGCGGGCATGCGCTACGATCTGTTCGGCGGTAATAGCCGTCCGGCCGGGAACCCCAACTTCCTGAACCGTTACGGGTTCACCAACACCAGCTATGTTTCGGGTCGCGGCCTGTTCCAGCCCCGCGCCGGCTTCGACTTCACGCCGGTACCCCGTCTGTCGATCCGCGGCGGTGGCGGTATCTTCGGTGGTGGTACGCCCGACGTGTATGTCGGCAACAGCTTCTCGGTATCGGGTGTGCTGTCGAGCACCGTCACGGCGCGCATAACCGATGGCGGGCTGTACCAGCTCAACGGCAGCGGTACGGCCGCCAATGCCGCAATCGCACGGCAGATCCTGAACGGTGTCGATATCAATGCGGTCAACAGCGCGGCCAGCGCAGTGATCGCGGGTAGCGATCCGACCGTCACGTCGACCACCTCGGTCAACGCACTTGCGCCGAACTTCAAGATCCCGTCGCAGTGGCGCTCGACCCTGTCGACCACCTACCGTGCCAATCTTGGCCCGCTCGGTGACGGCTGGAACTTCGGTCTCGACGGCTTCTTCTCGAAGGTCCGCAATCAGGTCCTCGTGGTCGACATCCGTTCGATCCCGCTGACCGGCGTCGGTTCGCTGACCCCGGACGGCCGCCAGCGTTATCGCGGCCTGCTGGGCAACAACGACAACGGCCAGGATCTGATCGTGACCAACACGAGCCGTGGTCGCAGCCTCGTCGGCGTCGCGCGCTTCGACAAGCAGTTCGATACCGGCATCGGTCTTGCCGCCAGCTTCACCTACCAGCACGTCAAGGATCAGTCGCCGCTGACCTCGTCGCAGGCAGGCTCGCTGTATGGCAACTCGGCCAACCTCGATCCGAATCTGCCCGCCTACGGAACCGCGAACGAGCAGGTCAAATACTCGATCCGCTACAATGTGAGCTTCGATCACGCGTTCTTCGGCGACTACAAGACGCGCTTCGATCTGTTCGGCGAAACCCGCATCGGCTCGCCCTACAGTTACACCTTCCAGGATCTGGCAGGCGGTCGCAACGGCGCGTTCGGTACCGCCGGTACCGCCGGGCGCTACCTGTTCTACGTCCCGACCGGCCCGAGCGATCCCCTGGTTGCGTATGACAGCGCCACCACGCGCGACCGCATCGAGGCGATCGTCGCTGGGTCGGGCCTGAAGGACTACCGAGGCAAGACCGCGCCGCGGAACGGCTTCACCTCGAAGTGGTTCACCAAGCTCGACATGCACGTCGAACAGCAGATCCCCGCCTTCATGGGGTCGCGCATCTCGGTCTTCGCCGATGTCGAGAACGTCCTGAACCTGGTCAATCACGACTGGGGCCAGCAGCTTCGCTCGTTCTTCCCGTACAACAAGATCGTAACGCGGGTGTCGTGCCAGGCGACTGCGGCCACGGCGACCGCACCGGCCAACCCGTGCGGCCAGTATCTCTACACGCAGCCGTCGAACGACCTGACGCTTGCCGACCAGTTGGTCACGGCCAACGGCTCGTCGCTGTACTCGGTTCGTGTCGGTGCGCGCTTCAGCTTCTGAGGCCCGCCTGACTTGATCGGTCGAACCGGGCCGCCGCTCCTTCCAGGGAGCGGCGGCCCTTTTCGTTTAAGACCTACCCGTTCAGATCGCTCGCGAACGGAGTCGATCGACGACGAGGACGGTGACCAGCGTTGCCCCGAACAACGGCATGGCGATCCCAAGCGTGGCGATGCTCGCGATCAGCAAAGGGCCATAGCGAGGGCGGGTCAGCGTGATCGGCGCACCAAGGGTGCCGGGTTTGCGGCGACGCCACCACAAGACCGTGCCGGACACCGCGAGAGTGGCGAGCAATGTCGTCACCAGCGTGCCGAGGATCTGGTTCGCCAAGCCAAAGAATGCACCTTCGTGGATGGCGATGCCGTAGCCGATCGCACGGTCGATCCAGTGTCGCTGCGCGAAATCACGACGATCGAGGATGCGGCCGGTAGCGCCATCGAGCGTGAAACGATCACGCTGCGGTCGGTTTGCAGATTCTGAGCCGATCGTCCAGTTCGCGGTGCCAGGCTTGGGCGCGATCAGGACCGGGGCGGCGAGTAGGAGGTGCTCGGCCGCCGCTACCATGCGGTTGAGATCGCCGGGGCGCGTCGTCGAGACAACGGGCGGCGCGAACATCGCCATGCCGCGATGCTCGGCATGCTCGTCCGTTTTCGCCTTGGGCTTACCGGCAATCATCCAGTCGACCGGGCCATCGGTAGTGCCGGTCGCCGTGCGGACCGCGTCCAGGTAGCTACCCCACGCGTTTGCCCAGGGCAGTCCGGTCGCGATCAGGAACACTGCGGCGAGGCTCACCCAGATGCCGGCGACCGCATGCGTGTCGCGCCAGAAGAGGCGGCGGCCGCTTCGCCAGCGCGGATACAGGATGCCGGCGGCCCCCTTCCGGCCTCTCGGCCACCACAGATAAAGGCCGGTGATCAGCATCGTGATCGTCCAGCACGCGGCGATCTCGACGAGCCAACTGCCGGCCTTTCCGGCGAGCAACGTGCCATGGAGCGCGGAAATGGTCTTCATCAGGCGCGCGTCTTCGCGAACGCTTCCGAGCGCTTTGACACGGTACGGATCGACGTAGACGCGCGTCTCGACACCGTCCTTGACGATCAGGACACGCACGGCCTGGCTGCGCGTTTCGGGACGTTCGTATTTGCTGAGGCGCGCGCCAGGCTGTGCGGCGAGGGCAACGGCAACGATTGCCTCGGGACTCGCGCGAACTGCGGTGATCGACAGGCCATCATAGCCGCGCTCCTGCCAAGCCTCGATCTGTGGCTTCCACAAATATATCGTGCCGGTTATCGATAGCCACAGTATGAAGGGCAGGCAGAACAGCCCGGCGTAGAAATGCCATCGCCAGACTGCGTTGTACCAGGCGGCGCCCTTTTTCGTTACAGCGCGCATGCGGGATCTGCCGGTTCATCGTGATGCCCGATGCTGATTGGGGGGCCGGCGAACGCTTTCGGGAATATGCCGTAGTCGCCGTCGAGATTGCCTACCGTTTGCCTGCTGACACTACCCATACCCGGAGAGGCGGATACCGTCTTGTTGTCGGTTCGGGCCGAGCGGCGTGTACGGTCTGCGCCGCGGTTTCGCGCGCCGGTGCTGGTGGCGCAAGCGGCGAGCGTGATCGGCGATACGCGCACGAACCCATAGGTTCGCGCGCCATGGAGCGGTTGCATTGCAGGTCCTTCGTTACGAATCGTAGCGGCGCTGTTCGGGAACGGCGCGCGGCGTCAGGCGAAGGTGGGTGGGCCGGTCTGTGGCGGTGGGGGCGCGGCGAGCCCATGGCCGATCGTGACGAGCGCGCGAACAAGCGCCGGCGCCGCGCGGATGCGGACGGGCGGCAGCGGAGCGGCGAGCGTCGGTGTGTCCATCGCAGGGGTGACGCCGGCGAACACGCACGGGTGTTCGGGGCCCTGACTGTGACGATCGGACGATTTCTCGTGATGCATGCCGACCATGGCATCACCCATCGGCGCGCTTGCGAAGGGGATCGTCGCCTTGGCCGCAGCAATCGCCGGACCGGTGCCGGAGCACAGCACGATGCGGAAGCCCTGCGCATCGGCGATCGGCATCCACCCGATCGGGATCAGCGCGCGGACGAGCATGGCGCAAGCGAAGAGCAGGAGCAGCCAGCGGCGATGCGTCGCGGTCAGGATGCGGAGGACGGCCATGCTAGCGGCGGTGTGCGCTGGGTCGCCGCGCCCGACAAGTGGGCGTTTGGTCCGGGGGCGGCACAACATGTCCGACGGACACCGTATCCCAAGTGAACGTAGATCGTGGACATTCCGCTCCTGCCCAGTGCGGTCGGACAGCTCTCGCGTCCCGTCATCTCTCCCCTTCCTCGTGACCTAGCGAGGGCTGGGTCTCCCCGGGTCGTGCCGAACAGTCGGGATACTCCGCAGCTTTTGCGTGTCCCTGTCGCCGCGTGTAAGACCGTAGGCCAATGGCTACCCCTCCTGCCTCCTCCGGCTCCTCCGCCCTGAACTCGGCCCGGCGCTTGCCCTTCACCGCGCGACCGTTCTTCGAGAACAAGGCGCGCGCGTTCTGGATCCTCCAGGCGGTCGGGTGGAGCGGGTATCTGCTGCTGCGCGGGGTCGTGTCGATCTCGAACGGGCTGTCGCTCGACGGGGTGATCCCGGTGATCGTCGAGGCGATCGTCGGCTATTGCATCACGCTGCTGCTCTCGACGATGTACGGCCAGTATCGGCGGATGAACCGGCTGGTCGGGATCTTCCTGACGATTGCGACACTAGCCGCGGCGACGTTCCTGTACGCGGTGCTCGACGCATTCACCTTCTCGTTCATCGCGACCGCTACGCCGGGGGTGACGCTCACGCGGCTGCTCGGGTCGGTCTACGTCACCTTCACGGTGTTGTTCGGGTGGTCGGCGCTGTATTTCGGGATCAATTTCTACCTGATCGTCGAACAGCAGATCGACCAGATGGAGCATCTCGAGAACCAGGCGTCGTCGGCGCAGCTGGCGATGCTGCGCTATCAGCTCAACCCGCATTTCCTGTTCAACACGTTGAACTCGATCTCGACCTTGGTACTGCTCAAGCAGACCGAGCGGGCGAATGCGATGCTCAGCCGGCTGTCGTCGTTCCTGCGCTATACGCTGGCGAACGAGCCGACCGCGCACGTCACCGTCGCGCAGGAGGTGGACCAGCTGAAGCTGTATCTGGAGATCGAGAAGATGCGCTTCGAGGATCGGATGCGGCCGAAGTTCGACATCGATCCGCGCGCCGAACGGGCACGATTGCCCTCGTTGCTGCTCCAACCGCTCGTCGAAAACGCGATCAAATATGCCGTCACGCCGCAGGAAGAAGGCGCCGAAATCTGCGTCGAAGTGCGGCTCGCCGGGGAACGCGTGCAGATCGCCGTATCCGATACCGGTCCGGGCTTGATCGAGGGCCGGATCGGTTCAAGCCATTCCACAGGCGTCGGGCTCGCTAATATTAGAGACAGGTTGGCTCAGGCATATGGGCCCGACCACCGTTTCGAAACCCGCTCCACGCCCGCTGGCGGCTTCTCGGTCGAGATCGAGATTCCGTATCAGCTTGAAGACGTGAACAGAGAGGCCGCATGACCATCCGTACCATTCTCGTCGACGACGAGCCGCTGGCGATCCAGGGGCTGGAACTCCGACTCCAGGCCCATGAAGACGTCGAGATCATCGAAAAATGCTCGAACGGCCGCGAAGCGATTCGCGCGATCAAGACGCACAAGCCCGACTTGGTCTTCCTTGATATCCAGATGCCGGGGTTCGACGGGTTCTCCGTCGTGCAGGGGCTGATGGAGGTCGAGCCGCCTTTGTTCGTGTTCGTGACCGCGTATTCGGACCATGCGTTGCGCGCGTTCGAGGCTCAGGCGGTCGATTATCTGATGAAGCCGGTCGAGGAATCGCGGCTGGCCGATACGATCGAGCGGGTTCGCCAGCGGCTGAGCGAGAAGCGCGGGGTCGAGGAGGTCGATCGGTTGCGCGAAGTGCTCGCCGATGTCGCGCCGGATGCGGCGGCGGATATGCCGGACGGGGATGCCGTGTCGGCGAACCGGTTCGAGAAGCTCATCAACATCAAGGATCGCGGGCAGATCTTCCGCGTCGATGTGGACACGATCGAGCGGATCGATGCGGCCGGCGATTATATGTGCATCTATACCGGCGATAATACGCTGATCCTGCGCGAGACGATGAAGGATCTGGAGAAGCGGCTTGACCCAAGGCGGTTCCAGCGGGTGCATCGGTCGACGATCGTGAACCTGGATCTGGTGAAGCAGGTGAAGCCGCATACTAACGGCGAGTGTTTCCTGGTGCTGAATTCCGGGGCGAGCGTGAAGGTTTCGCGGTCGTACCGCGATGTGGTGGCGCGGTTCGTTCATTGATCTGATCCTCTCCTGGAAGGGGAGGTGGATGGCGGAGCCAGACGGAGGGGTGTCGCCCTCTCGGTAGCGAGATACCCCTCCGTCAGCCCTGCGAGCTGCCACCTCCCCTTGCAGGGGAGGATCGGGGGGGTGTCGAGCGCCCCTCGTTAACCAGTCCCTAAACCCCGCGGCCTAGATCGGGGGGATGAAGACGTCGGGTTACGGCCTTTATCCGCATGCGCTGATCAGTTTGCCCGCGTTGGTGATGGCGACGTCGTGCGTGCCGGCGGATCGGCCTGCGGCGATTGCGCGGGTCCAGCCGGAGCGTAATTCGCGTGCACTGCTAAGCCGAATGGCTCTGCATGTGCCGGACGACATCTCCGCGAAGATCGCGACGGCCGCGCCTGATTCGCCGTTTGCGGCGACTGCCCCGTTCGCTGCGCCGCCCTTTCTGACTTCGAACTCGGTCGATGACGCGAGCCGCGCCGCAGAGTGCCTGACCGCGGCGGTGTATTACGAGGCGCGGTCGCAGTCTGAGGATGGGCAGCGGGCGGTGGCGCAGGTGGTGCTGAACCGCGTTCGCGACCGGGCCTTTCCGAACAGCGTGTGCGGGGTGGTGTATCAAGGCGCGGAGCGGCGGACCGGGTGCCAGTTCAGCTTTACGTGCGACGGTTCGATGAACCGTGCGCGCGAGCCAGGCGCTTGGGATCGCGCGCGGGCGGTTGCGACGGCGGCGCTTGGGGGGAGTGTATATGCGCCAGTCGGGGCGGCTACATCGTTTCATACCACGAGCATCCTGCCTTGGTGGGCGTCGAGTCTCGCGCGGATTACGACGGTTGGGGCTCATGTGTTCTATCGTTGGCAGGGGGCGTTGGAGCGGGCTCTGACGTTTCGGCAGGCTTATGCTGGGGTCGAGCCTGGGGTTCAGGGTGTTGGTTTGGCGAGCGGTGGTGGCGTGGCGGCGGTTGCGGCACAGGTTGCTGGGGTTTCGGTGCATTATGGTAATCGGGACGACGTTGCGGACTCGGGTGCGGAGCCGGCCGATGCGCTGCATGGGGTGACGGTGCACCGGGGAGTGTTGCGTTCTGGTTCGGCGATTGCAGGGGCGGCGGTTGTACAGACGCGGTTGGTTTCCGGAGTGCGAATTCATGTTGGTGGGCGGGCGTCTGCGATGATCGGCAGCGGTAACGCCGCCGACGCGGTAGTGTCGGACGAAACCTGATAGCGCCCTCCTCTTCAGGGGAGGGTCGGGGTGGGGCACTGCCCCGAGCGACACGTTCGCGGACAAGCCCCACCCCAGCCCTCTCCTAAAGGGGAGGGAGTTTTTGAGGCTCCCTATTCCAATACCTGCACCACCCCGGCGAAGGCCGGGGCCCAGTTGGGGGACGTCGCCAACTGCGAACCGCGCTCCGTTACGACCACCTTTCTAACTGGGCCCCGGCTTTCGCCGGGGTGGCGCTCTAAATTGCCGACGGGCCCGCGACTGATCCTCCCCCGCAAGGGGGAGGATCGAGAAGGGTCGGACCTGGGGATCGGGCCACAAGGGCACTCTTCCCCTCCCCTCGCAAAACCATGCTGCATCTGCTAACGGCACGCGCATGCTGAACCTGAACAATATCACGGTGCGCCTGGGCGGACGCGTTATCCTCGATGGCGCCACCGCCGCGTTGCCGCCGGGCTCGCGCGTCGGGCTGATCGGGCGCAACGGCGCGGGCAAGTCGACGATGGTGCGCGTGATCGCAGGGCAGCTGGAACCTGACGACGGCTCGGCCGACATGCCCAAGGGCGCGCGGATCGGCTACCTCGCGCAGGAAGCGCCGCACGGCGTGAAGACCCCGTTCGAGACCGTGCTCGAAGCCGATCTGGAGCGCGCCGCGCTGATGATCGAGAGCGAGACGAGCGAGGATCCCGACCGGCTCGGCGACGTGTACGAGCGGCTGATCGCGATCGACGCCTACACCGCGCCCGCCCGCGCCGCGCAGATCTTGCTGGGCCTCGGGTTCGACGAGGACATGCAGGCGCGCACGCTCGACAGCTTCTCGGGTGGCTGGAAGATGCGCGTGGCGCTCGCCGCGTTGCTGTTCTCGCAGCCCGATCTGCTGCTGCTCGACGAGCCTTCGAACCATCTCGATCTCGAAGCGGTGATGTGGCTCGAGGATTTCCTCAAGGGCTACAAGGCGACGATCGTGGTGGTCAGCCACGAGCGCGATTTCCTCAACAACGTGGTCGATCACATCCTGCATCTGCAGGGTGGCAAGATCACGCTGTATCCGGGCGGCTACGACGCGTTCGAGCGGCAGCGTGCCGAGCGGCTTGCGCAGATCGAGGCGGCGCGCGCCAACCAGGCGGTGCAGCGCGAGAAGCTGCAGGAATATATCGCCAAGAATTCCGCCCGCGCCTCGACCGCGAAGCAGGCGCAGTCGCGACAGAAGATGCTGTCGAAGATGCAGCCGATCGCCGAGAGCTACAACGATCCGACGCTGTCGTTCGGCTTCCCGAATCCGACCGAGTTGCGCCCGCCTTTGATCACGCTCGACATGGCGACCGTTGGTTATGCCGACGTGCCGATCCTGAAGCGGCTCAACATGCGGCTCGATCCCGACGACCGGGTCGCGCTGCTCGGGCGCAACGGCAACGGCAAGACGACGCTCGCGCGGCTGCTGGCGGCGCAGCTGACGCCGATGGACGGCGAGATGTCGTCGTCGGGCAAGATGAAGGTCGGGTATTTCACGCAGTATCAGGTCGAGGAACTCGATCCGACCGATTCGCCGATCGAGCATATGTCGCATCTGATGAAGGGCGCGACTCCGGCTGCGGTGCGCGCGCAATTGGGGCGGTTCGGCTTCTCGGGCGACAAGGCGACGACTCGGGTCGGCAAGCTGTCGGGCGGCGAGCGGGCGCGTCTGGCGCTGGCGCTGATCACGCGCGATGCGCCGCACCTGCTGATCCTCGATGAGCCTACCAACCATCTCGACGTCGACGCGCGCGAGGCGCTCGTGCAGGCGCTCAACGCCTATACCGGCGCCGTGGTGCTGGTCAGCCATGATCGGCACATGCTGGAGCTTACTGCGGATCGGCTGGTGCTGGTCGACGACGGGACGGCGAAGGAATTCGACGGCAGCCTCGACGATTACATCGCGTTCGTCCTGAAGGGCGATGGCGGCAAGGGCGATGCGGCGTCCAAGGCCGACAAGAAGGCTGGGAAGAAGGCTGCTGCCGAGGCGAAGAGCAACGATGCGGCTCTGCGGAAAGCGCTGCGCGAGATCGAGGAGCAGACTGCGAAGTTCACCAAGGAGCGCAATGCGCTCGATCGTGCGATGGTCGATCCGGCGACTGCTGAGCCGCGGTTCTTGCGGATGTCGATGGGGGATCTGAGCAAGCGTCGCGCCGAGGTGCATGCGAAGCTCGAGGCTAGCGAGGCGAAGTGGCTTGAGGCTAGCGAGGCTCTGGAGGGGGTGGCGGCTTAAGCCACGTCTCCGTCTGGGCTCCCCCCGCCGCGCGTAACGTCCCTCACCTCCCGCCGTCATCCCAGCGAAAGCTGGGATCTCCCCATTCGGGTCGCAGTGTCCGCCGACCGGGATACCCCAGCTTTCGCTGGGGTGACGGAATTTATACAGGGACGGACTTGAGGTCGTTTCCGTTTTTTCAGCGACCTAGGGACGGTCCGCCTTTTTGTTCTACCGCGAAGGCGGGAGCCCAGTCTGGATCCCCGCCTTCGCGGGGACACACGCTTTCCCCGTTTCAGGAATAAGCGCCGGGTTAGCCTAGCTCAGCCCTCGTCGGCATTCGACTCCGCCGGCCGCTCGAACCAGGCCTCGACCGGACCGACCAGCTTGACCGTCAGCGGGTTACCCGCGCGATCCACCTTCTTGCCGAGCGCGACGCGGATCCAACCCTCGGAAATGCAATATTCCTCGACGTCGTGGCGCACCTTGTCCTTGAAGCGGATGCCGATGCCGCGCTCGAGCAGGTCCTGCTGGAAGAACGGGCTGCGCTGGTTGATCGAGAGGCGATCGGGGGGCGTGTCGCCGGTTGCGGCCGGGGTGGCGGCGGCTTCGGTCTCGGGCGTGTTTGGCGTGTCGGTCATGGTCGCGCGTCTAGCGGCAAGCGCCTGCCCCACGCCAGAAAAAAGCACCTGACGCAAAAGAGGCGCCGGGATTGCTCCCGACGCCTCGATGCGATCACCGAATGGGATCAGCTCTCGAACAGGATCAGCTGCAGACCTGCACCGATACCCGGTCGCCATAATAGGGATCGACGCGCCATTCGTTCCAGCACCGCGGACGATAATCCTCGCGGTAGTAGGTGCGTACCGGCGGATTATAATAGGCGACGGGTGGCTGCGCGTAATAGCCACCATTGTAATAGCCGCGGTCGTAATACCGATTGCGGTTGTTGCTGCTGGCGATCGCTGCACCGACGCCGAGACCAAGGATGCCGCCGAGCACTGCTGCACCGGCCGCGTTACCGCCGCCACGATGACCGTGCCAGCCGCCGCCATAACCGCGCCCGTAGCCGCCACGACCCCAACGCTGTGCGTCGGCCGGTGCTGCTGCTGTCAGAGCCGTTGCGGCGAGTGCCACGCCGAGGCCTGCCTTCTTGAAAAATCCGTTCATCTCTTCCGAACTCCGTTACTAGTTACGCCCGGTCCGCTTGGGACAAACGCATAAGTGTCCGACCGTGTTTCAGCCTTTAGGCGATTCGGTCTGAACTGGTTCGGAACGGGTTGTTAACCCACGGTATAGCTGGCCGCGGCTCTTGCAGACGGTCCCGTGAGGGGACACCGCGTTGCGCCGCACCACTGGGCTTCGTTTACGAATATGGGATAGGACGGTGGGATGCGCACGATAATGCCTATGCAGGCGATAGCCTTTGCCGTTCTGGGTTGCAGTGCCGTGCTGATCGGCGGGCTAGCGCTATCCGGATCGCCCGTTCGCGTGCGCGCGCCAGAACCGACGCGCATCGCCAAACCCGCGGCGGTGGCGCCGAAGCCCATGCCAGCGCCGCCTCCACCCACAGCGTCGGACCCTGCCGAGGGCTATGTCGTGAAGCGCGTGCTGGATGTGCCCGAGCCGCTCCGCCACGGCGCGTATTATTGGGATACGGCGGGCGTACCCGAGGGGCCGATAGTCATCACCGTCGATCTCGTCGCGCAGACCCTTTCGATTTTTCGCGCAGGCTATGAAATCGGCACGGCCGCGGTGATCTATGGCGCCGACGAGAAGCCGACCCCGCTCGGCGTGTTCAAGATCACTCAGAAGGACGCACATCACGTGTCCAACCTGTACGGCGCGCCGATGCCGTACATGCTGCGGCTGACCAATGACGGGGTTTCTATTCACGGCAGCAAGCTGATGGATGGAAAGTACGCGACGCATGGCTGTGTCGGCGTACCGACCGCATTCGCGAAACTGATCTTCGAGCAGGTGAAACTGGGGGATCGGGTGATCGTTACCAGTGGCGAGATGCTGTCGCGCGGCGGGCGCATCACGGCCGCTTGAACCGATAGTCCCATAATCGGTCTACCTTGTAAGCAAATCACAGCCAGAGTCGTTGTACCGCCATTCGCTCTTAACGGGTGAGCGAATATCGTTCGGCGATGGCAAAGCGGGTGGGGCGAAGCGGGCTGAAAACATGACGACGACGATCGACATCTGGTCGCCGCCGACATCCGGTCAGACCTTCGACAAGACGGCGCTGATCGAACGCGCGCTCGCGCTGGCGGGAATCGGTGCCTGGAGCTGCGATCTGGCGGATTCGTCGCTGTTGTGGACCGCGGGGGTCTATGACCTGTTCGGGCTGCCCGCCGACTCGCGGGTCGATCGGCGCCAGACCGTCGCGATGTATGCCGAGGAGTCGCGCGAGACGATGGAACGGGCGCGCGCGCAGGCGATTGCCGACGCGGGCACGAGCGGCGACCCCAAGCGGGGCCGGTTTTCGGTCGATGCGGAGATCGTCCGCACCGATGGCGCGCGGCGGTGGATGCGTCTGACCGGCGATGTGGTGGTCGAGGGTGGGCGGGCACGGCGGCTTTACGGGCTCAAGCAGGACATTACCGACGAGAAGCTGCGCTGGGAGGCGATGCGGCGGCTGGCCGAGCATGATGCGCTGACCGGGCTCGCGAGCCGCGCGGTGTTCCAGAGCCGGTTCCTCGATGCGGCGGCGGGCGGGTCCGGAATCGCACCGCTGGGGGCCCTGATCCTGTTCGACATGGATGGCTTCAAACAGGTCAACGACCGGTTCGGGCATGCCGCCGGGGACGCCTGCCTGCGGGTAGTGTCCGAGCGATTGACCACGGCGTTTCCGGACGCGCCGATGATATCGCGAATCGGTGGCGACGAGTTCGCGGTGCTGGTGCGCGCGGAAACTCTGGGCGCGGCGCTCGAACTCCGACTCGCTGCGGCGCTGGCCGATCTGCGGATGCCGATCGCGTGGGCGGGGGAAATCCTGCGGGTTGGCGCGTCCGCGGGGATCGCGGTGGCGGGTGATGCCTATGGTTATGATGCGGAGGCGATGTTCGCGATCGCGGATGCGGCGCTGTACGCGGCGAAGACGGCGGGGCGGAACACGTTTCGGGCTGGGGTGCTGGGCGGTGAGGTCAAGCAGGTGATGCGGCTGGTCAGGTGAGGCCGCGGGCGAGGGCGTCGATTCGACTCATGCGATCCTCCCCCGCCAGGGGGAGGTGGCACCGAAGGTGACGGAGGGGAAGGACACGGAACCTGCTTGGTCGCTTACCGCCCCCTCCGACTGGCGAGCGCTAGCCACCTCCCCCTGGCGGGAGAGGATCGTTGGGGGCGGCGCCCAAACAAAAAGGCCGGGGATTTCCCCCCGGCCTTTTGCATTTCCAAACCAGCGCGACCCGGCAAAGCCGCGTCGTCGGACCTCGCTTGAGCGAGGCCGGCCGAGCGCCTGAGGCTCGGCCGGCTTCGCCGTGCCGGCCTCAGGCGCTCTGCTTAGCCCGGCTCGCGCGCTTGCGCTCGTTCGCATCCAGGAAGCGCTTACGCAGGCGGATCGACTTCGGCGTGACTTCGACCATCTCGTCGTCGTCGATGTACGCGATCGCCTGCTCCAGCGTCGCGCGCTTCGGCGGGGACAGGCGAACCTGGTCGTCCTTGCCGCCCGAAGCGCGGAAGTTGGTCAGCGCCTTGGTCTTCATCGGGTTGACCTCGAGGTCGTCCGGCTTGGCGTTCTCGCCGACGATCATGCCCTCATAGAGAGCCTCGCCGTGGCCCACGAACAGGATGCCGCGCTCTTCGAGCGGACCCAGTGCGTAGTTGTTCGCCTCGCCCGAACCGTTCGAGATCAGAACACCGTTCTTGCGACCCTCGATCGCGCCCTTGTGCGGACCGTACTTCTCGAACAGCCGGTTCATGATGCCCGTGCCGCGCGTGTCGGACAGGAACTCGCCATGATAGCCGATCATCCCACGGCTCGGCGCCGAGAAGGTGATGCGGGTCTTGCCGCCGGTCGACGGACGCATGTCGGTCAGCTCGGCCTTACGCGTGTTCATCTTCTCGACGACGGTACCCGAATGCTCCTCGTCGACGTCGATGATGACGGTCTCGTACGGCTCGGTCTTCTTGCCGTTCTCGTCCTCGCCGAACAGCACGCGCGGACGCGAGATGCCGAGCTCGAAGCCTTCGCGGCGCATCGTCTCGATCAGCACGCCCAGCTGAAGCTCGCCGCGGCCGGCGACTTCGAAGCTGTCCTTGTCGGCCGCCTCGGTCACCTTCACGGCGACGTTCGACTCGGCTTCGCGGAACAGGCGCTCGCGGATCATGCGCGACGTCACCTTGGTGCCCTCACGGCCCGCCATCGGCGAATCGTTCACGGCAAAACGCATCGACAGCGTGGGGGGATCGATCGGCTGCGCGTGCAGCGGCTCGGTCACCGTGATGTCGGCGATCGTGTCCGCAACCGTAGCGACCGAGAGCCCTGCCAGCGAGATGATGTCGCCAGCCTTGGCTTCGTCGACGGGAACGCGCTCGAGACCACGGAACGACATGATCTTGGACGCACGACCCGTCTCGATGATCTTGCCATCGTTATCGAGCGCATGGATCGCCTGGTTGGTCTTCACGGTACCCGAATTGACGCGACCGGTGAGGACGCGGCCGAGGAACGGATCGCGGTCGAGCAGCGTGACGAGGAAGGTGAACGGCACGCCGGCGACTTCCACCGCGGGGGGGGGCACGTGCTTCACGATCGTCTCGAACATCGGGATCAGCGTGCCTTCGCGCGCGTCCATGTCGGTCGATGCATAGCCGTTGCGACCCGATGCGTAGAGCACGGGGAAGTCGAGCTGGTCGTCGTTCGCGTCGAGCGACACGAACAGGTCGAACACTTCGTCGAGCACTTCCTGGATACGCGCGTCGTTGCGATCGACCTTGTTGACGACGACGATCGGCTTCAGGCCGAGCGCCAGCGCCTTGCCGGTGACGAACTTGGTCTGCGGCATCGCGCCTTCCGACGAATCGA
>JAZKCH010000011.1:0-134493 GCA_040388215.1 Pseudomonadota bacterium | reverse complement strand
TTGCGACCGCTTCAGAAGCCCGTAAGGCACTCCGCTGCGGTGACACCCCTCTAAGACCACCCCGAAGAACCGTCAAACGCTTTTTTACAGTTTCAGGTCAGTTTTCGGAATTGCGGTGCAGAGGCCTCCCACACAGCCTTTACCCAGCCCTACCGATGCACCTCGTACTCATGCGGCGTGACGCTGATATCGGTGATCGCCGGAAGGCGTCTTCGAGAAGGATTGGGAGGGTTCGTATCAACCCTGATACATCGCGCGATCCATCAGCCAACGGCATCTTTGCCGATGAGCGCTTCGAAGGCTTCGATCGGAAGTGGTGCGTGAAACTGACAACCGGCCGTGAAATCGTCAGCCCACATCACGTCGGCAACGACCTGCCCGATCTGCGGAAGATTCAGCCAGATGCTCGTGCCACGTTTGAGCGAAGAGTAGGTTTGGAGCCGCACGCCGTGTACGGAAATGTCGATAACCCTGCACAGGGCACGGCCCGTCTTGCCGATGCTGGCGTCGAGCGAAATCGGTGCGCGCGGGGTGCGGCGTCGACTGGTGCGTTCTGCGGGTTCGAATTCGGCGGCAAACATAAGGGCCTCGTCCTTGCGAGAATTACCCTAGATACTAATGCCTAACGTCCTATTAACGAATACCCCCAGAACGAATTAAATCTAACTCATTCCGGGGGTTGGTTCGCGTTACTTGCGGAGCGTGAGACCGCCACCGAAACGCTTGTTGAAGCGCGCAACCTGGCCGCCGGTGTCGAGCATCGTGCCGCGACCGCCGGTCCATGCCGGATGCGCGAGCGGATCGATCTCGAGCGTCATCACATCGCCTTCCTTACCCCAGGTCGTGCGGGTCTGGTACTTGCTGCCATCCGTCATCTGGACGGTGATCATGTGATAATCGGGGTGCGTATCGGCCTTCATGGGAATTCTCCGTATGTGGCTGGTTCCGACCAGCCTGAAAAGGAAGGCGCGCCCGTACACGGACGCGCCCGATTTTACAAGAATGCGGGCCTGAAGCCTTAGCTTCAGGCTTTAGGCGGGTCGGCGATCATCGCGGTGAAGTTCGCTTCGGCAACCAGTTGCCCGTCGACCAGCGCGCGACCGGCAAACTTGCACACCGCACTGCGCTTCTGGATGAACGTCACTTCGAGTTTCAGCAATACGCCCGGCTCGACCGGCTTGCGAAACTTCGCGCCGTCGATCGCCATGAAATAGACGAGCTTGCCCGAGCCTGCGAGACCCAGCGACTCGACCGCGAGGATACCCGCGGCCTGCGCCATCGCCTCGACGATCAGCACGCCAGGCATGATCGGACGCCCAGGGAAATGCCCCTGGAAGAACTGCTCGTTCATCGACACCGCCTTGATCGCGGTGATCGACGTGTCGAGAACCAAGTCCTCGACACGATCGACCAGCAGCAACGGATAGCGATGCGGCAACGCGGCCATAACGCGCCCGATATCAAGCGGACCCAGGCTCGTCTTGGCCGTTTCAGTCACAGTTTCGGTCACAAGCTGACCTTAGCGACCCTGTGGTGCGCGCGTTGCGGCAGGTGCACGACCGGCTGGAGCCGGAGCGGCACCCTGCTGCTGGCCACCCTGCTGGTTCGGCTGCCAGTTTGCCGGCACCGCCGTGCTGACGGTCGGCACCAGACGATCGAGCTCGGTCGTGATCGCGGCAGTGATGTCGGCGGTCGGCTGTGCGAACAGCGCGGCCTCGGGACGCAGCAACAGGCTGACGTTCTTGGCACGCACGGCGGCCGTCACGGCGTCGCTGAGCTTCGCCTGGATCTGCTCGATCGCATATTGCTGCGCGCGCTGGGCGGGCTGCGTGAGGCGAGCGAGTTCCTGGTTCGCCGCGTTCTCGCGGGTCTGGATCGCCTGAGCCTGTGGACGCAGCGTCGCTTCGGTCGCGCCGGGCGCACGCTGTGCGGTCTGGAACGCGGTGACAAGCGGCTGAAGCTCGCGCGCCACGGCCTGGCGACGCGTCTCGGCCTGGTCGAGCTGTGCCTTGTACGTCGTCTCGATCTGGGCACGCGCAGCGTTCCAGGCCTTCGAGTTGGCGATCGCGCCCTGCGCATCGGCGACAGCGATACCCGAAACCTGCGCATCGGCAGCGGTTGCGGTCATGGCAGCCGGCGCGACGAGCGCTGCGGCGAGGAGAAGCGTCTTGAACGTCGTCATCAGAACTGTGTCCCTACGTTGAAAGTAATGAGCTTGGGGTCGTCACCCTTCTGGGTGAGCAAGGCCTTGGCAAGATCGATCCGGAGCGGGCCGAACGGCGAGTTCCAGTTGACGCCGATACCGACCGAAAGACGTGGCTTGGCGGAGTTGCCGAGGAACGTTTCCTGGAAAGGCGCCGTGCCGGGTGCCACCGTGTTGACCTCTCCACCGACGCACGCTGCTCCGGTCGCCCCTGGCGTCGCCGAATACCCGGTCTGGCAGGTGGTCTGACGCGTCGTCGGAGTGGTTGCGCCTTCCGGTGTGAAGACATTGTTGTACACGACGTTGTTCGAACCGTCACGCAACGGCAGCGGCTGAAAAACCTTGTTTCCGTTGTTATCGAGCGTGAACGGGAACTCGGCGGTCGGCAGCGGCCGCTTGATGCCGAAAAGGCTGCCCATCTGCGCGTAGATCGACGGGCGCAGACCCAACTCACGCGCGCCCGAACCCAGTGGAATCTCGATCTCGGCACGGGCCAGATAATAGGCCCGACCGCCTAGCGCATCGTCCTGAATTTGGTCGCGCGAGGTCTGGACGGTCTGCGTACCGTCTGCGTTGTTTATATAGCTCGCACGAAGCACGCGCGGCCCGACGCCGCGAATGTCGAAGCCTCGGAACTGAGGCTCACCGAGGTAGAAACGGTCCGTGATCCGGATCGGGTCGCGCCCGGGTCCCGGGCTCTTCTCCAGAGGATGGATATAGCCACCTTCCGCGATGATCGAGCCGATGAACCCGCTACCCAGGTTCGCGTATTTCGACCCTTCCAACCGCGTACGGATGTACTTCACATCGCCGCCAAGGCCCGCAAAGTCCTGGCTGAACGAGAAGCGTGATCCTGACGTCGGACGAAGGCGGCTGTTCAGCGTATCACGGCTCAACGAATAGCCGATCGAGGATGTCCAGCGATTTCCGATTGCATCGCAGAGATAGTTGCCGGCCTGAAGCCTGTTGCAGGTTCCGTCGGCATTGAGGAATTGGTTATCGAGACTGACCTGGTCATACGAAAGCCCATAGCGACCCGACAGCGACCAGAATTCGGTCAACGGGACGCCGGCGCGCAGCTGGAAGCCGGTCGACACCTGCGAGTAGTTGGTCTGGCGATCGTTGCCAACATAGTTGAACGAGTTGTAGTCGCGACGGAAGATATCGCCGCCGAGCGCGATGTTCTTGTCGAACAGATACGGCTCGGTAAATCCAAGCTCGACCGACTTCGAATAGCTCGAATAGTTCACGCCAGCGCGCAGTTCCTGGCCCTTGCCGCGGAAATTGCGCTGCGTGATGTTCGCCTGGATGATAAAGCGCTCGAGGCTCGAATAGCCAGCCGACAGTTGGAGCTCGCCGGTCGACTTCTCTTCGAGGTTGGTTTCGAGGATCACGCGGTCGGGCGCCGAGCCCGGCAGCTGCTTGATCTCCATCTTGTCGGCGAAATAGCCGAGCGAGTTGATGCGATCCTGCGAACGCTTGACCTGGAAGCTGTTGAACGCGTCGCCCTCGGCCAGACGGATCTCGCGGCGGACGACCTTGTCCTGCGTCTGCGTATTGCCGTTGATCTCGATCCGCTCGACATAGGTCCGCTTGGCTTCGGCGATGTTGAAATTAATCCCCATCGTCAGCGTTTCAGCGTCCTTGGCAAACTCCGGGTTCACCTCGGTGAATGCATAGCCGAACAGGCCAGCGGTCTGACTAAGGTTGTCGACCGAATCCTCGACCAGCTTGGCGTTGTACCAGTCGCCCTTCTTCAACGGCAGCGAAGCCGCGAGCTTGTTGTTGTCGAAGTCGCGGATCTGGCTGTCGACGGTGACGTCGCCGAACTTGTAGCGCTTGCCCTCCTCCACCACGTACGTGATGATGAAGTCCTTCTTGTCCGGCGTCAGCTCGGCGACCGCCGACGTCACGCGGAAATCGGCGTAGCCCTGCGTCAGGTAAAACTGGCGCAGCTTCTGCTGATCGTAGGACAGTCGATCCTGATCGTAGCTGGTCGCCGACGAGAGCAGGCGGAACAGGCGCGACTGCTTGGTCGCCATCTGGCCGCGGATCTGGTCGTCGGAGAACACCTCGTTGCCCAGGATGTTGATCTGGCGGACCTTCGACTTCGGCCCTTCGCTGATCTCGAACACCACGTCGACGCGGTTCTGGTCGAGGTTGACCATCTTAGGATCGATCACCGCGGCGAAGCGACCCTGGCGACGATAGAGCTCGATGATTCGCGAGATGTCCTGACGGACCGCGGTGCGCGTGAAGATCTGACGCGGCGCGAGCTTGATCTCTTTGGTGATCTTGTCGCTTTTCAGCGCCTTGTTGCCCTCGATGATCACGCGGTTGATGATCGGGTTCTCACGCACACGCAGCACGATGTTACCGGTCTCGACGCCGGCGATCGAGTAATCCGCGAACAGATCGCTCGCCTGCAGGTCCTTCAGCGCCTGATCGAGCGTCTCCGCGGTGTACGGGATGCCAAGCCGCAGCTTGGTGTAGGAGAGTACCGTCTCAGGCTCGATCCGCTGCGAGCCCTCGACTCGCAAAGTTTTGATCGTGCGGGCGGATACCGGAGCCGCAACGGGCGTTACAGAATTAACCGCCCCCGTGACGGGATTGCGCACGGGCGTTGGCGTAGAGGTCGCCACAGGCGCCGTCTGCGCGAACGCGGGCACGCCGGACAGGATCGTGCCTGCCAGAAGCAGGGCGCCCTTCCGCGCGAAATCGTAACCGTTGATCGCTGTCACCAAACCCACCCTAAAAACGTGCACATACAAGGCGCGCCCGCCCTGCCCTATCGTGGTCAGCCGATCAAGCCGGCCAGATTCTTCCAGAGCCCGAAATTGCCGAGGTCGTTGAAGGTCACGAGCAGCATCAACGCGAGGATCGCGGCGAGACCGCCACGAAACGCCCATTCCTGGACTTGCGGCTCGACCGGGCGCCTGCGCACCGCTTCGATCGCGTAGAAGAACAGGTGACCGCCATCCAGCATCGGCACTGGCAGCAAATTGATGAACCCCAGATTGATCGAGACCAGGGCGATCAGGAACACATAAGCGTCGAGCCCGAGCGACATCTGCTCGCCCGACACTTTAGCGATGCTAAGCGGCCCGCCGAGTTCCTTGACCGAGCGGCGCCCGGTGATGACCTGGCTCAGCGTCTCGACCATCATCGAGACGATCTCGCCGGTGCGCTTCACCGCGATCACCGGCGCTTCGATCAGGCTGACGGGGACGATCACGGGCTTGCTGCCGGCGATGCCGAGGCGGCCGATCTTGTATTCGTTGCCGAAGCGATCGCGCTGCAATTCGGTGCCGATCACGAGATCGCGCGATACCGTCTGGCCGCCGCGCACCGCGTCGATCTGCGTACGCTCGCCGGCGCGGATGCGGGCGAAGCGGGCGAGATCGTCGAACGTCTCGACCGACCGTCCCCCGATCGCGGTGATCCGGTCGCCGACCTGCAGGCCCGCAGCCGCGGCCGGACTACCGGGCATCGTGCCCCCGACAATCGGTGGCATGCGGATGTCGCCATAAGCAAACGCGAAACCGGCGAGGATCAGGATCGCGACGACGAAATTGACGACCGGTCCGGCTGCAACGACGATCGCGCGCTGCCATACCGGCTTCGACTGGAAGGTGCGCTGGCGTTCCTCGGCGGGTAGCGACAGCCATTCCGCGGAGGGCTGGCTCGCCGGGTTCATGTCGCCCGCGAACTTCACATAGCCGCCGAGCGGTAACCAACCGAACTTCCAGCGGGTGCCGCGGCTGTCGGTGAACCCGGCGACCTCGCGGCCGAAGCCGATCGCGAAGGCATCCGCCTTGATCCCGAAAAAGCGTCCGGCGAGGTAATGTCCCATCTCATGCACGAACACGAGCGGCCCGATCACCAGGACGAACGACAACATGGTCAGCAGGATACCCGGCGTTTCGATCAAACCACGCAATCCTCTACACGCTTGCCCGCCAGGATCCGCGCCTCGGCGTCGATCGCCAGCACGGCATCGACGCTGTCCGGTGCGGCCGGGTTATAGCGCATTAGCGTATCCTCTACGATTGCGGCAATTTCGAGGAAACAAATGCGGCGTTTGAGGAAGGCCTCGACCGCGACTTCGTTGGCGGCGTTGAGGATTGCCGGCCGCGCCCCGCCCGCATCCAACGCTTCGCGCGCGAGTCGCAAGGCCGGGAAGCGCACCTCATCGGGCGCCTCGAACTCGAGTCGGCCAATCGCGACCAGATCGAGCGGCGCCATCGGCGTCGCCATCCGGTCGGGCCAGGCGAGCGTGTGCGCGATCGGCGTCCGCATGTCCGGGGGCCCGAGCTGCGCGAGAACCGAGCCGTCGACATAATCGACCAGGCTGTGGACCACCGATTGCGGGTGGATGACGATCTCGATCCGATCGTGCGCAATCGGGAATAGCCGCGCGGCCTCGATCAGCTCGAGCCCCTTGTTCATGCAGGTCGCCGAATCGACCGAGATCTTCGCGCCCATCGACCAGTTCGGATGCTTGACCGCCTGTTCGAGCGTCACGCCGCGCATCTGCTCGGTGGTCCAGTCGCGGAACGGACCGCCGCTGCACGTCAAGATGATCCGCCGCACGCGCTCGGGCCGAGTCGCGTCGAAGCACTGGAAGATCGCGTTATGTTCGGAATCGGCAGGCAACAACGTCGCGCCGGTCCGCTTGGTCGCAGCGAGGATCACGTCGCCGGCGGAGACCAGCGGCTCCTTGTTGGCGATCACGACGGTGCCGCCCTGCTCGATCGCCGCCATTACCGGCTTCAAACCCGCGCACCCGACGATCGCGCCCATCGTCCAATCGGCACCCGACGACGCCGCTTCCGCAATCGCGTCGGCACCACCACCTGCACGGATCCCCGTCCCGGCCAACGCCTCGCGAAGCTCCGGCAGACAGCCCTCGTCGGCAACGACCGCGAACTCGGCCTTGGTCCGGATCGCAGCCGCGGCAAGCTTCGTCACATCGCAATTCGCGGTCAGCGCGACGACACGGAAGCGATCGGGTTCACGCTCGATCAAGTCGAGCGTCGATGAGCCGACCGAGCCGGTAGCCCCCAGGATCGTGACGGTCTTCATGCGTAGAAATGCGGCAGCAGGACAAGGAGCGCCGCGACCGGTGCGACCGGCACGAGCCCGTCGAGCCGATCCATCACGCCGCCATGGCCGGGCAGGATGTTGCCGCTGTCCTTCACGCCTGCCACTCTCTTCAACCAACTCTCGTAAAGATCGCCCATCTGCGCAAGCACGGCGAGCACCGGCGTCGCCAGCGTCATCCGCAGCGGCAGGCCGTATTGGACGTGCAGCACCGCCGCGACAGCGCTCGCCAGCACGACGCCACCGATCAGCCCCGACCATGTCTTGTTCGGGCTGATCACCGGCGCAAGCTTGGGCCCGCCCAGCGTCCGCCCGGTAAAGAACGCGCCGATATCGCACGCCCACACCAGCGACAGCGCCCACAGCGTGAAGAGGATACCCTCGTCCTGCCGCCGGATGATCATCAACGCGAGTACCGGTAGTCCGCAATAGAGGATGCCGAGCGCGAGGGGTGGCTTGCGCGTGGTGATGACGACGAAGAACGCGGCACCGGCAAGCAGCCCCAGCGTGAAGAAATCGTGGATCACCAGGATCAGCGATGCCGGCGCCATCAGCGCGAGCGGGACCGACAGCGCGAACTGCGTCATTCGCTTGGTCTTGGCGTCGGCGCCTTGCAGCATCGACCATTCCGCCATCATGAACAGCGCCGCGACCACGCCGAGCACCCAGAACGCGATCCCGCCCAGCGTCAGCGCGATGCTGGCGACGGCGATCATCGCAACGCTGGCGATCATGCGAAGCTTCAGGTTGGACGGCGTTCGCAGCACCTGGTCGGGCGCGTTCGCCGGGTCTGGCAGGGTCGTCAAAGGGCCACTCCAAACCAGATATCGTTCCCTCGCGAACGTGAAGGTCCAGGGTCACGCACGCTCGCGTCCCCGGCTCCTGGGCCCCCGCGTTCGCGAGGGAACAGAAAGCTCACAGGCCACCGTAGCGGCGCTGCCGCTGGCCGAACGCCGCAACTGCATCGGCGAGCGCGGCCGCATCGAAGTCGGGCCAGAGCGTGTCGACGAACAGCAGTTCCGCATACGCCGCCTGCCACAGCAGGAAGTTCGACAGACGCTGCTCGCCCGAGGTGCGGATCATCAGGTCGAGCGGCGGCAGGTCGTGCGTATCGAGTTCCGCCTCGATCGTGCCGACGTCGATGCTGGCGGGATCGAGCGTACCATCACGCGCACGCTCGGCAAGACGCCGTGCCGCGCCCACCAGCTCGGCATGCGCGCCGTAGTTGAGCGCGATCGCGAGGATCGGACCGGTGTTGCTCGCGGTCCGCGCGATGGCGTCATCAACCATCGCCACCAGATCGGGCGAAAAGCTGTGGTAGTCGCCGATCACGCGCAGCCGGACGTTCTCGCGCGCAAGTTCGTCGAGATCGCTGCGGATGAAATGCCGCAGCAGCCCCATCAGGTCACTGACCTCTTCGGCCGGACGCCGCCAGTTCTCGGACGAGAACGCATACAGCGTCAGCGCCTCGATCCCCATCGCCCGCGCCGCGCGCGTCACCTTGCGCACGGCCTCGACGCCGGCCTTGTGCCCGGCGAAGCGCGGCAAGAACCGCTTCTTCGCCCAGCGGCCATTGCCGTCCATGATGATCGCGACATGACGCGGCACCGCGCCGCCCGCAGGAACGGCGACGAGCGGCGCGGCAGAGGTAGCCCCGGCCGAAGCCCCCGCCGATGCAGCGCCGAACGCCCTCACTTGCCCAGGATTTCCTTTTCCTTGGCGGTCGCGGTCGCATCGAGCTCGGCGATGATGCTGTCAGTCAGCTTCTGGACTTCGGTCTCGTGACGCTTGCGCTCGTCCTCGCCGAACACGCCCTTCTTCTCGTCGACCTTGAGCGAATCCATCCCGTCGCGACGGACGTTGCGGACCGCGATGCGCGCCTTTTCGGCGTACTGGCCGGCAAGCTTGGCGAGCTCCTTGCGGCGCTCTTCGGTCAAATCCGGGATCGGCAGGCGCAGCGTCTGGCCATCGACGATCGGGTTGAGCCCTAGGCCGGCCGAACGGATCGCCTTGTCGGTCGGGCCGACGTTCGACTTGTCCCAGACCTGCACCGACAGCATCCGCGGCTCGGGCGCCGACACGGTCGCGACCTGGTTCAGCGGCATCGACGAGCCGTACACCGTCACCATCACCGGATCGAGCAGCGCGGTCGACGCGCGGCCCGTGCGCAGGCCTGCGAGATCGCTCTTCAGCGCTTCGACGGCACCCGCCATGCGGCGCTCGAGGTCGGTCTTGTCGTATGCTGCCATCTTAAAGCTCCTGCTCGTTCTGGACGATCGTCGACACGCCATCACCCGCCAGTACCGCGGCGAGATTGCCGGGTTCGCGGATGTTGAAGACGACGATCGGGATGTTGTTGTCGCGGCACAGCGCGATCGCGCTCGCGTCCATGACCTTAAGGTCGTCGGACAGCACGCGGCTGTACGTGACCGTCTCGTAGCGCACCGCATCGGGATGCGTCTTCGGGTCGGCATTGTAGACGCCGTCGACCGAGGTGCCCTTGAACAGCGCGTCGCACTTCATCTCGGCAGCACGCAGCGCGGCGCCCGAATCGGTGGTGAAATAGGGGCTACCGACGCCCGCCGCGAAAATCACGACGCGCCCCTTCTCCAGGTGACGCTCGGCGCGGCGGCGGATGAACGGCTCGCAGACCGACGCCATCGGGATCGCCGACTGGACGCGCGTGTCGACGCCGATCTGCTCGAGCGCGTTCTGCACGGCGAGCGCGTTCATCACGGTCGCGAGCATGCCCATATAATCGCCGGTCGCCCGGTCCATACCGCGTGCCGCGCCCGCCATGCCGCGGAAGATGTTGCCGCCACCGACGACGATGCAGATCTCATAGCCCTTGGCCTTGATGTCGGCGATCTCCTGCGCGACGCGCGCGGTGACGGTCGGATCGATCGACAGTCCCGACGGTCCCATCAGGACCTCGCCCGACAGTTTCAGCAGGATACGGTTGTAGCGCGGAGGCGTCATAAATCTCGAATTGTGATTGGCGGGGCGGCGCGGACCTTAGGCGGCGAGGGCCGCGATGTGAAGCGCTGCGCGGCGCGTGCATCGAAACTGGATGGATACGGGACGGAAAATTCTTGTTCGCGATAGGCGCGCAACGCAGAGTTACCGTCATTCCCGCGGAGGCGGGAACCCATATTGGCTAGCGTCCCAATAGATCACCGGCCCCAGAGTATATGGATCCCCGCCTGCGCGGGGATGACGGAGCAGCACCGAGGCTGCCCCGCGATCCTTCTCCCCTCGGGGGAGAAGGTGGCCCGGCAGGGCCGGATGAGGGGGAGTGAGGTTCGCGACCTCGCCACTCCCCTCACCCTTCCCACCGCAAGCGCGGCGGGCCCCGTCCCTCTCCCCGGAGGGGCGAGGGAAAAGTCGGCTTACGCCTGCGGAACGCCGCTCGCAGCAGCAACCTCGGCTGCGAAGTCGGACTGCTCCTTCTCGATGCCTTCGCCGAGCTGGAAGCGGACATAGTCCACTAGCTTGATCTCGGCGCCCGCATCCTTGCCGGCCTTGGCGACGACGTCGGAGATTTTGGTCTTGCCATCCATCACGAACAGCTGGCTGACCAGAGCATGCTCCTTGCGGTACTTGGCAATGCCGCCTTCGACCATTTTGGCGATGATGTCGGCAGGCTTGCCCGACTCGGCAGCCTTCTCGGTCGCGATCGCGCGCTCGCGCTCGATCTCGCCCTCGTCGAGGTCGGCTTCGTTCAGCGCCTTCGGGAACGCCGCTGCGATGTGCATCGCGAGCTGCTTGCCGAGCGCCTGGAGAACCTCGTCCGAAGCCTCCGACTCGAGCGCGACGAGAACGCCGATCTTGCCGAGGCCGGGTGCCGCCTGGTTGTGGATGTAGGGCACGACCGCACCCTTGCTGACTTCCAGCGTGCGCGAGCGGCGCAGCGACTGGTTCTCGCCGATCGTCGCGACGTTGTTCGTCAGGACTTCCTCGACGGTCTTGCCCGATGGCATCGTCTGCGACTTCAGCGACTCGATGTCGCCGCCCGTCGCGAGCGCGATCTGCGTGACGTCACGGACGAACGACTGGAACTGGTCGTTCTTCGCGACGAAATCGGTCTCGGAGTTGACTTCGACCGCTGCGCCCTTGGTGCCCGAGACGGCGACGCCGACCAGGCCCTCGGCCGCGGTGCGGCTGGACTTCTTGGCAGCGGCTGCGAGCCCCTTGGTACGCAGCCAATCCATCGCCTGCTCCATTTCGCCCGCGTTCTCGCTCAGCGCCTTCTTGCAATCCATCATGCCCGCGCCGCTCTTCTCGCGCAGATCCTTGACCATTGCTGCCGTGATATCGGCCATGTCTCTAATCCTTTTTAGGTCTGAATATGGTTGCGGGCGAGGCAGAGCTTTCGCCCTACCCCGCCCGCATGACGGTTCGGCGACGACGCTTATGCGTCGATCTGGCGCTCACCCTCGGCTGCGAATTCTGCAGCGGTATCCGCGTTCGCGGTTGCCTGCGCCGTATCAGCCGTAGCTTCGACGGTCGGCTCTGCGCTCAGTGCCTCTTCCTTCGGCGGCTCGACCATCGCGCCGACGTCGGCACCGGTACGGCGCTGCTGCTCCTGGCCGCCGCGCGTCGCTGCGATCGCGATCGCTTCGCAGTACAGGCGGATGGCGCGGGCTGCGTCGTCGTTCGCGGGAACCGGGAAGGCGATGCCGTCCGGCGACACGTTCGAATCAAGGATCGCGACGACGGGAATACCCAGCGTGTTCGCTTCCTTGATCGCCAGCTCTTCCTTGTTCGCGTCGATCACGAACATCACGTCGGGAATGCCGCCCATGTCGCGGATGCCGCCGAGCGACAGCTCGAGCTTGTCCTTCTCGCGGGTGAGCTGAAGGACTTCCTTCTTGGTCAGGCCGACAGTGTCGCCCGACAGCATTTCCTCGAGCGTCTTGAGACGCTTGATCGAACCCGAGATGGTCTTCCAGTTGGTGAGCATGCCGCCCAACCAGCGATGGTTGACGAAGTGCTGGCCCGAACGACGCGCTGCGTCTGCGACGGGCTCCTGCGCTTGGCGCTTGGTGCCAACGAACAGGACCTTGCCGCCACCGGCAACCGCCGACGAGACGAATTCGAGCGCGCGCGCGAACAGCGGCACGGTCTGCGAAAGGTCGAGGATGTGGACGCCGTTACGATCACCGAAGATGTAAGGCTTCATCTTGGGGTTCCACCGATGAGTCTGGTGGCCGAAATGCGCGCCCGTTTCGATGAGCTGCTGCATGGAGACGACTGGAGCCGCCATAGGGATATATCCTTCCGGTTGTGCCTCTGGGAAGCGGATGACGTCGTGGCCGAATGACCAAGACGCACCGGGCTATGATGCCTCCCATGCGGGGTTAGAGGCGCGGCCCTTAACCGGCTGCCTGGTCAAAAGCAATCCTCAACGTCGCGCTTCACCCCTGCTTGACACATGGAACGCAATGAGAACATAAAGGGCTCAGAGGGGAACAGATGTTCGACTCGGCGCAGAATCACCCCGGTAGGACGGGATTCGAAATGCGACGAATGGAACGATGTTTCTGACCAAGTGTTTGCGGACATTAAGGATTTGTTCGCAACTCATAGGAAGGCGGACGTGATGTTGGTTCTGAGCTTCATGGTTTTTGCTGGTGCATTCGCGATCGCGGGCATGATGATCGTTTCGTCGATCGCGCCGCAGTGGGACCGTATCGTCCGTCTCGCGATGGGTAACGTCGAACCCGCGTTCCAGCCGCTCCGCACGCTGGCCGTGGCGGAGCGCCGGATCGCGGTCAGGCGCTGGGCGTCGACGACGGCTCCGGTGCCCGCCCGCCGTTGGAACGCTGCCGCCTGATCTTGGCATAGCTCGCGATGCTGAACGGCATCGAGAGCAGGTACAGTACACAGATGATGCTGAGCGTATGCCACGGCGCGCTCACGATAGCGGCGCCAAGCAACACGACGAGTGCGATAGCCTCGAACCGGATGTTGCTGCGGAGCTTGACCGAACTCCACGAATAGGTCGCGATACTCGACACCATCAGCAGCGCGACGAACGCGACCCAAGGCGCCACGAGGTAAGGCGACGCAAAGGTCGGCTCGTCGGTCCAGAACCAGAAGAACATCGGCATCAGCGCCAGACCCGCGCCTGCGGGCGCCGGAACACCTGTCAGGAAGCCCGCCGACTTGTGCGGCTGGTGGCTCTCGTCGATTTTGGCGTTGAAGCGCGCGAGACGTAGCGCGCAGAATACCGCGAAGATCAGCGAGCAGATCCAGCCGACGCGCGGCAACGCGGTCAATGACCAGAGATAGACGATTAAAGCAGGGGCGACGCCGAACGAGATCGCATCGGACAGCGAATCAAGCTCCGCGCCGAATCGGCTCTCGCCGTGCAGCATGCGCGCGATGCGGCCGTCGAGCCCATCGAGAACGCCTGCGACCATGATCATCGCGACGGCGCTTTCCCATTGCCCGCCGATCGCGAACCGCACGCCGCTCAAGCCGGAGCACAACGCGAGCGCGGTCACCGCGTTGGGTGCTACCGCCCGCAAGGGAAGTCCGCGCGGTGCGCGACGGGTGCGGCCGAACCGCCCTTTTTCGCGAGTCTCGATGGAATCGGCCGAATCGCGATCGATCACTGGGCGATGCCGCCGACCGGGACGCCACCGACGCGACCGAGCACGGTCTCGCCCGCGATGCTGCGCTGGCCGAGGCAGACCTGCGGCACAACATGATCGGGCAGGTACACGTCGACGCGACTGCCGAACCGGATCAGGCCGATGCGCTGGCCGACCGCGACCATGTCGCCGGCCTTGACGAAGCCCAGGATACGGCGCGCGACCAGGCCGGCGATCTGGGTGAAGCCGATCCGCATGCCGTGGCGATCTTCAACGACGAAATGCTGGCGCTCGTTCTCGTCGCTGGCCTTGTCGAGGTCGGCGTTGAGGAACTTGCCCGAGATATAGACGACCTGGCGGATCGTGCCGGCGATCGGGGTGCGATTGATGTGCACGTCGAACACCGACATGAAGATCGACACGCGCACCAGCGGCGCATCGCCGAGGCCGTTCTCGCCGGCGAGTTCGCGCGGGATCGGCACGCGCTGGATCATCGTGATCAGCCCGTCTGCCGGCGCGACGATCAAGCCTTCGCCCTGGGGGGTGGTGCGGATCGGATCGCGGAAGAACGTCGCGACCCAGATCACGACGCCGACCATCGGCCAGAACAGCACGTGGCTGAGAATCGTCAGCAGCAGCGTGATGCCGGTCGCGATCGCGACGTATTTGTGGCCCTCCGGATGGACTGCGGGAAATCGCCATTTGACCGTGGAGGTCGTGACGGGCGGCTTGTCGAGCGATGCCATAACCTGCGGGTCTATCCGTGCACGACGCGCGATACAACGATGAACCGGCTTTTCCTTACAGCACCAACGGTTGGCCAGTGGTTGATCGCCGCCGCCGGCTCCCCTAGACGCTCCCCAAACCCCTCCCCCGAAGGACGCGCACATGGCGAAGATCAAGGTAAAGAATCCGATCGTGGAGATCGATGGCGACGAGATGACCCGGATCATCTGGGAATGGATTCGCGAGCGCCTGATCAAGCCGTATCTCGACATCCAGCTCGATTACTACGATCTCGGCGTCGAGCATCGCGACGCGACCGACGACCAGGTGACGATCGACAGCGCGCTCGCCACGCAGAAGCACGGCGTCGCGGTGAAGTGCGCGACGATCACGCCCGACGAGCAGCGCGTGACCGAGTTTGGCCTGAAGAAGATGTGGAAGTCGCCGAACGGCACGATCCGCAACATTCTCGGCGGGACGATCTTCCGCGAACCGATCGTGATCAAGAACGTCCCCCGCCTGATCCCGGGCTGGACGCACCCGATCGTCGTCGGCCGTCACGCATTCGGCGACCAGTATCGTGCGACCGACTATCTGGTCCCCGGCCCCGGCAAGTTGCGCCTCGTCTTCGAAGGCGACGACGGCACGGTCATCGACCGCGAGGTGTTCCAGTTCCCATCGGCGGGCGTCGCGATGGCGATGTACAATCTCGACGATTCGATCCGCGATTTTGCGCGCGCATCGATGCATTACGGCCTCAACCTGAAGTGGCCGGTGTATTTGTCGACCAAGAACACCATCCTCAAGGCCTATGACGGCCGCTTCAAGGACCTGTTCGCCGAGGTGTTCGAGGCCGAGTTCAAGGACAAGTTCAAGGAAGCCGGCATCGTCTACGAGCATCGCCTGATCGACGACATGGTCGCCAGCGCGCTGAAGTGGAACGGCGAGTTCGTCTGGGCCTGCAAGAACTATGACGGCGACGTCCAGTCGGACCAGGTCGCACAGGGCTTCGGTTCGCTCGGGCTCATGACCTCGATCCTGCTGACCCCGGACGGCAAGACGGTCGAGGCCGAGGCGGCGCACGGCACAGTCACGCGTCACTTCCGCATGCACGAGCAGGGCAAGGCGACCTCGACCAACCCGATCGCGTCGATCTTCGCGTGGACCGGTGGCCTCAAGTATCGCGGCAAGTTCGACGACACGCCCGACGTCACCAAGTTTGCCGAGACGCTCGAGCGCGTCTGCGTCCAGACGGTGGAGAACGGCCACATGACCAAGGATCTCGCGATCCTGATCGGTCCCGACCAGCCCTGGATGACGACCGAGCAGTTCTTCGAGCAGGTGCGGTCCAACCTCGAAACCGAGATGGCCAACTGGGCCTGATCGCACTGCCCCGCTCCCCATAAAGGGAGCGGGGCCTTAAGCCTCCCGTCATCCTGACGGAAGTCGGGACCCAGAGCCAAAACCTCGGGTCTCTGTAACCCTGGATCCTGACTTTCGTCAGGATGACGCTAGGGTAATATGCCGCCGATCGCCGCGAGACCTCACCACGGGTGACAAATCCGTCATGCGTCCCCTAAGGTCGCACGCATGGCATTACGGCTCGACAATCAAGGTTTCAGCGACACGCTCGTCATCCTCGGCGCGGCGGGCCTCGTCATTCCCGCGTTCGCGCGGTTCCGGGTCAGCCCGGTCATCGGTTTCATTCTGGTCGGGCTGTTGGTCGGCCCGGCCGGCTTGGGCTCGCTAACCGGGTCGGCGCCGTGGTTGTATTACCTGACCATATCCAATCCGGAATCGATCGAGCCGTTCGCCGAGTTCGGGATCATCCTGCTACTGTTCTCGATCGGCCTCGAACTCTCGTTCAAGCGGCTATGGTCGATGAAGCGTCTGGTGTTCGGCACCGGCGCCGCCGAACTGATCGGCTCGGCGCTGATCATCGGCGTGGCGCTGCACTTCATCGGCCAGGAATGGGCGGGCGCGATTGGCCTTGGGTTCGCGCTCGCACTATCGTCCACAGCGCTGGTCCTGCCGCTCGTCGGCACCACCGGCGCGGTCGGGCGCGGCGCGTTCGCGATGCTGTTGTTCGAGGATCTGGCGCTCGTCCCGATCATCTTCGTGCTCGGTGCGCTCGCCCCGACCGCAAGCGCGGATGGATGGTCGAACATCGCCGGCGTCGCGCTGCGCGGCGGCCTGACCGTGGTCGCGATGTATGTCGGCGGACGGCTCGTCCTGCCCCGCCTGTTCGGACAGGCCGCACGGACCAAGAGCCCAGAACTCTTCCTCGCCGCGTCGCTGCTGGTAGTGATCGTCGCCAGCGTCGCGACCACTGCCGCCGGGCTGTCGCCGATCGTCGGCGCGCTGTTGGCGGGACTGCTGATCGCCGAGACCGAGTACCACAGCGAGGTCGAGGTCATCACCGCGCCATTCAAGGGCCTCGCGCTCGGCGTGTTCCTGATCACCGTCGGCATGAGCCTCGACCTCCGGCTGATCGCGCAGAACTGGCCATCGCTGCTGCTTGCGGTGACCGGCGTGGTCGCGACCAAGGCGATCGTGACGTTCCTGTTCCTGCGCGTCGCCAACTCCCGGCGCGGCGTTGCAGCGGAAACCGGCCTGCTGATGGGCAGTCCGTCCGAGACGACGCTGATCGTCCTGGCGACCGCCGCGCAGGCCCAGCTGATCCTGCCGTCGACTGCGTCGTTCTGGCAGACGGTCACCGCGATCGGGCTGACGATCACGCCGCTGCTGGCAAAACTGGGCCGCACCGTCTCGCGCCAACTGGAGAGCCGGTCGGGTGCCGATGCAGGCGATATCGAGATCGACGAGGACGGGCCGGGAACGGTCGTGATCGGCTTTGGCCGGGTGGGCCGGATGGTGGCGGACATGCTCGCGGTCCACGGGCAGAAATACGTCGCGGTCGAGGCGGATATCGACTCGGTCGAAGCCGCGCGCGCCCAAGGCCATCCGGTACTGTTCGGCGATGTGGCGCGTCCGGAACTGGTGGACCGGCTGAAACTGCATACCGCCAAGGCGCTGATCCTGACGATGGACGATCCGGTGTTGACGGTGCGGCTGGCGCGGCGGGTGCGGGCTTTGGCGCCGGATCTGCCGATCGTGGCGCGCGCGCGTGATACGGCGCATGCGGCCGAGCTGTACCGGGCGGGCGTGACGGATGCGGTGCCGGAGACTTTGGAGAGTTCGTTGCAGTTGGCGGAGGCGGTGCTGGTCGATCTCGGGGTAGCGATGGGGCCCGTCATCGCCTCGATCCATGAGAAGCGCGACGAGCTTCGGCAGGAGATCAAGGCGGCCGCCGACATGATCGCCGAGCCCCGGATCAGGAAGGCCAAGCGAACACCACGCGCGGTGTAGCGGCATAATTGCCTACCGAGGCTCGTTGTACCTAGTTATCAAAAGACGGTCGTGAGCGGATCGATCAGGCGGCGGCCAGCGCAAAATCCTTGAAGCGTTCGCGGAGGGCGGTTTTCAGGAGCTTTCCGGTGGCGGTGTGCGGCAGGTCTTCGACGAAGACGATCGCGTCGGGGAGCCACCATTTGGCGACGTGCTTCGACAGGTGATCGAGGATTGCCTGCTTACTCACATCGCTGCCGGGTTTGCGGACCACGAGCAGCAAGGGGCGCTCGTCCCATTTCGGGTGGGGGACGCCGATCGCCGCCGCCTCCGCGACTCCCGGACAACCGACCGCGGCGTTTTCAAGGTCGACCGAGCTGATCCATTCGCCGCCGGACTTGATGACGTCCTTCGAGCGATCGGTGATCTGCATCGTGCCGTCGGCGTGGAGCATCGCGACGTCGCCGGTGTCGAACCAGCCTTCCATGTCAACCGCGTCCTCGTCCGCGCCGAAATAGCGTTGGACTACCCAGGGGCCTCGCACCTGCAACCGGCCGGCGATCAACCCGTCGCGGGCTAGCACCTTGCCTTCGTCGTCGATGATGCGGAGTTCTATGCCGAAGGGGACGCTGCCCTGCTTGCCGACGAGATCGAGTTTTTCGTCGTGACTCATGTCGTCCCAGTGCGGCGGATTGAAGCCGGCAGTACCGATCGGCGATGTCTCGGTCATGCCCCAAAGGTGCTTGACCGTGGCGCCCATGCCCATGATCCGCTCGATCATCGCGCGGGGGGCTGCCGAGCCGCCGATCGTCACCTGCTTGAGGTAGCGCGGGGCGTCGCCAGATGCGTCCATGTGGCCGAACATCGCCAGCCAGACAGTCGGCACGCCGGCGGAGTGCGTCACCTTCTCGTCGTTCATCAGGCGGCACAACACGGCCGGGTCGTTGACCGCGGAATAGACGACCTTGGCCCCCGACAGCGCGCAGGCGAACGGCAGACCCCAGGCGGCGGCGTGGAACATCGGCACGACGGGGAGCACGACCGCGTTGGGCGAGAGATCGAACACCCACGGCGCGACCTCGGCCATGGCGTGGATCAGCGTCGAACGGTGCGTGTAGAGGACGCCCTTCGGATTGCCGGTGGTGCCGCTGGTATAGCAGAGCATGCAGGGCTCGCGCTCCGGGCCTTCGACCCACTCGTAATCACCCTCTTCCGCGTCGAGCAGCGCCTGGAAACCTTCGGGGCTCAGGTCATCAAAGCAGATGTAGTGGCGAACGCTGCCCCATTGGTCGCGGAGGCGATCGACGAGCGGCTGGAAGGCCTTGTCGTAGAGCATCACGCGGTCTTCGGCGTGGTTGGCGATGTAGACGAGTTGTTCGTCGAAGAGGCGCGGGTTGATCGTGTGGATCACGCCGCCCATGCCGATCGTGCCGTACCAGGCGACGAGGTGGTGCGCGTGGTTCATCGCCAGCGTCGCGACCCGGTCGCCGGGCGCTACACCTAGCTTTTCGAGCGCCTGCGCGAGTTTGCGGGCGTCGCGGGAGATGCCGGCCCAGTTCGTGCGCGTCTCGCGGCCATCCGCCCAGTAGCTGACGAGTTCCCTCGCGCCGTGTTCGCGGGCCGCGTGATCGATCAGGCGGGGAACACGAAGCTCGAAATCCTGCATTCCACCAAGCATTCTCGCTCTCCCAAGCTTGTTATCCGACCAGAGCGAGCCTCGTTTCCGAGGTCTTCAGCTCCACCTTGGTGACACCGTGCAACGACTCGATGTGCTCGACAAGCTCTCCGTCGAGCAGAAAGTCGCGGCCGAGTAGGATGCAGACTTCGCCATCGGGGAGTTGCGCGCGGACGCGAACCTCGCCGCGCGCGCCGCGGTGCTCGGCGAGCAGCGAGGCTAGGCCGGCGAACGCGGTCATGTCCGAGATCGTCACGACGACCTGGAAACGCGCGAGGTTGGCGAGGCCTTCGAACGGCTGGATGCGCTTGATGCTGACGCGGGGCGTATCCTCGCCGGGCTTGCGGTCGAGCTCGACGGTGATCAGGCCGCAACCACCTGCCTTCGCCGCTTCCTCGAGGTCGCGCGAGACCTGGTCGTCGAAGCAGGTGGCCATGAACTGGCCGCTGGCATCGGAGCATTGCGCCATCATGAAACGCTTGCCGCGCGCGGACGTGCGGTAGCGCGCGTCCTCGACCAGCACCGCCATCGTCGCGCCGGCGCGGCTGCCGTCGTCGGGGATGTTGAGCTCCGACAGCGCGGTGTAGGCGCGGGCGCCGTGGCTGTTGGCGATGTGGCGGTGGCGGTCGACCGGGTGCGCGGAGAAATAGAAGCCGAACGCCTCCTTCTCCTGGTCCATGCGCTGGCTGAGTGTCCAGCGGACCGAGGGGGGGAGCTTGATCGCGTCGCCCGCGGGTTCTGCGTCACCGAACAGGCCGCCCTGCCCGCTGGTCTTCTGTTCGTGCGTGCGCGCGGCGATCGCAAGGATGGTTTCGGCGGTGGCGTGGATGCCGGCGCGGTTGGGCTCGAACGAGTCGAACGCGCCGGCGGCGGCGAGCGTTTCGAGCTGGCGCTTGTTGAGGAGGCGCGGGTCGACCCGTTTGGCGAGGTCGTCGAGGCCGGCGAACGGGCCGTTCTGGACGCGCTCGACGATGAGCTTCTCCATCGCGCCTTCGCCGACCGATTTCAGCGCGCCGAGAGCGTAGCGGACCGCGAGGTTGTTCTCCTCGACGTCCGGCAAAACCTCGACGTCGAACTCGGCCTGGCTCGCGTTGATGCAGGGCGGCAGCGCGGTGATGCCGAGACGGCGCATGTCGTCGGTGAAGATCGCGAGCTTGTCGGTCTGGTGCAGATCGTAGCACATCGAGGCGGCGAAGAATTCGTGCGGGTGATGCGCCTTCAGCCACGCGGTCTGGTACGCGAGCAGCGCGTAGGCGGCGGCGTGGCTCTTGTTGAAGCCGTAGCCGGCGAACTTGTCGATCAAGTCGAACAGCGCGTTCGCCTCGGCCTTCTTGATGCCGTTGACGGTGAGGCAGCCCTCGACGAAGCCCGCGCGCTGCGCGTCCATCTCGGCCTTCACCTTCTTGCCCATCGCGCGGCGCAGCAGATCTGCGCCGCCGAGCGAGAAGCCGGCCAGCACCTGCGCGGCCTGCATGACCTGCTCCTGGTAGACGAAGATGCCGTAGGTCTCCGACAGGATCGGTTCGAGCAGCGGGTGCGGATAGTCGATCGCCTCGGTGCCGTTCTTGCGGCGGCCGAACGACGGGATATTGTCCATCGGGCCCGGTCGATACAGCGACACGAGCGCGATGATGTCGCCGAAATTGGACGGGCGGACCGCGGACAGCGTGCGGCGCATGCCCTCCGACTCGAGCTGGAACACGCCGACCGTGTCGCCCTTTTGCAGGAGCGCGTAGACGCCGGTGTCGTCCCATTCGAGCGCGTCGAGATCAACCACGATGCCGCGCTTGGCGAGTAGCTGCACCGCCTTCTGCAACACCGATAGCGTCTTCAGCCCGAGGAAATCGAACTTCACGAGGCCCGCGCCCTCGACATATTTCATGTCGAACTGCGTGACGGGCATGTCGGAGCGCGGATCGCGGTAGAGCGGGACGAGCTGCGCCAAGGGCCGGTCGCCGATCACCACGCCGGCGGCGTGCGTCGACGAGTGGCGCGGCAGGCCCTCAAGCTTCATCGCCAGGTCGAGCAGCTTCCGCACGCCGTTGTCGTTGGCGTATTCCTTCGCGAGTTCGCCGACGCCATTCAGCGCGCGCTCCAGCGTCCAGGGGTCGGTCGGGTGGTTGGGGACGAGTTTCGCGAGACGATCGATCTGGCCGTAGCTCATCTGGAGCACGCGGCCGGTGTCCTTGAGGACTGCGCGCGCCTTCAGCTTACCGAAGGTGATAATCTGCGCGACCTGATCGCGGCCGTATTTCTCCTGGACGTAGCGGATCACCTCGACGCGGCGGGTTTCGCAGAAATCGATGTCGAAATCGGGCATCGACACGCGTTCCGGGTTGAGGAAGCGCTCGAACAGCAGGCCGAGCTTGATCGGATCCAAGTCCGTGATCGTCAGCGACCAGGCGACCACCGAGCCTGCGCCCGAACCGCGGCCCGGGCCGACGGGAATGTCGTGGTCCTTCGCCCATTTGATGAAGTCGGCGACGATCAGGAAGTAGCCTGGGAAGCCCATCTGGACGATCACGTCGACCTCGAACGCGAGGCGCTTGCGGTACACGTCGCGCCAGCCGTCCTCGCCTTCGCCGTGGAGTTCGGTGATGCGGGCGAGACGCGCTTCGAGGCCGGCTTCGGCGTCGTCGCGGAGGAGCTTGGCCTCGCCCTCGATATCGCCGGCGAGACTGGGGAGGATCGGCTTGCGGTAGGGCGCCATCACCGCGCAGCGCTGCGCGACGACGAGCGTATTGGCGATCGCCTCGGGCAGGTCGGCGAACATCTCGTGCATGACATTGGCCGGCTTCATCCATGCTTCGGGGCAGCTGCGGATGCGGTCCTCGGTCTCGACATAGGTCGAGTGCGCGATGCAGAGCATGGCGTCGTGCGCGTCGCCGAACGCGCTTTCGGTGAAGCAGCACGGGTTGGTCGCGACCAGCGGCAGGTTGCGCTCGTAGGCGATGTCGATGAGGTCGTTCTCGGCCGCCATCTCGGTCGCGTCGTTGCGGCGGGACAGCTCGATGTAGAGCCGGTCGCCGAACAGGCCTTGCAGGCGATCGAGATAGGCGCGGGCACGGTGGGGCTGGCCCTCCGCGAACAGCCGGGCGAGACCGCCCTCGCCGCCGGCGGTCAGCGCGATCAGGCCGTCGGTGTGGCGTTCTAGCGCGGCGAAGTCGACATGCGCGGGCATTTCGATCGGGCGGTCGAGATGCGCCATCGATACGAGCGCGCAGAGGTTGTCGTAGCCCGTCATGTTCTGCGCGTAGAGCGCGATCCAGTCGAACTGCGTCGCGACGCTGTCGGGCATGTCGGGGCGACCGACGCCGAGCATGACGCCGATGATCGGCTGCACGCCGTCCTTCTTCGCGGCATCCGAATAGGCCATCGCGGCGTAGAGCCCGTTGCGGTCGGTCAGCGCGGCGGCGGGAAAGCCCAGGGCGCGCGCCTGCTTGGCGATCGCCTTGGGATCGATGGCGCCGTCGAGCATGGTGTAGCAGGAGAAAACGCGGAGGGGGACGTAACCGGAATGCATCGACCGAAGGTAGGCGCTGCGGCGTGATTCGACCAGCGGGGATGAGTCCGATCGGAACCGTGGACACGACGAGCCGTTGCGGCGGGGACTTCTGGGAGCATTTCTTATGACCGATCCACGCGGGCGCTTTGCCGAGACTGAAACCACGGCTGCGGGGACGCCTCGCGCAGGCGCTGGTTGGGGGTGGATCCTGGCGTATGGTGTGTTGTCGGTGGTGCTCGGGATCATGGCGTTCGCGTCGCCGTTTTCCGCGACTTATGCGGCGACGTTGGTGATCGGGGCGTTTCTGATTGCCGCCGGGATCGTGTCGATCGTGTCGGGGTTGGCCGGCAATGGGCATGAGGGACGTGGCTATGCGATCGGGTTTGGGCTGGTGTCGCTGGTGATCGGGCTGATCATGGCGTTCGAGCCTGCGACGGGCGCGATCTCGCTGACGTTGCTGATTGCGGTTTGGCTTGGTGTGCGTGGGGCGTTGGAGATCGGGCTTGGGGCGCGGTTTCGGCGTGGCAAGGGGTTGATGATCGCGCTTGGGGTGGTGAACATCTTGCTGGCGGTGATCGTGCTCGCGACGCTGCCTTGGTCGGCGTTGACGTTGCCGGGGTATGTTTTGGGGATCAGCTTCTTGTTTGGTGGGGTGACTTCGGTTGCTTCGGCGCTGGCGCATAAGAAGGGCGCGCCGGCGTTTTCGGTGTGAGCGCGATGTTCTCCCGCGAAGGCGGGAGTCCAGTCTGGGCCCCCGCCTTCGCGGGGGAACAAGCTTCCTTGGGAATGAGCCACCTCATCTCCTCAACAACCACCCCGGCGGAGGCCGGGGCCCAATTGGGGGACGTCGCTAACTGAAGTTCGCGATACGTTACTGCAGCCTTTCCAATTGGGCCCCGGCCTTCGCCGGGGTGGTGTAATTGGAAGGGGATCGCGACTAATACGGCGCCCGGACTACAGCAGCTTCTCGATATCCTTGCGGATGTCCTCGGGCTTGGTCGTCGGGGCATAGCGGTCAAGGACGGTGCCGTCGCGACCAATCAGGAACTTGGTGAAGTTCCACTTGATCGCCTTCGATCCCAGTACCCCCGGTGCATCCGACTTCAGCCGCTCGAACAGCGGGTCGGCCCCTGCCCCGTTGACGTCCACCTTAGCGAACACCGGGAACGTCACGTCGTACGTCAGCGTGCAGAAATTCCCGATCTCCGCCGCATCGCCCGGTTCCTGCCCGCCAAACTGATTGCACGGGAACGCGAGCACTTCGAACCCGCGCTCGGCATAATCGCGATGGAGTGCTTCGAGGCCGTGATACTGCGGGGTGAAGCCGCACTTCGACGCGGTGTTGACGATCAACAGCACCTTGCCGCGATAGGCTTCGAGCGACGCTGCAGAACCGTCGGCGGTCTTCACGGTGAAGTCGGTGATCGCGGTCATGGGCGGTGCTCCAGTCAGGCGGGGTGTCGGGCCAGCAGATACGCCAGGTTCTGACGCACGCCCGGCCATTCGTGGCGGAGGATGCTGTAGACGACGGTGTCACGCAAGCGTCCGTCCGCCATCACCTGGTGTCCGCGCAGCACACCGTCGCGTTTCGCGCCGAGGCGTTCGATCGCGCGCTGGGAGTTCTTGTTGAGCAAGTCGGTGCGGATCTGGACGCATCCGCAGCCCAGCGCGTCGAACGCATGCGTCAACAGCATCAGCTTGGCTTCGGTGTTGACGCCGGTGCGCTGTACGGACCTGGCGTAGAAGGTGCCGCCGATCTCGAGCCGCTTGTTACCCTCGTTCATCCGCATGAAGCGCGTCGTGCCGACGACGATGCCACCAGCCACCACCGCGAACAGACGCGCGCGCCCGAAATCCTGCTCGCGCAACGCCGCGGCGAGCCAGCGGTCGGGCGCCTTCATCATCGCGACGTTGGCGTAGAATGTGTCCCAGAGATTGTCCGCCGACGCCGCCGCGACCAGCGCGTCCATGTCGTCGGCGACGAGCGGGCGGAGCGTGACGTGACGCCCGACGAGCGTCGGCGTCTCGCCCCAGGTCACGCCAGCCGCCCCTCGTGCAGCCGCAGCACGCGGTCCATCCGCGCCGCGAGCCGTTCGTTATGCGTCGCGACGACCGCCGCGGTGCCCTGTTCGCGGACTAGGCGGATGAACTCGGCGAAAACGATGTCGGCGGTGTGTTCGTCGAGGTTGCCGGTCGGTTCGTCCGCCAGCACCAGCGCGGGCTTGTTGGCCAGCGCACGCGCCACCGCGACGCGTTGCTGCTCGCCGCCGGAGAGCTGGCTCGGGCGGTGCGTCAGGCGGTGGCCGAGGCCGAGTTGGGTCAGCAATTCCGCTGCGCGCCGGTCCGCCTCGACCCGCGTGGCGCCGTGGACGAGCTGCGGGAGGACGACGTTCTCGGTCGCGTTGAAGTCCGGCAGCAGGTGGTGAAACTGGTAGACGAAGCCGAGGCTGTCGCGGCGCACTACGGTCCGCTCATGCGCGTTGAGCTTGGCCGCCTCGGTGCCGGCGATCCTGATCGATCCCTGGAAACCGCCCTCGAGCAGGCCCACGGCTTGCAACAGCGTCGACTTGCCCGAGCCTGATGGCCCGAGCAACGCGACGATTTCGCCCGGTGCGATCGCGAGGTCGACGCCGCGCAGGACCTCGATGGTCGCGCCGCCCTGCGTGAAGCTCTTGGTGAGCCCGCTGGTCTGGAGGACGTAATCGTCGAACTTCTCGATCTGGCGATCGATTTTGAGGCCTTCATTCATAACGCAGCACCTGCACGGGGTCGGTACTCGCCGCTTTCCAGGCCGGATAGAGCGTTGCGAGGAAGCTGAAGATAAGCGCCATCAGCGCGATCACGACGATCTCGACGGGGTCGGTCTTCGACGGGAGTTCGGTCAAATAGCGGATCGAGGGGTCCCACAGGTTCTGGCCAGTGACAAGCTGAACGAAGTTCACGACGCCCTGTCGGTAGAACAGGAAGATGAAGCCGAGCACGAGGCCCGCGACCGTCCCGAGCGCACCGATCGTGGTGCCGACGACGATGAAAATTCTCATCATCGAGCCGCGCGTTGCGCCCATCGTCCGCAGGATCGCGATGTCGCGGGTCTTGGCGCGGACCAGCATGATCAGCGACGACAGGATGTTGAACACCGCGACGAGAATGATGATCGACAGCACGGTGAACATCGCCACCCGTTCGACCGCGAGCGCCTCGAAGAGCTGCGCGTTCATCGTTCGCCAGTCCTGGATGATCGCCTGCCCGCCGATCTTGTCCGCTAACGGTTTCAGGATTTCGCCGACGCGGTCCGCATCGACCGTCTTCAGTTCGACCATGCCGGCCGCGTCACCCATCAGGAGGAGCGTCTGCGCATCCTCGATCGGCATGATGATGTACGCCTTGTCGTAGTCGTAGACGCCGATCTCGAAGATCGCGCCGACGGTATAGCTGACGATCCGCGGGACGGTGCCGAACGGCGTCGTCTGGCCTTGCGGGCTGAACAGCGAAATCTCCGAGCCGACCTGCGCGCCGAGCGATTCGGCAAGCCGCGAACCGATCGCGATGCAGCCGGACCCCTGCGTTATCGACTGGAGCGACCCCATCACGACCTTGTTGCTGATCGTCGAATTGCGCCGGATGTCGTCGACGCGCATCCCACGCACCAGCACCGCCTCGGCGCGGCCGTTATAGGTGGCGGCGAGCGGCTGTTCGATCAGCGGCAGCGCACTGGTGACGCCCGGCGTCTTCTGCGCCTGCGCGACGATCTCGCGCCAGTCGGGAAGCCGGTTGCCGACACCCTGCACCACCGCATGGCCATTGAGCCCGACGATCTTGTCGAACAGCTCGGCCCGGAAGCCGTTCATCACGCTCATCACGATCACCAGCGCGGCGACGCCGAGCATCACCGCGACCAGACTGATCGAGGCGACGAGGAAGATGAACGCCTCACCCTTTCCCGGCAGCAGATAGCGGCGGGCTATCATCCGTTCGTAGCGGGACAGAATCATGGGCAGCCGGGTTCGTTTCTGTGGATGACGTAGTACACCGGCTCTACGGTGAGGCCCCGCGCGAGGCAACTGTCGTGCCGAGCCTGCAAACCGCGCCTTCCTAGTGCGCCGAACCGATGCGACCCGATCCGCAACACCTAGATTGGTATGTTGCGAAATCGCCACAGCCCCTCTTCAATCGTCCGGCCGGATACGCAAACACCGTGACAAAACCATCGGACATAACTAGCAACAAAATCGCTGAGACACAGGCAACGGCCGTGGTTCGGGGACTGCTTTTCCGCTCCGTCGCAAGACGAAGAGCGAGAGCGAAAAATGGGGGCTGACGAGCGATCGTCACGCAGGCGCCCGGACCGGCAACGGTCCGGGCGTTTGCTTTTTCAGCGCAGTTCACCACTAAATCTTTACTTACCGCAACATTGCGAAGTCCGGACTCGCCAAACACTTTACTGCCAGACGGCCGGAAATCGACGCCGAGAGCTCTGCCAAAACCTTGCTCTGCACTTCGCATCCGAACGCCATACTCGATCGCGGTATTGAGACAGCATCTGCCTGACTCGCTCGTGACGCAGGCATGCAGCGGAAATTGACCGCGGCAGGCGCGCCCTGCCCCGAATGGTGCTTCCCCCGTCAACCGGGCGGCGCAACTTGTCGGATCAGACGGACTGATCGGAGCTCATTGCAAACCGGTCGTTTGCTGCGATCACGAGGATCACAGATCCTGGCGTTCAGCCAGTCGGACGATTTCAAAGTCATACGCAGTCCAGCCGCGTTGCTTCGCGGCCTCGGCTGCCGCGGCCTGTTTACCGTCCGCGTCCTTGCGTGAAGCGGAATGCCCCCAGAAAACATCGGTCTTCCCATTCTGAAGAACGGCGACGATACGCCAGAAGTGGGTGAACGGGGCGGCGGTGGGACCGATCGTCTTCACATAGCCGTCGGCCATTCTCGCGGTCAGATAACGCTTTTTTCTCGCCATGAACTCGCGGTAGCCCCTTTGCTGCCGACGGTCAGCAGCCTTCAACCTCAGCTTTGCAATGGCGCGACGACAGGCTGCCTGGGAGCGCGTTCGAAATCATCGAGCGCTGCGCTTTACCCCGTACTGCGTCGTCCACCGTAACGGTCGCGATGATCGCGTCGCAAGGACCTCCGACATCTTTCGTCTTGAGATGGCAACCTTCCGGCAAACTCTTCGGGCAAGGCAGACGACGACGAATACACTGTGATTTATACGCAATGATCGCCCTTCGGCTCGATCTTCGGGACGTATTAAATCTTCGTGCATGTCGAAGTCGGGATTTTCCCGGATGGCGGCGAGGTCGAGAAACAACGATCGGAGCGGAAGATTACGACCCGGGGGTGGAATGAAACACGGAAAGTACGGATCCAGGATACACGCCGCTCTAGCCTTGGCGATGATGTCCCTCTTCGCAACCCATGCCTTCGGACAAGCGACGACGGACACGTTGGACTGCACGCCGACGGCCGAGCATTCCTGCGCGGCCGAGCAACCCGAACAGACGCCAATGGATACTTCCCACGCGACCCGCGATATCGCAACGGATCCAGCGATCGGGATTTCCGACGCATCGGAGCTGCCCGCTTCAGCGCCTGCAGTTCAGACATCCGATCTCACGCCGCCCGTTGAACCCGACTATTCCGCGGCAACCACCGTCTCTGAACCAACCAACGACGTCGACGAGTCCGGTCGCGCGAACCTCGCTGCCCCCGCCGCCGATGCGGATGGAGCCGCCGCAGTCGGCGTTGGCCTGATGATCCTCGGCCTGGTGGTGCTCGCGCTCTACTTCGTGCCGACGCTGATCGCGCTTATGCGAGGACACGCATACACCGGCGTGATTTTCGCACTCAACCTTTGCGGTGGCTGGACCGGCCTCGGCTGGCTCGTCGCGATGATCTGGGCGGTATGGCCGAAGGAGAAGGGGCTCATCGATCCCGTCGTCGGCAGCGTGACGGGTCGTGGCGAGCGTAATTCCGGAGACGCTCTCGGAGCCGCCGCGTTCGGGCGGGAGCGAGGCTATGCGCGCGAGGCGGCAACGACCGGGCGCGGCTCACCGTCCGCCGATCCAACCGCCGCACTCGAACAATTGAGCAGGCTTGGCGCGCTCCGCAGCGATGGCGTGATCGACGAAGCCGAGTTCCAGACCGCGAAGACGGCGCTGCTCGCCCGCACCTGAACCTTCACGCCGCATCATCACACTCAGGAGTTCCAGACATGACCGACATCGCAGCAAGACTACAAAGCCTCGTCACGCTTCATGGCGCAGGCCATCTCACCGACGAAGAATTCAGGTCGCAGAAAGCGATGGCGCTTCGTTCGACGGCCCCCGAGACCGCAGCGGACGCCTATGACGAGGATGCCGACCTTCCTCTCGTCTGGCAGGAGCGCTTCGCCCATTTCGACGCCTACGGATCGCCCAACACCTCCGCAGGAAGACATTCGTTCAAGCAAGTCGGCCTGGGGCAGCGCATCCGGCTGGGTGGCAACTTCAAGGCCTTCTTCTTCGGGATCATCTATCTGCTGGTGCTCGGCCTGTGGAAGCGTGCGATCGTTCTGAGTGTGATTTCAAGCGCCTTGTATATCGCGTTCAATGCGGCAGGGATGCCAAGCGTGGCCAACGCCGTCGGCTTCGGGATCATGGGTTTCAACATGTGGACCACGAACGGTGCATTCTATCGCAAGCGTCGGACCGGCGTCGATACCTGGAACATCTTCAACTGAGCGACGTGCCGGTTCGCTGAAGGTGGTCGCGCATGGCCACGCCAATGGTGGCGTGTCCGTGCAGGCGGCATTCCGTCACGAGCTCTGTGCGGCGGATCGGCGGCAGTCGTGGAATGGCTCCTTCAAGACTGGGGCCGAGAGATCAAGACTGTGGCCGGGAGATATCGTCCCGACCCTGGCACATCCCGCAGCGGAGTATGATACGGTAGTTTCGGGCAGAGATGCTTGGCAGGCGCATCACACGTGCCTCCCGGTCGGGGTCACTCCCTGTTCCCGAACACATTTCCCCCGGGGGATAGCACTGAAGATGTCATCACCGTTCAGCTTTCGCGATCTGCGAGCATGGTCGTCCAAAGGGGTCCCCCGGGCGAACGAATGGCTAGTCCTCATTGGCTATGGTTTCGTTTTCTGGGGCCTGCACCGGCTGGCCATTCTCTGGGGCGGAAGCGGATATTATTCGCTCTGGTTTCCGGCCGCGGGCGTACGCCTGGCGCTGTTCTGGCGATTTGGTGCACGCCTGACGGTCGCAGCGACCCTGACCGAAATCGTCGTGCAGATGCTTCGGGGCGTGATCTGGCTGGGCGATACCGAATGGTTTCTTGCGACGGCGCGGGTGGCAAGCCCGGTGATCGCGTATGGGATCGCGGTGGCGGTCGTTCGCGGACTGTCCCGCAGCGCGAAGGGGAGCCTGGCAACCGCGCCGATGCCGCTGGGACTGGCGTCGGTCGCAGCACCGCTCACCGCCATCCTGTTTGCTCTGCCATGGTCGATCTTCCGGCCCGATCTGACGGATGTTGCGGATACCCGCGAGATCATCGCATCGCTGACCGCCTTCGCCGTCGGCGACATGCTCGGCGTGCTCGTATTGGCGCCGCCACTTCTTTTCGCCGCTGATGTGCTGAGCGGACGTGCCCGCCTGCCGTATTCTTTTCCCCGAATGCCGCACATTCTTGAAGCCGTCACGATTCTGGCGATGTCGTTCGCACTGGTTGCGATGCTCGCCAGGATCGGGCTGGGACTGCCCGCGACGCCGGTGCTGTTGGCGATCGCCTGGATCGGCCTTCGTTTCGGACGAGCCGCTGCATGGGCATCCATCGCGGTTACGGCGTTGTTCGTCCTGCCCGAGACGACGGCGCCGATGGCGCTGGATCAGCGCCTCGCGCTTCACATGAGCCTCGCAGCCGTGGCGGTCGTGGGCTATCTCGCCGGCAGCTTTGCGGATGCCGAGACCCGGGCGCAGGCTGCCGTCGCTCGACGCGATCGGATGCTATTCCAAGCGGAACGGCTGAAAACGCTGAGGGCGATGTCCGTCGCCGTGATCCACGAGATCAGCCAGCCATTGTCGACCCTGTCGATCGAGACGCGCCACCTTGCCAAGATCACCAGAACTCTCGCCCCGGAAATAAGGGAAACCGCAGCGCTGGTCGAAAGAAAGACCGAGACGCTATCGACTCTAGTCCGGCGGCTGCGCCGTTTTGGCGGCCGGGCGGTGGATGAGCCATCGATTTTGCCGGTCGCGTCGCTGATCGAGAGCGTGGCGGCGCTCGTCGGCCCCGAGGCAGCGGCGGCGGGCGTGGCACTCCGCATCGGCGCGATCGATCCGGACCTCGCCGTGATCGCACAAGAGGTCGAGCTCGCGCAGGCGCTGGTCAATCTGGTGCGCAACGCCGTGCAGGCGTGCGACCGAGATGTCGTCGAAATAACGGCCGGCTGCAACCATGACCTCGTATCCTTCTCGATCATCAACCGATGCGGGGATCATCCGTCCGTCCACGACGGCATGGGGGTCGGCTCCTTGGTCGCCAAGGCGATCGTCGATGCCCATGGCGGCCGCATCGCCCGTGTGCAGACCGGGCAGCATATCGCCCATGTCGTTACCCTTCCCTTGGCCGGAGAGCATGCATGACGCCCGTCGCCACCGTGTACGTCGTCGACGACGACGCCGATCTCGGGTCATCCGTCGCCCGTCTGCTGACGCGGCACGACTATTTCGCCAGCGCCTTCACCCGGACGAACGCGCTGCTCGATGCTCACCGGCAGGACCCCGCGGCGTGTGTGATCTCCGACATCATGATGGGCGAGACGACCGGGTTTGCGTTCGCGGATCGGCTCAGGGCGCTCGACCCCAACGTGGCGCTGATCTTCATGACCGCGTGGCCGACGACCGCCAACGCCGTCGACAGCGTCCGGCGCTATGGCGGTCTCGACTATCTCGAAAAGCCGATCGATGAGGCCCGTCTGTTGGCGGCGATCGCCGAGGGCATAGTCTGGTCCGACGATCGTCGCGCGCTCGCGCGGCGCACGGAAACGCTGACCCCGCGCGAACGGCAGGTCTTCGATCTGCTCGTACGCGGCTACAGCAACAAGGCCATCGCGGCGGAACTGGATTTGAGCGCCAAGACGGTCGAAAGTCACCGGGCGGCGATCGTCGCAAAGACTGGTACCAACGGCCTGGCTCAGCTCATGAAGCTCGCATCATGATCGCTTCCACGGATCGTCGGTGCTGGAGCGCAGTCAGGCTCTGGGCCAGTCAGGTTGTGTTGCTGCGCGTCAACGCAGCTCGCAGATAGGGTTTCGACTAGGCTGAAGCGCAGCAACGCGCTTGCAACCTTCATGCTCCTGGCAGGGTCTATCCGTGCCCCTGTCGGGCGAGGCATGTGGGAAAGTCTTCCAGATCCATAGGAACCGGAAAATTGGCGGAGAGGGTGGGATTCGAACCCACGGTACCCTCGCGGGTACGCCGCATTTCGAGTGCGGTACATTCGACCACTCTGCCACCTCTCCGCAGGTCATCCAAGGCGCTGCGAACAGTCCCTCCGATCGGTCGAAGCGCGGCCTCTAATGACATGACCCTGGGGACGCAAGCGGATTTCGAGGTTGCGGGCACCGTCCGGCGCGTTTTCCTTGTGCGGCGCAAAACAGACCCTAAATTGGCGGATATGCCCCGACACGACAGTATCGCTCACGACATCACCAGCCCGCTTATCCCCGTCGAGGTGGTCGCGCCGCCGATCTCGCATGCGAATTTCTCGATCGGCGACGTCGTACGGCACCGGCTGTTCGACTTTCGCGGGGTGATCTTCGACGTGGATCCGGTGTTTGCGAACAGCGACGAATGGTATGCGGCGATCCCCGAAGACATTCGTCCGCGCAAGGACCAGCCGTTCTACCATCTGCTCGCGGAGAACATGGAGTCGAGCTACGTCGCCTATGTCAGCCAGCAGAATTTGGTGCCGGACGATAGCGACGAGCCGGTCGACCATCCGGCGATCTCGGGGTTGTTCAGCGACTATGCGGATGGCCGGTACGCGCTGCGGCAGGTTCACCGGCACTGAGGCGAATCGCCACCCCATATAACTTGTTCTCCCGCGAAGGCGGGAGTCCCGTCTGGGTCCCCGCCTTCGCGGGGAAACAATCTTCCGAAGTTATGGTGCACGACCCTAGGCTGCCCTTCTTTACGACCCTTTCCCGCCCCTTCGCGGTTGACAACTCTGCCCCCCTCCCTTAGCTGCCCGGCTTCTCCCGGCGGACCTTGCGTTCGTGGGGCACATGTATTTGGAAAGTGACAAGGGCCATGTTCGCAGTCGTGCGCACGGGCGGCAAGCAGTATCGCGTCGCCGCCGGAGATAAGATCGTCATCGAGAAGATCGAGGGCGATGCAGGTGCGTCGGTGACGCTTGGTGACGTTCTGCTGGCGGGCGAAGGCTCGGAGCTGCGGTCCGTCGAGGGCTTCGTCGTCGCTGCAGAGATCATCGCGCAGGCGAAGGCGGACAAGGTCATCGTCTTCAAGAAGCGTCGTCGTCACAACTATCGTCGCAAGAACGGCCATCGCCAGCAGCACACGATCCTGAAGATCGTGTCCGTCGGCGGCCAGACAGCCAAGCAGACCGAGGCTGATGCCCCGGCCGCTCAGGCATAAGGAGTAGCTTCAGATGGCACATAAGAAAGCAGGCGGCTCTTCGCGCAACGGTCGCGATTCGGCCGGTCGTCGCCTCGGCGTCAAGAAGTTCGGTGGCCAGGCGTGCGTCGCCGGCAACATCCTCGTGCGTCAGCGCGGGACGAAGTTCTACCCGGGCACCAACGTCGGCATCGGTACCGACCACACGCTGTTCGCGCTGGTCGATGGCCGCGTCGTATTCAGCCAGGGCAAACTCGGGCGCAAGTTCTGCTCGGTCGAGCTGGCAGCGAACGACACTGCCGACATGGCAGCAGCAGCCGAATAACATCGGGTAACCATCCGGGTTGCCCACCAGGGTGACCCGGGTCGCGAAAGCGAACCTGAACAAGGGAGACGGGTCACCCCGGCTCCCTTTTTTATTGCTCCCTCCACGCGGCTGTCGCGGTCCCGTCATCCCGACGTGGCATGCGCGCAGCCAACGACGCGATAGGAGAGAGCCGTGTTCGCGCGCACCAAGAGACTGACGTTGCGGCCGGGTTGGCCGGAAGATGCGCCTGCATTGGCGCGGGCTATCGGCCATGAGTCGGTGGTCGCCAAGCTGGCGCGTGCGCCCTGGCCGTATGCGCTGGGCGACGCCGAGGCGTTTCTGGCGCAGCCGCGTGGGCCGCACGACCCCCATTTCATGATCGAGACGATGGAGGGCGGCGCGCCGCGACTCGTCGGCGGGATCGGTATCCGCACGGCGGATGCGGGGCATGAGCTCGGCTATTGGCTGGCGCCGGACGCCTGGGGTCGCGGCTATGCGACCGAGGCTGGCGAGGCGGTAGTGGCGATGGCGCGGCATGCGCTTGGCTTGCGGCGGCTGGATGCGTTTCATTTCGTCGACAACCCGGCTTCGGGGCGTGTGCTGGCCAAGCTCGGGTTTCGGCCGACCGGGCGGGTGGAAGCGCGGACGTCGCGTGGGCGAGGTGGTGAGGCGCCCGCGGTGATGTTCGAGCTGGATCTGGATGACGACCGATGTGCGCCGATGCCGCTTGCGGCGTGAGTCGTCGATCTATTGCATAACATTACGCCACCCCGGCGAAGGCCGGGGCCCAGTTGGGGGACATGGCTAACGGAGGATATCGTTCCGTTACTGCGACCTTTCCAACTGGGCCCCGGCCTTCGCCGGGGCGGATTGATGTCAGATGGCTGCCTGCGATTCATGTTCCACAAAGCTCCGTCATCCTGACGAAAGTCAGGATCCAGGGTAACGGGCGCAGTCGCTAATGGCTCTGGATCCTGACTTTCGTCAGGATGACGGGAGAAGGCTCAGGCTACCGCCGCCACCCGCAGCACCGCCGCCTCATACTCGCTCTCCGCCAGTCCGATCAGCGCGCGGTCGTCGTGCTTCCAGGGATGGAACCCTGGCAGGAAATAGGCCGCCCACACGCCCGCGATCTTGCGCGCCATCCCCGGATTGCCGAACGCGTACCACGCCATCCGCGCCCACATTCTCGGCCCGGTCAGCCCGTCCTGCCGCAGCAGTTCCGCCATCCCCCGCGCACGCCCGGTGAAGAAGCGCCAGGTCGTGATCAGCATCACCAGCGACTTTACCCGCCAGCGCGTGAAGCGCGGCCAGTCCCGAGTCGCGTGCAGCCAAGTGTCGTACGCGACGCCCTTGTGCTCGATCTCCTCCGCGGCGTGCCACAGCCACAGTGCCGCCGCCTGCTGATCCCCGCCCGCCAGATGCTTCGGATTCGCGATCAATTCGTGCGCCAGCATCGCGGTGAAATGCTCGAGCGCGGTGGTGGCCGCGAGGCTCGCAATCTCGGGGCGGCCCTTGGTCAGCGCCAGTGCCGCGTCGACATCCACGATCAGCGGCGCGACGTCATAGCCCTGGTCCGTCACGTGGCGATTGAAGGCGACGTGCTCGCGCGTGTGGATCACCTCCTGCTTGATGAAGGCGTTGATCTCGGCGTGGAGTTTCGGCGGCGTGCCCTCGCGGAACTTCCGCACGCTGTCGACGAAATAGCCCTCCCCCTTCGGAAACGTCACCGACAGCGCGTTGTAGAACGCGGTCGCGATCGGATCGTCGTTCAGCCACCAGCGGCGAATCGCGACACCACGACCGAAGCGGCGGTCGCGCGGGCTGATCGTCAGATCGGCAGGCGTGGTTGCTTTCGCCACGGAAACCTCCAAACAGGAATGAACACTCGTTACTTACATTGATGTAAATAGGTTTCCCGGTCCGTGACGTCAACACTGCGCAAGCGCCTCTCCCCCACCGAATCGCGCGACGCCGCCGTCGAAGCTGCGCGAGCCCTGCTCGTCGAGAGCGGCCCCAGCGCCGTCACGCTGAAGGCGGTGGCAGGCCGGGTCGGGCGGACGCACGCCAATCTGCTCCACCATTTCGGCTCGGCGGAGGCGCTGCATACTGCGCTGATCACGCGGATGGCGGCGGACATCGTCGGGACGATCGGCGCCGCGGTGCTGCGCGTGCGGGCCGGCGAGTTGGACCCACGCGAAGTCGTGGAGATGACCTTCGACGCGTTCGGCAAGGGGGGCGCGGGTGCACTCGCCAGCTGGATGATCCTGTCGGGGAATACGGATGCGCTCGACCCGATTCTCACCGCGATCCACGATCTGGTCGACGAGCTCGCGGAGGGCGATATGCCCGGTGACCAGCCGATCCAAGAGCAGACTCTGACGCTGGTGCTGATGGCGCTCGGCGATGCACTGATGGGGGCACCGATGGCGCGCGCGCTGGGGTTGCCGGTCGGCAAGGCACGCGAACTGGCGCTCGACGCACTGCTCGCCAGCAAGGACGCCGCCACCCCCACCACCTGCTGACAGCCCCGACTCGCAGAGGGTGGAGATTTTCGCCAATTTCGCTATGGGGCGGCGATGCATTTTCTAGACCAAGCCAAGATCTACGTACGTTCGGGTGAGGGCGGCCCCGGTGCCGTCAGCTTCCGCCGCGAGAAATATATCGAATATGGCGGCCCCGACGGCGGCAATGGCGGCAAGGGCGGCGACATCGTGTTCGAATGCATCGCCGGCCTGAACACGCTGATCGACTTCCGCTATACGCAGCATTTCCGCGCGCCCCGCGGCTCGGGTGGATCGGGTTCGAACCGGACCGGCGCGGGCGGCAAGGACCTCGTCATCCGCGTTCCGCTCGGCACGCAGGTTCTGTCGGAGGACAAGGAAGAGGTGTTGATCGACTTCACCGAGGTCGGCCAGCGCGAAGTGCTGTTCCGCGGCGGCGACGGCGGGCGTGGTAACGCGAGCTACAAGACGTCGACCAACCGCACCCCGCGCCAGCACGGCACCGGCTGGCCGTTCGGCGAGGCGTGGGTCTGGCTGCGGTTGAAGCTGCTGGCCGATGCGGGCCTCGTGGGCTTGCCGAATGCGGGCAAGTCGACCTTCATCAACCAGGTGACGAACGCGCAGGCGAAGGTCGGCGAGTACGCCTTCACGACCACTCGCCCGCAGCTGGGCGTGGTGCGCCACAAGCAGCGCGAATTCGTGGTCGCGGATATTCCGGGGCTGATCCAGGGTGCGGCCGAAGGTGCGGGGATCGGCGACCGGTTCTTGGGGCATATCGAGCGGTGCCGGGTGCTGCTGCATCTGGTCGATGCGAACGACCGCGACGTGGCCGAATCGTACCGGATCGTCCGCGACGAGCTGGAGAATTACGGCGAGGGGCTCACCGACAAGAAGGTGATCGTCGCGCTGAACAAGATCGACATGCTCGATCCGGAGCTGATCGCGGCGCTGTCGGCGGAGCTGGCGGAAGCGAGTGGCGCCGAGGTGATGGCGATTTCGGGCGCTAGTGGCGCCGGGATCGAAGCGGTGCTGGACCAGCTGATCGAGGCGATCGGACCGGCGCCGGGCGCGGCGAAGGAACTGGAAGAAGGCGAAGTGCCGGTCGCATGGTCGCCGCTGTAGGCGCCGTCTTGGCCCTCTCCCCGGCGGGGAGAGGGTTGGTTCCAGATTTCTCCCCTCCCGCTTGCAGGAGGGGTCGGAGGAGGGCTTTCTTGTCGACAGGTCACGCGCCCCCCTCCCCTAACCCCTCCCGCAAACGGGAGGGGAATGCGTGATGTTTCCACCGTCGTCTTGCGGGCGGCTGATCGTGAAGATCGGGTCGGCGTTATTGGTCGATCCTGATGGGAGCGTTCGGCGGGGTTGGCTGACCGGTCTCGTCGCCGACATTGCCGCGCGTACCAGTGCTGGCCAGCAGGTTGCGATCGTGTCGTCCGGCGCGATTGCGCTCGGTGCAAGACGACTCGGTCTCGCCAAGGGCGGCCGAGCGAGCCTCGAAGACGCGCAGGCCGCAGCCGCCACTGGCCAGATCGCGCTGAGCCAAGTCTGGGCCGAACTGCTCGCCGCGCAGGGGCTTAACGCGGCGCAGATGTTGGTCACGCTCGACGACCTCGAAGACCGCCGCCGCTATCTCAACGCCGCGGCTACGCTCAACCGGTTGCTGTCGCTGAAAGTTGTTCCCGTCATCAACGAGAACGACAGCGTTGCCACCGAGGAAATCCGGTTTGGCGACAATGACCGCCTTGCCGCCCGCGTCGCGCAGGCGGCGGGCGCACAGGGCGTGATCCTGCTGTCGGATGTCGACGGGCTCTACACCGCCAACCCGCATACCGATCCGTCCGCCACGCATATCGCCAGCGTGCCGCGGATCGATGCGGTTGCGGGGATGGCGGACGATGGGTCGGGCTCGGGGATGGGCTCAGGCGGGATGGCCTCGAAGATCGCCGCGGCGCGGATCGCGACGGGTGCGGGTATTCCGCTGGCGATAGCGTCGGGGCGGATCGAGCATCCGCTCTCCACCCCTGCCCGCCATACGATCTTTACCGCCGAGCGGACGGCGTCTGCGCGGAAGGCCTGGTTGGCGGGGGGACTGACCGCGAAGGGGGCGATCCATGTCGATGCGGGGGCTGCGGCAGCACTCGGCCAGGGGCGGAGTTTGCTCGCCACGGGCGCGACGCGGATCGACGGCGGTTTCACGCGGGGGGATCTGGTGACGATTGAAGGACCCGAGGGCACGGTCGCGCGGGGCCTTGCGGAGTACGATGCGGCGGATACCGCGCGCCTGCTCGGCCGTCACAGCGACGATCATGCGGCCATCCTTGGCTACGCTCCAAGATCCGCACTCGTGCACCGCAATCACTTGGCGCTCGTATGATTGGCCGGACCTTGTTCACCCGCGAAGGCGGGTGTCCAGTCTGGGCACCCGCCTTCGCGGGTGACCACGCTTCTTCTCCTACCTCTACCTTGGGGACGCCGTCATGATCCTGGCCATCACGGGCGGCACCGGGTTCGTCGGCAGCCACCTGATCGACCACGCGCTCGAGACCGGGCACACTGTCCGTGCGCTTGCCCGGAAACCGCAAGCCAAGCGTATCGGTGTCACATGGGTCGAAGGTGCGCTCGATCGGCCGAAGAGCCTCGCGACCTTGGTCGACGGCGCGGACGTGGTGATCCACGTCGCCGGTGTCGTCAACGCGTCCGACCGCGCCGGCTTCGGCAAGGGCAATATCGCCGGCACCGAAGGCATCCTCCAGGCGACTCGCGCTGCCGGCATCCGCCGCTTCGTCCACGTCTCTTCGCTCGCCGCGCGCGAGCCGACGCTGTCGAACTATGGCTGGTCGAAGGCCGAGGCGGAAACGCGCGTCCAGACATCGGGGCTGGACTGGACCATCGTCCGCCCGCCCGCGATCTTCGGCCCGCGCGACCACGAACTGCTCGACGTCTTCAAGGCGGCACGATCGGGCTATGTGCCAATGCCGCCGGCCGGCACGCGCGTCTCGTTGCTCTATGTCGAGGACCTTACCGCGCTGCTGCTCGCGCTTGCCGAGAGTGCCGACGCGCCATCGATCATGGAGCCCGACGACGGCGTACCGAACGGCTGGGACAATCGCGACTTCGCGCGCGCGATCGGCGTGGCGGTCGGGAAGTCGGTCAAGGTGTTTTCCACACCCCGTGCGCTGCTGCAGCTTGCGTCCGCCGCCGACAGGCTCGTCCGCCGCCGCAAGGCCAAACTTACCCGCGACCGGGTGAGCTATTTCTGTCATCCCGACTGGGTGTCGCACAAGCCGCCGCCGGCCGCGCTTTGGAAGCCCTCGGTGCCTACCCCACAGGCGCTCGCGCAAACCGCGGCGTGGTATCGCGCCGCCGGGCTGCTATAGCGCCGAAAAGACGCCGCAATTTCCTGTCAGGGATGTGTGCGACACCGAAGGGAATAGCATGAGCGACCGTCAGCAGATCTACGACACCGTCACCGCGCAGATCGAGCCGTTCAACAAGAAGGGCGTCGCGCTGAGCGATGCCACCACGTTCCAGGGCGACCTGGAGTGGGACAGCCTGACCGTCATGGATTTCGTCGCCGCGATCGAGGACGAATTCGACATCATCATCACGATGAACATGCAGGCCGAGATCGAGACGGTCGGCCAGCTGGTCGACGCGGTCGCGAAACTAAAGCAGGACTAAACAAAAATATCCCGTTCGTGGTGAGTAGGGACTGAGCGTGGCGAAGGCCCGTATCGAACCACCTGCCCTTCGATACGCGTCTTCGGCTTCGCTCAGCCGCTACTCAGGACGAACGGAAATTTTCAAGGCCGAATGACGATGACCGAAGCCGCCACCACCGCCCACGCCCTCCCCGTCGACGCCCCCGAGGTCTCCCCCGAACGCGACCTGATGAGCAAATTCGACGGCCTGATCGCCGAACGCGAGGCGCTGATCGCCAGTGGCGTGCGCAATCCGTTTGCTATCGTGATGGACGAGGTGAAGGGCCCGACCCAGGCGGTGATCCGCGGCAAGGACACGATCCTGCTCGGCACCTACAATTACATGGGCATGACGTTCGATCCCGACGTGATCCAGGCGGGGAAGGACGCGCTCGACGCGTTCGGGTCGGGGACCAACGGCAGCCGGATGCTCAACGGCACGTTCCACGATCATGTCGACGTCGAGCAGGCGCTCCGCGAATTCTACGACATGACCGGCGCGATCGTGTTCTCGACCGGGTACATGGCCAATCTCGGGATCATCTCTACCCTCGCCGGCAAAGGCGAATACGTCATCCTCGACGCCGACAGCCACGCCTCCATCTACGACGGCTGCAAGCAGGGCAATGCCGAGATCGTCCGCTTCCGCCACAACGACGTGAGCGATCTCGACAAGCGGCTCGGCCGCCTGCCGAAGGAGGCCGGCAAGCTGGTCGTGCTCGAAGGCGTCTATTCGATGCTGGGCGACATCGCCCCGCTGAAGGAGATGGTCGCGGTCGCCAAGAAGCATGGCTGCATGGTGCTGGTCGACGAGGCGCATTCGATGGGGTTCTTCGGTCCCAACGGGCGCGGCGTGTACGAGGAGATGGGGCTGACCGACGAGGTCGATTTCGTCGTCGGCACCTTCTCGAAGTCGGTCGGCACGGTCGGCGGGTTCGTCGTGTCGAACCACCCGAAGTTCGAGATGGTGCGGTTCGCCTGCCGTCCCTACATCTTCACCGCCTCGCTGCCGCCGTCGGTGGTCGCGACCGCCGCGACGTCGATCCGCAAACTGATGACCGCGCACGACAAGCGCGCGCAGCTGTGGAAGAACGCGCGTCGACTGCACGGCGGGCTGAAGGCGATGGGATTCAAGCTCGGCACCGAGACGTCGGATTCGGCGATCATCGCGGTGATCCTGACCGACCAGGAACAGGCGATCGCGATCTGGCAGTCGCTGCTCGAAGGCGGGCTGTATGTGAACATGGCGCGGCCGCCGGCGACGCCAGCGGGGACGTTCCTGCTGCGGTGCTCGCTGTGCGCTGAGCATACCGACGAACAGATCACGACGATCCTCGGAATGTTCGAGGCCGCCGGGCGCGCCGTGGGTGTGATCGGCTGACGCATCGATCCTCCCTGCAAGGGGGGGTGTCGCCGAAGGTGACGGAGGGGGAGGACGCGGAACAACTGTTTCCCTTTCCTCCCCCTCCGTCTGGCAAGAGCCAGCCACCTCCCCCTGCGGGGGAGGATCGGAAGGCTGCCATCCCCTTCCTCTCCCAAAAATCGAAATCATTGCGCGGGAGCAACGACGCGTTAGGATGCTCCAGTAATGCGAAGCGAGGCCCAGACCGCGGCCCTGGGGGGCGGAGCGACCTGGCGGATCATCATGCTGGTCGTGATGGGGCTGCTTGGCGCGGCGGTGCTCGTCGCGCTGATCGTGACGCTCGGCAACGCCAACCGCCAGCGCGACCGTGCGCTCGAACTGCAGGCGCACAGCTATGACGTGATGATCCTCGCCCGAACGCTGTCGGGAACGATAGCGCGGTCGGAGGCCTCGCTCGGGCGCTACGTCATCAGCGGCGACAAGCAGTTGGGGCAGCTCTATTTCGACGAGTGGCTGCTGGCGGGTACGCAGATCGACCGGCTCGACCGGATCACCAACGACAATGCCGAACAGCAGCCCCGGATCGACCGGCTGCGCGCCGCGTACGACGCGCGCGGGCAAGAATTGTCGCTGACCGCGCTCAACACGAGCTACGGCAAGAACGGCCAGGCCCTCGCGCGCTATTACCAGGCGCGAAAGGCGCCGACTCTGATCGAGATCAACACGACGCTCGACACGCTGATCGCCGGCGAGCGCGCGCTGCTCGACCAGCGGACGGCGGCCGCGTTGGGGTCGGTCGAGCGATCGAGCTGGGTCGCAGGCGTCCTCGCGGTGTTCGGCGTGCTGATCGTGCTGGGCGCGATCATGCTCGGCTGGTTCATGATCAACGCGGTCGGCGAACGCGCGACCGCGCTGGCCGACGCCGAACTCGAACGCGAGCGCGCCGACGAGCTGACCGCCGCGGTCGCCGCCGCCACCGCCGAGCTGCGCGTGCAGGAGGCCAAATTGCGCCAGATCCAGAAGATGGAGGCGGTCGGCCAGCTTACCGGCGGGATCGCGCACGACTTCAACAATATGCTGGCGGTAGTGCTGGGCGGGCTGGAGCTCGCCCGGCGCAGCGTCGCCGCCGATCCGATGGCTGCGCGTCGTCACATCGACAGCGCCACCGAAGGCGCGAACAGGGCCGCCGCGCTCACTCGCCGCTTGCTGGCGTTCAGTCGCGAGGATTCGCTGAAGCCCGAGACGATCGAGGCTGCCGCGCTGGTCGCCGGCATGTCCGACCTGCTCGACCGAACGCTGGGCGATGCGATCACGCTGGTGACCCGCGACGAGGCCGCGGAATGTTGCGTGCGTGCCGACCGCGTCCAGCTGGAGAACGCGGTCCTCAACCTCGCGGTCAACGCGCGCGATGCGATGAACGGCCGTGGCACGCTGACGATCGTCACGGGCGCTGCGACGCTGGCGCCGGAACAGATCGGCAGGTGCGCGGCCGGCGATTACGTGACGATCATGGTCGCGGACGATGGCTGCGGGATGACGCCCGACGTCGCCGACCGCGTGTTCGAGCCGTTCTTCACCACCAAGGATGTCGGCAAGGGCACCGGGCTTGGCCTCAGCCAGATCTTCGCGCTGGTCCAGCAGTTGCAGGGCGAGGTCGGCATTGTTTCGGCCCCGGGCGAAGGGACCGCCGTCACGCTGTATCTGCCGCGCATCATCGACATCGTGTCTGCCTCCACGCTCTTACTACCAACCGAGATTGCACCCGTTGCACCGTCGCCCCCCGCGATGCTCGACATCCTTGTCGTCGAGGACGATCCGCGCGTGTTGACCGCGACGATCGGCGCGCTTGAGGAGATCGGCCACCGCGCGATCCCGTGCGACGATCCGCTCGCCGCCCCCGCGCTGCTCGCGGCGAACCCGACGATCGGGCTGATCATCTCCGACGTACTGATGCCGCGCCAGACAGGGCCCGAGATGATCGCCGCGCTGAGCCCGCTCTATCCGCATATCGCCGTGCTGTTCGTCACCGGCTTTGCAGGCGAAGTGAACGTCGCGCAGTTTGGCGGCCACGACGTGTTGCGCAAACCCTTCACGCTGAACGGCCTGGAACGCGCCGTCGCGACAGCAATGGCCGCGGATCGACGCGCCTCCACGGCCACCAATCATCGCGACCCGATCGCCGCGGAATGATCGTTCACTGATGCGGCGCGATAGGGGATGACGCCCCGCCCTGGCCCCTCTATACCCGCGCGACCCAGCATACCGAGCCCAACCCGCGCATGAAATCCATCGACCGCTACATGGCCCGGCTGATCGCGGTGCCGCTGTTCTCGACGCTGCTGATCGCGGTCATGCTGTTCGTGCTCGATCGCATGCTCGGGCTGTTCAATTTCGTCGCGACGCAGGGCGGTCCGATCAGCGTCGTGTGGCGGATGCTCGCCAACCTGCTGCCGGAATATCTCGGGCTCGGCATCCCGATCGGGCTGATGCTCGGCATCCTGCTTGCGTTCCGGCGGCTGTCGACCTCGTCCGAGCTGGACGTGCTGCGCGGTGTTGGGATGAGCTACAACCGGCTGCTGCGCGTTCCCTACATGTACACGATCGCGCTGGCGCTGCTGAACCTCGCGATCGTCGGCTATGTCCAGCCGATCGCACGCTATTATTACGAGGGCCTGCGGTTCGAACTGCGCACGGGTGCGCTCGGTGCGTCGATCAAGGTCGGCGAGTTTACCAATCTGGGCAGCAAGATGACGCTGCGGATCGAGGAAAGCAAGGACAAGGGCCGCGAGCTGTCGGGGATCTTCGTCCATGCGTCGAGCCCGAACGGCGACTGGCTCGGCGTGACCGCGGAGAAGGGCAAGTTCCTTGCGACCGACGATCCCAACGTCATCATCTTCCGGCTTGCGAACGGCACGCTCGTCCACAACCGGCCCGAATTCAAGACGCCCCGCGTGCTGACCTTCACCAGCCACGATTTGCCGATCAACCTGCCCAAGTTCGAGAGTTTCCGCGTCCGTGGCGGTCGCAACCTGGAATATACGCTGCCCGAACTTGCCAAACAGGGGCAGCGTGGTGCGACGCTGGAGCAACGCGACGGCAGCCGGTCGGAGTTCCACTTCCGCCTTGCCGAGGTCGCGACGATGTTCCTGCTGCCGCTGCTCGCGCTCGCGCTCGGCGTGCCGCCCAAGCGATCCTCATCCGCGCTCGGCGTGTTCCTGTCGATCGTGATGATCGTCACCTATCACAAGGTGAACCAGTATGCGGCGGACGTCGGCGAACTCGGCCGGATCGATCCGATCATCGCGCTGTGGGTGCCGTTCACGATCTTCGCAGGGCTGATCCTGTGGATGTACTATACCATCGCCTACGTCCCCGGCGGGCAACCGATCGGCGCACTCGAACGCGTCTTCTCGAAGACGTTCAAGGCGATCACCAAGCGCATTCCGGGCTTCCGGCCTAAGTCGCAGACGAGCAAGACCGCATGAAAACCGTCAGCTTCTTCCCGTCGCGCACGGTCGCGATCTACATGGGGCGGATGTTCCTGGTGCGGACGTTCGCCGTGCTGGCCGCGTTGGTGCTGGTGCTCCAGGCGCTCGACCTCCTGAGCGAGTCGGGCGATATTCTCGCCTATCCCGGCAATGGCGATGCGCAGGTCTGGCAATATGTCGCGCTGCGCGTGCCGCAGATCGTGTCGCGCTTTCTACCCTTCTCGGTGCTGCTGGGGACGATCCTGACGCTGATCACGATGAACCAGAATAGCGAGATCGTCGCGCTGAAGGGTTCGGGACTGTCCGCGCATCAGGTGCTCGCGCCGTTGTTGGTCGCGAGCCTCGGGGTGGCGGTGATCAGTTTCGCGTTCAACGACCGGGTCGTGGCGCGTTCGACCGCGACGTTGAATCAATGGCAGAAGGTGAATTACGGCAAACTGCCGATCGATCGCGGCGACCGCGCCAACGTTTGGGTCCGGGACGGCGACGACCTGATCGAGGTCAATCAGATCCGCGGACGCGGCGACGCGACGCGGCTGGGTGGTATCACGTTGTACGATCGTACCGGTGGCAACCTCGTCGCGATCCTGCGCGCCGATCACGGCAAGCGCGCCGGTGGTGGCTGGCTGGTCGAACCTGCGACGCGATTCGATGTGGCGCGCGGTACCGTCACCAACCTCGGCTCGATCGTGATCGCGAAGGACGTACGGCCGGATCAGTTCACGCTGGCGAGCGTCGATGCGGATGGGCTGTCGTTCGGGGCGCTGAAGGCGGCGATCGGCGACCTGTCCGATGCCGGGCGCCCGACCAAGGCGCTCGAGGGATCATTGTGGCACAAGCTGTCGGGGCCGCTGTCGTCGGTGCTGATGCCGCTGCTGGGCGCCGTCGCGGCGTTCGGGATCGCACGGTCGGGCAAGCTGTTCGTGCGCGCGGTGATCGGGATGGGCCTTGGGTTCGCGTTCTTCGTCGCGGATAACTTCGCGTTGGCGATGGGGAATTTAGGGGCTTACCCACCGTTTCTGGCAGCGTGGGCGCCGTTCCTGCTGTTCTTTCTGATCGGGGAAGCGGTGCTGATCCGGTCCGAGGAATAGAGCGACGACGGTGTTCTCCCGCGAAGGCGGGAGCCGAGTCTGGGTCCCCGCCTTCGCGGGGAAACAAGCTTTGGTCAGCGCCTGACCATCGTGCTGCGGGCGATCTTGCTCACCAGACCAGGCAACCCCGGATAGCTCGCCTTGTGATATGGCGACATCGCATCAAGCTCCGCCGAAATCCGCCGATGCGCCTCACCTAGCGCATGATAGGGCAGCCCTGGCAGCAAGTGGTGCAGCGCATGGTAGCGCAGGCCTACCGGAGCCCACAGCTCGGGCAGCAACGCCGGTGGCGGCACGTTGACCGTGTCGAGATACTGCGCGGTCACCGTCATCGGCTCGCCGTCATTCTCCCACAGGTGCGCCACCAAGGTGCGGACCTGGTTGAGCACCGCGAACGCCGAGGCCACGCCGAGGATCGTCAGGAACGCGCGCAACGGCAGCACGCCCGTCACCGTAATTGCGATCAGCGTGATCGCCCACAAGCTCGCCGCGATCTCGAGGCGGTTCCAATAGGTCTTGGCCTCGCCCTCGGGTGCACGACGGCGGAACTGCGGGTTGATCGCTAGCGCCGAATAGCGCTCGACCACCATCGTCCGCAGCTTCGGCGAGAGCAGTGACAACGGCGACAGGATCGCGAACCGGACGATCAGCGCGATCGGCGCCAGTGCCGAAACGACGATGAACAGCGGCAGCGTCCACGGCTTCATCAGCGCGAGCGGGAGATATTCGGGATCTTCGACCGTGCCATAGCGCGTCTTGGCATGGTGGAGGTTGTGCACACCCTCATACATGAACGACGGCGTCATCATCGGCACGCCGACCAAGATGTTCCAGCCAAGCCGGAAGTTCGGCACCGAAGCATGCTTCATGTGGCTGACTTCGTGGATGAAGCTCAGCCCGCGATACAAGCCGAGCACAGACGCGATCGCGGCGATCACCGCGACCGCCGTCGAGTCGCTCGTCGCCGCTACGAACAGCGCGCCATAGCCCAGCACCATCGATGCGATCAGGTCGCCCCAATAGACCAAAGGCCGCGGCTTCACGAGATCGCGCGTCAGATCGGCGGCGGCACGCAACATCGCCTTGTCGTCGGCAACGCGCACGACGCCAATCGGCGGAACGGGAGCGGCCGTGCCGCGGGCGAGGCTGAGCGATGTGTCCATGGGCATATCCATTGCCCGAAGATAATGGCTGCAGCGTGGCATTTACAGGTTGTCGGCCCGCCCGCCTGCGCAGGAAACGCGATCACCGTGACAGGCGCGACCGATAACGCATGTACTCGCCTTTGTCGGCATCGCTGGCTAGACACGCTCGACTGCGCTTTCGGGAACGACACATGGCCAAGCTTACGATCCGTCCGGTCGAGACGAAGAAAGACCGGAAGATCTTCATCGACCTGCCGTTTCGCCTCTACGCGGACGATCCCAATTGGGTGCCGCCGCTGAAGTCCGAGGCGCTGGGGCTGATCACGCCTGAGAAGAATGGCTGGTTCAGCCATGCCAAAGCGCAATTGTTCCTCGCGGAAGAAGATGGCCGGGTGGTCGGGCGCATCTCTGCGCATATCGATACGCTCGCGCTGACGATGCCGCCCGAGCAGGGCTTCGGTCCCGGCGTCGGCCAATGGGGCCTGATGGAGGCCGAGCGGCAGGACATCTTCCAGGCGCTGCTCGCGCGCGCCGAAGCGTGGTTGCGCGAACAGGGCATGACGCGCGCGCTCGGCCCGATCAGCATGTCGATCTGGGAGGAGCCGGGCCTGCTGATCGACGGTTACGATCATCCGCCGACGATCATGATGGGCCATGCCAAGCGCGAATATCGCGGCTGGATTGAATGGGCGCAATATCGCCCGATCAAGCAGCTGATGACCTATGAGGTCGACGTCACCAAGCAGTTCCCGCCGATCGTCCAGCGGATCATCAAGTCGGGCGAGAAGAACGCGCGGATCACCGTTCGCAACGTCGACAAGACCAAGTTCGAGGAGGAGGCGGCGATCATCCTCGCGATCCTCAACGATGCGTGGAAGGACAATTGGGGGTTCGTGCCGCTCACCCCGCCGGAGATCAAGGACGTCGGCGTTAAGCTGAAGCCGATCGTCTTTAACGACCTGATCCGGATCGCCGAACTGGACGGCAAGCCGGTCGCGTTCATGATCACGCTTCCCGATCTGAACGAAGCGATCAAGCCGCTGAACGGCAGCCTGCTCCCGTTCGGCTGGGCCAAGCTGTTGTGGTGGCTGCGCAAACCCAAGGTGCGGACGGTGCGCGTGCCGCTGATGGGCGTCGTCAAGGAGCTGCAAGCGTCGCGGATGGCGAGCCAGCTGGCCTTCATGATGATCGAATACATCCGCCGCGCCTCGGTCGAGCATTACGACGCCAAGCGCGCGGAGATCGGCTGGATTTTGGACGACAACCAAGGGATGCGGTCGATCGCCGAGACGATCGAGAGCCGGGTGAACAAGGTGTACCAAGTTTACGAACGGACGCTGTAGGGGGGCCCCTCACCTTCCGTCATCCTGACGAAAGTCAGGACCCATGGTACCGAACACTGCCCTGTTTGGCTCTGGATCCTGACTTTCGTCAGGATGACGGACGGGGCGTATGCGCTACTCCCGCTTCCCCCCTGCCGAACGGCATCGTCAGCGTCACCACGCCCCCCTGCCCGACCGCACCGGGCAGTTCGGTACGAATCGCGTGGACGTTGCCCTTGCCGCCTCCGGGCAGGCGGAACGACACCGGATCGAAGGGCGGTGGCTGGACTGGCTCGGCGAGCGTCCCGAGCCGCTGGTTGGTCGGTCGCGCGCAGACGACGATCTCACCGTCGGGATCGGTCTGCGCCGGACACGGCATCGTCGCTCTAGCGACGCGTTTGCGCAGTTCCGGTGGAAGCGGCGGCCCGGCTACCGCTTGGAGCAGGAGCAGGCCGGCCAGCATCTAGAACCGCCGCGATATCCCGGCATACACCCGCGCATCGGGAGTGTCGTCGTTGAGCCCCGCCGCGCCGAGAATGTCGAACTGGAGATCGTCGTTCGCCATCCACGCCAGCGACAGCGCGCCGAGCGCCTGCGTCGCATGCTGATCGGGATCGTTATCGCGCAACGCCTGCACTTCGCCGGTGAGCGTGAAGTCCTTCGCGACCTTGAACGCCAGGCCCGCGGTTGAGCTGTAGGCCAGATGCCGGCCATTGCCGTCCTGATCGACCGCCGCATCAATTTCCGGCGTCAGGTCGAGCGAGACGGTGTCCGAGATTTCGTAGGTGATGGGGACAAGGAACCCCGCGCCCCAGTCACCCGCACCGATCGACGACCGCCCGACCGGCAGCGTTACGAACGGCAGCACCGATACCGATATCCCCGAACCATCCGGATTGAGCAGGTTCGCCTTCATTCCGAGCGAAACGTCGCCAACCCCGTTGACCGGATCGACGCCCGTCGAGTCGCGCATTCGGTCATGCCCGAACGGCGTCCAGCCGATCCGCGCCTCGATCGTGTCACTTACACCGACGCGAACAAGCGTATCGCCGAACAGGATGTTGTCCTCGCGCGAACCGGGTTGATCGTCGCGCGTCCAGTCCACGATCGACGTCTCGACCGAAATCTTGCCGGGTGCGATCGTGCAGGCAGGCGTGTCTAGCCCCGGCCGTTCGGGGCAATATTCGCGGTCCTGCGCGCTGGCGCTGGTCGCATACAGTGCCGCGAACGACAGCAGGGCGACCGATAGCGCCTTCACCGCAACCGGACCCAGGTCGGCGCGTGGTCGCTGGCCTTTTCGCAGCCGCGATACGCCTTGTCGACGCCGGCATCGATCATCCGGTCGGCGGCCTGTGGGCTTAGCAGCAGATGATCGATCCGGAACCCGGCGTCGCGCTGCCATGCGCCGGCCTGATAGTCCCAGAACGTCCAGACGCCGCCCTTGGGGAATTGCGTGCGGAGTGCGTCGGTCCAGCCCTGCGCGACGAGTCCGCGGTAATGCTCGCGGCTTTCGGGTTGCATCAGCGCGTCGTCCTGCATCGCGCGGACGGAGTAGGTGTCGTCGTCGTTGGCGATGACGTTGTAGTCGCCCGCGAGGATCGCCGGCTTTTCCTCGGCCAGCAGCACGCGTGCGCGGTCCGCGAGACGGTTCATCCAGCGGAGTTTATAGTCAAATTTGGGCCCCGGCTGTGGGTTGCCGTTGGGCAGGTACAGCGCTGCGACGATCAGACCGTCGATTTCCGCTTCGATATAGCGGCTATGCTCGTCCTCGGGTTCGCCGTCGAGTCCGCGCTGGCGGACGACGGGCGTGCCGCTTTTCGCGAGGATCGCGACGCCGTTCCAGGCCTTCTGGCCGTGCCAGACCGCGCCGTAGCCGACCGCTTCGATATCGGCGATCGGGAAGGTGTCGTCGCTCGACTTGAGTTCCTGGAGGCAGACGATGTCGGGCTGCGCCTCGACGAGATACTCGATCAGCCGCGGCAACCGCGCCTTGATGCCGTTGACGTTGTACGTGACGATTTTCATGGGGCGGGTCAGACCGAAAAGCTGGAGCCGCAGCCGCAACCCGAGGCGGCGTTGGGGTTCTCGACCTTGAACGCAGCGCCCGCGAGCGACTCGACGTAATCGACGGCACAGCCGCGAACGAGGTCGATGCTGACGCTGTCGACGACGAGCTTCACGCCGTCATGCTCGGCGATCACGTCGTCGGATTCGACCGAGTCGGCGAACCCGAACTTGTACTGGAACCCGGAACAGCCGCCGCCGTCGACCGACAGACGCAGGATCGCTGGCTTCCCCTGCTTGATGGCGATCGCCGCGACGCGCGCCGCGGCGGAGGGGGTGAGGATGATGTCTTGAACCAGCATTGCCATGGCTTGGAGATAGGGGGTCGAGTAACTTGCGGCAACCTCGGGGTTTGCCGGCGTGTGGGGCTACATCTAGCCAGGGGGACCGCCGCTACCAGCGGGGCCGCCGCCCCCGCAGGACCGCCGCTCCCGCAAAGCCGTCGCCGCTGCCTCGCCCGTCATTCCAGCGAAAGCTGGGATCTCATGCCGATGGTCAGTCCTCGGGGAGGGAGATCCCAGCTTTCGCTGGGATGACGGGGGTGCTGGACGATAGTCCGTCCCCGTGGATCGAGGTCCCGGCGTTCGCCGGGATGACGGGGGTGTGGCCAAATAAGCGCCTACGCCCGTGTCGGCATCAGTCCTGGGCGGCGGGGCCGCCCGTCGAAACTGGGATCGCGTTGACCGAACGATCCTGCGCGGCGAGCAGGTAATCCGCAGTCGTCAGGAACGGGATGGGGTTGACGGCGTGGCCGTCGATGCGGACCTCATAGTGAAGATGCGGGCCGGTCGAGCGGCCGGTCGAGCCCATCAGCGCGATCAACTGGCCGCGGGTGACGCGAGCGTTGTCGGCGACGAGGATCTTCGAGAGGTGGCCGTAGCGGGTCGCGATGCCCTTGCCGTGGCTGATCTCGACCATGTTGCCATAGCCGCCCTGGCGACCGGCGTGCGCGATGATGCCATCGGCGGTGGCGTAGATCGGCGTGCCGATCGGACCGGGGATGTCGACGCCGGCATGCATCGCCGCAGTGCCACGGAACGGATCCGAGCGAATCCCGAAATTGCTGGTGAACGAAAGCGAGTGGACCGGCTGCACCGACGGGATCGCGATCACGCCCTGCTGAGTGGCGTCGAGCTTCTTCCATGTCTGGAAGAGCGTGCGGAACTGCGCATCGGCACGGAGATCGGCGGTGGCTTCCTCGGTGTTGGCGGCGATCATCGGGCCACCCGTGGCCGCGACATGGTGCAGCTTCGCGCCGTTGGTTGACGTGGCGACCTGCGCCTGGGCGGCGACGCCAAAGCCGGATAGCGCGATCATTGCGGCGGCACCGGCGACGCGGCGAAAAACGGATGATGTGGCGGTCACGGACGCGGTCTTGAAGCGCGTCACGATGGCTGCTGCGGTAAATTCGACCATTGGTCCCCGACACAAAAATGCAGGGCCGTTCGCGTGAAAGCGCACGGCACCGAAACTCTGTCCTGACTCGCAGCCCCTCCGCGCCCCAGACATTGCGGGTTAGGCCAAATACGGCCGTTCCGGGCAAGGGCGCGCGGGCGTTCTAGCGGCGGGGCGGCAGGTTGATGCGGCGAGTTGATGCGGATCAGGCCACTTAGCCGGGAACGATGCCGTAAGGCGCCGGAATATCCGCGAATCCCGGGGCCTTACGGAAACGTCTTCAGAGCCCCTTTGCGGCTGCCAGCACGGCGTCGGCATGGCCCGGAACGCGGACCTTGCGCCACACCTTGGCGAGCGTGCCGTCGGCGCCGAACAGGAACGTCGCGCGCTCGATCCCCATGTACTTCTTGCCGTACATCGCCTTCTCGACCCAGACGCCGAACGCCTCGCAGGCGACGCCGTCGACATCGCTGCCGAGTTGCACGGTAAGCGCATGCTTTGCGGTGAATTTCGCGTGCGAGGCGGGCGTGTCCTTCGAGATACCGACGACCGTTACGCCGGCCGACTCGAACGCCTCGGCGAGCGCGGAAAAATCCTTCGCCTCGGTGGTGCAGCCCGAGGTATCGTCCTTCGGATAGAAATACACCACGAGCGGCACACCCAAACTCGCCAGCGACACGGCTGTCTCGTCAATCGTGACCGTCACGTCGGGGATCTTCGACCCTTCATCCATCTTGCTCTCCCGTTACCTGTGCCCAGAATTGGCGTACGTCCTGCCGCGTCGATTCGAGCGTGGCAACCACCGCGGGCCAGTCAGCAACGCCGATCGCGCGCGCGATCAGCTCTTCCGTCGCGTGACCCGGCGGCGCAGCATCGGGCGCAACGAGGCGCAGCGTTACCAGCAGGCGGGTCAGCACGTCATGCGCAGCAAGCAACGTGGGCGGGACAAGGCCTTGGGTCGTCAGCCGATCGATCGCGGTGCCCAGATTGGGATCGAACCCGGCACGGTTGACCAGCTGGACCACGTGCACCGCGAATTCGAGATCGACGAGACCGCCGGGGAGGAGCTTGGCGTCGAGCGGCCCCTTGGGCGGCTTGTGCGCCGCCATGTCCGCGCGCATCGATTTGGCCTCCGCGACGACGTCGCGGGTCGGGCGGTCGCCTTCCAGCACGCCGCGGACGATCTCCGCGACTGCGGCGCGCGCGTCCGGCGAGCCGAACACCGGCCGTGCCCGGGTGAGCGCCATATGCTCCCACGTCCACGCATCCGCGCGCTGGTAGCGGGCGAAGCTGTCCAGCGTGACGACCAGCGGCCCCTGCCCGCCCGACGGCCGCAACCGCGTGTCGATCTGGTAGAGCGGGCCCGCGGCCGTCGCGACCGACAGCGCTGCGGTCACGCGCTGGGCGAGCCGGTTGTAATACAGCGTTGCGCCAAGCGGTTTCGGCCCGTCGGACTCCGCGGTGAAGTCGCCGGTGAACAGATAGATCAGGTCGAGATCGGATGCGTGGGTGAGCATCGCCCCGCCCATCCGGCCGAGCGCCAGGATGACGAGTTCGCTGCCCGGTACAATCCCATGCGCCTTGGCGAACTCGTCGATCGTCGCGCGCGCCAGCACGCCGATCGCCGCCTCCGCGACCCGCGCATAGCCGGCGGCGACATGCAGCGGATCGGACGCACCCGCGACGATTTGCGCCCCGAGCGCGAACCGCAATTCGCCGACCACCCGGCGGACATGATCGAGCCGGGCCTGGTAATCGCCGCCGGTCTCGCCCGCGCGCATCGCCGCCTCCAGCGTCGCGATATCGCCGACCGGCTCGAACGCGGTCGCGTCGATCAGGCCGTCGAGCAAGTTCGGTCGTCGCCCAAGATCGTCGGCGAGCGTCGGCGCATGGCTGAGGATCGCGGCGAGCAACGTCGCCAACCCCGGCCGCGCCTCCAGCAGACGAAAAATGTTGATCGCGCTCGGCAGGCGTTCGAGCAGCGCGTCGAGCCGCAGCAACGCCGCCTGCGGCACCGGCGCGGTCGCAAACGCCGTGACGAGGGTCGGCAACACCGCCTCCAGCGCCTCGCGCGCGGCCGGGCTGCGCAGCGCCGGATAGGCACCGCCCCTCCACGCCTCGATCCGGCGGCGCGCTGGCTCGGGCTCGTCGAACCCGGCGGCGGCGAGGTCGGCCTCCAGCGTCACCGCGTCATGCGAGAAGGCGGGACGCACGGTGTCGTCGAGCGCGTCGTAGATCCGGCCGGTCGCCGCCACCCGCGGTGCGAGCAGCTCTAGCAGTGCCCCCGCATCCTCCAGCCCGTGCAGCTTGGCGACGCGGTCAAGCGCCTCCCCGGTCGGCAGCGCGTGCGTCTGGCGATCGTCGATCATCTGTACGCGGTGCTCGATCGTCCTGAGCAGCGTGTAACCGTCGATCAGCGCCTGCGACTCGTCGGTGCCGATCCAGCCCGCCTCGGCCAGCCGCGCGAGCGCATCGCGTGTCGCGGGCGCACGGACACTCCGATCGCGCCCGCCATGGATCAGCTGGTGGATCTGCGCGAAGAACTCCGCCTCGCGTATCCCGCCCCGCCCGCGCTTCAGGTCGTAGCCGGGGCCGAACGCCTGCCCCTGCGAATGATGATCGCGGATGCGGGCCGAAATGCCGCGGATCTCGCCGATCGCGCCGAAATCGAGTGTCCGCCGCCAGACGAACGGACGGATCGCATCAAGAAACCGCTGGCCGAGCGCAATATCGCCCGCCGCCGCCCGTGCGCGAATGAACGCGGCGCGCTCCCACGGCAGCGCTTGCGCCTCGTAATAGCCGATCGCCGCCTCGACCGGCAGAACGATCGGCGTGATCTCGGGCGAGGGCCGCAACCGCAGGTCGACGCGCAGCACATAGCCGTCACCGTCGCGCGCCTGGAGCAGTTCGACGACGCGTTTGCCGATCCGCACCGCCGCCTGCTCGGGCTCCTCGCGCGGTTTCAGCGGCAGGGTCGCGGGATCGAACAGCAAGATCGGATCGATGTCCGACGAATAATTGAGCTCGCCGCTGCCCTGCTTGCCGAGCGCGATCGCGGTGAAGCCGAGCGGCTCCGCGCCCGGCGTCCGCTCCTCGATCGCGGCACGGATCGCGGTATCGAGTGCATGATCGGCAAAGGAGGTCAGCGCGCCCGTCACGGCCGTCAGGTCGAGCACGCCCGCCAGATCGCCGATCGCAATGTTGAGCGCCATCGCGCGTCGCTCTAGCCTGAGCCGCTTGGCGACCGGCATCTCGGGCTCGGCACTCGACAAGCCCAGATCAAGATGCCCCTGCGCCAGCGATTGCGCGATGACCGGCTCGCGGTCGAGGATCATCGATAGAAATGGCGACCAGCGGCGGGCGCGATCGACCGCGTTATTTATCTTATGTTCAGTATTCGACATGATCACCCTGCAATACTTGATAATAAAAGTATTGCTTGACAAACGAAAGCAACGAATTTCGCGATCGCACGTTGTGATCGGTATGATGTATTCTTCTCTCACGATCAAATGCGAAACGGATGGTCAACAGGTCGTGCGGCGGCCGCGCGTCACCGACACGATCGGGCATGCGCTGCGCAATGCCTTTAGCGAGCAGAATGGCTTGCCCGATGATATGGCACGGCTTTTGGGTCGGCTCGATGGGACCAGACAGAGTTTTCACTGATCGAGTGGTGCCGGGTTGGGAGCGACCGGTGTAATCATTTTAAACGATGAAGTCCCGACATGCCGGACATGTTCCGGCATCCACAGCGCCGCGAAATCTTAGTTTGATGGGAATGCGGCGGCGTGGCCCTCGGAACAAGTCCAGGGTGACCGAAGCTGGTGAGTTTGCGACCCAAACTCAACCATGACCAGCCCTCGGTTTATCGACCTCGGCTCAGGTGCTCGACATCGCCCATGATCGAGTCGAGCGCGGTCTTGCTAGTGTCGGTTTCGTGATCGCGCCGTGACGGCAACGATCCGTCGGTCAGGATAGTCTCCAGCGCGACACGCCCGCGCGCGACGCGGCTTTTTATCGTACCGACCGCGACGTTGCAGATCTCGGCCGCCTCTTCGTATGCGAAACCACCCGCACCAACCAGGATCAACGCCTCGCGCTGTGGCTGCGGGAGATGCATGAGCGCGCGCTGCATGTCGCCAAGTTCGACATGGCGATCCTGGCTGGCAGGCGCGGCGAGAATGCGGTCGGCAACCAGATCGTCCCATTCGCCCTTGAAGCGCGCGCGACGCATCTGCGACAGATACAAATTACGCAGGATGATGAAGGTCCAGGCGCGCATGTTGGTGCCAGCCTGGAAACGCAGACGCGCGGCCCAAGCCTTCAGCAACGTTTCCTGGACGAGATCGTCGGCGAGATCGCGGCTGCCCGAGAGCGAGCGGCCGAACGCGCGGAGATGCGGGATCACCTGCGCGAGCTGCACCTTGAACTCGGCGTCGGACAGCGAGACATGCTCCACCGGCGCGACGACTTCGTCGATGTCACCGTCGTCATCGGTATGTGGAGCAGGCTGAATCATGGAAATCCTATCAATTCCGATAGTCGTCTTACTATGCGGCCGTCGTCGTCGATCCGCGGAAAATATCGTGTACTGACAGACATAGGCATCCTATCCGCCAATGCCAGTCACCCACGACCAACCTAGGTCAGCGGAAGACGAGAACGCCGAAGATCAAGATTACGAGGACGAGCGAAATTCCGAGAATATAGCGCGTCATACCCGGCGTGGCGCCAGCGCGCGCGTCGTCGGTCTCGATGTGAATGCGTTCGTTCGGGTCAGCCATGTCGAGTAAACCCCCGAAAACCGTTTTGGGTCCGCAACCATTTATGGAAGCGGACCCAAGATGCAGCGATACCGCCACACAATCAAGCGGTTGGGGACGCTATTACTCGCCCGTTACGCTCAGGCGGCGGGAACGGTCGCCTGATCGAAGAACAGCGCCTGGCTGATCGCGGCCTTCACGGTCGAGCGCTGGAACGGCTTGGTGATCAGGAACGTCGGCTCGGGACGCTCGCCGGTCAGCAGGCGCTCGGGGAATGCGGTGATGAAGATCACCGGCACCTCGAACTCGGCCAGGATGTCCTTGACCGCGTCGATTCCGGAGCTGTCGTCGGCAAGCTGGATATCGGCGAGGACGAGGCCCGGCCGCATTTCCATCGCCAGCGCGACCGCCTCGTCGCGGGTGACTGCAACACCGGTGACGTCGTGGCCGAGATCGCGGACGATCGTCTCGATATCCATCGCGATGATCGGCTCGTCTTCGATGATCAGGACCTTGGCGCGGGTCTGGTTTTCGATTTCCGACAGTGCATCGGCGACCAGATCGTCGACCTCGCTCGTCTCGACTTCGATCAGATACGCAGCATCCTCGGGCGTAAAACCCTCCATCGCGGTCAGCAGAAGCGCTTGCCGCGACAATGGGGTCATCCGCGCGAGACGAGCACGGGCGACAGCCTCATGACCTTCCGATTCGCCCAAACCCTCGTCCGCAACCTCATCGAAGTTCGCGGAATTCCATATGGCTTGGAACATGCGATACAGGCCAAGACGCGGATCGACGTCGCGCGGGAACTCTTCCGGTGCAGCAACGATCGCTTCGAGCGTGGCACGAACATACTTATCGCCATGCATCTGACTGCCGGTCAGGGCCCGGCCGTAGCGCCGCAGGAAGGGAAGGTGCGGTGCAAGTTGTTGTCCTAGCGACATGGGTAACGAATACTCCCTGATCGTATGCGGCCCCTCATGTGTCGGGCGGCTCGCGTCATTGCAATGGCGACAGTCGAAAATGCCGTAACGAGATCCTGTTGCCGTATAGCCTTCCGCCACTATCGGGCGACCATACCGAACGGGATTACGGATTTTTCGCTCGAACGTGGAACTAACGAGATCCTATTTGGTTTCACCGACATAATTTCGCGAGTGTGCAACCTGATGCCCGTGGGTTCAGCCACACTCACAGCCATGTGATTCGAAATGCGTCGTGCAGGGGGAAGTTTTGAGTTTGGGCCACGACACGGAGAATACGGTGCCTGCCACAAAGTCCCTGAAGGTCCAGAACAAGGATCAGCAAATGGGATCGGCGCTCCGATCGGTCTATCAGAAGACCGTCGACGAGGCCGTCCCTGACGATCTGCTAGAGCTTCTTGGCAAGCTAGACTGACAGCAGGCTTCATGGCCTGGTATGCCAATCCGCGCCCCGACACAGTTGCACCATTACAGGCGGATATTTTGGCTGATCGTGGTTTTATAGCGGCGATGGCGCGATTGCCGACCGGTGCAAAACTATTTTTTATTCTCAGCGCAGCGCTTTTGCCGCTCGCACTGATCGCGGTCTTCGCAACCTTGCAAACGACCCGACTGGCCGACGCAGAAGCGCGAGCACGCCTGCGCGTTACGGCGAACGAGAGCGCCCGTGCGATCGCGATCGAACTCGTTGGCGACATGACCGCCTTGCGGGTAGCGGTAAACGCACTCGGGACCGATCCCGCGGACGCGCCTAGTTGTGCGCGCGCGCAGGGTGTATTTGCGCAGCAATCCTCGGCTGGCACGCGGTTCATCATCGCCGATCGAAGCGGTCACGTTCTGTGCGGCGTACCGTTGCCCAACCCGGTTACGCTGCGACAGGAGGACATGCCTGTCACCGCAGCCATACTACCCGACAACGGCTTGGTCCTGGCTATCTCGGGCCCCAGCGGCGACACGTCCGCCCGCGCCTATTTTCCACGCCCATTCCTGGAAAAGATCGGTCGCCCGTCGACCCGTGCCTCCGCATTCAGCAGCGCGATCGTTCTCGATGAGGACGCGCTACATCTGGAAACCATTCCCGACGAGCGCCCGCTCGATCGGATGGAGACGATGCGGACCGAACTTGGCGTCGCGGGCTTGGCGCTTCGCACGAGCATCCGCAGTGCGCCGGTAACGTCGTCGCTGATCGTCGCCATGTTGCTGCCGCTGTTGATGTGGATTGCCGCGGCCAGCATCGCGTGGTTCGTCGTCGATCGCCTACTGATCCGCCCACTGCGTCGCCTGCGCGGTGCGGTTGCAGCGTTTACACCCGGCGAGGAACTTGATTTCGGTACGGTCCGAACGCTGCCCGCTCAAGAAATCCGCGAACTCGGCGAGACGTTCCAGGCGATCAGTCGCACCGTCGCGTTGCACGAAGCCGGTCTCGCGGAGGGGCTGGTCCGCCAGACAAAGCTGACGCGCGAAGTCCATCACCGCGTCAAGAACAACCTGCAGGTCATCTCGAGCTTGATCAACTTCCATGCCCGCAGCGCCCCGAGTGCAGATGCGACCGCCGCCTATTCCTCGATCCAGCGCCGAGTGGATGCGCTGGCCGTCGTCCATCGCAATCACTTCGCCGAACTCGAGGAAAATCGCGGGCTCAACCTGCGAACGATGATCGGAGAACTCTCCGCAAATATTCGCTCGACCGCGTCCGATCGTTCGCACGGCCTTGGCATCACGCTCGATGTCGATCCGTACCTCGTCAATCAGGATGTTGCCGTCGCGATCGCTTTCCTTGTGACCGAGACGATCGAACTAGCAATGACGTGCGATCCCGCTGCGCAAATTCGGATCGTCGTGAAGCCGGCAGACAAGCTTGCCGACAAACCCGACCGGGCTCTGTTGCGCGTGGTGTCGCGCGCCCTCGTCGAAAGCGATACCCTGCGCGAAGCCGCTTCACGTTACGGGCGCGTGATGGAAGGCTTGTCGCGCCAGTTACGGTCGCCGCTGCACCATGATCCGTTGGTCGGCGCTTACGAAATCGCCGTTGCGGTTACCGGGCGCGATTAACACAGCCGAACAGTGGCTCGGCTGATCGAAATCAGATTGTAATCACCAACAGAAATTCTTGAAAAAATACGGGAACCGACAGCGACTATCACCGTTCTACATTTCGGATAGCGACTTTATGCCCCCCCGCTCTCGCTATCTAGAACACAGGCCCGGTAGCATCACCCTCCCCCCCCCGGTGATGCTACCGGGCCTTTATTATTGGCAGGCTTGGCGGTGGCATGATGCGCGCGAACCGGACTCATTCTGGTTTCGCGATCGGAACGAATGCATCGCCCGAACATTTCACACCGGTGGCATTCAAGCCCTTCTTGGAGGAAGTATCATGCGTAAGTTGGTTGGACTGGTTGTTGTAGCGGGCGCGCTCATGGTTTCGGCATGCAACACCGTCGAAGGTGCTGGAAAAGACGTGAGCTCGGCAGGCAAGACCGTCGCGAAAACCGCGAACGACGCCAAGTAAGCCTTTGCGCTTCCGATACGTGACGGGGTCCGGTGCCTAGGCACCGGACCCCGTTTTCGTTTCCGCTCTCAGCCCGGTTCAGCTTTCGACAATATCGGTGGAGTCGCCCTCGATCGCCTTGGCCTTCGCCCGGCTGCGCTCGGTGAACCAGATTCCGATCAGCGCGAGTTCGTACAGAATCACCAGCGGGATCGCGAGCAGCAGTTGCGAGCCGATATCCGGTGGCGTCAGCACCGCGGCGATCGCAAACGCAGCGACGATCGCATAGCGGCGCGCCCCGATCAGCTGCTTCCGCGTGACGATGCCGGCGCGCTCCAGCAGCATCAGCAGCACCGGCAGCAGGAACGATATCCCGAAGCCGAATAGAAATTGCATCGTGAACGACAAGTAATTGCCGATCGCCGGCAGCGCTTCGCGGTGGATGCCGCCGACCATCCCGTCGAACCCGAGCAGGAAATGCAGCGCCATCGGGATCGCGATGTAATAGGCCATCGCCGCGCCGGTCAGGAACAGCACCGGGGTCGCGAGGATGAACGGCAGGAGAGCGCGCTTCTCCTTCTTGTACAGGCCCGGCGCCACGAACTGCCACAGCTGGTTCGCGATTACCGGGAACGACAGCATCATCGCCGCGAAGAACGCCACCTTGATCTGGACGAAAAACGCCTCGAAAATCTCGGTATAGATCACCTTGTTCTGCCCCGCCGCGAGCAGCGGGTGGACCAGGAACCCGAAGATATCCTCGGCAAAGTACATCGCGATCGCGAACGTCACGACCAGCGCGGCGATGCAATACAGCAACCGCCGCCGCAGCTCGATCAGATGGTCGAGCAACGGCGCCCGGCTTGCGTCGATCTCGCTCATGTTCTGCTTTCGGCGTTATGTATGGCCATCAAGGCATGTGCGGCGTTCAAGGCTGGGCCGCTCATGATGGCGCCACGTCGGACTTGCCGGTCTTGTCGCCGGGGTGAGGCACCGTCGATGCCGGGGTATCGAATAGGTCGGGACCACGATCCGCGACCGGCTTAGCGTCATGATCGGCCGGAACCGAAGGAGCAGCAGCAGCGGGGGCAGCGGCGTCGGACGGCGCGGCGGAAACCACCGGTTTCTCGACCATCACCGGCTCGTCCGTGTGATCGTCCGTATGGTCACCGGTGTGGTCGATGGACCGGTAATCGCGCCGGTGCTCCTCGGTCTCCGGCGAATGCACGACCTGCGCGGTATCCGCCGTCGCATCCGCACCCGTCTGCGGATGCTCGCGCATGATGCGTTCGTTTTCCGACGCCCAGCGCTTTTCCATCTCTTCGAGTTCGGCCTCGCGGACCATCGAATCGAAGCCCGAGCGGAATTGCCGCGCGACGCCGCGCGCCTTACCGACCCAATAGCCGACCACGCGCATCGCCTTGGGGAGGTCCTTCGGACCGATCACGACGAGCGCGACGAATGCCACGAGCAGGAACTCGGAGGGCGCGATATCGAACATTCAGCCGCGCCTATCTAGGGTCTTCAACTCTGCCAACTTCAAGCACGATCGCTTCAGGCAGGACGGTCGTCGCGGACGCGATTGCCGTCGCGATCGAACGCGGGATCGGCCGACTTCTGCGCTTCGATCCGCGCCGAAGGCTTGGCCGGCGTCTCGTCGTCGTTCTCCGACATGCCCTTCTTGAAGTTCTTCACGCCCTTGGCGACATCGCCCATCAGGTTCGAGAACCGACCGCCGCCAAGAAGGAGGATCGCGACGACCGCAAGGACGAGCAAGTGAATCGGGCTAAAACCGCCCATGGCCATTCTCCTGAAAACTGGACCCTATCTAAGGCTCATCCGGCCTCAATGCCAGAGATTGCGCCATCCCCCCGCCATCTTCGCTATCTTCGAGCCGATCGAAGGCGAGATCGACCGGATCGAGCAGCCCCGCAGCGCGCAGATCGTTGATCCCCGGCAGGTCGCGGCGGCTCGCCAGCCCGAAATGGACGAGGAATTCGGGGCTGGTCGCGAACATCAGCGGCCGCCCCGGCACCTCGCGCCGCCCCGCCGGTTTCACCCAGCCCGCCTCCATCAGCACGTCGAGCGTCCCCTTCGAGATCTGCACCCCGCGAATCGCCTCGATTTCCGCGCGCGTGACTGGCTCGTGATAGGCGATGATCGCCAGCGTCTCGATGCCGGCGCGACTGAGTTTGCGCGGCTCCTCGCGGTCGCGGCGCAGCATGTGCGCCATGTCCGGGGCGGTCTGGAACTGCCACCGCTCGCCGCGCCGGACGATATGGATACCGCGCCCCGCATAGTCAGCCATCAGCCGGTCCAGCGCCGCGCGGACATCGCCCGCCCCGACATGTGCGCGGATCGAGTCGACCGTCAGCGGGCTCTCGGCCGCGAACAGCACCGCCTCCACTGCGCGCATGAAGTCATCCGGCTGCGTCACGCGCGCGCCCTGAGATAGAGTGGCGCGAACGGAGAGGCCTGACGTAGGTCGATCTTCCCCTGCCGCGCGAGTTCGAGTGCCGCGACGAAGCTCGATGCGAGCGCCGACCGCCGCAACCGTTCGCCGGCCGGGGGAAGGAAGCTCTCGATCAAGCTCCAGTCGATCCGTTCGCCGACCAGCATCGACACGCGCTCCAGCGCCGCCTCCAGCGTCATCACCTCGCGGTCGGCGACGACATGCATAACGGGCCGCGTCCGCGCGGAAATGCGACCGTAAGCGGCGATCAGATCGAAGATTTCCGCCTGCCACGCCGCCTTCCGCACCGTCCGCAGCCCCTCGGGCGCGCCCCGCAGGAACACGTCGCGCCCGGTCCGATCGCGCGCCATCAACCGGGCGCCGGCCTCGCGCATCGCACTCAGTCGCTCGAGCCGGAGTTGCAGCCGCAGCGCGAGTTCTTCGGGGTCCGGCTCGGCCAGCGGATCGCGCGGCAACAGCAAGGCCGATTTCAAATACGCCAGCCACGCCGCCATCACGAGATAGTCCGCTGCCAGCTCCAGCTTCAGCGCGCGTGCGGAATCGACATAGGCGAGATACTGCTCGACCAGCGCGAGGATCGAAATCTTCCGCAGATCGACCTTCTGCCCGCGCGCGAGCGACAGCAGCAGATCGAGCGGCCCTTCCCATCCATCGAGGTCCAGGGTCAGTTGCGCGTCGTCCATCGCCGGACGCTACAGCGCGCACCGCCCCGTATCCACCCTTCGCATTGACGGCTTGCCATACGAAACGTATACGATTCGTATGGTAGGACGAGCGGAGCGGCAGTCATGGGTATCGTGAAGATCGACGACATGCTGCATGAGGATGCGCGACGCGCGAGCCAGGTCCTGTGCCGCTCGATCAATGCGCAGGCCGAGTTCTGGATGAAGATCGGTATGCTCGCCGAGGCCAATCCGACGCTCTCGTTCAACGATATCGTCACCGCGCAATTGGCCGCGGCATCGGTACGCGTCGCCGATAAAACGGCTGCCTGACATGGTGAAGACGCGAGACGAACTGGCGCTGATGCGCGTATCGGGGGCGTTGCTCGCGTCGGTATTCGAGATGCTGGATGCGCAGTATCTGGCGGGGCTGTCGACCTTGCAGGTCAACGACTTGGTCGACCGCTACATCACCGACGATCTCACCGCCCGGCCCGCGAGCAAGGGGCAATATGGTTTCGAGTATGTCCTGAACAGTTCGATCAACCACGTGGTCTGCCACGGCGTACCGGACGCGAAAGACGTCATCCGCGACGGCGATATCGTCAATCTCGACATCACGCTGGAGAAGGACGGCTTCATCGCCGATTCGAGCAAGACCTATGTCGTTGGCAATGCGCCACCCGCTGCGAAGCGCCTCGTGCGGGTCGCGCAGGAGGCGATGTGGCAGGGCATCCGACAGGTCCGGGCGGGCGCGCATCTGGGCGATATCGGCTTCGCGATCGAGCGGCACGCGAAGAAGCACGGCTATGCGGTGGTGCGCGACTATTGCGGGCACGGCATCGGTCGCGAGATGCACGAGGAGCCGCAGGTGCTCAATTTCGGGCGTGCGGGGACCGGAATGGTGCTGCGCGAGGGGATGGTGTTCACGATCGAGCCGATGATCAACCAGGGGACGCGCAAGGTGTCGACCGAGGAGGACGGGTGGACGGTGGTGACCGACGACGGCAAGCTTTCGGCGCAGTTCGAGCATACCGTGGCGGTGACGCGGGACGGGGTGGAGGTGCTGACATTGCGAGCGGACGAGCGGGCGCGGGGGTTGGCGTGATTGGGGGGAGTGCGGGAGCGTTCGTTCGACCTGACATGACCTCAGATCATCCATTCCCCTTAGCTCGCGTCCCTCCCCTCTCCCGTTCGTGCTGAGTAGCGACTGCGTGGGCTCGTCAGAGCCGTATCGAAGGCGCGTATCGAAGCACACAGGTTCCACCCGCCAACCTGTCCTTCGATCCGCCGCTTCGACAAGCTCAGCAGCTACCTAGGACGAACGGGGGGTAAGGTCGAACGCGAACCGGGCACCGCGTGCGCGAAAACCACCGGTATCGGGCACAACGCTTACCGGGTATCGGCATCACGTTTACAAAGCTCCACCCCGGCGGAGGCCGGGGCCCAGTTGGGGGACGTCAATTGTCGGCGTCGCGCTTCGTTACTGCGACCTCTCCAACTGGACCCCTGGCCTTCGCCGGGAAGGTGAGTAGGGAGATGTGCGCTAGTCTTCAGCTCAAACCCGCGCCAACAATGCATCCCGCGTCGCGATCAGTTCGGCAAAATCACCCTTCGCCGCCCCGACCAACGCCATCGCCCGATCCAGCCGCGCGCGCGCGGCCTCCGAAATCTCTCCCAGCCGGCCGGCGATCTCCACCATCTCGTCCATCCGCGCCCAGCAATCGAGCACCACGTCACACCCCGCCGCAATCGCCCCAGCCGCCTTGTCGCCAGCGGTGCCGGACAGCGCCTTCATGTCGATATCGTCGGTCATCAACAGCCCATCGAAGCCGATCCGCTCGCGGATGATCTGCTCGATCACGATCGGCGACAGCGTCGCGGGGCGGTCGGCGTCCCACGCGTCGAAGACGATGTGCGAGGTCATCCCCATCGCTGCCTGGTTGAGCGTGCGGAAGGGTTCGAGATCGATCTCGAGGTCGGCGTCGGTCGCGGTGACGGTCGGGAGGTGATGGTGCGTGTCGACCTTTGCGCGGCCGTGGCCGGGCATATGCTTGACGACACCGACGACGCCGCCTTCTGCCAGCCCCTCCAGCATCGCCCGACCCAACGCCGCCACCCGCATCGGGTCCGACCCGTAGGTGCGACATGACACCGCCTCGGTCGTATCCGGCTGCGCCACGTCGAGCAGCGGCGCGCAGTCGACGGTGATGCCGACTTCGCTGAGCATCACCCCCAGCGCCTGCCCGTTGGCGCGCGCCGCCTGGATCGCGGTCATCGGCGCGCGCTCGTACGCCGCGTCGAACACCGGGCCTGCAGGAAACGCCGGCCATTCCGGCGGGCCCATCCGCGCGACGCGTCCCCCCTCCTGGTCGATCAGGATCGCCAGATCGTCGCGTCCGGCCAGTTCGCGGAGCGAGTCTGTCAGCGCGCGGACTTGAGCCCGGTCGACGATGTTGCGCTTGAACAGGATGTAGCCAGCGGGCTCGCACTCGGCGAAGAACACGCGTTCCTGGGGCGTGAGGACGGGGCCGGACAGGCCGAAGATGACGGGCTTCATGCGTTCTTCCTAGCGAAACCGGCGCGCGCGATCATTCAATAATCCTTCGACACGCGGACGTTGGCGCTCTGGCGGCCGAGCGTCGAGATGCTCGACAACAGCGATAGCCAGCGCGTGACCTGGAACTCGACCTGGGTGGCGGAATAGCCCTGCCCGTCGGTGACGATCTCCGCATATAGCCGCCGGGTGACGTATTTGCCCGCCGCGATCGACGTCCCCTGCCCGGTCTGCGGGTCCGCCGGCAGGATGCGCAGGCGATCGAGCCCGGCCGCGCGGCGCACCGCGTTGATCGGGTTGAGCCCGCTGCCGCCGCCCTGCAACGCCGCAACCGCCGCCGCCAGCTGCAACGCCTCGGGTGCCGACAAATTGGTGATCGAGGTGCCGAACAGCAGCCGCGAGAGCAGTTCGTCCTCGGGCAAGGCCGGCGTGCTGGTGAAGCTGATCTCGGGTTTCAGCGCGTAGCCGGTCACCCGGATCGAGGCGCTGAGCCCGGTCGAATCCGCATTCGCCTCGATATCGAGCGCGGGGTTCGCCGGCACCTGTCCGTCGAAGCGGATCACGCCGCGTGCCAGCTCGAACTTGCGCCCGGCGAATTCGTAGTCGCCGCGGATCAGCGTCGCGCGGCCGGTGATCGCGGGGTTTTCAGGTTGGCCGGCAATGTCGAGGTTCGCGGACCATTCGCTGGTGAGCCCGAGCCCGCTGACCATCACCTGGTTCGGCGCGCGCGCCTTGATCGCCAGCGTCCACGGCTTGGTCGGCGTCTCGATCTCTTCGCCACCGTCGGGCAGGTTGATCTCGCGGATGTTGAGTTGGGGAACGGCGCTGGCCGCGGTGGCCTGCCCGAGGCGGTAGCGGCTCTTGTTCAGCACGACGTCGCCCGCGATCGTGCCGCCGGAGCCGTTCGACTTGAACGTCAGCGGTCCCGAGACGGTCGCGCCGATGTCGTCGCGGTTGATCATAACCGCCTTGTCGGCCTGCAAGGTCAGATCGAGACCGACACCGTTGGCGGCCGCGAACTCGAACTGGCCGGTACCAGTGACTCGCCCGCCCTTGCCTGCGTCGGCGCCGAACCGGTCGATCACGAGCCGCGATCCGCCGAAGCGGCCGCTCGCCTGGACGTTGGACAGGACGGTGCCGGTAGTCGCGCTCTCGATTCGCGCGCCGTTTGCCTGAACGATCCCGCGCAGCGTCGGGTTGGCCAGCGTGCCGACGACGTCCGCACCGATCGCAACCGGGCCGGACAGGTCGAACAGCTCGACTCCGGTGAGCCGCCAGAGCGTGTCGGCGGGGCCGCTGTACCGGAGCTGCCCGAACAGGCGGGCGTTGCTGATCCGCGAGGCGAAATCCCCCTGCCCGAGCGGCGCGAGTTGCGCCTGCGCGCGGCCGATCGTCTTGCCGCCCGACGCGATGACGGCGCGCAGGCCGAGCTTGTCGGGCGACAACACCGCCGCGACGCCGACGTCGATCGGGCGTGACGAGAGAACGAGGCCGGCGCGGCTGAGCCCGCGGATCGTGACGTTCGCCTTGCCGGTTGGCGCCGCACCATTCGCGGTGGCGACCGTGACGCTGCCTGACGCGCTGCCGCTGAGGCCGAGCCCGGGATAGGCGATGTCGAGGATCGCGAGCGGCATCCGCGTCAGGCTGGCGTCGATCGCGGTGCTGGCGGCGGTGAAGCGGCCGCCGACCTGTGCCTCGCCCCCGGAGAAGCTGAGCCTGGTCGGCGCGAGGTGCCAGCCGTCCTCGGCCTGGGTGACGATTGCCGGGGTGAGCAGTTTCAGCGGGCGGCCATCGAGCGTGCCTTGCGCCGAGATCGCGTAGCTGTTGGCGGTGACCTGCGTAACGCTCTGGATATCGAACGCGCGCCCACGGGAGCCGGCGATCGATGCCTTGATCGTGCCGACGCCGCCACGGAGCGACGCGGAACCGTTGAACCGGGCGAGACTAAGCGCGCCGCGGCGGAGACCGAGGCCGGTGGCAGTCGCCTCGATCGAGGTACCGGCGGGATCGAGCAACGTGACGAAATCGAGCTTGCCCGAGCGGAGCGCGACGGTGTCGAGCGTCGCGGCCTTGGCGGCGAGATGGCCTTCGATGCGCTGGATCTGGCCGACCGGGCGGAACAGGAGTTCACCCGAGATACCGCCGCCTGCGACCGCCAGCGCACCGTTGAAGCCGCCATCGACCACCGCGACATTGCCGCTGGCGCGCGTGCCGGCGACGTTCAGTGCGGCGACCTGGATCGTCGCGCCGGCGCCCGGCGGCAAAAGGATCGCGCCGTTGGTAGTGAACGGCCCGAGCCGCGATCCGCCCGCGGCGGTGAACGCGAACCCCTCCGGCGTCGGATCGAGATGCGCGCGGACGTTCGCCAGGCCGAGCGTCGCGTTGGGGCTGACGAAGACGAGGTCGAGCGTAGGTTTCTCGATCTGGCCATCGAGTTTGAGCGTTAGCGGACCATAAGTCTGCTGGCGCCCGCCGCCCTCGAAATGGAAGGTCCCGTCGCGGCGACGCAAGCCGTTGCCAGTCAGCCGGATCTGCGGCGCGGTCAGCACGAGGTTCGTGAAGTGCAGGACGCCATCGGTGGTGCGTTCGAGATTGGTGGTGATGCGCGGCAGCCCGCCCGCGAGGCTGCGGAAGAAGGCGTTGTCGAGCCGCACCATCTGCGCGCTGCCCTGGCCGATGACGCGCGTGCCGTGGCGGTTCGGACCGGGGACGACGCGCAGCGTGGACTTCACGTCGACGATGCCGAGACCGGGTATCAGATACCGCCCGAGCCCCCCGTTGATGCCGACCTCGAACTGGCCGTTGCGGAGGTCTACCGCAAGATTGATGCTGCCGGTGAGCTTGTCGGAGCGGAGCTTCAGCGCGTCGCCGGTCAGCAGCGTCGGCGTCACGCGGAGCAGTCCGTCGACCGACAGGTTGCGCAGGATCCCGCCCGCCACGCTGCCGACTCCGGTCACGCGCGCGGCGGTGAAGCGGATCGGGACGGTGACGGGCGCGGCGGACAGGCGGCCCTTGCCGGCGGCGTGGGCGTGCTCAAACCCGGTCTGGTCGAACGCGAAGCGGCTCGCGTCGAGGCGGTAGTCGAACGCTGCGGTCGCGAACGGGCCGTCGAGGATTGCGCGGAGTTCGACCATGTTGCCGGTCATGTTGTCGAAAAGCGCAGGCGGCCGCAGCAGCCGTGCCTTGATCCGCACGTCGCGGTAGGCGCTCGCGCCGAGATCGACGATGCCGGTCGTGTCGATCGCAAGTGCGGGGGTGCGCAGCGAGAGTTGCCCATCGAGCCGGCGATTGGCGAACCCCGCGCTGCCGTTGACGAGGATGCGTGGTGCGGTCAGCCGTTGCAGGCGACCATGCAGCAGCGACGACGGCGAGAGCGTACCCGACAGGGTGTAGCGCCCGGCGACTTGGGCGAGCGCGAGGTCGACGACTCGGGTCGCGCCGATCATGCCGTTCGCGCGGCCGTTCCATTTTGCCCAACTGCCGTCGCCGGTTACCGCGAGTGCGACCGGCCCCTTCGCCTTCACCATCCGCGCGAGCACGCCATTGGCTGCGCCCTTGGCCGCGACGTCGATGTCGAAGCGGTCGCGCGCGGGCTCGGCATCGATCCGGAGCTTCAGGTCGTCGCTGCCGGCCACGCGCGCTTTCAGGTCGACCAGCGCCCGACCCGAGCGGATGTCGGCACGGCCTTCGAGTGTGCCGATCCGCTGCGTCCCCAGCACGCGCTTCGCCAGCGTCAGCCGCCCGACCGAGAGCCGGCCGATATGGATGTCGAAATCGGGCAGGATCGGGCCGCGCGTCTTGGACGGCCGAGTGCGCGGCGTGTGTGTCAGGATCGCGCGATCGACGATCAGCCGCTGGATCTCGAGCCGGTTCGAGAACCAGTCGAACGGCGACCAGTCGAGCGTTACGTTGGGCGCCTGGAAGACCAGCCCCTCCAGATCGTACACGCGCAGATCGACCAGTCGCGTATCACCGTACAGCGAGCCATCGATCCGTCCGACCGTGAAGCGCAAGCCGTTCGCAGTCCGGATCGCGGCGATCCGGTCCGCGACGAAGCGGTGGCCGATCCCCGTGTCTACGATCAGCAACGCGGTACCGACGATCACGAGCGACGCCATGATGGCGCTGACGATCCAGCGCCACCACGCGATCCGACGCTTCGGAAGAACGACGTCTTCGGTCAAAACGCCTGCCCCAGCGACACGTACACGGCGATCCGGCTATCGCCCGGTTGCGGGTTGATCGGGGTTCCGACGTCGAGACGGATCGGACCGAAGTTCGAATAATAGCGCACGCCGATCCCGGTGCCGTATTGCAGTCCGGTGAATTTCGGCAGCGGCGACGTGTAGATGTTGCCCGCGTCGAGGAACGGCACGACCCCAAAACTGCCGAGCACGCGCACCCGCGCCTCGATCGAGAACTCGGTCAGGCTGCGACCGCCGATCGGGTCGTTGTTGGGATCGCGCGGGCCGATCGACTGATAGCCGTAGCCACGCACCGACGCGCCGCCGCCGGCGTAGAAGCGGCGCGACGGCGCGACCTGATCGCGCGGCGCGCCGACTATGGTACCGAGGCGGGTGCGGGCTGCGAGCACTACCCGACTGCCGAACGGCTGGTAGACGCTGCCGTCGAACTGCGTCCGCGCATAGCCGAACACCGAGCCCTGCAACGATACTTCGGGGCTGAGCCGCCCGCCGAGGCGGAATCCCTTGGTCGGGTTCAGCAGATCGTCCGAGCCGTCGTAATTGAGGCTGGTCGGCAACGCGCCGATGAAGAACGTGCGGCGGCGTGGATCGCCGGTCGACAGGATCACGTCGCGCTCGTCCGACGCCAGCAGCTCTGCACCGACCGACCAGGTCCAGGTCTTCTGGAAGAAGATGTTGGTCTGTCGTTCCAGGCTGCCCGCAAGCGAGAACGTCTTCGCATCATATGCGTCGCGATTGGTGTGCACTGCGGAGGCCTGGAACGTCAGCACCCGGTCGCGCGCCTTGAAATTGTTGCGGCGGAAGACGACCGAGCCGAGCTGTTCCTGCGTTCCCAGCACGCCGCGCAGCGTCAGTGCACCTTCGGGCGGGAACAAGTTGCGGTGCGTCCAGCTGAGTTCCGCGCGTGCGCCTTCGCCGGTGCCGTAGCCGAGTTCGCCCGCGACGGTGTGCGGCGGCGCGCGATCGAGCTTCACCGCGACATCGACGGTATCGGGCGTCGCGCCCTGCACCGGCTTGAGATCGACCGCGGAGACGAGGCTGGTCTGGATCAGAGCGCGGCGGAGATCGTCGAGCTTGGCCGCGTCGTACGGGTCGCCGGGCGAGAAGCGCGCGATCTCCGCGACATGGTCCGCGCCGAACACGCGGTTGCCGGGGAGCGCAACGATCTGGCCGAATTTGCGCGCGCCGCCGGGTTGGACCGACAAATCTAGCGTCGCGATGCGGGTGGCGTGGTCGACGACGATCGCAGGATCGCCGACCTTGGCGAACGGGAAGCCCTCGCGACCGATCTGCGTCGTCAGCTTGGCCTGGCCGGCAACAATCGCATCCGAATTGACCGGATCCTCGGCCTTCACGCCGAACGCGGTCACGAGCCCCGGCGCCTTGTCGCCCGCCGCGGCGATGCCGTCGATGGTCACGCCCTTGAAGGTATAGAGCGTGCCCGGCGTCGCCGACAGCACGACCATTGGTTTCGCGCCGGGCTCCACGCGCGTGACGACGTTGGAGTCGTAGTAACCCTGCGCCCGGAGCAGGCTGTTGAGCAGGTCGGCATCTTCGCGCGCGCGGCGATCGAGTTGCGCGGCGTTGGCGGCCTGGTGATCGTTCGCATCGAGCGTCGAGAGTGCTGCGAATCGTTGGCGCAGCAGCGTGGTGTCGAGCGCGTCGATGCCATCTATCCGCCAGGTGTAACGGCTCTCGGTATTGGCATCGACCGCGGCGACGGTGGCGGCCGGGTCCATCGGAGAGGCCGCCAGATCGGGCCAGGCAACGCCGATATCGGGCAGCGCGGCGAGCGGCGAATTGGGATCGAGCGACATCGGCGTTTCGGAGTGCGTGCTGGCCGGTGGCATCGCCGAAGTCTGCGCCGGAGCAGGCGTGGTTTGTGCCCCCGCGGCGGATACGGCCCCGGCGGTCGTCAGAACGAAAAAGGCGGCGGCCGGCCCGGCTCGCCCGACGCGGAACACCATATCCGGCTCCTAGCCGGGCTTGTCGTGGCGGAACAGTATGTAACGCCGTATTTCCGCCACGATTCGTCCGGCGCCGGATTGCATATGGCGTGTCCGCGTGACTGGCATCCCACGATCGCGCGTGGCAGGACACGCCGATGGCCGATCCGACTTCCCGCGACACCCTTCCCCCCCACAAGGACCCCAGCGCCGCGGGCGGATTCCTCGTTGCGCTCGGCATGCTGGGGGGGGCGGGGGTCGGTTTTGCGATCGGGCAGGCGACGCCGGGCTTTCTGATCGGGACAGGAATCGGCGTAGCGGCAGCAGTGTTGGTTTGGCTGAGGGATCGCCGCTAGCCGCTCAGGCCGCTCCTATCGGGTAGCCGTCGAACCGCGACGCCGCAAAAGCCCGCCGTCTGACGCCATATCAGCGTCGCGACCGGTTCCGAGATGCCTAACGGCTGCCCCGCCATATCTGCAGCGGCGCGGTCTTGGGCAGCCCGCCTTGATGCACGGGGCAACGACGGTAGCGGAAGCGGCGGTCGAGGCAGATCCAGACTTCGTCGAGCCAGCCTTGCTTGGTTGCGGTGACGCGCATCATATCCGGCTTGAGACCGGGATTCGTTCCCGCCATGGCAGCGGCGAACCTCCCCGCCGTCATCGGCGTCCGCGACAACGCGTCCATGTCCGGGTAGCGGAGCTTTCCGTACAACCCCGCCGATTGGTTGAAATACTTCGCCGGACGATAGCCGGGCATGCAAGTGCCATGCTTTGCCCATTCGTGCTGGAGCAACTGCGCGGACGGCGTCGTGCAGAGATGGGCCCGGATCACGGGTGGCGGTACGAACCCAGCGTCGTGACAATATTGTGGCCAGTCCTTGTCCACCCCGTCTGGCCACAGCCCGTGCAACGTGAAGCCGAAACGGTTGCCCATGCCGCATTGGAAGGTCGAGCCCGTCCGATCGCCGTTGTCGCGGCAATATTGCGGTGCCCAGGTGATTGCGAGCGTGTAGCTGCCGATCGGGATATCGCGTTTCGGCTGGCTCTGCGTCGGCAGGTCCGGGCGGACTCGCTCGATCGTAGCGGGCGCCGAGCATTGATAGGTCTGGGCCTGCGCCATTACCGGCAGCGCCAGCGCTGCGAGGGCGGCGGTCAGTCTAACGATCATGCGGCATATCCTCGTAAGCAGCGTCGGTATCGGGCGACAGGCCGAACCAGAGTTTCGCGTCGGGTTTGAAGAGCAGGATCGCCGCGGCGACATACAACGTGTCGGCGAGCACGGACAAGATCGATGCCGCGCCGATTACGGTGCTCCCCGTTGCCAATGCCCCCAATATCCGAACGATCTCAACCATCGACAGCGCCGCGATGACGACGACGATCCATTTCGCGGCGATACTCGGGACGCGGGCCGTGAAGTACCAGAGGCACAGCGTGATCACGATACCCGCGAGTTGAAAGGTCGGCAGGATCCAGCTGATCCTCGACAGCATCGGATTAGCGGCAACCATCGCGGTCCGCTGCGCCCATCCCATTGCCGCAACGATCGATCCCAGCACAAACGAGGCGAGATATAGCCGTTCGTATCGCACGATGGATGTCGGCCTGATCATGCGCGCAACTTTCCTGGGGCCAAACCTATCATCGTCGTCCGACCCGGCCGCGTTGGTCAGACGGTCGCGAAGTCCAATCCTATATCCGCCGCAGGTGCAGACTGCGTCAAGCGGCCGACGGAAACATACGTTACGCCGGTCTGGGCGACCGCGCGGATGGTATCGAGACTGACCCCACCCGACGCCTCTGTCGGCACGCGGCCGCCTACCAAGGTGACTGCGCTGCGCAACGTAGCCGGGGCCATGTTATCGAGCAGGAGGTGGGTAGCCCCGGCCGCGAGCGCGGGTTCGATCTGATCGATACGGTCGACCTCGACGATGATCTGCGCGATCCCCGCTGCCTTTGCGCGCCGCACCGCCTCTGCGACGCCGCCGGCTACCGCGACGTGATTGTCCTTTATCATCGCTGCATCCCACAGGCCCATACGGTGGTTCTGGGCGCCACCCATGCGTGTCGCGTACTTCTCCAGCACGCGTAGGCCCGGAATAGTTTTACGTGTGTCGAGCAGGATCGCGCCAGTACCGGCCATCGCGTTGACATAGCTGCGCGTCATCGTCGCGATCCCAGACAGATGCTGGACGGTGTTGAGCGCGGACCGTTCGGCAGTGAGTAACGCCCGCCCTGCTCCTTCGAGACGCAGGAGTTCGGTGCCCGCCGCAACGTTTTGGCCGTCCTCGACGAGGCGCTCAATTCGAACGTCCGGGTCCAGTGCGCGGAAGAACTCCTCGGCTAGATCCAACCCGGCAACGACGATGGGATCACGGCTGTCCATCACTCCGGTAAATCGTGCGTCCGCCGGAATGACGGCAGCGGACGTAATGTCGCCGATCGTACCGAGATCTTCAGCCAGCGTCGCCGCCACGAACACGTGAATATCAAAGGATGCGGGCAATGCTGCGTTCACCTGATGTCTTCCACAAATTGCCTGTTAATCGGCCAGCGCCGGTGCCAAAAAAACGCTCGTAGAGACAGAGAATTTGCACCATTTCCAAGCGAAAGATTTTTTGGCCGCAGCTGGGAACTAAATCCATTAGCCCGAGTTGCACGATTTAAAACTAGGGAAATTCTATGCTTACGAAGATGATAGCCGATACTGAACGTCTGAATGCCCTGCTCGACGAGGCGCTTGCGTTGGCTGACTCGCTTCAGTTGCCCATCGCGGCAATACACATCGATCAGGCTCTGGCCCAGCTCGGCGGCGCCGCCTCCGCAACCTGAGGCTTGTGGGCTAACGTGGCGTCACCCGGTTCCGCGAGGCAGGCCCTCACCTCGTTCCGAGATCGCCCTGCCCTACCGTGTTCGAGGCCATTTCCAGCATCCGGTCGAGACTCTTCTTCGCCTGAAGCCTGAGTCCTTCTTCGATCTCGATTCGGGGCGACAGGTCGCGCAGCGCGACGTACAGCTTTTCGAGCGTGTTGAGCGCCATGTACGGGCAGATGTTGCAGTTGCAGTTGCCGTCCGCGCCGGGAGCTCCAATGAACCGTTTGTTCGGCAGCGCCTTTTCCATCTGGTGGATGATGTGCGGCTCAGTCGCGACGATCAGCGTGTCACCGGGCATCGCCAGCGCGTAGTCGAGAATCCCGCGCGTCGAGCCGACGTAATCGGCATGATCGAGGATGATCGGCGGGCATTCGGGATGCGCGACGACGGGCGCGCCGGGGTGCTGCGCCTTGAGCTTCATCAGCTCTGTCTCGCTGAACGCCTCGTGGACGATGCACACGCCCGGCCAGAGCAGCATGTCGCGACCGGTCTTCCGCGCCAGATAGCCACCGAGATTGCGGTCGGGGCCGAAGATGATCTTTTGCTCGGGCGGGATCTGCGCGAGGATCGTGTCCGCCGACGATGAGGTCACGATGATGTCGGAGAGCGCCTTCACCTCGGTCGAGCAGTTGATGTAGGTGAGCGCGATGTGATCGGGATGCTTCGCGCGGAACGCGGCGAACTGCTCGGGCGGGCAGCTGTCCTCGAGGCTGCAGCCAGCGTCCATGTCGGGCAGCACGACGATCTTGTCGGGCGAGAGGATCTTCGCGGTCTCGGCCATGAAGCGCACACCGCAGAAGGCGATCACGTCGGCATCGGTGGCGGCCGCCTTGCGCGACAGGTCGAGGCTGTCGCCGACAAAATCAGCGAGATCCTGAAGCTCGGGCTTCTGGTAATAATGCGCGAGGATGACGGCGTTCTTCTCCTTGCGGAGGCGCTCGATCTCGGCGCGAATGTCGATGCCGGCGAAGTTCTGGTTCAATTCCATGGTCGTATCCCGCGTTTAACGCTTATTCCCTAGCACGTCCTGCAGCGAGCGCGAGGTGTCCCAGCGCTCGGTGCTCGCGGTCGGCTCGTCGGCGAAGCGAACCGCCACGGTCGCGTCGATTCCGGCAGCGCGCAGCGGCATCGCGAAACTACGCTCGACCGCACGCCGCGTGGCGTCGCGCGCGAGCTTGATCATTGCCGGCGCGCGAGCCTGGTGGAGCAACTCGATCTGGCCGGCGCGGCGGTTGGCGGCGTCGAGGCGCTTTTCGGCATCGGTAAAGACAATAAGCGGACCACCTGAGCCATATTCGCGTATTGCATTCAGGTCGATTTGCGGACCATCTGCCTCGACTGCGGGAAGCCGGACAGACAGCGTCTTGCTCGTGCCGTCCCACGCGACGTCGGCCTGCGTCAGCTTGGCCATGTCGACCTCGTAGCGCACCATGCCGGGCATGATCAGCGTCTTCTCGGTCGTGAAGCCGAGCTGCGACTGTTTCGACGTGACGACCGCGACATAGCGTGCGGCGAACGCGGACAGCCGGTTCTGTTCACGCAGACCTTCGAGGCTGGCGCTGGCGATCGTCGTCGGATCGGGGGTCAGCCGGTCGCTGACGTAGCGTTGCACGCCCCACAGCGCGAGCAGCCCGGCGAGGATCAGGATGACGACGACGCCAACCGCCTTTGCCAGGAATGGGCCGACGCCGCTCCTGCGGTTCGGTTCGATTACGTCGTTCGCCATGTCTCGCCTTCCTCGATCACCAGTCCACGGGTTTGCAGATCGTACAGATGCGCGAGTACCGAGCGCGCCGCCGCGGGCACAAGGCGCGCGTCGAGACCGACATACATGCGCTCGACCAGCGCCGGGATCGGTTGCGCGGCGTCGCGGAGCAGGCGCAGGATCTGCCCCTCGCGCTGCTTGCGATGACCGAGCATCCCGCGGACGAGGCGTTGCGGTTTTTCGATCGCCTCGCCGTGGCCGGGGTAATAGATCCGATCTTCGCGCCCCATCAGCTTTTCAAGGCTCGCCATGTACGCCGTCATGTTCCCATCGGGGGGCGAGACGATCGTCGTCGACCAGCCCATGACGTGATCGCCGGAGAACAGCGCCTTCGTCTCCGGCAGCGCGAATGCAAGATGGTTGGACGTATGGCCGGGCGTCGCGATCGCTTCCAGCGTCCAGCCTTCACCAGTGACAATATCACCCTCGCCGAGCACGCGGTCGGGGGCATAGTCGGCGTCGAACGACGCATCCGCCCGTGCGCCCGTGTCGTCCAGGTCGAAGGGGGCGGCACCGACGATCGGCGCGCCAGTGATCGCCTGGAGTGGTCGCGTGCCGGGGCTGTGGTCGCGGTGGTGGTGCGTGACGACGATCGCGGTGACCGGTCGCCCATCGATCGCACGGATCAGCGCTTCGATGTGCGCGGAATCGTCGGGGCCGGCATCGATCACCGCAATATCGGTGGTGCCGACGAGGTGCGTCTGCGTGCCGGTATAGGTGTACGGCGACGGATTGGGCGCGAGCACGCGAATAACGAGCGGCTCGAGCTGGATCGGGATACCGGTCGGATGCTCAGCCATTTGGGGGAGATGGCGGCTCCGCACGGCGATGGCAAGGCCTACAAATCACCGCCGAATGTCGCCGTTCTTTACAGATCTGCAACATCGGGAAACCGCGTTAACTATCGAGAGCCCCGGTAATCACGGCTCGGGCGATCTTGGCATGCAGACTGCACCGTCGCATTCGTCACCGAGCGCACCCGCGCTCATGCAGGGTGGGTCGACCGCTCCCTTCCGGTCTCGCGTCGATCCACCCTCCCCGGTGTTGCCCCACAGTTTGCCAGTTCAGCCCGTCACGCCGACCTCGTTGCGGCATCCACGATTCGGCAAACTTGATAGAATCAGATTTGCAGGCGGGTGGCCCCGGAACGAGTCCGGCACAACGATGTGGTTCGGCAACACACTCGCGATGGGGTGGACCCCGTCTCAGTTCGCCTTCTGCATCTCGAACAGCTGCGCCAGTTCGCCACTTTCGTACATTTCCATCATGATGTCCGAGCCGCCGACGAACTCGCCGTCGACATAGAGCTGCGGGATCGTCGGCCAATCCGAATATGCCTTGATACCCTGGCGGATGCCTTGGTCCTGGAGCACGTCGACGCTCTCGAACTCGACCTCGAGATGGTTGAGGATCGCGATCGCGCGGCTCGAGAAGCCGCACTGCGGGAACAGCGGGCTGCCCTTCATGAACAGGACGACGGGGCTCGCTTTCACGAGAGCGTCGATGCGGGCGGTGGAATCGTCGGTCATTGGCAGGTCCTCAAGAAATTGCTGTGGTAAGCTGGAGCGCGTGCAGAACGCCGCCCATCCGTCCACCGAGTGCGGCGTAGACAGCTTGGTGCTGCTTCACCCGGCTCATCCCGGCGAAGCTTGCGGCGGTCACCTTGGCGGCATAATGATCGCCATCGCCCGCGAGATCGGTAATCTCGACCTGTGCATCGGGGATCGCGTCGCGGATCATCGTAGCGATGTCGTCGGCAGCCATCGGCATGTTACTGCGCCTCCAGCAGCTGGCGACGCGCCTCGATCATCTGCTGCGCGAGCGCGCGGCGGACGGTCGCCTCGTCATGGTCGAGCCCGGCGGCAGTCAAATCGCCGACCAGTTTGCGCACGACATCATCGTCGCCGCCGCCTTCCATATCGGCATGGACGAGCGCGGTAGCATAGGCGTCGGTCTCTTCTGGCGTCAGTGCCATCTCATGCGCGGCCCAGCCGCCGAGCAGGCGATTACGACGTGCGGTAATCCGGAACGCCATCTCCTCCTCGCGCGCGAAATTTGCCTCGCTAGCGCGTTCGCGATCTTCGAAAATGGTCATATCGCGGGTCCCCGTGCAGTCTCGTCGTCGGGTCCGAGATAGGTCGCCGACCGCCGCTACGCAACAATCGACGACAGCCAGTAGAAACCTACTGGCGTCGAGCGACGAAATGCCCGATATATGCGACGGCTACGTGACAATATGCGCGAGCAGGAGAGTGATAATGAACGGTATCTCGGCAGCTGCATCCACCACTCCGACGCGGTCGGCACCGCCAGTCGTGCATGGCTTGGCGTACGGCGTGCTGGCATCCGTCATGATGTGGATCGCCATCGGAGTTGCCCTGTACAACATTGTCTGACCAACCCCGCCTAGCAAGCCAAATAGGGTGAAATGATAAAAAAGAAGGTCGACTGGTTTCAGCCGACCTCCACCACAAGCTTTCCGATGGCGCCGCGTGCGGCCATCTTGGCGATAGCCTTGCCACCGTCCTCGAACGCGAAGACTTCTGTGACGCGCGGCGCGATCTTTCCCTCAGCCCATAACTCGAACAGCGTTTCGATATGCGCTTGGTTCGCCTTAGGATCGCGCGCCGCGAACGCCCCCCAGAAAACGCCGCAGACGTCGCAGCTTTTGAGCAGCGTGAGGTTTAGCGGGAGTTTCGGGATGCCCGCGGGGAAGCCGACGACGAGGTACTTGCCCTCCCACGCGATCGAGCGAAGCGCGGGCTCGGCATAATCGCCGCCGACCGGGTCGTAGATCACGTGCGCGCCGTCACGACCGACGGCGGCCTTGAACTGCTCGGCGAGCGCCTTGGACTGGTCCTTGTCGAACGGGGCGCGGGCGTAGATCAGCGTTTCGTCAGCGCCGGCGGACTTGGCGGCCGCGGCCTTTTCTTCAGACGAAACCGCGGCGACGACTTTCGCACCGAACGCCTTGCCAAGTTCGACCGCGGCGAGCCCTACCCCACCGGCTGCGCCGAGGACGAGCAGCGTCTGCCCCGCCTTGATATGGCCGCGGTCGAGCAGTGCGTGGATCGTCGTGCCGTAGGTGAGGATCAGCGACGCGCCCTCGGCGAAGCTGCGGCCTTCGGGGAGGCGGTAGAGCTTGGCGGGGTCGGCGATCACCTGTTCGCACAGCCCGCCGTGGCCGAGCATCGCGATGACGCGGTCGCCGACTTCCCAGCCGGTAACGCCTTCGCCGATCGAAGCGATCGTGCCGGCGATCTCGCCTCCCGGTGCGAACGGGCGTTGCGGCTTGAACTGGTATTTGTCCTCGATGATCAGGACGTCGGGGAAGTTGATCGCGCAGGCCTTGACCGCGACGACCACTTGTCCGGGGCCGGCTGCCAGATCGGGCAGCTCAACCATTTCCAGAGTTTCAGGTCCGCCGACTGCCTTCGACACCAATGCTCGCATACCCGCTCTCCACCGTCATCCAGGGGCGATTCGATGCGACCGCCTCCTCGAAATTTGAAATCTGGGTATCCCTTGCCAGCGTCAGGCCGACTTCGTCCAGCCCTTCCATCAGGCACTGGCGACGGAATGCGTCGAGTTCGAAGGTGAAACGGTCCTGGAACGGGGTGGTGACGGTCATCGTCTCGAGGTCGACGGTGACGGTCTGGTCCTGTGCGACTTCCAGCAGGCGGTCGATCGCCTCCTGTGGGAGCACGACCGGGACGATGCCGTTCTTGAACGCGTTGCCCGAGAAGATGTCGGAGAAGCTCGGTGCGATCACCGCGGTGATGCCCATGTCGGCGAGCGCCCACGCGGCATGCTCGCGGCTGGAGCCGCAGCCGAAATTATCGCCGGCAATGAGGATCGGCGACCCGGCATAGCGCGGGTCGTCGAAGATGTTGCCGGGCTGCGCGCGCACCGTCTCGAACGCGCCGCGGCCGAGGCCGGTGCGCGTGATCGTCTTCAGCCAGTGCGCCGGTATGATGACGTCGGTGTCGATGTTCTTCGCGCCCCAGGGATAGGCGCGGCCAGAGACGGTGGTGACGGGAGTCATCGCTGTTCCGTGCGCTCCGGGCCCGTTCGCTCCGGGGTGGTGCGCGCCGACGCGACATAGGCCGCGACACCGCTAATCATGGCGCCCGCCGCCAACAATACGAAAACCTTCTTCATGCGTGTGCCCCCACCAGATTTCGGTTCATCAACTCTCGGACGTCGCTCAGCTTGCCGGTTACCGCCGCCGCCGCCGCCATCGCGGGTGATACCAGATGCGTGCGCGCTCCGGGACCCTGTCTGCCGACGAAATTACGGTTCGACGTGGAAGCGCAACGCTCCCCCGCAGGAACTTTGTCCGGGTTCATCGCGAGACACATCGAACAGCCCGGTTCGCGCCATTCGAACCCTGCGTCGATGAAAATTCGGTCGAGGCCTTCGGCTTCGGCCTGACGCTTGACGAGGCCCGACCCGGGGACGACGAGCGCGCGGACGCCGGTCGCGACATGGCGGCCGTCGGCGATCGCCGCGGCGGCGCGGAGGTCCTCGATACGGCTGTTGGTGCAGCTGCCGATGAAGACGTGCTGGATCGGCACGTCGCGCATCGCGGTGCCGGCGGTGAGGCCCATATAGTCGAGCGACTTCTGCGCGGCGGCCTGCTTGGCGGGATCGGCGAAGCTCGACGGTTCGGGGACGACTCCGGTGATCGGCACGACGTCCTCGGGGCTGGTACCCCAGGTGAGGCCGGGGGCGATCTCCGCGGCGTCGAGCACCACCGTCTTGTCGTACTTGGCGCCGGGATCGGTTGCGAGGCTGCGCCACCAGGCGACCGCGCGGTCCCAGTTTTCTCCGGTCGGCGCCATCGGGCGGCCCTTGAGATAGGCGAAGGTGGTGTCGTCGGGCGCGATCAGGCCGGCGCGCGCGCCCGCCTCGATCGACATGTTGGCGATCGTCAGGCGGCCCTCGATCGACATGTTGCGGATCACGCTGCCGGTGAATTCGATGACGTGGCCGGTACCGCCTGCCGCACCGATCTTGCCGATGATCGCGAGGATGACGTCTTTCGGGCTGACGCCGAAGCCGAGTTCGCCATCGACGCGGACTTCCATCGTCTTGACCTGCGACAGCAGCAGGGTCTGCGTGGCGAGGACGTGTTCGACCTCGCTGGTGCCGATCCCGAATGCGAGCGCGCCGAGCGCGCCGTGCGCGGAGGTATGACTGTCGCCGCAGACGAGCGTCGTGCCGGGGAGCGTGAAGCCCTGTTCGGGGCCGACGACGTGGACGATTCCCTGCTCGGCGGCGGTCGCGTCGATGTAGTCGATGCCGAACTCGGTGGTGTTGCGGCGGAGCGCGTCGAGTTGCTGCGCGCTCTCGGGATCGGCGATCGGCAGGACGCGGCCGGCGGCGTCCTTGCGCGCGGTGGTCGGCAAATTGTGATCGGGGACGGCGAGCGTCAGATCGGGGCGACGGACCTTGCGGCCTGCCACGCGAAGGCCTTCGAACGCCTGCGGGCTGGTGACTTCGTGGACGAGATGACGGTCGATATAGATCAGGCAGGTACCGTCGTCGCGGCGTTCGACGACATGCGCCGCCCAGATCTTTTCGTACAGCGTTTGCGGAGTGGCCATGATGCGCGTCGCGTTAACCGAAAGCTGCGCCGAGGCAAAGCCCCGGCGCAACTATCGGTCGATCAGGCGTGCATGCGGCACGCCGGTCAGGAATGTCTTACGCGTCCTGCGCGAGGTCCTTCACCGACGATACCAGAACACCGATGACGATCGGATTGCCGGGCGCCGATGTCGTCGTCACGACCAGATTGCTCGATGCATTGAACGTCGTGCTCGTGTTCGTCGTGCTGTCCGAACTGTTGCTGACATAATACGGCCAGCAGCCATAGCCCTCGTTGCTCTCGGTATGCGCATAGGTCTGCTCGGCGGTACTGAACGTCTGCGACGATGTAGTCGTGGTCGTCGTCCCGTCCGCGATGATCAGGCTGGTGACGACATACTGCATCGAACCCTGCGGGCCGAACAATGCATCCCATTGCGCCAGATCGGTCCAAACCTCGGTCGTCTTGTTGTTGTACGCATAGGCCAGCGCCGCGCCATAATACCACGGCAGATAGGTCGTCGCGTCGGCCTTGATCGATTCGCCCGACAGCGGCAGCGCGGTCACGTTGAGGAAGTGATCGTAGGACACCGCGACCGTAAAGTCGGACGACGCGAACGTCTGCGAAAAATCACTCGACGCCGAACTGCTCGATTGCGAATAGAAATAGCTACCGCCGGTCGAGTTGCTGCTGTTCGCCCAGGAATTGCTGATGTCCGACGATGCAGTGGACGATTGCATCGTGAAGTTTACGTGCGGTGCTGCGGCGATGTCGCCCAGCACCTCTTCGTAGGTCTGGTTGAATGCCGCAGGGCCGCTCAGCGGCAGATTTACCTGCAACTCCTGCGCGATGTAGATCGGATTCTCGAATCCTGCGCGGTACAGCGTATAGCATTGCGCCGCGGATCCGGGGTTGGGTACGAGTTCCGCCATACTCCAGTTCTGGAACAGGTTCTGCAACGCAACCTGCAGGACAGTCGCCGTATCGCTGAATGCCGAAGGGTTTGCGGTGAAATAGGCGCTTTTCGCGGCCGCCCAGGACGTCATGTTGCTCGATCCCATTGCGGCGGTGAAGTCCGCCACATTCGAAGCCTGCACGAACGACAGCAGCGACGTGTACTGGCTCGAAAAGCTGACCAGCGTGTTGGGCGTATAATATTGTACGACCGTATCGGCAGGTAATTCGTTCATCATATCCCAAAGCTGATCGGTCGTCCGCGGCAGGATGACGTCGCCCTGACTCAGCTGAAACTCCTGGACCGAAAGGTTCAACTCTTTCGCCAGCGTATTATACCATTTGGCATTCACGGTATCGAGGACCGTATCGGGGTCTGACATGATTTGCCTTTCGTGAAGAGAGCGCAAATATATGCAAACGAAAGATGATCATCATCTCCGAGTTGTCAGCGCCCGCGTACAATGTCCGACTCTTGACCTATCCGCGTCAATGATGACATGGTCCGATATGAAGCATTACTGATTTCGGACAAATCCGAGGCAATTCAAATTTAAGATTTTCTAGACTTCATTAGCGCCCGACGCATGCCAAATTCTTGCTTGATCCGGCATTTTATCTTTGATGGATCACTTCGCACCGGGCGCACCCGGCGCTCGATTCAGAAATGCTACACTGTCGGCCAGAACGGAGGCTTTGCTGCGGAACGGCTTCGAGAGCGCCATCGCGACATTCTCATGGCTCAAACCCGGATAGTCGATGTGTGTCACCGGCGCGCCGAGCGCCTTCAGCCGCGCGGTGAGGTTGATCGCGTTGTGCGGCTTGACCTGTGTATCATCGCCTGCGGTGATCAGCAGCATCGGCGGGGCGTCTGCCCGCGCGAAGTGGATCGGCTGGGTCATCACCGGGTCGGCGGCGCCCTGCATCGCGTCGATCGCGCGCTTGGCGGTGAAGGGGTAGAAGTCGTAGGGGCCGCACAGACCGACCGCGGCCTTGATGATGTGCGGGTCGACGTCTTCAGCCTTCAGCCAGCGCTGGTCGAGCGTCAGCATCGCGACGGTGTAGGCGCCCGCGGAATGGCCGGCGACCGCGATCCGGTTCGGGTCCCCGCCAGCCTCCGCGATGTGGTCGCGGGTCCATTTCACCGCTTCGGCGCCGTCTTGGAGGAACGCGGGGAAGCGGACGTCGGGCACTTTGCGGTAATCGGGCATGACGACGACGAAACCCGCCTTCGCATAGGCGCGAGCGGCGAACGCGTAGGCGCCGCGCGAGCCGTGGACCCAGCCGCCGCCGTACCAGAAGATCAGCACCGGCAGGCCGGTCTTCGCGCCACCGGATGGGCGCCAGACGTCAAGCTTCTGGCCGTGCGTGCCGAACGGGACGCCTTCGCGGATGCGTGCCGTACCGCGACCGCCGCCCATGATGCCGTCGAGAACGCTGAGCGTACCCGGTCCCGCGGTGAACGCCGTGCCCGCGATCAGGATCACGATGATCGCAACAATTATCGCGGCGCGGCGCATCAGCGGCGGAAGTCCGCGGTGATCGATCCGCAGGCGGCGAGGTCGGCCTCGTGGCTCTCCTCGCGCCATGTCTCGGTCAGTGCGGTCGCTTCCCAAGCGCGCATCGCCGGGTGCGCGATGATCCGCTCGACCCAGGCGAGCCCCGCCGGACCGACGTCGATCCCGTAGGTCCGCACGCGGAACGCGACCGGGGCGTAGAACGCATCGACCGCCGTGAAGTCGGCGCCGCTGAGCCAGGGCCCGCCGAACCGATCGAGCCCTTCCGCCCAGAGTTCGGTGAGGCGCGCGACATCGCGGTCGAGCGCCTCGCTACCGGGAGCGGCGTCGACGCGTACGCCGACGTTCATCGTCCGCTCGTTGCGGAGCGCGGAGAACCCGCCGTGCATCTCGGCGGTCGCGCAGATCGCCCATGCGCGGGCATCCTGGTCGAGGGGCCAGACGCCGTCGTGGCGCTCGGCGAGATACAGGACGATGCCCAGCGAGTCCCATACCGTCCGCGCGCCGTCGATAAGCACCGGCACCTGCCCGGTCGGCGAAAAGGCGCGGAACGCTTCGTAATTGACGGGCTCCAGGAACGGCTCGATCCGGTCCTCGAAGTCGATGCCGAGCGCCTTCATCAGGAACCAGGGGCGCAGCGACCAGCTCGAGTAATTGCGGTTCGCGGTTACGAGAGTGTAGCCCATCAGGCGGTATAGTGCGCGGTGGTCTTCGCGGCGATCTCGTCGGCGGTAACGCCCGGCGCCATCTCGACGAGCTTGAACGGGCTGTCGTGATCGGCGCGCTGGAATACCGCCAGGTCGGTGACGATCATGTCGACGACGTTCTTGCCGGTCAGCGGCAGCGTGCACGACGGGATGAACTTCGGGGAGCCGTCCTTGGCGGTGTGGTCCATCACGACGATGATCTGCTTGACGCCCGCGACGAGGTCCATCGCGCCGCCCATGCCCTTGATCATCTTGCCCGGGATCATCCAATTGGCGATGTCGCCGCCTTCGCTGACCTCCATCGCGCCGAGTACCGTGAGGTCGATATGGCCGCCGCGGATCATCGCGAAACTGTCCGACGAGCTGAAATAGACCGACGAGGGAAGCTCGCTGATCGTCTGCTTGCCGGCGTTGATGAGGTCGGCATCCTCCTCGCCCGCATAGGGGAACGGGCCGATCCCGAGCATGCCGTTCTCGGACTGGAGCGTGACCGTCATGCCCTCGGGGATGTTGTTCGCGACCAGCGTCGGAATGCCGATGCCGAGATTGACGTAATAGCCGTCCTTCAGCTCCTGCGCCGCACGCGCGGCCATCTGGTTACGGTCCCAGGGCATCAGTGCAGTCCTTCCTGGATGGTGGTGATGGTCGTGAACTGTTCGCGGAGCTCGGTGCCGACGCCGTCGACGATCGCCTGCAACGCGGCATCCTCGTCGAGGCCCCAGGTGCCAGCATAGGCGCGCGCGGCGTGGCGGATCGTATCGGCGAGGAGGTAGCCGAACACGGTCGGATCCTCGAGGATGCCCGCGTCGATCAGCACGTTGCTGCCGGCGCCGTTGGTGATCCAGATCCGCGCGACCTCGACCGATTCGCCGGTGAGTTGCGCGCCCTTGTCGAGCGCGATCGCGTTGGGGTGGTCGGCCATCAGCGTACGCCTCCTGTCGGGGCCCAGCGGACTGCTGGCGGGAATACCTCGTCGCGGTTGCCCTTGAGCGCGGTGCCGTAGACGGGGTTGGGCAGGACGAACCACCCTGCCCCCCATCTGGCCGCGATCGCGGGCGACTGGACTGTTGCGCGGCGGGCGGCGGGGGTCTGGCCGGCGTTGAACAGGTCGCTGAAGTCGCCGAGCTGGTCGCCGCCCATCGCGACGACGCAGTATTTCGCGGCGATCGTGGCGCGGCGGCCGTCCTTCTTTGAGCCGAGAGCGTCGTCGCCGGCGAGGAACAGGGTTTCGCCGTGGCGAGCGGGGCCTAGGCCGGCGGCTTCGATCGTAGCCTCAGTCTGTGCGGCGTTGGCGGCGGAGCGGTTGGTGTTGAAGATCACGGTGACGCCCATCGCGCGCAGGGCGGTTAGTGCGTTGAGGGCACCCGGGACGGGGGCGACTTGCTTGACGCCGGTCCGCTCCCAATCCTGCCAGCGCGGGTCGGACCAGGGTTGGCCGGAGGCTGCGTCGTATTCGAAGCCGAGGTTGAGAAGGATTGTCTCGTCGACGTCGAACACCGCGGCTTTCGGCTTGGCGCCGCAGGAGGTCCATGTGGGGGCGGCGAGCGAGGCGCCTTGCGCGAGGACTACCGATGTCGGTGTGCGTTGCGCGCGGACGTAACCCACGAGGACGTTCCAGGCCTGGATGCTGACAGCGGCGGCTTCGCCCGAGGCGTAAAGATACTGCATGCCCGCGGGGACGCCGTCCACGGTGACGGGGGCGGCGATGCTAGGCGAAGACGCGATCGAGGTCGGTGCGGAAACGCTCACGCATCCCTGTAGAGTCAGTGCCCCTGCGAACGCAGGGGTCCAGGATACCAACCGCAGCGCCCGTGACCCTGGGCTCCTGCGTGCGCAGGAGAACGGGCTACGCTTGCTGTACACCAACGGGCCTGACTTCACGTCGAGACCCGCTCGCGGACGGTGCGGAATTCGATCTGCTTGTCGTAGGGGGCGCCGACGATCATCCGCTTCACATAGATCCCCGGCAGGTGGATCGTGTCGGGATCGAGGCTGCCGACCGGGACGATCTCCTCGACCTCGGCGATGCAGATTTTCCCCGCGGTGGCCATCGGCTGATTGAAGTTGCGGGCGGTCTTGCGGAAGATGAGGTTGCCGCTCTCGTCGGCTTTCCAGCCCTTGATGATCGCGAGATCGGCGCGGATGCCGCGTTCGAGGATGTATTCCTGGCCGTCGAAGACCTTGACCTCCTTGCCCTCGGCGACCTGCGTGCCGACGCCGGTCTTGGTGTAGAAGCCGGGGATGCCTGCGCCCCCTGCCCGGCAGCGTTCGGCGAGCGTGCCCTGCGGGCAGAACTCGACCTCGAGTTCGCCGCTGAGATATTGCCGCTCGAATTCCTTGTTCTCGCCGACATAGGACGAGATCATCTTCTTGACCTGACGCGAGCGGAGCAGTTTCCCCAGCCCCTGCCCGTCGATCCCAGCATTGTTGCTGGCGATCGTCAGGTCCTTTACCCCCGACGCCTCGATCGCGTCGATCAGCCGCTCGGGGATGCCGCACAACCCGAACCCGCCCGCGCAGATCGTCATGCCGTCGAACAGCACGCCTTCGAGTGCCGTCGCCGCATCGGTGTAGCGCTTGTTCGCCATGCATCCTCCTCAGGTATTGGGTCTCGCATACGGTGCTGGTTGGCGCTCGGCAACGTAGCGCGGATCGACTTTTCGCGATCCTCCCCCGCCAGGGGGAGGTGGCACCGCAGGTGACGGAGGGGGAGGATACGCAACAGACGTTTCCCTATCCTCCCCCTCCGTCTGGCAAGTGCCAGCCACCTCCCCCTGGCGGGGGAGGATTGCGTCGTTCTCAATACGCCAACTTCAGACCCGGACGTTTCCACCGCGTCTTCACCAGTCGACCGCTGCCCGAGTAGGTTATGTACGCGTCCCTCATGTCGTCGCCGCCCCAGCAGATGTTGGTGGTGAACACGTCGTCGGTCGCGACGAACTCGACCAACTCCCCCGCCGGCGAGATCACGCTGATCCCGCATTCGCCGATCGTCGCGACGCAGATGTTCCCGCACGCCTCGACGCCGAGCGAGTCGAAGAACTTGTAGCCGGCGGGGCGGTAGAGCGGCGTGCCAGAGGCGCTGGCGACCTTGCCGGGTGCGACGATGTCGAACGCCATCAGGCGGCAGGTGTAGGTTTCCGCCGCATAGAGCCGCGTGCCGTCTGGCGAGAGGCCGATGCCGTTGGGGTTTTCGCTCGGGAAGATGACTTCTTCGAGCTGGGTCCCGTCGGCTTTGGCGTAGAAGATGCCGGTGATGTCGCGGGCGCGGTCGCGCGATTTGCCGTGGTCGGTGAACCAGAAGCCGCCGCGCGAATCGAAGACGATGTCGTTGGGTCCGCGCAGCGCGCAGCCGAAATCGCCGTCCTTGTAGAGGATCTCGACCGCGCCGGTGGCGATGTCGATCCGTTCGATCCGGCCGCCGGAATAGTCGTCCGGCTGGCCGTGCGGGGTGAGGAAGCCGTTCGTGTCGCGCCACGCGAAGCCGCCATTGTTGCAACAATAGAGCTTGCCGTCGGGGCCGAGCGCGAGGCCGTTGGGGCCGCCGCCGGGCTCGGCGACCGTCGACTTGGTACCGTCGGGAGCGATGCGGGTGATGCGGCCGGCTTCGATCTCGACGAGGATGACGCTGCCGTCGGGCATCGCCACCGGGCCCTCGGGAAAGCGCAGGCCGTCGGCGACGGTGGTGAAGTCTGTCATGATCCTCTCCGGGCGAGTCGGGTTGGTCCCGGCTTCGATGCCAGCGTAACCGCTTCTCGACTTCGCGCACAACGGACGGCAGGATGCACCAATGATCACACCACGCACCGGCGGCCGTATCCTGGTCGACCAACTCGTCGCACAGGGCTGCGACCGGATCTTCACCGTGCCGGGGGAGAGCTTCCTGGCGGTGCTCGATGCGCTGCACGATACACCGGCGATCGAGCTGGTGGTGTGCCGGCAGGAGGGCGGCGTCGGGTTCATGGCGTGCGCGGACGGGACGCTGACGCACCGGGCCGGGGTGGCGTTCGTGACCCGCGGGCCGGGCGCGACCAACGCGTCGATCGGGGTGCATGTCGCGATGCAGGATTCGCAGCCGATGATCCTCTTCGTCGGCGACATCGACCGTGCCACGCGCGATCGCGAGGCGTTCCAGGAGATCGATTTCCAGGCGATGTTTGCCCCCATCGCGAAGTGGACGGCGCGGATCGACGATGCGCGGCGGATCCCGGAATATGTCGCGCGCGCCTACGCGACGGCGATGTCGGGGCGGCCGGGGCCCGTAGTGCTGGCGTTGCCCGAGGATATGCTGCTGGATGTCGTCGACGCGGTCGATCGGCCGCGGGTCGAGCGGGTGGCGCAAGGGTGTGATGCCGATACGATGGACTTGCTTGCCGATCTGCTGACCACCGCCGAGCGGCCGGTGGCGATCGTTGGCGGCGCGGGTTGGGATGTGGCGGCGTCTGGGGCGTTCTCGACGTGGGCGGACCGCAACGGGATCCCGGTGGCGGCGGCGTTTCGGCGACAGGATGCTATTCCTAACGATTGCCCGGTTTGGGCTGGCAACCTGGGGTATGGGCCCAATCCGCAGCTGGTCGAGCGGGTCAAGGCGGCGGATCTGCTGCTGGTCGTCGGGCCTCGGCTGGGGGAGGCGACGACCGACGGCTATGCGCTGGTGACGCCCGATCATCCGGGGCAGAGGCTGATCCATGTGCATCCCGATCCGGATGAGTTGCAGCGGGCGTACCGCGCGGATGTCGCGGTGTGTGCGGGGATGGCGGAGTTTGCCGAGGCGCTGCTGGTCGTCGATTTGCCGCCGCGGTCGGCTGGGTCCGAGGCGCATGCGGAATGGCTGGCGTGGTCGACGCCAGGCCCGCGCGATCTGGTGATGGACCTAGGGCCGTGCGTGGTGGCGATGCGCGAGCGGCTGCCGGCGGATGCGATTATCTGTAACGGCGCGGGGAATTATTCGGGGTGGTGGCATCGGTACTGGGCTTATGCCGGGCCGGGGACACAGCTCGCACCGACCGCGGGGGCGATGGGGTACGGCGTGCCGGCGGCGGTGGCGGCCTCGTTGCGGCATCCGGAGCGGACTGTGGTGGCGCTCGCGGGAGACGGGTGTTTCCTGATGAACGGGCAGGAACTGGCGACCGCGGTGGCGCACGGGGCGGACATGCTGGTGCTGGTCGTGGATAATGGCGGGTATGGGACGATCCGCATGCATCAAGAGCGGGAGTATCCGGGGCGGGTTTCGGGGACTGGGTTGCGCAATCCGGACTTCGCCGCGCTGGGGCGGGCTTATGGGTGTTGGGCTGAGACTGTCGAGCGGACCGAGGATTTTGCGGGGGCGCTGGACCGAGCGATGTCGCGGGGCGGGGTAAGGTTGCTGCATTTGGTGACGGATATCGAGGCGATTACCGCTGGGACTACGCTGGCTAAGGTGCGCGGGGCGGCGTGAGCCGCGGCTGGATTGAGCCCCGCAAGAAGAAGTAACACCCCGGCGAAGGCCGGGGCCCAGTTGGGGGACGGCGATAACAAAGGACAGCGCTCCGTTACTCCGGACGTGCCAACTGGGCCCCGGCCTTCGCCGGGGTGGTGCTGGTTGTTGCGGGTGACTCATCAACGCAGCCTGTTCCCCCGCGAAAGCGGGGGTCCAGGAGCAAAGGCAGCTAGCGATACTTAGCTGGGCCCCCGCGTCCGCGGGGGAACATTGCTTGGGGTTTAGCGTGCGACGTCGGCGAATTTCAGGCGCCCGCCGCCTCCAGTTTGGCCCGGACCGCAGCAACTGCATCCGCCGCCTTGTCCCCATCGGGACCACCGCCCTGGGCCATGTCGGGACGGCCACCGCCGCCCTGCCCGCCTAGCGTGGCTACCGCGATCTTGAGCAGGTCGACCGCGTTGTGGCTGGCGACCAGATCCGCCGTGACGCCGACTGCGACCGAGGCGCGGCCGTCGTTGATCGCGACCATAACTGCGATGCCCGAACCAAGCCGCTGCTTGGCCTCGTCGACCGCGCCGCGCAGGCCTTTCGCCTCGAAGTCGTTGAGCACCTGGCCGATGAACGCGACGCCGCCGACCTGTTCCGGGCCTGCCGCTTCACCCGAGCCACCGCCGCCGAGCGCCAGCGCCTTCTTCGCGTCGGCGAGTTCGCGTTCGAGGCGGCGGCGGTCTTCGAGCAGCGATGCGACGCGCGCCGGGACCTCGTCGGGGGTCGACTTCAGGACCGCTGCGGCCTCACGCAGGCGATCGTCGCGGCTGGTCAAATAGGCGCGGGCCGCTTCGCCGGTGAGCGCTTCGACGCGGCGGATACCGCTGGAGACCGCACCTTCGCCGACGACCTTGAACAGGCCGATGTCGCCGAGCGCGTTGACGTGCGTGCCGCCGCAGAGCTCGATCGAATAGGTGCCGTCCTCGGTCGAGCCCATCGACACGACACGGACCTCTTCGCCGTATTTCTCGCCGAACAGCGCCATCGCGCCCATCGCGATCGCGTCGTCGGGGGTCATCAGCAGCGTCGTGACCGCGCCGTTGCCGCGGACCTGCGCGTTCACGTCGGCCTCGACCTGCGCGATGTCGGCGGGGGTCATCGCGACCGGCTGCGAGAAGTCGAAGCGCAGGCGGTCGGGCGCGACGAGGCTCCCCTTCTGCGCGACGTGCGTGCCGAGGCGTTCGCGGAGGGCCTCGTGCAGGAGATGCGTCGCGGAGTGGTTGGCGCGGATCTGCGCGCGGCGGGCGACGTCGATCTGGAGCTTGACCGGATCACCGACCTTGATCTCACCGGAGTCGACGATCGCGTGGTGGACGAACACGCGGCCGAGCTGTTTCGACGTCTCGGTGACGTTCGCGCGCAGGCCGCTGTCGTTGGAGATGTGGCCAGCGTCGCCGACCTGTCCGCCGCTCTCGCCGTAGAAGGGCGTCTGGTTGACGACGATCGCGACCGTATCGCCGGTGGTGGCGTGGTCGACCCGCGCGCCGTCCTTGACCAGTGCGACGACCTCGCCCTCGCCGGTATCCGATGCATAGCCGAGGAATTCGGTGCCGCCGGTTTGCTCGACGATGTCGAACCAGATGTCGTCCGAGGCCTTGGCGCCCGAGCCCTTCCAGGCGGCGCGGGCGGCGCGCTTCTGCTCGGCCATCGCGGTGTCGAAGCCTGCGCGGTCGACCGCGATGTTGCGTTCGCGCAGCGCGTCCTCGGTCAGGTCGTAGGGGAAGCCGTAGGTGTCGTAGAGCTTGAACGCGACGTCGCCGGCCAGCGTGCCGTCGGTCATGCCGAGGGTCGCCTCGTCGAGCAGCTTCAGCCCCTTGTCGAGCGTCTGGCGGAAGCGCGTTTCCTCCTGCTGCAACGTCGCCTCGATCAGCGGGCGTGCGCGCGACAGTTCGGGATAGGCGGCGCCCATCTCGGTGACGAGCGCGGGGACGAGCCGGTGCATCAGCGGCTGCTTCGCGCCGAGGATATGCGCGTGACGCATCGCGCGGCGCATGATCCGGCGCAGGACGTAGCCGCGGCCTTCGCTCGCAGGCAGCACGCCGTCCGCGATCAGGAAGCCCGCGGTGCGCAGGTGATCGGCGATCACGCGGTGGCTGGCGGTGTTGGCGCCGCCGGTCGCGGTGTGCGTCAGCGCGCCCGACGCGGCGATCAGCGCCTTGAAGGTGTCGGTGTCGTAATTGTCGGTGACGCCCTGCATGACGGCCGCGATGCGCTCGAGCCCCATGCCGGTGTCGATCGACGGTTTCGGCAGGTTGCCGACGATCTCGGCATTCTCCTGCTCGTATTGCATGAAGACGAGGTTCCAGATCTCGACGAAGCGATCGCCGTCCTCGTCGGGGCTGCCGGGAGGGCCGCCGGGGATGTGGTCGCCGTGATCGTAGAAGATTTCCGAGCACGGCCCGCACGGCCCGTTGTCGCCCATCGACCAGAAATTGTCCTTGGTCGGGATGCGGATGATGCGATGATCGGGGAGGCCGGCGATCTTCTTCCAGAGGTCGAACGCCTCGTCGTCGGTGTGGTAGACCGTTGCCGTCAATTTATCGGGCGACAGGCCCCATTCGCGCGTGAGCAGCGTCCAGGCGTGGACGATCGCCTGTTCCTTGAAATAATCGCCGAACGAGAAATTGCCGAGCATTTCGAAGAACGTGTGGTGGCGCGCGGTGTAGCCGACATTGTCGAGATCATTGTGCTTGCCGCCGGCGCGGACGCATTTCTGCGACGAGGTCGCGGTGGTGTACGGGCGCGATTCGAGGCCGGTGAAGACGTTCTTGAACGGGACCATCCCGGCGTTGACGAACATCAGCGTCGGGTCGTTCTGCGGCACGAGCGGCGCGGAGGGCACGATCTGGTGCCCCTGCGATCCGAAATAGTCGAGGAAGCCGCGGCGGATGTCGTTCGTCGATGTCATGCGCGGGGACTTAGGCGAGCGGCGCGGTTCGCTCAAGTGGAGGTGTGGGGGGACCGGACGTATCCGACTGAAACGAAGCAAGCGTGTTTCCCCGCGAAGGCGGGGACCCAGTCTGGGCTCCCGCCTTCGCGGGAGAACAAGGGGGTGGAGCTACGGTTCGCTACTAGGCCGCCCTCCCCCGCACCGCCCCCCACCCCGGCGAAGGCCAGGGCCCAATTGGAGAGGGGGAAATAATGGAGAGCAGTGCTTCGTTATCGCCGTCAACCAATTGGGCCCCGGCCTTCGCCGGGGTGGTGGCGTTGGTGGGGGTAGCGGCGTTGGTAGGGGTGGTGGCGTTCCCGAGGCGTCGCTTTACCCCAACGGTGCATCCAGCGACCTAGGCGGCTCGCTGAACCATTTCGGCCCGGCGTCGGTCATGTGGAAGCAATCCTCGATCCGTACGCCGTATTTGCCGGGGATGTAAATGCCCGGTTCGTCGGAAAAGCACATCCCCGCCGCCAGCTTCGTCGTTTCGCCGCGGACGAGGTTGACGGGTTCGTGGCCGTCCATGCCGATGCCGTGGCCGGTGCGGTGCGACAGGCCGGGGAGCTTGTACCCGGGGCCGTAGCCGAGCGTTTCGTACTCGCGGCGGACGGCGTCGTCGACGCTGCCCGCGGACGCGCCGATCCTCGCGGCGGCGAACGCGATCTGCTGGCCGCGGGCGACCTGGTCCCAGGTCTTGCGCTGGTCGGCGGTCGCGGTGCCGTGGACCCAGGTGCGCGAGATGTCGGACTGATAACCCTGCACGGTGCAGCCGCAGTCCATCAACACGACCTGTCCGTCGGCGACGCGGTGGATCTCGCGGCTGCCGTGGGGGTAGGCGGACGCCTCGCCGATCAGCGCGAGCGCGAATTCGGGTGCGCCGCCAAGCTTGCGGGTCGCGGCGTTCATCAGCGCGCCGATCTCGGGGCCGGTCATGCCCTTCTCGACCCGCGCGTAGGTCCAGCGATAGGCGGCGAGCGTCACCTCAGTCGCGGCCTGCATGAGCGCGATCTCGGCGGGCGTCTTGATCATCCGGCAGGCGCGGACGACCGGGTCGGCGGAGACGATCTTCGCCTCGCGGAGCACGCGCTGGAGACCGGCATAGGCGAAGTAGCGCACCTCCGCCTCCAGCCCGATCGGCCGCCCCGCGAGCTTTCGGTCGCGCAGGAACCCGGCGACGACGGCCAACGGGTTCTCGTCCTCCTGCCAGACGCGCACCTCGGCGGGGACGGCAAGCGTCTCGCGCACCGACGGTTCCTCGAAGAACGGCGTGACGATGCACGGTTGGCCCTCGACCGGCAGGATCGCCAGCGTCAGCCGCTCGCTCGTGTGCCAACGGACGCCGGTGAAGTAGATCATCGACGATCCCGGCTCGATCAGCACTGCGCCGATGCCGGCCGCCTTCATCAGCGACTGCGCGCGGGCGAGCCTCGCAGCGCGCTCTGTCGCATCGATCGGCCTGGTCGCGCTCGTGATGTCGGACAGCGCCGACAGGTCGGGTTCGGCGGCGCGGATGATCGCGGTGGTCGACAGCAACGGCGCCGCGATCGCAAGACCGATCAGGTCGCGGCGCGAGGGACTGAAGGCGGATTTACGTGGGGTGGTCGACATCGCCGGACGATAGGGTCCTTGACCCGGGCGCCGCAATCCCCTTCCCTGTCCGCACGTCTCGGGAGCGATTAATGGCCAAGCGGCTAACCTATTACATCTTGTTCGGCCTCGTCGCGGGGATGGTCGTCGGCTGGGTTCTGAATGCGTCGATCGACGACGGCACGGCCGAGTCCGCCGCGCGGTTGAAGGACATCGCCGGCTATTTCTCGATCGTGACGTCGCTGTTCCTGCGGCTGATCAAGATGATCATCGCGCCGTTGGTGTTCTCGACGCTGGTCGTCGGGATCGCGCATATGGGCGACACCGGCGCGCTCGGACGGGTCGGATTGCGCAGCCTCGGGTGGTTCATCTGCGCGAGCCTGTTGTCGCTCACCTTGGGTATGATCCTGGTCAATGTGTTGCAGCCGGGTGTCGGGCTCGAGCTCGCGATCCCGCCGGCGACCGCGTCGAGCGGAGTCGATGCCGCGGCGTTCGATCTTGCCAAGTTCATCTCGCATATCGTGCCCGATTCGATGATCGCGGCGATGGCGAGCAACGAGATCCTCCAGATCGTGGTGTTCTCGGTGTTCGTCGGCGTCGCGATCACCGCGGTCGGCGAGAAGGCCGCGCCGCTGGTCAAGGCGATCGAGGCTCTGGTGGCGGTGATGCTCCAGATCACCAATTACGTGATGCGGTTCGCGCCGTTCGCGGTGTTCGCTGCGGTCACCGCGACGCTTGCCGAGCGGGGGCCGACCATTCTCGGCCAGCTCGGCTATTTCATGCTAACCTTCTATATCGGCCTCGCGTTGCTGTGGGCGATGCTGATCGGGATCGCGTTCGTGCTGATCGGGCCGCGGACGCGGTTGCTGGTGCGGTATATCCGCGATCCGTTGATCCTCGCGTTCTCGGCGGCGTCGTCGGAGGCGGCGTATCCGCGGACACTGGAGGCGCTCGACCGGTTCGGCGTGCCGCCGCGGATCGCGAGCTTCGTGCTGCCGCTTGGCTATTCGTTCAATCTCGACGGGTCGATGATGTACATGACGTTCGCGTCGCTGTTCATCGCGCAGGCGTACGGCATCCACATGCCGATCGGGCAGCAGATCGCGATGCTGCTGGTGCTGATGGTGACGTCGAAGGGGATTGCGGGCGTGCCGCGCGCGTCGCTGGTGGTGATTGCCGGGACGTTGTCGATGTTCAAGATTCCGGAGGCGGGGATCTTGTTGATTCTGGCGGTGGATCATTTCCTCGACATGGGGCGCTCGGCGACCAACGTGATCGGCAATGCGGTGGCGGCGACCGTGGTGGCGAAGTGGGAGGGCGGGCTCGACGAGCGCGAGCCGGCGGACAGGGATTTCCCGCATGCGCCGACGGGGCATGGGCCGAAGGTGGCTTTGGATAGCTACGATAAGATCGGGCCGGGGCAGGTTTGAGGTTGGACGGCGATGTTGAACTGGTGACGTCTCAAGGATGCCCTTCCACGCTGGCGGTTTGATAAAGAAGTACCGCCCCGGCGAAGGCCGGGGTTCAATTGGGGGACGCTAGTGGTGACCGCCGCACCTCGTTACTCCAACCTTTCCAATTGGGCCCCAGCCTTCGCCGGGGTGGTGTTTAGGGGAAGGTTGCGTTCTCAGCCTCGGTGCAGTGTCTGATCTGCATCTCTCAAGCGTAGGCGTATGGCCCACCCTTCTTGAGTCCGGCCTGATACGCCGGCCGCGCGTGAACCTTGGCTAGCCAGGCGATCGTTGCGGGGCGGGACTCGTTTAGGCCGCCGCGGCTGCGGGCGGCTTCGAGGGGAAAGCTCATCATGATGTCGGCGGCGGTCATCTCCGCGCCGGCGAACCAGGGGCGTTGCGACAGTTCGGATTCGACGTAGTCGAGGTGGACATCGATCATCGGCTGGATCTTCTTGACCGCGACCTTGCCCATGATCGGGATGCGCGCGAGGACGAGCTTCAACAGCAGCGGCGGCATCATCGAGCCTTCCGCATAATGCAGCCAGAAGCGGTAGCGTAGGGCGTCGGTGCGGTTGGCCGGGGCGCCAAGTTTGCCGTCGGCCTTGTCGACGAGATATTCGACGATCGAGCCGGTCTCGGCGACCACCTGACCGTCATCTTCGATCACCGGCGACTTGCCGAGCGGGTGGACCCGCTTGAGTTCGGGCGGGGCGAGCATGGTCGCCTTATTCCGCTCGTAGCGATTGATCTCGTAGGAGAGGCCGAGTTCCTCGAGCATCCACAAGATCCGCTGCGATCGTGAGTTTTCGAGGTGGTGGACGATAATAATGGCGGCTTCCCCTTGTTCTAATTCGCTCTTTTGCGCGCGGTCCAGATCCAGGCTGCCGCGGAGAATTCCACCGTGACGCCGTCGCGGTACCGTTCGCAGACCTGGGTGAGACGCGCGATGTGGCGCTCGCGTTCCTCGGGGCCCGCGTCGCGGATTGCGGACGCGGCAGGGCCGATGCGGCGGAAATAGTCGACGGCGTCGGCTACGGGATCGGCGCCCTCGCCTGCTTGATAGGCAAAGTCGACGCGTCGGGGTGGGGCGGTATGCCAGCCTGAGCTTTCCAGGATCGTGGCGACATGGCTCGGATCGGCGAAGGCGAACGGGCCGGGCGTGGTGGAGGTCGGGGCGTGAGCGTCGCCGCCGGTTGCGGTGACGATTTCAGTGGCCCAGTGGTTTGCGGCGCGTTCTGCAAAACAGGAGAAGACGAGCCCGGCGTTCGGAGCGGCGGCTTCGGCCAATATGGTGAAGGCGGCGATCGGGTCGGCGAAGAACATGACGCCGTGGCGCGAGACGTAGAGGTCTGTCGGCGCGTGGTTCGGGGCGACGACGGTGATGTCGACGCAGTCGAAGCGGGCCTTAGTTTGAGTTTCGCTGCGGTGTCTGGCGATCTCTATCAGGGTTGGCGAGAGATCGATGCCGGTTACGGTCGCGTTTGGGACGGCTTGCGCGGTGGCGAGTGAGGTCGCGCCGGCGCCGCAGCCTATGTCGATGATCTTGCGGGTTTGGGGAGTGGCGGCGGCCAGGATCGCTGCGTTGAGGTGCGGCGTCAGGTTGGTGAAGCTGCGGTCGGTTCGGCGCCATTCTTTGGCCCAGACGTCGCCTATTCTGCCGGTCCAGTCATGGGCGGTTGTCATGGGTGGGGGTGCCTCATGGTCGGATCGAGGGGCGGCGGTTGGGCTTGAAGTATAGGAAGTATAGACGCTCGCGTGGGTTTGGCGTTGGGTATTTGGAGGCGTTGCCGGGTCCGTTGCGTCGCTTTGCGCGGTCGTCCCCGTTTCCTTGTTTCCCCGCGAAGGCGGGGATCCAGACTGGGCTCCCGCCTTCGCGGGAGGACATTGGGGCGCGTGCTGCCGTTGGGTAGGAGTCGATACCCTGACGGAGGCCGGGGCTCGGTTTGGGGCCTATCGTGACGAACGACCGCGCTTCGTTATTGACACCTTTCCAATTGGGCCCGGGCCTTCGCCGGAGTGGAGTGTCGGGGTCGTGCGGTGCGATGCCTACGTAGAGATCCTTGCCGGCGCCAAGCCGGGGCTGACGCCGATGCAAGCCCGATCCCGCCACGCCCCCTGCACGATCAACCACGTGCCCTCACCCTCCCATTGCAAGAACAATGGGTCCCTCCCTCTCCCCGGAGGGAGAGGGGTTACACGGTTTTATACGTCGTCTTCGGCGTCGGGGCCGGCCATCATTTCCTCCGCGACCTTGTCGGTGCGCGCGCGGATCTGCTTTTCGAGGCGGTCGGCGGTTTCGGGGTTGTCCTTGAGGAACGTCTTCGAGTTCTCGCGACCCTGGCCGAGGCGGACGCTGTCGTAGCTGAACCAGGCGCCGGATTTCTCGACGAGGCCCGCCTTGACGCCGAGATCGAGGATCTCGCCAAGCTTCGAGACGCCCTGCCCGTACATGATGTCGAACTCGACCTGCTTGAACGGCGGCGCGACCTTGTTCTTGACGACCTTCACCCGGGTGGTGTTGCCGATGATCTCCTCGCGATCCTTGATCTGGCCGGTGCGACGGATGTCGAGGCGGACCGAAGCATAGAATTTCAGCGCGTTGCCGCCCGTCGTCGTCTCCGGGTTGCCGTACATCACGCCGATCTTCATGCGGAGCTGGTTGATGAAGATCACCATGCAGCGCGAGCGGCTGATCGAGCCGGTCAGCTTGCGCAGCGACTGCGACATCAGGCGGGCCTGAAGGCCGACATGGCTGTCGCCCATCTCGCCCTCGATCTCGGCCCGGGGCACCAGGGCCGCGACCGAATCGACCACCAGCACGTCGATCGCGTTGGACCGGACAAGCGTATCGACGATCTCGAGCGCCTGCTCGCCGGTGTCGGGCTGCGACACGATCAGCTCGTCGATGTTGACGCCGAGCTTCTTGGCGTAGACCGGGTCGAGCGCGTGCTCGGCATCGACGAACGCCGCGGTGCCGCCGCCCTTCTGCGCTTCGGCGATCACGTGGAGCGCGAGCGTGGTCTTGCCCGAGCTTTCCGGACCGTAGATCTCGATCACGCGGCCGCGCGGCAGGCCGCCGACGCCGAGTGCGATGTCGAGCCCAAGCGAGCCGGTCGAGATGACCTCGACCTGCATGGTTTCCTTCGAGCCCAGGCGCATCGCCGAGCCCTTGCCGAACGCGCGGTCGATCTGCGCGAGCGCGGCGTCGAGCGCCTTCTGGCGGTCGTTGGTTGCGGTTGCCATGCCGGTGTCGATCACTTTCAGATTAGCGGCCATTGATAAGCTCCCATCGCTAAAGCAAGCGCGCGTGCCATTCAACGCGTCAAACACCATGTATTCTCTTTGTTCTTATGGAACAAGTAGGGAACGACGGGCTTGGTTGAAAAAGGCATCTGCCTGAGAACACGCCGCGGTCGATGGCCCCGCCCCCTGCTCCGACGTGCTGGACTCGTTCCGGTAGCCACCGGCTTACGCACGAGCCGTCGATTCGCGGAAACAGGGGATCCCGGACCGAGACCGAAATGACGGGTTGGGCCGGACGGAGTCTGGTCGAGAACGGTTCGGTTGTTTCGGCGCCGGGCTGGGATCCGTCGACTCGCGGACGGGTTGGGACGCATCCGCGACGAGCGGTTTCGTTTGGGACCCTGGGTCCTGACTTTCGTCAGGATGACGGCGTGGTGGCGGGTTGGCGGGTTGGCGGGTTGGCGGGTTGGCGGAGCAACTGGGCTGCTGCCCATTGGTGCGATGCCCAGCCGTTCAGACAAGTGTGGTTGCGAGGGTCCACCAGCCCTTGGCTTGCGCGGCGATGGCGGCGGCATCCCTGGCTTCGGGGGTTTCGAACAGGGCGAAGCAGGTGGCGCCGGAGCCGGACATTCTGGACAGGAAAACGCCGCACGCCGCGTCGAGTAGAGTGCGGACTTCGGCGATTACGGGAGCGAGCGCTAAAGCGGGGGGCTCAAGGTCGTTGCGGCCTGCGAGGGCACGCGCGAGGAGGTCGCCTTCGGGGATCGGGCCTCGGTCCTGGCCGTCCCAGGTCTTGAAGACGGCGGCTGTGGAGACCGCGACGCCCGGGTTTACCAAGAGGAGTGGGGTGCCAGACAGGCCTTCGAGATTGGTGAGCGTATCGCCCTTGCCGGTGCCGAGCGTGGTGCGATTGGCAAGGCATGCGGGGACATCTGCGCCGAGCTCTGCGGCGATGTCGTGGAGGCGAGAGTCGGTCGGGGCTATGCCGTGGAGGCGGGCTAGCGCTCGGAGCGTGGCGGCGGCGTCGGCTGATCCTCCGCCTATGCCTGAGGCGATGGGGAGGTGCTTTTCTAGGGTTATCGTGTGGTGGGTGTTGGGGGCGAAGGCGATTGTGAAGGCGTCTGCGGCGGCGGTTACGAGATTGCCGTCCCAGTGCGCGGCGCCTGGGGCTGTGTTTGGCGAGCCGTACGCCTTTTCATTGTCCGCTCCCAATTGGGCCCCGGCCTCCGCCGGGGTGGTGCTGAGAATCGAGGTGGTGTTGGGGGTTGGGGTTGGCAGGAGCGCTGCGGCGAAGGGGCCGGTTATGGTCAGGGTGTTGGTTTGGGCTGCTTCCACCGTGACGAGGTCGCCGTCGGTGGCGAAGGCGAAGAGCGTTTCGAGGTCGTGATAGCCGTCGGCGCGGCGGCGGCGGACGTGGAGGGCCAGGTTGATCTTGGCGGGGGCGGGTTCGATTATGGTGGGCATTGCGGGTCTCGGGGTTTTGGAGCGGACTTGGTGCGTGCTTTGCGCATGCGCTTAGCCAACAATTCTCCGTCATCCCAGCGAACGCTGGGATCTCACCGTTTGGCGGGCGGTGCGTGCCTTGTGGGATACCGCAGCGTTCGCTGGGGTGACGGATGTTGGCGGAGCAAGCCCCTTCCCTCTCCCCTTTTAGGGCGAGGTTGGTCGTTTCAGCGGCGGGCGTTGGCTGGGAGGCCGTGGGCGATCTTTGCGGTTATGCGTGCGGTATCGGCTGGTTCGGCGGTGAGGAGCGCGGCGCGCCAGGCGTAGCGGGCTTCGTAGTTTCGGCCTGAGCTCCAGTATGCGTCGCCCAGGTGATCGGATATTTCAGCGTTGGTGGGTTCGGCCTGCGCGGCGGTTTCCAGCAGCGGGAGCGCGCGCGCGGTGTTGCCGGAGAGGTGGTAGGCCCAGCCCAGCGAGTCGGTGATCGAGGCATTGGTCGGGTCGAGGCGGGTGGCGCGTTCTAGCAGCTTGATTGAGGCGGGGACGTCGTCGCCATGCTCGACTTGCGCGAAGCCCAGGTAATTGAGCGCGAGCGGTTGCGCGGGGCCGCGGGCGACGGCTTTTTCCAAAGCATCGCGCGCTTCGGGCCAGCGGCCGGCCTGGTCGAGCGCACCGCCATATTGCAGCCACGCGCCCCATGTGCCGCCCTTGTCACCGTCGGCGGCAATGATGCGCTGATACCAAGTGGCGGCTTCGGCGGGGTTGCCGGTGGTCAGTAGCAAGTCGGCGTAACGTTGCCAGTCGGCGGGCTCCGCGCCCTGCTGGTCGACGCGGTTCTTGGCGGCAGCGAGTGCTTCGCCGTCGCGGTCGGCGTTCGACAGGATGTCGACGCGCTCGGCGGCGGCGGCCCCGGCGGACGGGCCCTTCGGGTCGATCTCGTCGAGGACCGCGAGCGCGCGGTCGACGACCTTGTTGCGGGCGAGCGCGTCGGCAAGGAGGATGCGCGCGCCGTCATAGCGGGGGTCGGCGCGCAGCGCGGCCTGCGTCAGGGCGATCGACAGCGGCGAGGGTTCGCCCGCGGCGAGGTCGCTGGCGAGGCGCGCGAGCAGGCGCGAGACGCCGATCGCGAGCGGTTGCTTGGCCGGCGCCGCCGCGATCAGCACGCGTGTTTCGGTGGCGAAGCGGTTGGCGACGGGGTCCTTCGCGGCAGTGGCGAGCGACGGTTCGGGGTCGCGACCCTCGGCACGGGCGACCCAGGCGTAGAGCGAGGGGGCGAGCACCACGAGCGGGCCGGTGGCGAGCGTGGCAATGGCGGCGCTTGTGGCCTTCGTATCGCCCTGCCGCGCGGCATCGGCGAGCGGGAGCAGTGCGGCGTCAGCTGGGGCTACGCCGGCCTTGCCCAAGACTGCGGCGGCACGCGTGGCGAGCGGCATGTCACCCGCTTCCAGCGCCTCGCGGTAGGCGCGGATTGCTACGATGGGATCGGCAGGCGATGCCGCCAGCACCTTGGCATAGCTGGCGGCGGCAAGGTCCGGTCGCCCTGCGGCGTCGGCGGCGCGGGCCTTAAGATAGGCGGAGAGATCACCCGTCCCGGCCGTGGCGGGAGCCGCCAGGACGAGACCGAGTGCGAAGAATACAGGCTTACATGTTGGGATAATTGGGGCCTCCGCCGCCCTCGGGTACGACCCAGTTGATGTTCTGGGTGGGGTCCTTGATGTCGCAGGTCTTGCAGTGGACGCAGTTCTGCGCGTTGATGACGAACTTCGGATCGCCCGTTTCCTCGCCGACCACCTCGTAAACGCCGGCCGGGCAATAGCGTTGCGCGGGCTCGTCGTACATCGGCAGGTTGTACGTAATCGGTACCGCCGGATTCTTGAGCGTCAGGTGGACCGGCTGGTCCTCCTCGTGGTTGGTGTTCGAGATGAACACCGACGAGAGGCGATCGAACGTCAGCACGCCATCCGCCTTCGGGTAGACGATAGGCTTGACGAGGTCCTTGCGCCACAGGCTCTCATGGTCGGGATGATGGTGCATCGTGAAGGGCACCTTGATGCCGAGATGCTCGAGCCACATCGTGATGCCGGCGAGGCCCGAACCAATCAGGTCGCCGAACTTCTTGACCAGCGGCACGACGTTGCGGACGACCGACAGCTCCTTCTTGACCCACGATTTCTCGAACGCCTCGGGATAGGCGGCGAGTTCGTCATGGCCGCGCTGCGAGACGATCGCCTCGACCGCGGCCTCGGCGGCCATCATCCCGGACTTCATCGCGGTATGCGTGCCCTTGATCCGCGGCACGTTGAGGAATCCGGCGCTGTCACCGATCAGCGCGGCGCCGGGCATGACCAGCTTGGGGATCGACTGAAGCCCGCCGTCGCTGATCGCGCGCGCGCCGTAGCTGACGCGCTTGGCGCCCTTCAGCAGCGCGGCGATCTCGGGGTGCGTCTTCCAGCGCTGCATCTCGTGGAACGGCGAGAGATGCGGGTTGGTGTAGTTCAGCCACGTGACGAAGCCGATCGAGACCTGGCCGTTCGCCTGGTGATAGATCCAGCCGCCGCCGTTCGAGCCTTCGGTCTCGCTGAGCGGCCAGCCCTGCGTGTGGATGACGCGGCCGGGACTGTGGAGCGCGGGATCGATGTCCCAGAGCTCCTTGATGCCGAGGCCGTAGACCTGCGGATCGCTGTCCTTGGCGAGATCGAACTTGGCGATCAGCTGCTTGGTCAGGTGCCCGCGGCAACCTTCCGAGAAGAAGGTGTACTTCGCGTGGAGTTCGAGGCCAGGCGTGTAGTCGCCCTTGTGCGTGCCGTCGCGCGCGACGCCCATGTCGCCAGTCGCGACGCCCTTCACCGAGCCGTCGTCGTTGAACAGGATTTCGGCGGCGGCGAAGCCTGGGAATATCTCGACGCCGAGCTCCTCCGCCTTGCCCGCGAGCCAGCGGCAGAGATTGCCGAGCGAGCCGGTGTACGTGCCCTTGTTGTGCAGGAACGACGGCGTGACGAAGTGCGGCATCTCGCTTTTCTTCGTCTTGCTGAGGATCCAGTGATGGTTCTCCGTCACCGGCACCTCGGCAAGCGGGCAGCCGTCCTCGCGCCAGGTCGGCAGCAGTTCGTCGAGGCTCTTGGGATCGATGACCGCGCCGGACAGGATATGCGCGCCGACTTCGGAGCCCTTTTCGAGCACGCAGACGCTGATCTCGGCGTCCTTCTCGGCTGCCAATTGTTTGAGACGGATCGCTGCCGAAAGCCCCGCCGGACCTGCGCCGACGATCACCACATCATAGGGCATCGATTCACGTGTCGTCATCATCGTCTCCCGGGGGATGTCCCCTCTAGCCCAGTCTATCCGCCCCTGCCCTTCGTTCGGGCTCGGGCCGGCACCGTCTTATCCAATATGGCGATTGCGCGAGTTGACCGCCACGTCAACCGTGCAGCATAGGTTACCGCGTGGGGGCGGACCAAACCATCGACTGGCGAAATGCTGCGGCGAGCGCGCTCGACTGGTGGCACGAGGCTGGCGTCGACACGCTGGTCGACGACGTGCCGCGCGACTGGTTCGCGGCGCCCGAACCGCTGGTCGTACCCGCCGCTTCGCCTGCCGCACCGGTCGTGGCACCGTCCGCGATGCCACTTTTGCTGGCTGATTTCCTCAACTGGCGGAGCGGTGCGGAGGTTCCCGAGGCGGATTGGAGCGGAGTTTCGCTGGCGGCGGTCGGCCCGGCTGACGCTACGGTCATGGTGCTTGTCGATTGTCCGGACAGAGATGACGGCGATGCCGGCGCCCTGCTGAGTGGCGCTTCGGGGCGGTTGCTCGACAAGATGCTCGCGGCGATCGGTCTGACGCGTGACGAAGTACACCTCGCGGCGGTCTGCGCGAAGCGGCCGACCGCGGGCCGGATCCAGAGCGAGGTCGAGGAGCGGCTCGCGGAAATCGCCAAGCATCACATCGGGTTGGTCGCGCCGCAGCGGTTGCTGCTGCTGGGCAATGCGGCGAGCCGTGCGATCCTCGGGACGGAATTACAGGCGGCGCGCGGGCGTTTACACGGGTTTAACCATAAGACCGGAGAAACGAGCGTAGTCGCGAGCTTTCATCCGCGGTTCCTGATCGAGAAGCCGGCGGCCAAGGCCGAGGCCTGGAAGGATTTGCAGATGCTGATGCGCGGACAGACGCAAGAGGGTGTGAGATGATTCGGACTCTAGCTATCGTTCTCGGGCTGAGCGCCCTTCCCTTCCCAGCTCTGGCAGCGACCGTCGCCGGCGAGCCTAGCGGCGATGCCCGGCTCGGGACGACGCAGTTGGTCGGCGCGCCGACGCTGGAGCAGATCCCCGATCAGCTCGATGCGGGCCAGCGCGAGGCGTACAAGACGGTGTTCGCGGCGATCCGCGACGGCAAGTGGACCGACGCACAGATCCAGCTCGACACGATGAAGCCCGGCCCGCTGCACGCGATCGCGCGCGCCGAGATGTATACGGCGAAGGGCTCGCCCAAGGTCGAGATGGAGCCCTTGGTGGCGCTGCTCAACGAAGCGCCCGAACTGCCCGAGGCTGAGCAGATTGCGCGGCTGGCATCGATGCGCGGTGCGGTCGGACTGCCACCGTTGCCGGTTGCACAGCGGCTGATCTGGCAGGACGGCGCGCCGCGTCGCGTCCGCGCGAAGAGCCTGAAGGGCGACATGATCGCCGCCGATCTGGCGCTCAAGATGCAGCCCTACGTCAAGGCGGACATGGGCCGCGAGGCGCAGTCGCTGTTGGAGAGCACGCCGGGTCTTACCCCGGAGGCGCTGACCGAATGGCAGCAGAAGATCGCGTGGATCTATTTCCTGCAAGGCGACGACGTGAATGCGCGGGTCATGGCGACCAAGGCGCAGGACGGCGTCGGCGACTGGGCGGTCCAGGGCCGCTGGGTCAATGCGCTGTCGGCGTGGCGGCAGAACGACTGTGCGAACGCCGAGACCGGGTTCGAGGGCGTCGCGGCGCGTGCGGGCGACGTCGATCTGCGTGCGGCGGCTTTGTATTGGGCGTCGCGTGCCGACATGGTGTGCTCGCGCCCGGACAAGATCGAAGGTCGCCTGAAGGCGGCGGCGCAGTTCAGCGAGAGCTTCTACGGCCAGCTTGCGCGCCAGCAACTGGCAATGAAAGACAAGGGCACGTCAGTCGGCGGCCTGGTCGCGAGCGACTGGAAAGTGGTCGGCAAGCGCCCGAACGTGCGCGTCGCCGCGGCGCTGGTCGAAGTCGGCGAGACCGAACTCGCCGACACCGTCATCCGCCAGCAGGCGAAGATCGGCGACCCGCGCGAATTCAGCAATTTGGTGCGCGTCTCCGAGGCGCTGAGCCTGCCCGCAACCACCGTCTTCCTTGCGCATAATTGCCCGCAGGGAGTCACATCGACCGCCGAGGCGCGCTATCCGACGCCGAACTGGACGCCCGACAGCGGCTGGCACATCGACAAGGCGCTGGTCTATGCGCACACGCTCGAGGAATCGCGGTTCCGCAACACCGTGAAGAGCCCGGCCGGCGCGTACGGCCTGATGCAGATCATGCCCGCCGCCGCGACCGATTTCGCCCGCGAGCGTGGCACCTCGATCGACATGAAGGCGCTGACCAAGCCGTCGACCAACATGGATATCGGCCAGCGTCATCTCGAGCGGCTGCGCGACATGGCGGGCGTCACCGGGGGGCTGCTGCCGAAGGTGATCGCGGCGTATAATGCGGGGCCGCGTCCGGTCGGCGACTGGAACGCGATCGTCCATGATAACGGCGATCCGCTGATGTATATCGAGAGCATCCCATATTGGGAAACGCGCGGCTACGTGACCACCGTGCTGCGCAATTACTGGATGTACGAGGCACAGGGCGGGAAGAAGGCGTCGACCAGCCGCAATGCGCTGGCGCAGGGCATGTGGCCGCGTTTCCCCGGCCTGCCGGGTGCGACCGCGGTGCGGATGGCGGCCAAGCCGTACGCGCAATATCACGCCAGCGTGACGCCGATGCAGGCGACGGTCGCGGTGAACGCCAGCGTCGGGCCGCAGTCCTCCACCGTCACGCGCGCGGACTGATCTTCATGCCGATCGATGAAAGCCGGACGTTCCTGCCGGTGCGGATTGCCGTGCTGACCGTGTCGGACACGCGGGGCCTTGCCGAGGATCGCTCGGGCGACACGCTGGTCGCGCGGTTGACCGAAGCCGGACACGTGCTCGCCGACCGCCGGATCGAGAAGGACGATGTCGAGACGATCGTCTCGCGTCTCCACGCCTGGATCGGTGATCCCGAGATCGATTGCATCATCACCACCGGCGGCACCGGTGTGACGGGGCGTGACGTGACGCCCGAGGCCGTGGAGCAGGTCGCCGAGAAGATGATTCCCGGCTTCGGCGAACTCTTCCGCATGCTCAGCTACCAGACGATCGGGACGTCGACGGTCCAGTCGCGTGCATGCGCCTGCGTGTCGCACGGCACGTACATCTTCGCGCTGCCGGGCTCGACCGGTGCGGTGAAGGACGGCTGGGACGGCATCCTGCGCGACCAACTCGACAGCCGCCACCGCCCCTGCAACTTCGTCGAGCTGATGCCGCGGTTGCTGGAGCGCTGAACCTGCGCGGGCTTGCGCCTGCGTCCTTTGCTTTACGCACCCTTACCCCGGTAAAGACGCCGCGCTGCCGCGTCCCGTCTCATAGGAATGACGAAACGCCGAAAATGGCGATGCGTTAGCGTCAGTCTCACCAAATTACTGCGATTTTCACCAGATTGTGGCGACTTGCCCGATCGCACATCGACGCGCGTCGCCTAGCTAACGAAGAAAATTAACGCGCGATTCGAACACGTTCGTCGGCGTGTACCACTGTATTATGAAACTGGCACGCCAGATGCATTGGTTGAGACGGCGCCCAGCCGGGCGCCTCACACCATCACAAGGACGCTGCCATGACCCCGATTTTTCTGAAGAGCCTCATCGCCTTCGCTGCCGTCGCAACCAGCGTTCCGATCCTCGCCGCGCCTTCGGATTCGACGCAGAAAACGGTGCTCCGCTACGATGCCAAGACGCAGAAATATTGCATGAACGAGCCCGCCGTGACCGGGTCGCGGATCAGTCAGGCAACGTGCAAGACCGCCAAGCAATGGTCGGCCGCAGGACTGAACATGCCGCAGACGGTCGCGCTGGCGCAAAAGTGAAACTGGGTGGTCAGGTCGGGACGATGACGATCGCCCCGACCGAACCGCCGCCGCGTCAGGCCAGCGCGGAGCCGCCGCGTGCGGTGTGGATCAGGTCGACGAGTTGCTTGTTGATCGACGCCCCATGAAGATGGAGATGCACCGCGTCATAGCCTTCGCGCCGCAACCGCTGTCGAAGCGCGTTCACCGACTCGCATTCGCCCGAGCGTGCCAGTTCGAAAGCCCGTTCCACCGTGGTAATCTGTTCCGTCATCGTACCGCCCTACGCGCTCCCGCAGCAAGCGGCGAGTATTCTTTCATACTAGCCTCAAGTGGTTGGAAACCTGTGTCTATATTTATAGACATAGATCAAGACGCTGCGGCAACAATCACATTCCTCCGAAACTATGTTCTTTTTTTGTTCCCGTGATGCGCGTATCGTCTATCGATGAAGACAGGTCGACCAGTTCGCGGTGCTACACGGAACGACGAGAGCCGACGGTTCAACCTGCCGCAGACCGAGGCGGACGGCGATTGGCTCGACATGCGCGAGGGGATCGACGGGATCGCGCCGAAGCTGCGCACGACGGTCACCGTCGAGACGCCGCGGACGATCATCAGCCGCAATGCCTCGCCCGACGTGCCGTTCGACCGCTCGATCAATCCGTATCGCGGGTGCGAGCATGGCTGCATCTATTGTTTCGCGCGGCCGAGCCATGCGTTCCACGACCTGTCGCCGGGGTTGGATTTCGAGAGCAAGCTGTTCGCCAAGCCGTCGGCGGCGACGCTGTTGCGGGTGGAATTGGCGAAGCACGGCTATGTCTGCGCGTCGATGGCGTTGGGGACGAACACCGATCCCTATCAACCGATCGAGAACGACTGGCGGATTACGCGCGGCATCATCGAGGTGCTGGCCGAGACGGATCATCCCCTCACGATCACGACCAAGTCCGACCGCGTGGTGCGCGATCTCGACCTGCTCGCACCGATGGCTGCAAAGGGGTTGGCGGCGGTGGCGATGTCGATCACATCGCTCGATCCGAAGGTCGCGTCGACCGTCGAACCGCGTGCGCCGCACCCGGAACGGCGGCTGGCGGCGGTGCGCAAACTCGCGGACGCAGGCGTGCCGGTCTACGTTTCGATCGCGCCGGTGATCCCCGCGATCACCGATCACGAAATCGAACACCTCGTCGCGCGGGCGGCGGAAGCCGGGGCGAGCCGGGCATTCTTCATTCCCGTACGGTTGCCGCATGAGGTGGCCCCGCTGTTCCGCGCGTGGCTCGACACGCATTTTCCCGATCGCGCGGGAAAGGTGATGGCGACGATCGCGTCACTGCGCGGGGGCAAGGACAATGATCCGAATTTCTTCACGCGGATGAAGGGGCAAGGACCGTGGGCGGACCTGCTCGGCACGCGGTTCCGCATCGCGTGCGCGAAGCATGGCCTGAACCAGGAGCGGATCGCGCTGCGGAACGACCTGTTCCGCGCGCCGCGGGGGCCGCAGGGAGAGCTGTTTTAACGCATCGGCACCTGTCGCGGCCATCAGGATCACGGCGTTCCAGCGTTTGCGGGAGTTCGACAATGCCTCGGCCATACTTGCGCGGATCGTCGGCGACCCCTCGCGAGCCGGCTGTTGCGGCGTGGACCTCGCGGTATTTCCCGGGCGCCACTTGCCGGGTCGCAGCTACGAACCGGTGACGATCGAGTTGCGTGCGGTCCATGTCGAGGACGCCTAATGGCGCGCGATCCTGACACCGCTGGAGCAGATCGCGACCACCGTGATCCTCGGTACTTTCGCGCGTCATCCGGATGGCATGACGAACAGCACGCTCGCCATCGAGCGCGGTCGCATCGTCGACGATACGCCAAGCGTCATCCCAGCGGACCAAGTATCGTTGCAGGCCGCACCAACCCGGTCTTCGACCGCGACGGCGTGCGCTACGCCATCAACATCTGCAACGACGCCAACTACCCTGAGGCAGCGCAAGCGCTCGCCGACCACGGCGCGGCGGTGATCTGCCATCCACTCGACACCATGCTGTCGCCAGGCACGGCAGCACGATGGCACGGCCGAAGCGTCGAGAATCTGCGCGCGCGAGCGGCAAACGGGATGGTGCATCCTGTAGGCCGATGTCACCGGGTCGCAGAGCGCGTTACTGAGCCTTGGCTGCACGATGATCTTACGCATCGATGGCGTTATCGCGGCGCGTGTCGCCGAAAACGTGGAAAGCGCGGCGATCTACGGCGTCACTGACTATTTGCGGGCAACCGCTTTGGACGGCAGGTCCGACCGGCGTGATGGAGACTGACGACATGGGTTGTCATCGTCGTGAACCGCCGCCGATGGCCGGCCCGACCTTGGCTAGCGTCATGCGGGGTCGTCGGGTTGCCAGAGTTCGATCGGGTTGCCTTCCGGATCATGGATGCGCGCGAAGCGGCCGAAGCCGGGCATGTCCCAGTCGGGATTGGTGATCACCGCGATCCCGGCCGCGCTGAGGGTCGCAATCAGGCCACCAAGGTCGTCGACGCGCAGGTTGAGCATCCAAGGGTGATCCGCAGGGAAATAGTCGGCATCGACCGCGAACGGTGCAAAGACGCTGGGTCCGGCCTGCGTCTCCCACGCTCCATATGGCACCGATCCGACTCCGAGATGCTCGACATACCAGGCGCGGATCGCCTCCGGGTCCTTCGCCCTAAAGAAGAAGCCGCCGATCCCCGTTACGCCCATGCCTGCCCCCTAAGGTCGCACCGCCAAAAGCCTATGCGACGATACCAGACGGAGCACCGCGACGCAGCCGACAGACCGGTCCGTTTCGGTTGCTCCGTGGCACTGGGTATCAGGGCCGTTTCGGTATCCCGCCCCTGACTCCGAGAGAGCCTTTGCCGTGAGGCCGGCCGCAGCCGATCGGCGCACTCAGTAGGCGCGGCCGATCAGGATGCGCTCCACCGCAGGTTCGCCGGTGAAGATGCAGGCGCCGTCATCACACCCGGTCTGGCCCATCGGCGCATTGCGGATGGTGAGTTTCAGCGCCTTCAACCGCTCGACGACCTTGTCGAGCGCAGGCCCGGTCGGCTTCGACCAGCGAACGTCGACCCAGCCGGGGTTCTTTACGCCGTCCGCGAAATGCGCTTCGACCGCGGCGAAGTCGTCGGCGGGGACGATATTGCCCTTCACGCGATCCATCGACTCGACGTGTAGCGTCGCCTGGACGTCGTGCAGCATGCCCGAGACTTCGCTCACGAACTCGGCCCGCGCGACTGCGTTGCTGTTCAGCTTGCCGTCCTCGCGGTAGAGGCGGTCGCGACGAATCACCGTGACGTTGCCGCCGGCGACATCGCGGCCGCCAACCTCGATCACGATCGGGGCGCCCTTCTTGACCCAACCCCAGCGCTTGGTCGCGGCCTTGGCAGGCTTGAGATCGAGCAGCGCGCGGACCGGTTCGCCGAGGGCGGACTGCTTGGCGAGTTCGGCCTGGAGCGACTTGCAATAGTCGACGATCGCGGCGTCCTCGGGCACGTCGCGCAGCATCGGCACGATCACGACCTGCCACGGCGCGATCATCGGCGGCACGCGCAGCCCGTCGTCGTCGCCGTGGACCATGATCACCGCGCCGATCATCCGCGTCGACACACCCCAGCTGGTGGTGTTGCACAGCTCGAACTCGCCGCCCGCATTCTGGAAACGGATGTTCTGCGCCGACGCGAAGTTGGTGCCGAGGAAGTGCGAGGTGCCGGCTTGCAGCGCCTTGCCGTCCTGCATCATCGCCTCGATCGAATAGGTCGCGACGGCGCCGGGGAAGCGTTCATTCTCGGGCTTCTCGCCCGCGACGACGGGCAGCGCGAGGCAATCCTCGGCGAAGCTGCGATAGACTTCGAGCATCTTCAGCGTCTCTTCACGCGCCTCCTCGACTGAGGCATGGGCGGTGTGCCCCTCCTGCCAGAGGAACTCGCTGGTGCGCAGGAACATGCGCGTGCGCATCTCCCAGCGGACGACGTTGGCCCATTGGTTGATCAGCACGGGCAGGTCGCGCCACGACTGGACCCAGCGCGCAAACGCCGCGCCGATGACCATCTCGGAGGTCGGGCGGACGACGAGAGGTTCTTCCAGCTTGGCCTCGGGATCGGGGATCAGGCGGCCATAGCCGTCGGCCTTGAGCCGGTGGTGCGTGACGACGGCCATTTCCTTGGCGAACCCATCGACATGCTCGGCCTCCTTCTCGAAATAGGAGAGCGGGATGAAGAGCGGGAAATAGCAGTTCTCGTGGCCGGTCGCCTTGATCCGGTCGTCGAGCAGGCGCTGGATACGCTCCCATATACCATAGCCCCAGGGGCGAATGACCATGCAGCCGCGGACGCCGGATTCCTCGGCGAGATCGGCCTCGGAGATGACGGCCTGGTACCAGGCGGAGAAATCCGCCTCGCGGGTTACGGGGAGTGCGCGCTTTATCATGGGGTGCGGATAGCGGGTGCGCGGGGGTTCGTCACCCCGTCTGCAACGTGGGCCAAATCACGATCAGCTTGCGATCTCTTCAGAATCGACGGGTGGTATGACGATCGTACCAGCGACTGCGGACGCCCTGAAGAACCGCGACCTTTGATCTTGTCCATTGCGGGTGTCGTAGCTGATCCAACCCAGGTCGATCGACTCCGATGCGTAGTGACTGACAGGCGGGATATCGTCCTTTTCCAGCAATGTGATCGCAGCGGGAAATTCGGTCAAACCGAGAAAGGGCGGATGATGGTATCGCCCCTGCTGCATCCGGCGTCGAAATAAACCGGCATGCGCTGCCGGGGTGTCGGCGGGATTCGCAGCCGCCGTCAGATCGAATCGTCCCGTTACGAGGTAACTGACATCGACCAGGATATTCGCACGACGACTGCCCGCCCCTCGGTGGTCGACAATCGCCCAATGGCGCCGGATCGGATGCAATATCGCGATCCGCTCGATGGTCCAGCGGATGGAAGGCGGCCCATGGATGGCTTGGAAGATAGTGCGCGCAGAAGCCGGCGGCATCGCGTCGTAACTCACGAGATCGGCACTGAATTCCGGACGCCTGAAACAGGCGCGATCACCGCGGATCAACAACCTGAATGCCACGAACTGCCGCCTTGTGTCGTTTTTGTTCGTCTTATGTTTTCCTTATTTTCCGGGCTCCGGGCAAGAAAAAGCGCGGTCGAAACGGATGATGTTTTCAATCGCCTGCTCGGCCCCGGCCCTATCGTTCGGGGGCCGTCAGCATCGCTGGCGATTTTAGGAGGGCTAGCCTCATGACGACGAAATTTACGGCATCGTGCGTTCTGAAAGACGCTGACTGGTCCGCGATCACGCTTACCATTGAACGTCGAAAACCTCGCTCCACCGTTTTGCCGCAACCAGGCCGAGCCTCCGATCGCGGGGCTACCATTGCCGATCCTGCAGGTGGGACCTGCGGCTGACGAGATCACGCGCGGAGAAAGCAGAATGACGTAAACACGATGCGCGGGTAGGACGCCCCCATGCCCACCGACCGCATCCTTCCCGCCATCGGCATGCGATTGCTGTCGGTCGTGATCTTCGCGCTGATGAATACCGCGATCAAGCTGGCCGAGCGGCACGGCGCGAGTGTCTCGGAAATCCTGTTCTTTCGGCAGTTCGGGGCGTGTTTGCTCGTGTCGGGGGTGATCGCCGCCGGGCCGGGCCTGCCTTCGGTGGCGACGAAACGGTTGCCGGCGCATGTCGTGCGCGCGATCGTCGGGCTGTCGGCGATGGCGTTCACGTTCAACGGCATCGTCGCGCTGCCGCTGGCCGAGGCGACGACGATCGGGTTTACGGTGCCGATTTTCGCGACGATCCTGGGGGCGCTGGTGTTGCGCGAGCCAACCGGGTGGCACCGCTGGGGTGCAGTCGCAGCCGGATTCGCGGGTGTGCTGATCGTGGCGCAACCCGGGAGCGGCGATCACTTTCCGTTATGGGGCGCGGGGTGTGCGCTGGCGGGGGCGTTCGGGACGGCGAGCGTGTCGATCCTGTTGCGGCAGATCGGCAAGACCGAGAGTGCGCTGACGACGGTGTTCTGGTTCTCCGCGCTGTCGTTGATCCCGTTGTCGGTGTTTTATGCGCAGGCGGCACAGCCGCATGACCTCGTCGCCTGGGTGTGTCTGGCGAGCGTTGGGATCTTCGGCGGCCTGGCGCAGATCGCGATGACGACGTCGTTGCGGCTCGGGCCGGTGTCGGTGGTGGTGCCGATGGATTATTCGAGCTTGTTGTGGGCGACGCTGCTAGGGTGCCTGGTGTTCGACACGCTGCCGGCGGAGGCGACTTGGGTCGGGGCGCCGGTGATCGTGGCGAGCGGGTTGTATATCGTCTGGCGCGAGCATGTCCGGCGGCGGGAAGAGACGGATCGCGCGATCGCTTGAAGCTCTCCCGTCATCCTGACGAAAGTCAGGATCCAGGGTAACGAGCGTGGTGGTTCCTGGTTCTGGATCCTGACTTTCGTCAGGATGACGGGATTTGGGGGACCCGTGCCGTCTCCAGCATCCGCTTCGCGCGCAGGTACATTTCGATGCGCTGCGTGGTGAACAGGCCGAGCGCGAGTGCGACCAGCATGTCGGTGATCGCGAAGGCGTTGAGGTGCAGCGCGTGGCCATCGCCGATGATGGCGCGCGCTCCGCTTCGGACGGCCACGATCGCGACGAGGAACAGGACCGCCGCGGGGGACGACGTCGTGTTGAGCGCGTGGCTGTCGGGATCGACGGTGATCCGCATGAGCTTGCCGCGCTGCCAGCCGAGCGCTGCGCCCATGACGAGGGCGAGTGCACAGAACAGCCAAGCGAGACCCTGCGGCGGGTACATCGTGAACATGTAGAGCGCGACGGCGGCGTACAGCGTGGGGAAGACCCAGAGGCGTTCGAGCTTGAGCGGTTTGACCACGCTCATGCGGCGCCAGCGGACCGCGAAGACGATGCCGATAATGACGGCCGTGATCGCGTAGCTGATCCAGCCTTGTGCTTCGTGCGCCTGCATTTATCGAGCCCCCACCCTTGTTGGGACGGAGGCTAGATCGGTTGCGGTGCTGTGGGCAATCCGTTTTCCTGCGAACGTAGGGATCCAGGGTTACGGGCGGCGGCGTTCGTAACCCTGGGCTCCTGCGTTCGCAGGAGAGCGGTTCTGCCGCTTACTCCGCCGCTTGTGCCAGCGGTGCGGGGTCCTTCCAGACCAGTACCGGTTTCCGGGCCGCGAGCGTCTCGTCGAGGCGGGCGCGGGGGGCGAAATGCGGGGCGGTCTTGAGGCTGGGGTCGCCGGCTTTCGCGCGTTCGGCGACCGAGCGGAGTGCGGCGATGAACTGGTCTAGCGCCGCCTTCGATTCGGTCTCGGTCGGCTCGACCAGCATCGCGCCGTGGACGACGAGCGGGAAGTACATCGTCATTGGGTGGAAGCCCTCGTCGATCAGGCCCTTCGCTATGTCGATCGTCGAGAAGCCGGCGGCCAGGCCGGAATCCGAGAACAATGCCTCATGCATGCACGGACCCGAGGGGCCGAACGGTGCGTCGAGCGTGTCATCCAGTGAGCGCAGGATGTAGTTCGCGTTGAGTACCGCGTCCTCGGACACCTGGCGCAGGCCGTCCGCGCCGTGGCTGAGGATGTAAGTCAGCGCGCGCGTGAACATGCCCATCTGGCCGTGGAACGCGACCATGCGGCCGAAGCTGCCGGCGTGGTGCTCGTCGGCGTTTTCCTCTTCGATCAGGACAAACTGGTCGCCCTGCTTCTCGACAAACGGGAGCGGCGCGTACGGGGTCAGAGCTGCCGAGAACACCACCGGGCCCGAGCCTGGACCGCCGCCGCCGTGGGGCGTGGAGAAGGTCTTGTGCAGGTTGATGTGCATGGCGTCGATGCCGAGATCGCCCGGCCGGACGCGACCGACGATCGCGTTGAAGTTCGCGCCGTCGCAATAGACGAAGCCGCCCGCCGCATGCACCGCGTCGGAGATCTCGCGCATGTCGCGCTCGAACAGACCGCAGGTGTTGGGGTTGGTGATCATCACGCCGGCGACGTCGGGGCCGAGCCGGGCCTTCAGCGCGGCGGTGTCGACGCGGCCTTCGGCGGTGGCGGGGATGTCCTCGACGCTATAGCCGGCGAAGGCTGCGGTGGCGGGGTTGGTGCCGTGCGCGCTCTCGGGGACGAGAATGATCTTCCGCGCGCCCTCGCCCTTGGCTTCGAGGGCCGCGCGGATTGCGAGGATGCCGCAGAGCTCGCCGTGTGCGCCGGCCTTGGGGCTCATTGCGACCGAGGTCATGCCGGTGAGCGTGACGAGCCAGTGCGCGAGCTGGTGGATGACTTCCAATGCGCCCTGCACCGTGTCGACCGGCTGGAGCGGGTGGACGTCGGAAAAGCCGGGGAGCCGCGCCATCTTCTCGTTGAGGCGCGGGTTGTGCTTCATCGTGCAACTGCCGAGCGGGAAGAAGCCGAGGTCGATGCCGTAGTTCTGGCGGGATAGGCGGGTGTAGTGGCGGACTGTTTCGGGTTCGGAGAGACCAGGGAGGCCGATCGGTGTCTTACGCGACAGGCCGGCCAAGCGATCCTCCCCGGCACGGGGAGGGGGACCATCCGCAGGATGGTGGAGGGGGCCGTCCGCGAGCGCGTCGTGCTTGGCAAGCCCCCCTCCACCAGCTGCGCTGGTCCCCCTCCCCGTGCCGGGGAGGAATTCGAAGTCGACGCCAGTGGTGTGACTGTCGCCGATCTCGAAGATCAGCGCTTCTTCCAGCATCAGCGCCTTGTTGCCGGTGACGCTGGCTGGGACGTTACCCGTGTTCGCCTCGGGCGAGGTCGGGCGCCAGCCGCTCTGGTTGATGCTCATGCCAGTATCTCCCCAAGGACGGTGGATAGTGCGGACGCAAGCGTTTCGACGTCCTCCGCGGTGGTCGTTTCCGTCACGGCGACGACGAGGCCGTTCGCGAGGGCGTCCTGCCCGGGGTAAAGACGTCCGAGCGACACGCCGGCGAGGATCCCGCGATCGGCGAGCGTGCGGACGACGGGACGGGCTTCGACGGGCAACTTCAGCGTGAACTCGTTGAAGAAGCTGTCGTTGACGAGTTCGACACCGGGAATCTGCGACAGGCGTTCGGCAGCAGATACCGCGCCTGCGTGGTTGATCTCCGCCAACTGGCGCAACCCGGCTTCGCCGAGCAGCGTCATGTGGATCGAGAAGGCCAGCGCGCAGAGGCCGGAGTTGGTGCAGATGTTCGACGTCGCCTTTTCGCGGCGGATGTGTTGCTCGCGGGTCGACAGCGTGAGGACGAAGCCGCGGCGGCCGTCGGCGTCTACCGTCTCGCCGCAGAGGCGACCGGGCATCTGGCGGACGTATTTGTCCTTGCAGCCGAACAGGCCCACGTAAGGCCCGCCGAACTGGAGGCCGACGCCGAGCGACTGGCCTTCGCCGACGACGATATCCGCGTCCATCTCGCCGGGCGAGGCGATCGCGCCGAGCGCGACCGGCTCGGTGACGACCGCGATCAGCAGCGCCTTCTTCGCGTGGCATGCGTCCGCGAGCGGGCGCAGGTCGGCGATGCGGCCAAGGATGTCGGGATACTGGACCACAACGCACGACGTATCGTCGTCGATCTTCGCGATCAGCTGATCGAGGTCCATGTCGGCGGCTAGCTCGGGCGCGGCGGTGTCGAGCACGTCGCCGGTGAACTTGGCCATCGTCTTCGAGACCGAGACGTAATGCGGGTGAAGCCCCGACGACAGGATCGCCTTGCCCCGCTTGGTGATGCGCCGCGCCATCACGATCGCCTCCCAGCACGCGGTCGAGCCGTCGTACATCGAGGCGTTGGCGACGTCGGTACCGAGCAGCCGCGCGACCTGCGTCTGGAACTCGAACAGCATCTGCAGCGTGCCCTGCGCGATTTCCGGCTGGTACGGCGTGTAGGCGGTGAGGAACTCGCCGCGCTGGATCAGGTGATCGACCGACGCGGGAACGTGATGCTTGTACGCGCCGCAGCCGAGGAAGAACGGGGCTTCGCCCGCGGTGAGGTTTTTCTTGGCGAGCGCCGACATGTGGCGTTCGACCGCCATTTCGGAGGCGTGCATCGGCAGGTCGCGGACCGGGCCGTCGAGGCGGGCGGCTTCGGGGACGTCGACGAACAGGTCGTCGATGGTCGCGGCGCCGATGACGGCGAGCATCGCCTCGCGGTCGGGCTGGGTCAGGGGAAGGTAGCGCATGGTGCTGGACCTCTCCCCTCCCTGGAAGGGAGGGGTTGGGGGTGGGTAGGCTGCTTGGGGTCCGTGTCGCCAGCCAACCGGCCGACCCACCCCCGGCCCCTCCCTTCCAGGGAGGGGAGCAGTTAGCTTAGATCGCTCAGAGCCCTTCGACGAAGGCTGCGTAGGCGGCTTCGTCCATCAGGGTGTCGAGTTCGCTCGGGTCGCTCAGCGTCAGCTTGAAGAACCAGCCGGCGGCTTCGGCGTCCGAGTTCACGAGGCTGGAATCGTCGGTCAAAGCCGCGTTGCCCTCGGTGACGGTGCCCGAGACCGGTGAATAGACGTCGGACGCGGCCTTGACCGACTCGACGACTGCGGCTTCGTCGCCCTTCGACAAGGTCTTGCCGGCTTCGGGGACGTCGACGAACACGACGTCGCCGAGCTGGCTCTGCGCGTATTCGGAAATACCGACGGTGCCGATGTCGCCGTCGACATCGACCCATTCGTGATCCTGCGTGAAGTAACGGCTCATATCACTTGGCTCCTGCGCGGACGTAGCGGTGGGGAATGAAGGGCATCGCGGTGACGGTGGCGGTGTGGACCTTGCCGCGTTGCGCGATTTCGATGCGGGTGCCGGGCGTCGACAGCGCGAGCGGCACATAGGCCATCGCGATCGGCTTCCCGAGGGTGGGTGCGAAACCACCGCTGGTGAGGCGGCCGATCGTCGCGCCGGTGTCGTCGATCACCTCGGCGCCTTCGCGCGCGGGCTGGCGGCCCTCGACGATCAGGCCGACACGCTTGGTGGCGGGGCCGTGCTCGCGCTGGGTGAGGATACGCTCGGCACCGGGGAAATCGGCGGCTTCGCGGCGGCGCTTCGACAGCGCGAAACCGAGGTCGGCCATGACCGGCGTGATCTCGGGATCGAGGTCGTGGCCGTAGAGCGGCAGGCCGGCTTCGAGACGCAGCGAGTCGCGTGCGCCGAGGCCGATTGGCTTGATCTCGGGAAGGGTCAGCAGCGCGTCGGCGAACGCGACGGCGTGTTCGGCGGGGAGCGAAATCTCGACGCCATCTTCACCCGTGTAGCCCGAGCGGCTGATCCACAGCGGCACGTCGTTCCAGTGGAAGGCGCCGGCGGTCATGAATACGAGCGCGTCGATACCGGGGACGATTCGCGCGACCGCCTCGACCGCTTTCGGACCCTGCACTGCGAGCAGCGCCTGGTCTTCGAGGATGTTGATCGTGACGTCGTCGGGCAGGTGCTCGATCAGATAGCTGACGTCGTCATACTTGGTCGCGCCGTTGACGACGACGTAGAAGCTGCCGCTCGCGGTCGGCGACGGGTGGAGTGGGTCGTACGCTTCGGGTTCGACATCGGCCGCGGAGAAGGGCGACGGCTGGTCGTCGGGCAGGCGCGTAGCCATCAGATCGTCGAGGATGCCGCCGTCCTGTGCGAGCAGCAGCGAATAGCGCATCTTGCCTTCGCCCAAGCCCGCGATGTCGCCCGGCAGGACGGTTTCGAGCGCGTGCGCGACGCCTTCGCCGGAGAAGACGAGCTGGCCCATGTGGCTGACGTCGAACAGGCCGGCCGAGTCGCGCGTCCAGGCGTGTTCGGCCATGATGCCTTCATACTGGATCGGCATCTCGTAGCCGGCGAATTCGACCATCCGCGCGCCCTGCGCCCGGTGCCACGCGTCGAGCGGCAAGGGCAGGATCTCGGGCTCGACGTAATCGTCGGCCTGATCGATGATGCTGGCGTAATCGCTCATGCTCGTCTCCGTCGAAGGGGCGCGCGGCACCCGGTGGTGCTGCGATCCGAACCCCCTCTGTCACGGGACCTGAGAGCTTTCGCGCGAACAAAGTCCAGCGCTTACCCCTTCGGTGGCCCTCGGCGCGAACGCCAGGACGCTTTCCAGAGTGTCGATCAGCCTCGCGCGGTCTCTGGTGCCTGAGAGATTCCGGGGTGGTTGCTCCTTCGGCGGTTCCGTGCCCCGTCAAGGGCCAGCCCTAAAAGGACCGGAAACGCTCTCCCGCGCGGTGCCATGCCGGTTACCCGGCATCGACGCCGCGAGTTGTGACGCGGCGCACAATTTTAGTCAATCGGGGGTTGTGTGCGGCGGAAAGAAATCCGCATTCGCCGCCCACCATACGCACCACCCCGGCGAAGGCCGGCGCCCAATTGGAAAGGTCGCCGTAACGGAGGACCGCGCCTAAGTTACCTCAGTCCTCCAATTGGGCCCCGGCCTTCGCCGGGGTGGTGTAATGGGTAGAGGTACGGGCGCGCTATTCGACCGTGACGCTCTTCGCGAGATTGCGCGGCTGGTCGACGTCCGTGCCCTTGAGCACAGCCACATGATACGCCAGCAGCTGCACCGGAACCGCATAGACCAGCGGCGCGATCAGCGGGTGGACCTTGGGCATGGTGATCGTCGCCATGCAGCCCTCGCCGGCCGCCTGGATGCCGTCGTAATCCGAGATCAGCACGACCTTGCCGCCGCGCGCCATGACTTCCTGCATGTTGCTGACGGTCTTGTCGAACAGCGGGCCCGACGGCGCGATGACGATGACCGGTACGTGCTCGTCGATCAGCGCGATCGGGCCGTGCTTCATCTCGCCGGCGGCATAGCCCTCGGCATGGATGTAGCTGATTTCCTTCAGCTTCAGCGCGCCCTCGAGCGCCAGCGGGTAATCCGTCCCGCGGCCGAGATACAGCACGTCGCGGGCGCCTGCGATGTTGTGCGCCATCGCCTCGATCGCCTCGTCATAGGCCAGCGCGCCGTTCAAAGCGGCGGGAGCCTCCGAAAGATGCCGGACGATCTCGCGCTCCTGGTCCTTCGACAGCAACCCCTTCGCGCGCGCCAAGTTGGCGGCGAGTGCGGCCAGCACGGCGAGCTGGCAGGTGAATGCCTTTGTCGAGGCCACGCCGATCTCGGGCCCTGCATGCGTCGGCAGCAACAGGTCCGCCTCGCGCGCCATCGAGCTGGTCGGCACGTTGACGACGACCGCGATCTTCTGCCCCTCGGCCTTGGCGTGGCGCAGCGCCGCGAGCGTGTCCGCGGTCTCGCCCGACTGCGAGATGAAGAGCGCGAGGCCGCCGTCTTCCATCACCGGCGCGCGGTAGCGGAACTCGGACGCGACATCGAGGTCGACGGGCACGCGCGCGAACTGTTCGAACCAGTATTTGGCGACCATGCCGGCGTAGAAGCTGGTCCCGCAGGCGACGATCGTCACGCGCTTGATGCTCGACAGGTCGAACTCGGGGATCGGCAGCGAGACCTCGCCCTCCATCCGCTTCAGATACGAGCGCAGCGTCTGCGCGACGACGATCGGCTGCTCGTAGATCTCCTTGAGCATGTAATGCTTGTGGTTGCCCTTCGAGATCACCTCGCCGGTGATCCCGGACAGCGTGATCGCGCGCTCGACCGGCGCATTGTCGCGATCGTAGACCTGCGCGCCGTCACGCGTAAGTACGACCCAGTCGCCCTCATCGAGATACGCGATGCGCTGCGTCAGCGGCGCCAGCGCGAGTGCGTCCGAGCCGAGATACATCTCGCCCTCGCCGTGGCCGACGACCAGCGGCGAGCCGAGCCGTGCGCCGATCAGCAGATCGGGATGCTGGCGGAACAGGATCGCGAGCGCGAACGCGCCGTGCAGGCGGGGCAGCACGTCGCGGACGGCCGCGATCGGGTCCATCCCCGCCTCGATCTTCTCGCTGACGAGATGCGCGACGACTTCGGTGTCGGTTTCGCTGGTGAAAGTGCGGCCGCGCGCGATCAGTTCGTCGCGCAGCGGCTTGAAGTTCTCGATGATGCCGTTGTGGACCACCGCGACTTCGCCGGTCGCATGCGGATGCGCGTTGTTGGTGGTGGGGCCGCCATGCGTCGCCCAGCGGGTATGCGCGATCCCGGTCTTGCCGGGCAGCGGATGCGCGGCGAGTTCGTTCGCTAGATTGACGAGCTTGCCCGACGCACGCCGCCGTTCGATCGCACCGTCGTGATCGGTCGCGATCCCGGCCGAGTCATAGCCGCGATATTCGAGACGCTTCAGCCCGTCGAGGAGCCTGCCCGCGACGTCTTCGTTACTCAGGATTCCTACGATGCCACACATTGCGTCTTACTCCCGAGAAACGTTTCTATTTTATAGCCTTGCGCGCGACCATCCGCTCTCGGAAGCGCTTCGCCCAGCCGGGTTTGGCGACCTGTTCCGGGCGGACCAGCGCCAGCGCGTCCGGCTCGACGTCGGCGGTCACGACCGAGCCGGCGGCGACGATCGCGCCGGCGCCGATCGTGACCGGCGCGACCAGCGCGGAGTTCGAGCCGATGAACGCGCCCTCGCCGACGACCGTGCGGTATTTGAAATAGCCGTCGTAATTGCAGGTGATCGTGCCCGCGCCGATGTTCGCGCCCGCGCCGATGTCCGCGTCGCCGATATAGGTCAGGTGACTGACCTTCGCGCCCTCGCCGATCACCGCCTTCTTCACCTCGACGAAATTGCCGACCTTGGCGTCCGCGTGCAGGTCCGCGCCGGGGCGGAGGCGGGCGAACGGGCCGACATTGGCGCCCCTGCCGACCGATGCGCCCTCGACGTGACTGAACGCATGGATCGTCGCGCCGTCTTCAACACGCGCGCCGGGACCGAAAACGACGTTGGGTTCGATCACGACGTCACGGCCGAGTTGCGTGTCGTGCGCAAACCAGACCGTGTCGGGCGCGATCAGCGTGGCACCGTCGACCATCGCCTGCGCGCGCCGCGTGGCCTGCCAGGCAGCTTCGACACCGGCGAGTTCGCCGCGGCTGTTGACGCCGGCCACTTCGTCCGCACCGGTTTCGATGACGGCGGACGAGCGACCGGCGGCGGCAGCGAGCTCGACGATATCGGTAAGGTAATATTCGCCCGCCGCGTTGTCGTTGCCGAGCCGGTCGAGCAGCGCGAACAGGTCGACCGAGCGCACCGCCATCAGCCCGGAATTGCACAGCGTCACCGCGCGTTCGGCCTCCGACGCGTCCTTGTACTCCACGATCCGGTCCATCCGGCCCTCGGCATCGGCAATGACGCGGCCATAGGCGCCGGGATCGGCGGGGCGGAAGCCGAGCACCACCACCGCAGGCGTATCGTCGCCGTGCAACCGGTCGATCATCCGCTGCATCGTCGCGGCGGTGACCAGCGGCACGTCGCCGTACAGGATCAGCACGTCGCCCTCGAACCCTGTCAGCGTCGCGCGCGCCTGCGCAACCGCGTGGCCGGTGCCGAGCTGCTCGGCCTGAAGCGCGGTGGCGATGCCGAGCGGCGCGACCGCCGCCTCGACCTGCTCGCGCCCTGCCCCCGTCACCACGACGGTCTTTGCCGGGTGCAACGCGCCCGCGCTCGCGATCAGATGCAGCAACATCGGTCGCCCGGCGATCGGGTGGAGCACCTTGTGCAGGTCCGATTTCATCCGCGTGCCCTTGCCCGCGGCGAGGATCACGACCGCGATCGGATGTGCGGGGGAAGGCGCGGGAAACGGTTGGTCGTCGGAATGCGTCGTCATGGAAGGATCGCTGCCACGAAAGCCTTGCCAATTCCATAGCGCCGCTGGCAGGCATCCCCGTAATGACGCATTTTTCTTTTGATATCGTCGGGTTCGACCTCGACGGCACGCTTCTCGATACCAGCGGCGATCTGGCCGCCGCGGTCAACCACGCGCTGACGTCGGTCGGCCGGCCCGAACTGAGCGTCGAGCAGGTCAAGCCGATGATCGGCGGCGGCGCGCGACATATGCTCAAGCAGGGCCTGACCGCGACCGGTGGCTATGACGAGGCGATGCTCGACACGCTGCACGCCACGCTGCTCGCCTATTACGAGGCGAACATCTGCGTGCTGACCAAACCGTACCCGGGCGTCATCGAGGCGCTGGATGCGCTGGCGGCGAACGGCGTGACGCTGGGTATCGTCACGAACAAGATCGAACGGTTCGCGCGGACCGTGCTCGACCAACTCGGGCTGACGGAACGCTTCGCGTGCATCCTCGGCGGCGATACGCTCGCCGAGTCGAAGCCATCGCCGATGCCGGTCCTGGAAATGGTGAAGCTTTGCCAGGAAAGCGGCGGCGGCGGCGGACGCGCCGCATTCGTCGGCGACTCGATCTTCGACATCCAGGCCGGTCAGGCAGCGGGGCTGCCGACGATCGCCTGCAGCTTCGGCTTCCTGATGCAGCCGGTCGCCGAGCTTGGCGCCGACGCGGTGATCGACGGCTATGCCGAATTGCTGCCGACGCTGGAAAGGCTCGGCGCATGAACCGGCCTTTGCTTCTTCGCGTCGCGCTGGTCGCAGCGGTGGTGTTCGCGGTGACGATGGCGCTTTTGCCCAAGCCCCCGCACCTGCCGATCGACCAGTTCGGCGACAAATTCCAGCACATGCTCGCGTTCGCGACGATGTCGTTGCTGGCGGCACTGGCGTATCCGACCGCCCGGCTGTCCCGGATCGGCGAGCGCTTCTCGTTTCTCGGCGCGCTGATCGAGGTGCTGCAATCGATCCCGTCGCTCCACCGCGATTGCGACATCCGCGACTGGATCGCGGACACGCTGGCGATCACGGTCGTGCTGCTGATCGTCTGGGCGGTGCGGCGCCAGCGTGGCGCGCGACTGAACTAGCCCTTGCGCCACTTGGTCCAGAGATGCCGCGCCAGCATCGCCGGCGGCATGCGGAGCCAATGCGAGCGGATGTAGAAGGCAAGGCGCGTGACGGGGCGGGTCGGTCTGCCCCAGCCATCGCGGGCGGTTACCCGGCGGATATACGCACGGTCGATGCCCCTCGCCTCGCCTTCGCCGAACAGCGCGTCGACCAGTCGCACCGACCGCGCCACCTCATGGTGCAGGCCATGCCGACGCGCCGCGGCGTCTAGACCGTCGGTACCGAACTCTTCGAGCAGGCAGCGGATATCCCACAGGTTCCGCATTCCTCCCGCAAGGTCGCCGTCCGCGAACAGATGCGCGGCGGCGTGGACGATCATCCCGGTCGGGGAGAGTATGCGAAGTCCATTCTCCAACGGGACGCTATCCTCGATCAGCGCGTCCGCGTCGGGCGTGATCCGCGCGGTCAGCGGCAGGATCGTGTGATGCACGTCGATCATCCGGTCGCGCTCGCGGTGGATCATCGGCGGCAGTTCATGCATCCAGCGCCGGTAATAGACGTCGTCATACGGGTCGGGCTTCACCCATTCCCAACCCGCCGCAAGCAGCGCCGGCTCGACCACATCGAGCGACGCACGCGGCACCAGGATGTCGAGGTCGCCGATCGACCGCCCCTGCCCTGGCGACAGTCCTGCGGCAACGAACGCGGTGCCCTTCAGCAACACGATCGGGCAATCGATCGCAGCGAGCGCCCGCCGCGCCATCTCCGCTTCCCAAAGCGCCGCCCGGCGGCCGTGTTCGGCAGCGGCGCGCGCGTCGGCGAGGATCGCCTTCACCGCGGCCGGCATCGGCAAGCCATCGAGGCGGATCGCCAGCGTGCCGATCAACTGCTCCGCCCGCGCCATCGCCAGCAGCGCCGTCCAGCGCTCCGCATCCAGCCTGACGACGGTGGCCGGGTCCGCGAGCGCACGAGCAAGCATGCGGGCGTCGGTCACAACGCTGCCCATAAGGCCTCGACCTGCGCGATCGCGCTCGCGCCATCGGGATAGTCCACCGCCACCGATGGCACGGCCGCGATCAGCCCGGTCAGCGCGCGAAACCCGGCTTCGCCGAGCGCGACGTAGTTGGTCGATGCCTGGGTCATCCGCACGAATGCCTCGCCCGGCTGCACCACGCGGATTTCGGGCGCGAAACCATAGCGTGGAAACACCAGCAACGCGGGGCTCGCAGGCACGTCCATCGCCGCGATCGCCCGCGCGTCGGGGACCATGTGGCGGATGTCACCCTTGGGTGTCGCCGGCATCAGCGGCCCCATCCGCGCAGTCGGCCACGCCGCTTCGGCTGCCGCGATCGCTTCGTTCTTCAGGCTGATCAGCCGCGGAAACGCATGGATCAGCCCGGTAGCCGGATCAAGCAGCGCGAACTCGTCCCCCATGAACCGCCAGCCACGCGCGGCCAGCAATGTCGCGAGCGTCGACTTCCCCGCCCCCGAAATGCCGGTCATCAACAGTGCACGCCCATCGCGCTCGACCGCCGACGCATGGAGCAACAGATACCGCCGCGCGCCGAGCGCCATCTGGAGGTTCATCGCCATCTCGGCGGCGAGCAACCCTTGACGCAGCGGCAACGGTGCGGCTTCGGGCAGCATGTAATCGCCGCCGATCTCGACCGAGGGGCGAAGGAAACGCCGCCAGGGCCGGCGCGCGAACAGGCGGACGGTGAAATCCGGCACGCCGTCCAGCGGCCTGGGATAATCGCGGTACAGCGTTTCGAGGTGCGCGACCGGTGCGCGCCAGTCCGAGCCGATGCGGAAGCCGACCGGGCCGATACGGACGGCGAAGGCATGCTTCATGCCCGCTCGACCAGCCCGGATTCCACCAGTTCCGCCAGCCGCGCGGCCAAGGCCTCGCGCGTGCCGTCTGTCAGATCATAATCCATCCCGAGCCGATTGAGCAGCGCGTCGAGCGACAGCGCCCCCTCCCCCAGGATCGACAGGATCTGCGGTGCCGGCTCGGTCAGCAGATGCGTGATCCCCGACGCGCGGTGATAGACCGCGGTGAACTCGTCGAGCGGGGCGATCAGCAGCCCCTCCTCGGGCGGACCGCGGTAGAGGTCGTCGTGCACGGCCTCAGCCGCGCGGCATCTGCAACGATGCGAAGCAGGTGAAGCCGCCCTGGCCGCGCTGCAACCGGCGGATATATTTGACGTAAGCGCGGCTGCGCTCGGAATCGGTACCGGGCAAGGTGCTGCCATTGGCCATTGCGCGTTTGACCTCCTCGCCCTTGAACGGGCGGGATGATGGCGGGAAGGCGCCCTTGGTCCGCGCCGGCACGACCTTGCCGTCCGCATCGATATAGCTGCCCGCGCGGCCGGGATCGGGGACCGGGATCTGGCAGTTCAGCACCGATCCCACGGTCTGCGCGAGCGCAGGGCGGATCGACACGACCGCACCGGCGGTCACCGCGCCGAGCGCCAGCACGCGACGTCGGGTCGGCACGGCCTCGGTCCCTGCCCCGTCTGCGGACGGGGCGGCAGAACCGTGATCGGCCGGATCTTGATAGGATCGAGTATCGTCGCTCATGGTGCCCCTGCTACACCACAGCCCTTTCACAATCCTGAAGCGCTGACAACATCGCGCGGCAGACCGTGCCGAAGCAGGACGGCGCCAGGCGAACCCCTGGCGCTGTCAGCGTCATGCAGCGGCCGTGCCGCGTCGAACGACGCGTTCCAGGATGGCGAGTGGCATCGCCCCTTTCAGCAGCACGGCATGGAACTGCTTCAGGTCGAAACCGGGGCGCTTCTCGGCTTCGGCGCGGAGACGAATCCAGACGGTGTGGCCGATCTTGTAGCTGCACGCCTGCCCCGGCCAGACGGTGTAGCGATCGATCTCGCCCTGGCTGCGGCCGCGCGCAATCCCCGTTGTGGCGATCAGATAGTCGGTCGCCTGCTCGCGGGTCCAGCGCTTCGCATGCATGCCGCTGTCGACCACGAGGCGGGTCGCGCGGAACAGCAGCGACTGGAGATAGCCGACCTGTCCCAGCGGATCGCCTTCGTACATCCCCATCTCGTCGGCGAGTTGCTCGGCATACAGCGCCCAGCCTTCCGAATAGCCACTGAAGAACCCGCGGCGGCGGATCAGCGGGATCTCGGTGCTTTCCAGCGCGAGACCGACCTGGAGATGATGACCGGGCACCGCTTCGTGATGCGTCAGCGTCGCCAGCCCGAACTTCGGACGGTCGAACGTGTCGCGCAGGTTGATATAGTAGATTGCCGGGCGCGAACCATCGAGCGAGGCGTTTTGGTAATAGCCGCCGGGCGCACCGGCCTGAATCGTCGGCGGCACGCGACGCACTTCGACCGGCGCCTTGGGCAGGGTCGCGAACGCTTCGGGCAGTCGCTTTTGCATCGCGACGATCTGGCGATTGAGATGCGCCAGTAATGCATCCCGGCCGGCGTCGGTGTTTGGATAGAGCTGATCGGGACGCTGGTTGAGCGACACCAAGCGCTCGCCGACGCTGCCCTTGGACATCCCCTGCGCCTTTAGGATCGTGTCGATGCGCGCGCCGATCTCGGCAACCTGGGCGAGGCCGAGACGGTGGATCTCGTCGCCGCTCATCGCCACCGTCGTCGCGGCTTCGGCGGCCGCGGCATAGTACGCGGCGCCGTCGGGAAGCCGCCAGCAGCCGGCGTCGTGGACCGCCTTGGTCCGCAAGTCCGCGACGAGCGCGCGTTGTCGCTCCAGCGCCGGGAAGACGTCGCGCTGGACGATCGCCGTCGCCTTGGCCACGCGGTCCGCCGGGAGATTGGCCGCCTTCAGCTTGGCGGCGAAGCTTGCGACCATCACGGTCTGGTCCGCCGGCCGCTCCATCGCACTGCCGAGCTGTTTGAGCGTCGTGTCCAGAATATAGTCCGGGGCGAAGACGCCGCGAGCGGCATCGCTGCGTTGCCGGGCGCTGCTGTCGTCGATCGCCTTCGGGAAGGCCGCGAGCCGTTCGAGATACGCATCCGCCTCGGCGGCATCGCGCACGCGCGTCTGCGATTCGAGGAAATCGGGTACGTCGCGATAGGGGCCGGTCAGCTGGCTGAGGACATAGGGCGCGAACCGGCCGAGGCTGTCGCCATAGGTGAACCGCTCGGCACCGGCGATGGCACGCGTCAGCTGATACGCCACGACCTCATAGTCGAGCGCGGCGGCCGGCGAGAGGCCGCTGGTGCCGAACGCGCGCAAATCCGCCAGTTCCGCCTTGGCCCGTGCGAGATCGTCGGCCTGCCCTGTGGCGGACTGATCATCGAGCTTGCCTTGCAATGCAACGCGGGCGCCGGTGTCGAGACCGAGCCGGGTCGCCTGTTCGGGTGACGCATCGAGTCGTGCGTAGAAGAACCGATCGAGCATCGTCCTGAGCGCCGTATCGCGATTCCCCGCTGCCGCGATGGCTTGGGCCGGCAGCACTCCGACGGCCGATGCCGCCGCTGCGCTCGCAAGAAAATTACGACGATGCATGCTTACTCCCCCGGTCAAGTTTGCCGAGCCTATCGTCTCGTGCGGCGCATGGCGATCCATTCCGTCCGGCCCCTTCCGTCCGGCGCGCGTTCGGTATCGTGATTGCGGGTCACTCGAGCCGATTTTGCTCACAGCGACGCTAGTAGTATCGCACTATGATCGTTAGGGTTTCGCCTCATGTGCTACCGCTTGCCGCCGGTATCGCGGATACGCGTTCGGTTGGAGACAAGCGATGCGGACGATCGCCTGGAGACCGAGATGTTCCTCGACGAGACCCATAACTGGCCCCGCAGGGAAGAGTTGCCGCCACGCAGGCCCGTGTTCAAACACGAGAAGGCGCTGAGCCGGATCCTGCTGTTCTACGCGCTGGTGCTTCTGCTGCTCCCCGTCAGCCTCGGCGGGTTCGTCGATCTGTTCCGGTACGTCTTCGACTGAGGCCTATCGCGGCGATCGTTGATGTCGATCAATCGACACTTGCCGCAGCGGAACGTAAGACGAACGAATGGCCCAGCTCGATACCCGTGAAAAGCTCGAGATCCTCGCCGATGCGGCCAAATACGATGCGTCGTGTGCGTCATCGGGTACCACCAAGCGTAATTCGCGCGATGGCAAGGGGCTCGGCTCGACCGAGGGCATGGGGATCTGCCACGCCTATGCGCCGGACGGTCGCTGTATCTCGCTGCTGAAGATCCTGCTGACGAACAGCTGCATATTTGACTGTCATTATTGTATCAACCGCAAGAGCTCAAACGTCCGCCGCGCGCGCTTCACCGCGAAGGAAGTCGTCGATCTCACCATCGCGTTCTACAAGCGCAATTATATCGAGGGGCTGTTTCTCTCGTCCGGCATCATCGCCTCGTCGAACTACACGATGGAGCAGATGGTCGAGGTCGCGCGATCGCTGCGCGAGGATCACCATTTCCGCGGCTATATCCACCTCAAGACGATTCCTGACGCCGATCCCGAACTCGTCCATCAGGCCGGGCTGTATGCCGATCGCGTCTCGATCAACGTCGAACTCCCAACCGCGAACGGCCTGAAGCGACTTGCTCCCGAAAAGGACGGGGTCCGCATCGAAACCGCGATGGCCGAGGTGAAGGCCTCGATCATCGACGGCAAGGACGCCAAGGCGAAGTACAAATCCGCGCCCAAGTTCGCCCCTGCCGGGCAGTCTACCCAGATGATCGTCGGCGCGGATGCGGCGACCGACGGTGACATCGTGCGGAAGGCGTCGACTTTGTACGATCGGTTCGGCCTGCGGCGCGTATATTATTCGGCGTTCAGCCCGATCCCGGATGCGAGCGCGGTGCTACCGCTGCAACGCCCGCCGCTGATGCGCGAGCACCGGTTGTACCAGTCGGACTGGCTGATGCGGTTCTACGAGTTCCAGCCGCATGAGGTGGTGGCGGCTGCCGACGATGCGACGGGCATGCTGCCGCTCGACATCGATCCGAAGCTCGCTTGGGCGCTGAAGTTTCGGGGGTCGTTTCCAGTCGACGTGAACCGCGCACCGCGTGAGATGCTTCTGCGCGTGCCGGGGCTTGGAGTTAAGGCCGTCAACGGCATCTTGACGAGCCGCCGTTGGCGTCGCCTTCACCTTGCCGATATCGCCCGGTTGACGGTGTCGGTTGCCAAGATCCGCCCGTTCATCATCGCCGAAGATTGGCGCCCGGTCGTCCTGTCCGACCGCGCCGAACTCCGCCCGATCGTCGCGCCAAAGCCCAAGCAGATGGAAATGTTCGCGTGAGTTCGAAGATATGCGCGTCGTAACCCTTGCCGAACCGGACGATTTCGACGGCTGGCGAGACGCTGCGCGCGGACTGATCGCGGAGGACGTGCCGCCCGACGACGTCGTGTGGCAGGTCGGCGACGAGCCTGTCGACCTGTTCGCAACCATGGCCGAACCCGCCCCTGCTCCGGCCCCTGGTGCGTTCTCGGTGCCCCGCGCGTTCCTCGACCTGGCGCGTAGCGCCATCCTCGGTAGCGATCCCGAGCGGTTCGCGCTGCTCTACACGCTGCTTTTCCGCCTACGTCGCGAACCGAAACTAATCGAGGACCGCGCCGATCCGCTCGTCCGTCGGCTCGACCGGATCGCGAAAGACGTCCGTCGCGACATCCACAAGATGCGCGCGTTCCTTCGCTTCCGCGAGGTCGAGGAAGAGGGCGGCACGCGCTTCGTGGCGTGGTTCGAGCCCGACCACCACATCGTCCGCACCAACGCCGCGTTCTTCGTCAATCGCTTCGCCAGCATGCGCTGGTCTATCCTAACGCCTGAGGTGTCTATCCACTGGGACGGCAAGGCACTCGGCGAAGGCCCCGGCGCGAGCAAGGCCGACGCCCCCGACGGCGATCCGACCGAGGAGGTCTGGAAGACGTACTACGCCAGCATCTTCAACCCGGCGCGCGTGAAGATCGGCGCGATGCTGAAGGAGATGCCGAAGAAATACTGGAAGAACATGCCCGAGACCGCGCTGGTGCCGGGCTTGCTGGCGGCGGCGCAGGCGCGGGAGAGCGGGATGATTGCGAAGGCGCGCGATACAGTCGGCGGCAACAGTTTGATCGCGTGGGAGGCTTTGCGCGACGAGGCTGCGGGCTGCACGCGATGTCCGCTGTACAAGCCGGCCACGCAGACCGTGTTCGGCGAAGGTCCCGTCGACGCGCCGCTGATGTTCGTCGGCGAGCAGCCGGGCGACCAGGAGGATCTTGCCGGACGTCCGTTCGTCGGGCCTGCGGGACAGATGTTCGACAAGGCGATGGCGGAGGCCGGCGTCGACCGCTCGCGCGCCTACGTCACCAACGCGGTAAAGCATTTCAAGTTCGAGCAGCGCGGCAAGCGGCGGATCCATGCCAAGCCGGGCGCGGGCGAGATCGATGCATGTCGGTGGTGGATCGAGCAGGAGCAAATGCTGATCAAGCCGAAGGTGACGGTAGCGCTGGGGGCTACGGCGGCGCGGTCGCTGTTCGGGAAGGTGATGACGATCGGGCGCGAGCGTGGGCGGGCGTTGCAGTTGCCGGATGGCGGCGAGGCCTGGATTACGGTGCATCCAAGCTACCTGCTGCGGTTGCCGGATCCGGTGCAGGCTGCGGAGGAGTATGCGCGATTCGTCGAGGATTTGCGGGTGATTGGCGGGCGGATCGGGTAATCCTCCCCGGTACGGGGAAGGGGACCAGCGCAGCTGGTGGAGGGGGCTCTCCACTGGGCATATCGTCTGTGGAAGTCCCCTCCATCCCGCCGCTACGCGTCGCGTTCCCCCTCCCCGTGCCGGGGAGGATTTACATCGCCTTGGGTTCTGGGCCGAGGCGGCCGGCGGGGTCGTCGAGCGCTTCGATCGCGGCCATGTCCTCGTCGTCGAGCGTCAGGTCGAGCGCTGCGAAATTGTCCGCGAGATGTTCGGCATCCGAGGCTTTCGGGATCACCGAGAAACCGTTTGCCAGATGCCATGCTAAGATAACCTGCGCCGCGCTACGGCCGTGCTTGTCGGCGATCCGGACGATGGCCTCGTCCTGCAACAGCGTCTTGCCTTGGCCGAGCGGGCTCCAGCTTTGCGTCACGATGCCGTGCGCTTCATGATACTTCCGCTGCTCGCGCTGCTGGAAGTTCGGATGAAGCTCGATCTGGTTGACCGCAGGAGTCACGCCGGTCGCGGCAACGATCGCGTCGATATGCTCGGGCAGGAAGTTCGATACGCCGATCGACCTGGCCTTCCCGGCATCGCGCAGGGCGATCATCGTCTTCCAGGCTTCGACATACTTGTCCTGCTTCGGCACCGGCCAGTGCATCAGGTACAGGTCGACCGACTCGACACCGAGCAGCGCGAGGCTCTCGTCCATCGCCGCTTCGGCGTCGCCCTGTCGGTCGTTCCAGAGCTTGGTCGTGAGAAACGCGTCCGAGCCCTTGTAGCCGTCACCGACCCCGCGTTCGTTCTCGTAGATCGCCGCGGTGTCGACCAGCCGAAAGCCGATGTCGAGCCCGGCGCGGACAATCGCCGCCGCCTGGCTGTCGGGAATTTGCCATGTGCCCATGCCGAGTTGCGGCATCGTGCGGCCGTCGTTGAGTGTAAGATCTGTCATGCCGCAAACAGCGCACGACACGGCCGGCGGTTCCGATTGCCCCTTCCCTTCCGCGCCCGGTTCGCGCAATCGGCCGATCCATGTTCGAAAAGATTCTGGCGGTCCTCGCCACCTTCACGATCGGCGTCATCTCGTCCGGTGGCTATGTCGGCATCGCGCTGTTGATGGCGATCGAGAGCGCGTGCATCCCGCTGCCGTCCGAGATCATCATGCCGTTCG
>JAZKCH010000010.1:0-13919 GCA_040388215.1 Pseudomonadota bacterium | reverse complement strand
CGCCAGCCGTCTTCTCTTCGGCTTCGAGGCGCTTCACCAGCACGCGATCATGCAATGGACGAAAGTTCATGGGATCCATGTCCTTTTGGGATTGTGACAGATTTCTGGCACTCGAGGATATCGAGTGCCAACGGACGGCATATGTGCCTCGGGGTGGTCCATGTCAAAGGTTCCGGGGGCGAAATTTTTTCGGGCGGGCGTGGTATTCGGGCTTCGTGGCTGAAGGGGGTGTGACGGTACTGCCTAACGCACTGCCGTTCTCCTGCGCACGCAGGAGTCCAGGGTAACGGAGGGCGGCGCTTGGTATCCTGGGCTCCTGCGTTCGCAGGAGAACACCAAGCAAAGTGGCGCTTCCCTTCTGCTCCCCTTCCGCTTGCGGGAGGGGTCGGGGGAGGGGAGTTTCGGGCGGAGCATTCGTGGGACGCCCCTCCCCTAACCCCTCCCGGAAGCGGGAGGGGAACCGCGTGCGCTCGGGGTAGACTTAAGGACTAGAACTGCTCCTGTGTTGGCACCGTAACACAGGCCATTTACCTCTGTCCGCGCATGCTCTAGCTCTTCTCCCATGACCGATACCGCAGCGCCGTCCTACGCCCCCTCCTATGTCGACCCTGCCCGCCCGCCGCGGCGAAAATGGCGGCTCGTTCGGGGCGTGTGGAAGTTCCTCGTGGCGATCAAGGACGCGCTCGTCCTGATCGCGATGCTGTTGTTCTTCGGGCTGATCTTCGCGGCACTCAATGCGCGGCAGAGCACGGCGGCGATCAAGGACGGCGCGCTGGTGCTCGACCTCAACGGCTCGATCGTCGAGCAGCCCGAGGAGCAGGCCGCATTCGCCGCGCTGTCGGGCCAGAGCAGGACGCGGCAGTTTCGCCTGCGCGACGTGGTCCGTTCGATCGACACCGCGCGCACCGATGCGCGCGTGAAGGTGATCGTGCTCGATCTCGACAGCTTCGGCGGCGCCTATCCCGCGGCACTCGGTGAGGTCGGCGATGCGCTGGCGCGGGTGCGGGCGAGCGGCAAACCGGTGCTCGCCTACGCGACCGCGTACACCGATGGCGGCTACCGGCTGGCGGCGAATGCGAGCGAGATCTGGGTCAACCCGCTGGGCGGGACGATCTTCATGGGGCCGGGCGGCAACCAACTCTATTACAAGGGTCTGATCGACAAGCTCGGCGTCAACGCACACGTCTACCGCGTCGGCCGCTACAAGTCGTTCGTCGAGCCGTACACGCGCGCCGACCAGAGCGATGACGCCAAGGCGGCGAGCACCGCGCTGTACGGCACGCTGTTCTCGCAGTGGCGCGAGGCAGTCGCCAAGGCACGGCCCAAGGCGCAGATCGCGCAGTTCATGAGCGCGCCCGACAAGGTGATCATCGCGGCAAACGGCAACATCGCCGAAGCGAATCTGCGCGCAGGCATCGTCGACAAGCTCGGCGACCGTACCGCGTTCGGACGACGCGTTGCGGAGATCGCCGGGTTCGACGCCAAGAAGCCCGCGGGCAATTACACCGCGATCAAGTACGACGCGTGGGTGAAGGCGAACCCGTTGCCGACCGCAGGCGACGCGATCGGCGTGCTGACGATCGCCGGCGAGATCGTCGACGGCGAGGGTGGTCCCGGCAAGGCGGCGGGCAAGACGATCGAGAAGGCGGTGCTCGACGGGCTCGCCAAGAAGACGCTGAAGGCGCTCGTGGTGCGCGTCGACTCGCCGGGCGGATCGGTGATGGCGTCGGAGCAGATCCGGCTCGCGATCCTCGAGGCCAAGCGCCAGAAGCTGCCCGTGGTCGTGTCGATGGGCGGGCTGGCTGCAAGCGGTGGCTACTGGGTGTCGACGCCGGCCGACGTGATCTTCGCCGAGCCCGGCACGATCACCGGGTCGATCGGTATCTTCGGCGTCGTGCCGACCTTCGAGAACGCGCTCGCCAAGATCGGCGTGACCAGCGACGGCGTGAAGACCACGCCGCTGTCGGGCCAGCCCGACATCACCGGCGGCACCACGCCGATGTTCGACGCGATCGCGCAGGCGGGCATCGAGAACGGCTATCGCGAGTTCCTCGCGCGGGTCGCGGCATCGCGGAAGATGACGCCGGCGCGGGTCGACGCGATCGGCCAGGGCCGCGTCTGGGATGGCGGCACCGCGCGACAGATCGGCCTGGTCGACCGGTTCGGGACGTTGCAGGACGCGATCGACGAGGCAGCCAAGCGCGCCAAGCTCGATCCCGCCAAGGTCCATGCCGAGTATCTGGAGAAGAAGCCGGGCTTCCTCGCGACGATCGCGCAGGATTTCAACAACGACGGCACCGATGACGATGCGGGCGGCGGCGATGCGTTCGCGCATGTCGCGGCGGACCGCCGCCAGATGCTCGCGCGCGCGGTCGGTGACATGAAGCGGCTGGCGACCTCGGGCTCGATCCAGGCGCGCTGCCTGGAGTGCGGCGGAATGGGGCCGACGACCGCGGGCATCGGCGATGCCAAGCTGCTCGACCTGCTGCTGGCACGGATCGGATTCTGATGGTCAGCACCGCAACTGGAAACGGGGGCGGGATCGTGATCCGCGCGGCGCGGCCCGAGGACGCCGCATCGATCGCGGCGATCTATGCGCCGCACGTGCTGGTCGGGACGGTGTCGTTCGAGACCGAGGCGCCGGATGCGCGGCAGATGCGTGCGCGGATGGCGGCGTCGGACGGGCTGTACCCGTGGCTGGTCGCGACGATCGGATCCGAGGGTGGCGTGCTTGCCTACGCCTATGCGTCGGCGTTCCATAAGCGCGAGGCGTACCGGTTCGCGTGCGAGACCACGGTGTATGTCGCGGATGCGGCGCAGCGGCAGGGCGCGGGGCGGCTGTTGTACGAGGCGCTGATCGATACGCTGCGGGCTCAGGGGTTTACGCAGGCGATCGGGGCGATCGCATTGCCGAACGACTCGTCGATCAAGCTGCATGAGGCGGTCGGGTTTCGACGGGCGGGGGTGTACCGCGAGGTGGGGTATAAGAATGGCCAGTGGATCGATGTCGGGCATTCGCAATGCACGCTGGCCGAACCTTCGGTGCCGCCGGTCGAGCCAAAGCGGTTTGCGGATGTGGGCGTGGTGCGGGGGTGATGTTTCCCCGCCTCATTCTATAAGGCTGGCGCGAACTCTCACTCCACCCCGGCGAAGGCCGGGGCCCAATTGGTGAGGTTATGGTAACGTAGCGCAGCCCGTCGTTGGCAACGTCCCCCGATTGGGCCCCGGCCTTCGCCGGGGTGGTGGCGTTGGGGGAGGTGCTTCCTCCAATCAGTAGAGATCAGGCCGACGAGTGATAACCGTCGGTTCAAGTTCGACCACTAGCTCTCCCTTCCCTGTTCTCCCGCGAAGGCGGGAGCCCAGACTGGGTCCCCGCCTTCGCGGGGAAACAAGTGATAGCGCGGCAAGCTGGGTGAGTTAGCGCCGCCCACCATACGCTGGTAGCGCCAGATGAAAGCGGATTGCCGCCGCCCTCAGTGTGAACCCCGCACTCGCGGCAATCACCGCCGCCAAGGCAAGCGGCACCCCCAGCAGCACAAGCCCGACATAACTCGCCGCCGCCAGCGCCGCCGCGGTCACGTACAACTCCGGCCGCATCAAAATCGACGGCTCGCCCGCCAGCACGTCCCGAATGATGCCGCCGACGCACGCGGTCATCACCCCCATCAGCGCCGCCGGCACCGGTGGCACGCCGTACCCCAAAGCCTTCGCTGCGCCGTACACCGCATAGGCCGCCAGCCCGACCGCATCGAACCAGCCGAGCGCCTCGTCCTTCCACCACCGCTCGGGCGTCACCCAGATCAGCAGCGCCACCCCGAGGCACACGCTCGCCGCGCGCGCATCGTGCACCCAGAACACCGGCGCACCGATCAGCAGGTCGCGCACGGTACCGCCGCCGACACCGGTGATCAGCCCGAAGAACACGAGCGTCACGAACGTCTGGCCACGCTTGGCCGCCGCAAGCGCCCCCGAGGCGGCAAACACCGCGAGGCCCGCGAGGTCGAACCAGGGTGCCGCGACGGGCAGGATCTCGACGGGCAAGGGCACGGGCAACATCGCGGCGGCGTAACCGGCCTGCCATCCAGCGTAAAGCGGGACCGCGGAATCACCCCTCTCGTGCCGAAAACGCAGTGGCCCAACGCCTGCTGCGAAGATGAACGCCAGCATGAACGCGGTGTTGTTTTTGGTTCATGCAACTGGCGCTATAGTCACTTCGTTACACCAGCAGATCAATTCACTAGGGAGTTACATCATGCGTAAGTTCATTCTGGCCATGGGCCTCGGCGCAATGGTCCTGCCGACCATGCTCGTCCCCGTCTCGGCCGCAGATGCCCGCGATCGTCGCGAATGGCGTGGTCGCGACGGCCGCGTCTACTGCAAGAAGAACAACGGCACGACCGGCACGATCATCGGCGGCGTCGGCGGCGCACTGCTCGGCCGCACGGTCGACACCCGCGGCGACCGCACGGTCGGCACGCTGGGCGGCGCCGTGCTCGGCGGTCTCGCCGGTCGCGCGATCGACAAGGGTTCGAGCAACAACAACCGTCGTTGCCGCTAAAAGAAATCACGCCGCTATTTCGGTAGTTGCGCGTTGTGAGAGGGCGTCGTGGGAAACCGCGGCGCCTTTTTTCTTGTCCACCCCCTCTTCTCGATCAAACAAAGGATCAAACGATGACCACACGCAGCGGTTCGGCAAAGTATGAAGGTCTCGGTAAGAGCGGCAAGGGCCATGTCTCGACCCAGTCGGGCGTGCTGTCCGACAGCCCCTACGGCTTCAACACGCGGTTCGAGAACGAGCCCGGCACCAACCCCGAGGAGCTGATTGCGGCGGCGCATGCGTCGTGCTTCACGATGGCGCTGAGCTTCGCGCTCGCCGGCAAGGGCTATGAGGCGGGCACGCTCGAGACGTCGGCGAAGGTGACGCTCGACAAGGATGGCGATGGGTTCAAGATCACCAAGTCGGCGCTGACGCTGAACGCGAAGGTCGACGGCATCTCGAAGGAAGAATTCGAGGCGATCGCCGCGGACGCAAAGGCGAACTGCCCGGTGTCGAAGGTGCTCAACGCCGAGATCACGCTCGAGCACACTCTCGCCTGATATCAATGACCTAAGTCTGTCGGCCGGCTGAATGCGTCGTAGTTTGCGGTTCACGCAACTCGCGCGTCGGCCGGCCGTTGTTTGCGTATCCAGTCAGGAGACCAAACATGCGTATCGCCATTCTCTCGGCGGCCCTCGCCGCCACCGCGTTCGGCGCGATCCCCGCGACCGCACAATCGACCGTGCGGGGCGCCAACCAGGAATATAACGATCAGGTGCGCGACGCACGACGCGACTATCGCCGCGACGTCCGCAATGCCGACTCGCGTGGCGACGTGCGCGATGCGCGCCGCGATTACCGTGACGAGGTGCGCGACGCACGTCAGGACCGCCGCGGCGACATTCGCGACATCCGCCAGGATCGCCGCAATGACGGGCGCAACTGGCAGCAGTATCGCGGCTATGACTACAACCGCTACGAGCCCGGCCAGCGCAGCTATCTTGCCGACCGCTATTACCGCGATGGCCGCTATTATCAGGAGCGCCGCCTGGGTCGTAACGACCGGATCTATCGCGGCGGCAACGGGCGCTATTACTGCCGTCGCAACGACGGGACGACCGGGCTGATCGTCGGCGGGCTTGCCGGTGGTGCGCTCGGCAACGTAATCGCGGGCGGTGGTTCGCGGCTGCTCGGTACGCTGATCGGGGCAGGCGGTGGCGCGGTGCTCGGGTCGTCGATCGATCGCGGCAACGTGCGCTGCCGCTAAGACGCGGTTGGCGTGAGACGAGGGGGCCCGGTGGAAACGCCGGGCCCTTTTTGCGTCAGATGATACCGCCGCCCAAGCTCAGGCGGAGCGCGAAGATGAGGATCAGGACGATGTTGAGGTTACGCCCGCCGGTGCTCGACGAGAGCGCGCCGACGGCTGCGCCGACGATCCCGATCGGGATGACGAGCCAGTTCATCCAGCCCAGCAGCGGGATGAACGCAACGAGGCCGAGCACCAGGGTGACGAGGCCGATGAGGATCGAGACGATGTTCAGCATGAGGCGAACATGGCGAGTCGGACCGGTTCGGGCAAGACTTCCGCAGATCCTTACGATCCTCCCCCGCCAGGGGGAGGTGTCGCCGAAGGTGACGGAGGGGGCGGACACATAACAGACGTTTCCCTGCCCTCCCCCTCCGTCTGGCAAACGCCAGCCACCTCCCCCTGCCGGGGGAGGATCGGAGGTGTGTGGAAAACGCTTTCTTCACCGTCTTTCGCGCATAGGATGCGGGTGATGACTTTTCCCCTGCGCTCCGCCCTGCTCCTCCCGCTGGCGCTGGCCGCCTGCAACCGGTCGTCGACCGACCAGCAGGATCTCAACAGCCTCGATGCCGAGCTGACCAACGGCGCGGTGCGCGATCCCGCCGTTGCCGAGTCGCTTGGGAGCCAGATCATGGTCGATCCGCGGCTGGCACAGTCGTCGAACACCGATGCGGTGCGTCCGCCGCCCCGCCCGGATAGCGGCGCGGTACCGCCCGAGGGCCCGCTCAACGCCGATCCGGTCGATGCCAAGACCTTACAGCGCGCGCCGGCTCCGTCGAACGACTGTCCCGAGTGCAAGACCGCGAACGGCGCGCTCACGCTGGGCGCGCTGGCGGAGCGTCAGAAGACGCCGGATGCAGGGGCGTGCGCGCAGAAGATTGGGTATTCGGCGGGATGGGCGAACCGGCTGCCGGCGGACCTGCCGCTATATCCGGGCGCGCGGCTGACCGAGGCTGCGGGGGCGGATCGGGACGGCTGTCGGCTTCGCGTGGTGAGTTTCGCGAGTGCTGCGCCGATGCAGAAAATGCTCGATTATTATTTCACGAAGGCGCGGGCGGCAGGGTATTCGGCCGGGCATAGCACCGATGGCAAACAGCATGTGCTGGGCGGGGTTCGCGGGAACGACGCGTATGTCGTGTACGTGACGGCGCGGGCTGGGGGCGGGAGCGATGTGGATATGGTGTCCAACGCTGGGCGGTGAGTTGTTCCGCCTGAGATGCACCACCCCGGCGAAGGCCGGGGCCCAATTGGTGAGGCCGCAGTAACTGAATTCCACGCTTAGTTACCACCGTCCCCCAATTGGGCCCCGGCCTTCGCCGGGGTGGTATCGATCGGGAGGTGACGTCCCCTTCCCCTCCTTGTTCTCCCGCGAAGGCGGGAGCCCAGTCTGGATCCCCGCCTTCGCGGGGAAACAATCCGGGACAGGGCTCGCGCGGTGATCTCAAACCAACGCAATGGAGCGCCGCAGGCCTCCCCTGCGGCGCACCTTTCCGTTTTGCCCGATTCACGCTAGGGCGCGCGAATGCTTCCCCTTCTCTATGTCATGGTCGGTGGTGCGGTCGGGTCCGGCGCGCGCTATCTGACCGGCCGCGCGATGCTGCCGTTGCTCGGTCCCGACTTTCCCTTTGGTACGCTGGCCGTGAATCTGATCGGTGGCCTACTGATGGGAGTGCTGGTCGGCGTGCTGACGAGGACCAATGCGCCGGAGACCTGGCGTTTGCTGCTCGGCGTGGGCGTGCTTGGTGGATTCACGACGTTCTCGAGCTTCTCGCTGGACGTCGTCACGATGATCGAACGCGGCGCGATCGGCGTCGCGTTCGGGTATGTTTTGGTGTCGGTGATCGGTTCGGTCGCCGCGTTGTTCGCGGGTCTCTCCGCAGTAAGGGCCGTCGCATGACTGCGGGCAAAAGCGATAGCGATACGGGTTTCCGCGAGTTCAACGTCGGTTTCGACGATGACGGCATCCGGCTCGACCGGTGGTTCAAGCGGCATCTGCCCGATACGAGCTACACGACGGTGGCGATGTGGGCGCGCACCGGGCAGCTCCGCGTCGACGGCGCGCGCGCGACCCCGGGCGACCGGATCGCCGCGGGCCAGATGCTCCGCGTCCCGCCGCCCGAGGCCGACAAGGCCACCGCCGACGTCGACAAGCCCAAGCGTGTCCGCGAACGCGTGATCCTGTCGGACGAAGAAACCGAACTCGCGCAGGGCATGGTCATCCACAAGGATTTCCAGGCGTTCGTGCTGAACAAGCCGCCGGGCCTCGCCACGCAGGGCGGCACCAAGACGACGCAGCATGTCGACGGGCTGCTCGACGGGCTCCAGTACGACAATGAGGGGCGTCCGAAGCTGGTCCACCGGCTCGACAAGGATACGTCCGGCGCGCTGCTGGTGGCGCGCACGTCGCGCGCGGCGGCGTTCTTTGCGAAGGCGTTTTCGGGGCGGACGGCGCGAAAAGTCTATTGGGCGCTGGTGGTCGACGTGCCGTCGATCGAGGACGGCATGATCGAGCTGCCGATCGCGAAGCAGCCGGGCACCGGCGGCGAGAAGATGCACGTTGACGAGGCCGAGGGCGCGCCCGCACGGACGCGCTACCGCGTGATCGAGCATGCCGGCAACCGCGCGGCGTGGGTCGAGTTGCAGCCGTTCACGGGCCGCACGCACCAGTTGCGTGTGCACATGGCAGCGATCGGGCATCCGATCGTCGGCGATGGGAAGTACGGCGGGGCAGCGGCATTCCTGACCGGCGGAATCTCGCGGAAGATGCATCTGCATGCGCGGCGCATCAAGGTGGATCATCCCGATGGCGGGTCGATCGACGTCACCGCCGAACTGCCGACGCATTTCGCCGAAAGCCTCAAGCAATTGGGCTTCGAGGAGAAGCTGGGCGATGACCTGGTGCTCGACGAGAAGACCGCGCCGACGCGCGAGCAGATGAAATCGCGGGCGAAGGCGCACGCGAAGTCTGTTCGGAAAGAGCGTAAGGGTGAGCGGCGTGGGCGTGGGGTTGTCGAGGAGAAGAAGCCGGGCAAGCCTGCGCCGAAGACGGGTGGGCCTCGGACTGGAGCTGGCTCAAAGTTCGGGGCACCGCGGAGTGGACCTCGGGTTGAAGGCGCCAAGCCAGCTGGTCGCGGGCGTCCGGGTGGGGCTGGGAAGCCGAGTGGTCCAAGGACTGGGCCGCGGAGTGGGCCTGGGACTCGGTAATTGACGCGTGTCGGCTGACGCGTGGCCTCGCCCTTTCCACACCACCCCGGCGAAGGCCGGGGCCCAATTGGAAAGGTCGAGGTAACGGAGCGATGACTTTCGTTAGCGACGTTCCCCAATTGGGCCCCGGCCTTCGCCGGGGTGAAGCGCATAGTTAGGCGTGTTCCTCCAACCCTTACTATTCCCCCGCGAAGGCGGGGGTCCAGGAGCCACGAATCGTGGCGCTGCTTGATTCCTGGGCCCCCGCCTTCGCGGGGGAACTAGCTGAGCGCAGACGGAAGCCTATTTCATACACCCCAGCAGCAACCGCCGCACCCCTTCCGTCACCGTCCCGAACACGATGTGCGACGCTGCGCCGTAAAGATGCGTGGTCGGCGCGGTGTTCCACGGCGCATCGCCGAGCCCGACCGCCGGCACCGCGGCCTCATCGAGCAACGCCGTCGTCGCGGCAGCGAACGCAGTGCCGTAGCCCGCCGTCACCGCCGGGCGGTATTCCGCCGCCACCGCGTAAGCGATCCCCAGCCCTGCCCCAAGTGCATAATGCACTACCTGCCCTGCGAGCGGCTTGCGATCGTCGGGGATGTCGTGGCCGACCACCACCTGCGACACCTTGTCGGCGGCCTTCTCCGTCGCGGGTTCGGCATTGCTTTCCGACGACGACAGCGCAGCGACGCCGGCCTGGAAGCGATCCATCACGAACGAGGCGGCGAGTCCCGCGACCAGACCGGCAGTGGCGGCGGCCCAGATGTTTGGGGCGGTGTCGGTCGAGACGTGGGCCAAGTCGATTCTCCAGAGATATCCGACACGAACCGTTCGCACGCGTGCGCGTTCCGGTTTGGCGTTCCCTCCGGTCCACGTGTCATCTACGAGGCGGGCATGCGTTGGAAAATCTCATGACCCGTCTTGCCGTGTTCGATTGCGACGGAACGCTCGTCGACAGCCAGGCGAATATCTGCGTCGCGTGCGAACGCGCGTTCGAGGGCGCCGGGCTGATCCCGCCGCCACGCGCGAGAATTCGGCGGATCGTCGGCTTGAGCCTCGTCGAGGCGATGCAGGTGTTGCTGCCGGAGGCGGACGAGGCGCTGCACCGGTCGCTCGCTACCGACTACAAGACCGCGTTCCATGCGATGCGCGCGAGTGGCGAGCTGGCCGACGAACCGCTGTTCGAGGGGATCGCCGAAGTTATCGAGACACTCGCGGACGACGGCTGGCTGCTGGGTGTGGCGACGGGGAAGTCCGATCGCGGCCTCGCGCATATCCTAGCCGCGCATGGGATCACCGAGCGGTTCGTGACCTTGCAGACCGCGGACCGGCATCCGTCGAAGCCCGATCCGGCGATGCTGCTGGCCGCGATCGCCGAGGCGGGCGCTACCGCGGAAACGACTGCGATGATCGGCGATACGAGCTTCGACATGGCGATGGCACGCGCGGCGCGGGTCCGAGCGGTCGGGGTCGCCTGGGGGTATCACGCCGTGCACGAGCTCTCCGATGCCGGTGCCGACGTCGTTGCGACGACCGTACCGGATCTGCTGCACATGGTCGCGCCACGATGACCGACGCGGACAAGTTGGCGCAGCGGCGATGGTTCGTGCTGGTCGTCGTCCGGATGGCGGGGGTGGCAGGTGCGTTGCTCGGGCTGATCCTGATCGCACGCGCGCATGACTGGGCGCCGAAGATTCTCGGGACGGCGATCGTGCTGTCGGCGATGGCGATGATCGCGACCGTGCCGCGTAGCCTGGCGCATCGCTGGCGGAGTACGCCTGAATGAACGGAATGGGCGCATGAAGCGGTTCTGGAAAGACGTCGCGATCGATGCCGACCGGGTGGTGACGCTCGACGGCAAGCCGGTACGAACGCCCGGACGTCGACCACTGGCGCTGCCGACCGATGCGCTGGCCGAAGCGGTCGCGGAGGAATGGCGCGCGGTGGGCGAGACGATCGATCCGCGGACGATGCCGCTAACCGGGCTCGCCAATGCGGCCACCGATCCGATCGCGAACGACCCTGCGCAGTTCGCCGCGCGGCTGGCGGCATATGGCGAGAGCGATCTGCTCTGCTACCGCGCGGAGGGACCGCCATTGCTGGTCGAGCGGCAAGCGGCGGCGTGGGACCCGCTGCTGGCCTGGGCGCGGGGGCGGTATGACGTGACGTTCGCGGTGACGGCGGGGGTGATGCACGTCGCGCAGCCGCCGGCGACGATCGCGCGGCTGCATGAGGCGGTCGCGGCGTATGACGATTTCCGGCTCGCCGGGTTGTCGCCGGTTGTGACGCTGACCGGGTCGCTGGTGATCGGGCTGGCGCTGATCGAGGGCGAGATCGACGCAGACGCGGCCTGGGCGGCGGCGGGGATCGACGAGGACTGGTCGGTCGAGATGTGGGGCGAGGACTGGCAGGCAACTCAGTTGCGCGAGTTGAAGCGCAAGGAGTTCGGGGTCGGGGTAGAGTTTCTGGGGCTGCTGTAGGCGCGACATGCCGGCCTAGCTGAGCCCTCCCTACAGCCGTCACCCCAGCGAAAGCTGGAGTATCCCGGTTAGCGGATGTTGCGACCCGGAACGAGGAGATCCCAGCTTTCGCTGGGATGACGGTGATTAACGCGTCAGCCGCCTAATGAAACCGATCAGCCCGGTCTGGCGCGAGCGCTTCAACCGCTCCGCAGCCAGGATCGTCTTCACCCCGCGGATGCAGCTGTCGACGTCGTCGTTGACCAGCACATAGTCATAACCATCCCAGTGGCTGACCTCGTTCGCCGCGCGCGACATGCGGGCTTCGATCACCTCTTCCGAATCGGTACCACGGCTGGTCAGGCGGCGGTGGAGTTCTTCCATCGACGGCGGGAAGATGAAGACTCGGACGACGTCGCCGCCGGCAATTTGGAACAGCTGTTGCGCGCCCTGCCAATCTATGTCGAAGAGCACATCCTTGCCGGCGGCGAGCAGTTCCTCGACCTGTGCGCGGGGGGTGCCGTAACGGTGGTTGAAGACATGCGCCCATTCGAGGAACTCGTCGTTCGCGACCATGTCGCGAAAGCCCTCGAGGTCGGTGAAATGGTAATCCTTGCCGTCGACTTCGCCCGGCCGCATCGCGCGGGTTGTGACCGAGACCGACATCTCCAGCTCGTGCTCGTCCGCGAGCAGACGGCGCGCGATGGTCGACTTGCCGGCACCGGACGGCGAGGACAACACGAACAGGACTCCGCGGCGACGGAAACCATGTGGGTCGGACGGAAGTGTGTGGGGCATGCGCGCCCTTGCCGCGGACTGCGCCTGGGCGTCAACCCATCCGCAGCCCGCGCGTGTCATTCCGAAGTCGGATTAATAGCCCGCCTTGCGCGCCTTCTTGCGGTCATAAGCCTTCTTCGCTGCGTAGCCGCCGCCGAGGATCATGCCGAGCGGGCCCATGCGGCGCATCAGGCCCATCGCCACGACACCCTTTACTGCGCCCGAGGCGCCGCCCGAACCGTCGCGACGGCCCATCTCGCGGCCGACCAATGCACTGATAATACGTCCGATCATGCTTCTGACTCCCCGAAAACCTGGTCTTTGAGTTCCGCTGCACCGCGCAGCACTGCCCAGCCGATCGCGTAGGTCACGGCTAGCGGCACGACGATCTTGAGTACGTTGGCGGTGATCGCACCGATGATCGCGCCGTCCGCGTTGCCGTCGTCGCCGCTAAGCGAGTCGATGCCTGCGCCAATCAGCGCGCCTATGGTCGTTGCGCCCACGTAATTTCTCCTGTCCGTGTGGCGGCTTAGCGTTTGGCGGAGGATTGGGTTCCCGTACGCCGGCGTGTTCTCCTGCGCACGCAGGAGTCCAGGATTACGGGCGGCGCGCTTGGTACCCTGGGCTCCTGCGTGCGCAGGAGAACATCAGCGGCCGAGCATCGATTCGGGTTTGACGACTCGGTCGAAGGTTTCCGCATCGACCAAGCCGAGCGCTAGGCCCGCTTCCTTCAGCGTAAGGCCTTCGGCATGCGCGTATTTGGCGATCTTCGCGGCGGCGTCGTAGCCGATCTCGGGCGCGAGTGCGGTCACCAGCATCAGCGAGCGGTCGAGCAGCTCCGCGATGCGGCCGCGGTTGGGTTCGATGCCATCGACGCAGCGTTCCGCGAATCCTTCCATCGCGGTGGCGAGCAGGTCGATCGAGCGCAGCACGTTGGCGCCGATCAGCGGCTTGAACACGTTCAGCTCGAGATGGCCCTGCATGCCGCCGACGGTCACCGCGACGTGGTTGCCCATCACCTGGCCGGCGACCATCGTCAGCATCTCGCACTGCGTGGGGTTTACCTTACCCGGCATGATCGAGCTGCCGGGCTCGTTCGCGGGGAGGTCGATCTCGCCGAAGCCGCAGCGAGGGCCGGAGCCGAGCAGGCGGATGTCGTTGGCGATCTTGGTGAGCGCGACCGCCAGCGTGTTGAGCGTGCCCGAGAGGTGGACGAGCGGGTCGTTCGACGCGAGCGCCTCGAACTTGTTGCGCGCGCTGACGAACGGGAGGCCGGTGATTGCGGCGAGTTCGTGCGCGATCGCGTCGCCGAAGCCGGCAGGAGCGTTGAGGCCTGTGCCGACCGCGGTGCCGCCTTGCGCGAGGATGACCATGCCGTGGCTGATCGCGGGTTCGATGCGGTGACGGCAGCGATAGAGCTGGTTCGCGTAGCCGGAAAATTCCTGGCCGAGCGTGAGCGGGGTCGCGTCCTGGAGGTGGGTGCGACCGATCTTGACGATGTCGTCCCAGGCGTTGGCCTTCGCGTCGAGCGCAGCGTGGAGCTTGTCGAGCGCGGGGATCAGGCGGTGCGTGGTGGCGATCGCGGCGGCGATGTGGAGTGCGGTGGGGAAGCTGTCGTTGGACGACTGGCTCATGTTGACGTGGTCGTTGGGGT
>JAZKCH010000009.1:0-10761 GCA_040388215.1 Pseudomonadota bacterium | reverse complement strand
GCGCTGCTCGGCGAAGACCTCCCCGCCAACAACGCCCGCACCGACTATCTCCGCGCCGAACTCCGCGATGGCAAAGCCTATGCCTCGACGATCCAGGACAGTTCGATGCTGCTCACGCTCGCACGCTCGACCTGCCTCATCGTCCGCCCCGGCAACGCTCCCGTCGCGAGGACCGGCGAATCGGCGGAAATCCTCGTAATTGCGTGATACGGACGCTTGACGGCGTTAATTATGTTCCATAGAAGTTCCCAGTCTGTTCCGGACGGAGAACCGCCATGCTCACGCGCAAGCAGCACGAACTCGTCTGCTTCATCAACGATCGCCTCAACGAAACCGGCGTCTCGCCGTCGTTCGAGGAGATGAAGGACGCGCTCGACCTCAAGTCGAAGTCGGGCGTTCACCGTCTGATCAGCGCGCTCGAGGAGCGCAACTTCATCCGACGCCTGCCCAACCGCGCACGCGCGCTCGAAGTGCTGCGCATGCCCGAGCGCGCCGAGAAAAAGGCGCCGTCAAAAGCATCGAACGTAAAGCCCGCCGCCGCGCCACAGCCAGCGAACGACGTCGTCGAGATCCCCCTCCACGGCCGCATCGCCGCCGGCGTCCCGATCGAAGCGTTCGAAGGCAGCACGATGCTAGCCGTCCCCGCCGCGCTCCTCGGCACCGGCGAACACTACGCGCTCGAGGTCTCCGGCGACTCGATGGTCGAAGCCGGTATCCTCGACGGCGACTACGCCCTGATCCGCCGCACCGAAACCGCCCGAGACGGCGAGATCGTCGTAGCCCTGATCGAAGACAGCGAAGCCACCCTGAAATATTTCCGCCGCGAAGGCGCCATGGTCCGCCTCGACCCCGCCAACCGCGCCTACGACCCGCAGCGCTACGCCCCCGCCCAGGTCCGCGTCCAAGGTAAATTATCCGGCATCCTCCGCCGCTACGACTGAGCTGCCGACATCGACCTGCGTCGTCAAGGCGCAGGTCGGTCTAGGTTTTGAGTCGTTCAGGAAAAGCGCTCGCTCAAGCTGGTGAGCCAAATCGCTCGTTACCGCTAGCGACAGCGACCGAGTCTGATCGGCAAATTAAGCGATGTACTCGGAGCTGTCGGGGACAGTTCTCTTCGACATGCCCAAGCAAAGACCGCCAAGCGTCCGGAAGACCCTCTCCCGCTCCGATGCATAAGCGCAACCTCGACTCGAACCCTCATCCTCTGCGCCTCTGCGCGAACATATCGCCGCCTATCTCCCGCGCAGCCGAAGAATTGGTTCGCGCGGAGACGCGGAGGTGGTGCGTCCGGGGAGAGGTAAAGCTGTTCCAATGTCTTCGACAGTGAAACCGAACAATAGCCAGCCCAATTCACCCATCGTAAAAAAATTCTCTGCGGCTCCGCGTCTCCGCGTGAACCAATTTTTCGCACTGCGATCGCGTGCGAAGACAGGTGATTTTGTTCACGCCATGGCGCAAAGGCGCAAAGATGTTGTGCTTTGGAGTAAGGTCTACCTGCCTTCGCAGATCGTCGCGACACCGACTTCGGCTTATCGTTCATGGAGGTGTTAAGGTCTATCGAATCGCATCACCTTCGCGCCTTTGCGCCTTCGCATGAACATTTCTACTGTTGACGGCCTCGGCTGGCGCGGAACGCCGACGCAGCACCGTGAAACCGGCCATGTCGCGGCCCGAACGAGTGCGTGGTGCGTTCGAGGAGAGGCGGATCGCGCCAGGGGTGGCGATCGCCTGCGTTCAGGATAGTCACGACCTTCCCCCTCCCCAAGGTCAGCGCGACACCGCCCGTCCGCCGGAGCAGAAGACGATCCAGCTTCAGCCACCGCGGCGCACACCGTTTCGGCAAACCGCGTTCGCTGACGACGACATCGGCACCGCGACAGGCGGCAAGGAACTCGGCGATCGGGACCATATAGGCGCTGCGGGTCGCAAGGATGCGCCACGTACGCCCGCGCGCGGCGATATCGGTGACGCAGAGGTCGCGGCTGCACCGTGCATCGGGTTGGTCCGCGAGCAGGAGCGGCTCGCCGTCCACCCCGCCATTCTCCGCCAGCATGTCGCGCGTATAGTCGCCCGCCCTGTCGCGCAGCATCGCGAGCCCCGCCGCAGTCCGTACCGCGACATGGCGACCGTCACCCGTCACCAGAACGTCCGGCGCCGGCGTGGTCAGTGCCCAGATCGCGCCGACTGCCAGCGGAATCAGCCCGAGGCGTCGCCACTGCGTCCGCCACAGCGCGATCCAAATCCCCCCGACCATCATCAGCGCGAAAGCCGCCGTCGGCATCGCGGGCAACGATCGCACCGAGCCGGGGGCGTTGGCGACGATGTGCGCGAGCCAGAGCAGCGCATCGAGCGAGCGTTGGACCAGCCACCAGATCGGCGCACCCAGGCCGCCAGCATCGAGCAGCAGCGCCAGCGCCTCCAGCGGCATCACGACGAACGTCGTCAGCGGGATCGCGACGATGTTGGCGAACGCACCGTACAGCCCCGCCTTGTGGAAATGATAGACCGCGATCGGCATCAGCGCGAATTCGACCAGCAGGCCAGTCAACAACAGCGACGCGACGCCGCGCGCGAGTTTACGCCCGCGTCCTTCGTCATGCGGCCCGAAGAACGCGCGGATCACAGGATGCTCGTGCAGCGCCATAATTGCGGTGATCGCCGCGAACGATAGCTGGAAGCTCGGTCCGGCTGCCGATTCGGGTAACACGAGCATGACGCACGCCGCTCCGGCCGCGACGAGCCGCAACGTCATCGCCTCCCGTCCCATCGCCAGCGCCGCCAGCACGAGCAATGCTGCTACGCACGACCGGATCGTCGGGACTTGGCTGCCGGTCAGCAAGGTATAGCCGATCGCCGCCGCCGCGCCCGCCAGCGCGGCGATCAACGGCAGGCGCGCATGCAGCGCCAACCAGGGACTGAGAGCCAACAGCCGCAACACGATCAGCATCGTCGCCGCCACCGCCGCGGTGATATGCAACCCGCTGACCGACAACAGATGCGCGAGCCCCGCCCGCCGCATCGCCTCCGAATCTTCCTCGCTGATCGCACCGACATCACCCGTTGCGAGCGCTGCCGCTATGCCGCCCGCACTCCCGTCCAGCTGCGAAACGATATGGTGCGACAGCGCGACGCGGATGCCGGCCCCCGATTCGCTTGACCTCGTCACGACCACCGGCGCGAAGCCGCGTCCTGTCGCACCGATCCCGCCGAACCACGCGACGCGCGCGAAGTCGTAGGCGCCCGGCACCGCTGGCAAAGGCGGCGGCATCAGGCGGGCGCGCAGGTGCACGACTGCCCCGGCCCCGAGCAGCTTGGGCGCATCGGCCTCCGCGAGGTTGACGCGGACCCGGTAAGGCAAGGCAACCGGCTGCCCGTCAGTCTCCACGCCTTTGCCAAGTGGGAGAACCGTCAACCGCACCAGTTTCCGCGCCACCAGCGGTTCGATCGCCTCGACCTTCGCCGAGAAGCTCGCGATCGTCGGGCCGCCCAACACCGGTCGTGCCACCGATTCCGACCGAGCCCAGATCAGCCCGAGACCGAGCGCGCCTGTCAGCAGCCCGATCGCAAACGCACGCGCCGCACGCCCGCCCTGCCCCACCGCGAGACATGCAAGCCCACTTGCCACCAGCAGCAATATCGCCACGCACCACGCCGCCGGGTCAGGCAGCGCAAACCATAGTGCTATCCCACCCCCAAGCACCACCGGCAGCCACAGCACCAGCTGGTCGCGCTCCGCCTCCAGCCAGCGCTCGACCGCCAGGCCCCCGCGCTCCACGGCAAGCCCGACGACAGCCCCCCATCGCGGCACGCCCATTTGTCGCCGCCAAGGACGCATGCTAGGGGCGGCGACGGCTGTCATGGCCATCGTTTCTCCATTGTTTCATCAGTCTGGGAGCACCCGCGGTTGGGCGCAATATCTGATACGGGCACCGCCAATTCGGCCGCACCCGTGGTTACCCGTTTCGCTCCGTCGCCGACGGGGTTCCTGCATCTTGGCGGCGCGCGCACCGCGCTGTTCAACTGGCTGTTCGCAAAGGCGAACGGGGGTAAATTCCTGCTGCGGATCGAGGATACCGACCGGGTCCGCTCGACCCAGCCGGCGATCGACGCGATCATCGACGGGATGCGTTGGCTCGGCCTCGACTGGGACGGCGACGTCGTCATGCAGTTCGCTGGCGCCGAGCGTCACGCACAGGTCGCGCACGAGATGGTCGCGAACGGCCACGCCTATCGCTGCTACATGACCAACGACGAGATCGCTGCGATGCGCGCCGAGGCACAGGCCGCGAAGAAGCCGCTCCGTATCCGCAGCCCGTGGCGCGATCGGCCGGAGAGCGAAGCGCCGAACCTTCCCCATGTCGTCCGCCTGCGCGCGCCGCAGGAAGGCGCCGTCACGATCGAGGACCGCGTGCAAGGCGCAGTCACGGTCAAGAACGAAGAGATCGACGACCTCGTCCTGCTACGCTCCGACGGCACCCCGACCTACATGCTGGCCGTCGTCGTCGACGATCACGACATGGGCGTCACGCATGTCATCCGCGGCGATGATCACCTCAACAACGCGTTCCGCCAGCTGCCGATCTACCGCGCGATGGGCTGGCCCGAGCCGATCTACGCACACATCCCGCTAATCCACGGCCCCGACGGTGCAAAGCTGTCGAAGCGTCACGGCGCGGTGGGCATCGAGGCCTACCGCGACGAGATGGGTATCCTCCCCGAGGCGTTCGACAATTACCTGCTCCGGCTCGGCTGGGGTCACGGTGACGACGAGATCATCAGCCGCGAACAGGCAGTCGAGTGGTTCGATCTGTCGGGCGTCGGCAAGTCGCCCTCGCGCTTCGACCTGAAGAAGCTCGAGAACCTCAACGGCCACTACATCCGCGAAGCCGACGACGCGCGCCTCGCGCAACTCGCCGCCGACCGTCTCGGCCACGATCTGCCGGCCGGCGGACTGGACCTGCTCACGCGCGCGATGCCCGTCCTCAAGCCACGTGCAGCCAACCTGAACGAGCTCGCCGAGGGGTCGAATTTCCTATTCAGCCAGCGCCCATTGGCGATGGATGACGCCGCAGCGAGCCTTTTGCAAGGTGAAGCGAGTGTCATTTTGGCGAACGCGCATGCCGAACTTGACGCGCTCGCCACGTGGGATACGGAGGCGCTCGAAGGCGCGGTACGGCGCGTGGCCGAAGCGCGGGGCGTCAAGCTCGGCCAGGTCGCACAGCCGCTTCGCGCCGCGCTGACGGGACGCAAGACGTCGCCGGGGATCTTCGATGTGCTCGATTTGCTCGGGCGCGACGAGAGCCTTGGCCGGATCGCCGACCGAATGGCTGGCTAAAAAGATTTCGAGGAAGGATACAAGCATGAGCGAGACCGCAACCCTCAAGGTCGACGGCAAGGATTTCGAGTATCCGGTGATGTCCGGTACGGTCGGACCCGATGTCATCGATATCCGCAAGCTGTACGCGCAGACGGATAATTTCACTTACGATCCGGGTTTCACCTCGACGGCATCGTGCCAGTCGAAGCTGACCTATATCGATGGTGAGGCGGGCACGCTGCTGCACCGCGGCTACACGATCGGCGAGCTGGCCGAGCAGTCGAACTTCATGGAAGTCGCGTACCTCCTGCTCAACGGCGAACTGCCGAGCGAAGACGAACTGGCGAACTTCTCCAACACGATCACGCGCCATACGATGGTGCACGAGCAGCTTGCGCAGTTCTTCCGTGGCTTCCGCCGCGATGCGCATCCGATGGCGATCCTGTGCGGTGTCGTCGGCGCGCTGTCGGCCTTCTATCACGATTCGACCGACATCCATGATCCGGCACAGCGCGTCATCGCGTCGCACCGCCTGATTGCCAAGATGCCGACGATCGCCGCGATGGCGTACAAGTACAGCGTCGGCCAGCCGTTCGTCTATCCGGACAACACGCTGAGCTACACCGGCAATTTCCTGAAGATGACGTTCGGTGTCCCGGCCGAGAAGTATGTCGTGAACCCGATCGTCGAAAAGGCGATGGACCGCATCTTCATCCTTCACGCCGACCACGAGCAGAACGCGTCGACCTCGACCGTCCGTCTCGCCGGTTCGTCGGGTGCCAACCCGTTCGCATGCATCGCCGCCGGCATCGCCTGCTTGTGGGGCCCCGCACATGGCGGCGCCAACGAAGCCGCGCTCAACATGCTGCATGAGATCGGCACGGTCGATCGGATCCCCGAGTATATCGCCCGCGCCAAGGACAAGAACGATCCGTTCCGCCTGATGGGTTTCGGTCACCGCGTCTACAAGAACTACGATCCGCGCGCGGCCGTCATGCAGACGACCGTCAAGGAAGTGCTTGGCGAGTTGGGCGTCACCGACCCCGTGTTCGACGTCGCGATCGAACTCGAGCGTCTGGCGCTCAGCGATCCGTACTTCATCGAGAAGAAGCTGTTCCCGAACGTCGATTTCTACTCGGGCGTGATCCTGTCGGCGATCGGCTTCCCGACGTCGATGTTCACCGTTCTCTTCGCGCTCGCCCGCACCGTCGGCTGGGTCGCGCAGTGGAACGAGATGATCACCGATCCCGACCAGAAGATCGGCCGTCCGCGCCAGCTCTACAGCGGCCCGACCGCACGTGACTACGTCCCGATGGCGTCACGCTGATGAAAACGCTCCGGCCGATCCTGATGGTCGTCGGCGTGCTCAGCGCGCTGATGGGTCTGCTCTGGATCGGTCAGGGGCTCGGATACGTCCATTGGCCGCAGTCGAGCTTCATGCTCGACCAGCGGCCATGGGCGGATCGCGGCGCATTCCTCGCCGCATTCGGCCTTGCGCTGATATTAGTGGCGCGCCGAATCCGCCGGTAACGTCAGGACGAACCGCGCACCTTCGCCGGGCGCGCTTTCGACCGTGAGATCCCCCTGCATCGCCCGCGCCAGCCGCCGTGCGATGTACAGGCCGAGCCCATTGCCGCCGGCCTCCGACGGATCGACGCGCTCGAACTTCTCGAAAATCCGTACTTGATCCTCGGGCGCGACGCCCTTGCCCTGATCCGCGACGATGACGATTGCTTGCGTATCGGTACGTGTGGCGGTCACCGAAACATGCGCTCCCGCCGGCGAATAGCGGACCGCGTTGCCGACCAGATTGACCAGGATTTGCAACACCCGTCGGAAGTCACCGAGCGCGGGGATGCGTATGTCCATCGCCGGCCGGACGATCGTCACCTCGGCGTTAGCGGCACGAACGGTCAGCAGGCCAGCGGCACGGCGGGCGACATCGGCCAAATCGATCGGCTCTGGTGCGAGCGCGAAATCCGGACGCTCGACAGCCTGGAGATCGACCAAGTCGTCAACCAGTTCGAGCAGGTGCCGTCCCGCGCTGGCGATATCCGCGGCGTAATCGGCGTAGTCACCCTGTACCGGGCCATCCGCCTGCGCGTTGATGCTGTCGGCATTGGCGACGATCCGCGCGAGCGGAATCCGCAACGCCTTGTCGAGCCCGCTCGTGAAGGTCGGCGACAGCGTGTCCGCGGCCACTGGCGCCGGAGCGTCCTCGACGACCATCCGCGCCACGCCGACGAACCCGGCAAAATCGCCCGATGCATCGTGCCGGACATTGGCGGTCAGCGTCACCGCGCGGCCCGAACTCCGCAGATGCGCGGGCTGCGCGGCCATCGCCCGCCGCCGAGCCAGCGAATCGAGGATCGGCAACGTCCCGTCCGTTCCGGCATCGAGCGCGAACATCGCCGTCAGCGGCTGACCGAGCAGCGCGAACGCATCGAAGCCATGCTTCGGCCCCGCATCCAGCGTCACGAACGTCAGCCGCAGCGCGGAGTCGGTTTCCCACCGCCAGTCGGTATCGCTGCCGAGAAAATCATTCTGCGCATCGGGTGCCGGCCGGGCCGGGCGCCATGCGGCGATCTCGCGCCAGCCGCTGACCGTGAGACGGACGTTCTCGCCGTCCGGTTGGGCACGTACCCACAGATCGACGTCGGTCTCGTCGTCGGCGACTACGACACCGCGCGACACGACGATGCCGAGCCGCCGCGCCAACCGCGCAATCGTCGCGAGTTGCGGCACCGCCAGTGGCGCACCGCGCATACCCCCCGCCCGCTGGTTCAGTGCGATCAACGCCGGATCCGCGAACGACAACGAACCATCGGGTGCGACGATCGCGTGGGCAATGGGGCTTTCGGTCGAAGGGTCGAACACGCTCATCGCCGACCCGTACGCGCCAGCGCCCGCAACGCCATCCGAAAATCGCGGTTCAGTGCCAGTGGTGCGATCGACGCCCGCGCATCCTCGACACCGACCGAAACGATCGCATCCAAAGCGTCCGCAAATGCCTCGATATCGCGCCGCGGATCCGCTTCCGACAGGGCCAGCCCAATCTGGGCGATCGTCGGCCGATCCATGTCGAGGGCGCGCAACGCCAGCCACAACCGATCGCCCTCGGGCTCCAGCGTGATCGCCCGCGCCTGATCGAACGCGATGCCGAGCGCATGCGCCAGCACCGCCACGAACAGTGACAATCGCCGGTCGCCGATCGATTCGACCAGCACCGCCGCCAACTCGTTTGGTCGCGCATCGAGCGCCCCCGCCAGCCGCATCGCCACCGCATCGGGTCGCTCGCCCTCGTCATGCGCCGCGAGACTGCGCTGCGCCGCGTCGGTGATCGCGCGGTCGCTCTCGCGCGTCGCATGCCGCAAGCCGTCGCGGATTGCCGCCGCTACCCACCAGACCAGGCGGTGATGGAGTTCAGCGGGCAGTTCGCTCCCACCGACAACACCCTGTTCGTTCGCGACCCGCCGCCGGCTCTCGGCCGCGAGCAGGGCAGACGCCGCCGACGCTACGATACTGTCCGGCACGCCAGCGAGACGGACCAGCAGGCTAGCCTCGTCGGGCTCGGCCACCTCGACCGGCAGCGACGCCGCGATCAGATCGTGACGCACGCGTGCGATCAGTTCGTCCATCAGCTCCTCGTCACGGAGCAATCCGGCGCGCGTGAGTCGATCGACGACACCCCCCGCGCCCGCCTTGAGGATCGCCTCGCCCGCCTTGCTCGATCCGTTTCCGGCAAGCGACCGCGCCGCATGGCGCCGGATATCCCACTCGATCGAACCGACGATCGCATCCAGCACATGCGCCAGCATCAGCCGCGTCCGGTCGTCCAACCGCGCATCCGCATCGAGGAAGAAGTCGGCGATCGTCCCTGCCAGTCGCGTCTCCGCGCGCAAACGCACGGTCTCGGCCCGCGCGAGCGGATCGTCATAGGACGGCATAGCGTCAACTGGGTCACGGCCGACCGACATCGCCCCGTGCTTAGCCTCCGGTCGTTAAGGTCCGCCTAAGGCGCGCGGCGCAATCGCTCAATCACTGCCGCCAGCGTCGCGGTCGCATAGGCCGCGGTCAACCCCAATCCCACCACCGGAAAACCGACCAGCGCGGTCATCGTCACGATCAGCAGATACGCCGCCGGACTGCCCCACCAGAGCTGACGCTCGCGCTCGACGATCGCGCGCTCAGCAAGTCCGCCGATCGCGACGAGCGCCGTACCGATCGCCAGCGCGGTGTTCTCGCCTGCATAGCCGCTGACGAAGAACGCAAAGACGAGGATCGCGGCGGCAACGACACCGCCGATCGCCACGGTCTGGCCATGCGCCATCGGCTCCTCGTCGCGAAGCCCGCTCAACACCGAACCAAGTGCCAATGCGATGCACCCGACCAGCGCCAGGATCAGCCCGGTCGAGGACAGGCCTACGCCGATCGTCACCAGCCCGGCGACGCCCAGCGCAAGCCCGGCCGCGCCCACCGTGGTCCCCGCCACGCCGCGATCGACCAGCAGCGGCAACGCCAGCCGCGCGATCGGCGCGAGCACGAACCGGTCGAACCAGCCGCGTCGCCCCGACACGATCGTCATCAGCACCGCACGGCCGCGCTCCTCCAGCGTCCGCGCCTGCCGCTCGATCCCGTGCCCACCGCGCACCGCATCGGTCGGCAGCAACACCTGCGTCGCGCGCGACTGTACCGCCAGACGCAGCAGCGACGACTGAAGATCGTAATCCTGTGGCAAAGCCGCGACCTCGGCGATCCGGCTCGAACTCAGCCGGGCGACCCCGGCCCACGCCATCTGCCCGCCGACGCGTTCGAACCCTGGCCCCGCATCGCTCTCCGGCACGACGAGCAGGCAATCGCCCTCCTCGCCCGCCATCGCCTTGACGATCGCTTCGGTAGTGACCAGCCCGTCGCCAAGCATCAGCACGCGGGCCAGCGGATGGAGCTTCTCGACCGCCTCGGTCGCCGAGCGCACCGTATCGACGGAGACTCCGCGCCGACCGATACGGTTGATCGCCCCCAAAAGCTCAGGGGTCATGCGCGCCACGACGACGATGACCTGCGACACCCCGGCCGCGATCAGCAACCGCGCCTGGTATTCGATAAGCGTGACGCCGCTGAACGGCAGCGTCGCGGCCAGACGATCGGGACGATCGTCGGCGTCGTGAATTGCAAATAATAGGCCGGCAAGCATCGCAGGCTGTTAGGCGGTACGCGCCGTCCTGCAAAGCCCGCGTTAGGTCGAACTGCCCTGCGCCGCGGTTCGGTTCAACGTTACGCGCGAGAAACCACCCGGCTGGGGCGACACACCGCCACATCCTCCCGTGCTTATCACAAGGATCGACCGCGCTTCTCGCGGCGCCACCACGATCATACGCCGTGTCGCCCCGCTTACCGGACGGATGTTCGCCGAACCGTCGCATCATCCGTTTTGTCGGGCGGCA